>NZ_CP013496.1:0-315154 GCF_001664325.1 Rhizobium sp. N621
AGTGTGCAGCGGTTTTGCGGCAACGACATGCGTAAAAACAAAGAGCTAAAGCGTAGGGAGCGAATCTGAAAGATCGCGACGCGCTTTAGCGGATCAGCCTTCGTTCCAGGAAGGCCTGCATGTCGCGACGGCCGTCCGCCACGCAGTAGACGACGACGTCGGTGCCGATGATACGGTAGATCATGCGCCAGGGCTTATGGTGCAGTTCGCGGTATTCGGAGATACCGATGCTGGCCAGTTCCTTCGGAATATTTCCGCGGGCCGGGAATTCTTCGAGATCGGCGCAGGCGCTTTCGATTTCCGTCAGGATGCGCTCTGCCGTCTCGGCGCCGTCGCGGGCGGCAATGAAACGATAGAGATCCTCGACGTCGCGTTCCGCGTCCTCGGCAAGAAGAACACGATAGCGCATCAGGACTGGTCGTCGGCCAGATGTTTGCGGATGCGCGCGAAGGATTCCGATGCAGGACGCAGCTTGCCTTCCTCGACCTGTCGATTGGTGAGCGCCAGCACCTTCAGCAGCGCCAGCGTTTCCTGCGTTTCTTCATATTGGCCGACATCCTGAAGGATCGCCTTTGCCTCGCCGTGAAGGGTAATGACGACGGGCTGCGGATTGTCCTTCAGCGTCCGGATGATCTCGGGCGCATGTGCCTTGAGATAGCTGATCGGCTTGACCTGTTCTGACAGCTTCATGCGGCTACTCCATGTTGACCAGAATATAGATCATTAAATGGTCGATTGAAAGATCCATGCGCATGCCCGCCCGCATTCCCGGCATCTGAATTTCCGTCGCAGCTGCGGCTGCTTTTTTCCTCTCATTGTCCGCGAAAGAGAATGTCATTTCTTATCATGATATTTGTCTACTGATTTTATAGATTAAATATTGCAACCACTGAGCGGATCGTGGCGCCATGACCTACCTCCTCAGCCTTCTCGACAAAAGCCCGATCGAACAGGGCCTCTCCGCCGCCGACGCGTTGCGGGCGACGGTAAAGATTGCCGCCCGGGCCGAGGAACTCGGTTATCACCGTTTCTGGGTCGCCGAACATCACAACATGTCCAACCTGGCGAGTTCCGCGCCGGAGGCGCTGATAGCCTATCTTCTCGCCAAGACATCGAGGATCCGGGTCGGCTCCGGCGGCGTCATGCTGCAGCACTACAGCGCCTACAAGGTTGCCGAGACCTTCAATCTCCTGGCATCGCTTGCGCCGGGCCGCGTCGACCTCGGCGTCGGCAAGGCGCCGGGCGGCTTTCCGCTGTCGACGCGCGCCTTGCAACTTGCCGTCGATCCGGTGAGGAAGCCGGATTTTGCGAGCCAGCTTTCCGATCTCAACACCTATCTCGCGGCCGATCCTAATTACGACGGTGCCCAGGCGACTCCTTTCCCGCCGACGGCTCCGGAGCGTTTCTTGCTCGGCGCCAGCGTCGAGAGCGCCGAACTGGCGGCCGAGAAGGGGTGGGAGCTCGTCTTCGCCGGCCATCTGAATGGCGATCCCGACAATCTGAGCAAGACCTTCGAAGCCTATGAACGGGCCTCGGGCGGCAAGCGTCCCAGCCTGGCACTCGCGGCCTTCGCCGCCGAAAGCGAGGAGTATGCCCGTGAGCGTGTCGGTAAGCTTAGGATCGTCAAGGTGTTCCTGCCGGACGGTCAGACCGTCAACGTCGGCAGCGAAGAGCAGGCAGCCGAATTTGCCCGGCAGGCCGGCGTCACCGATTACCGCATCGAGGAGAAGGTGCCGAGCGTGCTGCACGGCACTGCAAAGCAGATCCGCAAGGAACTGGACGAGCTCCACCGCCGCCACGGCGTCAAGGAATTCGTGCTCGACACGCCGGCGCTTTCAACCGCCGACCGCCTTGCCTCCATCGAGCTGCTCGCCGCCGAGCGCCTTTCCCTCGTCGCCTGACCTTTCCAAGGAGGATCGATCCCATGGCTCAGAAACACGTCACATTCGGCATCATGCTGCAAGGTCCCGGCGGCCATATGAATGCCTGGAAACATCCGAGCGGACCGGCCGATGCCAGCGTCAATTTCGATTTCTTCGTGACGACGGCGCGCAAGGCGGAGGCGGCCGGCATCGCTTTCGCCTTTGTCGCGGACGGGCTTTATATCAACGAGCAGTCGATCCCGCATTTCCTCAACCGGTTCGAGCCGATCGCCATTCTCTCGGCGCTGGCGGCTTCAACCTCGAAGATCGGCCTCGTCGGCACGGTCTCGACTTCCTACAGCGATCCTTTCACCATTGCCCGCCAGTTTGCCACGATCGATCTCATCAGCGGCGGCAGGGCAGGGTGGAATGCGGTGACCTCGCCGCTCGAGGGTTCGGGGCGAAATTACAGCCGTGAACATCCCGAGCACGAGCTGCGCTACGAGATTGCTGAGGATTATATCGACGCAATCAAGGGTCTCTGGGATTCCTGGGACGATGACGCTTTCGTGCGCAATCGCGAGACCGGCGTTTTTGTCGACAAAGCGAAGATGCATCGCCTCAACCATAAAGGCCGCTTCTTCCGTATCGAGGGACCGCTCAATATCGGCCGATCGAGGCAGGGTCAGCCGGTGGTCTTCCAGGCGGGCGCTTCGGACTCCGGCATCAGGCTTGCCGGCAAGCATGCCGACGCCGTCTTCACCAATGGCGGGCCGTTCGAAGAGGCGCGAGGCTTCTATCGTCAGCTCAAGGATAGCGTCATTGCTCACGGGCGGCCAGCCGCGGAAGTCGGCGTTTATCCGGGCATCGGCCCGATCGTCGGCAAAACGGCTGAGGAAGCGGAAGCCAAGTATCAGGCGATCCGCAATCTCGTCACGATCGAGGAGGCGCTCCTCTATCTCGGCCGCTTCTTCGATCATCATGATTTCGGCGTCTACCCGCTCGATGCGCCTTTCCCTGACATTGGCGATATCGGCAGGAACAATTTCCGCGCCACCACCGACCGCATCAAGAGGACGGCGCGCGAGAAGGGGCTGACACTTCGCCAGGTCGCGCTCGATTCCGCGACGCCGCGCACCGCCTTCATCGGCACGGCGGAGCATATTGCCGACGAGATCATCCGCTGGGTTGATCATGGCGCCGCCGATGGCTTCATTCTCGGCTTCCCCGTCATCGCCGAAGGCTTCGACGACTTCGCCGAGCACGTCCTGCCGATCCTGACCGCGCGCGGCTATTTCGATCCGGTCCTCAAGGGCGAGACGCTGCGCGATCATCTGGGCCTTCCCTTCCGGGAAAGCCGGCATGCGGCCGGCGCCGATCAGGTCGAGCAGGGAAGGGCTGTCGGCGCCTGAGGCGCCGAGCGAACCGCCATGGACACCATCGCTCAGAACCCGCGCAGCAACGATCCGATCGAGAAGGGCATCGCCGCCTATCTCGATGAGATCATCGCGCTTCGCCGCGACCTGCACCAATATCCTGAGCTGGCCTTCCAGGAACTCAGGACCAGCAAGCTAGTGGCGTCCCGCCTTTCCTCCTGGGGCTATGAGGTGGCGACGGGCATTGCCGGCACCGGCATCGTCGCCACCCTCAGACGCGGCGAAGGCCGGAAACGGATCGGTATCCGCGCCGACATAGACGCGCTGCCGATCGAGGAGGCGAGCGACCTTGCCTATGCCAGCAGCAATCCCGGCGTCATGCATGCCTGCGGCCATGACGGGCATACCGCGATCCTGCTTGCCGCCGCCCGTTATCTCGCCGAAAGCGGCAATTTCAGCGGCACGCTCAGGCTGATCTTCCAGCCCGCCGAGGAAATCGGCGCCGGCGCGCGCAAGATGATCTCGGAAGGTCTATTCGAGCGCTTTCCCGTCGATGCAGTCTTCGGCCTGCACAACTGGCCGGGCGTGCCGGCGGGCCAGTTCGGCTTCGTCACCGGTCCGGCCATGGCGTCTGTCGACCAGGCCTCCATCAGGATCGTTGGTAAGGGCGGCCACGGCGCCGAGCCGCACCGCGCCGTCGATCCGGTGCTGGCTTCGGCTTCCTTCATCACCGCATTGCAGAGCGTCGTCTCCCGCAATGTCGATCCACAGGATATGGCGGTCGCCACCGTCGGCTCGATCCATGCCGGCTCCGCCTCGAATGTCATCCCCGAGAGCGTCGAGATGAAACTCACCATGCGGGCCTTCAGCGAGGAGGTTCGCCGGCTGCTGCAAGAGCGCATTCCGGCCCTTGCCCGCGCCCAGGCCGAAAGCTTCGGCGCCGAGGCGGACGTGAACTACCGGCTCGGTTTTCCGGCGCTGGTCAACCACGCCAAGGAAACGGCCTTTGCCCGCGATGTCGCTTACGACGCGCTCGGCCTCGCCGCGATCGAGAAGGATTTCCGCCCGAGAACCGCAAGCGAGGATTTCGCCTTCATGCTGCAGGCCAATCCCGGCAGCTACCTCTTCGTGGGCAACGGCGACAGTGCGCCCCTCCACAGCGCCCATTACGATTTCAACGACGCGATCATCGCGCCGGCCGCCCGCTACTGGGTCCGGCTCGCGGAAGCATTCCTCACTGAAGACAACGGGTGATGAACGATATGAGCGATACGTTTTTCTATACGAGCCCCCTCGATCCCCGCGCCAAGCCGTTGATCGATGAGCTGATCCACGAATATGACAGCCGCTACGGCACCTATTTCAATGCCGAAGGCGCTGCAGCCGAATTGAATCGCTATCCCCCCGAAGCTTTCGCGCCGCCTCACGGCAATTTTCTGCTGCTGATCCGCAATGGCGAAACCATCGGTGGGGGCGCTTTCAAGCATTACGACGATTGCACGGCCGAGTTCAAACGCATCTGGACACGCTCGGACCTGCGCCGCCAGGGCCTTGCCCGCAAGGTGCTGGTGGAGCTGGAAGGTCAGGCTGGCCGGCAAGGTTATACGAGGATCTATCTGACGACCGGTTTCCGCCAGCCCGAGGCTGTCGGCCTCTATCTGAACTACGGCTACACCGCTCTCTTCGACACCTCAGCCGATCCCGAGATCTACAAGAGCCTGCCCTTCGAGAAGGACATCACCCATCTCGTTCCGCCGGTCTTCGGAACGGAGGCGGCCGAACCGCGCCTGCGCGTGGCCGGCGCAAATCTCTGAAATCGACACGACGATAATTATAAAAGGGAAGCAAGAATGGCACTGACGACGGATTTCGCGGGCATCGAGCCCGGCAGCAGGACGGCAGAACCGAAGCAGGACTATTCCCGTTACCGCATCGTGCCGGCGCGCCATCCCGAGCGGTTGGCGGGCACGTTATTCGCGGCCGTCGTCATCGTCGCCATGCTCTATTCCACCTTCACCAATCCGCGCTGGGGTTGGAACGTCTTTGCCGAATGGTTCTTCGCCGAGCCGGTGCTCGTCGGCCTCGGCCGGACACTGCTGCTGACCGCGCTTGCCGCCATATCGGGTTCCATCCTCGGAACAGCCCTGGCGCTCGCCCGCGTCTCCAGGTCGCCGCTGCTATCGGGTCTTTCCTGGGGCTATATCTGGCTGCTGCGCTCGATCCCGATAATCGTGCTGCTGCTGATATTGAACAATCTCGGCTATCTCTATGAAACGATCAGGATCGGCGTCCCGTTCACCGACACGGTCTTGTTCGACTATCCCACCGTGCAGTTGCTGACGCCTTTCGCCGCTGCCTATCTCGGCCTCACGCTCAACCAATCGGCCTTCTTCGCCGAGATCGTCCGCGGCGGCATTCTTTCCGTCGATCATGGACAGCTGGAGGCGGCCGCCGCGCTCGGTCTGCCGCGCCGTCGCCAGGCCTTCCGCATCGTGCTGCCGCAGGCGATGCGCTCCATCCTGCCGACCGGGTTCAACGAGCTCATCGGATTGGCGAAAAGCACGTCCGTCGTCTATGTGCTGGCGCTGCCGGAGCTATTCTACACCGTCCAGGTGATCTACCGCCGCAATCTCGAGGTCATTCCGCTGCTGATGGTCGCGACGGTCTGGTATCTCATCATCATGACCGTGCTTTCGGTCGCCCAGCACTATATCGAGCGCTATTTCTCCCGGGGCGCCGTGCGCAATCCGGCACCGCTGCCTTTCCAGGCATTGTTCCAACGCTTCCGCCGCCCGCTGCCGGTTCTCGATAGCACGACCGATAAAGTACGCAATCTTGGTTTCCATGATGCGAGGGCGCTCCGGACAGGCGGTGCGGTTCGCATTCACGGCATCTCGAAGAGCTTCGGCTCGCTGAAGGTGCTCGACGACGTCGAGCTCAACCTGCCGGCCGGCAGCGTGACCGCCATTCTTGGCCCCTCCGGTTCGGGCAAGTCGACGCTGCTGCGATCAATCAATCATCTGGAGCGTGTCGACGACGGCTTCATCTCCATCGACGGCGATTTCGTCGGCTATAGCAGGAAGGGCGACACGCTCTATGAGCTCAAGGAGAAGGAGATCCTCAAACGCCGCGCCGATATCGGCATGGTCTTCCAGAGCTTCAATCTCTTCCCGCATCTGACCGTGCTCGAAAACCTCATCGAAGCGCCGATCCAGGTTCGCGGCGTCGGCCGCGAGGAGGCCGTGCAGCTGGCGCAGGAACTGCTGGCACGCGTCGGTCTCAGCGACAAGATCAATGCCTATCCGCGCCAGCTCTCCGGCGGCCAGCAGCAGCGTGTGGCGATCGCCCGGGCGCTGGCGCTTCGCCCCAAGGTTCTGCTTTTCGACGAGCCGACATCCGCACTCGATCCGGAACTCGTCGGCGAGGTGCTCGACGTCATCAAGGAGCTCGCCCGCACCGGAACGACCCTCGTCATCGTTACCCACGAAATCGGCTTTGCCCGCGAAGTCGCCGATACGGTTGTTTTCATGGAAAGTGGCCGCATTCTGGAGGCCGGTCCGCCGGCCCGGATCTTCACGCAAGCGGAGCATCCTCGAACGCGCGAATTCCTCGCCAAGGTTCTCTAGCGCGGACAGCGCTGGTGAAATGCCGGGCCGCGACGGGCTGCTCCGGTCGTATGACAACAACCACAACCTTAAGACGAAATGGAGAAGGGGCATGGCATTTACAGATAGGGTAAGGCTTCTCATAGCGGGAGCCGTCGCTATTGGCGCGATCGGTTTCGGTTCCGCTCAGGCGCAGCAGAAGTTCGATCTCAGCCCCGAACAGCCGAACCGGCTGCGGGTGGAAAAGAACGAGAAACGCATCGCTGAAATCAAGGACTTCAAGTTCGTCGAGAACGGTGTTTTCACCGTCGGCATCAGTTCCAGCGGCAATCTGCCGCTGCACGACTATGCCTCCGATTCCAAGACGGTCATCGGTTATGACGTCGATCTGGCGCAGGCGATCGCCGACAGTCTGGGCCTGAAGCTCAACCTCGTTTCCGTTGCCTGGGCCGACTGGCCGCTGGGGCTCACCTCCGGCAAGTTCGACGCGGTGATCTCGAACGTGACTGTCACGGAAGAGCGCAAGGAAAAGTTCGATTTCTCGACCTACCGCAAGGATGAGCTCGGTTTCTACGTCAGGGCCGACAACCCGATCACGTCGATCAAGGAGCCAAAGGACATTGCCGGCCTGAAGGTCATCACCGATGCCGGCACCAATCAGGAGAAGATCCTGCTGGAATGGGACCGGCGGAATGTTGCGGCCGGCCTCAAGCCGATCGAGGTGCAGTATTACGACGACGATGCGGTGAAGGACCTCGCCGTGCAGTCCGGCAGGGCCGATGCGGTCTTCAGCGTCAACGCCACCCAGGCCTATGCGGCGGGAATCAACGGCAAGACCAAACTCGTCGGCACCGTCAGCGGCGGCTGGCCGATCACGGCCGAGATCGCCGTCACCACGCGCAAGGGCAGCGGCCTGGCGGCGCCCGTCACCAATGTCGTCAACGACCTGATTGCCAGCGGCGCCTACAAGAAGATCCTCGACGCCTGGAATCTCGGTCCCGAGGCGATCGACAAGGCCCAGACCAACCCGCCCGGCCTGCCGAAGAGCGGTTCGTAATGTTTATGGGACGGGCGGCCATTCGAGCCGGCCCGTCCCTGCCTTTCACTGCAAACGGAGACATATCGAACGTGGCGAGTTTTCTTGATATCCGCAGCTTTTTCTTCGCGGCGCTGACGGCAGCCTTGACTGGCCTCAGTGCAGCCCATGCGGCCGATGATTTCGACCTGAGCCCGCAGCAGCCGGGCAGGCTTCATGCAGCCAGGAACAATGCGGCGATCACTGCAATCCCCAAGGATTTCAAGTTCGTGACGCCAGGTAAGTTCACCATCGCTGTCAGTCCCGGCGGCCCGCCGCTTGCCACTTACGCCACCGATGCCAAGACCGTGGTCGGCGCCGATCCCGATTATGCCTATGCGATCGCCGACAGCCTCGGCCTGACGCTGGAGATCGTGCCGGTCGCCTGGATCGACTGGCCGCTCGGGCTCACATCGGGCAAATATGATGCCGTCATCTCCAATGTCGGCGTGACCGAGCAGCGCAAGGAGAAGTTCGATTTCTCCACCTATCGCCAGGGCCTGCACGGTTTCTTCGTGAAATCTGACAATCCCATCACCTCGATCAAGGAGCCGAAGGATGCGGCGGGCCTGAGGATCATCGTCGGCGCCGGCACCAACCAGGAGCGTATCCTGGTGAAGTGGAGCGAAGAGGACGTCGCCGCGGGCCTGAAGCCGATCGAACTGCAATATTATGACGACGAGGCGGCGAGCCTTCTTGCGCTGCGTTCCGGTCGCGCCGATGTCATCGTTCAGCCGCACGCACAGCTCGTTTTCATCGCGGCGCGTGACAAGAACATCAAGCGGGTGGGCACGCTGAGCGCCGGCTGGCCGGATCGATCGGACGTCGCCATCGCCACCCGCAAGGGAAGCGGGCTCGCCGATGCGCTGACTATCGCCACCAATGGCCTGGTCAAGGATGGCACCTATGCGAGGATTCTCGCTCACTGGCATCTTTCCGAGGAAGCTCTCCCGGCATCCGAGACCAATCCGCCCGGCCTGCCGAAATATTGATTGCGGGAAGCAGGTCATGAGCGGCGGCAATATATCCATCAGCCATATCGGCTTCCTCACGCCCGGCAACTATTCCGATGATGATCCCTTGTCGGGATTGGAGCAGACGCTCCAGCAACTGCACTATGGCGAGGCGCTTGGCTTCGACAGCGCCTGGGTCCGCCAGCGTCACCTGGAGCCGGGGATCTCGTCCGCCAGCGCCTTTCTGGCGGCGGCCACCCAGCGCACCAGTCGGATCGAGCTCGGAACGGCAGTCATTCCGATCGGTTATGAAAGCCCGTATCGGCTGGCCGAGGACCTTGCGACGGTCGATGTTCTCTCGCGCGGGCGGCTGAATATCGGCGTCAGCGCCGGCCGGCCGCTGCATGCCGAGCTGATCGGTCCGCTCGCCTTCGACGGCGACTGGACGCGTTACGATTTCTCGCATGATCGCGTGCTGCGATTTGCCGACAATCTGCGCGGTGCCTATCTCGGCGACGACGCGACCTTCATCAAGACACCCTTCGGCCCGCAGCGGCCGCGCCTGCAGCCCTATGCCAAAGGTCTGATTGAGCGGATCTGGTATGGCGGCGGATCGCAGCGCTCGGCCGGCTGGGCTGGCCGCAACGGCTTCAACCTGCTGACGGGCAATGTGATAACGGGGGAGGGGACCGACGATTTCTTTGTTGCCCAATCCAGGCTGATTGAAACCTATCGCGACTCAGGAACGCAGCGCCGCGTCGCGCTCGGCCGCGTCATCGTGCCTTTCGACAGCGCCGATGCGCCAACGCGCCGCCGCTACCGCGATTATGCCGACGGCCGGCATCAGCGGACGCTTTCGCCACAGGGCGAGCGGCGCACCTTGTTTGCCCGCGATATCGTCGGCACATCGGAGGAAATATTGGAGCGGCTTTTCGCCGATCCGATCCTGCCCGAGGTCAGCGAGTTGCGGCTGGAGCTCCCTTACGAGTTCGAGCACGAGGAATATCGCCAGATCCTCCACGACTTCGCCACCAGAATCGCCCCGGAGCTCGGATGGAAAGCGCAGCCGGGAATTCGGGCCGCTTCCTGATTGGCCGTCGGCAGACAACGTCCCATTCGCCATCAAACAATCATCTCAGGAGGAACATTCGTCAGTGACCAAATCGGTGGAATATTTCTTTTCGATCGGCTCGCCCTGGTCCCACATCGGCTTCGACGCCTTTACCGAACTGGCGGCGAAGAACGACGTCGTCGTCACGCCCTATCTGACGACCGTGGTCGAGGAGAATGGCGGCATCTTCTCGCGCAACCGCCCGGAGATCCGTCGTGCTTATTGGACGCGCGACCTCAAACGCTGGGCGCGCGTGCGTGGCAAGGAATTGCGGCTGGAGCATCGGCCGGAGCTCAGCGATCCGACGCCGGCATCCCTCTTCGTGATCGCCGCCTATCTCGACGGGCAGGATTGGATTGGCATTGCCCGCGCCCTGCAGCATGCTTTCTGGAGCGAGGCGAGGGATATCGGCAAGGCTGATATACGCGAGGCGATCGTGACAGCAGCAGGTTTCGACGGCGCAGCGCTTCTCAGGCGCCAAGCCGACGACGACGTTCAGAACAAGTGGTCGGCAGACCGGGTGCATGCGCGCGACAGCGGCGTCTTCGGTTTTCCCAGTTATGTCTATGACGGCGAACTCTATTGGGGCCAGGACAATCTGCCCTTCCTCGAACGCCATCTCCACGGCGACAGGCCGTAAACGTCAAGACGAATGTTTTTTCAATCGAGCGCCGAAGGAGAGACGCACATTCCTTTAATCCAGTAATTTTATAGACAATATTTGAAGCAACCACAGAGAGGAAAAACCATGTCAGGTTTCAAACTCGTCGGCATTGCCGGCAGCTTCAACCGCCCATCGAAGACATTGGCGCTCGTCCGGCATGTCGCCGAACGGGCCAGCATCAGATACGGCTTTTCGAGCAAAACCTATGATCTGCACGATGTCGGTCCGTCGCTGGGCGGCGCCTTGTGGCGCAAGGACCTCGACGAGCAGGCCAGGCGAGTCGTCGACGAGATCGTAAGGGCCGACGTGCTGATTATCGGTTCGCCGACTTACAAGGGCTCCTACCCCGGCCTTTTCAAGCACCTCATCGATCTGATCGATCCACAGGAGCTCCGCGCGAAGCCGATCATCATTACGGCGACCGGCGGCGGCGACCGGCATGCCTTGATGGTCGAGCATCAGCTCCGGCCGCTATTCGGTTTCTTCATGGCCCATACGCTGCCGACGGCCGTCTATGCGTCCGACCGTGATTTTGCGGATTACGCGGTCTCTTCCGATGCGCTTTCGAACCGCATCGGTGAAGTGGTCGGCGAATTGTCAGCCTTCTTTCCAGAGGCAAGGCCGGCAGTAGCGGCAGCCGAATAAGGCGCGTCACGAACTTCGTTCTCAGGAGGCAGCGATGGATGATGCAGGCCCGCAGGGATCAAGCGAGCAAATCTGGAGCGTCTTTGAATTTGCTCGCCGATATCGGCTGGCCAAGCGCGAGGAAAACCGCCTGCTGATGCTCTACGGGCCGACTGCATCGCTGCGCGATCTTCTAGCAAATGCGCAACGTCATTCGTTGATTTCCCAACCGACCAGTTCCTGACAGGAGGTTCGCATGAAGCTTGATTTCAATTTCTGGCTGAAGTTTGCGATCGCCCGCTTTCGGCGCCAGCTGCGAAAGCCTGCAAACGCAGCGGTCACCCGCGACGAGGAGCAGGAACGGTCGGCGCGCGAATACGAACTTCACTATTGGGGCGCGATGCCGGGACTTTGGTATTGAGGAGGGCGGCGGGATGGCGATTGCTGTTGAGACCGGCGACCGTCGGCACGACACCAGAAGAGCAACGGGAAGCCTCATGTCGCAGTTCAGGCATGCGGCCGGGATCTGCACGGTCGCCGGTTCCTTCACCTTCCTCTTCGCCTTGGTGATCGGACTGATCAGATGAGCGAAGTCCTCATTCTCCCAGGATTGTTCGGCTCGGGAGAGGGGCATTGGCAACAGCACTGGCTGCAGGATCAGCCGGGTAGCCGTTTTGTCGCTCAGGACGATTGGGATCATCCCAGCCTCGACAGCTGGTTGCCGCGACTGGAAGAAGCGCTTGAAGAGGCTGGCGAAGCCTATCTGGTCGCCCATAGTCTCGGATGCCTGCTCGCCGCTCGGCTGGCCGGGCGAAGCGCTGCCCGGCGCGTGAAGGGAGCATTGCTCGTTGCTCCCTGCGATCTGCCGGCCACGGAAATACTCCATCCCGGGCATATCGCGTTCGGCGGCATGCCGACGGCGCCTCTGCCATTTCCGAGCATCGTCATCGGCAGCATGAACGACGCCTACATGACGGTCGATCGGCTGACCTTTTTTGGCCGACTGTGGAAGGCGGAGACCAGGAATATCGGCCTCGCCGGCCACATCAATATCGCAAGTGGTTTTGGCCGCTGGCGAACCGGCTACCGGCTGCTGGATGCCTTGAAGATGCGCACCGGCGATCGAAGGCGCAGCGTTTTCGCACGACCGGCTTTTGCGATGTGAATGGAAGCGGAATGTCCGATATCATCGACGATCTCCTGCGCCTCAGCGAAGATCCGAATGCCGACCCCAGGAGCCGGCGCCGGCAAACCGTGGAGCGCCTGGTGAAGACGCTGCTTGCCATGGCCGACGCCGAAATCGGGCCTGACGAGGCGCAACATCGCCATTCGATCATGCATTTGACGACGATCATCCGCGACATGACGGGCAGGATCGCCGAGGCCGACGATACGACATTTGCGGCGATCGTCAGGGAGGCCGCGATGCTGATCCGCAGCCTGCAGCGGCGCCAGGCCGATGCGGCCAGATTTACGGTGCATTGAAACGTGACCGATATCGCCGAGCATAGGCAGGTGATAATCCGGCGAAGCGAGGTTCGGATGCTCAGTGCAACCAGCATGGCTCTTACGGACGAGCTCGTGTCGCTCAGCCTTCGCCCCGAGCTCGATCCCGGTCCCGAGCCGCACCGCACACCGCTGACCGAGATGGAGGTGGAGATGTTCGCCAGGCGGCTGCTCCAGGAATCCGCCGGCGCGCCGCTCTGGGTCTTCGCCTATGGATCATTGATATGGAAGCCGGACTTCGATGCCGTCGAGTGGCAGCGCGGCGCAGCCAGGGGTTGGCATCGGTCCTTCTGCCTGAAGATGACACGTTGGCGGGGAAGCCGGGCGCAGCCTGGCCTCATGATGGCGCTTGATCGCGGCGGACGCTGCAATGGCATCCTCTTCAGGCTTGCCGATGACGATCGCCTCGGCCAGATTCGACGCTTGATCCGCCGTGAGGTCGGCACGATCGAAGATGCGGCGACGGTTCGCTGGATTCCTGTCGAGACCGCACATGGCTTCGTGCGCGCGCTGGTCTTTTGGGCCGGCCCGAAAGGCGAGCGCGTTTCCCGCAGATTGCCGTTGGAGACGGTGGCGCGCGTGCTTGCCAGGGCCTGCGGACATGTGGGCTCCTGCGCCGAATACCTCTATCTGACGGTGAAGCATCTGGAAGAACGCGGCATTCGCGATCGCAATTTATGGCGCCTCCAGGAGCTCGTCGCAGCCGAACTCCTGTCGATCCATGGCCTGAACGAGGTTGCGGCCAAGCCGTTAAGCGCCGCGCGTCCTTTCAGACCCACGGCGCTTTGACGTTTTGGATTGCTTGCATTCCCTCAGAGCTTGCCCTTCCAGGGCACAAGGTAGGTCTCCAGGAAACGGATGGCGGCCGAGAAGGTGAAGGCGCAGACCGCGATGATGCCGATGCCGACGAAGACGACGTCGGTTGCCAGGAACTGCGATGCCGACATGATCATGAAGCCGATCCCGCGCGTCGAGGCGATCAATTCGGCGGCGACCAGCGTGCCCCAGCCGACGCCGAGGGCAATGCGGATGCCGGTGAGGATCTCGGGCAGGGCGGAGGGCAGGACGATATCGATGAACAGCTGCAGCCGGTTGGCACCCAGCGAACGGGCGGCATTGACGCGCTCGATCGGCAGCGAACGAACGCCGGCCTGGGCTGAAAGGCAGATCGGCGCAAACATCGCCAGCACCAGCAGCGTGATCTTCGACGTCTCGCCAATGCCGAGCCAGATGATCATCAGCGGCAGGTAAGAGAGCGGCGGAAGCGGCCAGTAGAATTCGATCGGCGCATCGAGCACACCTTTGGCCCAGCGGTTCAGGCCCATGAGCAATCCTAGCGGAATGCCGGCGGAGATGGCGATGAGAGCCGCGACAACGATGCGGAAGAGACTTGCAGCGACGTGTTCAGAAAGCGATGCACCGGCGTAACCATCGCGATAGATGACGCCGATCTGCGTCAGCACCTCATCGGGACGCGGCAGGAAAAGGTGCGGGACGATGCCAAGGGCAGCGACGAGCCACCACAGCAGCAGGATTGCCAGCGCGGTGGCAACACTGATGGCGACCGTTGATCTCTCGCCGGCGCCGAAGCCGGCCATTTTCACCAGCTTGACCTGATGATCCTGGACGTGGGCCGCAGCCGGCGAGGCCTGTATTACATCGCTCATGCGGCGCTCCTCAAATCTTCGCTGCTGTGGAGAATGGCGCGGATCTCCTCACGCAGCTCGGCAAATTGCGGCGACGCCTTGATCGATCGTGCATCGCCCGTCTCCGCGAAGCGTCTGATGAAATCAAGATCGAAGCGGGCCACGACGCGGCCTGGCCGAGGCGACATAACCAGGACTTGTGTGCCGAGAAACAGCGCCTCTTCGATCGAATGGGTGATGAAGAAAACCTTCTTCGCCGTCTTGTCCCAGACCGAAACCAGCAGTTCCTGCATCTGCTCGCGGGTCAGACTGTCGAGCGCGCCGAAAGGCTCGTCCATCAGCAGGATATCAGGATTGGTCGCAAGCGCCCGGGCAATGCCGACCCGCTGGCGCATGCCGCCCGACAGCTCGTAGGGAAAGGCGCCGGCGAATTCGTCAAGCCCGACGAGCCGGAGCAGTTCCAAGGCGCGTGCTTGCCGCTCCTTGTGGTTGACGCCGGCAAATTTCAGGCCGAGCGCGACATTGTCGGACACCGATTTCCAGGGCAGCAGCGCATCTTTCTGAAAGACGACGCCGCGATCGGCGCCCGGCCGTTCGACGGCGCGGCCATCGAGCGTGATCCGGCCATCTGACAACGGAAGGAAACCGGCGATCGCGTTGAGAAGGGTTGATTTGCCGCATCCCGAGGCGCCGAGCGCGACGACGAAACCCCGTTCGGGGATATCGAAGGAAACGCGATCGAGCGCGTGGACGGTCCGCCCGTCCCGGGCTGCAAAGAATACGCTGGCGTGATCGACTTTAAGCATGGTGCCACTCGCAAGTTCGATGCCGGCGCGACGATGGTCGCGCCGGCATCGGGGAGGATCAGTTGCTGACGCTGGTAAGCGCGTCGGCGGTGACGAAGGCGCCGTAATTTGCCAGCACGTCGGACACCTTGCCCTGTTCCTTCAGGAACGATGCCGTGTCCTTCAGGATCTTGCCGGCGCCCGCCTTCTCGCCGCCACCGAGCCAGGCGTCCGATGCCTGGACCTCGGGAGTGAGCAGCGTCAGGTTCTTCAGAGCCGAGGCCTGCTGCTCGGCCGTTCCACCGAGAAGCTTGGCGAGCGCCTTGGCGTTGTCGCTGTCGGGACCCCAGGCGGCCTTGTCCGAGGCGAAGGATGCATAGTATTTGGTGACGACTGAGGCAAAACCCTTCAGGAATTCCGGATTGTCGCCGGCAAATTTCGAGGTGGCAACCCAGGCCGAGAATGTCGGCGCGCCCTTGTCCGCCACATCCTTGGAGGTCACCAGAACCTTGCCGTTCTTCTTGAGTTCGGTGAGCGCCGGATCCCAGACGAAACCGCCGTCAATATCGCCGCGGTTATAGCTCGCCACGATCTCAGGCTGGGGGATTGCGAAGACCTGGACGTCCTTCTCGGTCAGGCCAAGCGATTTGATCAGCGCTAGAAGCTGATAGTGGTCCGTGGAGACGGGCGCGGCGGCAAGTTTCTTGCCCTTCAGATCGTTGAGGCTTTCGATGCCCGAGCCGTTGCGGACGACGAGAGCCTCATCGATGCCGGAGATGGAGGCGAGGTAGAAGGCCTTCACCTCGAGCCCGCGCGATACCGCAGCCGCAAACGGACTGGAGCCGACATAGCCGACCTGAACGTCGCCCGAGGCGATGGCCGCGAATATCTCGGCCCCGGAATTGAACCTGCGGAAGTCGATGTCATACCCGGTCTTCTTGGCGAATTCGCCGTTGGCGATTGCCACGGAAGACGGCAGGGCGTCGGTTTGATAGCCGACGACGACCTTCTTGTCCGCCGCCTCAGCGGCGATCGCCGTTGCGAGAGTGCCGACGCCGACGGCGATTGCGGCAAGCAAATTTCTGAAATTCATCTTGAGCCCCTTTGTTCGAGGGCCACCCGGCCCCTTGATCTCACCTGCAAAAGGGTAATGGTTGATATGGGGCTGGCGGGAGGAATAACAAACTATATTTATAGACTATGAAGATAATTGTTTTCGTGATTCTGCCGGTTGAGCCATCCGCGTGGCGGTGAGTGACAAGAAGCGGCTTTACCGAGGTTCAGGGAGAATGCCTTGACATACGATGTTATCGTCGTCGGTTCCGGTTTTTCAGCGATCGCTGTGACCTGTAATCTCGTCGAGCTGCTTCCCGCGTCGGCGAAGATCGCGGTCGTCGGCGACGATGCCGGTTTCGGACGCGGGACGGCATATAGGACGGAGCTCTATCTCCATCGCCTCAACGTGCCGGCCGGCCGCATGAGCCTGCTGCCCCATCACCCTGACGATTTCGTCGACTGGCTGAAGGCCCATGGACGTCCTATGCAGGCCGGCGATTTCGCCTCGCGCAGCGATTACGGCCTTTATGTCAGGGATACGCTTGCGCGGCTGCTTCGAAAGCGGGATGGCCGTTGCCGGGTCGACTTCATCAAGGCCAAGGCGGCCGGATGCGTGGAGCGCTACACCAGCACGCTCGCCTTCCATCTCGGCAATGGCGACGAGATTGCCGGAAAGAATGTGGTGCTCTGTCTTGGCGTTGGAAACGCGAACCTTCCGGTCGATCCGGCCGGCGTCCCGCCATTTTTGCGATCGCGGATCGTCGAGAACCCATGGCGGCTTTCATGGCTGAGGCGTGTCGCACCGTCCGATGCGGTCTGTATTCTCGGCTCTGGCCTGACGATGATCGATCAGGTTCTGGCACTTCGCGCCCATGGTCATAGGGGCAGGATCGAGGTGCTTTCGCGGCGCGGCCTGGCGCCGCTCGGCCATGCAAGGACGCCGCCCGCGCCGCTGCCGATCGACGTGCACACGCTTCCGGCTACGATCAGCGGCCTGTTGAAGATCTTGCGGGAAAAGAGCAGGGAGGTCGCCGACTGGCGGAGCGTGATGGACGGCCTGAGGCCGGTCACGCAGGCTCTCTGGCAACGGCTTTCGAACGAGGAGCGAGCCCGCTTCCTGCGGCACGCGCTTCCCTGGTGGAACATCCATCGCCACCGTGTCGCGCCCGACGTATTCGCCGGCTTCGAGACGCTGGTCTCGAATGGAACCGTTCGCTTTCACGCCGGCTTCCTGAAATCGCTCGAGGCCGAAGATGACAGGCTGGTCGCCGGATACAGGGTCAGAGCCAAGCGCGAGATCGACGAGATCAGGGCGGACTGGTTGGTCAACTGCACGGGTATGGAGCGCGCCGGGATGAGCCATTCGCCGCTTCTGAAGGAAATGAGCCGCTTTCAGCTGATCGTCCCCGATCCTCTCGGCCTCGGCATCCAGGTGGATGCGGCTTCCGAAGTGACGGCTCCGTCCCGGATCTCGCCCGCGCGGCTGTTTGCCGTCGGCGCCTTGACGGCGGGACAATTCTGGGAGATCACCGCCGTCCCCGACATTCGGCTGCAGGCGAAGGCCGTGGCCGAAGAGATCGTCAGGGCGAGGCTGAAGTCCGAGGCATAGGCTGATAATCTCGGATCGGCACGGTGCTGTTGAATTGCTGGCCGCCGACAGCTACAGTATTTGGTAGGCCATAATACGATTCCCGAGTTCGACTGCCGCAGCAAAGCTTGAGCCTGCGAAGTCAATCCAACCCCGAGGTACAGCATGAGCGGTGCTCTGAAGGACGCAGCAATCAGGGTCGAGCGTCCTGCGAAGACCTTGCGGGAACTGGCGCTCGACAAGGTCCGCGAGGCCATCGTCAACGGATACTTCCGTCCCGGAGACCGGCTTGTCGAGCGCGACCTCTGCGCTCAGCTCGGCGTCAGCCGCACGGTGGTGCGCGAGGTTCTGCGGCATCTGGAATCGGAAGGGCTTGTCGCCAATCTGCCGAACAAGGGACCGATCGTCGCCCAGCTCGATATCGAGGAAGCCAAGCAGATATATGAGATCCGCGGTGCGCTTGAAGGCATGGCGGCGCGGCTCTGCGCGGAGCGCGGCAGCCCCGAGATCGTCGCCGCGCTCGAGGAATCCCTGACCGCAATCCGCAACAGCTATCGCGACAGCGATATGGCGGGCGTGCTGGCCAATACCTCGTCCTTTTATCAGACGCTGTTCACCATGGTCGACAGGCATGTCGCCTGGGGCGTCGTCAACCTCCTCACCGTGCGCATCAACCATCTGCGCTCGATGACGATCAAGACGGAACGACGCGGCATCGAAGGGCCGCTGCAGATGTCGAAGATCGTCGATGCCATCCGTCGCGGCGACGGCGAGGGCGCCCAGCGGGCGGCGATGGATCATGTCGCGGCGGCAAGTGCCATTGCAGAAGCGGTGCTGTCCGCCCAGAAGCCAGCCGAATAGTCAGGGCGCCGACCCTTGCCGTCTTCGCAGACGACGGCAGCAAGGCCGTCCGCCGTATCGATAATTTGTCGATGCCTGTCGGGTATTCGGGATCACGTTCCGCGGACGAGGCCGGATCAATATCGGTCGGGAGCATAAAGTTGAAACGCGAAATCCCCATCAGATCCTTTGCCATTTCTCTTTTCATTTTGAAGCCCCGAGACGATAGTTTCGAGCTCCTTCTTTTGCGCCGGACCGGTAGCACCCTGAGTGGCGAATGGTGTCAGATCGCTGGTGGCATCGAGCACGGAGAAACGGCTTGGCAGGCGGCACTTCGGGAAGCAAGGGAGGAGACAGGTCTCGCCCTGAAAGCACTCTACTCCGCGGACATTTGCGAGCAGTTTTATGAGGCCGATCGGGATGCAATCACGCTGACGCCGGTGTTTGTCGCCTTTGCACCGACGGATTGCACAGTACGGCTCAACGACGAACACGATGATTTCCGCTGGCTACCTTTAGATGAGGCGCTCGCCTTGCTGCCGTTTGCCGGACAGCGGGCTACTCTTGAGCATATCAAGAGAGAGTTCATTGATCGGCAACCGAACCCGTTGCTGCATATCCAAACCTGAGAATAACCCTACTCTGGAACAGCAGCACCTGCCCAGCTGCCCTATATCGGTGTCCGTTAGTCTGGGCCGATGAGGGGAATCCCAACTCCAAGCTTGACACCCAACTTCGCTCGATGTGATGGTATGCCATAATCAATAATATATATGGCGGCATTCACATGGGACGGGAAAATTTTGACTTCCCGATATATCGCGTCGCTGCGGCGGCGTCGCATCGTCCGGTTTCCGCCAGCACGCTGAATGAAGGAACGGCTTACGCACCGTCGCAGAAACCAACTTGACACCGACATATTATGGTATACCATAATACAAAATGAAGAGATGAGGTGCTCCATGGCCATTCAAATTCGCAAGACGGGACTGCAGATCGAAACGACGCTGATCGAGGGCGGCAAGGCCGCGGCGGTGCCGCTAAAACTGTTTTCCGCTTTCGCGGTCGTGAAGAACCCCTGGGCGGGCCGCGGCTTTGTCGAAGATCTCAAGCCCGAAATCCATGCGGGCGCTCCGGTTCTCGGTGAGTTGCTGACCAAGATGATCATCGATGCGGTCGGTTCCGGCGATGCGGTCGAAGCCTATGGCAAGGCCGCCGTCGTCGGCCTGGATGGTGAAATCGAACATGCCTCCGCGCTCATCCACACGCTGCGCTTCGGCAATTTTTATCGCCATGCCGTCGGCGCCAAATCCTATCTCGCCTTCTGCAATACGCGCGGTCCTGCCAATGCGCCGATCATGATCCCGCTGATGGACAAGAACGATGAAGGCCGCCGCTCGCACTATCTCACCATCCAGACTTCGATCCCCGATGCGCCGGCCGCCGATGAGATTGTCGTGGCTCTTGGCGCGTCGGTGGGCGGGCGTCCTCATCACCGCATCGGTGACCGCTACCAGGATCTGAAGGATCTTGGGCAGGACGTCGCCAACCCGGCGGGCGTTTGAAAGGGTGGGCGCTGAGATGCTGACAGCCGGATCGATCTCGGGCGCCGCTGCAGCAAAAGGTGCCGGTGACTTGCCCCGAAAGAAGACGCCAGGCGGGACGGCCTATCACGAGGCCGGCAGCGGCGAGCCGCTGGTTCTCATTCATGGCGTCGGCATGCGGCTCGAAGCCTGGGCGCCGCAGATCACCTTTCTGTCGGCCGACCACCGCGTCATTGCCGTCGACATGCCGGGGCATGGCGAGAGCGCAAAACTGCCGGCGGGCAGCCGCCTGGAGGAGTTCGTCGCCTGGTTCGGGCGCTTTCTCGACGAGATGGCGATCGATAGGGTGAATGTTGCCGGCCACTCGATGGGGGCGCTGGTATCCGGAGGAGCGGCGGCGACGTTCGGCGAACGGATCAGCCGTGTCGCGTATCTTAACGGCGTTTACAGGCGCGATCCGCAAGCAAAGGCCGCTGTGCTCGCGCGGGCCGCGGCCATTCCGCTGACGGGCGTCGACAAGGAAGGCCCGCTGGCGCGCTGGTTCGGCGATGATGCAGACAGCGTCGTTGCGCGGGAACTGACGCGAGAATGGCTCAGTCGCGTCGATCCGGACGGCTATGCGGTTGCTTATGCCGCTTTTGCCGGCGGAGACGAGACCTATGCCGATCGCTGGAAAGACGTGGCTGGTCCGGCCCTGTTTCTGACGGGGTCCGACGATCCCAACTCGACGCCTCTGATGGCAGAGCAAATGGCGGCGCTCGCGCCGAAGGGTTGGGCCCGTATCGTCGAAGGTCATCGTCATATGGTGAACCTGACCGCGCCTGATATCGTCAATTCGCTGCTCGCCGAGTGGCTGTCGTTCGGGGAGGATGAACGATGACAATCCAGACTGTCGATCCAAGAGCATTGCGCGATGCATTCGGCGCTTTTCCGACAGGCGTGACTGTCGTCACCGCTTGCGATGGGGAAGGAAATCCGATCGGCTTCACCGCGAACTCCTTCACATCGGTCTCGCTCAATCCGCCCTTGCTCCTCGTCTGCCTTGCCAAGACGTCGCGCAATTTCGCCACCATGACCGGTACGCCGCATTTCGCGATCAACGTGCTGTCGGAAACGCAGAAGGACGTGTCGAACACGTTTGCGCGGCCGGTCGAAGACAGATTTGCGGCGGTCGAATGGGCAAAGGGATCGGCGGGCTGCCCGATCTTCTCGAATGTGGCCGCCTGGTTCGAATGCGCCATGGAACAGGTCGTCGAGGCCGGCGACCATGTCATCCTGATGGGCCGGATCGAATCCTTCGACAATAGCGGCCGCAACGGTCTCGGCTATGCGCGCGGCGGCTATTTCACGCCGACGCTTGCAAGCAAGGCGGTTTCCGCGGCCGCCGAAGGCAATATCGAGCTAGCGGCCGTCGTCGAACGCCGCGGTGAGGTTCTGCTGCTGGGCGAGGATGTGCTCTCCCTGCCGAACATCGACGCCCATGACGGCAACCCGACCGAGGCGCTGCAAAAATACCTGGAGACGCTCACCGGGCTGACGGTCAGCATCGGCTTCCTCTATTCGGTCTATGAGGGCAAGAGCGACGGCAAGCAGCATATTGTCTATCACGCCGTTGCCGGCGACGGCGAGCCTGCCGGCGGCAGGTTCGTCAAGCCCGACGCCCTGGCTGCGGCGAAATTCAAGACCAACTCGACCGCCGATATCGTCAACCGCTTCGCGATGGAAAGCTCGATCGGCAATTTCGGCGTCTATTTCGGTGACGAGACCGGCGGCAAAATCCATCCCATTCCAGCCAAGGGCGCAAAAGCATGAAGTTCTCCCTCTTCGTCCATATGGAACGGCTCGACGCCGGCCAGAGCCACAAGAGCCTGTATGAGGAATTCGTCGCGCTCTGCGAGATTGCCGACAAGGGTGGCATGCATGCGATCTGGACGGGCGAGCATCATGGCATGGATTTCACCATCGCGCCCAATCCCTTCGTGACCATTGCCGATCTCGCGCGCCGTACGTCGCGGGCAAGGCTCGGGACGGGAACGGTGATCGCGCCCTTCTGGCATCCGATCAAGCTCGCCGGCGAAGCGGCCATGACTGACATCATCTGCGATGGACGGCTCGATATCGGCATTGCCCGCGGCGCCTATTCCTTCGAATACGAGCGCCTGCTGCCGGGTCTCGATGCCTGGGGTGCCGGCCAGCGCATGCGCGAGCTCATCCCGGCGGTCAAGGGCATATGGGCTGGCGACTACGCCCATGACGGCGAGTTTTTCAAATTTCCCGCGACAACCTCGGCGCCGAAGCCGCTGCAGCAGCCGAACCCGCCGATCTGGGTCGCCGCGCGCGATCCGAACTCGCATGAATTTGCCGTCGCGAACGGCTGCAACGTTCAGGTCACGCCGCTCTGGCAGGGCGATGACGAGGTCCAGTCGCTGATGGACCGTTTCAACGATGCCTGCGCCAAGAACCCTGGCATCGAGCGGCCGAAGATTATGCTGCTGCGCCACACCTATGTCGGCTCCTCCGAAGACGACGTCGCCCAGGCGGCCCATGAACTCAGCGTCTACTACAACTACTTCTTCGCCTGGTTCAAGAATGAGAAGCCGGTGACCCAGGGCCTGATCGAACGGATTCCCGACGAGCAGATCCGCGCGAATGCGATGCTTTCGGATCAGGTCATGCGCACCAACAATGTCGTCGGAGACGCCCGGACCGTCATCGACCGGCTCAAAGCCTATGAAGCCCTCGGCTACGACGAATATTCCTTCTGGATCGACACCGGCATGAGTTTCGAGCGCAAGAAGGCGTCGCTCGAGCGCTTCATCGCAGATGTCATGCCGGCATTTCAGGAGTAAAGCCATGCGGCGTTTCCAGCACTATATCGATGGCGAATTCTCGGATGGCGAAGCTTCCTATCCGAGCATCGATCCGGCGTCCGGCACCGTCTGGGCTGAGATGCCCGAGGCGCGCGAGAATGATGTCGATCGGGCCGTGAACGCTGCCGAAAGGGCGCTCTACGATGGCCCCTGGGCGAAGATGACGGCGACGCAGCGCGGCAAGCTTCTCTACAAGCTGGCCGATCTGGTTGCCGCCAATGCGCAGATACTCGCTGAACTGGAGACGCGCGACACCGGCAAGATTATCCGCGAGACGTCAGCGCAGATCGCCTATGTCGCTGAATATTACCGTTACTATGCTGGTATAGCCGACAAGATCGAAGGCTCTTACCTGCCGATCGATAAGCCTGACATGGATGTCTGGCTTCGCCGCGAGCCGATCGGCGTTGTCGCCATGGTCGTGCCCTGGAACAGCCAGCTCTTCCTGTCGGCGGTCAAGATCGGCCCGGCGCTTGCGGCCGGCTGCACCATGGTGGTCAAGGCCTCGGAAGACGGGCCGGCGCCGCTGCTCGAATTCGCCCGTCTCGTGCATGAGGCAGGCTTTCCCGCCGGCGTCGTCAACATCATCACCGGTTTCGGCGCCTCCTGCGGCGCTGCCCTTGGCCGCCACCCGAAGGTCGCGCATGTCGCCTTTACCGGCGGCCCGGAAACCGCGCGGCACGTCGTGCGCAATTCGGCCGAAAACCTCGCCTCCACCTCGCTTGAACTCGGCGGCAAGTCGCCCTTCATCGTCTTTGCCGACGCCGACCTCGAAAGCGCCGCCAACGCCCAGGTCGCGGGCATCTTTGCGGCGACCGGACAAAGCTGCGTCGCCGGTTCGCGCCTGATCGTCGAGCGCAGCGTCAAGGACAGGTTCGTCGCGCTGCTGCGCGAGAAGGCGCAGGCGATCCGGATCGGCGCGCCGCTCGATATGGCGACCGAAGTCGGCCCGCTTGCCACCAAGCGCCAGCAGGACAATATCGGCGCTCTCGTCGAGAGATCGATCGAAAGCGGCGCCCGCCTCGTCACCGGCGGACGCAAGATCGATGGCGACGGCTATTATTTCTCACCGACGATCCTCGATTGTGACGATGTCGCTTCGCCCTCACTGATCGAGGAGTTCTTCGGGCCGGTCCTCTCCGTCGTCTCCTTCGAGACCGAGGCCGAGGCACTGCGGCTTGCCAACGACACCCGCTACGGCCTGGCCTCCGGCATCTTCACGCAGAACCTCACCCGGGCGCACCGGCTGATGAAGGGCATCCGTGCCGGCATCGTCTGGGTCAATACTTACCGCGCCGTGTCGCCGATCGCGCCCTTCGGCGGCTTCGGCCTGTCGGGCCACGGCAGGGAAGGCGGCATGGCCGCGGCGCTCGATTATACCCGCACCAAGACGATCTGGCTCCGAACCTCGGACGATCCGATCCCCGATCCTTTCGTGATGAGGTGACGCGATGTTTTACGAGGTCCGCACCTATCGGCTGAAGAACGGCACGATCCCGCAATATCTCAAGGTCGTCGAGGAAGAAGGGATCGAAATCCAGAAGGGCCATCTCGGCACGCTCGTCGGCTACTTCTTTTCGGAGATCGGCACGATCAACGAGATCGTCCATATCTGGGCCTTTACGAGCCTGGACGACCGCGAGGCGAGACGGCAGCGGCTTATGGCCGATCCCCGGTGGCAGGCTTTCCTGCCCAAGATCCGCGACCTCATCGAGGTGGCGGAAAACAAGATTATGAAGCCGGCAAGCTTCTCTCCCCGGAGCGAGGCGCGCTGACGGCATAAGGCATACCCGCAGGACAAACCAGAACAGGATAAGGGAACATGAAAACGACATTTGCTTTCGCGGCGGTTGCCGCATTCGTGGCGGTCTCCGCGCCGGCGCACGCTGACAGCATGGTCTTCTCGAGCTGGGGCGGAACGACCCAGGATGCGCAGAAGGCGGCATGGGCAAGCCCGTTCACCGAAAAGACCGGCATCACCGTCGTGCAGGACGGCCCGACCGACTACGGCAAACTCAAGGCCATGGTCGAGGCCGGCGAAGTCAACTGGGATGTCGTCGATGTCGAAGGCGACTATGCCGCCCAGGCCGGCAAGAACGGCCAGCTCGAGAAGCTCGACTTCTCCGTCATCGACAAGTCGAAGCTCGATCCGCGCTTCGTCACCGACTATTCGGTCGGCAGCTTCTATTATTCCTTCGTCATCGGCTGCAATGCCGATGCCGTCAAAGCCTGCCCGAAGACATGGGCCGACCTGTTTGACACGGCCAAGTTCCCCGGCAAGCGCACCTTCTACAAATGGTCGGCTCCCGGCGTGATCGAGGCGGCGCTGCTTGCCGACGGCGTGCCTGCAGACAAGCTTTATCCGCTCGATCTCGACCGCGCCTTCAAGAAGCTCGATACGATCAAGTCCGATATCATCTGGTGGTCGGGTGGCGCCCAGTCGCAGCAGCTGCTGGCTTCCGCCGAAGCGCCGTTCGGCAGTGTCTGGAACGGGCGCATGACGGCGCTTGCTGCGACTGGCATCAAGGTTGAAACCTCCTGGGAGCAGAACATCACCGCTGCCGATGCGCTCGTCGTGCCGAAGGGCGCGCCGAATGCCGAGGCGGCGATGAAGTTCATCGCGCTGGCAACCTCGGCCGAACCGCAGGCTGCCCTTGCAAAGGCCACGGGATATGCGCCGATCAATGTCGAGTCGGCCAAGCTGATGGATCCGGAAACCGCCAAGACCCTGCCGGACCAACAGACGGCAAGCCAGGTCAATGCCGATATGAACTACTGGGCTGACAATCGCGATGCCATCGGCGAGAAGTGGTACGCCTGGCAGGCGAAATAGTCCGAAAACTGGAGATGAACGGGCACGGCGATTGTTCGCCGTGCCTCCCGCAACGTCGGCGCCGGTCATCGGACCTCGCCGCCAGCGGAAACTGACGGGTGGGAAGGACTGTCATGTCGACATATAGCGATGCCTCTGGCGCGATCATGCCTCTGCCGAAGGCGCGCAGGGCAACAGGTTTTGGCGGGGTCGTTCCGGCTCTGGCCTTCGTGGCAATCTTTTTCGTCGTGCCGGTGGTGGTCCTGCTGCTGCGAAGCGTATTGGAACCCGTCCCGGGTCTTGGCAATTATGCGCAACTGATCGGATCGGCCACCTATCTCAAGATTTTCGCCAATACCTTCATCGTCTCGGGTTTCGTTACGGTGATTTCGCTGCTCATCGGGTTTCCCGTCGCCTGGGCGCTTGCGATCATGCCCGGTCGGCTGACGTCGGTGATCTTTGCGATCCTGCTCTTGTCGATGTGGACCAATCTGTTGGCCCGCACCTATGCCTGGATGGTGCTGCTGCAGCGGACCGGGCTGATCAACAAGATGCTGATGGGAATGGGCCTGATCGACCAGCCGCTCGCGCTCGTCAACAATCTCACAGGCGTCACGATCGGGATGACCTATATCATGCTGCCCTTCATCATCCTGCCGCTCTACGGTGTGATCAAGAAAATCGACCCGTCGACCCTGCAGGCGGCAGCCCTTTGCGGCGCCAACCGCTGGCAGTGCCTGACCCGAGTTCTGCTGCCCTTGGCGATGCCCGGCATGGCGGCCGGCGCCCTCATGGTCTTCGTCATGTCGCTCGGCTATTTCGTTACGCCGTCGCTTCTCGGCGGTACCGCCAACATGATGCTGGCGGAACTGATCGCGCAGTTCGTGCAGTCGCTGGTCAATTGGGGAATGGGTGGCGCCGCAGCGCTGGTTCTCCTGGTCGTGACTCTCTCGCTTTATGCGGTGCAGCTGCGCTTCTTCGGTAACCAGAACCCGGGAGGACGTTGATATGTTGCTCAATTTCGACCGTCTCGGCTGGTGGAAATACGTCCTGCTCGCGATCACGCTTCTGACCGCAGCCTTTCTGCTGCTGCCGATCGTCTTCATCGCGGCCCTGTCCTTCGGCTCCTCGCAATGGCTGATCTTTCCGCCGCCTGGCTGGACGTTTCAGTGGTACAGCGAGCTTTTTGCCGATCCGCGCTGGGTGGAATCGGCTTTGACGAGCTTCAAGATCGCGGTCATCGTCACCACCCTGTCGGTGCTGCTCGGGCTGGTGACATCCTTCGGATTGGTGCGCGGTTCGTTCATGTTCCGCGATGCGCTGAAGGCGCTGTTTCTGACGCCGATGATCCTGCCGGTCGTGGTTCTTGCCGTTGCTCTTTATGCCTTCTTTCTGAGGATCGGCCTCGGCGGTACGCTGGCGGGCTTCGTCATTTCGCACCTCGTTCTGGCGCTGCCCTTCTCGATCCTGTCCATATCGAGCGCGCTGGAGGGTTTCGACAAGTCGATCGAGGACGCGGCCGTGCTGTGCGGCGCCTCGCCTTTGGAAGCGAAGATCAGGGTCACCCTTCCGGCGATCAGCCATGGGCTGTTTTCAGCCGCCGTCTTTTCGTTCCTGACATCCTGGGACGAGGTGGTGGTGGCGATCTTCATGTCCAGCCCAACCCTGCAGACGCTGCCGGTGAAGGTATGGGCGACGCTCAGGCAAGACCTGACGCCTGTTGTCGCTGCCGCATCGACCCTTCTCATCCTTTTGACGATCATCTTGATGGCGCTGGTTGCCGTCGTGCGTAAGGTACTGAAACAATGAACGAACCATTCCTTCAGATCCGCGGAATACGCAAGGAATACGGCCCAGTCGTCGCCGTGCACGACGTCAATCTCGATGTCCGGCGCGGTGAGTTCCTGACTTTCCTTGGTCCGTCCGGATCCGGCAAGAGCACGACGCTCTACATCCTGGCCGGCTTTGAAAACCCGACCAAAGGCGACATTACTCTGGAGGGCAAGACGCTCCTCGCCACGCCGTCGCACAAGCGCAATATCGGCATGGTGTTCCAGCGCTATACGCTGTTTCCGCATCTGACGGTGGGCGAGAACATCGCCTTTCCGCTGAAGGTTCGGCGCAAGTCGAAGGCCGAGATCGACTTGAAGGTGAAGGAGATGCTGCGCCTCGTTCGGCTCGAAGGCTTCGAGGATCGCAAGCCCGCGCAAATGTCCGGCGGTCAGCAGCAGCGTGTCGCCCTTGCCAGGGCCCTTGCCTATGATCCGCCGGTGCTGCTGATGGACGAGCCGCTGTCGGCGCTCGACAAGAAGCTGCGCGAGGAAATCCAGCATGAAATCCGCCGCATCCACCAGCAGACCGAAGTGACGATCCTCTATGTCACGCACGATCAGGAGGAAGCGCTGCGGCTCTCCGATCGCATCGCTGTCTTTTCGAAGGGCGTCATCGACCAGATCGGGACTGGCCCTGAACTTTATGCCAATCCCAAGACCCGCTTCGTCGCCGAATTCATCGGCGACAGCGACTTCATTTCATGCGACCTGGTGTCCTCCTCCGATGGACAGGCCACCATCGCGCTCGGAGGCGGAACCATCTTCAATCAAATCCCGGTGCATGGCAAAGGCACCTCCGGCGCAAGGGCGGCGCTGATGCTGAGACCGGAGCGCATTCGGCTGTCGCGCGCGAGAGCCGCGGGCGCAGGTCTTGCCGCGACTGTCAGCGACATTACCTTTCTCGGCAACAATATCCACGTCTCCACGGAGACGGCGACAGGCGAGGCGCTTTCGGTTCGCTTGCCGTTCGGCCATGAGGCTATTGCCGGGCTTAATCGTGGAGATATAGTCCATCTCGATTTCGATCCCGGCGCCGCTCACGTATTCTGTTGAAAGTTGTCCCATGAAACTCAATGATCCCTCGCTGTTCCGTCAGGCATGCCCCATCGCCGATCGCTGGATCGAAGCGAAAGGCCGCGCGTCGGCCGTGGTCCGCAATCCGGCGACAGGGGAGGTGCTGGGGGCGGTCCCTGATTTCGGTGCGGCGGAAACCGAAGAAGCCATCGCAGCCGCCGTCGTTGCTCAGAAGCTTTGGGCGAAGAAGACCGCCGGCGAGCGCGCGACTGTGCTCAAGACGTGGCATCGCCTGATGATCGAAAACCGTGACGATCTGGCGATGATACTGACACTGGAACAGGGAAAGCCCTTGGCCGAAGCCAAGGGAGAAATCACCTATGGTGCGAGTTTCATCGAATGGTTCGCCGAGGAGGCACGACGCATCAACGGCGAGATCGTACCGGGGCATCAGCCGGACAAGCGTATCCTCGTGCTGCGCCAGCCGGCCGGCGTGGTGGCGGCGATCACGCCCTGGAATTTTCCGAACGCGATGATCACGCGCAAGATCGGCCCGGCGCTTGCCGCCGGCTGCGCTGTCGTTCTCAAGCCGGCGCTGCAGACGCCGTTCTCCGCAATCGCGATCGCCGTCCTCGCAGAGCGCGCCGGCCTGCCGTCCGGCCTCCTCAACATTGTCACCGGCGATGCAGCGGCAATCGGCGGAGCGCTGACCGCCAGCCGCGACGTTCGGGTCCTGACCTTCACCGGCTCCACCCGGACGGGCGAGCTGCTGTACCGGCAATGCGCGCCGACGATCAAGAAGCTCGGTCTCGAGCTCGGCGGCAATGCCCCCTTCATCGTCTTCGACGACGCCGACCTCGACGCGGCGGTCGAAGGCGCCATCATCGCCAAATTCCGCAACAACGGTCAGACCTGCGTCTGCGCCAACCGGCTTTATGTCCAGGACGGCGTCTATGAGGCATTTGCCGCCAAGCTCGCCGAGGCCGTTTCGAAGCTGAAGGTCGGCAATGGCCTGGAGCGTGACGTCGTGCTTGGCCCGCTCATCGACGACAACGCCGTTGCCAAGGTCGAAAGCCACATTCAGGATGCCGTTGCAAAGGGTGCCGGGATCGTAACGGGAGGCAAACGCCACGCGCTTGGCGGCCATTTCTTCGAGCCCACCATTCTGCGTGACGTTGCCGCCGGCATGCAAGTGGCGCGCGAAGAAACCTTTGGGCCTCTTGCCCCGCTTTTCCGCTTCCGCGACGAGCAGGACGTCATCGAGCAGGCAAATGACACCGAGTTCGGCCTTGCCTCCTATTTTTACGCGCGCGATTTATCGCGGGTCTTCCGCGTGGCCGAAGCGCTCGAATATGGGATGGTCGGCGTCAATACCGGTCTCGTCTCGACGGCGGAAGCGCCGTTCGGCGGCGTCAAGATGTCAGGTCTCGGTCGCGAAGGGTCGAGCCACGGCTTGGACGAATATACCGAACTCAAATATGTGTGCCTGGGCGGCATTGCCTGATCCTCAACCTTCGCGTTCCAGCGCCGCCCGTCTTTCAGACGGGAGGCTGTAGCGCTCGTGCAGGGGCAATGAAAGATCGGCATGCATCTCGTCAGCATTGCCATGTACCTGACATCCCGGCCGCTCGCGGAGGCGACGGCCGAACTCTGGTCGTTTCTCCGGCACTACCTCCTGCATGCCGGCCTCACGGGGGTGCCTGAAACGCTCGACCAGACGGTTGCCTATGACGAAGCCTGGCTGAGGCCAAACCTGCTCCTGTCGCAGACATGCGGCTACCCTTTTGCCACGAGCCTGCGCGGCCGGGTGCGGCTGGTGGCCACGCCCGTCTATAGCCACCCCGGCTGCAATGGGCCGCTGATGCGCAGCTTCATCATCGTCCGGGAGAATTCTTCCCTTCGCGTGCTGGAGGATCTGCGCGGCACCACAGCTGCGATCAACAGCCCTGACAGCAATTCCGGCAGCAATCTCTTTCGCGCCGCCGTCGCTCCGCTTGCGCGCAACGGCCGCTTCTTTGGGCGGATCATCGAAACAGGCAGCCACGGCGGCAGCCTTGCCGCCGTTATCGAGGGCAGGGCGGAAAGCGCGGCCATCGATTGTATCACTCTTGAGAACATCCGCCGCTTCGATCCCGCCCAGGTCGAGGGCATCCGGATCATCGCCGAAACGCCCAAGGCGCCCGGTCTACCGTTCATTACATCAGGCGACGCATCGAGCCAAACAATTCTCCTCCTCCGAGGTGCGTTGCATGCCGCCATCAGAGAGCCGTCATTAGCGGCCATGCGCGCCACGATGGGACTCGCTGATAGCGCGTTGCTCTCCGAAGCGGATTACGAGCCGCTGCTATCATTGGCCGGCGATGCATTGCCGCCATTGAGGCCCTGAAGAGGCAGACGAACGTCAGAGCGCCGGGTTCGCCTCGGTTTCAGCGAGGCGGCGGGCAATGCGATCGGCATTCGCCATAATCGTCATCGTGATGTATTTCGAGGAAAGATCGGGGAGAACCGAGCCGTCGACGACGTGAAGACCCGGATGGAGGTTCAATTCGCCGTCCACAGAGCTACCGAAGGGCCCGGTTGCGCCCATCGGCAGGGTGCCGGCAAAATGCGCATCGATCCCGGGTTCGGCCAGCGATGCGCCGGGAAGCGGAACGAGCCCTAACCGTTGCCACTCGCGGCGAAGCCGTCTTTTCAAATCCTTGGTGCGGATATCGAAATCGTCTGCAAAGCCGCCCCGGACGGTCATGCCTTTTCCTGCTGCTGCATCGCGATGGATGTAGCTCCGGCTTTGGTCGCCAGGATAATAGATCGTCGCAACCAGCAGGCTGCCGGCGATCGTCTCGAACGCGGCGCGCCCGGCCTTTCTGCCGAGCGGCATCCTGTTGACGAAGCTCTGCGCCGGCAGCGAGCCGACTTCATAGATCGCACCCGTCACATAGTCGGATGCGCGCTCGCCGTAACGCAGCGACAATCCGAGTTGCGCCAGGCTATGGGTTGCCGTGGCCGAGCGCAGCAATCTTGCCGGAGAGAGCAGAGGAATGGCAAGCGTCGGACTGTTCAAAAGGCGCAGTCCTTCACCGCCGATCGGCAGGAGGTCCGCCAGCAGGGCGGCAGTTCCGAGCACGCCTGCGGCGAGAATGATCCTCGGCGCAGAGAATGATGATCCGTCGGCCGTTCCGATCGTCCAGCCCGCGTTGGACGTCAGAGATATGGCGCGCATGTTATCGAGCAACCGAAAATGCGGCGACTTCTGCAGCGCAAGCAGATCCTGCCGGCTGTTATAGATCGCGCCGCTCGGGCAGCCGTAGAGACAGTCGCCGCGCAGATCGCACGCGGCCCGCCCGGGCCTCGCCTCCGAAAGGATGGCGTTGACGGCGGGAAAAAGCCGAAACGACCCATCGGCCGGCTTTGCGATCTCGTGCCGATGGAGGACATGGGCGGCTGTGGCGCCAAGCGGCAGGACGGATCCGCTGTTGGTGCCTGCGGTCAAATCGGCGTTCGTGCTGATCCCGATGCGTTGCGACACACGTTCGTAGGATCGCTGCAGCAGCTCGATATCGATAGGCCAAGCCGCGATGTCCTCGGCATCGAGGTAGCTGATTTGCGCTCCCCATATATTGGAGAGACCGCCGCGGACGAGGCTGGCGACCGGCGTGAATCCATCGCCGGTGATCCCTGACTCGCGCCGGAACCGTTCAAGAATCCCGCGGGCCACCGGGGTCTGCAGTTTCGGTGAACTGCCATTGTCGGCGCGGAGCGATTCCAGATTGCTTCCCAAGACACGGGCGCTGCGGCTTTCGTCCTCCCATCCAGCATCATTGCCGGCATCCAGCATCAGGACGCGGCGGCCGGCCGCTATCAGCGGAAACGCAGCGGAGACGCCTGCCGGACCGCTGCCGACGATGATGAAGTCGGCGTCGGGCGTCCTCATCGGTATCGTCCCGCCAAAAGTGCGCGAAGCGGGAAGAGCAGGACATCGCCGGCGATGGCCAGCACGGCGCCGAAAAGTCCGCTCTTTTTGGCCGAATATCTTTCCGGCTCGCTCGCGAGATCTGCGAGATAGAGGGCTCGCGCAAGCCGATGCTGCGTGTGATTGGCCGGCGGCTCGAAGAAGGCGAGCAGGCGCGGATTCCGGATCAACCTTGGGGAGAGGCCGAGCGGCGACAGACCTTCACGGCGAAGCCCTTCGTCGAGCCGCTGCAACTGTACCGACGTCGGCGTGATGCCGAGATATTGCAGCAGCGCCTTCGCCTCACCGTGCGACTCTTCCTGGTCTGTTTGAGCGAACTCCCGCGTCAGCACCATTGTCGGATCGGCCGGATTCAAGCCCAGCAGCCTGAGGCTTTCCGCGCTCTCCATCGGCGCTGCGCCCGCGAGTCCCAGGACGCGCTCCGGATCAACAGTCGGGATCAACGGCACAAGCTTGGTCATCCGGCAGGCAAAAAGAGCGAAGCCCAGGGGGATCGGTATGAAATGAAGCTTGCCCTTGTCCTGGCTGCGGCGAAGAATTCCGAGCCAGGCGGCGAAGCTGAGCGGTTTTTCCTGTGCGAGCACGAATGTTTGCGGCTGCAGGTCCTCCCGGGTCGCCAGCGCCAAAAGGCCTGCAGCAACTTCGTCGAGATGAATCGGCTGGACCTTTCGGCTGAGCCCTATCATCGGCAGGAGTGGACTCAAGGCCGCCAGCTTCGCCATCAAGCCGTACATCGCAACCCGTGGGCCGCCATAGACAAGCCCGATCCGCGCGATGCGAACGATCGGTGCTGCAGAGCTGGCGGCCAGGTGTTGTTCGATTCTGAACTTGGTGCGTCCGTAAACGTTGAGCGCTTCCCTCCGGGACGAGGTGGAGGAGGAAAAGACGAAGTGCGGCACGCCGGCCGCTCTTGCCGCTTCGGCCAGTTTAACGGTGCCCGATATATTGATGTTGTTTTCTTCAGCCGCCTGCGGCTCGGTCGCCCAGGAATGCGCGAGATGGATGACTGCGGCCGCCCCCTCCAGATCCGATACAGCAGGCTCATCTCCAATGCGCCATTTCGCTCCGGATCGCCGACCGAATTCAACCACGTCGAAGCCGCGCTCACGCGCCGTCGCCGCGAGTCTTGCGCCGATGTAGCCGGTCGATCCCGTGATGATGAGACGCGGTGCCATCAACACCCTCTACTGTGCAAAGGCGATGCGCGCGCCGCTCCAGTCGAAACGAAACTCGATCTCCTTGAGCTGCGAGAGCGCTTGCCGGACTTTTGCCTGGCGGTCTTTCGGACAATAGAGGACGAGGAAGCCCCCTCCGCCGGCACCCGCGAGCTTGCCGCCGATCGCGCCGGCCGCGCGGGCCGCATCGTAAAACTCGTCGATCGCGCTGTTGGTGATCTGCGATGTCAGCGAGCGCTTCATCATCCATCCGCGGTGCAGCGCTTCGCCGAAGGCGCTGAGATCCCCGCTCATCAGGATGTCGCGCATTTCGTAGGCCAGTTGCACCATGCGTTCGACGGTCCGGAACTTGTCCTCGTCCGTCTCCATCGCCTGCACCTGGGTTGACAGCACAGAGCGCGTATCGCGCTGGCTTCCGGTAAAAAACAGCAGGATATTGCTCTCGAGCTCAGCCATCTTCTCGGAGCTGAGGACGACGGGCTGCACGTTCACGCCGCCATTGGAATTGAACTCGATGAAGTTCAGGCCGCCATGGGCGGCTGCGTACTGGTCCTGTTTGCCGATCGGCTCCTTCAGGATATCGATCTCGAGCCTGCAGGCTTCTTCCGCCAACTGATCCTTGGAGGCAAAGCGCGACCGGTGAGCATAAAGCGCGTTGATCAGCGCCACGGAAAAGGAGCTGGATGATCCGAGACCGGTGCCGGAGGGAATGTCGGCGACGGAAGCGACTTCGATGCCGGGCTCGACCCGGTGCATGCGCAAGGCCTCGCGCAGTAGCGGATGGGCAATATCCTCAAGGCCATCGGCAAGCTCGGTTCGCGTATATTTGAGATGATATTTGTTTTCGTTGAAATAGTTGTGCACGATCACGAAGCTGTATTTGGCGATCGCGCAGGACAATACTGCGCCCGCCTGACGACGGTAATAGGACGCGATGTCCGAGCCGCCGCCGGCGAAGCTGACGCGAAAAGGTGCGGAAGAAACGATCAAAGGAGTGCCTCCTCGAGATTGATGACGATGTCGGCCGATGTCCGCTGCAGATCGATCCTCGGCCACTCTTCCTGAATTCGCGACTTCAAGAGCTCTTCGGCCGCCGCTGGCGTTAGGCCTTTCCAGGCATAAAACTTGTGAAAGCGATCCAGCAACGCCTGCTGTGAGGCTTCGACGAAGACAGTCATATCAACGTCCTCGCGGATCGACGCATGTCCGGCAAAGATACCGTCCAGAAGGATCACGTCGGCACCACGCGCATCGTAGAGCGTCGGAGATGCATGCTGGCCACGGCTTGCCGTGTCGTAACCCGGTGCCTCGACCCGTCCGGATTGACGCAGCATTCTGACGATCTCGGGATAATCATCCACCCTGTTGCGTTCTTCCGCATCCATATCGGGCCGGCGATGCTCGAGCGGCAATATCCAGCGGTCGAGCTCCAGCCGCAGCACGCTGCGCCCGGCTTCCGAGAGAAGGCGTTGTACGGCATGCGCGGACGTGCTTTTCCCTGAGCGGGAACGACCGCATATGCCTACGAGCAGCGGGCCTGCCGCATTGGAAAGCCGCTCATCAATCGCTTTGAAGAGAGCTTGCCCAATGTCGTGGTAGCTGCATTGAAAGCGAACAGCATCATAGACCGTGTCGAAGACCAGATCGGCGTGGGGGATTCCCGTTTCTGCGGCAGGATAGCTCCTATCGTCCCGCACGCCGTAACCGGTCCGGACGCCATAGGCCCAGATTCCGGCTTTGCGGCCCGCACCGATATCGCGCAGGCTGTCGCCAATGATGGCGGATCTCGTTTTTTCGATCGGCAGTTCCGCCATGGCTTGGCGGATCATCAGGTCTCCGGGCTTGCGGCAAGCGCAATCGATCTTGAGTTCGGGCACCTCATTGGGGAATCCTTTGTCCGGATGATGCGGACAAAAGTAGATGCGATCCAGGACGCCGCCGTCTTCGGCCAGCTCGGCCTCCAGACGACCGAGAACATGATCCAGGCCGGCTTCGTCGAGCAGGCCTTTGGCGACCTGCGGCCTGTTCGTTACCGCGACCGCGAGGAAGCCTGCCTCGCGGGCGAGCCGTACCGCTTGGCCGGCGCGGCCGACCAACGTCACCTGGTCGGGATGAATGACGCCATGGCCGCCGACGTCTTCGTTGAGCACGCCGTCGCAATCGAAGAACACCGCGGGTCTTCGGACCGACAAGTGGATTGCATGGACACGGTCCTGCCTAAGATCCTCTGCCGCCGCGGCATGCCGGCTCGGAGATCCGGTATCCTTCATATATTCGGGCGTGTCGTAGATTGCGACCGGGATCGAGCGCTCGAGAAGATCGGGAATGACATCGTGGATCATGTCGGCCTGGTGGCCCGGCAGGAGGGTCTCGAAGAACTGACCGGAAGCCACGTACAAGCCGGCCGGCACGAGATTGCGCCAATCCGCATCGCGTGGCGCCTTGCGAGCCAAGAGGCGCGTGAGATAGCCGTTCTTCTGAACGACTATGTCGGATGTGCGGGGATGATCGTTGGGATGGGCGATGATCGTCAGGGCGGCGGGAAATTGCCGGCGATGCCGCGCCAGCGCCGACAGATCGAGATCGAAAAGCATGTCACCATAGACGATCAGGACATCGTCGGCGACCGTGTCCAAAGTCGTCAGGCAGCCGGCCGTGCCGAGCGGCGACGTCTCCACGAAGACCTCGATCGTAATACCGAGCTTTTCAGCTTCCGGGCCGAGAGCAGGCTCGAGCTGGCTGCCGAGGTGGCCGCCGAGCACGCGCACATGCCGAACGCCTTCGCGGGCGAGGACGCGGATCTGCCTGAGAATGATCGGTACGCCGTCGATCGGCAGGAGGGCTTTCGGAATGGCATCGCCCGTCATGCTGCGCGCGCGCGTTCCAAGGCCTCCGGCAATAATGATTGCCTCGCGGATAGCGGTGTCAGAACCCATTCGCCAGAATCCGCTCCACGGCGAGTTCAACCGCTTCCGTCGACTTTCGCTTCGGCGACCAGCCCAGCGCTATCAGTTTACTGATGTCGTAGCTGAAGCGCGGAACGTCGCCCAGCCAGCCGCGATCCTCGCTTCCATATTCGATAGCGGCTCCGGCTGCGACCTTCGAGACCACGATCTCGGCAATATCGCGGACGGAGGTTTCGCCGATGCCGCTGGCATGAAACACTTCATAGGCGCCGGGCGCCTTGTTCCAGGCCAGGAGAATCGCGTCCACCAGGTCGCCGACATAGAGATAGGGCTTCGTCTGCCTTCCGTTGCCGAGGACCTGAAGCTTCGTCGGATCCGCTTTCAACCTGTTGATGAAGTCGTAGATTGCACCGTGGGTGGAACGTTCGCCAACGACGTTGGGAAAGCGCAGCACCAGCGTCTTGATGCCGAATGACAGAGCATAGACGGACAGATAGGCCTCCGCTGCAAGCTTACTGGCGCCATAGAACGAGATCGGCTGCAAGGGGCCGTGAACCTCGTGAATATTGCCTTCGGCTTCGCCGAACACCGCAGAAGTGCTGGCAAAGAAGAGCCTGCCGACACCATGCTTGCGCATGATGGCAAGCAGTGTCGTCGTCGTCAGCTGGTTCAACTGCAGATCCAGTTCCGTATTGGTATTGCCCGCGGCAATATCGGAATTGGCGGCGAGATGGAAAACGGCATCAGGACGATCCGCCGCAAAGAGTTGATCCATGCCCTCCCGATCGAGCATATCAAGCTTCTGGAAGCGAAAATCCGCCCGGCCCTGGAGATGATCTATATTGCGCATCCGACCAAGATGAAAATTGTCGATTGCCGTTACCCGATAACCCGAGTCCAAGAGGCGATCGCAGAGATGGCTGCCGATAAATCCGGCCCCTCCTGTTACCAAGGCATGCATGTCGGCAGCTCCATATGATCTGTTAAGGCTCTTCAGAGCGCTTTGATCTTTCCCGTATGAGGACGCGAAAGGACGAATACACCACCGGCCAAGCCGACCACAAGCTGCAACAGGCCGAAAACCACCGACAGCGTCGCGGCGTCCGTCGTGCCGATGCCGAACACCGCAAGTGAAATGATCATGCCGCCTTCGCGCAGGCCCCATCCTCCGACGGAAATCGGGACCATGGCGATCAACAGGACCGGCGGGAAAGCGGCGGCGGCCTGACCCCAGTCGAGCGGGAGACCAAGGCCGAGAACGAGGATCTCAAGCGAGACGACACCCAAGCCGTGAATGGCGAGGGTCAATAGAAATATTCCGAGCATTCTCCGGTGGGTGAGAAAAGCCCCCAGCGCCTCGTTCAACGCGTGCAGTTTTTCCGGAAGAAGCCGAACGAAGAGATGGCGACGCCAGCTGAACACCACGGCCGATGCGATGATTCCCGCGACGCCGAGGGCCGTGAGTTCGGTGAGATAGGGGATTGGGAAGTCGTGCCCGTAAAACGCCCGCATGATGATCAGACCGATCAGCGCAACGACCGCCAGTCCGAACAGCGTGAGGATACGGTCCATGACGACGCCGAGCGTGGCTTCGTGGATCGTCAAGCCATATTTGAGGGCGCCGAAAATGCGTGCGGCATCGCCCGGAATGGGACTTGGAAGAGCCTGATTGTAAAAGAGGCTTTGCATGAAGAGATTCATGGCGCCTGATATTTTCAGCCTCTGCCCGATCATCTCCGATAGAAGGCACCACCGCCACGCCGAAAGCAGGGCCTGCAAGAGAAGAAGGAAGACGCTGACGCAGATGGTCGTCACCGACAGGGTCTGGATCGCCGCCCAGCCTTCTGCAAAATCGACCCTAAGCGCGATCCATAGGACGAGGCCAAGCGCGACCGCCACTTTCAGAACCGGGATGCCGATGCGAAGCAATGCGCGGGAGGAGGGAGTGGTCACGATGCCCGATCCGTGTCGAAACGGTAGAGCTTCCAGCCGAACCGATCCGTCAAGATCAGCGATGAGCGAGGCATCATGTGCGCTATGACGCTATTGGCCATCACGATTTTGTCCGCTCCAATGCGCTCGGCGAGGAACGCGCTGTCGGCATCCGGGGGAACGATGAAATAGCCGATGCGATTGTCCCTGATGAAGGCATCGATATCCGACCCCGGTGCGGGCAGCACGTGGCGGGGCAACTGCCAGCCGCCGTCGCGACCGTCGTTATAAGCGGTGGACAGTAATGTATTTGCGGTATCGAAAGGCTGAAATACGGCTCGCAGGTCGTGATCTGCGATGTAGCGGTACATGAAATAGGCTTCGCGATGACTCTCCATATATTTGTCGACGCTGATCAGCCCAAACACGACGTCGAGCTCTTTCGCCTTGACGGGATCGATGTCGCTGCCGCCCATTCGATGCCAGTGAGAAATCCAGATGCCCCCGGCCAGCAGGCCTATAATCACCGGGCTGGCGATCAAGCTTGCCGGCGAAGAGGCAATTTTCGCAAGGGGGGCTATCTGCGGCAGCACCCGTCGGTCGAGCCATTGATCCAGCCGTTCGCGAACCAGCGAGGCGCCGATAAACCCGGTCGAAAAGTAAAGCAGATAGGCTGGCGTTGCCCACCTGATGTGATTGAACATAACGGTGTACCATATCACAAACATGGCAGCCGTAATCGCTGCGAGAAATGCGATGCGCCGGAAAGCCACTGCCAGGCCGGCCAATATCAAAGCGAGCGCGACGAAAGCATTCGGCTTGCTCTCGAGAAACCACTCGTAAAGAATATGCAGAAAGTCGCGCCAGCCTTGCAGAGTTGCGAGGTTCGTCACGAAATGCCGGTTGGCGGGATCGAAAGCCCGGCCCAATTCGAGCATGTAATCCGCCATCCAGGCGTCGGTGAGGCCCGGATGACCGAACATGAAGGGATAGATCGGATTGCCGAGGACGATCAGGTTTCTCGCATACCAGTAGCCCGCGACTGCAAGGAATGCGCAGAGGCATGACAGAAAGAGCGGCAGCGACACCCGTCCCCTGAGAAGCGTCGGCAGCAATGCCAGCCCTATCAGGCCGACCATTTGCAGTTCCGTATATTTTCCTCCGACCGCACCCCCAAGCACGAGCGCACCATGGAAAAGCTCCGCCGGGCGCCGGGTTTCCAGATAACGCCACAGGAAAAGCACGGCGGCAACCGAGAAACACGACCGGGCCAGATCCGTCATCGGTTCGCCGACACTCCCCCTGAAGAAGGGAATGCTGAGGATCAGAGCGGCCACCAGGAAAAAGCCGCATGCCCGCCAACGGCTGGCGCAGCTTGAAAGCAGAAACAGAAACCCGAAGAAAATCGCGATGTTCATGACGGACGCGCCGGTCCAGTGACCACTGACCATCATGACGAGCGCAAACAGCAGATTGAAGAAGAGCGGAATATTGCCGTAGAAGGGATGGTCGATCTGCGGCGACACAAAACCCGCGTGTTCGATGATGCTGTTTGCGAGAGGAATGTGGAAAACCCACACGTCGGCGATACCGGACGGAAATTGGGCCAGAACGCTCGAGACATAGCCGAGTATGATGCATGCGAAGGCGGCAAGCGCCGGCAACGGATTTCCGCTTTTCGTTCCAGCGGTGATTTTACGAAGCAGCGAAGCCAGGTCGCAGAGAACGGCGACGAGATCGCGCCGCCGCCAGATCATCGAGGCTGCCACTATGGGAAGAACGATTTCCCATCTCAATCCATGAAACGCGCCAAGAATAGTGGCCGCGCCACCGGATATCGCCAGAGCCGGCAGAACACCGCTGAACAGAAAATCGATGCCGTCTCGAAAGGGCTGATCGCAACGTCGGTTGAGCCGGGCAACAATGCCTCTGTCGATCACGAGGCCCCATAATATTATGGAAAGAACCGTACACCAGCCTACGATCATGATAGCCCTTTCGTGGTTTTATCCCGCGAGAGGCGGCGCAGGCTTCTTGACTGGCAGCATAACCCCGAGGGCTCGTATCATGAGCCCTGATATAAAGATCTGGAACGCCGTGATGATAAGCCACAGTCCGAAGACGGCCCAGTTGGTCTCGATGCCGATCTCGGGCAGCACGTAGCCGTTCCCGACATAGGAATCGAAGAGCGGAACCGCCAGCAAAACGCCTGCCAGAACGGCGATAACCGATCCCCATATCGTTGCATTGTACGGAAGAAGCCGCTCGAGGCGAGGCTGCACATGTCCCGAATAGTCAAAAATCACCCGACCGATCGCTGCCGAAATCAGCATTGATTGACCAAGGACGGCCAGAGCCATCGCAAACAGCATGGCATTCGAGGAGAACCGCACGCCTGCTATCGACATAGGTCCGGTGAGCAGCGGCAACATTATGATCAAGCCGAGGGCCAGAAGCAGGAGACCCGGCCAGACGAGAAAGAAATCGAACCCGTAGACAAACATCGCCTGCAGATTGCGCCAGCCGGCGCGCCAGGGCTCCATCCAGCCTCGGCGCTTCATGTGGCTCAGCCGTCCTTCCGGATCCTTCAGGAAGTGAATCGGCACCTCGGTCGTCGCAAGCTCCATATGCACGGATTTCAGCACCATTTCCGAGGCGTATTCCCACCCTTGCGAGCGGAGATCCATGCGAAGCAGCGCATCGACGCTGATGCCCCGCATGCCGCAATGGATGTCGGAAAAGCCGCTGCCGAACATCCGATTGAGAATCCACGTCGTCAGCGGCGTTCCGAAATAGCGATGCAGCGGCGGCATCGCATTGTCTTCGATCGTGCCCTTGAACCGCGAGCCCATGACGAACTCAGATCCCTTCCGGAAGGCCTCGATGAAGGGTGCGATCTGGCGAAAATCATAGGTGCAGTCCGCATCGCCCATAATGATGAACTTGCCGCGGACGAAAGGAATGGCATCGATGTAAGCTCTGCCCAAGCCGCGCTTCGGCGTCCGCAACACGCGCGCGCCCCGTTCACGGGCGATTTCCGGCGTGCGATCGGTCGAACTGTCGACAATGAGGATTTCGACCGCCGCACCACTTGCCGCGATGCCTTGACGGCACCAGTCGACGAAGGTTCCGATCGTCAATTCCTCGTTCAGCGAGGGGACGAGGATGGTTACCTCAGGGTCGGTAACGTCGTCGTCGGGCGTAAGAAGCATCAATTCCGGATCGTGGATGTGGGGAAAATTCATGCGCGTAATCAGGCTCTTAGGAAAGGACGGGCGGGACGAGGCCGCAGGAAAAATCCAATATGGCATGGCAGATCGCCAGATGGGCGATCTCCACGTAGCCATATTGGTCGGAAGCGACGTAGAAGTTGAGATCGCCGAGCGCGCGCAACGGATTGCCTGGAGCAAAACCGCTCAAGGTGATAACGGCGCCACCTTTTTCGCGGGCGGTGCCGACGGCTTTGGTAATGCTTTCCGATCTGCCTGAACTGCTGATGGCGATCAGCAGATCCCCTTCATTCGCATGCATTTCGATCTGCTTTGCGAAGACGTTCTCATAGCCGAGGTCGTTCGAGAGGCAGGTCAGTGTCGCCCCGTCGTTCATCGCCATGGCGCGGAGTCCGCCATTTTTGGAGTAGTCCGTCGCCATATGGCTGGCAATTGCGGCGCTGCCGCCGTTACCGATGAAGATGATCTTCCGGCCGGCATCATGGGTAGCGCGGGCCAGCCGCATGGCCTCACTCATCGCAGTTGCATAATCGAGGCTTTCGTCACCCGGCCGCGACGCGGCTGCATTCACGAGAACATGGCGGAGAAATGTAAAATAGCGATCAAGATCGCCGGCCGTCACGCCAAGGTCCGAAGATATGGTCTGGTCATGTGACATGCTAGTTCAACCCCTACGCCTTGGAAATTGGGGCGTCCTTAAAGACTAAATGATACAAAGGCAAGTTGCCCGGCATTCCTCCGGATGGTTGTTAACGAGTGTCACGGCTTTGCAACTAACGGTCTTCCGTCAAGCATCCGGCCCCGACGTGAGGGTTGCTGCTCGCCTTAGCGCTGCTGAACCCGACCGGTTATCAAGCTACGGAGGCGTGCGTGATGAATATTGACAATATGTGCTACGCTACCCATCATAGACGAAACGAAGGGGTATGCCGATGGCATCGGGTAGCATTCATGTGAAGGTCAGTGGGCAGTTGCAGGATCATATCCAGCAGCAGGTCGGCGATGACGGCCTTTATGAAAACGCCAGCGAGTATATTCGTGCGCTCATTCGCCGCGACTTGCAGACCCGTAACGAGGCTTGGGACATGCTGCAAAGAGAGCTTGCGCCGGCGATGCGGGCTGAAGACAGCGAATTCGTCGCGGTTTCGGCCGAAGACGTCATCCGCCGCAACAAGCGTCGATAAGCCTGATGGTGGCCTATCGATTTTATCCGCGCGCTGACGACGCGCAGGACAAGATTTGGCGCGACACGATTGAGGCGTGGGGAGAGAAGCAGGCGGATGCCTACATTCTCGGGCTGCACGCCTATTTGCAGCGTTTGTGCGAGGATCGGTCGATCTGGCGACAGCTTCCGCAACGTCTGGCAGTTCCGGCAGACATCAAGCGGTTAGCCTATTTCGGTCGTTATGAACATCATTACGTGTTCTTTCGCGAGCTTAAGAACGGCGATCTTGGTGTCATGAGCATTCTTCACGAACGGATGAATCTGCCGGTCCGGCTCAAAGAGGATCTGGCGGCTCTCTCAAACAAACAGCCGTGAGGGCGGGATCTTCGGTCGGTGGGATTGCTCCTCGATGTGGGCTTTAACCCGGACTCAGAACCGGTGTTCCGCTCCCTCCAGCGGGTTTGCCCAGACCGTCATGCCAGGCCCGAAAGGCGTTTCGCCTTCGGCGCGCACGATCATTTCGCCGAGTTCGGGGACATCGAGATAGAGGATCGCGTCGGCGCCGAGCCGTTCCACATGGCGGATTCTGCCTTGCCACTGGCCGGTGCCTTCCGAAAGTCTGACATGTTCCGGGCGGATGCCGTAGGTGGTGCAGTTCATCCGCCGTGCCGTCTCGCCGCCATAGAGGTTCATTTTCGGGCTGCCGATGAAGCCGGCGACGAAGGGTGTGGCGGGATTGCGGTAGAGCTCCATCGGGCTGCCGATCTGCTCGACGGCGCCGCCGTTCAAAACGACGATCTTGTCGGCCATTGTCATCGCCTCGACCTGGTCGTGGGTGACATAGATCATCGTCGAGTTCAGACGGGCGTGGAGTTCCGAAATCTCCAGGCGCATCTGCGCCCTCAGCGAGGCATCTAGATTGGAGAGCGGCTCGTCGAACAGGAAGACCTTGGGATCGCGCACGATGGCGCGCCCGATGGCGACGCGCTGCCTCTGGCCGCCGGAAAGCGCTTTCGGTTTTCTCTGAAGCAGATGCGTGAGCTGCAGCGTTTCGGCCGCCGCCGCAACCTTTTCGGCGATCTCAGCCTTCGGGCGGCGGGCGAGCGAAAGTCCGAAGCCGATATTCTCGGCAACCGTCATATGCGGGTAGAGCGCATAGCTCTGGAACACCATGGCGATGCCTCGCTCGGAAGGTTCCGCATAGGTCACGTCCTTGCCGCCGATGGTCAGCCTACCCGAGGTCGTCTCTTCCAGGCCGGCGATGATGCGCAGCAGCGTCGACTTCCCGCATCCCGACGGGCCGACGAAGACGACGAACTCGCCGGAGGCAACCTCCAGATCGACGCCCTTGATGACCTCGAGAGCGCCAAAGCTCTTGCGAACCTGTTTGAGAGTGAGCTCAGCCATTCTGCTACCCTTTGACTCCGCCTGACGTCATGCCTGCGACGATCTGGCGGTTGAAGAAAATGAAGACGATCAGCGGCGGGATCGTCACGAGGAGAATGTTCATGAAGAGCAGATTATACTGGCTCGAATACATGCTCTGGAAATTATAGAGCGTCAGCTGCACCGTCACATTCTCCTTGCCCGGCAGGTAATAGAGCGGATTGGTGAAATCGTTGAAGATCGCGATCGACTGGACGACGATATTGGTCACGGTCACCGGCTTCAGTAGCGGCAGGACCACCCGGAAGAAGATCTGCCGGGGCTTGGCGCCGTCAATCAGCGCCGCCTCGTCGAGATCGCGCGGGATGGTCGAGATGAACGACCGATAGAGCAGGACCGAAAAGGAGAGATTATAGGCAACCTGGATCAGAATCATTCCCGTCATGGTCTTGAAGAGGCCGATATCCTGCAAAAGACCGATGGTGGGAACAACGGCCGGCGGCATCATCAGGCCCATGAACAGCGCTGCGAAAGCCACGCGGTTCCACGCCGTCTTACGGCGCTGCATCACATATCCGACCATCGCCGACAGCAGGATCAGGATCGCGACGGAAACGACCGTGATCAGCGTCGAATTGAAATAGGCAAGCACGAGCTGATAGTCGCGCGCCTTGAAGACGGCGACGAGATTGTCCCAGAACAGCCAATGCTCAGGAAATTCGAAATCGAGCCGGGAAGCCTCCGATTTGGATTTCACCGCCTGCAGGGCGACGAAAACGAAAGGCATGACGAAGATGACGGCCGCGACGGCAAGGGCTATCGCGCCTGTCACATAGGGGCGGACGCTTCTCATTCCTCGACCTCGCGCCGGTTGAACCACAGGGTGAAGGGCAGGATGATCACGGCAATCAGCGCGAACAGAATGACGTTTCCGGCCGTCGACAGCCCATAAAAACCAGCCTGGTACTGCTTGTAGATGACCGAGGCGATCACATCGGAGGAGAAACCGGGTCCGCCCCGGGTCATGGCCCAGATCAGGTCGAAGGAACGGAGCCCACCGATCAGCGACAAGGTCACCACGATGACCGTGGCGGGACGCACGAGCGGCAGGGTGATGCGGAAAAATTGCTGGAGGCGCGTGGCGCCGTCGATCCTCGCCGCCTCATAATAATCGGGGCTGATCGCAGCGAGACCGGCAATGAAAATCAGGGTGGCGAGGCCGACACCCTTCCAGACATCGACCAGGGCCACCGAAAAAAGCGCGATCGCCGGATTGGTCAGCCATCCCGGCCCAGGCATTCCAAGCGTCTCGAGCGTAACATTGATGATGCCCTTGGTCGGATGCATCATCACCGTGAAGGTGATGCCTATGCCGATGGTCGAGACCAGCACGGGAAAGAAGACCAGCGTGCGCAGGAAGCCGCGGGCGAAGATATTGCTGGTCAGCAGCACGGCGAGCAGCAGGCCGCAGACCGTCTTTAAGCCGGATGTCGTCACGGCATAGATCAGGGTGTTGACCAGCCCCTTGACCAAGAACGGTTCGGAAAAGAACTGCTGGAAATTTTCAAGCCCGATAAATTGCGCCGTCGAGAGATCCCAACGCGTCAGGCTGTACCAGAGAGACGATATGGTCGGAAAAAGGAACAGCACGCCGTAAATGATGGCGGCGGGAATGAAAAACCACAGCGGGTAGGGCGATTTGCGCGGGTGCGGGCGTGTCTCGGTCATGACTACCTCTTCGATCGGGGAAACCTCGCCCCGTCAGGAGCGAGGTTAGCTGGCCCGAACGACCGCTACCAGTTGGGCAGGCCGAGCTGCTTGGCCTGTTTACGCACATCCTCGTCATAGAGCTTCGCTGCCTCGGCGGGCTGGCGAATGCCGGAACCGACTTCGACGGTGATCTGCTCGAGAGCCGGGCCCTTCACCGGCGATACGAATTCCAATGCCGGGGTCGTCTTTCCCTTGGCGTCGAAATAGGGGAGCATGTCCTTTACGGCGGGCGGTACGTCGGCAGGCAGATCGCAGCCGTCGATCAGCGGAGGCCCCTGCACGGTGTTGGTTTCCACCATGATCTTGCAGCCTTCGACGCTGCCGGCGAAATCCACGAATTTCTTCGCTTCTTCTGCGTGCTGGCTGGTCAGGGGAATATAGAGGGCGGGCGGCATCCAGACCGTCAGTCCGTTCGTTGCCGCATCGTCGCTCGGTTGCGCGAAGAAACCGACATCTGCAAGATTCTCGGGATAATTCTGCTTGATGGCGCCAATGGCGAAGCTCAGCATCGGATAATGCGCCGCTTCGCCGGTCGCCACCATTCTGAGGCCGTCGTCATAACTTGCCGCGCCGAAATCCTCGTTCGTCAGGCCGGCGTCGTGAACATCCTTCAGCCGTTCGAAACCTTTTGTGGCGGCGGGCGTCTCCGCATATTTCGCCTTGTTGGCGGTATAGTCGGCGGCGAAGTTCGGCACTGCGGCGTGCAGATTGTAATAGTCGGCCAGAACGAACAGCTGCGATGTCCAGGTATCGCGATAGGTCTGCGCCACGGCGATCTTGCCCGAAGCCTTGACCTTGGCATTGTTGGCCATGAAATCCGCCCATGTCTTCGGAACGGCGAGGCCGAGATCCTGATAGATCTTCCTGTTGTAGAGGATCCCGCCCGCCATGGCCGTGCCGAAAGGAACGCCGTAGAGTTTGCCGCCGGCGCTGACCACAGATTTGAAGCCTTCATCCACCTTCGCCTGCGAGGCGAGACCGCTCAGATCGACAAGTGTCTGCGCCGGCTTCAGCGCCTGTAAGAGAGAGCCGGAATTATAGAGGAACACATCGGACATCTCGCCCGTTGCCAGGCGCGTCTTGATGATGTTGTCACCCTCGCCGCCGCCTGCCCGCGGCTCGATTTCGATCGTCACGTCGGGCGCCTTGGTCTGGTAGGCCGCAACCAGTGCTTCGGCTGCCGCGACCGTGTCGGGGTTGTTGTCGATCAGGAAAGACAGCGTGGTTTCTGCATGCGACGGGCTGGCCGCGGCCAAGGCCAGAAGCGCGGATGCGCCGGCAAGAATGAGCTTTATCCGATGTGTCATGACGTTCCTCCTCTGAACGGTGTGACTGTATGCTCCTCAGTAATCGGGTAGGGAAAAGACCAGCCGGTGCGTGCCGGGGGGAAGAGCCGCCTCCTCGATGACAGGCTCCCCATTGAGTGACGCATTCCGGTGCCGCCGGCCGGGCCGGAAGCGGCCGACGCACCCCTCCGGAAGCGTCAGCACATAGGTGACCTCGCTGCCGGTGCAGTGCCAGCCGGCCTCGATGCGCCCTTGGCTGATATCGTGATAGGCCGAAACCGACGAAAGCGACGGGATCGGTGCCGGATCGACGATCACTTCGGCAAAGCCGGGTGCGGCCGGGCTCGGCGAAATGCCGGCGACGCATTCGAACAGCCATTGGCAGACCGCGCCATAGGCATAGTGGTTATAGCTGTTCATGTCAGGTTCGTAGATGGTGCCGTCGGGCGCCATCGAATCCCAACGCTCCCAGATCGTCGTTGCTCCCTTCGAGACCTGGTAGAGCCAGCCCGGCACATCCTCCTGCAGGAAGACTTTTTCGGCGAGGTCGTCCATGCCGAGTTTCGTCAGGGCCGGCAAAAGGGCCGGCGTGCCAATGAAGCCGGTGCCGATCTTGTAGTCGGCATCGACGACCACCTGCCTGAAATGTCGCCGGGCTGCCTCATGATGCTCACCCGGTATCAGGTCATACAGGAAGGCCAGCGCATAGGATGTCTGATCGTTATGGGCGAGCCGCCCGGCCGGCGTGATGAACTCGTTGGCGAAAGCCAACCTGATCTTGTCAGCGCGGCCCTTCATCTGTTCTTCAAGCGCTTGCTCGCCGAGTACGCCTGCGATCTTCGCGAGAAGATCCGTCGAGATGAAGTGGTAAAGGGTGGCTGCACAATCGTCGGCAATCGTCGGGCGCGGCTTTCTGTTATCGCCGACCGGCTGCAGCCAGTCGCCGAAGGTGAAGCCGCGGGCGCCCCAATGCGAGGGCGGATGGACGATCGGGCCATCCGAGATGGACCAGACGAAATCGACCCAGCGCACCATCGAGCCGAGGCACTCCGAAAGAACGGATCGGTCGCCGTAATGGGTATAGAGGACCCAGGGGATCACGACAATCGCGTCACCCCAGCCGGTCGAGCCGGCATAGCCCGGGAAATTGCCGGGGTGCAGACGCGTCGGGTCGGGCGAGAAATGCGAAACGGCGCCGTCCTCGCGCTGGTCGGCCATCACATCGCGCAGATATTTCCTGAGGAAGGACTGGCTGTCGCTCAGCCAGCAGGCCGTCGCGGCAAAGACTTGGGCATCACCCGTCCAGCCAAGCCGTTCGTCGCGTTGTGGGCAATCTGTGGGCACTTCGATGAAATTGGCGCGCTGCGACCAAATGGTATTCTCGACCAGACGATTGACGAGAGGGCTGCCCGAGGTGAAGCCGCCGGCCGGTTCCGGCACCGACGAGATCGGGATCGAGGCGATATCAACAATCTCCGCATCGCCTTTGATCGTCACCCTGGCATAACGGAAGCCGTGGAAGGTGAAATGCGGCGCATAGGTCTCGTCGCCATCTCCGCTGAGCGTATAGAAGGTGTGCGCGGTAGCCGCGCGATAGTTGCGATTGTCGAAGTAGCGTTCCGGCCCAAGGACTTCCGAGTGCTCGACCCGCACTTCGGTGCCGCCGACGCCACGGACCGTGTATCTGACGTAGCCGCCGACATTCTGGCCGAAATCATAGATCGTCCTGCCTTCATGATCGGTCCAGCTTTCGATGGGGGCGACCGGCCGCAGCTCCCGCACCGCTGCGGTCTCATGCGCGACGAGCAGCCCCGTGTCGAACGGCAATCGCTCGGTCCCGTGGGTTTCGGCGATGTTTTCCAGGCGTGCGTCGTAAATCTCGCCGAAATAGATCCCCGACTTCTGGATCGGCAGAAGCCCGCTTTGCCAGGTCGTATCGGTGGAAAGAATGGTGCCGCTGGGGCCGACCAGATCAGCAATGGCCCCGATCCTGTCGCCCCAGCAGTTGGGAATAGCCTGGGCGCCCCACATGATCGGCGAGCGGTACCATCCGTCGGCGAGCCAGATTTCTATCCGGTTAAAGCCTGACTTCAGCAATCTCGAGATGTCGTATCGCTGATAGGCAATGCGGTCGTCGTAATTTGTCCAGCCGGGAGTCAGCAGATCGTTGCCGACGCGGGTGCCGTTGATGAAGCAGCGATAGAGGCCGAGCGCCGAGATGAAGAGTTCGATCGGAAGGCCGGTGTCGTCATGATCGAAGGTCTTGGAGACGAAGCTTGCGGCCGTTCCCTGGCCGCGGTCCGACAGCGGTGCGATCATCTCTCCGGACCAGGCGCGCGAAACGAGATTGCCGTCGATGGCTGCCGGCTGAAAGTTCATCAAGTCCTCCCGACGAGTTGTAGAACGTTCTCCATATAACGTTCTACATTTTTTTCGGAAGCGCAATAGAAATTTCGTCGCCAGTCTGCCATGGTGGTTCTGCGAGCGATTGTGACGGCCCGCAGCGTAACCCAGAGATTTCATGTCGATCGAAGAGAAAAAAAGACTGCAACGAAATGATCGCGTGACGATCCGGACAGTGGCAATGCATGCAGGCGTCTCGGTCGCCGCGGTCTCGAAGGTAATGCGAAACGCCTACGGCGTCAGTGAAGCGCTGCGGGCGAGGGTGACCGACGCTATTGAAGTGCTTGGATATCGTCCCTCACGCGCGGCGCGCGGGTTGCGGGGCCGCAGTTTCACCATTGGCGTGCTTTTGATCGACATCCGCAATCCCTTCCTTCCGGAGGTGATCGCCGGCGTGAACGGCGTGCTGGCGCCTTCGCATTACCAGGCGATGATCGGTGTCAGCGATGCGCGCGTGCAGCTGGAGACGTCGCTGATCGAGTCGATGATCGACTACAAGATGGATGGTCTGATCCTGGTTGCGCCGCGCCTGCCTTCCGACATCATCGCAAAATTCGCGGCTCAGATACCGATCGTCGCGGTCGGTTATCACGATGCCGGCGCCACGGCCTTCGATACGGTCAATGCCGACGACCAGCGTGGCGCCGAGATTGCGGTGGAAGCGTTGCTTGCCTGCGGCTATCGCGACATCGAAATGCTGAGCCTCGGCGAGCGTGAGGGGCACCAGGTCTCCGTCGTTCGCCAGCGCGAGATCGGCTTCCGCCGGGCGATCCAGCGCGCCGGATTGGGATCGTCTGCGCCGATCACTAAAATTCCGATCGCCCCGCCAAAGCGGGAGGAAACGATGCGAAAGTTCCTGTCGAGGAAGAACAGGCCGCGCGCCGTGTTCTGCTGGAGCGACCTCGACGCCATCACCCTTCTGAGCCTGGCGATGGAAATGGGTGTGCGTGTGCCCGAAGATCTTGCCGTCGTCGGATATGACAATTCGTCGACCGCAGCGCTCGGCCTCGTCAATCTCGCAAGCATCGATCAGTCGGGCAGGGAGCTCGGCCAGGTCGCCACCCGGACGTTGATTTCGAGAATAGAGGGTCGCACCGGCGCCGAGCATATTTTCCAGATGCCGTCGCTGGTCAGCCGCAACAGCCTGACCCGATCCGGCAAGGCTCCGGTCACTTAGAGCGAGGGATGGAAGGGCCGGCAGCTCATGTGCGCTGCCGGCCTCGTAATCTCAGGCGGCCTTGCCGAGTTTCGAGGGACGCGTCGCGGCAGCCTTCTCGACCATGGCGGTGACTTCGGTGCGCCGTGCCCCTGAAAGCGGCAGGCGCGGCATGCGCACGCGTTCGGAGCCGCGGCCCATGATCTGCTCGGCGAGCTTGATCGACTGCACGAGATCGTGCTCGGCATCGAGATGCAGAAGCGGCATGAACCAGCGGTAGATCCTGCGGGCCTCCTCCCAGTCGCCGCGTTCGGCAGCAGCAACGAGCTGCACGGATTCCTCAGGGAAGGCGCTGGTGAGGCCCGAGACCCAGCCCTTGGCGCCGAGCATCAGGCCTTCGAGCGCGACGTCGTCGAGGCCGGCGAAGATATCGAAACGGTCGCCGAATTCGTTGATGAGATCGGTGAAGCGGCGCGGATCCGGGGCGCTTTCCTTGACCGCCTTGATGTTCGGCACCTCGGCAAGCACCTTCAGCACATCGGCGCCGATGTCGACGCGGTAGGCGGGCGGATTGTTGTAGAGCATGATCGGCAGCGAGGTCGCCTCGGCCACGGTGCGGAAATGCGCGATCAGCTCTTCCGGCTTCGGCACATAGACCATGGCCGGCAGCAGCATCAGCCCGTCGGCGCCGAGCTTTTCGGCGTCACGGGCATAGGCGACGGCGCGGCGCGTATCGAATTCGGAGACGCCCGTCACGACGGGAACGCGGCCGTTGACGACCTCGACGGCGGCTTTGAGGATCGTGCGCTTCTCATCGGGATCGAGCGAATTGTTCTCACCACATGTGCCCATGACGATCAGCCCGTTGACGCCGTCGTTGACGAGCGCGTCCTGGACGCGCTGGGTCGCGGAGAGATCCACGGACAGATCTTCGTTGAATTGCGTCGTTACGGCGGGAAATACGCCCTTCCATCCTGTTGTCATCGATCGAAACTCCGTTAAAGTCGGTTCGTTATATACAAACTGTCGACAAGACTCAATCGCCATGATTTGTAAATTCGTGGGGCGTTGCCGAAATCGGCCAAAACGCACTACAAGGCTCTCATCAAGGGGAGGGACGCATGCAGAACGACGCAGAAAATGTGCGGGTGCGCGGTTCCGGCACGCAGAGCATCTATGCCGCGCTGCGCCGGGAGATCCTGTCGATGGCGCTGGAGCCCGCCAGCCCGCTCGACGAGGTGCGGCTGTCGGAGCGTTTCGGCATGTCAAGGACACCCATCCGCGAGGCGCTGTTACGGCTTGCCGCCGATGGGCTGGTCACGACCCTGCCAAACCGGAACACGATCGTCGCGCCGATCGACTTTGCCAGCCTGCCCACCTATTTCGAAGCGCTGACGCTGATGTACCGGGTGACGACGCGCGGAGCCGCCGGGCGGCGAAATGACGCGATCATGGAGACCATCCGCCGGCACCAGAAGGATTTCGCCGGCGCCGTTGCCGCGCGCGACGCCTATGCGATGATCGAGGCGAACCGCGAATTCCATGTGGCGATCGCCGAGCTTGCCGGCAACGCCTATTACACCGCCTTCTTCGCCAGGCTGCTCGACGAAGGCCGGCGCATCCTTCGCTTGTATTATTCGACCTTCGACGACCGGCTGCCGCGCCAATATGTCGATGAACACGAGGAAATTATCGCCGCGATCGAGGCCGGTGACGCCGATCGCGCCGACCGGCTGGCGATTGCCCACGCCGCCCAGATCGTTCGCCAGATCCAGGACTATCTTGCCCGTAACCTGGACCGGCCGGTGGCGATCGGCCTGTCCTGAAGCACCGGTCGCGCGAGGACAGCAGAAACGCTAAGAACAGGAGAGCGACATGTTGTGGCCGCACCCGGTACCCCGCATCACTGAAGATGAACGGCGCGTTCGCCTCGGCAGGCTTCGAGAAGCGATCGACGCAGAAGGACTGGCCGGGGTGCTTCTCGGCCCGACCGAAAGCCTGCGGTACTTTACCGGCCTCGTCTGGCATCCGAGCGAAAGGTTCCTCGGCGCGCTCGTCACACCCACGGCCGCTTCTTATATCGTCCCCGGTTTCGAGCGCAGCCGCGTCGAAACCCTGCCGCATCTGCCGGGAGAGATCCTGGTCTGGGAAGAGGAAGAGAGCAGTGCTGCCCTCATTTCCCGCCTTGTCGAACGAGACGGCAAGCTCGCACTCGACGATGGTCTGCCGCTTTTTTGCTATCACGCCTTGGCCGCGGCGATGGGCGCCGAAAGGCTCGCCGATGGCGGACGGCTGATCCGCGGCCTGCGCCGCATCAAATCGGCGGCCGAGATTGCGCTGATCCAATATGCGATGAACCTGACGCTCGACGTGCACAGGCAGGTGCATTCGCTATTGAAGCCGGGCATCACCTCATCCGAGGTCGTCGATTTCATCGACCGGCAGCATCGCCAAGCGGGCGCCGATGACGGCTCGACATTCGCAATCGTCTCCTTCGGCGCGGCGACCTCGCTGCCGCATGGCGCCGACGGCGATCAAATCCTTGGCGACGACGACGTCATTCTCGTCGATACCGGCTGCCGGATCGACGGCTATCATTCCGATATCACCAGAACCTATATGCTCGGCGGCGGCGACGGCGCCTTTGAACGTGCCTGGTGGATCGAACGGGAGGCGCAGCAGGCCGTCTTCGATGCCGCCGGGATCGGTGCCGCCTGCTCGAGCCTCGACGATGCGGCCCGCAAGGTGCTTGCCAAATATTCGCTTGGCCCCGGCTATTGCCTGCCGGGATTGCCGCATCGCGCCGGCCACGGGCTCGGGCTGGAAATCCATGAAGAGCCCTATATTGTTCGCGGCAACGACACGCCGCTTGCCGCCGGCATGTGTTTTTCCAATGAACCGATGATCGTCTTTCCCGAAACATTCGGGATCCGGCTGGAGGATCATATCTACATGACCGCAGACGGCCCGCGCTGGTTCACCAACCCGGCGGCGGGGCCGACAGAGCCGTTTGCCTGAGCGGACGTCATTTCACGCCCCGCTCAGAGAGCTGCATCTTAGCCTTGAATGCCGGAAGCGCTTCCGGACTTGAGCTTGACCTCGATGACCGGGACGACGACCTTGGGGCGGCGTACCGGCAGGACGAAGGTCAGTTCATCCTCGGCGACGGGAAATTGGGTGTTTGCCCATAGCGTATTGGCGGCGGGGCGCAGCCAGGTGACCTCGCTGGCGTCATGCAGGAATTGCGCATATTCGATCTTGCCCGCCAGCGCATCGAAATGCAGATGCTTATAGGGCCAGTTGAACAGGTGGATGTAGAGGCGATCGCCGTTCTGGGTCAGACGGCAATCGGGCGGCGCAGTGAAGTCGGACTGGGTGCAGCCAACGATGCTGCGCTCGTGCAGCGCCATCCACTCCTCATAGGCTGAAAGCGCCGATTTGGCGCGGTGGTCGAGCGTGCCGCGGGCTGTCGGCCCGACATTCATCAGCAGATTGCCGCCGATGGCAACGGTGCCGACCAGCATCTGCACCAGTTGCTCGGTGCTTTTCCAGGTGTCCTCGTCGCGGTGATAGCCCCAGGAGCCGCTCAGCGTCTGGCAGGCTTCCCAGACGACGCGCCGGCCGTCGCGTTTCGGCCAGGCGCGCGGCATATATTGCTCCGGCGTAACGATGTCGGGCTGCAGGCCGGCGAGATCGAGCCGGTTGTTGATGATGATGTCGGGGGCGAGCTCGCGCACCAGGCACACGAGTTTCTCGCTTTCCCAATCCTGATGGCCCTTGCCGACCAGTTCTCCGAGCTTCCACTGCGGATAGCTGAAATCGAACCACATGATGTCGATCCGCCCGAACTCGGTCAGCAGTTCGCGCACCTGCTCGCGCATGAAGGCGGCATAACGCTTGGCGTCCCGGCCTTCATTGATCTTCATCGCATCGGGGTGATTGCGCTGCGGGTGGCGCGGATCGACCGTGAAGTCGGGATGGTGCCAGTCGATCAGCGAATAATAGAAGCCGATCTTCAGGCCCTCGGCGCGGAAGGCGTCGACGAAGGGGCGCAACAGATCCTTTCCATAAGGCGTGTTGGTCACCTTGAAGTCGGTGGCCTTGGTGTCCCAGAGGCAGAAGCCTTCATGGTGCTTGGTGGTCAGCACCACATATTTCATGCCCGCGGCCTTGGCGCGTCTTGCCCATTCGCCGGGATCGTAGAGATCGGGATCGAAGTGATCGAAATATTTCTGGTAGTCGGCGTCGGTGAGCTCTTCGCGGCTCTTGACCCACTCATGGCGCGCCGGCAGAGCATAGAGCCCCCAATGCACGAACATGCCGAACCGGTCATGGACGAACCAGGCCTTCTTCTCCTCGGGCAAGGCCAGTGAGTGCAGATTGTCGGCATCCATGGATATTCCTCCTGTTCCATTTCAGAATTGGCGCACGACACCAGAAACCGCTCGCCGATTTTGGGGTGGCACCCCGGCGGCCCTCAGGTCGTTTCGCGGACGATGAGTTCGGGAACGATGACGATGCCGTGCTGCCGGTTCTTGGTGGCAATGCGGCTGAGCAGCAGGCGCACTGCTTCTTCGCCCATTTCCCGTTTCTGCACCCTGAGCGTGGTGAGCGCCGGTGACAGCAATTCGGCCGTCGGGATATCGTCGAAACCGATCAGGGCGATCTGCTCGGGGATCGAAATGCCGGCCGCCCGGCAGGCCTTCATGGCGCCGATCGCATTGAGATCGTTGTAGCAGACGAGGGCATCGATGCCGGGCGCTTCCGCCAGCAATTGCGCCGCCGCCGTCTGTCCGGCCGCTGCCGTCGGATCGCAGTAGACGATGCCTTCCGCCTTGAGCCCGTGCGACGCCAACGTCTTGCGGATGCCGACGAGGCGGCTCTTGCCGCCGAAGGAGCTGCGCGGCCCTGCGATGATCGCGATCCTGCGGCGACGGCGCTCGACCAGATGATCGATCGCACGCGACGCTCCGGTTTCGTAGTCCGTGACGATCGTTCCCGCCACTTCGGGCGGCGCTTCGCGGTTGATGAGCACCGCAGCGCGATGGTGCGCGAGCGCCTTGTGCAGGGCGGCATCCGGCAGGCGCGCGCTGCAGACGATGATGCCGTCGACCCGATGGCGCAGCAGCGCCTCGATGAGTTCGCCTTCGCGCTTGCTGTTCTCGACGACGTTGGACAGAAGCAGGTTGTAGCCGGCGGCACTCGCCGCGTCCTCGGCTCCTCTGATGACCTCGGGAAAGAACGGATTGGTGATGTCGGGAACGAGAAGGCCGATCGTCTTCGAGCGGTCGGACCGCAACCCGCGTGCGAAGGGATTGGGCCGATAGTTGAGTTCGTTCGCCGCCAGAAGAATGCGCTGCGTGGTCTCGGCGCTGGCGCCGCCCTGATCGTTGAGCACGCGCGACACCGTCATCGGCGATACGCCTGCGGCGCGCGCGACATCGGCAATGGTTATCTTGGCTTCCGGCTCTTTGGTGCGGCTCAACGGGACAGTCTCTCGAACGGCAGGAATTGCGATAACGATAACTAACACAATTTGCAGGAAAACCAAGGATGCTCAGGCTTGGCTCACGCATTTAAGAATTTCTTTGACAAGGTCCAACGGTAACGTTAACGTCCGAGACGGAGGAAATACGTTAACGATAACCTAAACGAGATCATTGGGAGGAGAGAATGCAACACGTCAGAATCCTACGAGGGCGGGTCGTCTCGACCGTTGCCGCTGCTATTCTCCTTGGTTCCGGTTGGGCGGGTGCTGCCTTCGGTTTTCAGGAAGCGCCGGAACTCAAGGCGCTCGTCGATGCCGGCAAGCTGCCGCCGGTCGAACAGCGGCTGCCGAAGGAGCCGCTGGTGCTCACTCCCCTTGAATCGGTCGGCAGCTATGGCGGCACTTGGCGAACAGCCACTTTCGGCGGCGGCGACAGCGAGATCGAACGTTCGATCGGCTATACGAGACTGGTGCGCTGGAATCCGGAATGGACCGAGGTGATCCCCGACATCGCCAAGAGCGTTGAGGTCAACGACAATGCGACCGAATATACCTTCACCCTGCGCGAAGGAACGCGCTGGTCGGACGGCGAACCTTTCACCGCCGACGATCTGGTCTGGTGGAACGAGAATGTGCTGCGCAACACCAAGATCACGCCCGCCGCACCCGACTGGCTGACCGCCGGCGGAGAGACCGTCAAGGTCGAAAAGCTCGCCGACGACAAGGTCGTCTTCAAATTTGCCGCGCCGAACGGCCTGTTCCTGATGAATATGGCGACCGTGCGCGGCTCCGATATCCTGGCGGCCGCACCGGCGCATTACCTCAAGCAGTTCCACAAGGATTTCAATCCCGACGGCATCGACGCCCTGGTGAAGGCGGCCGGCGCAACCGACTGGGTTCAGCTCTTCAACAACAAGATCGGCTTTCCCGGCCGCTGGCGCGATCTCGGCCGGCCGACGCTGGATGCCTGGGTGCTGACCGCGCCATATAACGGCACGACCCAGGTCGTCGCCGAACGGAATCCCTATTATGCCAAGGTGGATACCGCAGGAAACCAGCTGCCTTACTTCGATCGCATCACCATCGACGTGATGCAGGATACCCAGGCGATCATCCTGAAGGCGATCAGCGGCGAAATCGACATGCAGAACCGCTTCATCGAGACCACGGACGCCCGCACGGTGATCGTGCAGAACCAACAGAAGGGTGGTTACGGACTGTTCATCGCCCGGCCGGCCTGGTCGAACGCTCTGCTGATCACGCTCAACCAGACCCATAAGAATCCGGCGCTCCGCGCCGTCTTCTCCAACAAGGATTTCCGCATCGGCCTCAGCTACGCCATCAACCGCGAGGAACTCAACCAGCTGATCTATGCCGGTCAGGCCAAGCCCTATCAGGCCGCCCCGCGCGAAGGCACGGCGCTCTACGATGAGAAGATGGCGACTCAATATCTGGAATATAACGTGGATCTCGCCAACCAATATCTCGACAAGGCGGGTCTGACCAAACGCGACGCCGACGGTTTTCGCCTCGGCCAGGACGGCAAGCGGATCACCTTTGCGATCGACGCCTTGACCGGAAGTCCGATCCAGGTCGACGCGCTTGAGATGATCCAGCGCTACTGGCGGGCCGTCGGCATCGACATGCAGCCCCGTCCGGCCGAACGGTCACTGATCTTCTCGCGCTTGCAGAACAACGACAATGACGGCCTGGGATGGGTCGGCGGCGGTGGCTACGACTTCCTCGGCCTGCTCGATCCCAAATGGTATTTCCCGCACGAATATGAATCGAGCTTCGCGACGGCCTGGGGCCTCTATTACCAGAACCCCAAGGATCCGAACGCTCAGGACCCGAGCCCGGCCGCCAAGAAGCAGATGGATCTCTATCGGCAGGTGCAGGAAGCCCCGACGCTCGAAAAGCAGCTTGAAGCCATGAAGGAACTGCTGGCGATCACCCGTGACGAGTTCTACGTCATCGGCACCAACCTGGAGCCGGACCGCGTCGGCATCGTCAAGACCAATATGCACAATGTCCCGAAGGTCATCCCCAGCACCTCGTTCTACATGACGCCGGGACCGGCCAAACCCGAGACCTTCTACTACCAGCAATAAGACACATGATCGGCCGGAATGGCGCCCGCGCGCCATTCCGCCACCAGCCCCGCCCCATCATTCAGACCGATCGGCGATCGCCGGTCGAAGGAGCTTGAACATGGCCGGCTTCATCATCAGACGTCTGCTTTACATGATCCCGATGATGTTCGCGATCTCGGTCGTGACCTTCATCATTATCCAGCTGCCGCCGGGCGACTTCCTGACCGCGATGACGGCGCGTCTGGCCTCGCAGAACGAAACGATCGATCCCGGCGTCATCGCCGGCCTGCGTGAGCGCTACGGCCTCGATCAGCCCTGGGCGGTGCAATACTGGAAATGGATCAGCGGCATCCTGCTGCGCGGCGATTTCGGCCAGTCTCTCGATTGGAACAAGCCGGTCAGCGAGCTGATCTGGGCGCGCATGGGCCTGACCATGGTGGTCTCGGTCACCACGCTGCTCTTCGTCTGGGCGGTGGCCTTTCCGATCGGCATCTATTCGGCCGTGCGGCAATATTCGGTGGGGGACTATTTCGCCACCTTCTTCGGCTTTCTCGGCCTTGCCATCCCGAACTTCCTGCTGGCGCTGGTGCTGATGTTCGTCTCGGCGCAATATTTCGGCCAGAGCGTCGGCGGGCTGTTTTCGCCCACCTATATCAATGCCGCCTGGAGCTGGGTCAAGCTCGGCGATCTCGTGTCGCATATGTGGATCCCGGTTGTCGTGCTCGGCACCGGCGCTACGGCAGCGCTGATCCGCATCATGCGCGCCAATCTGCTCGACGAGCTCAACAAGCCTTATGTCGACATGGCCCGCGCCCGGGGTCTCAGCGAAATCCGATTGTTGTTGAAATATCCGGTGCGGGTGGCGCTCAACCCGTTCATCTCCACCGTCGGCTGGGTGCTGCCGCACCTCGTCTCCGGTTCGGTGGTGGTCTCCATCGTCCTCAGCCTGCCGATCACCGGTCCGCTCCTGCTCAACGCGCTTTTCGCCCAGGACATGTATCTGGCGGGCACCTTCATCCTGCTGATGAGCACGCTGACGCTGATCGGAACGCTGATCTCCGACCTGCTGCTCGCCTGGCTCGATCCGCGCATCCGCAACGGCTGAAGGACGACAGACATGACCGATCAAGCCATCGCACTACCGCCCGAACCCATTCGCAATTCGGACGCCGTCGCCGGTCAGTGGAAACTCATCTGGCGGCGCTTCTGCCGCCACCGGCTGGCGTTGGCGGCGGGGGTCGTGATCTTCCTGATTTACCTGGTCGCGCTGTTTGCCGAGGTCCTCGCTCCGGTTTCATCGCAGACCTACGATTCCCGCTACACCTATGCGCCGCCCCAGCAGCTGAGATTCGCCGGCTATGACACGGCGGGGAGATTTCATCCGCTCTATGTCAATGGCTATTCGATGAAGGTCGACCCGATCGCGCTCAGCCGCACCTATGTGCCCGATCCCGCCGTCGTCATCCCCGTCGGTTTCTTCGTCAAAGGCGAGCCTTACCGGCTCTGGGGATTGTTCGATCTCGACCGGCACCTGATCGGCCCGGCCGAGGCCGGCAAACCATTCTACCTGTTCGGCGCCGACCGGCTCGGCCGCGACGTCTTCAGCCGGACGGTGCACGGCACCCGCATTTCCATGTCCGTGGGGCTCATCGGGGTGGCGATCAGCCTGATCCTCGGCATCATCCTCGGCGGCATTTCGGGGCTCTATGGCGGCTGGGTCGATGATGTGATCCAGCGCTCTATCGAACTCATCAACTCGATCCCGACTATCCCGCTGTGGATGGGGCTTGCGGCCGCCGTTCCGATCAGCGCCGATCCCATCCTGGTCTATCTCTGGATCACGGTCATCCTGTCGCTGATCGGCTGGACCGACCTGGCGCGCGTCGTGCGGGGACGTTTCCTGTCGCTGAAGACCGAGGACTTCGTCATCGCCGCCCATCTCGATGGCTGTTCGCGGATGCGCATCATCTGGCGGCACATGGTGCCATCCTTCATGAGCCACATCATCGCGTCGGTCACGCTCGCCATCCCGACGATGATTCTTGCCGAAACCGCGCTCTCCTTTCTCGGCATCGGGCTGCGTCCGCCTGTCGTGAGCTGGGGCGTGCTGCTTCAGGAAGCGCAGAACATTCTCGCGGTCTCGAGCGCCCCCTGGCTGTTCCTTCCCGGCCTTGCGGTGATCGTCACCGTGCTCGCCCTCAATTTCCTCGGTGATGGATTACGCGATGCTGCAGATCCCTATGAATACTGATAGAAATTTCGCGGCCGCCGGCGGCCGGCACGCCGAGCGTGACTCGCTGATCGAGGTCGACGATCTCCGGACCCACTTCTTCGGCGGCGCGAGCACGGTTAGGGCGGTCGACGGCGTGTCCTTTGGCATTCCACGCGGCAAGACGGTCTGCGTCGTCGGCGAATCCGGCTCGGGCAAGAGCATCACCGGCCGCTCGATCCTCAACCAGGTTCCGCGCGGCGGGCGGATCGTCTCGGGCGCGATCCGCTACCGGCCGGATCCGGCGGCACCGGCCATCGATCTGGCGGCGCTTGATCCGCGCGGCCGTGACATGCGGGCGATCCGCGGTGCCCAGATCGGCCTGATCAGCCAGGAGCCGATGGCAGCGCTTTCGCCCGTCCATACGATCGGCAACCAGATGGTGGAAGTAATCCGCCTGCATCTGAAGATGGGAAAGAAGGAGGCGCGTGAACATGCAATCGAGACATTGGCGCTGGTCGGCATCCCCCGTCCTGCCGAACGGATGGAAAGTTATGCCTTTCAGTTTTCCGGCGGCATGCGCCAGCGCGTCTGCATCGCGCTCGCGCTCGCCTGCCGTCCCAAACTGCTGATCGCCGACGAGCCGACTACGGCGCTCGATGTGACCACCCAGGCCAATATCCTCGATCTGCTCGCCTCGCTGCAGGCCGAGTTCGGGCTTTCGGTGCTGTTCGTCACCCATGATCTCGGCGTTGTCGCCGAAATCGCCGACGAAGTCGTCGTCATGTACCTCGGCCGGGTCGTCGAGGCAGGCGATGTCGATACGATCTTCCACGCGCCGGCCCACCCCTACACCAAGGCCCTGCTGCAATCGGTGCCGCGCATGCACGGGCAGCCGAGCGAACGGCTGGCGACCATCGAGGGCATGGTGCCCTCGCGTTTCCACAGGCCGGAGGGCTGCAGCTTTCATCCCCGATGCAGAGAGGCGAGAGCAGGCCTCTGTGATCGGAAGGACCCCGGATCCGTCGTCGTCGGTGACGGGCACGTCGCCAGCTGCCTGCTTTACGAGGGGAGACAATGATGGCCGATCCCGTAATGCAGCCAAGCCCGCTGCTGGAGCTCAACGATCTCAGGATGCATTTTCCCATTCGCAAGGGCGCGTTCCGGCAGGTGGTCGGACATGTCAAGGCGGTCGACGGCGTCTCGCTTCGCGTCGAGGACGGCGAGACGCTCGGAATCGTCGGCGAATCCGGTTGCGGGAAGTCCACGCTTGCCCGCACCGTCCTGCGAATCTATCGGCCGACAAGCGGAGAAATCCGCTATCGCGACCGAAGCGGCGGCACTGTGGATCTCGCGGGGCTGTCAGGCCCGGCGCTCAAGGAAATCCACCGCGATCTGCGGATGGTGTTCCAGGATCCGCAATCCTCGCTCAATCCGCGCCTTCCCGTCATCGATATCATCGGCGAGGTGCTTGGTGTCAACGGTATCGCCAGGGGCCGGGAACTCGAACACCGGGTCGCCGATCTCATGCAGAGCGTCGGCCTGCGGCCCGAATATATGCGTCGCTATCCCCATGCTTTTTCCGGCGGCGAACGCCAGCGTATCGGCATCGCCCGGGCGCTGGCGTCCAATCCACGCCTGGTGATCGCCGATGAGGCCGTCTCGGCGCTCGATGTCAGCGTTCAGGCCCAGACCATCAACCTGCTGCAGGATCTGCAGGAGCAGTTCGGCCTGACCTATCTCTTCGTCGCCCACGACCTCTCGGTCGTACGGCACATCTCGGACAACATCGCCGTCATGTATGTCGGCCGTGTCGTCGAAAAGGCGCCGACGGAGCAGATCTTTTCCCGCCCGCGCCATCCCTATACCGAAGCGCTGCTTTCGGCCGTGCCGATCGCCGATCCGAGACTGCGCCGTCACGGCCGGCGCATCCGGCTGGCGGGGGAGGTGGCCGACCCCGCCCATCCGCCTGCCGGCTGCGCATTCCATCCGCGTTGCCGCTACGCAACCGAGCTTTGCAGGCAGGAGGTGCCGGCCCTGCGCACCGTGACCGCCGATGGGCACGCAGTCGCCTGCCACTACGCCGAATCCTTGACCCTCAATCCCTTTGCCGACCGTACCGTTCCGGAGTTCAATTGATGCCCGAATTCATTCCACGCTCCGAGCAGCGTCCGATTGTGGATACCTCCTCCAGGACGCTCGATCTCATCTATTTCGACCTCGTCACGCTTTCGGCCGATGGCTGGGACGCGCGGCGGCTGCCCTTGCACGAAAGCCTCTACGTCGTGCTGTCGGGGCAGGTGGATATCGAAGTGGATGGTATCAGTTTCGAAGCCGTGGGCCGGCGAGCCGATATCTGGGGAGGTGACGCGGACTCGGTTTATGCGCCCGTCGACGCCATTGTCCGGATATCGGCCCGTGGCGGCCCGGCGGAAATCGCCATTGCCGGCGGCATTTGCGATACGCGCTACGCACCGTTTCGGGTGACGCCCGACGAGGTCGATGCGGTCAATGTCGGCTCGCCCGACACGCATAGCCAGCGGCGGATCGTCCACCTGCTCGGGCAACGGCAGAACGGCCGCTGCGGCAATCTGCTGGTCAGCGAACTCTATGCCGGCGAGGGTTGCTGGTCGGGCTATCCTCCGCACAAGCACGATACCGAAGACGGCGATGCCGAGACCCTGCACGAGGAGCTCTATCACTACCGTTTTCAGCCAGAGACCGGCTTCGGCAGTCAGATCACCTATGACGAAAATGGTCCGGTCAAGATCCTCATGACCCGTAACGGCGACACTTTCCTGCTCGACCGGGGCTACCACCCGACGGTCACCTCGCCGGGGCATCGCGGCTATATCTTCACCATCCTGGTCGGCAAGCACCGCCGGGGGCTGATCCAGCGCTTCGATCCCGCCCATCAGCATCTGACCAAAACAATCCCCGGCATCGACGCGATGCGCGACAAGTTCAAATAATCCGGCTCCGGCCGCTTTGCGGACACTGCCCGTTCGAGGAGAGACGATCCATGCGTGAACGTACGCGAATAAAGGTCGATGCCGATAAGGCGGTGCGCCCCTTTAACCGGTTCTGGCGCGGCACCGGCTTTTCGCCGGCCGAACTGCTGCTCGAACCCGAAATGCGCCAGATGCTCGCCTATATCGGCGGACTGCCGAACGAAGGCATCCGGTACCTGCGTGTGCACTATCTCTACAATCTGCTGCGCTCGACCGGCGGCGCCGGTTATGACTGGTCCCTGCTCGACCGCGCGCTCGACGTGATAATCGAACATCGTCTGAAGCCGTTCTTCGAACTGATGGGCAATCCCTCCGGCCTTTTCACCGATTATGAGGACATGGACCAGGTCAAGCGCTGGCGGGATCTCGTCACAGCGACGGCCGACCGCTATGGCGCGCGTTACGGCATGGACGAATTGCGCAGCTGGTATTTCGAAACGACGAACGAGGCCGACTCCGGCTGGTGGACATACGGGATCAAAGGCTACACCAATTATTACGACGCCTGCGTCGCCGGGCTCGATGCCATCGATCCCGGCCTGCCCATGGGTGGGCCCGGCACTGCCCGCACGCTCTCGCCGATCTTTGGCGCCCTGATGGCCCATTGCGACGTCGGCACGAGCTGCCTCACCGGCGAGGGGCCGCCGCGCCTCGACTACATCTCGATCCACGAAAAGGGCGTCAACGGCAGCAAGGAAGACCTGACCCCGAAAACCCACGCCATCGTCGACCGCACGCTTCTCGTCGTCGACTATCTCAAGGAGCATCATCCGCGGCTTGCGGCCTTGCCGATTGTCAATGATGAATGCGATCCGCAGCTCGGCTGGAGCGATCATCACAGCTGGCACGGCAAGGCCTACTATGCCGGTATCATCGCCCGGATCATCGAACAGCACGACCGGCGCATCATTGCCCCGAAGGCGGCTGATTTCACCTTCCTCAGCAATGACCATGCCTTTATCGGCGGCTGGGGCCAGCGCACGATCTTTGCCTATTTCGGTTCGCGCAATTTCACCAAGGCGCAATGGGAGCACAAGACCGATCTGAACAGACTGGTTACCGATGTCGACAAGGCGCCGCCCTTCGACATCATCAAGAAGCCCGGCCTGACATCGATGGAATTGCTGGCAACGCTCGGCGACACCGTCTGCAAGGTGACGGCCGAGCCTCCGTTGGCGCCCGACCAGGATGGCCTGGCGATCCTGCCGACACGGCTGCCGGGCGGCGGTGTTTCCATCAGCCTCATTCACAGCGTCGATGCGATCAACCGTTCGGGGCGGACCGCTGTCCGCCTCGAAGTGAGCGGGCTGGTTCCCGGCCGCCATGCGCTGTGCCTGCTGCGCATCGACGAGGAATTCACCAATCCAATGGAGGTCTGGGAGGCCCAGCGCGACGAAAGCAATCCCCGCGGACCCTTCGAGCCGGTCGGCGCGCCACCCGAGCCAACCGAAGCGCAATTCGCCGAATTGCGCCGTGCGCAGGAGCCCGCCTTGCTGCATCCGATCAGCACCGTCGACTGCGACGAAGGCCGGATCAGCGTCGATCTGGACGTGCCCCTGCCGTCGCTGACGCAGGTGCTCGTCGTTCCCGATCTCGGCAGCCCTCCGGCCGCGCCTACAGACCTCGTTATCGAACGTTACCTTGGTCTCGGCGGCCGGGAGCGGCGCATGCTGTTCTGGGCCGCCGCCGATACGAGCCCTGCCATCTTCTATGATGTCCTGGTCAGCAGGGATGGCAAGACATTCGAAAAAGCCAATTCCGTGCCGCTGATCTCGACGGCATTCCTGCACATGTCGCCGCCGGAGGGTGCACGTTACGCGGTCTGCGCCCGTGATGCATTCGGCCGCCGGAGCGAAGTTTGTGTTTCCCGTTGATGAACGGCCTTCTCCACTTCGGATTTGATCATGGATATCGCCTATTTCACCAAGACACTGGAGGGACTGCCGCTCGAAAAGGCGGCGGAGATCACCGCCGATCTGGGCTTCGACTGTGCCGACCTCCTCATCCGCGACGGCCATGCCGTTTCCCCCGACAGGCCGGAGCAGATTGTCGAGGCGGTGAAACTCTTAGCCGCGGCCGGCCTTCGCATACCGATGGCGACGATTGATTCCACACGGCCCGACGATGCTACGTCCCGGATTCTCGGGCATTGCGGCGAGGCTGGCATCGGGCAGATCAGGCTCGGTTTCTGGCGCTATGATCCCTCTCGACGCTGGAGAGTCCAGCTCGACGAGGCGCGGCACGATCTTGACGGCTTTGAGCGCCTGGCCGCACGCTTCGGCATCAAGCTGACCATCCAGCTCCACGGCGGGACGCTGCACAGCTCGGGCGCGCTGGCGCTGCAATTGCTGACCGGACACGATCCGGCGCGGATCGGCGTCTATCCCGATCCAGCCAATCAGATCGTTCGCGAGGGAAGCGAGGACTGGCGCCTCACCCTCGACGTTCTCGATCCATGGTTCTGCTGCTTGGGCGTCAAGAATGGCGGCTGGTTTCCCGGCGCTTACGGCGCCGGCGGTCAGCGCGCATGGCATTCGGATTGGCAGGGGCTCGACGAGGGCATGGTGCCCTGGAACGAAATCATCCCCCATCTGGTCGTCACCGGATTTGCCGGTGTGCTCTCGGTGCATTCCCAATACCGGGTTCCCCGGCCGCAGGCGCTCGACAAGGTCCGCGCCGATCTTGCCTATCTCAGGCGCCTGGTCGCCGCAGCGAAAGAAGCAGAAAGATGAACGAGCAGGCTTCCATCATTGCCGTCCTTTTGACCGAAAAGACCCGCCGCATGATGCTGGACGATGCGGCGACCGCTGAGTTGAACGCTCTCGGCGAGGTGCGCTGGCCGACCGGCGCCGTTATCGACGCCGCCGATGCCGACCGGCTGCTGCAAGGCGCCACCGCCTGCCTGACCGGCTGGGGAACGCCGCCCTTCGATGCCGCCACGCGTCAGCGCCATCCGCAACTTGCCCTCGCCGCGCATTCGGCCGGCAGCATCCGCACGCTCGTTCCTGCCCGTCTGTTCGATGAGGGCCTTCGCGTCAGCCATGCTGCCTCGAAAATTGCTGCCTCGGTTGCCGAATTCGTCGTCGCCGAAGCGTTGCTTTCCATGCGCGGCATTCACCAGCTGCATGCTCAATTGCGTGGCGGCGGCGAATGGCTCGACGTTCGTGCCGCAGTGCCGCAGAGATTGCTGGGCGCCCGCACGGTCGGCATCGTCGGCGCCGGATATGTCGGACGGGCGGTCATGCGCCTGCTCGTTCCGTTCGGCTGTCGCGTACTGGTCGTTGATCCCTATTTGGACGAGAGGGAGGCCGCAGCACTTGGCGTTGTCAGTGTCGCGCTGGAGGATGCGCTGGTTCAAAGCGAGGTGATTTCCTTGCATGCGCCCGTCCTGCCCGAAACGCGCCGCATGATCGGTGCCCGCGAACTGGCGCTGCTGCGTCCGGGCACCCTGTTCATCAATACGGCCCGTGCCGAACTCGTTGATGAGGCAGCATTGCTCGCCGAAATCCGGTCCGGCCGTATCGAAGCGGCACTTGATGTCTTTGACAACGAGCCGCTGCATTCTGACAGCCCTTTCCGCGACCCTGCGCTCGCCAACCTCACCATTTCGCCTCATACTGCTGGCCACACCGAAGAGGCACATTTCGCCCAGGGGCAGGCCATGGTGGACGAGATCGGCCGGCTGCTTCGCGGAGAAGCGCTCCACCACGAGGTGACCCGCGCCATGCTCGAGCGGATGGCATGACGATGGACAGAAGCATCGGAGGGCCTGTGGAGGCGCCGCGTGTCAGCATCGTCGAGATCGACGCCTTCGAGCGCGATAACCGGCTGCGCCTGCCGTTTCGCTTCGGTGCGGCTACCCTTGAGCAGGCGCCGCAGGCCTTTCTCAGGGTTCGTATCGAGGACGAGCAAGGGAAAACCGCCATCGGCGCCGCCGCCGAGATGATGGTGCCGAAATGGTTCGACAAGAATCCGGCCCTGACGCCGGCGCAAAATGTCGATCAACTGCGCGCCTCGATCCGCCTTGCCGGCGCTGCGTCCCTTGAAGCTTCCACGCCGACGACATTGTTTGCCGCTGCCCGGCTGAACGAGTTGGAGACGGTGCGGCGCCTGCCCGGAAATCCGTTGGCGGCCGGCTTCGGCCCTTCGCTTGTCGCCCGCGCGGCGCTCGACGCCTATTGCCGCCTTGCAGGCATTTCCTTCTTCGATGCGGTGCGCCGCAATCTCATCGGTATCGGCGGGCCGATGCTGCCGGGGGATATCCATGCGGATGCGTCATCGGCGACGCTTGCCGACCTTCGCCCTGCCGGTTCGATCGCAGCCCGGCACACGATCGGACTGCTCGACCCGATCACCGAGGGCGATGTCGCCCATCCCGTCGAGGACGGCCTGCCGGAAAGCCTCGAGGCCGTGATAACGCGTTACGGCAACCGCTGGTTCAAGATCAAGTTGTCCGGCGCGATCGATGCCGATATCGACCGCCTGGCCCGGATCGCCGCCGTGCTGGACCGCTTGCCCGACTACCGGGTGACGGTCGACGGCAACGAACAGTTCGGCGCCGCCGATCAGCTTGGCGCCGTGCTGGCGCGGATCGATGAAACCCCGCGGTTGAAGAGGTTGCGGGCGACCATCGCCTTTGTCGAGCAGCCGTTCTCGCGCGAGATCACCATGGAGACGCCGCTGGGAGATCTGGCGGCGCAATTGCCCTTTCTGATCGACGAGAGCGATGATGGCGACGATGCCTTCGCCCGCGCCCGGGGGCTCGGCTATACCGGCGTCTCCTCCAAGACCTGCAAGGGCATTTACCGCTCGCTCATCAAGGCGGTCCGCATCAGGACGGGAGGTGTGCCGGGACTGTTCCTCTCCGGCGAGGATCTCACCTGCCAGGCCGGACTTGCGGTACAGCAGGATCTGGCGCTGGTCTCACTGCTCGGCCTCTCCCATGTCGAGCGCAACGGTCACCACTATGTGGCCGGCATGCAGGGTGCGCCTCAGGCAGAGAAAGCGCGCTTTGCCGCAGCCCACCCGGATCTCTACCAGCAAGGCGCCGACGGGCCGATCCTGTCGATCCGCGGCGGCCGGATCGACATCGGCTCGCTGACGGCGATCGGTTACGCCAGCGGCGCCTTGCCTGATTTCGAAGCGATGGAGCGGCTCTCTTGACATCCATGGACGTTCAGACGGGAGCCTGTATCTTGCTGGCCTCGGACACTTCAAGCTATGTCAATATTGGAGGGTGGTCGGCATGTCATTGAAAACCATCAAGACACCGGGGGAGCTGCGGTCGGCGCGCTGGTTCGCATCCGAGGACCTGCGCGGCTTCGGCCACCGCTCGCGCCTGATGCAGATGGGTTATGATGCCGGCGACTGGGCCGGCAAGCCGTTGATCGGCATCCTGTCCACCTGGTCGGACCTAAATCCTTGCCACGCCCATTTCAAGCATCGCGTCGAAGACGTGAAGCGTGGCGTCCTGCAGGCTGGCGGCTTTCCGGTGGAGATGCCGGCGCTGGCGCTGTCGGAAAATTTCATGAAACCGACGACCATGCTCTACCGCAACCTCCTGGCGATGGAGACCGAAGAGCAGATCCGCGCCCATCCCGTCGACGGCGTCGTGCTGATGGGAGGATGCGACAAGACCACGCCGGGCCTCATCATGGGCGCGCTCAGCGCCGGCGTGCCGATGATCTACCTGCCGGCGGGGCCGATGCTGCGGGGCAATTATGCGGGCCAGCAGCTCGGGTCCGGTTCGGACGCGTGGAAATATTGGGATGAGCGGCGCGCGGGAACGATATCGGACAAAGAATGGGCCGGCATCGAAGCCGGCATCGCGCGTTCCTACGGCCACTGCATGACGATGGGCACCGCTTCGACGATGACCGCAATTGCCGATGCGATGGGACTGACGCTGACGGGCGCCTCATCCATTCCCGCGCCCGATGCCAATCATATCCGCATGTCGGCTCATTCAGGCCGGCGGATCGTCGAGATGGTCTGGGAAGATCTGACGCCGGACCGGATTGTCACCCCGGCGGCCATTCGCAATGCCGCGACGGTCGCCATGGCGACCGGCTGTTCGACCAATGCCGTCATCCACCTCCTGGCCATGGCGCGCAGGGGAGGGGTCGCGCTGACGCTTGACGATCTCGACGCGCTTGGCCGCGTCACTCCGGTCGTCGCCAATGTCCGTCCGTCCGGAAAGACCTATCTGATGGAGGATTTCTACTATGCCGGCGGCCTTTTGGCGCTGATGTCGCAGATTCGCGAGCGGCTCGATCTGGACGCCTTGACGGTTTCGGGTGAAACGCTGGGCGCGGCGCTGGCCGATGCAAAGATCTATAATGACGACGTGATCCGGCCGCTTTCCAATCCGATCTATCCGGAGGGCTCGCTTGCCGTGCTCAAGGGTAATCTGGCGCCCGACGGCGCGGTGATCAAGCCAGCGGCCTGCGATCCGCGCTTCCATGTGCATCAAGGGCCGGCGCTGGTCTTCGACAGCTATCCCGACATGAAGGCGGCGGTCGAGGACGAGACACTCGATGTGACGCCGGATCACGTAATGGTGCTGCGCAATGCCGGGCCGCTCGGCGGTCCCGGCATGCCGGAATGGGGCATGCTGCCGATGCCAAAGGCGCTGCTGAAGCAGGGACATCGCGATATGCTGCGGTTGTCGGATGCGCGCATGAGCGGCACCAGCTACGGCGCCTGCGTGCTGCATGTGGCGCCCGAAGCCCATGTCGGCGGTCCGCTCGCTCTGCTGCGGAACGGCGACATCGTCAGGATCGATATTCCCAGCCGCCGGCTGGACATGCTGGTCGATGAGGCGGAGCTGATCCGGCGCCGCGCCGCCTGGATGAAGCCGGCGGATCGTTTCGGCCGCGGTTACGGCTGGATGTACGCCTCCCATGTCAGCCAGGCCGACAAGGGTTGCGACTTCGATTATCTGCTGCCCGAATTCGGTGCGGCAGCCGGAGAACCGGACATTTTCTAGGAGGACATGTATGACGACACTTTCGGACAGTACGCGCGACAAACTCATGCGGGTCAGCGTCGCCACCATCAGCACGGCGCTCTTCAAGCGCGGCCTGCGCAACCAGACCATCCAGGATGTGCAGCCGGTCGCTCACAAAGGCCGCAACATGGTAGGTCCGGCCTATACGCTCCGCTACATTCCGGCGCGCGAAGACCTGAACAAGCTCGAGGTTTTCCGCAATCCGGAACACCCGCAGCGCGCCTGTGTCGAAACCTGCCCGCCGGGCTCGGTGCTGGTGATGGACAGCCGCAAGAATCCGCGCGCCGCCTCCGCCGGCTCGATCCTCGTCACGCGGCTGATGGTGCGCGGCGTGGCGGGTGTCGTCACCGATGGCGGTTTCCGCGACAGCCCCGAAATAGCGGCGTTGGCCATCCCTGCCTATCACAACCGCCCCTCGGCGCCGACGAACCTGACGCTGCACCAGGCGCTCGACATCAATGTGCCGATCGGTTGCGGCGACGTGGCGGTCTGGCCCGGCGATATCATGGTCGGCGACGACGAAGCGGTGATCGTCATTCCCGCCGAGCTCGCTGACGAGATCGCCGAGGAGGCCGTGGAAATGACCGCCTATGAGGATTTCGTTACCGAGCGCGTGCAGGCCGGCCAATCGATCATCGGTCTCTATCCGGCGACGCAGCCGCGCAATCTCGAGGAATTCGCCGCCTGGCGCGCCAAACACGGCCGCTGACCAGCTGAGGACGTTATGTTCTCGTCATGTCGATGAGCTTGACCCTGCATGCTTGCCGATCCGATGGCAGGACGCGCAGGCGGCATGATACCGCCTGCGGGGGGACACGTCCCGCGGTCTTGTTCCTGTGGGGGTAGGAACGCGACCGAAGAGGTTTGCCACAAGCGCCGAGCGTCAGGCGGCGTGGAACCATGTGAGGATACATTTGCGGACCGCACGTCATCGCTGACCTTGTCCGCGCCTGGATTGTTCGGGGAGTAAAGCGATCGCGGTGCGATCGTTGGAGGCCTGCGGCTCCCTTTCCGCGGCTTCATCGTGCGGCCCGGACCGGCGCACGAGACGCTTCAATGCCTCATGCAGGTCGTCGACGAAGGTAAAAATGACGGGGATGACGATAAGGCTGAGCAGCGTCGACATGATGACCCCGCCAATCACCACGATGGCCATCGGCTGTCGGAAGCTGGAATCGCCGCCCATCAGGCTGAGAGCCGCCGGAAGCATGCCGGAGGCCATCGCAATGGTGGTCATGACGATCGGCCGAGCGCGTTTGTGGCAGGCATCCACCAGGGCGTCAAACCGCGACATGCCCTGGTGGCGCGACATGATCGCATATTCGATGAGAAGGATAGAATTCTTCGTTACCACGCCCATCAGCATGAGCAGGCCGATGACGGCCGGCATGGAGAAGCTGGTTCCAGTCACGACGAGCGGTACCAGTGCCCCGCCAAGCGAGAGCGGCAGAGCCATCAGCAGGGTGAGCGGCTGCAGGAAGTCGTGGAAGAGCACGACGAGAACCGCATAGATGCAGAACACGCCGATTGCCATTGCGAGCGCGAAGCTTTGGAAGAGTTCCGAACTGCGCTGAAGCTCGCCTTGTTCAACAAGCGTGACGCCCGGCGGCAGATGCCGAAGTGCCGACAGCGCCTGTGCCTCGCGGTTGACATCGCCGAGGATGCGGCCGTTGAGTTCGACGGACACCGTCACATTGCGCATGCGGTCGATTCGATCGATTTCGGAGGGGCTGCCGCCGATGCGGATATCGGCAATCGATCCGAGGTCGACATTGCCGTTCGTGCCCGCCACCCGCATGTTCCTGATGTCGTCGAGTTTCGTGCGGGACTCGGGGCTGAAGCGAACGACGATGGGAACTTGCCGCTGAGGCAGATTGAGCTTGGGCAGGTCTGAGGAATATTCGCCGTTGGTTGCGACGCGCACTGCGCTGGCAATGGCAGTCGATGTTACCCCAAGTGCCGCAGCACGCGTGAAATCGGGGGTGATCTGAATTTCCGGAGCCTGACGGGATGCCGTCGACGTCACGGCTCCAATGCCCTTTATGGTGCGGAGCTGTTCCTCAAGCGCCGCGCCCGCCGTATCGAGTGCGTTTGCATCGTCGCTGGCGAGCGTGATCTCGAGCTTCGTCCCGTTAGAGCCGTTGCCGACCTCCACCCGCATGCCGGGGAGGGCCGAGAGGGCCTGGCGGATGTCGTTTTCAATTTCCGACTGCTTGCGATTGCGCTCATCGATGGGTTTGAGCACGACGACGATCGTGGCAGAGCCTAGATCGCTCGAGGTGGTGACGTTAGGCCCGCCGCCGTTCGAAGAGGCGACACCCACCGAGGAAAAGACACGCGTGACGTCCTTGAGCTTGCCGACGATGTCGGCGGCCTTCCTGGTGGCGGCATCGGTCTGCTCAATGGTGGCGCCCGGCTGCATGGTGAGCGTGATGCGGGTTCGCGCATCGTCGGAAGCAGGCAGAAAACCTGATTTGAGCAAGGGGATGGTGGAAAGAGACAGCGCAACGACGACCGCGGTCAGGGCCACCGTGGTCTTCCGGCGGCGCATGGCCGCTTTCACGACTGCCATATAGGCGGTCATGACCCGTCCATCCGTTGCCTCGGCCGAATGCGCCTTCATGAAATAGGCCGCCATCATTGGCGTCAGCAGGCGGGCGACGACGAGCGAGGCAAGAACGGCGACGGCCGCGGTGATGCCGAACTGACGGAACACGAGACCCGGTATGCCGCTCATGAAGGCCGTCGGCAGAAAAACCGCGACCAGCGTGAAGGTGGTTGCGATAACGGCAAGCCCGATCTCGTTGGCGGCTTCGAGTGCTGCATCGAAAGGCCGCTTGCCCATCTGCAGGTGGCGGGCGATGTTTTCGATCTCGACGATGGCATCGTCGACGAGGATGCCGACCACCAGCGACAGCGCCAGCAGCGTGACGATATTCAGGCTGAAATCGGCGAGGTACATGACGAGGAAGGTCGGGATGACCGACAAGGGCAGCGCCACGGCCGACAGGATCGTTGCCCGCCAGTCGCGAAGAAACAACCAGACGACGACGATAGCGAGGATCGCGCCTTCGTACAGCATTTCCATTGAGCCGTCGTAATTGTCGAGGATCCGCCCAATCGTGCTGTAAGCCTCATCAATCTGCACGTTGGAATGCGCGGCTGCGAATTGTTTGATCGTCCTGTCGACGTCGGCAGCGACACCGCTGTCGGAAAAGCCGTTCGAACGCTTGATTTCGACCGCGATCACCGGTTTGCCGTCGAGATAGGCGAGCGAGGAGCGCTCGGCAAAGCTGTCCGTGACGGATGCGACCTCATCGAGGCGAACCTGCTGGCCGTTGGCCAGCGGAATTCTGAGCGCCTTCAGCGCTTCGACCGATGGCAGGGCGCCGAGTGTCCGCAGCGTCTGACGGGTGCCGCCGATTTCGCCGAGGCCACCTGACGTATCCGCCTGCACGGCCTTCAACTGTGACGACACGGTTGCGGCGGTAACTCCGAGCGAGGCCATCGTCGAAGGATCGAGATCAACATGAACCTCGCGGTCGATCCCGCCGATGCGATTGACCTGCCCGACGCCGGAGACGGACAGCAGCGCTTTCGTCAGATCGTTATCGACAAACCAGGACAGCTCGGTCTCGTTGAGAGCGGTCGACCGTACGGCATAGGTAACCAGTGCGGTGCTCTGTACCGTGACCTTGGTGACGCTCGGCGTCTCCATCTGCGCCGGCAGATCACCCTTGACGCTGTCGACGGCATTGCGGACTTCGTTCAACGCTGTTTCGCTATCCTTTTCCAGCTTGAAGGAAACCTTGATCGAGACGCTGCCATCAGTGATCGTCGTGGTGACATGGTCGAGATAGCTGAGCGCGGCGAGACTATCCTCGATAGGGCGGGCGACCTCGGTCTCAAGCTGCGTCGGCGCCGCTCCTTCGAGCGTGGCGCTGACGGTGATCGTCGGAAGGTCCATATCGGGAAAGTTTTGGATCGGCAGCCGGTTGAAGGCCAGGAACCCACCAACGGTGAGCATCACAAACAGCAATATCGCCGGTACGGGGTTGCGGATGGACCATGCTGAGAAGTTCATCAGTTTTTCTCCGCAATCTTCACAAGGTCATTATTCGACAGGAATGCGCCGCCCGAAGTCACCACTTTGGCCGAGCGCTCTATGCCCGAGACGATTTCCACTTCGCCATTGTTGCGGCGACCGGTTTCGACCCGGACCCTTTGCACCCGTTGATCCGCGGCGGCGGTAAAGACGTAGCTGATCCCGTCCCGGAACACGATTGCCGTTTCGGGAACGGTCAGCGCCGGGGAGGTCTGCAGCTCGATATTTCCGGTCACATAGAGTCCGGTGCGAGGACGTGCGTCTGCGGGAAGCGCGACATAGACGATCGTCCGGCTGGTATCGGTGCTGACCGACGGACCGACCAGCCTCACCTTGCCTTCGATGAATTCGTTGTCCGGTCCGTTGATCTTGACGCGCAAACCTTCTGAAATGCGCGGAAGGTAACGTGCTGAAACCTCGGCCTGCCATTCGATCCGCTGCTGGCGAACCATGCGGAAGAGTTCAGTGCCGGCGGAGACGACAGCGCCGAGGTCGGCGGAGCGCGACGTGATGAGGCCGTCGTCGACGGCAGCGACGGTCGTCTGTGCAAGCTTGATCTTTTCGCTGTCGAGCGCCGCTTCTTCGGACTTAAGAGTCGCCTCAGCCGTCTGCTCGTCCGCGAGATATTCGACAATTTTCTCGTCGGAGAGCGCACCTGAGGGTTGGAGCTGTCGTGCCCGGTCGGCATTGGCCTTGGCCTTCGCAAGGCTTGCCTTGGCGGTCTCGACGGCCGCCTCCTGCTTACGAAGGTCGGCCAGCACGCTCTCCTGTGACAACCGGACGAGCGTCTGCCCCTTCGTTACGACGGAGCCGACATCGACGAGAACATCGGTTATCCGCAGACCGCTCGTCTCGGACGCGATGACTGCTTCCTGCCAGGGCTTCAGCCATCCGCTGGCAGGCACTGTCTCAGGCCAATCCCGCTGCTCCGGCGCCGTCAGCGAGACGGTGAGCGCGGGTGCGGCGGCTTGCTCGGCCGCGGCGCCGCGAAAGGAAAACAGAAGTGCGGCCGCGACGCATAAGGCGGCAAATGTCATAGACGGCTTTTTCAACGATCAAATCCTTGCAGTTCCGGCACAGGCGCGGGCAAATCCTGCCGCATGACCGATGCCGCCCCTGCTACCAGTAGCGGGACGAACGTTAAGTGCGGTCAAGTTAGTGTTAAGCTGGGTAAAGTTGGGCGGAGTGCCCGAACATGGAGCTGTCAAGCCGCGGGATATCATGGCCGACGGGCGAGCGGTGGACGGGATCGTGCCTGCTCGGAAATTGGGCGCAAGTAAAGATTTTGGGCCGAGACGGCCCAAAATCCTGCGAAGCTAGAGCTTTTCCGGGTTAGATTGAAGCATTCTNCCGGAGCAGGTTTTCGTCAGGGCAGAGGCGATTGGCGACGGGCATACCCCAAGGTATGTCCGAGCCGATCGCCTCTGATCCTGGCGGAAAGATGCCCGGCCCTTCGGGTTGGCTGAAACGGGCCGGCTGATCGACCGGCCGGCTTGGCCGTAGAGCTGGGCTACGACGCGCGCCGGCCGGTCGACCATCCGACTTCGTTTGAGCCAATGCTTCAATCTAACCCGGAAAAGCTCTAGTGGGTGAGCTTCAGGTCGGGCTTCTCCCCATCCCAAGCCTGGAGACCGTCGGGAATCTCGCGGAACCGGAGGCACTTCGACATCATCGTGCCGGAGATGCACATCGCGTCACCTTTGACGGCCCAGTTTACGGTCAGCTGAAACAGCAGAGGCCCCTTGATGTTCCCCGTGCCATCCTTGTTCAGAGTGAGTTTGAAGTTCCTGCCATTTGGCGCTTCCGCCGACCACGGCTTTCCATTGGCGATAATAGCGGCCGCTGTCTGCGGCGGCAGATAGGCTTTTCCCTCTGCGGCAAAAGCGGGTGCTGCGGCAACAACCGCGACGGCCGCCATCGCGAGCGTTAGACGTTTCATGCTGGTATCCTTTCTTTCTCTGATATCAGGAAAGCGAGCGTCAGATTGCGCATGTCGCGGCATCTGTTTTCCGTTGCTATCAAGGGACAGCGGCCTCATTGCCGCGGTCACGGTAGTGTTCACCTGCGTCCGGTTCGCCGATATCGCCTGCCATTTGACCGAGGCCGACCATGACGGCACTTTCGCGCCACAACCGTTCCCGGGCGTCCGGGCTTTGCGCCAGCGCCGAGGGATCGGGGAATGTTGGTTTGCCCTTGACGAGGGAGAGATAAATTCGGCCCGCCGGCAGGGTGACGGCGCCAAGAGAGACCTCGGCCAGTGCTTCGCCGGCGCGCTCAGGTGTTCCGACCACGTATTCGGGACGGAAGAGGCCGACCAGGCGGAAGACAGTATGCATCAGGAACATGACAAGCGCCCGTGCGACGCGCGGACTGTCGCGGCCGAGCGAGGTGCCGCCGGTGAGGCCGGGGCTGAAGGCGACGACGGTGATCCCGCGTGCCTTGACGTCATCGAGAGCAGCGAAGGATTGTGCGGTCAAAAGATTGCACAGCTTGGAGGCGGCATAGGCGCGTATTCCCGAGCCGAAGCCACTCTTGCCCGGGCGCGCCAGCACCTGCGGCTCAAGAGTCTTGGGAGCGATCGGAGTAACGGCGGGATCATGGGTTTCGCTGGTGGTGATGATCAGGCGGCCGTGGTCGGCCATATCAGGCAGCAGCAGTCTTGCCAGCAGATAATGTGCGAGGTGATTGACCGCGAATGTCAGCTCATAATCGTCCGAACTCCGCCCTTCGCTCGTGGAGGACTGCATGCCAGCGTTGAGGACGAGGACGTCGATGCCGGCTTCACCGAGTTGATCCCTTACCGTGTTGATGAATTGGCGGACACTGGCAAGCGAGGCGAGATCGAGCGGTATCACCTCGACGCCACGCGGGATTTTCCGTCCATTTCCACGGGCATCGACGATGACGCGCGTGTCGGGCTGGGCGGCGATGTGCCGTAGAGCGTGTGCGCCAAGCCCCGCGGTGACTCCGGTCATGACGACAACACGCTGTGGCTTGGTTCTATCCATGGCTGATCATCTCGTAATTATCCATCTCGATTCCTTGGGCCGCAGTCGCGGCGCAGTTTATCCGGTCCCCGAACATGATCGGCTCGCGGGAAGTGGCAGGGCTGGAGCGGTCTTCAGTTCGATATTGCCGGTCACATAAAGGCCGGTGCGCGGACGCAAGTCCGCGGGAAGCGCCACATAGACGATCACGCGGCTGGTATCGGTGCTGACCGAAGGTGCAACAAGCCTGACTTTGCCTTGAATTGGCCGATCATCCGGTCCGTTGATTTCGACGCTCAGACCTTCTGCGATGCGCGGGAGGTAGTGCGCCTGAACTTCGGCCTGCCACTCGACGCGCTGTTGGCGCGCAAGGCGAAACAGCTCAGCACCGGCCGAGACGACAGCTCCCAGTTCGGCGGAGCGCGAGATGATGAGGCCGTCGTCGACGGCGGTGATGGTCGTCTGCGCAAGCTTGATCTTTTCACTGTCGAGCGCCGCGTCTTCAGATGCAAGGCTCGCTTCTGCCGCCCGTTCGTCGGCCAGATATTCGGCGATCTTTTCGGCGGTAAGATCTCCCGCTGGGGAGAACTGCCGTGCCCGGTCGGCGTTGAGCTTGGCCTTGGACAGATTTGCCTTGGCGGCTGCGACGGCCGCCTCCTGCTTGCGCATATCGGCCAGCACGCTTTTCTGCGACAGCCGGACGAGCGTCTGTCCCTTGGTGACGACGGAACCGACATCGACGAGAACATCGGTTATGCGCAGGCCGCTCGCCTCGGAGGCGACAATCGCTTCCTGCCACGGTTTCAGCCATCCGCCTGCGGGAATGGTCTCAGGTCCGTCCCGCTGCGCCGAAAGTGAGACGGTCAGCGCGGGCGCAGCCACCTGCTCCAGCATGGCATTGCGCAAGAGAAAGAGAAGCGTTGCCGCGATGCATGCGGCGGCAACTGTCCCAAGCGACTTTCTCACGATGCCACTCCTTGCCGTTTTAAGCACCGGCAGGTCGTGTCAGAGCCGATCGATGCCGTCATATCGATCAGTAGCGGGACGAACGTAAAGTGCGGTCAAGTTAGTGTTAAGCTGGGTAAAATTGATGGAGTGTTCCCATTTGTGCTGTATGACCGCTGACATGAATGACGGACGACGCGAATGAACAAGGTTCTCCTCATCGACGACGACGTCGAGCTGACGACGCTTCTGCAGGAATATCTGACGGAAGAAGGATATGACGTCGCCACTGACACGGATGGCCGTGCGGCGATTGCCGCAGCCGCCGGCAACACGGCCGACATTATTGTGCTCGACATCATGATGCCGCGAATGAACGGGATCGAAGTGCTTCAGAGAATCAGGAAGCTCAGCCAAGTCCCCGTTCTGATGCTGACCGCCCGAGGAGATGATGTCGATCGGATATCCGGTCTCAATCTCGGCGCCGACGATTATGTGCCGAAGCCGTGCTCGCCCGGCGAACTTGCGGCGAGGGTTCGCGCTATCCTGCGTCGAGCGGGTCAGCCGGTCGCCGGAGTCTCGATCGACACGGTGAGGGCCGGGCAGCTCGTGATCCATCCGGGCAGCAGGATTGCCGAGTGGCGCGGAGAACCCCTTGATCTGACCGGCACGGAATTCAGCCTGCTTGAGGTTCTTGCCCGCAATGGCGGTCAGCTCGTGTCGAAGCAGGACATTTCAAAACGCGCCTTCGGCAAGCCGCTTACGCCGTTCGACCGGCGTATCGACGTCCATATCAGCAGCGTCCGTCAGAAGCTCGGGCTGAGGGAGGACGGGCAATCCTGGATCCAGTCCGTTCGTGGCCAGGGTTACCAGCTTCTCATGGACTGAAAATGCCACGTCTTTTCTGGAAGTTCTTCAGGATCATTTGGCTGACGCTGGCGATAAGCCTCGCAGTCGTGATCCTGCTCGTCAAATTCCTTCAAGCGGTTCCGTTTGCGCGGCAGCTGGACCAGGAGCGACGGGCGATTGTCATGAATCTGACGGAGAACATCCTGCTCCACGACGGCGAAGACGCCGCCGCGCGTTTCGTTCGGACAAGCGAGAGAACTCAGCCCCTCGGCCTTACGCTTTCGAAGCCTGCTGAAGCCGGCGCCTGTACCACGAAGAGCACGGTCACCACCCGGGACGTGCTGAGGGATGGGATTTGCTATCGGCTTTCTCTCTCAGCGCCCCCCAGCTTCACGTTCGATAGGCTTGGTCCTATCATACCGTGGCTCACCATCCTGGTTGCGAGCACGATTGCGGCGGGCGCGCTCGCCCGGTATTTGATCCGCCCCGTCGTGCATTTGCGCGATGGCTTGAGCGCGCTTGCGCATGGCCGCTTCGATTTTCGCATTGGCGACAAGATGGCCGGCCGGAAGGACGAGGTGACGGCGCTCGCCTACGACTTCGATTCGACCGCCGCACGGCTTCAGGAACTTCAGGATGCGCAGCAGAGGCTGTTTCACGACGTCTCTCATGAACTGCGTTCGCCTTTGTCCCGCCTGCAGGCCGCCGTCGGCGTACTCAGGCAGAGCCCAGCCAAACTCGCCGCCATGCTGGATCGAATGGACCGGGAGGTCGAACGCCTCGACATGCTGGTAGGGGAGGTATTGACCCTTGCCAGGCTGACGGCCGGATCCGGCCGGCCGCTGAAGACGCAGACCCTTGATGTCATCGAACTGCTGAACGAAATTCTTGGCGATGCGGCCTTCGAAGCCCAGGCGCGGAAGGTCTCGATCACGACGAGCATCGACGGCACATTTCGGGCCGAGGTCGAGGGTGAACTGATCTACCGGGCCTTCGAAAACGTCGTGCGCAATGCCGTCAAATACACCGCCGAGCATTCGCACATAAGCGTTTCCTGCGAGTGGACTGCCGAGCGCCTCAGGGTCTGCGTCACGGATCAGGGGCCTGGCGTCGGGTGGGATGAGCTTGAACGGATCTTTCAGCCGTTCTCACGCGGAAAAGAGGCGGTGCCGAAAGGAGGATACGGTCTTGGCCTCGCCATCACCAGGCAGGCCATCGAACGTCACGGCGGGCGCGTGCATGCGTCGCTACCGGATGCCGGCGGCCTGGCGATCACACTGGAGCTTCCCAGGAGGCCAACGTCCTATGGTGCAGCCGACGATGAAAACTGATCCGGATCGCCCGCTGAGGCGCGCCGGATTTTACCTAACTTTACAGTTTCTTAACTGCTGTTAACGCTGGCACCGCTAAGCCTGAACGCCCAATCCCGGTTCAGAAGGCTCGCCAGTGAGTACCTCGCTTCGCACAAGACTCTCATCCCTCCGCTACGCCGCATCCGCATTCACACTGCTGCTGACCGGCTGCGTCAGCGGCCCGGATCACGTCCCCCCTGAGATGCCGCTTCCCGCCAAATTCGAAGCGGGGAGCAGCAAGAGCAACGGCGATGTCGTGGCGACTGAATGGTGGACGGCCTATCGCGACAAGAAGCTCGACGGGCTGGTCACTCACGGCCTCAGAGAGAACCTCGATGTGCTGCAGGCGCTCGAGAACATCAACTCCGCTTTCGCCAACGTCACGATTGCTGGGGCAGGCGCTCTGCCGAGCTTGAGCGTGGACGCATCGCACACGATATCCGGCGAGAAGGGGCGGCTGCGCACGACGGTCGGCACCACGAACACGACGGGAGGCGATGCCAGCCTGTCCTGGCTGCTCGACGTCTTCGGCCAGTACCGTCGCTCGAAAGAGAGCGCCATCGCCTCGCTTGGAGCCGCTTATGCGACGGCCGACAATGCGAGGCTCACCTTTCTGAAAGACCTCGTCGAGAGTTATGTCGACGCCCGCTACTATCAGGAACGGATTGCACTCTCACAGGCGAATTTGAAATCCCGCCAGCAGACTTACGAACTTACGCAGCTGCAGCTGAAAGCCGGTGCGGCCTCCCGCCTCGACGTCGTTCAGGCCGAGGGCTTGGTACAGTCGACAAAGTCGGACATTCCCGGCCTCGAACAGAGCTTCACCGAGTCGACCCATCACATTGCCACTCTGCTCGGAATGCCGGCGGCTTCGCTGACGGACGAGCTGCGCAAGAATACAGGCCAGCCGGTGTTCCGCGGCGACATCCGCGCCGGCATTCCGGCCGATCTTATCCGCAACCGTCCCGATATAAGAAAGGCCGAACGCGAGCTGGCGGCGGCTGTGGCCGATATCGGTGCAGCCGAAGCCCAGCTTTACCCGTCGATCTCGCTCTCCGGCTCGATTTCGCCGAGCTGGGTCAAATCATCGGGCGCCAGCGGCGCAAGCCTGACCAGTTGGTCGTTCGGCCCGACGCTCAACCTGCCGATTTTCGATGGCGGCAAGTTGCGGGCCAATGTCGACATCGAGAAATCCGATGCCAGAACCCAATATCTGGCGTGGAAGGCGGCGGTGCTGAACGGGGTCGAAGAGGTCGAGAACGCGCTTGCGGCCGTTCGCCACGACACGCAGGCGCTGGGACCGTTGCGCAGGCAGGTGCAGACGGCGCAGGAATCGCTGGCGCTTTCGACCACGAGCTACAAGGATGGCGCCTCTTCGCTGCTCGACGTCCTGGATGCGCAGCGCTCGGTCTCAAATGCTCAGGAGAGCCTTGCTGCCACCGTGCAGCAGGTCGCGAAGGATTATGTCGACCTCTATGTGGCCATCGGCGCCGGTTATCTCGAGCCGGAACAGGCCGCCTCCAAGCAAACTGCTAAGTCGGGCTGATTGGATGGGAGGTCGGGCCTATCGTCCGGCGCTTTCCAGAATGCGCAGCGCAAGTTTGAGATGCGGCAAGTCAAGCATGCGTCCGTCAAGCTGGATGACGCCGGCGTCGGGCCTGGCGGCAAAGGCGGCGGCGACTTTCTCGGCCCAGGCGACCTCGGAGGCGTCAGGTGTGAAGGCGTGATTGATCGCTTCGACCTGGTTCGGATGAACGGCCATCATGCCGGAAAAGCCGTCGCGCCGGGCACGGCCGACATAGGACCTGAGACCGTTGAGATCGCGAAAATCGGGATAGACGGTATCGATTGCCGGAACGGCGGCGGCATGGGCTGCGAATAAAGTGAGCGAGCGGGCAAGCTCGTAAGGCGGCGTATAACGGCCATCCGTCCTCCGCGCGGTCGCAGCCCCTATTGCGGCGGGCAGATCCTCGGCACCCCAGGTCAGGCCGCAAAGCTTCGTCGAGACCTCGCGGTAGCTGCCGATCTCGAAGATCGCGGACGGCGTTTCCGTCGCGATCGGCAAAATGGGAACGGCCGGCGTCAACGAGGCTGCGAGTTTGCCCACGGAAACGGCCCCCTCGGCCTTCGGCAACATGATGGCAAAGGGATGAAGACCGTTCAGAGCGGCAAGGTCGGCTTCGAATTCAGGGGAGGTGAGGGGATTGACGCGGATCAGGAGAGCGGTCTCGCCGGTATGGCCGAGGACGAATTCGTGCACGGCCTCCCGTGCTTTTGGCTTGTTCGCGGGCGCAACTGAATCTTCCAGATCGAGAATGACGGCATCGGCGCCGGAGGCGAGCGCTTTGTCGAAACGCTCCGGCCGGTCGCCGGGCACGAAGAGCAGCGAGCGCAGCCTCATGACGGTTTTACCTTCAGCATCGCCGTGCGCAGGCACTGGCAGACGATTTCATCACGCTGGTTCAGGGTCAAGTGTCGGAAGGTGACGATGCCGGCATCGGGGCGGGAGTTCGAGCGCCGCAGCTCCGTCACTTCGGTTTCCACCCGCAGCGTGTCGCCGATGAAGACCGGTTTCGGCATCGTCACCTTGTCATAGCCGAGATTAGCGACGAGCGTGCCGAGCGTGGTGTCGCCGACCGAAAGGCCGATGGTGAGCGCAAAGGTGAAAGTGCCGTTGACGACGATCCGGCCGAACTCGGTGCCGGCGGCATAATCGGCATCGAGATGCAGCGGCTGCGGATTGTGGGACAGCGTCGTGAACAGCAGATTGTCGGTCTCGGTGACGGTGCGGCGGATCTCGTGGGCGATGCGGTCGCCGACCGTCCATTCGTCGAAATAGCGGCCGGCCATCACGCCTCCTCCTTGATGACGCTGACGACCAGCTGGTTTTCCGAAACCCGGACGCCCGTGGAAACCTGCAATTTCCCAACGATGCCGTCGAAGGGCGCGCGTAGAGCATGTTCCATCTTCATCGCTTCGACCGTCAGCAGACGATCCCCCTTTGCAACAGCGTCGCCTTCGGCGACATCGACCGATATGACGAGACCGGGCATGGGCGAAAGGATGGCGCCGTCGCTTGCACCCTGGCTTGCCTCGACCTCACCTGCATGAGGCAGGCCGATCGGCCAGGCATTGCCGGCCTCGAAAAGCACGGTCTTCTCGTCGGCCCAAACGGCATTCGCCTCAAGGTCGGGTCGTACGCGCCCCCAGCGGAGGTGACCGTCGATGCGCACCCGGACGCGGCCGTCGCCTGGCCCGGCGATGCGAAAACCGGTCAGCGCCGACCAGGGATCCTCATTCGCGGCCTTCGAAAGTGCCGTGGCCGCCTTGTCGATTGTCGTCTCATCCGGCTCCTTCGCCACCAGGCTTTCACCATGGCGGTCGAGAAAGCCGGTATCGATTCGGGCGGCGCGAAAATCCGGGTCGACGGCGATGCGGGCAAGAAGACCGGCATTGGATCTGACCGGCCAGACCTCGATGCCGGCACAGGCGGCTGCGAGCTTCGACAGGGCGGCCTCGCGGTTCGGCCCATGCGCAATGATCTTGGCGATCATCGGGTCGTAGAAGGCGGTGATCTCATCCCCCTGTTCGACGCCGCTGTCGACGCGGACCGCCTCTGGAAGTTTCAGATGGTCGAGCCGGCCGGTCGAGGGCAGATAGCCGGCGGCGGGATTTTCGGCATAGAGCCGGGCTTCGAAGGCCCAGCCGTTGATGGCGATCTCGTCCTGGTTTTTCGGCAACGGCTCGCCGTTTGCCACCTTCAGCTGCCAGAGCACCAGATCCTCGCCGGCGATTGCTTCAGTGACCGGATGCTCCACCTGCAGGCGCGTGTTCATCTCCATGAACCAGATACGGTCGGGACGCAGGCCTTGCGAGGCATCGGCGATGAATTCGATCGTGCCGGCGCCGACATAGTTCACCGCTCTTGCGGCCTTCACCGCCGCATCGCAGATCGCCGTGCGGGTGGCAGCATCGAGGCCGGGGGCGGGGGCTTCCTCGATGACCTTCTGGTGGCGGCGCTGCAGCGAACAGTCGCGTTCGAAGAGATGGACGCAGTTCCCGAAGCTGTCGGCGAAGACCTGCACCTCGATATGGCGCGGATTGGCGATATAGCGTTCGATCAGAACGCGGTCGTCGCCGAAGGAGGCGGCGGCCTCACGGCGGCAGGAGGCGAGGAGCTCGCTGAAATCCTCACGGCGGTCGACGCGGCGCATGCCCTTGCCGCCGCCGCCGGCGACAGCCTTGATGAGAACAGGGTAGCCGATGGCATCGGCCTCAGCTGCAAGCCTTGCTTCGCTCTGGTCCGGCCCGAGATAACCCGGTGTGACCGGTACGCCGGCCGCCTGCATCAGTTCCTTGGCGGCGTCCTTCAGTCCCATCGCCCGGATTGCGGCCGGGGGCGCCCCGACCCAGATGAAGCCGGCCTTCTCGACCGCTTCGGCAAATTCGGCATTTTCCGACAGGAAGCCGTAGCCCGGATGGATCGCGGTAGCACGAGTTTTGCGGGCTGCTTCGAGGATGCGTGCCTCGGACAGATAGCTTTCGCGGGCGGGCGGCGGGCCGATGGCGATCGCCTCGTCGGCTTCTCTCACGAAGGGCAGGCCGGCATCGGCCTCGGAGTAGACGGCGATCGTACGGATGCCGGCGATCTTTGCTGTCCGGATGATGCGGCGGGCGATCTCGCCCCTATTGGCAATGAGAAGGCTTTCCATTATCGCCGCCTCACATCCGGAACAGGCCGAAGCGCGGCCCTTTCGGGATCGGCGCATTCAGGCAGGCGGAGAACGCAAGACCAAGGACGTCGCGCGTCTGGCTGGGGTCGATGATGCCGTCGTCCCAAAGGCGGGCGGTGGCGTAATAGGGATTGCCCTCCGCCTCGTAGTCGGCACGGATCGGCGCCTTGAAAGCCTCCTCGTCGTCAGCAGACCAATTCTCTCCGCGCGCCTCCATCGCGTCGCGGCGGATGGTGGCGAGCACGGAAGCCGCCTGTTCGCCGCCCATGACGCTGATGCGGCTGTTCGGCCAGGTGAAGAGGAAACGCGGGCGATAGGCGCGGCCGCACATGCCGTAATTGCCGGCGCCGAAACTGCCGCCGATGATGACAGTCACCTTGGGCACGGTCGCCGTGGCGACCGCCGTCACCAGCTTTGCCCCGTCCTTGGCGATGCCGCCGGCCTCGTATCGGCCGCCGACCATGAAACCTGAAATATTCTGCAGGAAGAGCAGCGGCACCCGGCGCTGACAGGCGAGCTCGATGAAATGAGCGCCCTTCAGCGCGCTTTCGGAAAAGAGCACGCCGTTATTGGCGATGACGGCGACAGGCATGCCCCAGATGCGGGCGAAGCCGCAGACGAGGGTGGTGCCGTAGAGCGGTTTGAACTCGTGCAGTTCCGAACCGTCGACGATCCGGCCGATGACTTCGCGCACGTCATAGGGTGAGCGCACGTCATCGGGGATGAGGCCGTGAAGGTCTTCGACGGTTAGCTTCGGTGGCCGCGGAGGCTGGATGTCGATATCGACCGATTTCACGCTGTTGAGGCTGGCAACGATGTCGCGCACCAGGAGCAGTGCGTGTTCGTCGTTCTCTGCGACATGGTCGACGACGCCGGAGCGGCGGCCGTGGGTCTCGGCGCCGCCGAGCTCTTCGGCCGAGATGATTTCGCCGGTGGCGGCTTTGACCAGCGGCGGGCCGGCGAGGAAAATCGTGCCCTGATTGCGGACGATCACCGTCTCGTCGGACATGGCCGGCACATAGGCGCCGCCGGCGGTGCAGCTTCCCAAGACGCAGGCGATCTGCGGAATGCCTTCGGCCGACATCTGCGCCTGGTTGTAGAAAATCGCACCGAAATGGTCGCGGTCGGGGAAGACCTCGGCCTGATGCGGAAGATTGGCGCCGCCGCTATCAACCAGATAGAGGCAGGGCAGCCGGTTCTGCAGGGCGATCTCCTGCGCCCTGAGATGTTTCTTCACCGTCATCGGAAAATAGGCGCCGCCCTTCACCGTCGCATCATTGGCGACGATCATTACCTCGCGGCCGCAAACGCGGCCGACGCCGGATATAATGCCGGCGCCCGGCGCCTCGCCGCCATACATGCCGTTGGCAGCCAGCGTGCCGATCTCCAGGAAGGGACTGCCAGCATCGAGCAGGAGCTGAATGCGGTCGCGCGGCAGGAGCTTGCCTTTGCTGGTATGGCGCGCGCGCGCCGCCTGCGATCCGCCCTCGCGCGCTTTCGCCGAACGCTCGCAGAGTTCGTCGATAAGCGCTCGATTCTTGGCGGTATTGGCTTTGAAGCTTTCGCTGTGTCGATCGATCGCAGTCGAAATCACCGTCATGATGCGATGAGCTCCCGCCCGATCAGATACCGGCGAATCTCATTGGTGCCGGCGCCGATATCGTAGAGCTTGGCGTCGCGCAGGAACCGCTCGACCGGCCATTCCTTGGTATAGCCGGCGCCACCAAGCGCCTGGATCGCCTCCAGCGACACCTTCACCGCGTTCTCGCTGGCAAAGAGGATTGCGGCGGCCGCGTCGGTGCGCGTCGCGCGGCCGGCATCGCAGGCGCGGGCGACGGAATAGACATAGGCGCGGGCCGAATTCAGCGCGACATACATGTCGGCGATCTTACCCTGCATCAGCTGGAAATCGCCGATCGGCCTGCCGAACTGCTTGCGATCGCGGACATAGGGCAGCACGACATCGAGACAGGCCTGCATGATGCCGAGCGGGCCGCCGGCGAGCACAGCGCGCTCGTAATCGAGGCCGGACATCAGGATCTTCACGCCTTCTCCCTCCCGGCCCATCAACGCCTCGGCCGGCACCTCGCAATCCTGGAAGACCAGTTCGGCCGTATCGCTGCCGCGCATGCCGAGCTTGGAGAGCTTCTTCGAGACGCTGAAGCCGGGCAGGGCTTTTTCGATGATGAAGGCGGAAATGCCCTTCGGGCCGGCGGCCGGATCGGTCTTGGCATAGACGACGAGCACGTCGGCATGCGGTGCATTGGTGATCCAGAATTTGGTACCGTTGAGGACATAGCGGTCGCCTTTTTTCTCGGCCCGCAACCGCATCGAGACGACATCGGAGCCCGAGCCGACCTCCGACATGGCAAGCGAGCCGACATGTTCGCCGGAGATCAGCTTCGGCAGATGGCGGCGTTTCTGCTCCGCCGAGGCCCAGCGGCGGATTTGATTGACGCAGAGATTGGAATGGGCGCCGTAGCTGAGGCCAACGGAAGCCGAGGCGCGCGAGACCTCCTCCATGGCGACAACGTGCTCGAGATAACCGAGACCGGCGCCACCCAATTCTTCCTCGACGGTGATGCCATGCAAGCCGAGCGCGCCCATCTGAGGCCAGAGCTGGCGCGGAAACGTGTTGCTTTCGTCGATCTCCGCAGCCAGCGGAGCAATGTGATCGGCAGCAAACCGCGCCGTCGCTTCGCGGATCGCATCCGCGGTTTCGCCGAGCGAAAAATCAAACATGGCACTCCTCCCGCTAAAATATGTAGCGCGGGTTGCGAAAGGTTCAAAGTGCTGTTGGTTGAATGGTATTTGGAAGCGCTAATGGAAGGTGGTGCGGCAAGCCCGCCCGTTCCTCCCTCATGCCTGTGCTTGTCACAGGCATCCAGCCACCGCGCGTCCGCGCGGTGAATGACTCATTTTTGAAGGGCGTCTCTTGCGCCCAAGGACTTGGGCGTGCTGGATGCCTGTGACGAGCACAGGCATGAGGGAACGTGTTGGACGGCCAGCGCCAGATCGCAGCGCTGATCAAGATTCTATGCTACCGCTCGCGATCTTGTTCACCCGCTTCCTCACGCCGGAACGTCTCCGGGCTCTTGCCCATCCATTTCCGGAAGGCCCGGAAGAAGGCGCTGGGTTCGGAATAGCCGAGCTGCACGGCGATCTCGCCGATCGTTTTCGATGTATTCAGCAGCAGTTCGACGGCGAGATCGCGGCGGATCTCGTCCTTGATGGCGGCATAGCTTTGTCCTTCGTCGTGCAAGCGATGGCGCAGCGTCGAGGGCGGCATGCGCATATCGGCGGCGAGTTCGGCAAAGCTTCGCCACGTGGCCGGCGTTGCCTGGTTCAAGCGCCGGCGGACGGCGGCGGCGATGCCGGCATCGTAGCGGTAGCGCACCAGAATATTGGCGGGCGCGCCGCGCAGGAACTGTTTCAACGCCTGCTCGCTGCGTGAAATCGGCAGGTCGAGCAGAGTGCTGTCGAAGCCGAGACGGCTGATCGGTTGCGAGAAGCGCACCGGCGCGCCGAAGAACAGCCGGTAGTCGGCGCCTTGTTTCGGTTCGGCACAGCGGAAGTCGACGAGCCGGATGGGGATGCGGCGGCCGACCAGCCAACAGGTGATGCCGTGCAGGATGATCCAGTAGGTACGGTAGGCGAAGGCCGAGCGCGGGCTGCCCGCATCCCTGAGTTCGACCTCGGCGAGGCCGTCGCGGATGACGAGCTGCCCTCGGGGATCGTCGAGCACGACATCGAGGAAGCGCAGGGCCCGGCGGAGCGCTTGGCCGAGCGTCGGCGCATGCAGAACACAATGGCAGAGCAGGGTGAAGCTGCCGCTGCGCATTGGCCGGCCGCCCATGCCGAAGAATTCGTCATCGAGCTCGGCGGCGATTGCCAGCCAGAGCGCGCCATAGGTCTCGGCAGACACCGGCTGATCGACGGCCGATGGCAGCCCGACCCGGGCAAGGATCGGCGCCGTTGGCTTGCCGAGCCGCCGCAGGCTGTCGAGCGCCTCCTCGACGAAACCCGGTGCAATCATGCGTCGCTCGATCTCGGCCATCCCAACCTCGCTATGGCAATAATGGCCGAAATAATGGAGCAGTTCTGTCATCGCTTGCAATAGCTGGAGCGAATAGAATCCTGCCTGCCGGCAACATCTGGAGGAAATGGCCGGCGGCGAGGAGAAGAGATCCATGCTGATCCATGGGGCAAGTTTCATCGTCACCGGCGGCGGCTCCGGGCTCGGAGCGGCGACGGCGCGCATGCTGCTCGAGGCCGGCGGGCATGTGACGATCGCCGATCTCAATGTTGACGCGGGCGAGGCGCTCGCGCGGGAATTCGGCAGCGATGCTCGCTTCGTCAAGGCCGATGTGACCGATGGCGAGGCGGGAGCAGCTGTGGTCGCGGCGGCTGTTGAAGCCTTCGGCAGCCTGCGCGGTCTGATCAATTGCGCCGGGGTGGCGCCGGCCGAAAAGGTGATCGGCCGTGACGGGCCGCACCGCCTGGAGAGTTTCGCGCGCACCATCGGCATCAATCTGATCGGCACGTTCAACATGATCCGGCTTGCGGCTGCCGCGATCCAGACTGCGGCGCCGGATGGCGAAGGGGAACGCGGCGTGATCGTCAACACGGCCTCGGTCGCCGCCTTCGACGGTCAGATCGGCCAGGCGGCCTATGCCGCTTCCAAAGGCGGGGTGGCGGCGATGACCTTGCCGATCGCCCGCGAGCTTGCCCGTCACGGCATCCGTGTCGTGTCGATTGCGCCCGGCATTTTCGAGACGCCGATGATGGCCGGCATGCCGGCCGAAGTTCAGGCGGCACTCTGCCAGAGCGTGCCCTTTCCGCCGCGGCTCGGCCGGCCGGCGGAATTTGCCGGGCTGGTGCGCCATATCTTTGAAAACAATATGCTGAACGGCGAGGTCATCCGCCTCGACGGCGCATTGCGGATGGGCGCGCGCTGAGCGTCTGCCCCAAGGAGGAAAGATGGCACTGCAGGATCCCATCGTCATCGTCGGCGCGGCGCGCACGCCGATCGGCAGTTTCCAGGGAGAGCTGAAGGAGGTGACGGCGCCGGAGCTCGGAGCAACGGCGATCCGCGCTGCACTGGAGCGCAGCCGGGTCTCGGCCGAGGCGGTCGAGGAGGTCGTCTTCGGCTGCGTGTTGCCGGCGGGCCTTGGCCAGGCGCCGGCGCGTCAGGCGGCGATCGGCGCCGGTCTACCCTTCGCGACGGGGGCCAGCACCGTCAACAAGATGTGCGGCTCGGGCATGAAGGCGGTCATGATGGCGCATGACCTGATCGCCGCCGACAGCGCCTCGGTGGCGGTCGCCGGCGGCATGGAAAGCATGACGAACGCGCCCTATCTCCTTGACAAGGCCCGCGGCGGCTACAGGCTCGGCCATGGGCGTGTCGTGGATCACATGTTCCTCGACGGGCTGGAGGATGCTTATGACAAGGGGCGCTTGATGGGCAGCTTCGCGGAGGATTGCGCCGAGGCGTATCAGTTCACGCGCGAGGCGCAGGATAATTACGCCATCGCCTCTCTGACGCGGGCGCAGAAGGCGATCACGGATGGCTGTTTCGACAGCGAGATCGTGCCGGTCACGGTAAAATCAGGCAAGGCCGAGCAGCTGGCGAGCCGCGACGAGCAGCCGAGTCGGGCGAAGCTCGACAAAATCCCGACCCTGAAGCCCGCCTTTCGCGAGGGCGGCACGGTGACGGCCGCCAATTCCAGCTCGATTTCCGACGGCGCAGCCGCCCTCGTTCTGATGCGCCGATCTGAGGCGGAGCATCGCGGTTTGACGCCGCTCGCCACCATCCTCGGCCATGCCACCCACTCACAAGCACCCAATCTTTTCGCCACCGCGCCAATCGGCGCGCTGCAGAAGCTTTCCGACCGGACTGGCCTGGCGCTCTCGAATGTCGATCTCTTCGAAATCAACGAGGCTTTCGCCGTTGTCGCCATGGCGGCGATGCGCGATCTCGATCTGCCGCATGAAAAGGTGAATGTGCATGGCGGCGCCTGCGCCCTCGGCCATCCGATCGGCGCATCGGGGGCTCGCATTCTGGTAACGCTGCTTTCAGCATTGGAGCGCTACGACCTCAAGCGCGGCATGGCGGCACTCTGCATCGGCGGCGGCGAGGCGACGGCCGTCGCCATCGAGCGGCACTAGCGGGAAGGGGAGGAGCCACATGATTCTTTCCGAACTCCAGCAGCAGATCTCGGATGTCGCCCGCGACTTTGCCCGCGACCGGCTGGCGCCGGGGGCGGCCAGGCGCGATCGGGAGCATCTCTTTCCGCGCGAGGAATTGCAGGAGATGGGCGAACTCGGGCTGCTCGGCATGCTTGTGCCGGAAGCTTATGGCGGCTCGGATACGGGTGTCATCGCCTATGCCGCCGCACTCGAGGAGATTGCCGCCGGCGATGGGCCGTGCTCGACGATCATGAGCGTGCACAGCTCCGTCGGCTGCGTGCCGATCCTCAAATTCGGCACCGAAGAGCAGCGGCAGCGTTTCCTGCCGAAGCTTGCGACCGGCGAATGGATCGGCGGCTTTGCGCTCACCGAGCCGCAGGCCGGTTCCGATGCCTCGAACCTCAAGACCCGAGCCCGGCGCGACGGCGATCACTATGTGATCGACGGCGCCAAGCAGTTCATCACCTCGGGAAAGAACGGCAATGTCATCATCGTCTTTGCCGTCACCGATCCCGACGCCGGCAAGAAGGGCATCACCGCCTTCATCGTGCCGACGGACACACCTGGCTACGAGGTGATCCGGGTCGAAGAAAAGCTTGGGCTGCATTCCACCGATACCTGCCAGATCGCCTTCAACGCCATGCGCATTCCTGCGGATTTGAGGTTGGGTGCGGAAGGCGAAGGTTATCGCATCGCGCTCGCCAATCTCGAGGGCGGGCGGATCGGCATTGCCGCGCAAGCCGTCGGCATGGCGCGCGCAGCCTTCGAGGCGGCGCGCGACTACGCGAAGGAGCGTACCGCCTTCGGCAAGCCGATCTTTGAACATCAGGCCGTTGCCTTCCGCCTTGCCGACATGGCGGTACGGATCGAGGCGGCGCGGCAGCTCGTCTTTCACGCCGCTTCCCTCAGGGAAGCGGAGCTTCCGTGCCTGTCTGAAGCCTCGATGGCAAAGCTCTTTGCCTCGGAGATGGCCGAGCGCGTCTGCTCCGATGCGATCCAGATCCATGGCGGCTATGGCTACATGGCCGATTATCCTGTCGAGCGCATCTACCGCGATGTGCGCATCTGCCAGATCTACGAGGGAACGAGCGACGTCCAGCGCATGGTGATTGCCCGCAATCTATAGGAATGACATCCGGTCCCGCTTCCGGGGAGAAGGGCAGGGCCGGCAAAGGGAGGAAAGAAAAAACCATGGTGGATTCCGCTCGTTTGAGCCTGCACGTCCCCGAACCTGCCGTCCGCCCGGGCGGCCAGCCTGATTTTTCCAATGTCAAGATCGCCAAGGCCGGCTCCGTGCCGCGGCCGGAGGTCGATGTCGCGTCCGAGGATATCCGCGATCTCGCCTATTCGATCATCCGCGTCTTGAACCGTGACGGCGAGGCGGTCGGTCCCTGGGCCGGATCGATCTCCGACGAGGAGCTGCTGACCGGCCTTCGCAACATGATGAAGCTGCGAGCCTTCGATGCCCGCATGCTGATGGCGCAGCGCCAGGGCAAGACCTCCTTCTACATGCAGCATCTCGGCGAAGAGGCCGTCAGCTGCGCCTTCCGCAAGGCGCTTGTTAAGGGCGACATGAATTTCCCGACCTATCGTCAGGCGGGCCTCCTGATCGCCGACGACTACCCGATGGTCGAGATGATGAACCAGATCTACTCGAACGAGAGCGACCCGCTGCACGGCCGGCAGCTGCCGATCATGTATTCCTCCAAGGAACACGGCTTCTTCACCATCTCGGGCAATCTCGCCACACAATATGTGCAGGCCGTCGGCTGGGCGATGGCTTCGGCGATCAAGAACGACAGCCGCATTGCCGCGGCCTGGATCGGCGACGGATCGACGGCGGAATCCGACTTCCATTCGGCGCTCGTCTTCGCCTCGACCTACAAGGCGCCCGTCATCCTCAACATCGTCAACAATCAGTGGGCGATCTCCACCTTCCAGGGCATTGCCCGCGGCGGCTCCGGCACCTTTGCCGCCCGCGGCCTCGGCTTCGGCATTCCGGCGCTGCGGGTCGACGGCAACGATTATCTCGCCGTCCATGCGGTCGCCCGCTGGGCTGCCGAACGCGCCCGGCGCAATCTCGGGCCGACGCTGATCGAACATGTCACCTATCGGGTCGGCGCGCATTCGACCTCCGACGATCCGAGCGCCTATCGGCCGAAGACGGAATCGGAAGCCTGGCCGCTCGGCGATCCCGTGCTGCGGCTGAAGAAACATCTGATCGTCAAGGGCGTATGGTCCGAGGAGCGGCATGTGCAGGCGGAAGCCGAAATCATGGATGAAGTGATCGAGGCGCAGCGCCAGGCCGAGGCGCATGGCACGCTGCATGCTGGCGGCAGGCCTTCGGTGCGCGATATTTTCGAGGGCGTCTATGCCGAGATGCCGGCGCATATCCGTCGCCAGCGGCAGAAGGCAGGGTACTGACATGGCCAGGATGACGATGATCGAGGCCGTGCGCAGCGCCATGGACGTCTCGATGGCGAAGGACGACAATGTCGTGGTCTTCGGTGAGGATGTCGGCTATTTCGGCGGCGTCTTCCGCTGCACCCAAGGCCTGCAGGCAAAATATGGCAGGACGCGCTGCTTCGATACGCCGATCAGTGAATCCGGCATCGTCGGCACGGCAATCGGTATGGCGGCCTATGGGCTGAAGCCATGCGTCGAGATCCAATTTGCGGACTATGTGTATCCTGCCTATGACCAGCTGACGCAGGAGGCGGCGCGAATCCGCTATCGATCGAACGGCGATTTCACCTGCCCGATCGTCGTGCGTATGCCGACTGGCGGCGGCATCTTCGGCGGCCAGACGCACAGCCAGAGCCCGGAAGCGCTCTTCACCCATGTCTGCGGGCTGAAGGTGATCGTGCCGTCCAATCCCTATGATGCCAAGGGCCTGCTGATCGCGGCGATCGAGGATCCCGATCCGGTCATGTTCCTGGAGCCGAAGCGGCTCTATAACGGTCCCTTCGACGGTCATCATGAGCGGCCGGTGACGCCCTGGTCGAAACACGATCTCGGCGAGGTGCCCGACGGCCATTACACCATCCCGATCGGCAAGGCCGAGGTGCGGCGCGAGGGCTCGGCGGTGACCGTCATCGCCTATGGCACCATGGTGCATGTGGCGCTTGCCGCGGCCGAGGATGCCGGCATCGATGCCGAGGTGATCGATTTGAGAAGCCTGCTGCCGCTCGATCTCGATACGATCGTCAAATCGGTCACCAAAACCGGGCGCTGCGTCGTCGTGCACGAGGCGACCTTGACGTCGGGCTTCGGCGCCGAGGTCGTGTCGCTGGTACAGGAACATTGCTTCTATCATCTGGAAGCGCCTGTTGTGCGCGTCGCGGGATGGGACACGCCCTATCCGCATGCGCAGGAATGGGACTATTTCCCCGGCCCCGGCCGGGTCGGGCGGGCGCTTGCCGAAGTCATGGAGGCCTGAGCCATGGGCGAATTCATCATCAAGATGCCCGATGTCGGGGAGGGGGTGGCCGAGGCCGAGCTGGTGGAATGGCATGTGAAGCCGGGAGATCCCGTCCGCGAGGATATGGTGATCGCCGCGGTGATGACCGACAAGGCGACAGTTGAAATTCCCTCTCCCGTCGATGGCACCGTCATCTGGCTCGCCGGCGATATCGGAGACCGCATTGCGGTGAAGGCCCCGCTGGTCCGGATCGAGACGGCGGGAGGTGCCGGCGAGGCCCAACCGATGCGAATCTCGCAGGCGCCGACCGCCGAAGTGGTCAAGGCGGAAATCGCGAGACCCGCCCCGGAAACGCCGGTCTCCGCGGCGCCGGCTGCTGCCGCGCCGTTCGCCGAAAAGCCGCTTGCCGCTCCCTCCGTTCGGCTCTTTGCCAGGGAAAGCGGCGTCGATCTCAGGCAGGTGCAGGGGAGCGGGCCGGCCGGACGTATCCTGCGTGAAGATGTCGAGCAATTCCTCGTGCAAGGCGCTGCTCCTGTCCTCGTCAAGGGCGGATCCGTCAAGAAGACAGCGACCGAGGAGATCAAGCTCACCGGATTGCGCCGCCGCATCGCCGAGAAGATGGTGCTTTCCACGTCGCGCATTCCCCACATCACCTATGTGGAGGAAGTGGACATGACGGCGCTGGAGGAGCTGCGCGCCACCATGAACGGCGACCGCAGGGAAGGCCATCCGAAGCTGACGGTCCTGCCCTTCCTGATGCGGGCGCTGGTCAAGGCCATTGCCGCGCAGCCTGAGGTCAACGCAACTTTCGACGACGATGCCGGCATCATCACACGCCATAGCGCCGTGCATATCGGCATCGCCACGCAGACGCCGGCCGGCCTGACCGTGCCGGTGGTGCGGCATGCGGAAGCGCGCGGCATCTGGGGCTGCGCCGCCGAGATGGCCCGGCTGGCGGAGGCGGCGCGGTCGGGGACTGCGACGCGCGATGAGCTTTCCGGCTCCACCATCACCATCAGCTCGCTCGGCGCGCTCGGCGGCATCGTCTCGACACCCGTCATCAACCATCCAGAGGTGGCGATCATCGGCGTCAACAAGATTGCCACACGGCCCGTCTGGGACGGGACCCAGTTCGTGCCGCGCAAGATGATGAACCTCTCCTCGAGTTTCGATCATCGCATCATCGACGGCTGGGATGCGGCGACCTTCGTCCAGCGCATCCGCACGCTCCTCGAAACGCCGGCGCTCATTTTCATCGAAGGCTGAGCCATGAAAGAAATTGTCTGCAAGCTCCTCGTCATCGGCGCCGGCCCGGGCGGTTATGTCTGCGCCATCCGCGCCGGACAGCTCGGCATCGATACCGTCATCGTCGAAGCCGGCAAGCCGGGCGGCACCTGCCTCACGGTCGGCTGCATTCCCTCCAAGGCGTTGATCCACGCAGCCGAGGAATTCGACGCCACGCAAAAAATGCTGGCCGGCAAGAACCCGATGGGCATCCGCGTCGAAGGCGCCTCGATCGATCTCGCAAAGACAATCGCCTGGAAGGACGGCATTGTCGGCCGGCTCACCGGCGGCGTCTCGGGTCTGTTGCAGAAGGCGCGGGTAAAGATCGTCCATGGCCGGGCCCACTTCCGTGACGGCAAGACGGTGGAGGTGGAGACCGAAACCGGCCAGCAGGTCATCCGCGCCGAGACCGTGGTAATCGCCACCGGTTCCGATCCGGTGGAGCTTGCCGATCTGCCTTTCGGCGGACGCGTCATTTCCTCGACCGAGGCGCTGTCGCTGAGGGAACTGCCGAAAAAGCTTGTGGTGGTCGGCGGCGGTTATATCGGACTGGAACTCGGGATAGCCTTTTCGAAGATGGGCTCGGAGGTGAGCGTCGTCGAGGCGACGCCGCAGGTGCTGCCGCTCTATGATGCAGAGTTGGTGCGTCCCGTCATGCGCAAGCTTACCGAAAGCGGCATCCGGGTGCTCACAGGCGCGAAGGCGATGGGTCTTGCCGATAATGGCGAGGCATTGATCGTTGAAACGTCGGATGGCCGGCGTGAGACACTGTCGGCGGATCGCATGCTTGTCACTGTCGGCCGCCGCCCCCGAACGGCAGGGTCCGGTCTCGAGGAGCTCGATCTCGACCGCGCCGGTCCGTATCTGAGGATCGACGATCAATGCCGCACCTCGATGCGCGGCATCTATGCGATCGGCGATGTGACCGGCGAGCCGATGCTGGCGCATCGGGCGATGGCGCAAGGGGAGATGGTGGCGGAGATCGTTGCGGGCAGGAAGCGGGGTTGGGACAAAAGATGCATTCCCGCCATCTGCTTTACCGATCCTGAGATCGTCAGCGCCGGCCTGTCGCCGGCGGAGGCGCGCGCACAAGGATATGAGATCCGCACCGCCCAGTTTCCGTTCAGCGCCAACGGGCGGGCGATGACGATGGTCTCTGAGGAGGGCTTCGTGCGCGTGGTGGCCCGCGCCGACACCAATCTGGTTCTCGGCCTGCAGGCCGTGGGGGCCGGGGTCTCCGAACTCTCGGCGGCTTTTGCGCTGGCGATCGAGATGGGAGCGCGCCTGGAAGACATCGCAGGCACCATCCACGCGCATCCGACCCGCAGCGAAGCGGTCATGGAGGCGGCGCTGAAAGCTTTGGGAAGCGCTTTGCATATTTGAGCCGATCCAGGCACGTTCTAAGCGATGCGGCTAGAGCGGCCGGTGCAAGTTCACTTACGATTAGAGGAAGTCTTGCTAACCCAGCCTTGGAAAGAGTACTTGCAGCCCGATGGGGCCTAACGGCAGAGGTTGGCAAAAGGGACGGACTCATTTACGATACCTCTAAGGTGATACGCAATGAACGCGAGAATTCGGGCCAAAAGAATATTAAAGGATCTGAGGCGTTATGAAGCGATGCCATCGCCGATCTGGCACCAAAGAGAGGAATTTGGCTTCTTGATCGGGATATATTCTAATCCAGGCCCGAGTAACAATAAGATATTTATATTGGATAACGGCATATTTTGGGGCGACGGTGGAGAGGGAAAGTCATTCCTCTACTCCGAGGTAAAGTTGGTGTCCATTCTAGAGGGACAAGAGAGCGTTGAAATAATCATCTTGACTGACGGGGGCAAGGAGTTACGGATTCCTGTCTCCGGCAAGGACGGAAAATACTCCGACTGTATGGTCATGCTTCGATTCCTGGATAGGGTTGTAGCGGATGCGAAAAAATATCCCTACGAGTGAGGCGCACCGGCCGATTTACGAAAAAATGCACAAAGCCGATCCGCATCGTCGGCCAGGGGCCTCGTTGGCCTGGCCGCACTGACAACGCTCCTTTCGGTCGTTCCGATCGGCTTCACCGTCTGCTCTGTCCGTGCTCAGGAACTGACCACTGGTGAGCAAAGCCCGCAGCTGGACCAGCTTGCGCCGGCGGAACGTGACATCACCGAGGAAAGCCTTAAATACGGCGCGCAGTTGCCGCCAACACGGCGTTGCGCATCCACTGAAAGGCGTCTCCCTTAAAAGGGCAAGGCGTATGCGTGACTGGCCGAAAACAGATTTTCGCGAACTGCCTTGAAATCAGAGATCATCCCGAGTGCGCCTCTATTCCTTCAAGGCAAGATGATCGCATTTTCTCTTTTTGATTGCTTGGACAAACAGAGAATGAAAATATTGGCGAAACTTGTAGTAATTGGCGGATGTCTTTTCACGCGGGCTATGGGCCTGTGTCCGATCGTGTACGTGAGATCGAGCTCGCGGAACTCCATCCGCTGGGCGAGGAGTGCGACGGAGCCTATTACAAGCTCGATGGCGCCGCTCTCGTATTTGTTGAGGGAGATGGGCGCTCTAAAAAGCTTGCAGACAACGCATTGCTACATGAAGCTGAGGGAGCGGTGATCCTGGAGTTTGGGAGCGAGCCATTGATCTTTCAATGGATTCTCACGCGCAAGGATACCGAGAATATCGTCGGCCTTGATTCTCGATTGAAGCATCCCATAACTGAGGCCGAGACCGCTTTCTATAAGAAAACCACCGGTAGAGTGCCGGACGACGCTAATAAAATTTGGAAAAGCTTCAAGGGCTTTACCCTTTGCCCGGTGCGAAACACAGTTCCGGCTTCCATCATGATTTCCTGATAAGTTGTATTTTTGCCGCAGAGACGATTGTGTTGTATGTGATCGCTCTTGTAGGGATCGAGTCCAGCGTTGCAGTGACAGCATCCAAGCCAGACCTTGATGCAATGATCCACGCTGCGCGCGACGGCACCGGGGCGACAGCCATTTCCGTCGCCGCAAGCGTGTTCCTCGTCATACTCGCGCTGCTGTGGTGGTTCCTGCCGCTCATCAGATGGCGAGGCCGGATGTTCTATGACCGATTCGCCGGCTGCGAGGTCCGCCGCTCGTGAGCTCATCTGGGTTCTTCCGATACGCAGTGTGTAGGCATGCTCCCGCAAAGGCGCTTCCTCGAAGTATCTCCGATTGGCGAGGCGGCGTTGCGCCAGTTCTCTAGGGCGTGACCTCATTTTGCTCCGAGGTTGACATCGAGCTGGATCAATCATCAACGCCAGTGCCGTTCGATCACTTCGGCTTAATGGCCATTAGATTGCCCAACTCCATCGGGAAGGGGAATAAAATCGTCGAAGTCTTCTCGCTGGCGATGACGTTCAAAGTGCTCAAGTAACGAAGTTGCATCGCCTCCGGCTGTTTGGCCAGAATTTCCGCCGCTTCCAGTAGCTTCGCTGCGGCTTGCTGTTCGCCCTCGGCATTGATGACCTTCGCGCGGCGTTCGCGTTCGGCTTCCGCTTGGCGGGCAATCGCGCGTATCATCGACTCGTTGATATCGACATGTTTGATCTCGACAGTGGCTACTTTAATTCCCCAAGCGTCCGTTTGAGCGTCGAGGATTTCCTGAATATCGGAGTTGAGCCTGTCGCGTTCTGCCAGCATTTCATCGAGGTCGTGCTTGCCGAGCACGGAGCGCAACGTCGTCTGAGCAAGCTGGCTTGTTGCCATCATGAAATCCTCGACCTGTATTGTCGATTTCTCGGGGTCAATGACCCTGAAGTAGATCACCGCGCTGACACGAACCGAGACATTGTCATGTGAGATGACGTCCTGGCTGGGGACATCGAGTACGCGCGTGCGCAAGTCGACCCGGATCATCTGCTGGACATAGGGAATGAGCAGAATCAAGCCGGGTCCCTTGACTCCGGTAAAGCGGCCAAGTGTGAACACGACGCCGCGTTCATATTCCCTCAGGATCTTAACCGCGGATGCGAGGATGGCGACCGCAATGACAATGGCCACCAAATAGAAGGCAAGATCTGCAAACATATCCATGGCTTCTCCTCCTGCGTTCTTGAGTGCCGCTAGGTGTCCTTAGGACGGCTGGTGACCTCGAGCGCCAGCCCGTTGCGGCCGGTCACCCTGACAGGGTCACCAGCGACAAGGGGTTCGGCGGAAACGGCCTTCCAGCGTTCGCCATGCGCGATGACGTACCCCGTGAGCCCCGTCCAACTCTCAACTTTACCGGAAATGCCAATCATCTCCTCTGCACCGGTGGCAACCTCGCGAAAGCGCGAGGTGAATGCCAGGCGAGCAACGACAAGGCTGAAGGCAAGAGTCGCAACTGCAATTGCGCCCAGTAGGGGGCGCGACACCTCCAAGCCGGGTATATCGGTATCAAACAAGATGGTTGCTCCCAGGATCACGGCTACCCCGCCGCCAATGCCAAATGCGCCGAAACTTGGCGAATGCGCCTCAGCCACAGTCAATCCTACGCCGAGCAAAATAAGCCCAAGGCCGGCAAAACTCACCGGCAGCAATGCCAGGGCATAGAGACCGAGGAGGAGGCAGATGCCGCCGATCGTGCCAGGAAGCATTGTCCCGGGTGCGAGAAATTCGAAGATCAGGCCATAGATACCAACCATCATCAGGATGATTGCGATGTTCGGATCGGTAATGACGGAAAGCAGGCGCGTGCGCCAGTCCGGCTCGAATTCCTGCACGGCCAAACCGGCGGTATCGAGCCGGACCTCCGTTTGACCGACCCGCACCATGCGGCCCTGCGCCTTTGCAAGGAGATCGTTGACATCAGCTGCCGTGAAATCGATGGCATGTTCGCGCACTGCCGCTGTGGATGAAAGGCTAGCAGCTTCGCGGACAGCACGCTCTGCCCAGTCGGCGTTGCGATTGCGCAATTCCGCAAGCCCACGGATGTAAGCGACTGCGTCGTTAACGGCTTTTGCTTCGTGGGCATTGCCTGGAGCTTCCGGTTGCTTGCCGCTAGGTTCGCTCGGCTTCTTTTCGGGTTCCTCATCACCGCCGAAAGGCTTCACGCTGAGCGCGATTGGTGTCGCTGCACCCAAATTGGTCCCAGGGGCCATTACCGCAATGTGGCTTGCGTAGAGAATATAGGTGCCGGCGCTGGCAGCCCGTGCCCCGCTTGGCGCGACGAAACTCGCGACAGGCACCGGCGAGGCAAGGATCGCGCGGATGATTTCCCGCATGGAGGTGTCAAGACCGCCTGGTGTATCCATTTGCAGGACGATCAAGACCGCTTCACGTTCGCCAGCACGCTGAATGCCTCGTACCACGTAGTCAGCTATAGCAGGCCCAATGGCGCCATTCACCTTGAGGACGACAGACGCGCGGTCAGACGCCGACGGTATGCCGAAGCCCCAAGCTGAAAGCAGCAAAAACAACAAAGTGAAGATTGGCGGTTGCCATCGCCAACACCTCAATCCCCGCGTGCCAATCGGCGGAACGTACATAGTATTTAATGTATGTCGGAAATTACAAAGAAAAAGACGGAGGCATCAAAGGCTCATGTTCAAGCCGTCTTATGCGCTCGTAAGGCGAGGTTGGCTAAGCGCATTGCACGGATGCGAGCCGCGTGGCCTATGTTTCTTGAAGGTCGCTGACGGCCAATCAGATACTTCAGGATCTTATCGCCAGACGAGAATATCTCGTTCGGCAGGACGCCTTACGACCAAACTATATGTCAACAGCTTCAATATTTGGCAACCAGATTATGCAATTCTATAGAGCGTCAGCGGCTAGTTCTTCCGCTTCTACGACCCATGAAGGGTTTCACTCCGCGTCATCAAGCGCTGCGAGGAGCCCAAGGTCGCATGTCACTTTCAGAAGATGAGAGATTGAATCTCCTCCACCAGGCCAGCATTCTCGATACGCCGCCGACGGAAGAGTTCGATGCTATCGTGCGGCTGGCTTGCAGTGTGTTCGACATGCCGATGGCGTTGGTTTCGTTCGTCGACGGGGATCGGCAGTGGTTCAAGGCCGAGCACGGTCTCTTTTTGAAAGAGACGCCTCGCGAGCATTCCTTCTGCAGCCATATCGTACAAACGAAGTCACCGCTCGTCGTCGAAAACGCCGACAAGGATTCTCGCTTTTCCGGAAACACCTTCGTTAGAGAGCGTTCGGTCCGGTTCTATGCGGGAGTGCCGCTTTCGGAAGGGGAGACCTGCTACGGCAGCTTTTGCGTCCTCGACACGAAGAACCGCCGCTTCGGCGATCGGGATATCGAACAGCTTCGCAGTTTGGCACGCGTGGTCGTCGGCCTGATCCGGGAACATCGTCAGCAAAGCCTCTTGAGAGAGCAGCAACGCGAATTGGAACTGAAGCAGGCTCGCTTCGAGCAGACTGAACGCTCTGCCAAGGTCGGCGGCTTCGAGATGGATCTCAGCACCGGCACGATCATCTGGTCGGACCAGATTTACCGCACCGTCGGATTGCCGGTCGGCAAACGCATGACCTCGGAGGAGGTGATCGGCTGCTATGCTCCCGAAGAGCGTGAAAGCGTCAGGCGCAGGATTGGCGATGTCCTCAATGGCTCCGGGGCCGGAATCGACAGGGAATATCGCATCGTAACGCCGGAAGGCGAGGAACGCTGGATTCGCGTGGTCAGCGATATCGAACGCTTGAACGGCGAGCCCAGTCGTTTGTTCGGCATCGTTCAGGATGTTTCCGAAAAAGTGCGCTACGAGCAACGTCTGCTTCAGGCGGCTAATGTCGATTCTCTGACCGGACTTGCCAACCGGGCAGCCTACAATGCTCATATGGAGCGGCTCACAGCGGCCGACGCTCCTTCCATCGGCTTGCTGCTGATCGACGTCGACCGCCTGAAGCAAGTGAACGATATCCTTGGCCATGCGACAGGTGACCTGCTGCTGAAAGGCGTGGCCTCACGTCTGGATGAACGTTTGGGAAAGCGAGGAAAGGTCTTTCGCCTTGGCGGCGATGAGTTCTCCGTTGTCCTGGACGCGCCCGCGAGTGTACGCCGCATGGGTTCGCTCGCGCGCCACCTGATCGAATATATCGGTCGCCCGCTGCAGGTTGCGGGATCGACGATAAATCCGACGATAACTGTGGGTGGGGCAATTTCGGAGGGCATGATGGATGCCGCAACGCTTTCCCAAAACGCGGATTTCGCCCTCTATCATGCCAAAGAAACGCGGCGCGGCAGCTATGTACACTACGAGCCGAGCCTGCGTTCGAGGATCGCGCGACGCATTCAGATCGTCCGGGAGGTGGAAGCGGCTCTTACCGAACATCGGATGGTGCCCCACTATCAGCCGATCGTTGGTAGTGCCGACGGTCAGGTCTGGGCGTTTGAAGCGCTTGTGCGAATGCAGCGTCCGGATGGTTCAATCGTGTCGGCGGCGCAATTTCACGAGGCGTTCACAGATCCAAGCGTTACCCACCACATTACGACCCGCATGCTTGAACAGGTCGCGGTCGACATTCGAAGCTGGATCGACCGAGGGCTGGAATTCGGGCGGGTAGGTCTCAATATAAGCGCCTCCGATTTCATGAGGGGCGACTTGGAAACCCGGATCGTTGCCGCCTTTGCGTCCAGAGGCATTCCGCTGGACAAGCTTGTGCTGGAGGTGACGGAAACGGTCTTCCTGCAGGGCCTGGAAGATACCGTTGCGACAACCCTGCAACGTTTGCGCAAAAAAGGCCTGACAGTGGCGCTCGATGACTTCGGGACAGGCTATGCATCGCTGACGCATCTGCGAAGTCTGCCGGTCGATATCATCAAGATCGACAAGAGCTTTATCGACACGATGCTCGTGGATGAATCGAGCCTCGCAATTGTTGAACTAGTGCTCAATCTGGCGCGGAAGCTTGATATGAAAGTCACGGCGGAAGGCGTAGAGAGCCATCGGCAGGCGATGTGTTTGCTGGAAATGGGCTGCAACACGCTGCAGGGTTATTTGTTCGCCAAACCTATGGGCCGCGAACGTGTTGGCGAATACCTGTGTGCACGGAAAACCAGCGTGACGGAGAAGGCCGACCGACCGCAGGAGGAACCGCGTCTCCTCGGATAGCAGGGGGCGAGGTATTCGCCGCTCCGACAAGGCTCAGGCGGCGGCCGTGGAAAGATTCGGATCGGCGTGGTGGCAGGCGGTCAGCAGTCCGGCAGCTGCCGTCCTGTTCTTCAAGGCCGGTTCCTGTTCGGCGCAGATCGATGTCGCCTTCCAGCAGCGTGTTCGAAAACGGCATCCGCTCGGCGGATCGACCGGGCTTGGCAGGTCGCCTTTCAGGACGATGCGCCTGCGGTGTCCGCGAAGCCGCGGATCCGGTGTCGGCACGGCCGACATCAGGGCTTGGGTGTAGGGATGGGCCGGCGCGCTGAAGATCGAGTGTTTCGGTCCTGTTTCAATGATCTTGCCGAGATACATGACCATCACCCGGTCCGAGACATGCCGCACGACGGCCAGATCATGGGCGACGAAGAGCATCGCCAGATTGCGCTCGCGCCTCAGCCTGGCGAGCAGGTTGACGACCTGCGCCTGGACCGACACATCGAGGGCCGAGACCGGCTCGTCGCAGACGAGGAGTGTCGGATCAAGCGTCAGAGCGCGCGCAATGCCGAGCCGCTGACGTTGGCCGCCTGAAAATTCCGATGGATAGCGTTCCGCATGTTCGGCGCGCAATCCGACAGATTCGAGCAGCCTGATCGTCTCCTCCCGCCACCGGGACTTCGGCAGCACACCGGGATGCAGCGCCCAGGGTTCGGCGATCAGTCGGTCGACCCGCAGGCGCGGATTGAGCGACTGGTAGGGGTCCTGGAAGACGACCTGCATCTTTCGGCGCAGATCATGCAATTGGCGGCCGCCTGCCTCAGTGATCTCGACGCCGTCGAGCCGGACGCTGCCGCTCGTTGCCGGCCCGAGCTTCAGGAGCGTACGCACCAGCGAAGTCTTGCCGCATCCGCTTTCGCCGACGAGGCCGACCGTTTCGCCCCTGGCGATCTCGAAGCTGACGTCGTCGACGGCGCGAACTGCTGTTGCGCCACTGCCGAAGTGCCGGGAGAGGTTTTGCACTTTGAGAAGAGGTTCGGTCATGCTGGCAGTACCGGGAAGTGGCAGGCGGCCTGGCGGCCTGGACCCACGGTTTCAAGGTGAGGCGCGAGCTCGGCGCAGACAGCCGCGGCGCGCGGACAGCGCGTTCGGAACGCACAGCCGGACGGCAGGGCGACAGGATTGGGGGCAGAGCCGGGGATCGGGACCAGTTCGTCCTCGTCGGTGTCGATGCGCGGCTGCGAGGCAAGCAGTCCGACGCTGTAAGGATGCCGGGCATCGTCGAAGAGTTCGAAGACGCTCGCGGTTTCGACAATGCGGCCGGCATACATGACCGCGACACGGTCTGCGAGCTCGGCCACCACGCCAAGATCGTGGGTGATGAAGATCATGCCGGCATTGCTGCGTTCGCGGATGGTGCGGAGCAGATCGACCACCTGTGCCTGGATCGTCACGTCGAGCGCCGTCGTCGGCTCGTCGGCGATGATGATGTCCGGTTCGAGCGCCACCGCCATCGCGATCATGATGCGCTGGCGCATGCCGCCGGAAAATTCGTGCGGATATTGCCTGGCGCGCCGTTCGGGGTCGGGAATGCCGATCGCCGTCAGCAGGTCGATCACCGCATTTTCGACACCCCCTTCCGGCTTGCGCCCATGGATGCGGAACATCTCGGCGATCTGCCAGCCGACGGGATAGACCGGGTTGAGCGAGGCCAGCGCGTCCTGGAAGATCAGAGCGATCCGGTCGCCGCAGAGATCACGCCGTTCGTTGCGCGGAAGTTGCAGCAACTCGGTTCCCTCGAAGCGGATCGATCCGCGGTCGATCGCGCCGGGCGGGTTGGGAACGAGGTCCATGATGGCCGAGGCGGTCACCGACTTTCCAGAGCCGCTTTCTCCCAGAAGCGCCAGGACCTCGCCGCGCTCGAGCGAGAAGGAAACGCCGTTGAGGGCGAGGATGCGGCCGGCAGCCGTGTCGAAGCTGACCTGAAGGTCTTTGACGTCGAGAAGGGCCATCAGCGCCTCCGGCTTACAAGCCGCCAGTGCTGCGACGGGTCATTGACGATCCGGAACCAGTTGGCGAGTAGGTTGAAGGACATGGTGGTGAACATGACGGCAAGGCCGGGAAAGAAGCTGAGCCACCAGGCAGACGACAGGTAGCCCTGGCCCTGTGCGACCATCAGCCCCCAGCTGACCGAAGGCGGCTGGATGCCGAGCCCGAGATAGCTGAGCCCGGATTCGAACAGCATCACCATGGCGAGATTGACGGAGGCGAGCGTCAGCATTGTCGGCGCGACGCTCGGGAGAATGTGCGTGCGCAGGATCCAGACAGGCCCGCCGCCGAAGACGCGCGCCGCATCGACGAAGAGCCTCTCGCGGACCTCCAGCGTTTCGGCTCGTGCGACGCGGATATAGGCCGGCATGCGGGTCACGGCGAGTACGATGACGAGGTTGCTGACGCTCGGGCCGAATAGATAGAGGCCGAACAAGGCCACCAGCAGCGTCGGGAAGCCGAGGATAATGTCGCAGATCCGCATGATAAGGCTGCCGACGAAGCCGCCGAAATAGCCGGCGATCACGCCGAGCAGCGTCCCGCCGGCGAGGCTCGTCAATACCGTGACGAGAGCGATGCCGATCGTCGTCGATGCCGCCTCGATCAGACGGACGAGGAGCGGGCGTCCGAGCGCATCGGCGCCCAGCCACAAGGTCCAGGGTTGCCCGAAGCCGAAGGGTGGCAGGTTGCGCGCCTTGAGCGAGATGCGATGTTCGCCGAGGAGGGAAAGGCTGTCAGCGGCAATGGCAAGGACGACGATCAGCAGCCAGACGGTGGCCGCGACCGCCATCGGGTCACCCGACAGCGCCCGCATGAGCCAGAGGATGCGCCGGTCGCGGCGCGCGCGGGCGGGGAGGAGCTCAGCGGATGTGTCGGTCATTCGACCCTCACCCGCGGATCGATCGAGGCGTAGAGCATGTCGACCAGGATATTGATGAAGAAGATGACGACGGCGACGGCAAAGATCGATGCCTGAACGATGGCGAAGTCGCGTTTCAGGATGCCGTCGATCAGCAGTTTGCCGATGCCTGGAAAGCCGAAAACCACTTCGACGACGCCGCCGCCGCCGGCGAACTGGGCGGCGAGATCGCCCGTCACCGTGACTGCCGGAAGGAGAGCGTTGCGCAGCGCATGCACGAAGGTGACGCGTCCGCCGCGGGCACCCTTGGCGCGGGCCGTGCGGACGAATGTCGCGTTCAGAGCTTCGATCATCGAGCCACGGATGATCTGCACCAGAGTTCCGAAAGGTCGGGCAAACAGGCAGGCGACCGGCAATACCCAGTAGACGGGACCACCAAAGCCTGAGGTCGGCAGAATTCGGAACGTGACCGCAAACAGAAGGACACCCATCAGGCCGAGCCAGAAATCGGGTACGCTGGCGGCCGCCTGCGACAGGAGATTGATGCCCCGGTCGACCCAGCCACCGGCATTGACCGCCGCAATCGAGCCGACGACGATCGCGGTGGCGAAGGCGAGCGCCAAGGCAATGGCGCCGAGCGCCAAGGTGTTCGGCAGCGCTTCCAGCACGACGTCCATCGCGGGGCGATGGTGCCAGAGAGACATGCCGAAATCGAGGCTGAGCATATCCCAGGCCCAATCGAAGAACTGGGCGAGAAGGGAACGATCGAGCCCAAGGCGGACGCGCATGGCTTCGCGCGCCGCAGCCGAGGCGTCGACGGGCAGATAGAGATTGACGGGATCACCCGTCAGCCGCACGAGGAAGAAAGCCGACGTCATCAGGGCAGCAAGCGCGAGCGCCGCGAAGGCTGCACGTCTCAGGAAATAGGTCAGCGACATCCGCTCTCCTCAGGCGACAGACGTTAGGCTCGGTCAGCGATAGCTGATCGATTTCAGCTTGATCTCGTTGCCGGCCTGCACATCGGGGGTGTAGTTCACGTCCTTTGCGACGCGGGCGATCGAGACCATATGGAAGAGCGGCGCGATATTGACCGCATCGACGGCGATGTATCGGAACGCCTCCTGGAACAGCTTCTTGCGCTCGTCGCCGGTTGCCTTCGACCCATCGGCAATCAGCTTGTCGAGCTTGGCGTCTGCGATTGTCGACTGATTGCCGTCGGTGGTGAAGCGGTTGGGCAGGGTGAACACCGCATCCCCCTCGGCATTGTCGATTTGCGTCTGCAGGATGGACGCCTGGCGTTCCTTGTCCCACGGCTTCAGAAGCCGTTTCAGCCATGGGCTGGTCTCGAGCATTTCAAGCCGCGCGTTGAAACCAGCCTCCGCCAGCATCGCCTGAATGGCCTCCAGGCTTTCCGACGAGTTGGGATATATGCCGATGCGACCGTAGATGACGATCTCCTTGTCGACCGGCACGCCATCGGCCTTGGCCGCAGCAAGCAGCGACTTCGCCTTTTCCGGATCATAGGTCCAGACGGGAATGTCGGGATTGAAGCCGAACACCGAAGGCGGCACGACCTGCATTGCCTTCTGGGCTTCCTCATGGAAAATGGTTCCGACGAGGCCGTCCCGGTCGATCGCGAGATTGAGCGCTTCACGCACGCGTTTGTCGTCGAGCGGCGGCACCTGGGCATCGATCCTCAGCAGCGACGTTTCAGCGTTCGGAAAGGCCTGATCCTGTTTACTCGTGCCATCCTGCGGCGCGATTTCGTAAGCGATCTGCGCCTCGCCGGTCTCCACCATTGCCGCACGAACGGCGGATTCGGCACGCCAGATGATCGTCGCATTCTTGATTGCCGGCTTATCGCCCCAATATCCGTCATAGGCCGCCAGCGTCACCGACTGGCCTGCTGTCCATGCTCCCAGCTTGTAAGGCCCGGTTCCAGCCGGGCTGCGCGTCTTGCCGTCATTCGGGGTCGCCGGCGAACCGATGTCGACGGCAGACATCTTGTTCGGCAGGATCGGCTCGACGACGTCGGTTTTGATGAGGACGGTCGTCGGGTCGACGACCACCGCATTGAGCTTGACGCCCTTCAAAGTGGCCAGTCCGACTTCACAGGCCAGTGCCGGGTCTTGAGCACGCTTGACAGCGGCGACGACTGCGTTGGAATCGAACAGCTTGCCGTCATGGAACGTCACCCCCTCGCGCAGCTTGAACTCCCAGGTCAGGTCGTCGACCTGTCGCCAGCTGGTGGCAAGGCTTGGAACGACCGATCCGTCTGCCGGGCTGAGGTTGACCAGTGCTTCGGTGATATTGTTGTGCAGGATGCGGGAATTTCCCGAAAGATCGGTGTCGCAGGGATCCAGCGACTTCGGCTCGTCCGTCACCACAACCGTCAGCTTGTCCTCGGCGGCGTAGGCCGGCATTGCGACACCCGCCGCCAAGGAGATCGCAAGCCCGATGCGTAACGCGTGCATATTCCTGATCGTCATGAAAGCCTCCTCCCGTTCCAGCCGCGCGCGCCTACATCCGTTTTGTGGCAGCCCCTTCGGCTGCGCGGATCCCTTCGGCGCTCTGATGGCTTTACTTCCTCCCGCAAGCGCGTAGTGTCAAATACGACACTTGCGAGGGACAACATGGTTGCCGCCCTGAGAGAAGTCAAGCAGATTAATTCTCTAATGGAATTCGAAATTCATGAATGAACCGAAGCATGGTTCTCCAGTGGTGGAAAAGACGGCGCATCTGCTTGAGGCGGTGGCCGATGCGAAAACGGGAATTTCCCTTGGGGCATTGGTCGATCAGCTGCGCGTGCCTCGCTCGACGGTCTATCGCATTTTGAATTCGCTGACCGCGCATGGCCTGGTCGCGCGGGTCAATGGCGGAGCCTCCTACGAACTCGGGCCGAAATTCGTCGAGCTTGCCCGGCGGATATCGCCCGGCGCCGATCGGGTGACGCTGATTGAGGCGGCAAGGCCAATCCTGGCGGCGGCGGCGGAGCGGGTAATGGAATCCTTTAAGCTGGCCGTGCCCGAGGGACGTGAGATGATGACGATATTTGCCGCTTCGAGTCCCGGCGATTATGCTTTGTTTATCAAGGTCGGCGGGCGTTCGCGCAAGCACGTCGGAGCCGCAGGCAAGCTTGCTCTGGCCTATTCGGACTATAGTGAAACCGAAGCCTACTGCGCCGGCGGGCTGGAGGCCAAGACGCCCTATACGATCACCGATCCGGAGGCGCTGAAAGAGGCGCTGGTGGAAATTCGCCGCAACGGCTATGCTGAAGACAATCAGGAATCCAACCTCGGCTTGCGCGCCTTCGCCGCGCCGGTATTCGATGATCAAAGTCGTCTGATCGCCACCGTCAGCGTGCCGTTCATTGGAGAGGCAACACCGGATCGGGCTCGGTCGATCCGGCGCGAGGTCTTGGAGGCGGCTGCGACGCTGACGAAAACCATCAATGGGCTCCATCCGTTGTCCAAATAAGAAACTCTAAATTCACTATTGAACAATTACTTTGATATGGTAGATCTTGTCGCCGACAAGGGGAGGGATCTTATGACCGCTTTGGACCCATCGGTTTATGCCAAACTTTTGCAGACGAATTCGGCGAGTCTCAGCAGTTTGCTGCTGAAGCGGGGGCTTAGGAACACCGCTGTTCGTGGCGTGCGGCCGCTCGCGGCGGCCGAAAAACCGATGATCGGTCCGGCCGTCACCGTCCGTTATATTCCGGCCCGCGAGGATATCGACGGTTCGACCTACAGTTCCGATCCGTCCAACCAGCAGCGCAAGGCGATCGACACGATACCGGAGGGCCACGTACTCGTGTTCGACTGCCGTTCGATGGCCGAGATCGCCGGCATTGGCGCGGTACTGGCTCGTCGCCTTATCTATCGCGGCTGCGCCGGTCTCGTGCTCGATGGAGGCGTTCGCGACACTGCCGATATCGCCCAGCTCGGGCTTCCCACCTATTGCCTCGGGCCGGCAGCGCCCGCCAATCTGGTTGCCCATCACGCATCGGATATGAACCAGCCGATTGCCTGCGGCGGCGTTGCGGTCTACCCGGACGACATCGTGTTCGGAGACAGCGAAGCCGTCATCATCATTCCTCGCGAATATGTCAGCGAAATCGCCGATGAGGCCGTCGCGATGGAGGAGCAGGAAGAGTTCCTCAAGCTGGAGATCGAATCCGGTAAATCGACACTCGGCGTCTATCCCCCTAATAAAGAGACGCTCGAGCGGTTTGAAGCGTGGCGCAAGGCTCGTGTCGAAGCCGTCTGAAGTGCTTGCAAGGGTCAATCCCGGCCGAAATCACTCCGGTTGTTTGATCTCTATAGGGCTTTTCATGATGATTTCATGATGCGGAAACGGAATAGAGACGCCAGCTTTCTTGAAGGCGTCCCACAGCGCCATCAGGACTTGCCCACGAACATTTGTCAGCCCGTTCGCTGGATCCGAGATCCAGAAGCGAAGCCGAAAGTCGAGGGACGAAGCGCCAAAGGCAGTCAGCCAGCAGACGGGTGGCTTATATTGGTTTGCGACCCGGGGCACCGTCGACGCTGTCGCAATGGCGATCTTAACGACTTGATGCGGATCGCTGTTATAGGACGTTCCGAAGTCAACGTCGATTCGTACATAATCACTGGAAAACGACCAGTTGACGACCTGCTGCGATATGAAGTCCTCATTTGGAATGAGATACTCCTTGCCATCGCGAGTGATGACGGAAACAAACCGCGAGCGCAGGTCACGGATCGACCCGAACGTGTCGCCAAGTGTGATCGTGTCACCCGGCTTGATCGACTTGTCGATCAAGATGATTATGCCGGATATGAAGTTCGATACCACTTTTTGAAGGCCGAAGCCTATTCCGACGCCGACTGCGCCGGAGAAAATGGTCAGCGCCGTCAGGTCGACCCCGGTCGCCGACAAAGCGATGGCTCCAGCGATTATGATCAGGCTGATCTTGATGCATTTGCTGATCAACACCTTGATGGAAGGCGACAAGTCGGCCGAGCGCTGAACCCAGTGGGAAAGCATGTTGCCGATGAGGACGGCCAACCAGATCAAGGCGATCGCCAGCACGAAGGCTTTGAGCACAAGGAGAAGCGAGAGTCTCACCGCACCTAAATTAATCGCGAGCCCGTCAAGAGCAGATAGAACCGGGCCGTCAAGGCCGACCGCATAAAGAGCGATGTAGCTCCAGCTGCCGATCGCAACGGCGCGTGACAGCGTTGGGTTGCGGATGATTTTGGTCAGGACGGAGATGAGGAACCATGCCGCTGCCAGCGTCAGAGCCGTGGACACAAGCCAGCGTTGTGAAGGCCATGCGCTCTTGCTCAGCACGACGTTGGCGAGCCACAACCAACCGACAAGGAAAAGCCACATCATCCGGCGCATAGGAGCAATGATGACCCGAAGAAGGTCTGGATTACCCTTGATCAGGCGCGCCTTTGCCTCCATCGCAGGCTCTGTGCGTGACGCAAGTAAGGAGGCAAAACCCAAGCCCGCCACGATGATCGCAAGCTGAAAGAACGTCCATTCGTTCAGAATGAATGTCGTTAGCCACTGCTCGGCGATCTCGGTCATCTGCCTGATATTCATGATGATGATCCGACGAATGTCAGCTAGAGAAAGCTAGCGCACGAGTTTAGTTCATTTGGAAGAAACAAGCATCAGCATTCCATTTCGTCGTGCGAAAACAGGTCGATGAAACGCCGCTCGCGGATATCGATCAGCTTGCGCGCCCGCGCAGCCGTGCGCGCCCTTCTTTCGCTGAGCTTCACGCCGAGGATGGAACGGTGCGCGGCAAAATCTGCGTCCGCGCCAAAAATATATTTCGGCGCCAACTGACACAAGACGTTCATTTGAACACTGTATCGAGCATCCGAGCGGCTGATGGCGAAATCCATGCGAGCCAATCACGCTTGGGAGCAAGAGGCCCGTGCGGCTTTCGGTTTGCGAGCGCTTCAAATGTTCATTTGAACATTCCGTTGTTGCAATGTGAAACTCGGCTGCTACCATCCGCGCGTCTGGAGCGGGAGGCTGCGGACCGAGAGAAGGCGGAGAGATTATGAACAAGATCGCTTTTTTCCTGTCCGCAGGATTGACCAGCCTGTCCTTATCAGTTCCGGCGATGGCCGCCACGAAGATCCAGTGGTGGCACGCGATGGGTGGGGAGAACGGCGCGAAGCTGGAGCAAATTGCCAAGGGCTTCAACGCGTCTCAGTCCGACTATGAAATCGTGCCGGTTTACAAGGGCACCTACGACGAGACGCTGACGGGCGCCATCGCTGCGTTCCGCGCCAACCAACAGCCGGCCATCGTGCAGGTCTATGAAGTCGGCACCGGCACAATGATGGCAGCGCAGGGCGCGGTCTATCCGGTGTATCAGTTGATGAAGGACCAAGGCGAGCCCTGGGACCAGAACAAGTTCATTGCGCCGGTGGTCGGCTACTACTCCGACACCAGCGGCAACGTGTTGTCGCTGCCCTTCAATTCGTCGACTCCGATCATGTATTACAATAAGGATGTCTTCAAGAAAGCCGGGCTCGATCCTGAGACGCCGCCGAAGACATGGGCCGATGTGGAGGCCGTCTCGCGCACGATCATCAAGTCCGGCGCCGCCAAATGCGGCTTCACCAGCGCCTGGATCTCCTGGATTCAGACGGAAAATCTCAACGCCCTGCACGACAAACCCTATTCCACCAAGGCCAACGGTTTCGGCGGCCTGGATGCGGAATTCACCTTCAACAACGATCTGACCATCCGCCATTGGGGGAACCTGAAGAAGTGGCAGGACGAAGGGCTCTTCAAATTCGGCGGGCCGGTCGGCGGTGACAACGCGCCTCCGATGTTCTATTCGCAGGAATGCGCGATGTACATGAACTCGTCCGCCGGCCGGGCGGGCGTCATCAACAATGCCAAAGCCTTCAAGGTCGGTTTTGCGCCGCTTCCCTACTATGACGACGTCATCAAGCAGCCTCTCAACTCGATCATCGGCGGCGCCACACTCTGGACGCTGAAGGGGCGCCCGGAAGAAGAATATAAGGGTGTGGCAAAATTCTATACCTATCTGCAGAAGCCGGAAGTTCAGGCCGACTGGCATCAGTTCTCGGGGTATCTGCCGATCACCGAGGCTGCCTACAAGCTGAGCCAGGAGCAGGGATATTACGAAAAGAACCCCGGTGCAGATGTCGGCATCAAGCAGCTGACGCGGGTGACGCCGACCGAAAATTCCAAGGGCATCCGCTTCGGCAATTACGTTCAGGTCCGCGGCATCATCGATGACGAATTTGCGGCATTGCTCGGCGGCAAGAAGACCGCAAAGGAAGCACTCGATTCCGTTGTCGCGCGCGGCAACGAACAGCTTCGCGATTTCGAATCCGCCAACTAAGGGCTCGGGGCAGGGCCCGCCTGGCCGGCCCTGCCTCTCCATCATTCTGTGAGGGCCCATGCAAACGAAACGAACCGTCTTTCCCAATAGGGTCTTGCCGTATCTGCTTATTGCTCCCCAGCTTCTGATAACCATCGTCTTCTTTCTTTGGCCGGCCGCAACCGCCTTCTGGCAATCGTTCCTTCGCCAGGATGCGTTCGGTTTCAAAACGAACTTCGTCTGGTTTCAGAATTATCGCCGGCTGTTTGCCGACCCGCTCTATATGGACGCCTTTGGTCACACGCTGGTCTTCGCCGTCTCGGTGACGATCTTGTCGACGACGATTGCACTCACTCTGGCCGCCGCGGCCATGCGTGTGCTGCGGACGTCCCGCATCTATTCGACCTTGCTGATCTGGCCTTACGCCGTCGCGCCTGCGATCGCCGGCATACTCTGGTGGTTCATGTTCAATCCCTCGATCGGCATCGTTGCCTATATGCTTCGCAGCATGGGGATCAGCTGGAACCATCTGATCAACCCGGATAATGCGATGGTCCTGATCGTGATCGCCGCCACCTGGAAACAAATTTCCTATAACTTTCTGTTTTTCCTGGCCGCGCTGCAATCCGTGCCGCGCTCGCTCCAGGAAGCCGGCGCCATCGATGGCGCCGGGCCGGTGAAGCGCTTCTGGACGATCGTCTTCCCGTTGATCTCGCCGACAACCTTCTATCTGGTCGTCATCAACATCGTTTACGCCATGTTCGATACTTTCGGCATCGTTCATGCGACGACGCAAGGCGGACCGGCGCGCGCCACGGAAATCCTCGTCTACAAGGTTTATTTCGACGGTTTCATCGGCCTCAACCTGGGCTCCTCGGCGGCGCAGTCGGTCATACTCATGATCATCGTTGTTGCCCTGACCGCGATCCAGTTCCGCTTCATCGAACGCCGCGTGCAATATTGAGGAGCGTCAAAGGTGGTCGAAAATCGTCCTTTCCTGAATTTCCTGGCTCACATCGTCCTTATCCTCGGCGTCACGATCGTGATCTTCCCGGTCTATATCGCCTTTATCGCCTCGAGCCATGGCCCCAACGACTTTCTGTCCGGTGTCGTGCCGCTGGTGCCGGGACCGCACATCCTCGAGAATTATTCGACCATGCTATCATCGGGGATGACGAGTTCCGGCGCGCCGCCGATCGGGCCGATGCTCATCAATTCATTGATCATGGCCGTTGGTGTTGCGGTTGGAAAGATTGCCATTTCCATCGTTTCTGCCTTCGCCATCGTCTATTTCCGATTTCCCTTTCGCACGCTCGCCTTCTGGATGATCTTCATCACCCTGATGCTGCCGGTCGAGGTGCGCATCGTGCCGACCTACAAGGTGGTCGCAGACCTCGGAATGCTGAACAATTATGGCGGGCTCATCATTCCGCTGATCGCATCGGCGACGGCCACCTTCCTGTTTCGACAGTTTTTCCTCACCGTGCCCGACGAGCTGATGGAGGCTGCGCGCGTCGACGGGGCGGGGCCGATGAAATTCTTCCGCGATATCCTGCTGCCGTTGTCGGTGACCAATATCGCAGCCTTGTTCATCATCCTGTTCGTGCTCGGCTGGAATCAGTACCTGTGGCCGCTCATCGTCACAACCGACCAGAGCCTCTACACTGTCGTCATGGGTATCCAGCGCATGGCCGCGGTCGCGGATGCCGAGCCGCGCTGGAATCTCGTCATGGCAGCGGTCATCCTTGCCGCCTTGCCGCCCGTCCTTGTCATCGTCGCCATGCAACGCCTTTTCGTCAAAGGCCTGGTCGAAACGGAGAAATGAAATGGCACCGATCAATATTGTCGACGTCAAGAAAAACTATGGTTCGGTTCCTGCTGTCAAAGGCATCAACCTGGCTGTCGAAGACGGCGAATTCATTGTGCTCGTCGGCCCTTCCGGTTGCGGCAAGTCAACCTTGCTGCGCATGATCGCCGGATTGGAGTCGATCACCGACGGCCGGGTCGAGATTGGTGGCCGCAACGTCAACAAGGCGGAGCCGGCCGAACGCGATATCGCCATGGTCTTCCAGAATTATGCGCTTTATCCGCATATGACGGTGCGCGGAAACCTTGAATATGGATTGAAGAATCGGGGTACGGCGCGAGCGGAAATCGATCGCCGCGTCAAAGAAGCGGCCGACATCCTCGAAATCGGGCCAATGCTGGCGCGCAAGCCGCGTGAATTGTCGGGAGGACAGCGCCAGCGCGTCGCGATGGGACGGGCCATCGTGCGCGAACCGGCGGCGTTTCTTTTCGACGAGCCCCTGTCCAATCTCGATGCCAAGCTGCGCGTGCAGATGCGGGTGGAAATACGCCGGCTGCAACGCCGGCTGAAGACCACCAGCATCTACGTCACCCATGACCAGCTCGAAGCGATGACGCTTGCCGACAGGCTCGTCGTCATGAATGGCGGACTGGTCGAACAAGTGGGAACGCCGGTCGAAGTCTACGACCGCCCGGCAAGTTTGTTCGTTGCCGGCTTCATCGGCTCTCCCCCGATGAACCTCGTGCCGATCGAGGTTCTGGCTGCTGCCGATGCCAGGAACGTCCTGGCCTTGCCTGACGGGACGGACATTGTCGGTCTCAGGCCGGATGCTCTTCTCATAACAAAGCCCGCCGAGCCTTCCGTTCATCTGAACGCTATCGTCGAATTGCTCGAGCCGATCGGCGGCGAAAGCCACCTGCATGTCAGACTGGGGGAGGGCCAGCAGACGGTCGTCCTGACGGTTCAGGGCCGGCCGGATTTCGCCGAGACTGCCACGATCGAGATCTTCGCGCGGATTGATCAGATGCATCCCTTCAACAGCAAGACTGGACGACGCACGGACTGAAACGGCCGGATAGAGCTGTCCGACATCTGCAGCGTCGAAAAGTGAGGAAAGAGAAAGACATGCCACAGTCAGAGCCGCGATCCGGACCCGGCCGCAGTGAGGTTCAAGCACATCGAGGCGCATCCGCTGTCGCGCCCGAAAACACGATCGCCGCGTTTCGGGCGGCTGCCGACCAGGGCGCCCAATGGGTCGAACTGGACGTCGCGCTCCTTGGCGATGGGACCGCAGTCGTCATCCACGACGTATCCGTCGACCGTTGCTCCTCGTCGACCGGCAGGCTCAGCGATCTCACCGTAACCGACCTGCAGAAGATCGACGCCGGCGCGTGGTTCGATCCCCGCTTCAAGGGGGAACCCTTGCCGACTCTTGCCGAGGTCCTGTCCGCATTGGGTGAGCTGGGATTGAACGCCAATGTCGAGATCAAGCAGCATTCGCATCACAAATCTCTCGACCAGTTGGTGAAGACCGTTGACGAACATCTGAGGGCGCGCGCGCCGCAGACCAAGATCATGATATCGAGCTTCGACGCGGCGGCGCTCAGGCGCATGCACGAAATCGATCCGGATTACGAGCTTGCCATGTTGTGGAGTCAACTGCCGGATGACTGGAGCGATGTTCTTAAATCAATTCCCGCGGGAACGGTCCATCTTGGTTACAAGTCTCTCAGCATCGGTTTCCTTGAGGAGGCGGCGCACCAGGGGATCAAGGTGCGGGCATGGACCTGCAACGACCCGACGCTGCTCGCATCTTTTTGGCCTGTCGGCTTGACCGGTGTGATAACAGACGACCCGAGTGTCTATCTCTCATAGGAAATAGCGATGGGGCAGCGGGTCATATCGAGCCGACAACGCGAAATACTTGCGCTGATCGAAACCGAGGGCGTCCAGTATATCGATGATCTGGCGCGCCGGTACGATCTGACGACCCAGACGATTCGCCGTGATATCAATGCCCTGTGTGATCTCGGGCACGCCCGCCGCTTTCACGGCGGTGTCGATGTGCCCGTCGAAGGCAGCAATATTTCGCTGAACGCCCGTGCCCAACTGAACCGTCGGGCCAAGCGGCTGATCGCAAAGCGGGTCGCCGCCGACATAGGGCCGGATGCGACGGTATTCCTGGGGATCGGCAGTACGGTTCAATTCGTGGCAGAGGCGTTGCGCGATCACCAGGGGCTGACCGTTATCACCAATAATATCCATGTCGCTCTCACTCTTTGCGAATCGCCGAGTGTCGAGGTCCATCTCACCGGCGGTCTGCTGCGCCATGACGACCGCGACGTGGTGGGTAGCGATGTGATCAAGTTCGTGGAAAAATTCTATGCGACCTATGCAGTCGTCGGTGCCGGTGCCCTGAGCCCGGTGAACGGCCTGATGGACTTCAGCTATAGCGAGGCGCAGATCACCAATGCGCTTCTGGAGAATTCGCAAACACGTCTCTTGGCCGCAGACGTCAGCAAATGGACCCGCCACGCGGCGGTGCGCGTAGCGCCTTTCAATAAAATCACCCGCTTTTACACGGACCGGCTGCCGCGTGATCCGTCGGTCGCTTCTGTGCTGGCCGAGAGCAGCATGGAGGTGGTCACCTGCGAGGACATGACGTGACGTTCGTAGATCTGGCACCCTCTGCGCAGGAACTGCGGCACGTGCGTTATCTCTTCACCGATATCGACGATACGCTGACGACGGAAGGCAAGCTTCTGCCGTCTACCTATGAGGCCCTTTGGGAGCTCAGCCGGGCCGGCATCGCCGTCGTGCCGGTCACGGGTGGTTCTGCCGGCTGGTGCGAACACATCGTCCGTGCCTGGCCGGTTGCCGCGGTCATCGGCGAAAGCGGCGCTTATGCCGTTATGCGCCGCAACGGTGAGGTTGTTTTCGAATACTGGGAGAACGGCGCACTGCAGGGCGAGCGTCAACGCCAGCATCTTGGTGCCATCGAAAAGCTGATCTCGGAAAAAGGCGGCACCTTCAAGATCGCTCACGACCAGGTGTTCCGCCTGGCTGACGTGGCAATCGACATTCAGGGTCATAATACCCGGGACGTCGAAGATCTGGCATCCGATATCAGGGCAATGGGCGGCACCGTCGCCATCAGCTCCATCCACATCAACACCTGGATAGGCGTTTATGACAAACGCGCCATGAGCGAACGCCTCCTGACCGGCATGTTCGAGGTCGACCCCGCTGAATTGCCCTCCGTCACGGCGTTCGTCGGCGATTCTCGAAACGATGCGCCAATGTTCGGTTTCATCCGAAATTCTTTCGGCGTGGGAAATATCCTTCCTGTTCTTCCGTATTTGCAGCATGTGCCGAGGTGGATTTCCTCCCAGCCTGCAGGGCTTGGTTTTGCCGATATTGCCTCGACCATTCTGAATGCCAGGACAGAATGTACCGATAGCTAGCTATTCAATCTCGAATTGTAAATGTGGCGGGGAAGTTGGAATGTCCGCCGTTGTGCAAAGTAGAAATGTCCGCGAGGTTGCTACGCGGCACACCGATCAGCCCCGATCTGAGCGGCTGATACCGGTTGCAAGAGCAGATCGGGGCGGGTGAGACACCCCTTCGGCTTTAGCTTTGAGACTATCCGATCGACGGTTCACTCGGCAGCCTGCTGCCTCAACAGCGCTTTCTCTCGCCGCGCAATCACCGCCGGATCATTCATGTAGTCCGTGCGCCTTCCGGGCTTGCGACCTCTCGGCTTATAGCCATTTTTGTCGCTGTTGCTCTTCACGACCGGCTTTTCCTGCTGGTCCTGACGCTCCTTGATATAGGCCAGAACATCACCGAGCCGCTTGTTCTCGGTAATTGCCGCATGCGTCACCCGCTGGTCCTTGTCGAACACCGTGTAGGGCAGGGAATGTCCCTTCCAGCGCACATCCAGGCGGCCGTCAGCATAGGCATAGGTCTCGACATAGCGGCCCACCAGACCGCGCGTCACCTCGGTCTCCTCCAGCATGATCCGCTTGCGTTCAAACGAAAACGTCAACTGCGCCCCGACGTAACGCTGCTCGCGCTTGCAAAGGATCTCAGTTAACCGACCCGGGGCCAGATTCAGCGGCCGGTGCAAATCCTCGGACCGGGCAGGGATGATCGCAAACCGCGCATTGTAGTGCTCCATGAAGCCAGGCAAAAACGCATTGCCAGTCTCCATGTCGCAGATCCCCGCCAGCCGTAATTCCTTGACCAGCCGATCCTGCAGCGTCCGGTTCATGCGCTCGACGCGACCTTTGGCCTGGCTCGAATTTGCGCAAAGAATCTCGATGTTTAGCTCGCAAAGCGCCCGCCCGAACTGGGTCATCCCCTGGCCACCCTTGGCGTCCTTCTTCGCCACCCGGAATACCGAATGCTTGTCGGAGTAGAAGGCCACAGGCGCGCCGTGACGCCTGAGGTATAGCGCCAGTGCCTCGAAATAGCTGAAGGCGCTTTCCGAGCGCACAAACCGCAACTGCATCAATCTGCCAGTCGCATCGTCGACAAACACCAGCAGCGAGCACGGCGGCCCGCGATCCTCGAACCAGCGGTGTTCCGACCCGTCGATCTGCACCAGCTCGCCATAGGCCTCGCGCCGCAGCCGCGGCTGATGAAACGTCCGCCGCTGCTTGGCAGATAGCCACAGGCCAGCCTCCACCATCCAGCTGCGCAACGTCTCGCGCGACACACGCAATCCATCGCGTTCGGCCAGCTTCTCGGCCGCCAGCGTCGGACCGAAATCCGCATAGCGTTCGCCAACCAACGTCATCGCATAATCGCGAACGCCGTCGCTGATCCGGTTGTTCGATGGCCGACCGATCGCCTTGTGCCTTATCGATGCCGCGCCGTCAGTGCGGATCCGATCCAGCAGCCGACGCACCTGGCGCTCGCTCAGATCAAGCACATGTGCCGCCGACACCAACGTCATGCGGCCGTCGACCACCTTCGACAAAATCTCGATCCGCTGCAGATCGCGCTCGCTCATCGCTATCAATCCCATCCGCAATCTCCACCGTCATCAAAAACGGGAAGAGAGTGACATTCTAACTTTGCAGAAACAGGACACTTTAACTTTGCGGCTACAGTAAAATGTGGCGTAAGACGCATTATGGAACAACAGTCTTTTCCAGCCGCACGACGGCTTGTGTAGGTGTTCGCTAGGCCGCGCGCAGCGCGTAGCCGGAGGTTCATCCGCCAAGGGCGCTGAGCGTCAGCACGGCGGAGAATGCCACGAGGGTTGCGGATCCGCACCGCCGGGCAAATGACGGTATCCGTTTTTCACGTCCGAGGATGAGCCTGCCGATCGACAGCCAGATCGAGGACACCGCTAGGACCACGGATGCGAGAATGGCGATGGAGGCCGTCACAGGCACCTCTCGCGCTGCAGGCATCATCGTCAATCCGATGATCAGCGCTTTGGGATTTAACAGCGTCGTCACGGCCAGCTGCCGCACGCGCACGGCCTCGACGGGACTCGATCCGATGCCCCAGAGCCGCAGCGCCAGGTACAAAACCCAGATCGCCGAGACAAGTTTGACGCCTTGCGAAACCAGAGGGTGGTCGCGGAGAAAAGAGCCGGCCAGACCGGACGCCGGAAGGACGATCGCAAGATAGGCGGACAGGACGGTGGCGAGCAGCACGATGGCGCGTCCGAAAGTCAGGCCCTGAGATGCCATCGCCAATATGGCGTTGGTCGGTCCGGGCAGGATGAGAAGCGTGAAAACGCCCGCTGCGAAAGGCAGAAGATGCACTGTTACGATCTCCGGTTTCTTCCGCTTCTTGCACCGCCGCGCCTGGCGGTCGTTGACAGAGATCATTTCCGGGGCGGAACATTCCGGGCACCCCGGACGTTTATTGCGGTTATGTCAGAGGTAAGCGCCATGCCCGGCATGATCAGGTTCATGCTCACTCGATTGGCCACGGGCTTTGCAATCGGATGCGCCGTGGGGTTCTTCATCTGGCAAAACGGTTTTGCTGCGGCGGGCGCGCCTCAGAATTATCTCGCTCAGGGCCTGTTCATCTACCTCTTTGCGAGCACAATCGGCATGGGTTATCTCGCGACGGCTCTCCTCCTGGAAGAATAGCGCCGGAAGATCAAAGTGCCGCTGCGCGGACGCCGGATGATATCATCACGCTGCGTCCTGTTCCGGTTCGAGACCGGCCGGAATCTTGAACTGCAGCTCCGCCAGGCGCGTGTAAAGGCCGCCCTGGCGCAAGAGCGAGGCGTGAGTCCCCTCCTCCACGATCCTGCCTTTGTTCATCACCAGAATCCTGTCCGCTTTGAGCACGGTGGCGAGCCTGTGCGCGATCACGATCGTGGTCCGCGCCTCCATCAATTCCTCCAGGCCGCGCTGGACGAGCGCCTCGTTTTCGGCGTCGAGCGATGCGGTGGCTTCATCCAGGAGCAGGATCGGAGCGTTCTTGAGCATGGCCCGTGCGATGGCCAGCCTCTGTCTCTGTCCGCCAGACAGCGTCAGCCCACGCTCGCCGAGAACCGAGTCGTAGCCGTTCGGCAGCTTCGCGACGAAACCGTGCGCCTGTGCCTTGATCGACGCGGCGATCACGTCTTCGCGCAGTGCATCCGGCCTTCCGAAGGCGATGTTGTCGTAAACGGAGGCCGCAAACATCGTCACCTCCTGCGGAACAATGGCGATTTCCTTGCGCAGGGTCTGCGGCGGGATCAGGCCGAGTTCCCTGCCATCGATGGAAATGCTGCCCGTCTGGTTTTTGTAGAAGCCGAGGAGCAGGGAGAAAACGGTGCTCTTTCCGGATCCGGAAGGGCCGACCAGGGCGACGGTTTCGCCTGGCGAAACGCGAAAGGAAAGGCCGTTCAGAACCTCCTTTTCCGGTGCGCCCGGATAGGAAAAGCGCACGTCATGCAGTTCCATGCCTCCCTGGATGGGGGTGGGGAGCGACATGCAGGCTTGCGGTTCGCGCTCGTCGGTCTGTTCGTTCAGAAGTTCGAACAGCCGTCCGGCGGCGCCGGCTGTCTGCGAAAGTTCCCCCCAGACTTCCGACAGTGAGCCGAGAGAACCGGCTGCGATCACCGCGTAGATGAGAAATTGGCTCAGGCTGCCAGCCGAGAGCGTTCCCGCCAGCACCTTATGGGCGCCCAGCCACAGCACGCCGACGACGCTGACGAAGACCAGCGTGATGGCAATGGCAGTCAGCAGGGCTCTTGCCCGGGAGGCCGCGACTGTCCGGTCGAAGGAAAGTTCGACATCGCGCCCATATCTCTGCCCTGCAGCATCTTCGCCGTTGAAGGCCTGCACGGTGCGGCTTGCCGCGATGATCTCGCTCGCATAGGCCGAAGCCTCGGCAAGTGCATCCTGTGCTATGCGGGACTTCTTTCGCACCGAGCGACCGAACAGGACCAGAGGGGCCACCACCAGGGGAATGGCCCCGAGAGCGATGGCCGATAGGCCGGCACTGGTCACGAACATCATGGCCAGGGCGCCGAGGCAGAGGATTGAATTTCTCAAAGCCACCGATGCCGTGAGACTGATGGCGGACTTGATCTGGGTCGCATCCGCTACGAGGCGCGACGCAATTTCGCCCGAGCGGTTTCGGTCGAAGAATGCCGCCGGAAGCCGGATGATATGGTGGAAGACCTCGAGGCGAAGATCGGTGACCAGCCGCTCTCCTAATGTCGTGACGAAGTAATAGCGCGCCGCACTTGCTATCGCCAGCGCGACGGCGAGAGCGATCAGCATGAGAAAATAGCGATTGATGAAGGCTCCGTCCGCCTGGTTGAAGCCGTGATCGACCATGCGCCGCACAGCCATCGGTAGGGCGAGCGAGATGAGCGCTGCCGATGTGAGCGCCAGAAGAGCGCAAACCGAGAGCGACCTATGTCGGCGAAGACGCGGAAGCAGGCTGAAGAGCGGAGTGAATGTGCGGTTCCGCGAAGGGGATTCTTTCTCGCCCTCCTCGCCGATAGCGGAGGCTGTTTCTGATGAGATGGCGGCTTGCCGGTCATGTGGGGCTATCATCAACGCGTTGTCTCCTCGGTGCTTGCTTCGCGCCTTGTCCCGCGAGCGGCGAGCTAAATCCTTGATCGCGGTCAATATTGGGCATCTTCCCGTGTGTCAGGCTACCATCCGGGCCAGCGCGCAACGCGACCAGAGCGAATGCAGGGCTTCGACGAGATGGGCGATATCGGCGTCGGAATGCAGCGGTGTCGGGGTGATGCGCAGTCGCTCGGTCTTCTTCGGCACGGTGGGATAGTTGATCGGCTGGACATAGACACCGCAATTGTCGAGCAAGAGGTCGGAGATCCACTTGCACTTGGCTGCATCGCCGACCATCACCGGCACGATATGGCTGGGATTGTGCATATGCGGAATGCCGCGCTGATCGAGCAGCGAGCGCAATTTGCGCACCCGGTCCTGATGGCGGGCGCGCTCGAACTGGCTGACCTTCAGATGCTGGATCGAGGCGACGGCGCCGGCTGCCAATGCGGGCGGCAGCGCCGTGGTGAAGATGAAGCCGGAGGCAAACGATCGGATGAAGTCGCACAGCGCCGTCGACGCGGCGATATAGCCGCCCATCACGCCGAAGGCCTTGCCGAGCGTGCCCTCGATGACCGTCAGCCGCTCCATCAGCCCCTCGCGCTCGGCAATGCCGCCGCCGCGCGGGCCGTACATGCCAACCGCATGCACCTCATCGAGATAGGTCATCGCGCCGTATTGGTCGGCCAGGTCGCAGATCTCCTTGATCGGGGCGATGTCGCCGTCCATCGAATAGACGCTCTCGAAGGCGATCAGCTTCGGCGCCTTCGGATCGGCGGCGGCAAGCTTGGCTTGGAGATCGGCGACGTCATTGTGTTTCCAGATCACCTTGTCGCATTTGGCATGTCGGATGCCCTCGATCATCGAGGCATGGTTGAGCGCATCGGAGAAGATGATCAGGCCCGGGATTTTGGCGCCGAGCGTGCCGAGTGCGGCCCAGTTGGAGACATAGCCTGAGGTGAAGATCAATGCCGATTCCTTGCCGTGCAGATCGGCAAGCTCACGCTCGAGCAGGACGTGGTAATGGTTGGTGCCAGAAATATTCCGGGTGCCTCCCGCACCCGCGCCACAGTGGTCGATGGCGGTCTTCATCGCCTCGATCACTTTCGGGTTCTGGCCCATGCCGAGATAGTCGTTGGAGCACCAGACCGTGACCTCCTTCTCGCCATCGGCCGTATGGCGCGTCGCCCGCGGGAAGTTGCCGCGGTGACGTTCGAGATCGGCAAAAACGCGGTAGCGGCCCTCGGCATGAAGCCCGTCCAGCTCGTTTTTGAAAAATGCTTCGAAATCCATCATATGCTCCCTTTTGCACGGTCAACCGATACATCGGGGCAGCCGGTCGGTATTTGATCTCCGTCAAGTTCGGCGCAAGTCGCGTGCTTTCGTCGATCTCGGCGCGATTGACTTTCATCAAAGAGGAAGTCCGGCGGTTGGGCTAAAATCCTAGGGCGAGTCGGGAGTTTCCGTGTCAAGCAGGGAAGTTGACAGATGGCTTGCTCGATCTTGACAGATCGAGCAAGCCTCCTCGTCATTTGGCGCGATGACGGCGCGCCAAAGCAAGCGAGCTTTCAATCCTGGGTTTGAACAGGCGATACGAGCAGGCAATCCTTATAGCCGGCGATCCCGCCAAGGCCCTCGATGAGAACCTTGATCGCCCTGCGCTTGAGTTCGGATTCCACCTGACCGTCGACCGTCACCTGCCCGTTCCGGACGGATACCTGGACCTTTTGCGGCGTGAGACCGAGGTCCGATCTCAGCCGGGTTCGCACCGCCAGCCTGATGGCCTCGTCTCCCCGCGGCAATACGGTCGTCGGCGCCTCGGCAATGACACGCAGGATATCCCGTCGGCTCACGATCCCGACCAGACGTTCATCTTCGACGATCGGTAGCCGTTTGATGCGGTGCACCTGCAAGCTTTCTGCGATATCGGAGATTTCGCTGTCCGGCCGGGCGACGATGACGTCCTGGGACATGATGTCCGCCACACACCATCCGTTGCTGCCGATGTAACGCTCGAGGTCGATCTCGGAAATCAGCTCCGGCGCCCGCGCCGGACGGGGAGAAAAGCGGACCTCCCGGCGTAAAAGCAGATCGCCTTCCGTGATCATGCCGCAGACGCGGCCGTGGTCGTCAACGACGGGAAGGCCGCTGACGTGATTTTGCAGCATCGTCGCGACCGCATGGCGCACGCTGACCACCGGGCTGATCGAAACCGCATTCGTGGTCATTATATCCCTTGCTTGCATGGTCTCTGCCTCACCGATCATTATTATTCTAGAGATATGCTAGAGAGCGGGCGGTCATACCGCTTTGATCTTCATCAAACTGTTCATGATCGCCGTCACATTCGCTCCGGGCGCGGGCGGGGATTTGCCGCATCATTCCGCCGCCTCCATCACAGGCGCGGCCGGTTTTGCCTTCGCCTTCCGGCGCGGGGCGCCGACGCGCAGGCGCCGGTCGGAGAGCGAGACGCAGCCGCCGGCGGCCATGATCAGGGCGCCGCCCCAGATGCAGAGGATGAACGGCTTCCACCAGATGCGCACGACGATGCCGCCGTCCTTGGTGGCGTCGCCGAGCGAGACATAGAGCTGGCTGAGGCCGAATATCAGGATGCCCGCCTCCGTCGTCGGCATCTGCCGGGCGGTATAGAGCCGCTTGGCCGACCAGGTGTCGGCAATGGTGACACCGGCGCGCCGGATGGTGAAGTGGCCGCGCTCCTCGGTGTAGTTCGGCCCCCTGCCCGCCCGCATGCCGTCGAACGCAAGGCTGTAGCCGCCGGCTTCGACCGTCTGACCCGGCTTCATCTCGACGACATGTTCGCTCTGGAAGGTGGTGACGGCGACGATGCCGAGCACACTGACGCCGAGCCCGGCATGGGCAAGCGCCGTGCCGAAAGCCGAGCGCGGCAGGCCCGACAGGCGGCGCCAGGCGACAGAGCCCGCCAGCTTGCCGATGCCGGCCCGATACCAGAGATCGGCAATGGCGCCGAGGATCAGGAACAGCCCGGCCGCCAGCCCGAGCACGGAGAGCACCGGCCCGCCATGTTGGAGATAGAAGAAGACCAGAGCGGTGGCGAAGGCGAGAGCCGCGACAAGGTAGAGCCGCTGCAGGGCGCCGAGCAGATCGCCGCGCTTCCAGGCCAGCAGCGGCCCGAACGGCACGATGACGAGCAGCGGCGCCATCAGCAGGCCGAAGGTCAGGTTGAAGAAGGGCGGCCCGACCGAGATCTTGTCACCGGTGATCGTCTCCAGAAGCAGCGGATAGAGCGTGCCGGTCAGCACCGTGCCGCAGGCGACCGTCAGGATCAGATTGTTGAGGACGAGCGCGCCCTCGCGCGAGATCGGCGCAAACAGCCCGCCGGCCGCAAGCTTCGGCGCCCGCAGGGCAAACAGCGACAGCGCCCCGCCGATGAAGATCAAGAGGATCGAGAGGATGAAGACGCCGCGGGTGGGATCGCTGGCAAAGGCATGCACCGAGGTCAGCACGCCGGAGCGCACCAGGAAGGTCCCCATCAGCGACAGCGAGAAGGTCAGGATGGCGAGCAGCACCGTCCAGATCTTCAGCGCCTCGCGCTTTTCCATGACGAGGGCCGAATGCAGCAGCGCGGTGCCGGCCAGCCACGGCATGAACGAGGCGTTCTCCACCGGATCCCAGAACCACCAGCCGCCCCAGCCGAGCTCGTAATAGGCCCAGTAGGAGCCCATGGCGATGCCGAGCGTCAGGCAGGTCCAGGCAGCCAGCGTCCAGGGTCTCACCCAGCGGGCCCAGGCGGCGTCGATCCTGCCTTCGAGGAGAGCCGCCACGGCAAAGGAGAAGCAGACGGAAAAGCCGACATAACCGAGATAGAGCAGCGGGGGGTGGATGGCGAGCCCGATATCCTGCAGCACCGGATTGAGGTCGCGGCCTTCGGCCGGGGCCGGATCGAGCCGCAGGAAGGGATTGGAGGTCAAGAGAATGAACAGGGTGAAGGCGAGCGAGATCCAGGCCTGGACGGCAAGCACATTGGCCTTCAGCGTCTCCGGCAGGTTGGCGCCGAAGATCGCGACCAGGGCGCTGAACAGCGCCAGGATCAGCAGCCAGAGCATCATCGAGCCCTCGTGATTGCCCCAGACGCCGGAATATTTGTAGATCAGCGGCACCAGCGAATGCGAATTCTCCCAGACGTTCTCGACCGAGAAGTCGGAGACGACATGGGCATAGGTCAAAACGGCGAAGGCGAAGGCGACGAGCGCAAACATGACAAGCGAACCGACGCTCGCCACATCCATCATCGCCCGGTCATGGCGGCGGGCGCCGATGACAGGCACGATCGAGACGATCAGCGCCGTCGCCAGCGCCAGCACCAAAGCGTAATGGCCGATCTCGATGATCATGGCGTCGCTTTCGCCTCCTGCCCTTGGCCCGGATTTTGTTGGCTCTGGCCCTGCCCTTGGCCATCCTGCCACAGGCCCTGCGCCTTCAGCTTGTCGGCCACCTCCTTCGGCATATAGGTCTCGTCATGCTTGGCCAGCACGGTGTCGGCAGTAAAGACGTTGCTGCCCGCGGCAAACATGCCTTCGGTGACGACGCCCTGCCCTTCGCGGAACAGATCGGGCAGGATGCCGGTATATTGAACCTTCACCGCATTGGCGCTGCCGTCGGTGACGGAAAACTCCACCGTCGAACCGGCGCCGCGCACGACGCTGCCGGCCCCGACCAGGCCGCCGAGCCGGATGCGGGTCTCCGGCGCCACCGGCGTCTTTGCCAGATCGGCCGGCATGTAGAAATAGGCCACCGACTGGCTGAAGGCGAACATCACCAACAACACCGCCGCAAGGATGAAACTCATCCCGCCAGCAATCACCGCAAGGCGCTTCTGCTTGCGCGTCATCTCGAACCTCCTGCAGCTGTCATGTCAGGCTTCTGCCCCGAAGCGGTCAGCGGAACGCCGCCATTGGCGGAAATATGTTGGTTGACGAGCGGCAACCACGCCGCGCCGGCAGGCGACAATTTCGCCAGCGCTTCGAAATCTGCCAGCGCCTCGGTGGTCCGCCCCGCCTGCTCCATGCCGACAGCGATGTAGAACAGCGCGCGCGGGTTTTTCGGTTCGAGCCGAAGTATCTGCCGCAGGATGTCGAGCGTGTCCGCGTTCACCGAACCTTCCGCTTCGATCATCAGGGCCTCGGCAAGGCCGCCCAGGCGATCGACGTCGGGGCCGAGGATCCGCAGCGCATTCCGATAAGCCAACTGTGCCTCGGCGATCCGGCCGGTCCTGAGATAGACCGGAGCGATGACGTTCCATCCCCGCCCGTCATCGGGCTGGCTTGCGAGATGGCGTTCCGTCCTGGCAATGAGCATTGCGATATTCCGGCCGGGATCTTCCAGCCGCGCCTGCAGCGGCTGCGACGGCACGTCGGGCGAACCCAGCCGGCCATAAAGGCCGATGCTTGCGAGCGGCAGAAAGAAGACGATGGCCGGCTTCAGCCATCGATGGGTATGCGGCGGTCTCCGGCGCTCTTCACGCTGCTGCTCGCTTGCCTTCAAAAGCCGCCGCGCGATTTCGGCACGGGCATATTCGTACTCGTTGCGAGGGAGTTGGTTCGTCTCCATGTCCCTGTCGAGCTCGACAAGCTGGCCCCGGTAGACCTGGCATGCATCAGCCGCGCCACTGTCGATCCGGGCAAGGCCCGAAGCAAGCGGATGAAGAAGGAAAGCGATGACGGCAGTCGCGATGACCGCGAAAACAATCCAGATAAGCATGACGTCGAGGTGCCTTTTGCCCTGACCTTAGTGGAACGAGTGCTGGCCACATTGACGCCGGTCAAATTACGGCGTGCTTTCCGGCTTGTTCCCGATGTCAGCACGCCTTCCGCAACAGGTCGACACTGTCGACCAGCACGATCTTGCCTCTGACTTCGACACCTGCGGGAACGAGCGCGGCGAACGCTCGGGACAGGGCTTCGGGGGCAAGCCCCAGTTTGCCGGCCAGAATTCTCTTCCGGTAAGGCAGGCGAAACGTGGCCTGCGAGGCCGAGGCCGGGCATCGGCTTACGAGGTAGTTCGCGACACGCTGCGCGGCCGTGTGCAGCCGGTCTCCTGCTATGCAATCCATCGCGCCGAGCAGATGCCGGGTCATGATCCGCATGACGTTGCGATGAATGATGGGGTACCGCTCGGCGAGCGCCCGCAAGTCCGGAAGTTCGAACAAGGCCACCTCCGCCCCGTCGGCGGACCACGCACTGTAGGCGTAGGCGCCGCCGCCCGACAGAAGATATTCGCCGAAGGTTTCGCCGGGCTCGCAGATGCAGATATCCGCCTCGCGTCCGGCGGATTCGGATTTGGAAAGTCGGACGAACCCGCTCATCACGCAATAGACGAATGACGCCGGCTGGCCTTCGGCGATGATCCGCTCATCCGGCGCGAAGGTTTGAAACTGAGCCGCAGCGGCGAGCTCCTCTACCGTCGCCTCGTCGAGGCCGTCGAACAGGTCAGACCGCAAAAGTACGGGATTTTTCGCAAGCATCGATCTTCCTCTCGTCTTGATCTGTATGCGGCTCAAGATTTTTCGCGGTCGGTTTCGTCGTCGACGAGAATTCGCCAGGCGGCGCCTTCAAGGTCGTCATACTGGCCGCTCTTCAGCGACCAGAGGAATGCCAGGAGGCCTATCCCCCCCATCAGCAGCGCGATCGGGATCAGATAGATCAGCATGTTCATGCGGTTTTCACCTCCCCGCCGGCTCGCGCTTTGGTCCGGATGGGGGAATGTTTGCCGAAGGCATTCAACCGCAGCGCATTGGTTACGACGATGATCGATGATGTCGACATGGCCACCGCTGCGATCAGCGGCGTCGCCAGGCCGGCAATCGCGATCGGGACCGCCAGCACGTTGTAACCGATGGCCAGAACAAAGTTCTGCCGGATGAGGCTTGCGGATCTTCGCGCGACGGCGATCGCTTGCGGGACGGCATCGAGCCGTTCGTTGAAAAAGACGAGGTCGGCGGCCTGCCTGCCGATGTCGGATGCCGTGGCGGGCGCCATCGAGACATGCGCGGCGGCAAGCGCCGGAGCGTCGTTGATCCCGTCGCCGACCATGAGCACGCGGCGGCCCTCGCCGCTCAGCCTCTGGCATTCCTCGACCTTCTGCTTCGGCGCCAGAACGCCCAGAGCCTTCTGAATGCGGAGAGCCTGCGCCGTGTTGTCGACGACAGTTTGCCTGTCGCCCGATACGATCAGCGTTTCAAGGCCGGCGGCAGTGAGATCGCGGACGGCCTCGGCAGCGCCCGGGCGAAGCGTGTCGTCAAAGAGGAAACATGCCAGATCGGCGCCGTTCTTCGACAGGACCACTTCCGAAAACGGACCGTCGCCCGCGCCGGGCGTAAGGCCGGTTCCGCAGGCAAAGGCCCGGTTGCCCAGCCGATAGACATCCGATCCGTTGCTGGCCTCCAGCCCGCCGCCGGGGATTTCCGTGACCCTGTCGAACGAGAATGACGAAGCCTGCTCCATGTCCCGCAGCAGCGCCTGAGAAAGAGGATGCCGTGAATGCGCGGCTAATGCGCAGGCGATGGCAGTGTTGCTTGCCTCGGTCGCTTCGACCCCGACGAGGCGGGGCCGCCCCATTGTCAGCGTTCCGGTCTTGTCGAAGGCGACGATATCCGCCTCGGCCAGTCTTTCGAGCGCCGAACCGTCCTTGACCATGATGCCTTTGCGGAAAAGCTCACCCGCCGCGACCACCTGGACCACGGGAACGGCAAGGCCGAGCGCGCACGGGCATGTAATGATCAGCACCGCGACCGCCACCAGCATCGCCTGTTTCCAGTCGCCGCCGAAAAATCCCCAGGCGAGAAAGGAGACCAGCGCCAACAGGTGCACGGCCGGGGAATAGAGCGCTGCGGCCCGATCGGCGATCCGGCGATAGCGGGCCCTGCCGCCTTCGGCGGCTTCCATAAGGCTGATGATTTCCGATAGGAGGGAATCCCTCGCCACTTTCGTCGCCCGCAGGATGAGCGAGCCGGTCAAGTTCATCGCACCCGAATTCACCGCGCTGCCTTTCGCGACGGCCACCGGACTGCTTTCACCGGTGACGATGGAGAGGTCCACGTCGCTCTCGCCGCTGACGATCGTGCCGTCGACGGGGATGCGCTCGCCCGCCGCGATCGCGATGTCATCACCCACCGTGATCTCTTCCACCGGAACGTAGCGGCGCGATCCGTCCGGCATCATCAGCAGCGCCCCGCGCGGGGCCAGTCTTGCCAGCCCGTTGATCGCCGCGCGTGCCTTTTCGCGCATCACGTGATCGAGGGTTCTGCCGATCAGCAGGAAGAACAGCAGCGAAACCGAGGCGTCGAACCATGCATGTTCGCCGTGATGCACGGTCTCCCACAGGGAGACGGCATAGGAGAGCGTCACCGCAAGCGAGATCGGAACATCCATGTTGGTGCGCCCGCGCTTCAGCGCGTTCCAGGCCGATTTGAAGAAGAAGCGCCCGGCATAGACCAGCGCAGGGGCTGCGATCATCGCCGAGATCCAGTGAAACATGTCACGCGTCGCCGCATCGGCGCCCGACCAGACCGACACCGAGAGCAGCATGATGTTGGCCGCTGCAAAACCCGAAACGCCGATCGCCAGCAGCAGCTGGTTCCTGGTCCTGTCGTTTTCAGGTGCCGTGGGCGTGAAGAGATGCGCGCGGTATCCGACCGCGTTGATGGCGGTGAGAATTGCCGACGGATCGGTCGGCCGCGTCTCGATTTCCTCCTGGTAGACGCAGCTCACCCTGCGGGCAGTGAGATTGACCCGGGCTCTCCTGACGAAAGGAAGCGCCGACAGCGCCTTTTCGATGGTGACTATGCAGCCGCCGCAGTGGATGTCGGGTACGCTGAGGTCGAGCTGGTGTAATCCGGCCCCGAGCGGGTGGCTGGCAAGCCGGACTTCTTCGGCGCTGGCGGATGTCGCGCTGAGGGCGAGCACGCTTTCCGTATCCATTGAGCAGCAGGTCATTGGCCGAACTCCGCGGTATCGAAGCGCTTGGCCTCATGCATGATGACCACGCCGTTCCGTCTCGATATGGCTTCGACGATCCAGTCGCCGCCGGCGACTTCGTGATCGGCTTCGAATCGCCCTTCGCCCGTCTTGCGAAGCGCCAGGCTGAAATCCTCATGATCGCCGACGGGCCGTTTGAAATTCAGCGTGACATCGTCGATGATCGCAGGCGCACCCCCCTGTTCGTGGATGTCGTAGCGGATCTCGCTGTCCTTGAGGGAGAGCGCGCCTTCGATGCCGGAGGCGGCCATCGCCTTCATCGCTGCCGCCTTGCCGTTGAATTCCTGGCTGGCCACATAGGTATTTTCCACGACCAGGCCGCTCCAGCTGGACGAGGCATAGACGGCCATGGTGACGTTGACGGCGATCACCACGGCGAAGAATGCGGAGGTGGCAAGCAGCATGTGCCAGCCGGTAAAACCTCTGGAAGCCTTCATTTCACGTCTCCCAGTGCATTGAACGCGGCGCGATAGGTCGCCCGGTCGGCATGGTCGGTATCCTCGATGACGAAGAGGAATTCATTGATGGCGGCTCCGTCGGGCTTGCGCGTGACGAAGACCTTAAGCGTCGTCGCCGCGTCGGGTTCGGCATGGACGGTAAAGCTGCGGCCATCCTGCCGGCCGAACTCGGGAATGCGCATCGTGCCTCCCTCCAGCCCGACCAGGGTGATGGTGACGTCCCGCGGCTTCGGCACCATGTTGAGGACGCGAAGCGTGTAGCCGTTGCGGATGGAACCGTCGCTTTCCAGAACATATTGGGGGTTGCGGTCGTGGACGACGTTGAGCTCGAGCCGTTCGCGGAAGGCCAGATGGACGACCATGGCGAGGCCGATCGATGCCCAGACGACGGCATAGAAGACGATCCTCGGACGGAAGATGATGCGCCAGTCGAAATGCCGGACCGCCGGGATGAAGCTGCCGTCGTCGTTTCGCACATTGGAGGGGCGGATGGCTGTTTGCCCTCCGTCCGTCGCAAGCGACATGTTGCTCGAATATTCGCTGAGCGTCGCATAGGCGATCAGGCCGCGCGGTTTTCCGAGCTTGTCCATGACGCCGTCACAGGCGTCGATGCAGAGCGCGCAGGTGATGCACTCCATCTGCTGGCCGTCTCGAATGTCGATCCCCATCGGGCAGACCGCGACGCAGGCATTGCAATCGACACAATCGCCGACCGGCAGACCCTGGGCCTGGGCCTTCTTGGCGTGGCGCGACCGCTGCTCGCCCCGCCAGTCGTTGTAGGTGACGACAAGCGAATTCTCGTCGAGCATGGCGCCCTGGATGCGCGGCCATGGACACATATAGGTGCACACCTGCTCGCGCATCAGGCCGCCGAGCACATAGGTCGTGGCGGTCAGGATGGCAATCGTGGCATAGGCGGCGGCAGGAGCGCTTCCGCCAAACAGCGACGCCGCCAGGCTCGGCGCGTCGGCAAAATAGAAGATCCATGCTCCGCCGGTGGCGACGCCGATCAGCAGCCAGATGGCATGCTTGGTCACCCGCTTCCTGATTTTGTCGAAGGTGAAGGGACCGGCGTCGAGTTTCATCCGCGCGTTGCGGTCGCCTTCGATGGCGCGTTCGACGACGAGAAAAAGATCGACCCAGACGGTCTGCGGACAGGCGTAGCCGCACCAGGCGCGGCCGACCGCGGCGGTGACGAGAAACAGACCGAACCCCGCCATGACCAGCAGGCCCGCCACATAATAAAATTCCTGCGGCCAGATCTCGATGAAGAAAAAGAAGAAACGCCGCGAGGAGAGGTCGACGAGGATGGCCTGGTCGGGCGCATAGGGACCACGATCCCAACGGATCCACGGCGCGAGGTAGTAGATGCCGAGCGTGATCAGCATCACGAACCATTTGAACCGGCGGAATCGCCCCTCGGCGCGCTTCGGAAAAATCTTCTTGCGCGGCGCATAGAGAGGCTGGCGGTTGCGCCGGGCATTGACCGGCTCGACGCTGACGCGCTCAATGTCATTTGGATCGGGGGCGGTATAGAGATTCATGGGACCTGTCCGGTTTTCACCCGCTCTTGTCCCATCCGCGGCGCATCCGTTCCTTGATGCAGATCAAGAATGACCTTTCCGGAAGCGAAAAGGCCACGCCCGGGGTAAGGGCGTGGCCGGAGGACAGCGGGGGAGAAACGCCGCTGGGACGTCCTCGACAGGCGCCGATACTATCGGCTCGTCTGCTTGTGATCTTTGAGGCTGGTCAAACTCACGATCGAATTGCCGATCTTTGCCGGGTCGTCCTGCTCCGAAGATGCAGGCATCGGTTGGGCGCGCGCCGAGACACGCGATCGGATAACAGCACGCGGCGTGCCGTAGAGACCGAGGATCGGATTGTGGTCGTGGGCTGTCATGGCTTTCTCCTTACGTGCCGCCGCCGAGCGAATGGACGAAGATGGTCAGCTCCTTGACTGTCGTATCGCCGAGACGTCCCGCCCAGGCCGGCATGACGCCATGCTTGGGAGAGGCCACCTGGCGAAGGATGGCGTCTTCGCCGCGCGCCTTGAGCCAGATCGCATCGGCGAGATCCGGCGCGCCCATTTCGGCCTTGCCCTTGGCGTCCTCGCCGTGACATGCGGCGCAATTGTCGAGGAAGACCTGTTTTCCCGCCTCCGCGAGCGCGGGATCGGGCGGCGTATTGGTCAGCCCCCAGACGTAGGCGGCGACCTGCTTCATCTGGATGGGTTGCAGAACGTCGGTAAAGGGCGGCATCTCGGAAGCATGGGTCTCCGTATCGCCGTCGAAGCGGATCCCATGAGCGATCGTGGTCTGAATCGCATCGAGGTCCCCGCCCCACAGCCAGTCATCGTCGTTGAGATTCGGGAACCCTGGGCCGCCACTCGCGCCCGAGCCGTGACAGGGCGCGCAGTTGACCTTGAAAGCGGACGCGCCGCCGGCAATGGCGAATTCACGCAAAGCCGGATCCGCGTCGATTTCCTGCACGGTCTTGGCGGCGATCAGATCATGGAACTTCGTCTGGGATGCCTTGGCGAGATCGAGGTCCTGCTGCAGCTCGGCGCGCGTCGAGTAGCCGAAATAGCCTTTCGTGGCGGATGTGATCATCGGGATGGCCGGATAGGCGATGGCATAGCCGATCGCCCACAGGATCGTCACGTAGAACGTCCAGACCCACCAGCGCGGCATCGGATTGTTGAGTTCGCGGATGCCGTCCCATTCATGTCCGGTCGTTTCGACGCCGCTCAATTCATCGATATGGTTTTCCGACATCTCAATCGTCCTTCAAGGGAATATCGGCGGCTTCTTTCGCCGTCTGCTTGCTGCCTGGGCGAAGGGTGAACACGACCGCGCCGACGAAGAATGCCGCCATCGCCAGGAGGCCCCAGCTGTCGGCGAAGTGTCTCATTGCAGTATAGGTTTCCATGGATCCCTCACCGGTAGCCGGTCGCGTCGTCATAGGTCGAGAAATCGACCAGTGTTCCGAGCATTTGCAGGTAGGACACCAGGGCGTCCATTTCGGTCAGCCTGGCCGGGTCGCCGTCGAAATCGCCGATCTTCGCCTTCGGATAGCGCTGAAGCAGCGCCGTCGTGTCGGCATTCGGATCGGCCTGAGCCCTCATGTCGGCCTCGGCATTCGCCAGCATGTCGTCGCTGTAAGGCACGCCCACGTCCTCGTTGGCCTTGAGGTCCATTCCGACATCCTTGACCGTCACCTCCTGCTCCTTGAGGAAGGCGTAGCTCGGCATGATGGATTCCGGCACGACGGCGCGCGGATTTGCGAGATGCTGGACGTGCCATTCGTTCGAGTAGCGTCCGCCGACGCGGGCCAGATCCGGCCCGGTTCGCTTGGAGCCCCACTGGAACGGATGGTCGTACATCGATTCCGCGGCCAGCGAGTAATGGCCGTAACGTTCGACTTCATCGCGGAACGGCCTGATCATCTGGCTGTGGCAGAGATAGCAGCCTTCACGGATGTAGATGTTCCGTCCGGCGAGCTCCAGCGGCGTGTAAGGCCGCATGCCTTCCACTTTCTCGATCGTGTTCTGCAAGTAGAACAGCGGTGCGATTTCGACGATGCCGCCGATGCTGACGACGAGCAGCGAGCCGACCAGAAGAAGCGTCGCGTTCTTCTCGAGGATCTTATGTTTATCAAGTATCGATGCCATGTCTCACCTCATTCGGCAGGCTGTGCCTGGGGCACGAAAGTGGTCGGGATTGCAGCTTCGTCGCGCAGGTGGCCGCGGATCGTCATGAACACGTTCCAGGCCATGACCAGGCCGCCCGCCAGGTAAAGCGCTCCGCCGACCGCGCGCAGCACGTAGTAGGGGATCATCGCCGCGACCGTTTCCGCGAAGGAATAGACGAGGAAACCCTGGGAATTGTATTCGCGCCACATCAGCCCCTGCTGGATGCCGGCAACCCAGAGGACCGCGGCGTAGATCACGATGCCGAGGGTCGCGAGCCAGAAGTGCCAGTTGACCATCCGCAGGCTATAGAGACGCTCGCGCCCCCACAGCTTCGGCGTCAGGTAATAGATCGCCCCGAAGGTGATCATCCCGACCCAGCCGAGCGCGCCGGAATGCACGTGGCCGATCGTCCATTCGGTATAGTGGCTGAGCGAATTGACTGTTTTGACCGACATCATCGGGCCTTCGAAGGTCGACATGCCGTAAAAGGCGATGGCGACGATCATCATGCGGATGATCGGGTCCGTGCGGATCTTGTCCCAGGCGCCCGACAGGGTCATCAGGCCGTTGATCATGCCGCCCCAGGAGGGCATCCAGAGCATGACCGAGAACACCATGCCGAGCGTCTGCGCCCAGTCGGGCAACGCCGTGTAATGCAGGTGGTGCGGACCTGCCCAGATATACATGAAGATCAGAGCCCAGAAGTGGATGATCGACAGCCGGTAGGAATAGACGGGTCGATTGGCCTGCTTCGGCACGAAATAGTACATCATGCCGAGGAAGCCGGCGGTGAGGAAGAAGCCGACGGCGTTATGGCCGTACCACCATTGCGTCAGCGCATCCTGAACGCCGGAGAAGAGCGAATAGCTCTTGGAACCCAGGAACGAGGCCGGAACCGCAAGATTGTTGACCACGTGCAGCATCGCAATGGTGACGATGAAGCCGAGATAGAACCAGTTCGCCACATAGATATGCGGTTCCTTGCGCTTCAGGATCGTTCCGAGATAGACGGCGAGATAGGCGACCCAGACGATGGTCAGCCAGAGGTCGACATACCATTCGGGCTCGGCATATTCACGGGCCTGGTTGATGCCGAGCACGTAACCGGTCGCCGCCATGACGATGAAAAGCTGGTAGCCCCAGAAGACGAACCAGGCGAGGCTGCCGCCGAAGAGGCGCGCGCGACAGGTCCGCTGCACCACGTAAAAGGACGTCATGATCAGCGCATTGCCGCCGAAAGCGAAGATGACCGCCGATGTGTGAACCGGCCGCAGCCTGCCGAAATTGAGATAGGGCGCAATATTGAGATCGGGAAAGGCCAGCTGCAGCGCAATTATGACGCCGACCAGGAAGCCGACCACGCCCCAGAATACGGTGGCGATCAGGCCGTAGCGGATCACGTCGTCGAAATAGCCGGACAGGTCGACCTTCCGCCGTTGGTCCGCCGGTGCGAAGTCGATCCTCCTGACAAGGAGCAGGGTTCCCGCAACCAGGCAGAAGCTGAGTATGCCCATATGGACCGCAAAGAGATGATCGTGCGCGAATGCGGCTCCCAGCAGTGCTAGAAATGCCGCGACCGCGAGCATCATTGTTTCCATCGTATAATTCATGATGTCGTCCCCGGTGCAAAGACGACCGCCCCGCGGCCGGCTTTTCTCGTAGTTCGGGGCAGGACTGTCACGAAGCCGGCGACGGCTCCTTGATCTACATCAACAAGGAGACTCCAAGCCGCAGTGGGCCGCCGCTGTTACACATTGTTACACTCTTTCACCCTTTGGCACCGTCCGCTCATTCGCGTGTGACGCAGCGGCTTTCTACTGCACCCACTGCCACGAGGGACATGACGATGCTGATGCAGAACAACCACGCGTTCGAAAATGCCGAGAAAACGGGCGAAGCCATTAATGCCGGCCAATCGCTTTCGTCGCTTTTCCTGAGCTCGGCGGCGGAACCCGTCGCCGCCGGCAAGGCGATTTGCTGGGAGGGCGACCAGGCGAAACATCTCTTTCAGGTGGAAGAAGGCGTCGTTCGCCTGCATCGCATCATCGGCGAAGGCCGCCGGGTGATCACCGCCTTTCATTTTGCCGGCGATCTCATCGGCGCCTCGTTGCAAAATGACTTCATTTTCACGGCGGAGGCCGTCACCGAATGCAAGATCCGGCGCATGTCGCGCAAGAGCTTTCATGACGAAGTCGCCCGCTCCGACGCACTCGGCCCGGCCTATATCTCCCTGCTTTGCCAGGAGGCGGCCGCCGCGCATGAGCAGATGGTGCTGTTGTCGAAAAAGAATGCCGAGGAGCGTCTCTGCAGCTTCATCGTCAAACTTGCATCCCGCCGCAACCCGCGCCAAGGTCTGGTGCGCATTCCCATGAACCGCCAGGACATTGCGGATCATCTCGGCCTCACCATCGAGACCGTGTCTCGCACGATCACGAAACTGGCGTCGCGCAACATCGTCATTCCCGAGGGCAGGCACGACCTGAGGATCGTCAATCTCGCCCGGCTGAAACAGTTGTCCGGCGACGCTGATGATTTTTCTGACGATTCCTGTCATAGGGTCAACCTGCACTGATGCAACAAGCCGCAGGATCGACCGTCATGCCTCACCGCCTCGTGTCACCGAGAACCGCATCGCCGCAGGAGCTGGACGCTATGGTGCACGTGCTCGACGGAGCGGATATCGTGGTCCATCGTTTCGACGGAACGATCACGCACTGGTCGATCGGCTGCGAGAACATGTATGGCTGGGCAAGAGAGGAGGCCGTCGGCGAGAAGGTCCACGAACTTCTGGCGACGAAGTTTTCCGAACCGGCGGAAAATATCCGCGATCAGCTGAAATCCCGCGGCTTCTGGCAGGGCGAAATCATTCATCGCCATAAGGGCGGGCACGACATTCATGTCGCATCCCGCTGCGTGCTGGTCAATCTGCCGGACGGGGAGCTTACCGTGATCCAGACAAACAGCGATGTCAGCGCCCTGAGGCAGGCTCAGGAGGCGGTCAAGTCGCGTGAGGCGCATCTCAGCTCGATCCTCGATACCGTCCCCGATGCAATGGTGGTGATCGACCATAAGGGAACGGTGCTGTCGTTCAGCAAGGCCGCCGAAAAGCTGTTCGGAATGCCCGCGGACCAGATTTGCGGCCGCAACGTCAGCAACCTGATGCCGACCCCCTACCGTGAGGCTCATGACGGCTATATCGACCACTATATCGAAACCGGCGAGAAGCGCATCATCGGCTACGGGCGCGTGGTAACCGGACAGCGGGCCGACGGCTCACAATTCCCCATGGAGCTGCATGTCGGCGAGGCGACCGCCAACGGCGAGCGGATTTTCACCGGTTTCGTCCGGGACCTGACAAGCCGCTTCAAGATCGAGGAGGATCTGCGCCAGGCGCAGAAGATGGAGGCGATCGGGCAGCTGACCGGCGGCCTCGCGCATGACTTCAACAATCTCCTGACCGTCATCAGCGGCAATCTCGAAATGATCGAGGACAAGCTGCCGCCCGGCAGCCTTCGTGACATTCTCAACGAGGCCCAGGCCGCCGCGCAGGACGGAGCGATCTTGACCGGCCAGCTGCTGGCCTTCGGCCGCCGGCAGCCGCTGAACCCCAAGCATGCCGATCTCGGTCAGCTCCTGAGCGGCTTTTCGGATCTGCTGCGGCGAACGCTCGGCGAAGATATCAGGCTGTCGACCGTCATTGACGGGTCGGGCCTCAACGTTCTCGTCGACAGTTCACAGCTTCAGAACGCCATTCTGAACATCGCCCTGAACGCAAGGGACGCCATGCCGAAGGGCGGCAGCCTGACGACAACGATTTCGCGCGTTCACCTCGATGCCGATTATGCGAAAATGTATCCGGAGGTGCGCAGCGGCAACTTCGTCCTCATTACCATGACGGATACCGGCACGGGCATGACCGAGGAGGTCAGGAAGCGCGCGATCGAACCTTTTTTCACGACGAAGGAAGTCGGCTCGGGCACGGGTCTCGGGCTCAGCATGGTCTATGGTTTCGTCAAACAGTCGGGCGGGCATCTCCAGCTTTACAGTGAGGTGGGACGCGGCACGACGGTTCGGATATATCTGCCGGCCGTCGCCGGCGCCAAGCCCCGCGAGCCGGCGCTGGACCAGGGCGCCGGCGAGAGCCAGCTGCCGTGCGGCGATGAAACGGTGCTGGTCGTCGAGGATGACGCCCGCGTCCGCCGCGTGGCCGTCGCCAGGCTCGCGTCAATGGGCTACACGGTGCGTGAAGCCGAAAACGGCCGCCGCGCACTCGAAGTCCTGCAGGAAAACGACGACATTGCGCTCCTGTTCACCGACATCGTCATGCCGGGCGGAATCACCGGTGACGAACTCGCCCGGGAGGTGCGCGTTTTGCGCCCCGACATCGCGGTTCTGTTCACGTCGGGATATTCCGAGCCGGGCCTTGCGGGCAAAGGCATCGTTCCCGGCGCACAGTGGCTGCGCAAGCCCTATACCGCCAAAGAGCTGGCGTTGAAGATCCGCGAGCTTCTCGACGCAAAGTGATCTCAGGCCTGCGCCATCTCGAATAGCCGTCTGGAACTGACGCTCGCCAAGCGAAGGTCCTGCCCGTCATCCGCGTCGCCCGACGGCTTCGTCGGAGCGTTCCGGCAAGTTGCGATCGCCATTGAAAAACTGGATCGCCGGCCCGGCAACTGGCGCAAGGCCGCATGGCCGCGCAAGGCAATGGCATTCTTGGCACGGCATCGGGCAAACAGCCAAAACCTGGTTCCCGGCTTTTTTCGCGAATTTGACGGGCGTCAAAGAACCCGGTTCCGGTATCTCTTAAAACATGTTCATGAGGCTGATCGAGCCTCGCAGAACAGGAGATTGCAAATGCGTTTGAAATTCGGTCTGATCGCTGCAGCGGCAGCCTTGATTGCCTCGGCAGCGCCATTGCTGGCCGCCGACCACCAGGTTCAGATGCTTAACAAGGGCGCCGACGGCGCAATGGTGTTCGAGCCCGGCTTCTTGAAGATCGCCCCCGGCGACACCATCACCTTCATTCCCACCGACAAGAGCCACAACGTCGAGACCTTCAAGGGCCTCATTCCGGACGGCGTCGCCGAATTCAAATCCAAGCCGAACGAACAGTATCAGGCGAAATTCGATGTCCCCGGTGCCTACGTCGTAAAATGCACGCCGCATGCCGGCATGGGCATGGTTGCCTTGATCCAGGTCGGCGACAGCCCCGCCAATCTCGACGCGATCAAGACGGCAAAGGTGCCGAACATGGTACGCAAGCGGCTCGATGCCGATCTTGTCCATATCACCCAGTGATCAGCGACCGGTGCGGATGGCAGCGCTCGCGCGCCATCCCGCACGATGGAGAACCATCATGTTCAAGCCCATGATGCTTGCTTTCGCGGCAGTTGTCTGCGCGGCCGGGGTGGCCGATGCTCACATTACCCTCGAGCAGAACCAGGCGCTGTCGGGCAAAGCGTACAAGGCAGTGCTTCGCGTCGGACATGGGTGCGAGGGCAAGGCAACGGTCAAGATCCGCGTGAAGATCCCGGAGGGTCTGCTATCGGCAAAGCCGATGCCGAAACCCGGCTGGACCGTCGAGAAGGCGAATGCGGCCTATCAGCAGAGCTACGATCTGTACGGCAAACCTGTGAAGGAAGGCGTCAGTGAGATCACATGGTCAGGCGGCAACCTCGCCGACGATGAATATGACGAGTTCGTTTTCCGTGCGACGGTCGCAAAGGAGATCCCGGCCAAAACCCGCATTTACGTTCCTGTCGTCCAGGAATGCACTGAAGGTGCGGTCGAACGCTGGATTGAAATTCCTGCGGCAGGCAAGTCTTCCGACGACTATGACGCCCCTGCTCCCTATTTCGACGTGATCGAACAACCGCGTTCGTGAACGGGTGAGAGCCGTCGATCATGTGGCCCTTGAGAATGGGAAACCTCGCGACACGGCTCCTTAGAGCGGTTCAGCTTTTCATGGAAGCGCGGAACCGCTCCAACCTTTTGGATTTACGCAATTCCCGGCAAAAGCGCTTCGCGCTTTGCCTGGGAAAACCCGCTTCGCACTTTTCCTGGAATTGCTCCAGGCCGGCTTGCGCTGCCGCTGTCATAGTTATGGGCACGTGTCTGCCGACAGGCGCGCTTGCCCACGCCACCTTGAAAAATTCGACGCCGGCCGCCAACGAGACACTGGACCGGCCGCCGACCGCAGTCGAACTGCATTTCAATGAACCGGTCCGGCTTATCCGGGCGACAGCAAACGACGGCAGCGGCCCGAGCCAGGAGCTGGCCGCCGAGACTTCGGGTGCCGACGTTCGATTGCGATTTGCAAATTCCAATGTCCGCGGCACCGTGATTGTGAGCTACCGCGTCGAGTCCGAGGACGGCCATCCCGTCGGCGGCGCCCTCGCGTTCAATATCGGCGCGCCCTCCACGGGATTGCCCGTTGCCCTTGGCGAACGGACGGACCCTTCTTTGCCGATCGCCATCTGGCTCGTGCATACCGCCACGGTTCTGTTCATGGCATTCATCGTCGGCGGCGCGCTCTTCGATCGCTGGCTGGGCGCGGGCCGCGGCCGGGCAGCAGGCGTCGCAGCGGTCCTGCTGCCGGGAGCCGCTTTGCTGGCGGCGGGCCTCTACCTGCAGGGGCTGGACGAAGCAGGACGTGGCCTTGTCTTGGCCGGCGGCGAACCGTTCGAGATCGCACTGCAAGGCAATGCGGCGATCTGCGCCGGCCTGTTCTTTCTGTCGCTCATGGTCACCACGCTTCCCTTTGGCGACCGCAAAATCGCCGGCCGCATCCTTGCCGCCGTTGCCCTGGCGCTGGCCGCGGGCGCCTTCGCATTCAGCGGGCATTGCAGTATCGTAGAGCCGCGCTGGATAGGAAGGACCGCCATTTTTCTCCACAGCGCAACGCTGCTGTTCTGGATAGGAAGCCTTCCACCGCTCTGGCGGCTCTGCCGAATGCCGCTGGAGCTGCGTCCGCTGGAGAGCTTCTCGCGCAGCATTCCCCTTGCGTTCGCCGCGACGATCGTTGCCGGAACCGTGCTGGCGGTCGCGGAGCTTCCGGCGCTCGCGCAAATCCTGTCGTCGCTCTACGGCCGGATTCTCGTCGTCAAGATCATGCTTGTCGCCGTTCTTTGTATGCTGGCCGCCTACAACCGCTTCTGGTTGACCGGCGCGACTTTGGCGGGAGACGCGGTTGCGAGAAGACGTCTGCGCCGAAGCATTGCCTTTGAAATTGTCCTGGCCGTCGCAATCATCGGCGCGGCCGGCCTCTGGCGGTTTGCCGGCCCCGGGCAAGCGGATGCCGCCGATGTTACGCCGATAGCATCCGTTCATCTGCATGCCGACAGCGCAATGGCTCAACTGGAGCTGGAAGCCGAGCCAAACGGAACCGGGAAGATCCACGTGGCGGTCATGGCTCCCGATTTCGGCGCGCTCGATCCCCGACAGGTCGTTCTTCGCCTGAAGAAGCCGGACTCCGAAATCGAGCCGATGAAATTCGAACTCGCCCGGGCGGCGCAGGGCGGGTGGGAGACGAGCGGCCTTCCGGTGCGCGATCCGAAGAGCTGGCTGGCGGATCTCGAGGTGCTGATCGACGATTTCCATTCGGTGCATCTCGAAGGCAGCCTGTCGGAATGACGGTCACTCCGGAATTCAACCATGGCGTCTACTTGCCAAGATAAACAGCCGACACATCCTTGATCGATGAACAAGGCGCCGACACTCCTGTCCCAGCTTGCCGGCCATGCCGAGACGATTCTCCTCGGCAAGGCCCTGGAGCAATTCGGCGCGCTTTGCCTGCGGGAGGAGCCTGGCGGCGGTTTTGAGGTCCTGCTCATCACGACGCGCGAAACCGGCAGGTGGACGATTCCCAAGGGCTGGCCGATCAAGGGTCTCGCGCCGCATGAGGTGGTCGAGCGCGAGGCCTGGGAAGAGGCGGGTGTGAAGGGGCGGGCGAAGAAACGTGCTTTCGGCTGCTTCTCCTATCTCAAGACGCTTCCGGACGGAAAACAGGTGCCGTCATTCGTGACGGTGCACGTCATGACGGTTCGCCGCACCAAGGCCCATTTCCCGGAACACAAGGAGCGCAAGCTCGCCTGGATGCCGCCTCTCGAAGCGGCCTCATTGGTGAACGAGCCGGAATTGAAAAGCCTGTTGCGGCGCGTGGAACGGCAAGCGCTTCCCTGAGGCGTGTCGGGACGGTGATCCGCCTTTGCTCAGGCCGCTTCGGTCTGATCGGTCGCCTCTTGTAACCGTGCGGCAGTTTCCATCGCCCGCTGCACTAACCTCATGATCTCGCGTTCGGACCTGATATGACCGCGCGTCGAGCAGAAGAACGAACGCAGCTGGTATCCGACGGCTTCCCAGGAGAGCCGGCAGCGCCCCTCGCCCAGCGTTTCCAGCGTGACGACGACGTCTCGCGCGGCACCACGATCGATCAGGCGGCCTGCCCGCCGCCGTTGTTCCGCGCCGGCCTTTTCTGCGGCGTCCATGATCAATCCGAGCCCGGAGGAGATCAGCCGCTCTTCGAGCTCGTGTGTCGTCTGCAGCAGCGGAAGCAGGCCGTCTGAGATACGGTCGCAAATGTCTTCGTCGATGTGGCAAGGCAGGAAATCGGCGATTGCCTGGAGCACGTCGCACCACGACATCAGTTGATCGTAGCAGCGTTCGAGTTCTGTGAAATCGGTCGGGATCGGCTTCATCATATTACCTCTGCAGGAACAGGCTGGCGGCGATCGCAACCGCCGCGAGAACCGCGGAGACCGTGCCCGTCCGCTGCAGGACGCCCATCCGATAGAGGGCGATCGCGAATATGATGATCACGGGCGTTGCTATCGACAGTCCTATCTGGGCATCGGTCATCGGGTTCTCCTTTCGGCAAAACCTAGGTCTTCTGATCTGCCCACTCTTTGCGATCGGTCAAAGAGCGCGCGCGAAATCATCTCTATCGTCACAGCCATGACAGCGATGATTTCCCCCGAGCTCCGCAGCCAGTCCACAGCCCAAAGCGACGACCTGATGGTGTGGATATTGGCGTGGAGCGAACTCGCGGCTTTTGCGGCAATGATGATGGGCTTCGTCATCGCGTCGTGGTTCCAGCCGGAATTATTTGCGGCCGGAAAGGCCAGGCTCCATCATGAAATTGCACTCGCAAATACAGTGGTCCTGCTGGTGAGCGGCTGGTGTGCGGCGCTCGCCGCGCGGTCCGTCAATTTGCGGCAGCAACGGCAAGCCCTGTTTGCTTCGGCCGCCAGCGGGATTCTGTTCGTCGCCCTCAAACTCTACGAATACCAGGTGGAAGGCGCATCGCTGCTTGCCGAGGACAGCTTCTGGCAGCTCTACGTCCTGATAACAGGATTTCACCTTGTTCATGTCCTGTTCGGATCTCTGGTCCTGGCGCTGATGGCCCGGTTTCCATCGCCTCAGAATATCCATCTCGTGACGACCCTCTGGCATGTCATCGACATCGTCTGGCTGGTCATGTTCCCGGTGGTCTATCTCTTATGACTGTACAAAACAGGGTGAATGCCCCCTCGCGGGCGCTGATCTTTCTGCTGATGCTGACAGCCTGCGTCTTCGCAACCTCGACGCTTCTGTCGGGCGCTGCGGCAAGGCCCGCACTGGCGCTGGCCGCCGGGCTGATTGCGCTGGCGAAAGTGCGTCTGGTCGTCTCCGGTTTCCTCGGCCTGCGCTTCAAGGGTTCGCCGCTCGGCCTCGCATTGATCCTGTGGGCGGCAGCCGTGCTGCTCCCGGCCTTGGCCAGTGCGCTCGCATTCTCGGCGGTCTTTGCGAATTAACAAAGACCCGCCGCCGCCCTTCCGTCATCCAGGAAGCGTGAGCCCTAGGCTCCGTTTTCGACGTCACGGCGGGCTCCGCCACGGACATGAAAGGATCATCGATGGCTGAGCGCCTGACAAAAACCGCGGCCCGAAACGTGTTCTACGGCGGATCGGCCTTTTTCTTCGCCATATTCATCGGGCTTACCGCCCACAGCCACTATTACATCCGGACCGTCTCGACCAACGAGGCGACACTTACCGAGAGCGTCGCCAGAGGCAAACACATCTGGGAAAAGAACGCCTGCATCAACTGCCACACGCTGGACGGCGAAGGCGCCTATTTCGCTCCCGAGCTCTCCAATGTCTGGATCCGCTGGGGCGGCGACAAGGACCCGGCTAGCGCGCGCGAGGCGCTCCACGCCTGGATGGCGGCACAACCCTCCGGCATCGAGGGCCGCAGGCAGATGCCGCAATTCAATCTAACGGAAGAAGAAGTGAACGATCTCGCGGACTTCCTCGAATGGGTCAGCAAGATGAACACGCAGGGGTGGCCGCCGAACCAGGCGGGCTGACGGGCGAGAGGATCAAGCAATGAAATACAAGACACAAAGCGTCGCCATGCTCTATTTCTACGGAGCTCTCGGCCTTTTCATGGCACAGCTGCTGTTCGGCGTCCTGGCGGGAACGATCTATGTCCTGCCGAACACGCTGTCGGTCGAGCTGCCGTTCAATATCGTCCGCATGATCCACACGAACGCGCTGATCGTGTGGCTGCTGATGGGCTTCATGGGCACCACCTATTTTCTTCTTCCGGAGGAATGCGAGACGGAGCTCTACAGCCCGAAACTCGCCATCGCGCAGTTCTGGATATTCCTGGTGGCCGCGGCGGTCGCCGTCATAGGCTACCTGTTCCACATTCACGAGGGCCGCGAGTTTCTCGAGCAGCCCTTCGCGATCAAGGTCGGCATCGTTATCGTCGCCCTGATGTTCCTGTTCAACGTCACCATGACAGCCTTGAAAGGACGCAAGACGACGATCACCAACATCCTGCTGTTCGGACTCTGGGGCGTGGCGATCTTTTTTCTCTTTGCCTTCTATAACCCGGTCAATCTCGCGCTGGACAAGATGTACTGGTGGTATGTCGTCCACCTGTGGGTCGAGGGCGTCTGGGAGCTGATCATGGCGTCGGTTCTGGCCTTCCTGATGATCAGGCTGAACGGCATCGACAGGGAAGTCATCGAAAAATGGCTCTATGTGATCATCGGCCTGGCGCTCTTCTCGGGCATTCTCGGCACCGGCCATCACTATTACTGGATCGGCGCGCCCGGATACTGGCAGTGGATCGGCTCGCTCTTTTCGACGCTGGAGGTTGCCCCGTTCTTCACCATGGTGGTTTTCACCTTCGTGATGACCTGGAAGGCCGGCCGCAAGCACGAGAACAAGGCGGCGCTGCTGTGGTCGATCGGCTGCTCGGTCATGGCCTTCTTCGGCGCCGGCGTCTGGGGTTTCCTCCATACGCTGTCTTCGGTGAACTATTATACGCATGGCACACAGGTTACCGCGGCGCACGGGCACCTGGCCTTCTTCGGCGCCTACGTCATGCTCAATCTCGCGGCAATGGCCTATGCCATTCCTCAGATCCGCGGCCGCGCGCCCTATAATCAGTGGCTCTCGATCACGAGCTTCTGGGTCATGTGCTCGGCGATGTCGGTCATGACCTTCGCCCTCACATTTGCAGGCATCATCCAGGTTCACCTGCAGAGGGTGCTCGGCGAGTCCTACATGGACGTGCAGGATCAGCTCAGCGTCTTCTACTGGGTCAGGCTCGGCTCCGGCATCTTCGTCTTCATCAGCGCGCTGATGTTCATCTGGTCGGTTCTCGTCCCCGGCCGCGCCCGCCTGCCCGACGCAATTGCACAGCCCGCCGAATAGGCGGGCTCCCCTCCCCTTTTTGGAGAACAGAAGAAATGACGATCGCGTTTAATCTGCCGCTCGATGCGAATGCGGGAATCCCGCACTACACTGCCCATGGAAACGAATGCGCGCTGTTCGAGAGCGCCTGGAGCCGGCAATTGCCGATTTTGCTCAAGGGGCCGACGGGCTGCGGCAAGACCCGGTTCGTGCATCACATGGCCGCGCGCCTGGGGCTGCCGGTCTCGACCGTCTCCTGCCATGACGATCTCACCGCTGCGGATCTGACCGGCCGGTATCTCTTGAAAGGCGGCGAAACCGTCTGGGTCGACGGTCCGCTGACGAAAGCCGTGCGCGAGGGCGGCATCTGCTACCTCGACGAGATCGTCGAAGCGCGCAAAGACGTCGCCGTCGTTCTTCATCCGCTGACCGACGACCGCCGGCTCCTGCCGCTCGAGCGCACCGGTGAACTCATCGAGGCGCAATCGTCTTTCATGGTGGTGGTATCCTACAATCCCGGCTACCAGAATCTGATGAAATCCCTGAAGCCCAGCACCCGCCAGCGCTTCGTCTCGATCGAGTTCGACTTCCTACCGCGAGACCGCGAGATTGCGACCGTATCGATCGAAAGCGGCCTGGCGGAGAGCCGGGTGGCGCCGCTGGTGGACCTTGCTCGCCGGCTTCGCGCTCTTAAGGGGAAGGATCTGGAGGAGGGCGTCTCAACGCGCCTCATCATCTATTGCGCCACCCTCGTCGATGCCGGAATCTCGGTTGCCGAAGCGGTCAGGGCCGCGATCATCGAACCGCTGACGGATGAAGCCGACGTGAAGGCCGCCCTTGTCGAGGTGGCCGCAGCGACGCTCGGCAGGTGAGAGATGCTCGAATTCCTGGAACTCGAGGAAACGGTCGGACGCGCCTGGCACCGCCTTGTCGGCGACACGCGCTCCTGGCCCAGCCATCCGCAGCACGCGGTCAGATTGGCCGACATCAAATCGCAGCTGGCCGTCTGCTTCCGGGCCTTTGGCGGCGAACCGACATTGCAGATCCAGAAATCACGCCAGCAGATCTCGTCACATCGGCTGCGTTTCCGGCAAGTTGTCGGCCTCGGCGAGGAAAGAAGCGATCATCCGAGCTGGGACGGCAGCGCCGTCCACCTGCCCGCCTCGATCGATATCTTCGATGACGAGCGGCTGAACCGGGATCTCTATTTCTGGCTCGCCGCCTATATCGCGGTGGCTGTCATTCCGAGCTGCCAAGCGGCCGACGCCATGCTTTCCGACATTGCCCGGATCGAAACAGGTCGTGAGAACGCCGCGCGAGTGGTCGAAATCTTTCCTGGCATGCATGCACGATACCTGCGCCTGAGCGAGGCCATTCTCGCATGCCGGACGCGCGGCAGGCTGCCCAAGGCCGAAAGGCAGGTCGAGGATTATCTGCGCTTTGCTCTGGCTTTTCCCTTGGGGGACCGGTTGCCCGATCTTGTCCGGCCGAGCGGCGCCAAGGCGCCGCCGGGATATCTGCCGATGCTGCCGGTCCCGATCTGGCCCGATTTCACCGGCCGCACGGAAGCCGAAAGATCCGAGCGAGAAGACCTGCCTTCCGAGGGTGGCGAGGCAGGCCCTGCCCGCTCTTCGCATCAAGCGGTCCGCAAGAGGGATGCCGACGACCGCAAGCGAGATCCCTTCATCCTCAACCGGTTCGAAAAGATCCTCGCAATGGCCGAGATGGTCAATGTCGACCGGCCGACGGACGATCGCGAGGAGGACGATGCCGGTGCGGCCGACGAACTCGACGAGATCACCTTGAGCGAAACACGGGAGCGGCCGAAGTCGAAATTCCGTTTCGATCTGGATCTCTCCCCGGAGGCCTCGGACGTTTCCCAGATCCATGGCGTATTGACCTATCCCGAATGGCATTTCCGCAGAGAGGAATATTTGGAGAATCACTGCCGCGTCCTGCTCGGCAGCGTCCCGGCCGCGCAACAGGCTCCCGTCGTTGCCGATCAGGCGATCGTGCGCAAGGTCAGACGGCAATTCGAGACGCTCAGGCCGAAGAGGGAGATCAGGAAGGCGCAGCTCGACGGTGACGACCTCGACCTCGAGGCCGTGATACGGTCGCGCGCAGACCTGCTCGCGACCGGACAGCCGGACGACCGGATCTACGAATGCGCCCGTCCTGCCTCACACGAGCTTGCAACATCGATCCTCGTCGACGTCTCGCTGTCGACTGACTCCTGGGTGGACAATCGCAGGGTTCTCGACGTCGAGAAACAGGCGCTCGATGTCTTCGCGCGCGGCCTGGATGCCTGCGGCGACAGTTTCGCCATTCACACCTTCACATCGAGACGCCGCAGCTGGGTGCGCATCGACAGCATCAAGGAGTTCGACGAAACGTTCTCGCAGACGACTGCGCAGCGGATCGCCGATCTCAAACCGGGTTACTACACGCGAATGGGGGCAGCCCTCAGACATGTTTCGGGACAGCTGCACAAACACGCCGCAAGGAAAAAGCTGCTCCTCATCCTGACGGACGGCAAACCGAACGACGTCGATCATTACGAAGGACGGTTTGCCCTGGAAGACAGCAGGAAGGCGGTCGCCGAAGCCCGCGCGCTCGGCCAGGCCGTGTTCGCCGTCACCGTGGACCAGAATGCCGGTGACTACTTGCCGGCAATTTTCGGAAGGGCGGGCTTTGCCGTAATTTCGGATATTGCAAGCCTACCTGGCGCGCTGCCGGCGATCTACAGAAACCTCACCGCCTGAACGGCATGAACAAAAGGCCGGAGGTCCCGAGTGGCACCTCCGGCCTGGGCTTGATGCTGTCAGGCGGCCTTGCTGTGCGTGCGGCCGAGCGAGCCGAAATAGGCGTCGAATGCCGCCGCGACGGCACGGACCATGAAGCGTGCATCCCGGGATACGACGATCCGCTCACCGCTGATCGTCACGACGCCGTCGGCGACCAGCTCGCCGAGACGGTCGTTGCGTTCGACAAGGAAGCCGGTGTCGAAACCTGACCCGCTGCTTAACCTACCGAGATCGACCTCGAAATCGCACATCAGCCTTTCGATGATCCTGGCCCGAAGCTTGTCCTCTTCGCTGAGAAGATATCCCTTGGCCGTCGGCAGCACGCCGGAGGCAACGCGCTCGGCATAAAGACCGAGAGGCACGTGGTTCTGCATATAGCCACTCGGCAGCCGCCCGATCGCGGAAGCGCCAAGACCGATGAGGCTATCGCAATCATCCGTGGTATAGCCCTGGAAGTTTCGTCTCATCGTGCCGTTGCGCGCGGCGAGCGCCAGCTGATCCTCCGGCAGTGCAAAATGATCGAGCCCGATGCGCACATATCCGGCTTGTTGAAGCTCCTCGGCGATGGCTTCCGCCTGCTCGTTCCGCTGTTTTGCGTCCGGCAGTGATGCTTCGTCGATAAGGCGTTGGTGTTTTTTGAAGGCAGGTATGTGGGCATAACCGAAAACGGCGAAACGTTCGGGACGCAGCTCTACGGCGAGGCGGACCGTTTCCACGCAGGATTGGATCGTCTGCTTCGGAAGGCCGTAGATCAGGTCGAAATTGATGCTCGTCACGCCTGTCGAGCGCAGCCCGGCGACCGCCGTTTCGGTCTGCTCGAAGGACTGCAGCCGGTTGATTGCCGCCTGCACGACCGGATCGAAGCTCTGGACGCCGAGGCTCGCGCGATCGACGCCGTTTTCGCCGAGCGCATCGATCATGGGAGCGGCCAATGTGCGCGGATCGATCTCGACCGCGACGCTGGCATCCGCCTCGAAAGCGAAGGCGCTTCTGAGCTTTGCCATCAGGGCGGAAAATTCCTGCGGCTTCATGATTGTCGGCGTGCCGCCGCCGAAATGCACGTTCCTGACGGGCACGTCGTTTCCAGCGGCAAAGGAGACGAGCTCGATCTCCTGGCTCATCACATCCAGATAGTCGACGACCGGAGCGTCCTGCCGGGTGATGGTCGTGTGGCAGCCGCAGTACCAGCACATCGAACGGCAGAACGGTACGTGGAGATAAATCGAGACAGGCCCGGCCTTTCCGATATTGGCGAGGCCGGCGGCATATTCATCCGGCCCGACGGTGGCCGAAAAAGCCGGCGCCGTCGGGTAACTCGTGTAACGCGGAAGCCGCGCATCGCCGTATTTGGCGACCAGATCGTCGGACATGTCACATCCCTTTTCAAAAGCAGGATGCTTTATGACCTCTAGCGGCACGCTCTTCCTTGTCCCAAATCAATGATGATGCCGTCGCCGCGGAAATCATCCGGATATTTGTCCGCTGTCAAAGTCAGCTCTTCCGAAGCCGCCTAGGGTCTCGTTCCGACAACGGGACGAGCCGCGGTCCCGTCCGTTCGAAGGACGCGGCACAAGGAAACAAGCAAGAATGACTGATGCGCAAAACCTCCAGGGTGAAACTCCTCATATCGATGTCCGCACACTGCCACCTGCCGAGCGGCATCCCCGGATCTTCGGCACGCTAAGCGCGCTGACCCCCGGCGGCAGTTTGCTGATCACGAGCGATCACGAACCTAGGCCGCTGCATTATCAGCTTGAAACCGGATTTCCCGGAAAGTTCTCCTGGGACTATCTGGAACAGGGCCCTGAAATCTGGCGCGTGCAGATCACCCGGCAGGATGCCGGTTGCGACTGCTGCTGCGGCAGCCACTGAGGTCGGATCGGCGCGATGATGCCTCTCGGCACAAGCCTGTCGCGTTGGACAATGTCCTATTTCGGCGCGGCGCTCTTCTTCCTGCTTCTGGCCGAAAGCCTGCTTTCGGCCGGGATTTGGGCACCCTCCTCGGCTGTCGCCGAACCCGATGCGCTCATCATCGTGCATTCGATGACGATCGGCTGGCTCGGCCTGCTGATGATTGGCGCGCTGCTGCAGTTCACGCCGGTGCTGACGGGTCTCGGCCTGCCGACCGGGCGGTTCGACCTGCCCTGCCTCGTGGGCTCGATGGCCGGGCTCGGACTTCTCCTCTGCGGCTTTCAGCTCATCGACGCGGGATCCGCTGCGGCAGGCCCGGTCATGATCGCGGCATCGGCGATACTGCTTGCCTCGCTCCTGTCGATCGCATGGGTGCTGTTATCAGGCCTGTGGCGCGGCAGGGCGGCGCATCCGGCTTCGCCGCTCGTCATGCTCGGCCTGACATGCCTTGCGGTGACGGTCGCGCTGGGATCGTTGTTTGCCGTCACGGTTTCGGGGCCGGCGGCCACCCCAAGCATCAGCGAATTCGTCGCCAATGCCGTCCCGTTCCATGCGAGCTTCGGTCTCGCCGGATGGATGACCTTTGCCGCGATCGGCGTCAGCTACAAACTGCTGCCGATGTTCCTGCTTTCCGACGAGATGAAGAAATCGCCGTTCATCCGCAACACGGGATCGTTTGCGGCAACGACGCTTGGCTTTGCCGCGGTCGCGACGATATTCGAGCCATCCTTGGGGCAACGGGTCTTTCTTGTGGGATCGCTGTTCTTCCAGCTGCCGATCGCGGCCTATCTGGCCGAGCTGTTCCTGGCCTATCGCGCAAGACGCCGAAAAGACCTCGAATTGAACATGTCGGGATCCCTGCCCGCCTTCGTTCTGCTCGGCCTTTCGGTTCCGATGTTTGCCGTTGCCCTGGCCAGCGATGCCGGCCCTCAGAGTTTTACCGCCATAGCCTATCTGTTCGTCTTCGGCTGGCTGACCGGCCTCGGCTTGTCACAGCTCTTGAAGATCATTCCTTTCCTGACCTGGATCGAGGCGTTCGGACCACTTCTTGGACGCAGGCCCACGCCCCGGCTGGCCGACCTGCTCAATGGACGACGGGCCGCAGCCTGGCTCTGCATCTTCTATCTCGCCGTCGTCGCATCAGCGGCGGCGATCGCGGCCGGATCGGATGCCGGTTTTCGTCTTGCCGTCACGGCTCAGACTTTCGCCACGGCTGCTCTTGTCACGGAGTTTGTCCTTGTACGTCGCCTGGCGAATATCGACTCCGCCGCCAAGGGAGCACCCTTTCAACAGCCGGCGCTTTTCGTCGCCGCCAAACCACAGAGGTAACGACAATGGTTCAGCTCCGTGAACTCGACGTAAGACAGATCCTGCGCGACGGCGGCATGCCGTTTCAGCTCATCATGGACACGTTCGCAAGTCTCGACCCCGATGAAGGCCTGCGGCTTCACGCCATATTCGAGCCAGTCCCTTTGATCCGCCAGCTGGAACGTCGCGGCTATTCGCACCTCAGCCGGCGCCTTGCCGAGGACGACTGGGAAATCGATTTCGTCCCTCATCAAAAAACCAACGGCGATCCCGTAACGGCAACCGCAACCGCGGAGGCGATCTGGCCGGAACCGAGCTGGAACCTCGATCTGACGGACCTCGCGCCGCCGGAGCCGATGGAGCGCATCCTCTCCCGCCTGGAATCGATGGAAAGCGGCGAAGTGCTGTTTGCGCTTCTGAACCGCGAGCCGCTGTTTCTGTTCAATGAGCTCAAGGCCCGCGGCCATGAATGGATCGGAGATTTCGACGCCAGCGGCAGGATTTACAGAATCATGATCAGGGCAACCCCGGCGAATGTTTCCGATGTCCGCGCATGAGATCTCCAGATCGGCAATTCTGGCAGCGTTACGTGCTATCGAGGATCCGGAGCTCGGAACTGATATCGTCGAGCTCGGGCTTGTTTACGCCGTCGGAATTTCAGATGACGGTACCGTCAGGATAGAGATGACGACGACGACCCGCTTCTGTCCGGCCTCCGCCTTCATCGCGGAGGCGGTGAAGGCGCGGACGGAAGAGATCGCCGGCGTTTCAGCCGCCACCGTCGACATGGTCTACGAACCGGCCTGGACGCCTGAGATGATGGGGCGGTTGCCGGGGGAGTGAATGCGAATGCCGCCTGAGAACCAGGCGGTATTCATGGTCACGGCCGCCGCGCCGCCAGCGGTTTCCGGTCACGGCACAGGAACGGAGCATGTTCGAGCGCAAACAGGCCGAAAGCGACCGACCAGCCGAGCGCCGATAGCGTCAACACCTGCATCGTGAAAGCGGGAACCAGTTCTGCCGCGGGCCTGAGGAGCGCGACCACGGCAAGCACGACATAGGATGCGTTCGTCATCGGGCTGGACTTCAATTTTCGCCCGGTATGGCCTCGGCTTGCCCGCGTCATGACGGCCAGCATCATCATCGACATGGCGCCGATCGCAAAAACATGCAGTACGGCGACCTGCGACAGACCGATCGAACCGAAGGCGACGGCGGCAAATCCCAGGGGGATGAAACCATAGGCGGCGTGCAGCACGAACAGGATCGGCTCCGGCCAGGTCGTCCAGCCGCGCCAGCGGATCAGCCTAATACCGTTCATGGCCGCGGCGGCGGCCGCAGACAGACCGGTTGCGATGGAGCCGGGCGAGATCGCCCACGCGGCGAGCGAGACGGCGCCGACGATGATCGTTGCCGCGTCGAAGCCGCTGTAGGGCACCGGAAAATCGGTGCGGCCGCGTTGATTGATCCAGTTCCGGGTAAAGCTCGGCAGGATCCGCCCTCCGACGATGGTGACGAGCAGGACGTAAGCGCCAAGGCCGAGACGCATGCCAAGTTCGGGACTGCCGCCCGCGAGCACCTCGAAATGGAAGAAGACGTTGGCGAAAGACAGGACGGCTAGCCCGCCAACGACCTTCAGATCCTTCCATTTCCTTCCCGCAATCACTTCGCGGCCGGACAAGACGAGCATGAGCGGAAGGAAAAGGCTGTCGACAAAGACGGCGGCCGTCACCCAGACGCCGCTGCTCGTCAGCATGGCGATACGGCCGATGCTCCATACCGCAAAGAGCCCGACGAGCGGAGGCCCTGCAATGGGAAGGCGGCCGGTCCAGTTCGGGATTGCGGTGAGGAGAAAACCGGCGAGAACAGCGGGCGCGAAACCGAAGAGCATCTCGTGCGCGTGCCAATACAGCGTCCCGTAATCGCCTGCCACCGCGACGCCGTAATTGAGGAATGCTGCCCAAAGGCCGATGCTCACGATCGCCCACAATGCCGCGGCCAGAAAGAAGGGACGAAAGCCGTAAGAGAAGAGGACCATTCCGGAGCGGCTCATTCCCCGGGGCGTTCTGGTCTCCGCGTCCTTGGTAATCTGCATGATCAATGTCTCCATTTTGATCATGCAGAAATGCCGGGACGCAAGACAGCAGTCGTTGAGATTACGCAAAGAACATCTGTCGAACTTTGTGCCGGCACAAACAGTGAGTTTGCGCCACGTCAAAGATTTCCATCCGGTTTCTTCTACTCTCCCCTTCGACAGGGCGGCGTCCGCTCGGTCTTCGACTACAGGAGATTAGAATGACAAATACTCTGCAAATGACCCGGCGCACGATGCTGACGGGTGCTGCTGTTGCCGGAGCGCTGACGCCAATCATCGTATCCAGCACGGTGCAGGCCAACGAAGAGGTTGCGGCGGCCGACGCCCTCAAGACCGCCAAACAGACGAAGGTCGACCTGGCGAAGCTTCCCCGCGAGAAGGTCGCGCTCGTCAAGCCGCCCTTCGTTCACACGCACCAGCAGAAGGCTGACGGCGGACCGAAGATCAAGGAGTTCACGCTGACCATCCAGGAAAAGAAGATGATCCTGGACAAGGACGGCACCGAAATCAACGCCATGACCTTTGACGGATCGGTTCCCGGGCCTCTTATGGTGGTGCATCAGGACGACTACGTCGAGCTGACGCTGGTCAATCCCGAAACCAATACACTTCAGCACAATATCGACTTCCATGCCGCGACGGGCGCTCTGGGCGGCGGGGCGCTGACGGTGGTCAACCCGGGCGAGAGCACGGTCTTTCGTTTCAAGGCGACCAAGGCGGGCGTATTCGTCTATCACTGCGCCCCTCCCGGCATGGTTCCGTGGCACGTCACATCAGGCATGAATGGCGCGATCATGGTCCTGCCGCGCGAGGGTCTCAAAGACGGCAAGGGTAGGCCGCTGGTCTACGACAAGATCTATTATGTCGGGGAGCAGGACTTCTACGTCCCGCGCGACGAGACCGGCAAGTTCAAGAAATATGACAGCCCCGGCGAAGCCTATGATGAGACGGTCGCAGTGATGAAAACCCTGACGCCGACCCACATCGTCTTCAACGGCGCGGTCGGCGCTCTGACCGGAGAAAATGCGATGACTGCCAAGGTCGGCGAAACCGTCCTGATCGTTCATTCGCAGGCCAACCGCGATACAAGGCCGCATCTGATCGGTGGGCACGGCGAATATGTCTGGGCGACCGGCAAATTCCTCAACCCGCCCGACACGGATCAGGAAACCTGGTTCATCCCCGGCGGCACGGCGGGTGCTGCCATCTACACTTTCGCTCAGCCAGGCATTTATGCCTACGTGAACCACAACCTTATCGAGGCCTTCGAGCTGGGGGCGGCGGCCCACTTTAAGGTGACCGGCGAATGGGACGACGATCTCATGACCTCGGTCAGGGCGCCGTCGGCAAGCTGACCTGGCGGAGGGGGCGGTGCGCGGGCCAGGGGCGGCCCGCGCACCATTCTCATTTCTGGAACAGGAGCATGATATCGCCGGACATACAGGTTTCGGCATCATGCTCCAGGGGACGCGACTTGCGAAAAAAACATGGCCCGGAACGCAACGATTGAGCCGGTTTCAGGCATATCCATCGCAATTCCTCTCGCGCTGCTCGTGGTCCTGTCGGCCGCGCTTGCGATGCAATCCGGCTTCGTGGTGACGAAAGGGCCCGAGGCGACCGTTGCGGCGCCGCAGACAATCACGGTTACGCCGCATCGTTTCGCCTATCGCGACGCCGCCGAGTATTTCCGTGACGGTCTGGCCATCGACGCACCCAAACGCGACGTGAGCGTGATTTCATCGCTCGAAATCATGAAATACCAGACCACGCTTCGCGATTATAATCGCTGCGTGGCCGAGGCCATTTGTGCGCCGGCCGAGACCGGAGACGATGCGCCGCCGCGGGAGGAGACGCCGGTGACCGGCGTAAGCTACGACGACGCGCTCCGATATGCGGCCTGGCTGTCGGAACGCACGGGGATCGAATGGCGGCTGCCGACCGATTTCGAGCTGGCCTATGCCGCCGCCGACCGTTTTCCCGACGATGCTCTCGGCATAGATCCCGACGACAGGAACCCTGCTAACCGCTGGCTCGCCGACTACGAGCGTGAAGCACGCAGGGCAAAGGCGATCGACCCCCGACCGCAGCCGCAGGGCTCGTTCGGAATCAGTCAAACCGGTCTGGTGGATTTCGCCGGAAACGTCTGGGAGTGGACATCGACCTGTAACAAGCGGGTCGATCTCGGCCAGAACCGCCGCGTCGAGGAGCCTGACCCCAGGAGCTGTGGGATCATGATAGCCGCCGGCAAGCATCGCGCTCCGATGAGCAGTTTCGTCCGGATTCCCAAGGGCGGCGGATGTTCCGTCGGAAGTCCGCCCGACAATCTCGGCTTTCGCCTCGTTCGCCAGCACGGGCTGCTCGAAGGCCTGAAAGACTGGGCGCGCAGAGCAATGACCGATGTGTTCGAACAGGCGGCGAGCGACAAGGCCAGAACATGATGACGATGAAAGTTGACCGCACGGTTTTGAAGGCGCTGCCGCTCTTCGAGCGAATGACGGATACGGATCTCGACGCGATGCTGCAGCATGCCGCGCCGCGCCGCGTCGCCCAGGGTGATGCGGTGTTCGAGCAAGGCGCCCAGGCGAAATCGTTTTTCCTGCTCCTGCACGGCCGTCTGAAGGTGACGCAGGTGACGCAGGACGGACAGCAGATCATCGTGCGGATGGTCCATCCGGGCGATTTGTTCGGCTTTGCGATGGCGCTGCGCCGGGAGGATTATCCCGGGACAGCCGTGGCGGCAGCCGAAAGCCTCGTCATCAGCTGGCCAACGGATATGTGGCCGCGCTTCGTCGAACAGAATCCCCGCCTGGCTGTGACGGCCATGCAGACGATCGGCCAGCGACTGGAAGAAGCGCATACGCGCATTCGCGAGATGTCGACCGAGGAAGTGGAAAAGAGGGTTGCGCACGCCGTCCTGCGGTTGTCCAAACAGGCCGGGCGGCCGGTGGCAAGCGGTATCCGCATCGATTTCCCGATATCTCGTCAGGACATTGCCGAAATGACGGGAACGACGCTGCATACCGTGTCGAGAATTCTGAGCGCCTGGGAGGCGAAGGGAATGGTCGAAGGCGGCCGGCAGAAGCTGACGGTGACCGATCCTCAAAAACTTCTCAATCTCGCAAATGGCGAGCGGGATTGACCTCTGTCCATCCCGGCGCGGTCCTTCGCAGTTGGCTGCGAAACAGGAGAATGAATTTGACCGAGTTCCTTGCCGCCTTCGCGCTGTTTGTCGCGCTCCATTCCATCCCGGCGGTTCCGACCATCCGGTCGGGAATAATCCGCCGCGTCGGCCATCCGGTCTATTTCGCCGGTTATTCCGCCATCTCCACCGCCGCCCTGATCTGGGTTTTTTCCTCCGCACTCGCATTGGACTATATACCCTTATGGGAACTCGGGCCGGCAAATGCCGCGGTCGCTTTCGTGCTTGCCCCTTTCGGCATATTTCTTGTCGTCGCCGGGCTTTTGAGCGCCAATCCTCTGTCCATTACCTTGAACCCGTCGCCGACGCTCGGCTCCGTCACGAAAATCACCAGACATCCGGTGCTTTGGGGTTTTGCCGCCTGGGCGAGCGGCCATATCGCCGCAAACGGCGACCTGCGTTCGCTTCTGCTGTTCGGAGGATTTGCCGCATTTGCTCTGGGCGCGATCCCGATGACCGAAAAGAGATCGAAACGACGTCTCGGCGGCTCTTGGGCGAAGCTCGCGGGGCATAGCTCGATCCTGCCGTTCGCCGCCTGTTTGAAAGGCGAGCAGTCCACCTTCGATATGCCGATGCTTGTCGCAGGCCTTGCGACTGCGGTCTTGACCCTGTGGCTACTGTTCGCGGGCGGTCACAGCGCGATGTTCGGCGCCGACCCCCTCGCCCTGTTCATTTGACCGAAGTCAAAGCGTCTTGCGACCGGCGCCGTAACTTGAAGAAAATTTTGAAGCCGCAGCGACGAACCAATGATCCGGAGCGATGGAATGCCATATGAAATCGTCACAGCAAGTCTCGATGCGAAAGACAAGTCGGGGCATATCGATGTGCGGTTCGGGCCCGACATGAAGACCGTCATTGTGTCGCGGCGGGCATTGCTGTCGGTGGCGTCGCCGCCGCGGGCAACCGAATTCCGCCTTCTTCAATATGTCGACACTTTCTGCCAAATAGCTGCGCGCCGCCTTGCCTCAACGAGCGGCAACACGGTTCTGATCACGGCGAACGATGTCCGCGGATGGCTCTGCGCGTGGCAATCCGCGCCGGCCCCCGTCCCGATGCAGACGAAACGCCATCGGCTGCACGACGCCAGACCCGCGTAATTCTGACCGGAGTGGATTTGCGCTTTGCGATGAGGACAACGACCGCTTGGTGGTGACACCAGCTTGACGGGCATGTTAAAGACGATGCCATTGAATACGATCTGTAACGAGCAACGGCTTGGCGGATGGACGATGGCAGCACTTCAACATGACGCGCATCTTCTCGTCGTCGACGATGACCCGCGCATTCGCCAGATGTTGACGCGATACTTCGAGGACGAGGGTTACACGGTCTCTTCCGCCGCCGACGGGATCGAGATGCGCGTGCGCCTGCGCCAGCAGAATTTCGACGCGGTCCTGCTCGACCTCGTTCTTCCCGGCGGCACGGATGGCCTTGACCTCGCCCGCGAAATCCGCGCCCAGTCCGACGTGCCGATCATGATGCTGACGGGCCGCGACGACGTCGTCGATCGAATCGTCGGTCTGGAGGTCGGCGCCGACGATTATATCGCCAAGCCCTTCCATCTCCGGGAGGTCCATGCGCGCCTGAAATCGATCCTGCGCCGCCGGCAAGCTCCTGCGCGCAGCGCCGAGGCGGCTGGCGAGGAGATTATCGGCTTCGAAGACTGGAGGCTCAATCTCAGCCGCAGGCAGCTTTTCGATCCGGAAGGCGCGGAAATCGAGTTGACGACCGGCGAGTTCGATATGTTGACGACCTTCGTCCGGCACGCCGGACGGGTTCTGACCCGCGACGTGCTGATGGACCTGACCCGGGGCCGAAGCCTCGAAGCTTTCGACCGGACGATCGACGCCCAGATCGTCCGGCTGCGGCGCAAGATCGAGACGGACCCGAAGAAGCCGCAATTCATCAAGGCCGTGCGCGGCGTCGGCTACGTCTTTACCGCAAGGCTGGATTGACCGGTTCTGGCGAGACTGACGCGTCTGGCCCAATTCCTCTGCGGTATTCAATCATCAGGAGCCCAGCAAGGCGCTGATCTCGGCGCGAGAAGGCATGGCGGGAGCCGTGCCCGGCCGTGTTACCGCGATCGCGGCGGTCGCGCAGCCGAAACGGACGGCCTCGATTGGCGCCCGGCCTTCCGAAATCGCCGTCGCGAACCCGCCGAGGAAGGCGTCGCCGGCCCCGGTTGTGTCAATGACATTTCCGGCCGAAAATGCGGGCACGAATTCGCTCTGCCCGGCTGTGTGATAGAACGCACCGCGGGCGCCGAGCGTGATGACCGCTGCTTTCGCGCCCCGATCGACCAGCGTGTGTGCCGCTGCACGTGCCTGCTCATCGGTTTCGATCGCATGGCCCACCAATTCCGCTGCTTCGACTTCGTTGGGAACGATGAAATCGCACAGGCCATAGATGCTGTCCGGGATGGCGCTGGCCGGCGCCGGATTGAAGATTGTCGTTGCCCCTGCCCTCTTGGCGATCGACAGGCCATGCAAGGCCGCTTCCAGCGGTTGTTCGAGTTGTGTCATGAAGATAGCGGCGCTTTCGATCGCCGCCCGATTTACTTCGACATCTTCGATGCCGATCAGCCCTGCGGCGCCCGGCACCACGATGATGGCATTGTCGCCGCTCGCTTCGTCGACGAAGATGAAGGCAGCGCCCGTCGAAACGCCTTCCATCTGCATCACATTGGCTTTGACGCCCGCCTCCGCATAGGCCGCAAGGGCCATCGCGCCGAACGCGTCGTTGCCGACCCGTGAAATGAAAGTCACCTTGCCGCCTGCCTTTGCCGCGGCGATCGCCTGGTTGGAGCCCTTGCCTCCCGGCCCGAGCGTGAAACCCGACCCCATCAGCGTCTCGGCAATATGGGGCAGGCGCTTTGCCTTATAGGCGGTGTCGGCGGCAAAAATGCCTAAAATGACGATCCCGCTTTTTTCGCTCATCTCACGGCCTCTTCCGCTGGAATGACGCCCTTGGTCAAAAGGAAGCATCCATAGAACCGCAGTTCCCCGGTTGCGATCACGCAATAGGCCTTTTTGGCGATGTCATAGAACGCCATGCGTTCGACGGGATACATCGGCGACGGCTTGCCTTCGGCCCGGTCGACAATCGCCTGCACTTCCTGTTGAATCGGCGGGATTTCATCCGGCTTGCCAATCACTTCCATGCGGCCAACCGAAGGCTGGATCGGCGTGTCCAGAGGCAGGACCGAAAGGACCGCGTCGATCGCCTGCGGCGCGGGAATGTTTTCCATGGTCAGCAGTCTACCCAGACGCGTCTGGCGGGCTATCGAATCCGACGGAAAATTCATGTCGGAGATGACGAGATAATCGCCATGTCCCATGTTGCAAAGCGCCTGAAGAATGTCGCCGTTGAGTTCGGCCCGAATTCCCTTGAGCATTGATCTTCCACCCTTTCTCTAGCCGGTACGCCCGGCCGTGCTTCAATTTTTGTGTCCGTCGACATCCGCCCTGGAGTGCCGCGCGTCCTTTCGGACGCAGAAAGGACGCTTTCACGCTTTGGATCTACGCATCGGGCTTTCCGAGAATCGATTCCGATTTTCGGGCCGGTGCGCCAGGTTGCGGGCACGGGCCGCTCGAACCACGCACGATCAGCGATCCGTCCACCATTTCGTCCCCCTTGCCCGGCGGTTCCTCCAGGAGAAGGCTGACCGCGCGCCGCGCCAGCATGTCGGCTGGCTGGCGGATGGTTGTCAGCCGCGGCACCACGAGATTGGCAAGCGAAATGTCGTCGAAACCTGTCACGGACAGTTTTCGCGGCACGTCGATCTTGAGGTCGCGGGCGGCACGTAATGCGCCGATCGCCTGCTGGTCGCTGGCGGCAGCGATCGCGGTCGGCCGGCTTTGTGGCGGGCGCGAAAGCAGCTCACGGGCAATTCTTTCGCCGGACTCGTAGTCGAATCTGCCATGGGCGATTTCCAGTTCGACAGGCTCGCCGGTCTTGCCGAAGCCGTCCATGCGGCTGACGAAGGCCTCTTTGCGGATGCGCCCTGCTTCGGTGTCGGTCGGCCCGGCAATATAGGCGATGCGCCGGTGCCCCAGCCCATAGAGATGATCGGCAATCAGTGTGGCCGCTTGCGCATGGTTGGTCGACACCAGGGGAAAGGCGCCGAAACGCCGGTCCAGCGATATGACCGGCACCGAGGCTGGCAGATCGAGACCAGAACCGTCGCTCGAAGCCACCACGATGATGCCGCGCACCGATCGGTCGAGAAAAGCCGAAACATGGCTCTGCTCCGCCTCGCTGTCGTTGTGCGAGCTTGCCAGCATCAGGCTGTGACCGCATTCGAGCGCCGCGCGCTCGATGCTTGCCGCAAGCTGCGCAAAAAAAGGGTTGGTGATGTCGGGAACGACGAGGCCGATGACGTCGGTTCTGCTGGTGCGCAAGGCTCGTGCAGTCACGTTCGGTCGGTAACCGAGCGCCGAAATGGCGTCGTTGACCCTTCCACGCAGCATGGGTTTGACCGCGGCTTCGCCCGACAGAACACGCGAAACGGTGCCCACGGAGACGCCCGCATATTCGGCGACATCCTTGACTGTGGGCATCTTTGCCATATTCAAACGTCCCGCGGCTATTTTACCGCTCCTGCGGTCATCCCGGCGATGATGTGCTTTTCCAACACGACGCCGACGATGACCAGCGGAAGAATACCGGCGGTGGAAAGGGCGGCCATCGACCACCAGTTGATGCCCTGACTGCCTGTCTGGCTGGCAATCATCACCGGCAGCGTGTTGGTATTGGTGGAAGTCAGCAATGCGGCGAAGAAATATTCATTCCAGCACAGGATCAGCGCCAAAAGAAAGGCGGCAACCATGCCCGGCAGAACGAGCGGCACGATGATGCGGGCAAACGCGCCCCAGATCGACAGGCCGTCGACCAGCGCGGCTTCCTCGAGCTCGACTGGTATGGTGGCGAACTGATCGCGCATGATCCAGACGACGATCGGCAGGACCATCAGCGTATAAACGGCGATCATGCCGGCATAGGTGTCGAGCAGCGCCAGTTCCTTGTAGAGAACCAGGAATGGCAGGGCGAGGACGACGGGCGGCATAATCAGCTGCGACAGGAAGAAGAAGGAAATATCGGAATTGCGCATATGGCCGAACTTGTATGAGAAGCGGCTGAGGCCGTAGGCGGCGAGCGATCCGAGCACAACCGCAAGAGCGGATGCGGTGACGGAGATGATGACGCTGTTCCAGAGCCTGCGCATGAACTCGTCACGCACCGTCGAGATCTGGGAAATCGTATCGGGAGAGATCCCGAGCGAACGCCAGCCGAGCCAGTTGGGTGCGAAATTGAACCACGGGATCAGATTGCCGCGCATGACATCTGCGGCTGTTTTGAACGAGGTCGAAACCGTCCAGAACAGCGGGAAGATGCAGACACAGGCCCAGATGACGAGTAGGCCGTAGATGGCCAAACGCATGGCCCACCAGCGAATGCGCTGGCCGCGTCCGTATTTTTCGAAATCGATCCGAACCATCAGAGCCTTCCTGTTATCCGCTTCACGATACGGTCGGAGATCTTCATCAGCACTGTCATGCCGAAGACGATCATCACCAAATAGACGAGCGCGAGCAGGGTCCCGTATCCGACGTTCGACCGGTCGCGGTATTCGCGATAGATGAAACTGGTGACGGAGTCGGTCGCCCCGCCGGGGCCCCCGGATGTCACCGTGATGATGATGTCGGCGAGCTTCAGCTTGAAGATGATGCGGATCATTACCGCCGTGACCGAGACCGGCAGCATGAGCGGAAAGATGACCTGCCAGAAGCGCTGCCATTTTGTGGCGCCGTCGACTTCGGCCGCCTCCAGCACCTCCCGAGACAAGGCCTGCAATCCGGCGAGCAGCATGATCATCATGAAGGGAATGAAGGTCCAGGCATCCATGATCATGATCCAAAGGCGCGCCGTCAGTGGATTTCCGAAAAAGGAGGGATTTTCCCAGCCGAGCCAGCGCGCCAGGCGCGCGATCGGACCGAAACGGGTCTCCAGCATTGACTTGCCGACCATCCAGCTCACCGCGACCGGCGACAGCATCAGGGGCATGAGGAACGTTACCCGCCAGAACTTTCGGGCAATAATTTCCTGGTTGAGGAGCAGCGCCAGGCCGAAGGCGATCGCATATTCCACGACGATCGCGAGGCAATATAGGATCATGTTGAGCAGGGCATTGGCATAAAACGGATCGGCGATCATCCGGCGTACATTGTCGAGCCCGTTGAAGCGACGCCCGGCGGAAGAGGCGAGGTTCCAGTCGGAAAAGCCGATCCAGAGCGCAAAAAGCAGTGGGAAGACCACCATCGATACGACGAAAAGCGCCGCCGGCAGAACAAAGAGCGCCTTCTTGCCGGCCTCGCCGTAGATGACGACGCGGGTGACGCAAAGAACAGCGGCCCAGATGAAATAGGCGTAGAGAACCGGCCGCCAGTTGGCAAAGCCCCAATCGGTCCAGCCAAGTTCATGGACAGCCTGCAATACAAAGGATGCCACGAACCATAGGGCGCTCAGCCACAGAGCCGCGCGGCCCCAGAAACGGCGGCTCGCGGAAATGGAGCCGGCTTCGACCGTGTGGAGCAGGTCGCCTTCGACTGTCGACATTGATATTCCTCGCCCGGACAGGATGGGCGCCGGCGGAGCCTTTCAGTCCGCCAGCGCGTTTATGTCAATCGATCAGAGCCCGAGGCTCGCCCGATAGAGTTTCAGCTGGCTATCGCGGCCAATCTGGTCTGTGATCTTTTCCCAGGCGGCGGCAATCGCATCCGCGGTTTCCTGTGCCGACTTGTATTGTCCGGCAAAGCCCTTCGCCAATTCGTCCTCCGCAACGGAGTAATATTGGAAGATGCCGGGGATGCGCGGCTCGATCGCTGCGTTCGGGTGATTATAGCTGTCGGCGTTCGAACCCAGATAGTCTTCAATGTAGGCGCGGTCGTAACCTGCCTTTTCCCATTCGTCGTAGTTGAAGTGCGACTGACGATAGGGCTGGAAACCGGACGGATAAGCCGACGTCCAAAGGGAAAGATCCTTGCCGCCGAGATGGGCTGCAGCAGACCAGGCCGCCTTGCGCTTCTTCTCGTCGCTGGAGACCCGCTTGGTGACGTAGATGCCCCAGCCGAGATAGGCCATGTTGGGCGCTTCGTTATACTTGTCTTCCCATTGCCCGGTCTTGCGGTTGTAGACACGATTGGAGCCGCGGTTGATGCCGAATCCGACGACATCGCCGACAACCGAAGAGTCTGAAGTGCGCGCGCTGGAGCCGACGTCGCCCCACCACATCAGCATTGCGCCGGTGCCTGCCAGGAACTGCGAAAAGGCCGTTGTGTTAGGATCCGCATTGATCTGATCGGCCGGATAGGCCTTGGCTGCGATCAGATCCAGCACGTCCTGGATCGCCTGGACCCAGGCAGGGTTGTTGACCAGCGGCTTCATGTTTTCGGGGTCGAACAGCCAAGCCGGATCGCCGGGGTATTTGGCATAGGCCGTCGCGCGGTTCTCGATGAAATAGAAGCCGAACCCGCCCCAGCCCTTGAGCGGGTCGAGATAGCCGTAGGCCGGCTGGCCGGTCAGCGGATCGGTTTTGCCGATCAGCGCCTTGGACGCTGCGTTGATGTCCTGCCAGGTCTTCGGCGGCTCGGCCATGCCGCTGATCGAGCCTTCGCCGAAGTAATCCTTGCGATAGGCGAAGGTATGGCAATCGCCATCGATCGTGACGCGGTAGGTCTTGCCATCCCAGGTGCCGACCGGTGGCTTCAGGTAGTTCACCAGGTCGTCGGCTTCGATCTGCTTTGCAGCCCAGTCGGGCATCTCGTCCAGAAGGCCGCGTCCGGCGGTGTCGCCTTCGAAGGGTGCGCCCATTTCCAGAATGTCGTAATCAACCGTGCCGGTTGCGATCGACTGCTGAAGGCGGGCGTTGTAATCGGCCTGAGCAAGGTCGATCCAGTTAATCTTGGCGCCGGTATAGGCTTCCCAAGGCTTCAGGAAGCCGCGAAACAGGAAGTTGTGGAGGTTCTGGTTGTTGAGCCCCATGAAGGTCAGCTCGACGCCGGCGAATTCGCCCTGCTTGACATTGGCCTTTGTCGGGCCGAGGCAGAGCTCGCCCACCTTCTGCCAGTCTGTGTCCGTCGGCGAACCCTTGCCGACGCCCGGGATCTGCAGGATCTGCGCACGCAGATCATCGGCGGCGAATGCGGTGCCGGCAATTCCGCCCATCGCGCCGGACAGGCCGAGCAGAGCCGCCGCACTTGCCGTTCCGCGCAAAACGTCGCGGCGACTTGCCTGACGGCGCATCAATGCATCGTAAATTTCGACTTTCATGTCTTCCTCCTCCACGTTTGGTGCGCTGCCGCCAGCCAGTATCCCGGATAGGCTCCGGCCCGAATTTGGGACTGGTCTCGTGCAGAACTATCTGGTAAACAAGAAAATGAAACGTTTCATAATTCTTGTTCGAAACCGCTCCTCTCGGTCTCATCATTGAGCATTAGACGGGAAGCGGAAAAAGTCAATAAAAAATGAAACGTTTCATGGAGGAGGTTTTGAAGGTATTTCGGGTCGTGGCAGAGCGCGCTTTCGCTGTGCCTCATACTCTGGATACTGTCGAGAGATTCATCCCCTGGAATGTGTGCCGGGGATGACCGGAAAGCGAGTGGGAGGCATATGGCTGAGGTCAATATTTCAGAGGCGCGGAAGGCATACGGCGCCTTAAATATCCTGCATGGGGTCGATATAGACATTCGCGACGGCGAGTTCGTGGTGCTCGTCGGTCCGTCCGGTTGCGGCAAGTCGACCTTGCTGCGCATGGTCGCAGGGCTCGAAAGCATTACCGGCGGCACCATCTCGATCGGCGGAAAGATCGTCAACAACCTGCCGCCGAAGGATCGCGATATCGCAATGGTCTTCCAGAGCTATGCGCTCTATCCCCACAAGACCGTTGCCGAGAACATGGTCTTCGCGCTGCGCCTGCAGAAGCAGCCGGCCGATGTCATCAAGCAACGCCTGCAGGCGGCGGCCGAAACACTCGACCTCGTGCCCTATCTTGACCGCTATCCGCGCCAGCTTTCGGGTGGCCAGCGGCAGCGCGTGGCGATGGGACGAGCCATTGTCCGATCGCCGCAAGTCTTCCTGTTCGACGAGCCCCTGTCGAACCTCGACGCCAAGCTGCGCGTGCAGATGCGCAAGGAGATCAAGGAACTCCACCAAAGACTGAGAACCACGACGATCTACGTCACCCATGACCAGGTCGAAGCGATGACCATGGCCGACAAGATCGTCGTCATGCAGGGCGGCAGGATCGAACAGACCGGAACGCCCCTGGAGCTATACGATCGTCCGCGCAATACGTTCGTGGCCACCTTCATCGGCTCGCCGTCGATGAATCTGCTGAAAGGTCACTACAAGGCCGAAGGTGCGGTCTTCGTCACGGAGACAGGCGATGAGATTGCGCTCGGCTTCACGCCTGAGGCATCCGACGGCCAGGCTGTGCGCCTGGGCGTGCGGCCCGAACATCTGTCACTCGCTCCGAGCGGCTTGAAGACGACCGTCAACGTCACCGAACCCACCGGCCACGAGACGATGGTATTTCTGCGCTACGGATCTGGCGAGCTTGTCGCGGTGCTGTCCGAACGTCACGATTTCGAGCCGAGGCAGGCCGTAACGATCGCTGCCCGGCCGGGCAAGCTTCATCTGTTCGATGCGGAGTCCGGTAAAACGCTGCGACGACATTGACGAGCCGCCTGTTGCCCGCCGACATACCGCGGCTGATGAGGCACGCGGCCTTCGTGGCGTTGACAATGAGTTCGAGAGCCGGTCCTTGATCGCATGCTCTCTCAATGCGACAGCAGGACAGGCAGAGTGACGCTGGTCAGCACCGCCTGCGTCGCACCGCCGAGCACGAATTCGCGCAAACGCGAATGGCCGAAGCCGCCCATGACGAGAAGGTCGGCCCGCAATTCGAACGCCTGGCTCTGCAGTACCTCGCCGACCGGATCGCCGTGTGCGCGCAGGTGCGTCGCCTCCGCCGTCACGCCGCTCTTCAGCAGGTTTTCGATGAGATAATCGCCAGTTTCGTGGCGGTCTGTGTTCACCACTCCGGCACTTGAGCGGGAATTGCGCGTTGACATGTCTCAAACTGTCCACCCTGCCCATTGATGCCGATCAATGCAGCCTTCCCAGGCAGTTGTAAGGTGATGAGCGTTGCATTCGGCCGGCCGAATGGGCGAATAGAGCGCGGCATGTGCCGCCGTTTCACGCAGCGGGAAAGCTTCGATGAAGAACGAAGAGATAGAAAACAAACTGAAGACCATGAAAGCGGACCTGCAGCGCCGGCGGTCGGCGATCGATGCCGATCTCGGTGCCGCACTGGATCCGGATAGCGAAGATCGTATCACCCAGGTCGAGAACGATCAGGTGCTGACCGAAATGCGAAGGGAAGCCGCTGCGCAAATCACAGCGATCGATGCCGCCCTTGAACGCCTGAAGCGCGGAAGCTTCGGTCACTGCGTCAGATGCCTCGCCCCGATCGAACCCAACCGGTTGGAGGCCATCCCCTACACGCCATATTGCATGAGCTGTGCCCGTCTGGCGGACGAGGGGCTCTCCCCGTAAGACCGAGCGTCTGTGGCGGCGAGAAAGGGAGGGGTTTCTGCCTTTCTCAGCGTCTGGATAATCGCTCCTCTGGTCATCCGGCATCGGCCTACGGCACTCTTGGCCGTTAGCCAACTGACCTCTTCTGTGATGAGCGATCTGTTGCCCGAGCGGTCAGTCGGCCCTGCCGCACCCAATACGACATTGCTCTTTATCAATGCGCGAAGCCGTGGTCGGCCTAGAATGACTCCTCGACCATTCGAGAGGAGCATCTCATGTCATTGGGTTTACGGGAGCTTACGCCGGCTGGATGCCACGCTGTTCTGGAAGAGGCAAGATTTGGGCACCTGGCCTGCTGCAAGGACGGCCAGCCCTATGTCGTGCCCATTTATTTCTCCTATAAAGACGGCGTCGCATACTGTTTTTCGATGCCCGGCCGCAAAGTGGAATGGATGCGGGAAAACGACAGAGTGTGCCTGCAGGTGGACCGGCGGGTGGGCAAAGGCTGGACGAGCGTTATCGCCGAAGGAAAGTTCGAGGAGTTTCCCGACACCGAACTCTGGCGGAGCGAGCGTCTGCACGCCTGGGAAATATTGCAGAAGCACCCGGACTGGTGGGAAGTCGGTTCGCTCAGCCCGAAGGAGGTTCCGATCTTTGCCGAATCTCCGCACATCTTCTTCGGCATCCTTGTCCGGACATTATCGGGCCGCGCGGCTTTCGCCATCGATTAATACCTATCGCCCGGGCACGTGCAGCAACCGGGCAACAGTGCACAACAAGATATGAGGCGCCGGGCCGACTGAGCGCCCGGCCGGTTAATGGGCCATGAAGATAGGCATCGTGCTTTCTTCGATCATGCCGCGCGTCACGCCGCCAAAGATCGTCTGCTGCCAGCGGGGATGGTTATAGGCGCCCATCACGATCAGGTCGGCGGACACGTCGACGGCGTGCTGCCGCAGGACCTCGTCTGCGCGTTGTCCGCCGCTTGCAATGCGATCCACCTGCACCTTCACGCCGTGTCGGGCAAGATAGGCGGCAATGTCGGCGCCCGGTTCCTCGCCGTTCGCGCGCATCCGCGCCACCGGATCCACCATCGTGACGTAAACGGTGTCGGCTTGCTTAAGCAGATCAAGCGATTGCCGAGCGGCGCGCGACGCTTCGTCGCTGGAATCCCATGCCAGCAAAACCGATCTCGACGAGGCATTCATCGCCCGTGTTCCGCGGTTGATGAGGATCGGGGTCGGCGTCTGGAAGAGTGCACCATCGATGATGCGTTTGCGGAGACCGTCGTCTCGGGCCGCCTGCCGCCCGATCAGGACGACGTCGGCGTAGAGTGCCCTTTCGGCAATATCTTCGTCGGCCCATGCGAATTCCGTGTAGACGTCCTGGACCTCGCAGGAAATCTCGCCTCGGTCGAGAGTAGTCTTGATCTCGTCTGTTCTCCGGGACAGAACGTCGATTTCGCGTTGGCGTTCGTCAAGCCAGACAGAAGAGATGGTGTTATAATTGCCGATCGTTGGTGCAGTTCCCAAAGAGATCACCAGCGCATTCAAATGCGCGCCATGGACACCGCAGAAGTCGATTGCGGTTTTGAGATCTTCCTCGAACTGATGAACGCTAAGGATGCTGAGTACCGTCCTGATGGTCATGTCGATATACCTCTCTGGTAGGATAGGAAAAGGATAGTCGCCATCGCCCCGGGTTCCTTGACCTTCATCAAAGCGCTATCGATTTCTGCCCTGTAGGCTGCTTCTCGAATGACAGGCGTGGCCGTGGACGTCTCGATCGCGGAATTCGGAGAGGTGCAGGGCCTGTCATCGGTTAGGAGGCCGCAAATGCTGTCGACGGAACGAGACTTCAAACGGGGCGGCGAGCGGTCGCCCATTCCTTCGCAAGGTGAAGTCGAAGGCAAGCTTCTCATGTTCGAAGCGGTTGCCGTCACCTGTTTGCAGGAGCTTCTCGCCAAAACGCAATCGCGCCTGGTCCCCAGGCTTCGCCGGAGACTTATCAGTAATCTGAAGGAGCGATGCGCCCCATTGAAGCTTTGCGCGGATGACGAAAAGGCTGCAGAGGAGTTCGCGCTCCAACTGTTGAACGCAGCCCTGGAAAAAGCAGAAGACGAGAGAGCGGGCTGAATGCCGGACGCCTCAAGCGCAGGTTCGAGCGCCCAGGTCTTTGACCGTCTCATCCGCCAGCTTGCGCACCACCTTTGCGGAGACCACCCCCATTTTCGAGGCGATTCCAGCCAGTCGCGCAGTCTCTCGGGGCGCCTCGGCCAAAGCATTCTGCGCAAAGTCGGCCACGACCTCGAACGTATCGTTCAGTACGGCACTTTCGGTGAGGTCGTCCAGGAAGATTTGATAGAGTTGAAGCCGGCGCCGGAATGACGTCAGTAACTCGATCTGACAACACAGCATCATCCGCGACGCCTCGATGTTCAGTCTGTAGGCGGCGAGGAAAAGATTTCTTGCAGAAGCAGGCAGCGCCTGCTCCGGCATCAAAAGCGCGTTGTCGACCATGGCGGAATCCTCTCGTCTTCTTCAAGATTATCGTCGCGGCGAAAGATCTTGTTGATCTGCATCAAGCGGACTCTGCTCACTGCAACGGCACGATCAGATGGGGGTGATTGAGCAATCGCAATGACCGGACCGCATGGGGGGGATGGCTTCCAGGAACAGGGAGATCGAAATGCATGCTTCTCATGACATATCGGGCGGAAGACCTCCGGGAGGCGGCGCCGACAAAAACTGGGCCTTCGGATGATGACTTCATTGGTGATGGCGGATGCATTCCAGCGCCTCAGTCTTGCACTTGCGATCGGCATACTCGTCGGCATCGAACGTGGATGGCAAGAACGCGAGGCCCTGCCGGGCAAGAGAGTGGCGGGTATCCGCACCTATGGCCTCTCGAGTTTCCTCGGCGGCTTTTGCGGCTTCCTGCAACCTATTGCGGGGCCGATCCTGCCGACGGCCATCTTCGTATTCTTTTGCATCACGATCCTTGTCTTCAGCCGCATGCAGGCGCTGCGGGAGGGTGACTACAGCGCAACCGGCACCATTGCCGCGATCACGGTGTTTGCGCTCGGTTTCGGAGCCGTCGTTGCAGATATGACGACGACCGCGGCGAGCGCGGTCGCCATGACGGCACTTCTGGCGGCGCGGGAGCCACTGCACGGATTTCTGCGGAAATTGACCTGGCTCGAGTTGAGAGCCGCCCTGATCTTGTTGACGATGACCGTCGTCATTCTTCCAATTCTTCCCAATGAGGCGGTCGACCCCTGGCAAATGATCAACCCCTTCGAGCTGTGGATGCTGACCATATTCGTGGGAGCGGTTTCATTTGTGGGCTATGTGATGATCCGGCTCACCGACGCCAGAGCCGGACTGCTCCTGACGGGCGCCTGTGGGGGTATCGTTTCCTCGACGGCCCTGACCCTTTCCTTTGCCCGACAGTCCAAGCAGACGCCCGCGCTCTCGCCGCTGCTTTCAGCCGGAGCGATGATGGCGGGGGCGGTATCCCTGAGCCGGGTGCTTTTGATTTGCGGTGTCATCGCACCGGCGGTGCTGGAGGAGCTTGCGGCATTGCTCGGCCCGGGTGCGGCGGCGCTTGCCGTCGGCGGTAGCTTGGCCGGCTTGTCGCCGCGCGCCGGTGACAGTCCCGACTTTTCACCGAAAAATCCGCTGGAGGTCATCGTCGTCTTCCGCTTTGCTCTTATTCTTGCCGCTGTCACCATCGTGACGCGGGCGGCTTTGGAATTCTTCGGAACGCAGTCACTGGCGGTGGTCGCCTTCATCACAGGGCTGGGCGATCTCGATGCGATAACGCTTTCGATCGCGAAGCTCCCTAACGTGCCGGCGGATGCGGCTGCACAAGCCATAGCGGTCGCTGCGTTCGCCAATCTTCTTGCGAAAACAGGGCTTGCAGCAAGCGCGGGAAGCTTTAGCTATGCGGTTCGGCTCGCCATCGTGAGCGGCATCGCGGTGCTCGCCGGCGCCGCCGGCTTGTTCCTGACGTGAGCGGCTGATCTCGTCGTTGGCGCCGGTGCTTGGCTCTCGATCGTGCCGGATACGACGCGCCACTTTCTATGCGAGCCTCACCACGTCAGGGAGGTGAGCGGCACTCATGCGACAAGGTCGGCTGCATGAATTCTGATGCGCCCATCGCGCTCGATATCGCCGCGATCGAATTTCGCGCAGGCAATTCGGCTGAAAAGGCCGATATTTTCCTGAAGCCGGCTTTCGTCGCAACGCGGCGGCTGGGCAACCTCAAGAAGGGCTTCCCTGTCGATAACGACCATCTGGTTCGTGCCGCCGGCATCCATGACCAGCAAGGCTTCCTCGCCGGACGACTTCATCATTCCACTGATCAGCTTCAAAGACATTGCTTACCTCCGGACCGGTTGATTTCGCAAACCTGTCGCAAGAAGCGCTGCCGGGCTCCTCTGGCAGGCTGCCCGGCGACCTTATGCCGGCGCGGGGAGCCCAGCCTTGATACATATCAAGAAAAGATCGCCGGAAAGGCTTCTCAGCCAAGGCCGCTCAAGAATTCAACGGTCTCCATGAGCTCCAGCTGCACGGAAAAGCGGTCGTGCAGAAGTTCCAGCGATGCGTCATAGGTGTCGTCGGCGCTGCTGAAGACGGCGTCCTTCAGCATGATGACACGATAGCCGAGATCGATGGCGCCGAGCGTCGCGGCGAGCACGCAGACGTCCGTTTCCCCACCGGTAATTACAAGGGTGTCGACCCGTTCCGATTGAAGGATCGTATGAAGGCGGCCGTCGATCCAGGGGGAATAGGTGCGTTTGTCGAAATATCTTGCCGGCGGAACATGCGAGGCGAGCGAGGAAGTCAGCTGGACGAGGCCATGCGGAAGATGCTCACCTGTCATCATCCACCATTTCCGGTAATAATCGCGCCATTTTCCCGGCATCGCATCCGCATGCTGAGGCGGCACGAAACGGGTGAAGATCGTTCGGGACGGATAGCGGCCGGCGAGTTCCTCGATCTGAGGGGAGATCCGGGCCATCCACGGAACGTGCCATGGCGTGTCTTCGGCAAACATCCGCTGCATGTCGACGCAAAGGTGCCGCCACTCGCCGATCTCACCCATCACGTCCTCCGTTCGTCCTAGAGCCTTTCCTGGTCAGAATGCTTCAATCTGACGAGGAAGGCTCTGGGGCGTCAACCGCTGCCCGGGACGAAAGTTCCTGATCGCCAAAAGATCAAACGGTGCTCAGGCAATGGCTCCTGGAGCGATCGTCCGTGCGGCGCCGCTTTCGGATTTGCCGAAGCACTCGAGTTCGCGAAGCGGAACCGGTTTGGAGAAGAAGTAGCCCTGAAGGTCGGTGCAGCCGAGGGCGGCCAGAAAGTCCCTTTGATATTCGGTTTCGACCCCTTCGGCCGTCGTCGAAATCCCGAGGTTGCGGCTGAGAGTGACGATGGCGCCGATGATGGCAGCGCCGTTGGCTTTTGCGCCCAGCTGGGAGACGAAGGAACGATCGATCTTGATGCGGTCTATGTCGAAGCGGACCAGGTGGCTGAGGCACGAAAAGCCGGTTCCAAAATCGTCCAGCGAAATCTGAACTCCGTGGCCACGCAGCGATTTCAGTACCGTGTAGACATCCGAGCTATCCTCGATCAGCGAGGACTCGGTGAGTTCGAGCTCCAATCGAGACGGCGGCAAGCCGGTCTCTTCAAGCACTGCGAAGACCTCCTCGGCGAAGTTGGGCCTTCTCAGCTGGGAGGGAGACACGTTCACGGCCACAAAGGTGTCTTTAGGCCACTTGCAGGCAGCTCTGCAGGCTTCGCGCAGCACCCAGAGACCGAGGGCGTCGATGAGGCCACCTTCCTCGGCCGCAGGGATGAAGCTGGCAGGCAACAACAGTCCGCGCTGACTATGACGCCAGCGCACGAGAGCCTCCGCGCCCGACGCCGAGTATCCGCCCTCGGCGCGATGCACTGTCTGATAGTAGACCTCAAGCGACCCGAAGTCCGGTCTGTGGCCGATCGGACCGGGTTGTGGAACGCCGGCCGACAAGGCCGTGCTCTTCGCCAGAACATCTCGCAATTCGTTCTTGAGGACGTCACGCGCATTCCTGCCACCGTCCATGGATGGCGAATAGACGCGCCACTGGCCTCTTCCGCCCATCTTAGCCTCGTAGAGCGCGACGTCGGCATAACGCATGAGATCGTCGGCATTGCGTCCGGCGTCAGGCACCACGGTCACACCGATCGAGCCGCCGACCCGGGCGACCGCTTCGCCTCTCAAAAGCGGGAAGGGCCTGCCAAGTTCGGCAACGATCGCTTCGCAGATGGAGGGCAAGATTTGATCATCTTTGACATTCCGGAGAAGCAGGGCAAATTCGTCCCCGCCGAGCCGGGCAAGCGTGTCGTCCGGACGAAGCAACGCGTGGATCCGCTCCGCAGCCATTCTGATCAGTTCGTCGCCGGCAGCATGCCCGAAGGTGTCGTTCACCGCCTTGAAGCGGTCGAGGTCAAGAAGCGCCACCGCCGACCGCTCGGCAGAATTGCGCGTATCGGCCAGGCACGCCTCGAACCGCATCGCGAACAAGGCGCGGTTGGGAAGGCCGGTCAGCACATCATGCAAGGCAAGCTGCCTGGCGTGCAGCTCGCTTTTCTTCAGTTCGCCGAGACTGCTTCGCAGGCGCACCAGCAGAACCGAAAACAGGACCGCGATCACCAGGGCGGCAATCGAAAGCGCCGGCATCAAGCGGCCGATCACCCTCGAACCAGGAAGATCAGGCCGCCATACGATAAAGCCGATCGGTTCGCCGTTTGCCGTTGCGTCGATCTGGAACGCAACCTCGTTTTCGTCAGCGTCGGCCGTTCGCGCGAAGCGCGCGCCGTTGAGGCCTTGCTGCCGGCTCAACTCGTCGAGCGCTGCGCCGTCGAGAAACCGCACGACGATCAGGAATTGCCGCATGGGCTGTGGTTGCCCCTCGGCGGCTTCGTTGACGGCGACGACGCCCACGATCGTCGGCCGGCCTTCGAGCCGCATCAGATTGGCCAGTGCATGGTTCGACCGGGCGGTGTTGGCCGCTCGGCTTTCCAATGATGATGGGGTCCGTTCGCTGGAAACGGTGCCCTGGTTCGCCGTCAGCCGGGCGTCTTTCAGGAGAGGCAGAAAGAGCGGTCTCATCCAGCGATAGCGCTTTTCGGTTTCGGCATCGGTCAGCATGATCAGCTGCGCCTTGTCATCGACAACGAAGGCCTGGTCATAGCCGAAGGCCGACATCGCAGTGTGGCTGATCGCACTCCCGGCCGCCGCCGTGAGAACGGTATCGAGGCTGGAGGAAACTCCGGCAGCCCGGGAGGCGGGATAAACGCCGGAGAGGTAGCCATTACCGAATTGGCCGATGACATGCGCGACTTGATCGACCTGTTCCCTGAGGCGCGCATTGACAAGCTGACGCTGTCTATCGAGGGCTGCCGCATCGCTCTCGGTTCCCGCCCAGAGTGCGGAAAGCACGACCAGTCCGATCGCTCCGAGCCCGCTGACAGCGATCAGGAACAGAATTCTCCCCGAAGCGATCCAGGATTGCTGAAACGTATTGGAGCTGGAAGGGACAACGATATGCAAGCCTAAACCCCTGAACCCACCACGGGCGCATTCGTGGACGTTAACAAAGAAGCGTTCACGTAGAATTAAAGGCTGGGGCGCACTATGGCGGGACTACGCTACAAGGAGTTTCCGACGATGTTGCGCCTATCCATTCAGACTATACTGCGCGGAGCGCTGATGGCGGGCGGATTGGGCCTCCTTCTCGCCGCCGCCTCGCCGCTGCAGCTGGCTGCGCAAGATCGCACGCCTCTGAGAGTTGCCGTCGAAGGTGCATTTCCGCCCTTCAATTACCTTGATGCAAATAACCAGCTGCAAGGCTTTGACATCGATATCGCCAATGCCCTTTGCGAAGCCGGCAAATTCGAATGCCAGTTCATCATCGAAAAGTGGGACGACATGATCCCCGATCTCGTCGCCGGCAAATACGACGCGATCATCTCGTCCATGTCGATGAGCCTGGAACGCCGCCAGAAAGTCGCTTTTACCGAGCAATATTACACTAGCCCGTCGGTGTTCATCGCCCGCAAGGACTCGCCGATCAACGACGTCAGCCCTGCCGCCCTCAGTGGCAAAAAGCTCGGGGTGACATCGTCCACGGCGCAGGAATCCTATGCCAACCACTTCTATCCGGAGATGAAGAAGACGGTTTTCCGATCTTCACCGGAATTATACAAGGGTCTATCGGACGGGCGCGTCGACATTATCCTCGAGGATAAGCTTGCCATTTATGACTGGATCGCCAACACGAAGGCGGGAACCTGCTGCGAGTTCAAGGGACCGGATCTGGTCGACGTCACCTATTTCGGCGAAGGTGCCGGGATCGCCTTGCGCCTGGACGACAAGGAGCGTCTTGCGCGCCTGAACGAGGCCTTGAAGGCCATCAAGGCCGACGGGACCTACGACATGATCAACGCCAAGTATTTCCCGTTCAGCATCCAGTAGTTTTGCCGTAAAGCACTGGTGATCGATCGATTCAGACTGTTACGCCGCCGCGCCTGCGAAAACAGGCGCGGCGGCGTAAATCTTGTCGTCAGTCCCTGGCGTCAGGCGGCTTTCGCCACCTCTCCGTGCGGATCGAGGACATACTTCGTTGCCGCGCCATGGTCGAAACTTTCATATCCAGCGGCGGCATCGTCGAGCGGGATGACCTTCGCGTTGACGATATCGGCGATCGGCAACCGGTCGTGAAGGATCGCCTGCATGAGCTGGCGATTATATTTCAGCACCGGCGTCTGGCCGGTGTGGAAGGATTGTGCTTTTGCCCAGCCGAGACCGAAGCGGAGTGACAGATTGCCGTGCTTGGCGGCATTGTCGACGGCGCCCGGATCCTCGGTCACATAGAGGCCGGGAATACCAATCGAACCTGCGGCGCGGGTGATCTCCATCATCTGATTGAGCACGATCGCCGGCTGTTCTCCGCCGGAATGGCCACGCGCCTCGAAGCCGACCGCATCGATGGCGCTGTCCACCTCATTCGTGCCGACCACCTCGGCGATCATGTCGCCGAGACGGTCGCTCTTCGAGAGATCGATCGGCTCGAAGCCGACTTTCGCCGCATGCGCCAGGCGATCCTTGTTGAAGTCACCGATCATGACGACGGCGGCGCCGAGGATGCGAGCCGAAGCCGCAGCCGCAAGCCCGACCGGGCCGGCGCCGGCGACGTAGACGGTCGATCCGACCCCGACGCCTGCGCGCACTGCACCGTGAAAGCCGGTGGGCAGAATGTCGGAAAGCATGGTGAGATCGCGGATCTTCGCCATTGCCTTGTCGCGATCCGGGATTTTTAGCAGGTTGAAATCGGCATAGGGAATAGTGACGTAGCGTGCCTGCCCGCCGATCCAGCCGCCCATGTCGACATAACCGTAAGCGCCGCCGGCGCGGGCCGGGTTTACCGTCAGGCAGACGCCCGTATCCTGAGATTTGCAGCAGCGGCAGCGGCCGCAGGCAACGTTGAACGGCACCGAGACGATATCGCCGATGTCGAGCATCTCGACGTCGACGCCTTTCTCGATGATTTCGCCGGTGATTTCATGGCCGAGGATCAGGCCCGGCATTGCCGTCGTGCGGCCGCGGACCATGTGCTGGTCGGAGCCGCAGATGTTGGTGGAGATAACCTTCAGGATCACGCCGTGCTCGATGCGGCGGCCATCGGGCGCTTCCAGCTTCGGGTCGTCGATGTCGCGAACTTCGACCTTGCCCGGCCTCAAATAAACGACGCCTCTATTCTTGCTCATGGATTCCTCCCATGTGTTGAATGCCTCGAGCTGCAACCGATGCAGTCGACGACAACTATTCCTCCGGCCTGCCTCCTCTGCAGTCCGGCATTCAGATCGCCGCACGGGGCGATATTTCGAAATTTCGCAGATAGGCGGGGGCAGCTGAATCGAGGAGAGAGTGAACACGAAAGGTCTGGCCTGTCGTTCCGCTCGTCATCGCCCGCCGCAATCCGGAGATCTGCTGCGCACAGAGCTGGTTTCGGGCTCCAGAACCTCCTTTCGATCCATCTCGAGATCTCCGGATGTCAATCCGAAGACCGCTTTCAGGACTTCAGTTCTTCTACCGCTACGGGGCAGCGCGCCGGCGGCTGGCCAGCCTCGCATGTTCATGTCGCCAGCTTGCGAGGCAGCGCCGTGAACATGACCAGAAAACCATGCCTGGCCGAAAACGGCGCCCGAAAAAACGACATAGGTGCACCTCCAGGCGACAGGGCGGCAAAGCTGTCATCACTTTCGGTAGGGGACGACAGATTGATCTCGCGAATGCGGCAGTTTTCCGGATCGCTCCGGATGATGTTATCGCAGCTGTCGGGCTTTCCCCCGTTAAACTCGTGGCACTTGCGATCACATCTATTGGCCAGCGGCAGATGTCGTTTTCAATCGTGATTGGACTTCGGCTGTGACCTGAGCGAGGCTGTTCTTGGGAGCGGACCATCTATTTTTCCGGGGATAGGAGGCCGAAATGGAACAGCATGCACTTGAGCAGTTGAAAACGATCGCGAAGGTCAGCACGACCTATAATCGCCTTGAAATGACGAGGCGCGAACGGCTTGAACGGTGGGCCGACAGTCTGGAACACAGTCCCAGGCCGTTTCTCAAGACGCTTCACGAAACCGAATATCAGCCGATTGCCGATCGGCTTGCCTTGCGGGACGACGACACTCCGATCTCTGTTGCGTTCGCTGATCCCATTCTGCGGGCGGCAGGAATGGAAAACGACAGCTATGGAGAAGCCAGGCGGTTCTTCGAACTCAGCGATGAGCAGTTGCACGACCTGGTCTGCTTTTGTCATTTCGGAGAACGCGTCAGCGCTGCAACACTAGCTCGCCGCGTACGAAAGATGGCGGCTCACAAACCAGGCGGGTTTTTCGCTCAGCTTCGTGCGTTCTTTGGCTGATCGAGGCTGAGGCCACCTGGAGCTACAAAGGGCTGGCCCCTGCCGGCTGGAGCGGTCGCCACGGCAATCGCTTGGTCGCTCATCGGCGCATGAGCGAACACGGCCAAACCCGTCGCGTCAGTGGACCGGAGGATAGGCGGCAGCTAGCCGCCTACGGCCGGCGGTTCCGGTTGAAATCGACCGCCGTGTGCCAGAACACGGCGCCGATGATGATCGCGCCGCCGAAATAGGTGGCGATCGGCGGCTGCTCGGAAAACAACAGCCAAACCCAGAAGGGCGTCAGCACGATTTCCATTGTGCCGATCAGCGCCGCCTCGGCCGGCGGCATCCGCTTTGCCCCGGCAAGGAAGAGCACCAGCGCGAGAGAAAAATTGGTGGCGCCGAAGGCGGCAAGGACGATCCAGTTGTGCAGGTCGAGAGAGCCGACCGAGCCGAAAGGCGCGAAGATGACGAGAGTGAGGAAGGCGCTGACCACGGTCGGCGGCAGGCTCGGCACGCCGGGGTCGATGCGCGGAATGATGATGACGAGCGCGAAGGAGGCGGTCATGCCGAGCGCCAGAAGATCGCCCCAGCCGGTGCCGCCGCCGATCGACGACGCGACGATGATGCCGACGCCGAAGAGGGAGACGGCGCCGGCAATCATCGTTCGCCTGGCCACTCTCTCCTTGAGGATGAGCCAGCCGAACAGCGCCGCGATGAAGGGCGTGGTCGCATAGATCATCGTCACATTGGCGACGGTGGTCATGTAGAGCGCCCCGATGAAGCATCCCTGACTGAAGGTCTGGCATGCGATCATCGCCAGACCCGACGGATGGAGGACGGAACGCCATTGCCGCCGCGAGATGCCCCCTTCGAGGAAAAGGCAGGGGATCAGCAGGAACAGGCCTCCGAACAGCGACCGCCAGGCGATTGCCGTCCATACGTCGGTGGTGAGGAGTCGCGAGTAAACGCCGCTCGCACTCCAGGCAAGTGTCGCGGCAACGATGAGAAGCACACCCTTCTCATGCTCGCTGCCTGCGAGTTGTCTAGCCGGATTTTCAATGGTCACGCAGAGATTCTCAAAGAAGGAAGTCGAACGCCGCTCATTTCTGCGCCACGAATTGACATTAGACAAACGAATAGTAGTGATAGCTATCATCGATTTTTTCTATGGCTGCCATGCAAGAACCGATCGAAAGCGATCTTCTCAGAACCTTCCTTGTTGTCGCCGAGACGTCGAACTTTTCGGCGGCCGCCCAGCGCATCGGGCGGACGCAATCTGCCGTCAGCACCCAGATCAAGCGGCTTGAGGCGGCAATCGGCGAAAACCTTTTCGAGCGCGGCGCCCGCGGTGTGCTGCTGACGCGCCAAGGCATTCAGCTGGTGCCCTATGCCCGCAGGGTCATCGATCTTCTGAACGAGGCGGCCGCGACAATCCGCAGCAAGCCTCTTGACGGCCCGGTGCGCATCGGAATTCCCGAGGAATACAGCCAGACGGTACTGCCGGCAGCCCTTGCGGCTTTCGCGGTTCGCCATCCGGCGGTCGAAGTGACCGTCTCCTGCGACTACACGGTCCGCAACCTCGCCGCCCTGGAACGGGACGAACTCGATCTCGCCGTCGTTTTCGACTGGAGCGATCAGAACAAGGGCGAGGTCCTCTGCGTCGATCCGACCGTCTGGGTTACGTCCATGGTGCATCGGCTGCACGACATCGATCCCCTGCCGGTTGCGACCTATCGCAACTCCACCTGGTCACGCGATTTTGCGCTCCGTTCGCTGGAGCAGATCGGCCGCAGCTACCGGATCGCCTTCATCGCCGATACCGGTTCGGGGCTGAAGAATGCCGTGACAGCGGGCCTTGCCATTACGACGCTTTCCCGCAGCAGCATTCCGCCCGGATGCCGGGAACTGACCGCCGAGGACGGTTTTCCGCCGGTCGATTCCTCCAAGGTCGTATTGCGCCGCAATAGTTTCCGCTCCAGCGAGGCGGTGCGGGAATTGGCCGAAATGTTGCGGGACGCATTCCAGCCTATGTCGGCGCCGATGATATGATGCGGCGGCGCAAGCGGCGGCGCGTCTCCGACGGGCTCTCGAAAAAACTCGCCCGGTAGCTTCTGGCGAAGGCCGAGGCCGAATTGAAGCCGGTCGCCGCCGCGATGTCGGCGAAGGAGGCCGTCGTTTCGATGACCTTGCGGCGCGCCGTGTTCAGGCGCAGCGCGAGATAATGCACGTGCGGCGGCGCGCCGATGCTCTGCTGGAAGAGATCCTGCAGATGCCGGGCGCTGACACCGACCCTGCGGGCGAGCCGGGCCAACACCAGAGGCTGCTCGATATGCTCCTCCATCAGATGCACCGCCTGCGTCACGCGGGGATCGTGCGCGCGCAGCCCCGCCGAAGCGGCGGAAAGCGTTTCGTCGGCATGGAAGGAAGGCTGCTCATAGCGGAACAGCCGGCTGACTTCGAGCGCCAGCGAATAACCCTGCCGTTGCCGGATCACTTCCAGCATCAGGTCAACGGTCGGAAGCGAACCCGATGTCGTCAGCCGTTTGCCGTCGATGACGAAGCGATCCTTGACGGCCCCGACCTCGGGATAGGCGAGTGCAAAGTCCTCGTAATCCTCCCAATGGACCGTCGCCCGCAGCCCATCGAGCAGGCTTGCTTCGGCGAGCAGCCACGTGCCGGACTCGATGCCGGCAATGATCCTACGGTAGCGGGCGGCCTGGGAAAGCTGCATCTTCAATGCCGGCGTTGCGCTGCGATGCCAGTTATAACTCGCCAGCACGAAGAGCGGCCTGTCCTCGGCCGTCGCCTGGAAGGTGCCTTCGGCCGGGACGGCGATATGGCTGGTGGTCGGCACCGGCGCGCCGTCCGGCGTCAGCAGCCGCCAGCGATAGAGCTCGCTGCCGGCGATGCGGTTGGCGCCGCGCAGCGGCTCGATGACCGACGCGATCAGGATCAGGTTCGTATCCGGCAGGACGAGAAGGTCGATATCGAGCCGTTCCGTCGATCGCTGCAGCATGACCGCCTCCCCAGGTTTCCGATAATGTATCGATAGCTTCCGAAAATGCAAAGCATTGCTGCCGATCCTGTCGCGTAATGCCTGACAAGACGGGAGAACTTAAAACATGCCTCTAGCGATGAACCGCGATGTCTTCATCACCTGTGCCGTCACCGGTGCCGGCGATACGGTCTCCAAATCCAGCTACGTTCCCATCACTCCCAAGCAGATCGCGGATTCCGCGATCGACGCCGCCAAGGCTGGGGCGGCCGTTGTTCACTGCCATGTCCGCGATCCGGAAACGGGGGCCGCAAGCCGCCGCAACGATCTCTACAGGGAGGTCACAGAGCGCATCCGCTCGGCGGAAGTCGACGTCGTCCTCAATCTCACGGCCGGCATGGGCGGGGATCTGATCTTCGGCGATGTCGAAAGCCCCCTGCCCCTCAATCAGAACGGCACTGATATGGCGGGCGCCAGCGAGCGCGTCAGCCATGTCGCCGAATGCCTTCCGGAGATCTGCACGCTCGACTGCGGCACGATGAACTTCAATCTCGGCGACTATGTCATGACCAATACGCCGGCCATGCTGCGGGCCATGGCCAAGAAGATGACGGATCTCGGCGTACGCCCTGAGATCGAGGCTTTCGATACCGGCCATCTCTGGTTTGCCAAGCAGCTCGCTGAGGAAGGCCTGATCGAGGACCCGGTGCTGATCCAGCTCTGCATGGGCATTCCCTGGGGCGCACCCGACGATCTCAACACCTTCATGGCGATGGTCAACAACGTGCCTCAGAGTTGGACCTTCTCGGCCTTTTCGATCGGCCGCAACGCGATGGCCTATCCGGCAGCGGCGGTTCTGGCCGGCGGCAATGTGCGAGTCGGCCTGGAAGACAACCTCTTCGTCGGCAAGGGCCAGCTCGCCACCAATGCGCAGCTCGTCGAAAAGGCCGTGCAGGTGGTCGAGGGCATGGGCGCGCGGATCATCGGACCGGAAGATGTGCGCAACAAGCTGAAGCTGACGAAGCGCTGAGGATATCATGACCAAGATCAGCAAGGCGGCCTGTATTGGCGGCGGTGTCATCGGCGGCGGATGGATCGCCCGTTTCCTGCTGGCTGGCATCAACGTCGATGTCTTCGACCCGCATCCGGAGGCAAGCCGCATCGTCGGCGAGGTTATCGCCAATGCCGAAAAGGCCTATGCGATGCTGACCGGCGCGCCCTTGCCGCCGCGCGGCAGGCTGACCTTCTGCGAGACGCTGGTGGAAGCCGTTGCCGATGCCGACTGGATTCAGGAGAGCGTGCCGGAAAGGCTCGGTCTCAAGCGCGGCGTCCTGGCCGAGATCGATGCCGCCGCGCGCCCGGACGCGCTGATCGGCTCTTCCACCTCGGGCCTGCTGCCCACCGATCTGCAGCGCGACATGAGACATCCCGAACGCTTCTTCGTCTCCCATCCCTATAATCCCGTCTATCTGCTGCCGCTCGTCGAACTCGTCGGTGGTGAGAAGACCTCGGCGGCGACCATCCAGGCGGCGATCGCAAGACTGGCGCCGATCGGCATGAAGGGCGTCCACATCGCCAAGGAGATCGAGGCCTTCGTCGGCGACCGGCTGCTCGAAGCGCTCTGGCGCGAGGCGCTGTGGCTCATCCACGACGACATCTGTACTGTCGAGACCCTCGACGATGTTATCCGCTATTCCTTCGGCTTGCGCTGGGCGCAGATGGGCCTGTTCCAGACCTACCGTATCGCCGGCGGCGAGTCCGGGATGCGCCATTTCCTCGCCCAGTTCGGCCCCTGCCTTGCCTGGCCCTGGACCAAGCTTACCGATGTCGTCGATCTCGACGATGCGCTGATCGAAAAGATCGGCGGGCAGTCCGACGAGCAGGCCGGCGGTCTTTCGATCCGCGAACTCGAGCGTATCCGCGACGAGAATCTCGTCGGTATCCTCCAGGCGCTGAAGGGCGGCGACGGCGGCAAAGGCTGGGGCGCCGGCAAGCTGCTCAAGGAGTTCGAGCAATCGCTCTGGGCGAACGGCGGCGGCGAGACCATGCCCGCCGATCCTTCGAAGCCGCTGCGGCTTGTCGAAACCAAAGTGAGCCCGGCCTGGGTCGACTATAACGGCCACATGACCGAACACCGCTATCTGCAGGTCTTCGGCGATACGTCCGATGCGCTGCTGCGCCTCGTCGGCGTCGACCTTGCCTATGTCGAGGCGGGGCACAGCTATTACACGGTGGAAAGCCATATCCGCCATCTCGGCGAGGCGAAGCTCGGGCAGGCGATCCATTCGGCCTGCCAGATCCTGAGCGCCGACGAGAAGCGGCTGCATGTCTTCCACACCCTGCACGACACGGCGACGGCCGAGGTCATCGCAACCGCCGAGCACATGCTGCTGCATGTCGACAGCAAGGCGGGCAAGGCGGTCCCGGCGCCGGCAGCGGTACTGGGCAGGGTGAAGGCAATTGCTGCGGCCCATGCGGAACTGGTGCTGCCGGAGGGCGCCGGCCGTCATGTCGGCCAGAGGCGGTAGGAGGATGGGCATGGATTTCGGTCTAAGCGAAGAACAGGAAATGATCGTCGAGACGGTCCGCGCTTTCGTCGAGACCGAGATCTATCCGCATGAGAACGAGGTCGAGCGGACCGGCATCGTCCCGCCGGACCTCGGCCGCGAGATCCAGCGCAAATGCATCGATCTCGGCTTCTACGCCTGCAATTTCCCGGAAGAGGTCGGCGGTGCCGGTCTCGACCATGTCACCTTCACGCTGGTCGAGCGCGAGCTCGGGCGCGGCTCGCTGGGGCTGACGGTTTTCTTCGGCCGGCCTTCCGGCATCCTGATGGCCTGCGAGGGCGAGCAGCGCGAACGCTATCTCCTGCCGGCGGTGCGCGGCGAGAAGATCGATGCGCTTGCCATTACCGAGCCGGATGCCGGTTCCGATATGCGCGGCATGAAATGCGCCGCCCGCCGCGACGGTGCCGATTTCGTCCTCAACGGCACGAAACATTTCATCTCGCACGCCGATGTCGCCGATTTCGTGATCGTCTTTGCCGCCACCGGCGAGGAGGAAACGCCGAAAGGCGTCAAGAAGAAGATCACCGCCTTTCTAGTCGATCGCGGCACGCCGGGATTCGAGATCTTGAAGGGCTATGATTCCGTTTCACATAGGGGCTACCACAACTGCACCCTCACCTTTACCGACTGCCGGATCCCCGAAGCCCAGGTGTTGGGCGAGGTGCATCGCGGCTTCGATATCGCCAATCAATGGCTCTACGGCACGCGGCTGACCGTTGCTGCCACCTGCGTCGGCCGGGCGCGGCGCGTCTTCGAGATGGCGCTGCCCTATGCCGCCGAGCGCAGGCAGTTCGGCAAGCCGATCGGCGCCAATCAGGGCGTGTCGTTCAAGCTCGCCGATATGATCACCGAGATCGACGCGGCCGACTGGCTGACGCTTGCAGCCGCCTGGCGGCTCGACGCTGGCCTTGCCGCCGACCGGCAGATCGCTTCGGCCAAGCTCTATGCCTCCGAAATGCTGGCCCGCGTGACGGATGAAGCGATCCAGATCTTCGGCGGCATGGGTCTGATGGATGACCTGCCGCTTGCCCGCTTCTGGCGCGATGCGCGCGTCGAGCGCATCTGGGATGGCACCTCGGAAATCCAGCGGCATATCATCAGCCGCGACCTGCTCCGGCCGCTGGGAGCATGAGCCGATGACATCCAACCCACTCGACCGCCTGCTCAGACCGCAAACGATCGCCGTCTTCGGCGGCCGCGAAGCGCGCCGGGTGATCGAGCAGTGCGACCGAATGGGTTTTGCCGGCGAAATCTGGCCCGTTCATCCCAAATTGGACGAAGTGCTCGGGCGGTCCTGCTACCGCGCCCTTTCCGATCTGCCTGCCGCACCGGACGCCGCCTTTGTCGGCGTCAATAGAGCGCTTACCGTCGACATCGTGCGCGGCCTTTCGCGCGCCGGCGCCGGCGGGGCGGTCTGTTATGCATCGGGCTTCAGCGAGGCGACGGCGGAACTCGCCGATGGCGCGGAGCTGCAGCGGGCTCTTGTCGAGGCGGCCGGCGACATGCCGATCCTCGGGCCGAACTGCTACGGGCTCATCAACGGCCTCGATGGCGCGCTTCTTTGGCCCGACCAGCACGGCATGGAGCGCGTCGAACACGGCGTCGCCATCCTCACGCAGTCGTCCAATATCGCCATCAACCTGACCATGCAGACCCGTGGGCTGCCGATCGCCTATGTGGTCACCGCAGGCAACCAGGCGCAGACATCACTTGCCGATGTCGCCTGCGCGCTCATCGAAGATCCGCGCATCACGGCAGTCGGCCTGCACGTCGAAGGGTTCGGCGATCTCTCCGCCCTTGAACGTCTTGCCGCCATTGCCCGCCGGTCGAAGAAGCCGGTCGTTGTGCTGAAGGTGGGCAGGTCCGAGCAGGCAAGACACGCGGCGGTGTCGCATACCGCCTCGCTTGCCGGCAGTAATGCGGTAGCGGATGCCGTGCTCGCCCGCCTGGGCATCGGCCGTGTCCAAAGCCTGCCGGCGCTGCTCGAAACCCTGAAGCTTCTGCATATCGCCGGGCCTCTCCCGAACCGATCGATTTCATCCATGAGCTGTTCGGGCGGCGAGGCTTCGCTGATGGCGGATGCCGCCGTCGGCCGCAAGGTGGAATTCCCGGCCCTGCAGCCGCAGCAATTGCCGCGTCTGCGGCAGGTGCTGGGCGAGATGGTGGCGCTTTCCAACCCGCTCGACTACCACACCTTCGTTTGGGGCGATGCGGCGCGCCAGACGGAAGCCTTTACCGCCATGTTCGCGGGTGGCTTTGCCCTCAACCTTGTCGTCCTCGATTTTCCGCGCGGCGACCGCTGCGATGCAGCCGAATGGATGACGACGGCAGACGCCGTCATCGCTGCCGCCTCTGCGACCGGTGCGCTCGCCGGTCTTCTCGCAACCCTTCCCGAGAACATGCCGGAGCCAGTCGCCGATCGTCTGATGGCAAACGGTATCGTCGCTTTCTCCGGCATCGATGAAGCCATCACCGCCGCAGAAGTCGCCGCCGCCATCGGCCGGGCCTGGGATCGCCCGCCGCCCGCGCCGCTGCTTGATGTGCGGCAGATGGATGGCGAGATCGAAACGCTGACCGAAGCGGATGCAAAGATCGAACTTTCTGCCTGCGGCCTTCCCGTTCCCCGAGGGCTGCAGGCCTTTTCTTCTCGCGAAGCCGCAGAGCAGGCCGAACGGCTCGGCTTCCCCGTCGTTCTGAAGGGCCTCGGCATAGCGCACAAGACAGAGGCAGGAGCTGTCGTGCTCAATCTTAGGAATGCGCAGGCCGTATCGGATGCGGCAGCGGCCATGGCCTGCGATGCCGGTTATCTCGTCGAGAAGATGATCGATCCTCCGGTCGCGGAGCTCATCGTCGGCGCCACCCGCGATCCCGTCTTCGGATTGTCGCTGACATTGGGAGCTGGCGGAATTTTCGTGGAATTGCTCGAGGATTCGGTCATCCTGCCGCTTCCGGCGACGAAAGCCGAGATCCACGCAGCGATTTCGCGTCTCAAGATTGCGAAATTGATTCATGGCTATCGCGGCCGGCCAAGAGGCGATCTTGAAGCCGCCGTCGACGCTGTCGCAGCTACGGCAGAATATGTCGTAACGAATGCGGTGCGACTGGAGGAACTGGACCTTAATCCGTTGATGGTTCTTCCCGAAGGGCGCGGTGTGGCCGCAGTTGATGCTCTCATACGGCGAAGGAGGTAACGCAGGTTTGAGCGATCCTATTCGCACACGACGTGACGGCGGCGTATTGGAAGTCGTCATCGACCGGCCGAAGGCGAACGCCATCGACCTTGCGACCAGCCGTACCATGGGACTGCTCTTCCGGGATTTCCGCGACGATCCGGAATTGCGCGTCGCCATCGTGACGGGTGGGGGCGAAAAGTTCTTCTGCGCCGGATGGGACCTGAAGGCGGCCGCATCAGGCGATGCGGTCGACGGCGATTACGGTGTCGGCGGCTTTGGCGGACTGCAGGAACTGCGCGACCTGAACAAGCCAGTCATTTGTGCGGTCAATGGCATCTGTTGTGGCGGCGGATTGGAGATCGCGCTTTCGGCCGATCTGATCCTCGCCGCCGAGCATGCGACGTTCGCCCTGCCGGAAATCTGCTCGGGCACGGTTGCCGATGCGGCGTCGATCAAGCTGCCGAAGCGTATTCCCTATCACATCGCCATGGACATGCTTTTAACAGGGCGCTGGCTCGACGTGCACGAGGCGCATCGCTGGGGCTTCGTCAACGAGGTTCTGCCGGCCGACCGGCTGATGGAGAGAGCCTGGGAGCTCGCCCGCCTGCTCGCAAGCGGGCCGCCGCTTGTCTATGCGGCCATCAAGGAAATCGTGCGAGAAGCGGAGGGTTCGACGTTCCAGACTGCCATGAACAAGATCACCAAACGGCAATTTGCAACCGTCGACCGCCTCTATTCGAGCGAAGACCAATTGGAAGGCGCCCGCGCCTTCGCCGAGAAGCGCACCCCCATTTGGAAAGGAGAATAGTCAGGCGGCAGCAACCGCTATGTTTCCCGCATGATGCGGGCACCGGAGGTGGAGAGGAAACCACCTGCGATCCTGCCCGGAAGTTCTGTCAACGCACACAAAGAAGGAACTGGGGAATGAACGACTATACGAAATATCTCACAAGTCGCGTCACTGCAGGCGGATTGAGCCGCCGCGAATTCATGGGACGCGCCATGGCGGCCGGCATCACGCTTGCCGTCGCCGACAAGCTTTTCACCGAAAGCGCCGAAGCCGCCGAACCAAAGCGCGGCGGCCATCTGAAGCTCGGTCTCGAAGGCGGTGCCGCCACCGATTCCAAGGACCCGGCAAAATTCCTGTCACAGTTCATGTTCTGCGTCGGCCGCTGCTGGGGCGACATGCTGGTCGAATCCGATCCACTGACGGGTGCCGCCGTGCCGGCGCTCGCTGAATCCTGGGAACCCTCGAAGGATGCCGTCACCTGGACCTTCAAGATCCGCAAGGGAGTCAAGTTCCACGATGGCAAGGAACTGACGATTGACGACGTCGTCGCGACGCTGAAGCGTCATACCGACAAAAAGTCGGAATCAGGCGCGCTCGGTGTCCTCGGTTCGATCAAGGAGATCAAGGCCGACGGCGGCAACCTCGTGCTGACGCTCAGCGAAGGCAATGCCGACATGCCGCTGCTGCTGTCCGACTACCATCTGGTCATCCAGCCCAACGGCGGCGTCGACGATCCGCTGGCCTCGATCGGCACCGGCCCGTACAAGCTGACGAGCTTCGAGCCTGGCGTGCGCGCCACCTTCGAGAAGAACAAGGACGACTGGCGCAGCGACCGGGGTTATGTCGACTCGATCGAAATCATCGGCATGAACGACGCAACCGCCCGCATCGCCGCACTCTCGTCCGGCCAGGTGCATTACATCAACCGCGTCGATCCGAAGACCGTCAACCTGTTGAAACGCGCCCCCAATGTCGAGATCCTCTCGACTGCCGGCCGCGGCCATTACGTGTTCATCATGCATTGCGACAAGGCGCCGTTCGACAACAACGACCTGCGGCTCGCGCTCAAATACGCCATGGACCGCGAAACCATGGTGCAGAAGATCCTCGGCGGTTACGGAAAGGTCGGCAACGACTTCCCGATCAACGCCACCTATGCGCTGTTTCCAGAGGGCATCGAACAGCGCACTTACGACCCCGACAAGGCTGCCTTCCACTACAAAAAGTCGGGCCATAGCGGCTCGGTCCTCTTGCGCACCTCCGAAGTCGCCTTCCCCGGCGCTGTCGATGCGGCCGTGCTCTACCAGGAAAGCTGCAAAAAGGCCGGGATCGAGATCGAGGTTAAGCGCGAGCCCGGCGACGGCTACTGGACCAATGTCTGGAACGTCCAGCCCTTCTCGACTTCCTATTGGGGCGGCCGTCCGACGCAGGATCAGATGTATTCCACCGCCTATCTCTCGACGGCGGACTGGAACGACACCAAGTTCAAGCGTCCTGACTTCGACAAGCTGCTGCTGCAGGCCCGCTCCGAGCTTGATGAAGCCAAGCGCAAGGACATGTACCGCACCATGGCGATGATGGTGCGCGACGAAGGCGGCGTGATCCTGCCGATGTTCAACGACTTCGTGAATGCCTCCACCAAGCAGGTGAAGGGCTATGTCCACGATATCGGCAACGACATGTCGAACGGTTACGTCGCAACCCGCGTCTGGCTGGACGCCTGATGGCAAGGGGCGCATCGCCCCTCCGATCTCCGACGAAGCTGGGACCGTGGGAAGAAAACCCGCGGTCCTCCCGACGTTTTAGCCAAAGGCATTTGCCATGACCAACCCTGCCCCAAGCAATATCTTGCCCGGCCTGAGGCTCCGGCAGCGTTTTCCGTTGCTTACCCTCATCCTCGAGCGCTTCGTGCTCAGCATCGTCCTGCTTTTTGCGGTTTCCATCCTGATCTTCGGTGGGCTCGAAGCCCTGCCTGGCGATTTTGCCACCACCTATCTCGGCCAGTCGGCAACGCCGCAGGCTGTTGCCAATATCCGCCAGGATCTCGGACTGGACCGGCCGGTGACGACACGTTACGTCGAGTGGCTCGGCAATGCCGTCCGGGGTGACTTCGGCACTTCCTGGGCCAGCAAGAATTCGGTGAGCGAACAGATCGGCAAGCGCCTCGGCAATTCGCTCTTTCTGGCAGGTTTCGCGGCGGTGATTTCGGTGCCGCTCGCTGTCGGCCTCGGCATGTTCTCGGTGCATTTCCGCAACCGCATGCCGGATAAGATCATCAACGTGATCTCGCTTGCGGCGATCTCCCTGCCGGAATTCTTCATCGGCTACCTGCTGATCCTCTTCTTCGCCGTGAAGTTGGGCATGGCCACCTTTCCGGCGACCGTCTATGACAGCATGGGCTTCCTCGAACGCCTGAAGGCGATCGCCCTGCCGACGGCGACCTTGGTGCTTGTCGTGCTGGCGCATATGATGCGCATGACCCGGGCTGCCATTCTCTCCGTCATGTCGTCAGCCTATATGGAGACCGCGGAGCTTAAAGGTCTCAGCGCCTTCCGCGCGATCGTCAAGCACGCCGCCCCCAATGCGTTGGCGCCGATCATCAATGTCGTCGCATTGAACCTCGCTTATCTCGTGGTCGGCGTCGTCGTCGTGGAGGTGGTCTTCGTGTATCCCGGCATGGGGCAATATATGGTCGACGCGGTCACCGTGCGCGATATGCCGGTCGTGCAGGCCTGCGGCCTGATCTTCGCGGCCGTCTATATCTTCCTCAACATGATTGCCGATATCCTGGCGATTGTCGCCAATCCAAGGCTGAGGCATCCGCGATGAGAGCAAGAGACATTCCCATCACCGCCTGGATCGGCATGGCGGGCATCGCCATCGCCTTCATCTTCGCGCTCTTCGCGCCCTGGATCGCGCCCTACGGGGAGACCCAGGTCGTCGGCGACGTCTGGCAGCTGCCGGACGACAAATATATCTTCGGGCTCGATAATCTCGGCCGCGACATCCTCTCGCGGCTGATCTATGGCGCGCGCACGACGCTCTTGGTCGCCTCCGCCGCCACCATCATCTCCTTCTCGCTCGGCGTGATCCTGAGCTTCACCGCCGCCGTCTCACGTGGCCTCATCGACACGGTCTTTTCGCGCTTCAACGATCTGATGATGTCGATCCCGACGCTGATCTTCGCGCTGGTCGTGCTGGCGGTGCTGCCGCAAAACCTGGTCGTCCTGATCCTGGTCATGGCGATCCTCGATTCCACCCGCGTCTACCGTCTCGGCCGTGCCGTGGCGCTCGATGTCGCGGTGATGGAATTCGTCGAGGCGGCCAAGCTGCGCGGCGAAGGCAAGCTCTGGATCATCTTCCGCGAGATCCTGCCGAACACGCTGTCGCCGCTGCTGGCCGAGTTCGGACTGCGCTTCGCCTTCTCGATCCTCTTCCTCTCGACGCTGTCCTTCCTCGGCCTCGGCATTCAACCGCCGGCGGCCGATTGGGGCGGCATGGTCAAGGACAACAAGGACGGCATCATCTTCGGCATCTCGGCAGCACTGGTGCCGGGCACGGCGATTGCCGTGCTCGCCATCTGCGTCAACCTCGTCGTCGACTGGCTGCTGAAACGCACATCCAGCCTCAAGGGAGGGCGTGGCGATGCCTGAGCTTCTTTCCGTTCGCAATCTCAAGATCGAAGCGACCAGCTATCCGCCGGGCGAACCGCCCAAGCGGGTAACGATCGTCGACGGCGTGTCCTTCGACCTCAAGAAGGGCAAGGTTCTCGGCCTGATCGGAGAATCGGGCGCCGGCAAGTCGACGATCGGGCTCTCGGCGCTTGCCTATGGCCGCGGCGGGGCCGAAATCACCGGCGGCGAGGTGCGGCTCGACGGCACCGATATTCTGGCGCTGGGCAAGAACGGCATCCGCAAAATCCGCGGCGCCCGCGTCTGCTATGTCGCGCAATCGGCGGCGGCCGCCTTCAATCCGGCGCACAGGCTCGGCGATCAGGTGATCGAAGCCTCGGTCAAACATGGGCTGATGACGAGGGAGGAGGCGCGCAAACGGGCGCTTTATCTGTTCCGGGTCCTCGGCCTGCCCAATCCCGAAACCTTCGGCGAGCGCTTTGCCCATCAGGTCTCCGGTGGCCAGCTGCAGCGCGCGATGACGGCGATGGCGCTCTGCTCCAACCCCGAGCTCATCGTCTTCGACGAGCCGACCACGGCACTCGACGTCACCACGCAGATCGACGTGCTGGCGGCGATCAAGCATGCGATCGAGGAGACCCATACGGCCGCCCTCTACATCACCCACGATCTTGCCGTCGTCGCGCAGATTTCCGACGACATCATGGTCCTGCGCCATGGCAAGCAGGTGGAATATGGCAGTGTTCAGCAGATCATCGAGGCGCCGCGCGAGGACTATACCCGCGCCCTCGTCAATGTCAGGCAGGCCTATCGCGAGGAAGCCGCCGATCAGTCCACAGCCCTTCTCAAAGTGGAGAATGTCAGCGCCGAATATTCCGACGGCTTCAAGGTACTGCACGATGTCTCGCTGCATGTGCCAAAGGGGCAGACGCTTGCCGTCGTCGGCGAATCCGGCTCCGGAAAATCAAGCCTGGCACGCGCCATTACCGGCCTCTTGCCGCCGAAGAGCGGACGCATCGTCTTCGGCGGCAAGCCACTGGTGCCCGATCTGAAGAACCGGCAAAACGACGACCTCAGGCGTATCCAGCTGATCTATCAGATGGCCGACACGGCGATGAACCCGAGGCAGACGGTCCGCGACATCATCGGCCGTCCGTTGACCTTCTATTATGGTCTCAGAGGTGCGGAGAAGACGGCCAGAGTGAAGGAACTGCTCGATCAGATCGAGATGGGCAACGGCTTCATCGACCGCTACCCGGCCGAACTCTCCGGCGGCCAGAAGCAGCGGGTGGCGATCGCAAGAGCCCTTGCCGCCAAGCCCGAGCTCATTCTTTGCGACGAGCCGACCTCGGCGCTCGACCCGCTGGTGGCCGAGGGTATCCTCAAGCTGCTGCTGCGACTACAACAGGAGGAACAGCTGTCCTACATCTTCATCACCCATGACATCGCGATCGTCCGGGCGATTGCCGACAGCGTGGCGGTGATGCATCGCGGCAAGCTGGTGCGCTTCGGCCCGAAATCGACGGCGCTGTCGCCGCCCTTCGACGACTACACCGACCTGTTGCTGAAATCCGTACCCGAGATGGAGATCGGCTGGCTGGAGCGGGTGCTGACGACGCGGAAGATGGCAAGCGCCGGGAATTGAAGGCTCGAAATCTTCCGGCACTCATCCGGATATGACGGCTTCGTTGGAAAATCGGTGTCTTCAATACTCTGCCGGCACCGCATACACTTCCGCCGATGGATCTGCGAGGAACGAGCGCACCGTCGGTGGCAGCTGGCGTGAAGACAGCGGCAGTGGTCCGCAACGCGACAGAAGCTCGCGCAGGTTGGGCTCGGCGCCGACATGCCGCCAGATCATCCGCGACGCATACGGGAGATTTTCCCGTCGCCACGAAACTCCCATTGTCGTCCCGCGCAGATAGACGCGCTGGTACTCATCGAACGGCAGGAGGATCGTCTGTGAAAGTACCGGATTCGGGCCGACGACTCGCTCCGTAATGAAGATCCGGTTTCGATAGAAGGCCGCAAGGCCGACATATTTCGAAAATTGCTGGATGCCGTTTCCAGCGTCCCGCAGACGCTCCATTGATTTGACATGCACAAGCCCACCCTTCTCCACAAAGCGGCTGCACGAACAGACAACCATTCCCGGCCAGGACGGGGAGCGATGATAGGTCTGGAAATAGCCGATATGGCGCCGGAGCGCGGCCAGATCGCCCGGGAACGCCTTTAATAGTTCCGAACTTTGATTGAGATCTAGAGTCGGTTTGCGAAGCCGCTCGCGAAAGAGCCTGGGAGCGAGACCAAAGTCGGCTGCGTCGAGATCGAAATACTTGGCTATGCGCGCAAGATTATGGGCAGACGGCCTCGTCTGGCCGTTGATATATCGATTGAATTGCTGCCGGTTGATATCGATCGCGCGGCAAAGATGCGAAATGGAACGCTGCGTGGCACAGGCGATCTTGAGGTTGTCGACTAGGTGAGGCATCGGCGGTTCCGTCTGAATGATAGCAGCGTAAACTCGCTCAAAGATGCGTCAAGTCGCGAAATTGCGTGAAGCAGCCTGATCTCTACGTTCCCTTCTAATAACGTTGAAAAAGGGAACTGAAATGACACGTGAAAAGAATCAATCTTCGCCTCTGAGTATCGGCCGCCGTCACTTCGTTGGCGGTGCCGTCGCGCTGGGAGCTTTGCCAGTCCTCACCTCCGGCCTCCTGATGCCGCGCGATGCCCGCGCGCAGGAAGCGAAGCGCGGTGGTCATCTGAAACTCGGTCTCAAGGGCGGCGCCACCAGTGATGCGCTCGACCCCGCGACCTATAGCGCCTCCGTGTTGTTCGTGATTGGCCGTCTCTGGGGCGACACACTTGTCGAATCCGACCCTAAGACCGGTACGCCCTTGCCGTCGCTGGCGACTTCCTGGACGCCATCGGCGGACGCATCCGTCTGGACTTTCAAAATCAGGAACGACGTGCAGTTTCACGACGGCAGCAAGATGACCGTCGCGGACATCGTCGCGACACTGAAGCGACACGCGGACAAGAATTCGCAGTCGGGCGCTCTGGGGCTCATGGCCTCGATCACCGGCATCGACGAAAAAGCGGGCGACCTTGTCCTCACACTTTCGGAAGGCAATGCGGACCTGCCTTTGCTGTTGACCGACTATCACCTGATCATCCAGCCGAAGGGCGGCCTCGACAAGCCTGCGGCGGCCATCGGTACAGGTCCTTACATTCTGAAAAGCTTCGAACCGGGCGTTCACGCAACCTTCGAGAAAAACCCGAAGGATTGGCGCTCCGACCGCGGCTTTGTCGACAGTGTCGAGATCCTCGTCATCAACGACAACACCGCCCGCGTTGCCGCACTTGCCTCCGGCCAAGTCCATTTCGTCAACAATGTCGACCCAAAGACAGTCCCGATGCTGCAGCGAGCACCGACCGTCGAAATCCTCCGGAATGCAGGCAAGGGCTTCTATTGTTTCCTGATGCATTGCGACACGGCTCCCTTCGACAACACCGATCTTCGGCTTGCGCTGAAATATGCCATCGATCGTCAGGCGATCCTCGACAAGGTTCTGGGCGGCTACGGAGTCATCGGCAACGACTATCCGGTCAATTCTAACTACGCTCTCGCCCCGACCGATATCGAGCAGCGCCCTTATGATCCAGACAAGGCCGCCTTCCACTTCAAGAAAGCGGGTCTCGACCGCTCCATTCAGCTGCTCACGTCAGACGCAGCCTTTCCGGGCGCTGTGGATGCGGCGATCCTGTTCCAGCAAAGCGCGCGCAAGGCCGGCATCACGATCGACGTCAAGCGCGAACCGGAAGACGGCTACTGGACCAATGTCTGGAACAAGCAGCCCTTCTGCGCCTCGTTCTGGGGCGGTCGTCCGACCCAGGATTCGCGCTATTCCACCTCTTACCTGTCGACCGCAGAATGGAACGACACGCGTTTCAAGCGCCCTGACTTCGACAAATTGGTTCTGCAAGCAAGGTCAGAACTCGATGAGGCCAAGCGCAAGGTGCTTTATCGGCAATTGGCCCTGATGGTACGAGACGATGGCGGTCTGATCCTGCCCGTCTTCAACGACTACATCATGGCCTCTTCGAAAATGCTGAAGGGATATGTCGACGATATCGGCAACGATATGTCCAACGGCTACATCGGCAGCCGCGTGTGGCTTAATGCCTAAAGCTCTTCTGGATATATGACAATGTCAGACCGCAGCTTCACAACCATCGAAAATCAGTGGATCACCTTGAAGGATCGGACGCGGCTGGCGGCACGCATCTGGATGCCCGACGGCGCGGAGAAGGATCCCGTGCCGTCGGTCTTCGAGTTCCTGCCCTATCGCAAGCGCGACGGGACCAGCCTCAGGGACGAGTCGACCTATCCGGTGTTCGCCGCCGCCGGCATTGCCGGCGTGCGCGTCGATATCCGCGGATCGGGCGAATCCGACGGCGTCATCGACGGCGAATATACCGAGCGGGAGCTTGCCGATGCCTGCGAGCTGATCGCCTGGATCGCAGCGCAGCCATGGTCGAACGGCTCGGTCGGCATGATGGGCATCTCCTGGGGCGGCTTCAACAGCCTGCAGGTCGCCGCATTGCGGCCGCCGGCGCTCAAAGCCGTCATCTCGATCGCCTCGACCGTCGACCGCTATAATGACGATATCCACTATAAGAACGGCTGCCATCTTTCCGCCCAGCTCTCATGGGCGGCGACGATGCTTGGCTACCAGTCACGCCCGCCCGATCCGGCACTTGTCGGCGAGCGCTGGAAGGAGATGTGGCTGGAGCGCCTGGCAGGCGAACCCTTTTTCATGGAGGAGTGGCTGACCCATCAGCGGCGCGATGATTTCTGGCGTCACGGCTCGATCTCGGAGGACTTTTCGAGCGTCGAGATCCCGACGCTCGTGATTGCCGGTTGGGCGGATGGCTACCGCAATACGCCGTTGATGGCGGTCGAGGGTCTGGGCGAGAAGGCGAAGGCACTGATCGGTCCCTGGGTGCACAAATATCCGCACTTTGCCTGGCCGAAACCGCGCGCCGATTTCCATGGCGAAGCGATCGCCTGGTGGAACAAATGGCTGCGTGGCGAGGACAATGGCATCGACAGACTGCCGCAGGCCCGCGCCTATATTCTCGATGCCGTCCGCCCGGCGCCGCGGCGCGACAGCGATCCCGGATTCTGGATCGCGCGGGATGTCTGGACGCCGCCGCACATGCAATGTTTCTACGTCGAGCAATTCGGCAGGCTGACCGAAGGCATGCCGATCCCGCATGCTCCCGAGCATCCCGTCTATGTCAGGTCTCCTCTCGATACCGGCACGGCATCGGGTGAATATTTCACGCTGAAGCCCGACGCGGAAATGGCGATCGATCAACGCTTGGACGATGCCGGTTCGCTGGTCTTCGATACCATGCCGCTTGCCGATGATTGCGACTATCTCGGTCGGCCGGTGCTGACACTGCGGCTGCGGCCCCGGGCGGCGCATGCGAACCTCTGCGCCCGGCTCGTCGATGTTCATCCTGATGGCACGGCGACGCGGGTCGCCTTCGGCGTCGTCAATCTCACCCATCGCGACGGCAATGCCGATCCGAAGCCGCTGATCCCGGGCGAGACGGTGTCGATCCGATTGGTGCTCGATGCCTGCGGCTATCGTTTCCGCAAGGGGCATCGCATCCGCCTTTCGCTGTCCACCGCCTATTGGCCGATGATCCTGCCGCCGCCTGAGAACGAAGGGATCGACATCGATATCGCCTCGCTCGGTCTGGGGCTGCCGATACTCGGCGATTATCGCAGGATTGAAATCGCCGAACCGGCCAACCCCGATCCCCTGCCGAAATATATCGAGCATGCGGCTGCCGCGACGAAACGGCAGATCGTCCGGGATCTCTCGGCCAATCGGACGGACTATCGCATCCACGAGGAGACCGGGCTTTACGAACATCCCAACACGGGCCTGTCGACCCGGCATTTGCGCGAGGAAGTCTGGTCGATTTCGCCGGATGAACCGCTGTCGATGACCGGTGTGTCGACCTGGACCTGCGACATGCACCGTCCCGGCTGGTTCGTGCGGACCGTGGCAACGGCGCGGATTGCCTGTACTGCATCCGATTGGATCATCAGCGCCGTCGTCACGGCGTTCGAGGACGACGTGCAGATCTTCGAAAAGATCTTCGCGGAAAAGAAGGTTGCGCGCGATCTGATGTGATCGTCAAAGCATCGCGAAATGCTTGACAGCCTCGCAGACAGCTCGGAAGCCATCGCGCGCGCCATCGCTCATATGGCGGGCGCGCAGCCAGGCATGCACCATCTGCGGCTCCTCCCGGAACCAGACTTCGATGCCGTTCGCGGTCAGCCGGGCGGCATAGTGCCGGCCGTCATCGCGAAGCGGATCGAAATGCGCGACGGTGATGAAGGCCGGCGGCAGTCCGACGAGCGAAGCTGCCTGCAGCGGCTCGGCGATTTCATTTCCTTCAGGTGCCCGCAGGATCTCGCGATAATAGGCGACATCGGCCGTCGTCAGGCTGGGTGCGGCGGCCATATCTATATAGGATCCCGCGTCGAGGTCGCCGCCGAGGCTGGGGTAGATCAGCACCTGGCCGACAACGCCCGATAGCTCCTCATTGCGCGCCCGCAAGGCAAGGCCTGCCGCAAGATTGCCGCCGGCGCTGTCGCCGATCAGCACGACTTTGTTGCTGGCGGCAAGCAGATGTTTGAGCACGGCGAAGCCGTCATCCGTCTGCGCCGGCCAGCGATATTCAGGGGCCAGCCGGTAATCGACGGAAACGAGTTCGGCGCCGGCAAAATCAGCGATCTCGGCGCAGATGGCGTGATGGCTCTCAAGCGAACCGACAACGAAGCCGCCGCCATGGATATAAAGCAGAATAGTCCGGGTGATGATTTTCCGCGGACGGTAGCGCCGGATCGGTATGCGCTGAACCATGCCGTCCGCAAAGATCATATCCGGGGGCAGCGGGCGGTCGAAGCGCGCACAAAGAGCATCGTACCAATGCCGCTGCTGCTCGACCGGCGCTTCGACGGCGTCTGCGGGATAGAAGCTATCGCAAATCTGGAGAAACTGCAGAATGCCCTTTTCGGTGGGGACAGGCGACGGAGCGGACATTGAGGGTCCTTTCGATTTTGGACATGCGGATCATGCCCTTGGCCGACTCTGCATCCATCATGCCTCTTTGCGGCGGAGGCAATCTGTCTGGCCGCGACCCATGGATGTCGCGATGCTTTCTTATTTTGATCTCGCATTTCCAGGGCTTTGCCGCTTTTTCCAAAAAGATCCGATAAAATTTCGGCGACGACCCAAGGAAAGCCCTCGGAGAAACGTCTCAATCCTGAAATAGCATCTTGCTTGATAGCTTGGGGGTAGGTGCGCATTGGATGCGGAGCTCATAGAACGAGCACAGAGCGGCGACCGGGAGGCCTTCGGGCAACTGGTCTCGCGCCATTATGATTTCGTCCGCGCGACGGCGTGGCGATGGTCGGGCAATTCCACCGATGCGGACGATATCGCCCAGGAGGTCTGCGTCAAAATCGGCGCCGCCATCCGCGACTTTCGCGGCGCCAGCCGCTTCCGGACATGGCTTTATACGCTGACGCTGAACGCCGCTCGCGATCACAGACGCAAACGCGCACGAGAGCAGCAGACGTTCCGCGCCTATGCGGCCGAACCGCAGGCGGATGCGCCGGGCGGAGACGACAACGAGATATCGAGCGCATTATGGGCGGCCGTGCGCGCTTTGCCGGAACGGCAATGCGACGCCGTGCTGCTCGTCTATGGCGAAGGCCTCAGCCATTCGGCCGCCGCCGATGTCATGGGCTGCTCGGAGGCGACCGTCTCCTGGCAGGTCCACGAGGCGCGCAAGCGGCTGAAGGCCATGTTCGGCAAGGAAGAGGTATGATGGACAAGGAACTCGAAAAACTCTCCCGCCTCACCCCGCCCGCCATCGATCCGCAGGCGCGGACGCGCGCCCTTGCGGCGGCGATGCAGGCCTTCGACAGCGCAGAAAATAATGCAGCGGCAGCCCAAGGAAATGCCCAAGGCTGGCGTCCAAGCTCCATCATCAACTGGATATGGAGCCCTGCTGTGAATAAGAAATTCCTCGCCGGTTCAGCCCTTGCGACGCTGCTCGTCATTCCCGCCGCCGGTTATCTCACCCTCGAGCTGACCCGCAATCCGCCGATTATCGACCAGGAGAAGATCGCCGGCACTGTTTCGAAAAATGGGGTGGCGAAACCGGCCGAACCTCGGCTTTCCGAAGCGGCCGAAGAGAATCGGCCGGCTCAATCGTCTGCGGCTGATAGCGCTCAAATCTTGCAGGACAAGGAGCCTCAGGCGGCAAAGTCCGCCGCGGAGTTGCGCGCTGAATTCGATGCAGGCGAAATCGCCGCTCTCAAGAGCAAGTCGGAGGATTCCGCGGCGGCTCTTGGCATGGCCAAACGTGCTGCGCCGGCCGCTCCTGGTGTGGTTGCTCAGGGTCAGCGGTTGGCTGAACCGATGGCCGTTGCCCCCTCGCCTGTTCCGCCAGCAGATGGGCGTATGCAGATTCAGCTCGATCCCAGCCGCGAACGCTTTGCCAATGCCGCGGCTAATCCGATCAAGAGTGTCGCGACGGATCCGGTTTCCACCTTCTCCGCCGATGTCGACAGCGCTTCCTATTCCTTTGTCCGCCGGTCGCTCACCGACGGGGCGATGCCGGATCCGCAATCGGTTCGCGTCGAAGAGATGATCAATTATTTCCCCTATGACTGGCCGGGTCCCGAGAAGGCCGATCAGCCTTTCAAGGCGACCGTGACGGTGATGCCGACCCCGTGGAACCACGACACGGAACTGATGCACGTGGCGATCAAGGGTTATGACATCGCGCCGGCGACCGCGCCGCACGCCAATCTCGTCTTTCTGATCGACGTGTCGGGCTCGATGGACGAACCGGACAAGCTGCCGCTGCTGAAGAGCGCCTTCCGGCTGCTGGTCAACAAGCTGAAGGCGGACGACACCGTGTCGATCGTCACCTATGCCGGCAATGCCGGCACTGTACTAGAGCCGACGCGGGTGGCGGAGAAATCGAAGATCCTCTCGGCGATCGACAGGCTGGAGGCCGGAGGCTCGACCGGCGGCGCCGAGGGTATCGAGGCGGCCTACGATCTTGCCAAAAAGGCCTTCGTCAAGGACGGCGTCAACCGGGTGATGCTGGCGACGGACGGCGACTTCAATGTCGGCCCGTCGAGTGACGAGGATCTGAAGCGAATCATCGAGGAGAAGCGCAAGGACGGCATATTCCTCACCGTTCTCGGCTTCGGACGCGGTAATCTCAACGATTCCCTGATGCAGACGCTCGCCCAGAACGGCAATGGCAGCGCCGCCTATATCGACACCCTGGCGGAGGCGCAGAAGACCTTGGTCGAAGAAGCCGGATCGACGCTGTTTCCGATTGCCAAGGACGTCAAGTTCCAGGTCGAGTTCAACCCGGAACGGATCGCCGAATACCGGCTGATCGGTTATGAGACGCGCGCCCTCAAACGCGAGGACTTCAACAATGACCGCGTCGATGCCGGCGATATCGGCTCCGGCCACAGCGTCACCGCGATCTACGAGATCACGCCCCAGGGAAGCCCCGCGGTGATGAACGACGACCTGCGTTATGGCGCCGCCGATAAGGCATCGGCCGAGACATCGGGCAGCGCGCATCAGGGCGAGCTCGCCTTCGTCAAGATGCGCTACAAGTGGCCGGGCGAAGACAAGAGCGCCCTGATCACCACGCCGGTCGGTGACGGCAACGCGGTCGCCACCATCGACGCCGCGCCGCAGGACGTCCGCTTCTCGGTGGCCGTCGCCGCCTTCGGCCAAAAACTGAGCCGCATCGCCGCCGTCGATGCCTATTCCTACCAGGCGATTGCCGACCTCGCTGCGGCATCGCGGGGGACGGATCCCTTCGGCTACAGATCGGATTTCCTCGGTCTCGTCAGGCTGGCTGACAGCCTCAGCCAACGATAGGCCAAGAAGTCCCGAAAGGCGAAGCCGCCTAGAAAGACGGCCTCGCCTCAGTTTGTTGACAAAGTCTCCTCCGTCATGCTCGGCCTTGTGCCGAGCATCTGAGCACTGCAATTGCTTGGCAGGAAAATGTTTGTTTTCTGATGATTAATTGAGACGGGCGCAGATCCTCGGCACAAGGCCGAGGATGACGTTGGGGCAGTAGTTTGTAAGCAGCCGGCAGCGGAGGCCGCCCGGGAAGGCGGCCTCTGGATCGGCCTATAGTATGAATGACGGACATGGTGATCCAGGTCAGGGGCTGATTTTTGTTGCGGGCAGGACTAAGCCGTCGTCGGGAGGCCATGTCGACTACACACAACCCAACCGAGCCCGAAACGATAGCGTCCTCTATCCCGGTCTCGACCCGTTGGCCGTGAGATAGACAGCGTAGAGAGAGGTTGTTGCGGTGATGAAGAGGCGGTTCAGTTTCGCGCCGCCGAAAGCGACATTGGAGACGATCTCGGGAATATGGATCTTGCCGATCAGTGTGCCATCTGGATCATAGCAGTGCACACCGTCGCCGGCGCTCGTCCAGATCCTTCCCTTCCGATCGACGCGAAAACCATCGAAAAAGCCCGCGGTGCATTCGGCAAAAATGCCGAGATCGCTCAGCTTGCCGGCATCGGACACGGCGAGCTTTCTGATATGGCGCGGACCGCCGGACAGGTGCGATGCCCCGGTATCGGCGACATAAAGCACCGTTTCGTCGGGGGAGAACGCCAACCCGTTCGGCTTGACGAAATCCGAAGTCATCTGGTGGGTTGCGCCTGTTGCCGGGTCGTGCCGATAGACGTGGCAACCGCCGATTTCCTCCTCGCCGTAGTCGCCCTCGTAGTCGTGGAGAATGCCGTAGCTCGGGTCGGTGAACCAGACGGTGCCGTCGGACTTCACGGTGACGTCGTTGGGTGAATTGAGCCGTTTGCCCGCGATCCGATCCGCCAGCACGCTGATCCCGCCGTCGAAATCGGTGCGCGTGACACGGCGCGCCAGATGCTCGCAAGTGATCAGCCGTCCTTGATTGTCGACCGTGTTACCGTTGGAGTTGTTGCTGGGTGAGCGGAAGACCGACGTCTGCCCGCTGGTATCATCATAGCGCATCATGCGATTGTTGGGGATATCCGAGAAGACCAGGTAGCGCCCGGCGGCAAACCAGGCCGGTCCCTCCAGCCAGCGGCCGCCCGTCCAAAGCCGCTCGACGCGGGCATGGCCGACGAAGCAGCTTTCAAAGCGCGGGTCGAGAACCTCGAACCCCGTACCGTCGATTTCCCCGAACATGATGCCTCCTCGTCTCAAACTGTTATCGATACCATTCTGCCCTGCTTCACGACCTTCGTATAGAGATCGATGAACTGTGGAACGCAACTTTCTAGTAATAATATTGATTGTGCGATGATAGCGATAACTTTATCGTATTCCCAGTTGCCAACTCGGAAGCTGTTTTAAGGGCGGAGACCAGTGAAAAACGAGGATGAGCCAAAAGACAAGCGCCTCAAGGGAGGAGACGCCCAAAAGCTGACGATGGCTGAGGTCGCCAAATATGTCGGCGTATCGGCCATGACCGTTTCGCGCGCCTTTCGCCAGGATGCGAGCGTTTCCGAAGAGACGCGCAAGCGCATCATGGAAGCGGTCGATGCGCTCGGCTACGTGCTCGACCTATCCGCCGGCAGCCTTTCCTCGCGGCGCAGCGGCTTCATCGCGGCGCTGGTGCCCTCTATCAACAATTCGAATTTCTCCGACACCGCGCGCGGCATCACCGACGCGCTGGAGAATACCGGCCTTCAGCTTCTGCTCGGTTATACCGACTATGCCGCTGAGAAAGAGGAAAAGCTGATCGAGGCGATGCTGCGCCGGCGTCCCGAGGGCATCATCCTGACGGGCGGCTCGCATACCGACCGGGCGCGGCGCATGCTTGATAAGGCCGGCATTCCGGTGGTGGAAACCTGGGAGCTTCCGGAAGAGCCGATCAATCATGTCGTCGGCTTTTCCAACAGCGAGGCGATGTCGCTGCTGGTGCGGACACTTGCCAGTCAGGGCTATCGCAGGTTCGGTTATATCGGCGGAACGACGGCGCGCGATACACGCGGCAGCCAGCGGCGCAGCGGTTTCCTGAAGACTGTCGAAGAACTGGGCCTGGGACCGGGCCGGGCGATTTCCTTCGGCGTGCCGCCGATCACCATGGAACAGGGCGGCCAGGCAATCGTCAGTCTGTTGGAGCGCTGGCCGGACACGGAAGTCGTTCTCTGCGTTTCCGACCTGTCCGCCTTCGGCGCGATCATGGAGTGCAAGCGCAGGGGGATGCGTGTGCCTGAAGATATCGCCATTGCCGGTTTCGGCGATTACGAGATCTCGTCGATCTGTCATCCCAGCATCACCACGATCAATGTCGACTGTTACGGCATCGGCCGCCAGGCCGCCGTCCGCCTGCTGGACGCCCTGCAGGCGGGCAGCGAGACAACCGGCGACGAGATCACATTGACCAGCTACAGGGTCGTCCTGCGCGAAAGCACGGATCGCGGCATCCGATAGTCGGCGCCTTGTCAGAAGGCGATCTGCACTTTCATCGACTTGCTGCGGTCGCTCGCCAGTTCGAAGGCGGCGACGGCCTCATCGATCTTGAAGACGCCTGTGAGCAGCGGCTTCAGGTCGACGCGGCGCGCGTTGATCAGTTCGACAGCGAGCGCAAATTCCTCGTGAAAGCGGAATGTTCCGCGCATCTCGATTTCCTTGGCGACGATCATGTTCTGCGGGATGGAGACATCGCCGCCAAGGCCGAGCTGCACGAGGACGGCACGGGGCTTCAGCGCCTCCAGACCGGCGCGCACTGCCCGCTCATTGCCCGACGCTTCGAACATGACGTCGAAATATCCCTTGTCGGCGCCGTAGGCGGCAAGGTCGGCGGCATGCGTGGCAACATTGATCGTTCGATCCGCGCCGCTGGTGCGGGCAATCGCCAGAACGCTGTCGGTCACATCGGTCGCGACGATTTCGCGGGCGCCGAGAACCCGCGCCGCAACGATCGCCAGCATGCCGATCGGGCCGCAGCCGGTGACGAGCACGCGTTTACCCAGCAGCGACCCAGCGCGGCTGGCCGCATGCAGCGTCACGGCAAAGGGTTCGGCGAAGGCCGCCTCGTGAATGGAGATGCCGTCGGCAACCTTGTGGCATTGCCAGCGCTCCGCCACCAGCCGCTGGCGAAAGCCGCCTTGAATGTGCGGCATGGGCATGGCGCTGCCATAAAACCGCATGTTGAGGCAGTGGTTCTGCTGTCCCTTCAGGCAATATTGGCAATGGCTGCACGGCCGGCTCGGGGAAACCGCAACGCGGTCTCCAACGGCAAGGTCGCTCACGCCGGCACCCAGCGCCTTGACCGTGCCGGCGATCTCGTGGCCGAGGATCATCGGCTCGCGCAGACGCACGGTGCCGAAGCCGCCATGATTGTAATAATGCAGGTCGGAGCCGCAAATGCCGCCGGCTTCGATGGCGATCTCCACCTGCCCCTCGCCCGCAACCTCCGGTTCGCGCTCCTCGATCCTGAGATCCTTGGCGGCATGAATGACGATGGCTTTCATAGCGAAACCCTCACACGACGGGAGTTGGAAGCGGGTTGCCGGCAAAATGCGCGGCGAGATTGTCTCTGACCAGCTGGCCCATGGCCTTGCGGGTCTCGACGGTACCGGAGCCATGATGGGGCTGCAACACCACGTTTTGCAGCGTCAGGAAACGCGCATCGATCTTCGGTTCGTTGAGGAACACGTCGAGGCCGGCGGCCTGGATGGTGCCGTTCTGAAGGGCCGCGATCAGCGCCTCTTCATCGACGGTCGTCCCGCGCGAAACATTGATCAACATGCCGTTGGGACCGAGCGCTTTGAGTACCTCGGCATTGATGATCTTCATCGTCGCCTGCCCGCCGGGGACGATGACGATCAGGAAATCGGCCCAATCGGCAAGCGCCACCAGGTTCGGCTGGTAGGCATAAGGAACATCCGTGTGCTCGTTGCGGGCGAAGTAGGTGATATCGCAGCCGAAAGCGGCAGCCCGCCTGGCGATCGCCTTGCCGATCCGCCCCATGCCGGCGAGTCCGACTTTCTTGCCGGCGACGCGCGTTACCAGCGGCATGGCGACATTGCCCCACTGGCCGGCGCGGACGAAAACGTCGGCCTGCGGAATCTGCCGCGCCGTGGCAAGCAGCAGTCCGATGGCGATATCGGCGACGTCTTCGGTCAGTACGTCAGGCGTATTCGTCACGCGAATGCCGTTGGCGCGGGCATAGGTGAGGTCGATGGCATCGGTGCCGACGCCATAACAGGAGACGATCTCCAGCTTCGGCAATTGCTTCATCAGCTCGGCGGAGGCGCCGAGTTCGCCGCGCGTCGCAATGGCGCGAATATCCTTGCCGACGTTCGCAATCAGTTCCTGCTTGTCGGCCGCTTCCCACAGGCGGTGAACGCGATACTTCGCCTCCAGATCGACCATATCCCATTCCGGATAGGCTCCAGTCATCAAGATCTCTAGCTCAGGCATTCCGTCTCCGTCCCGCATTTTGATAGTTGATTATGTTATCGATAACATATAATCCGGAAAAGCGATGTCAAGTGAGTTTCACCTGAAGTGGCGGTATAAGCCGTCATTCGCAGCGACACCGGAGGAGTTATTTGCATGAAGAACCTGTTTGATCTGACCGGGCAGCTTGCCCTGATTACCGGCTCGAGCCAGGGGATCGGTTATGCGCTGGCCGAGGGCCTGGCGCAGCACGGCGCCGCGGTGGTCATCAACGGCCGGACGCCCGAAAGCGTCAAACGCGCGGTCGAGAGCCTCAAGGCGCAGGGACTGTCTGCCCATGCGGCCATCTTCGACGTAACCAGCAAGGACGCCGCCAAAGCGGGCATCGATGCGATCGAGGCCGATATCGGCCCGCTCGACATCCTGATCAACAATGCCGGCATGCAGTTTCGCACGCCGCTGGAAGATTTCCCGGCGGACAAATGGGAACTGCTGCTGACCACCAATATTTCGAGCGTATTTTACGTCGGCCAGGCGGCCGCCAAAGCCATGATCGCCCGCGGCCAGGGCAAGATCATCAACATCGCCTCGGTGCAGAGCGAACTGGCCCGCGCGGGCATCGCCCCCTATACCGCGACTAAGGGCGCGGTGCGCAACCTGACGCGCGGCATGTGCGCCGACTGGGCCAAACATGGCCTGCAGATCAATGCGATCGCGCCCGGTTATTTCAAGACGCCGCTCAACCAGGCGCTCGTCGACAATCCCGAATTCTCGTCCTGGCTGGAGAAGCGGACGCCGGCCGGACGCTGGGGCAATGTCGAGGAACTGGTGGGGGCCGCCGTTTTCCTCTCGGGCCGCGGCTCGTCTTTCATCAACGGCCACACGCTTTATGTCGATGGCGGCATCACCACCTGCCTCTGACAGGGACGCGACGATGGAGCTCGGGAAAGAAGTGCTGCCTCTGGCCGTCGTGGTCATGGGCGTCAGCGGTTGCGGCAAATCCTCGGTTGGAGCGGGCGTCGCCGCGCGAAATGGCATGCGGTTTGTGGAAGGCGACCAACTCCACCCCGCCGCAAATGTCGAGAAGATGGCGCAAGGCATACCGCTCACCGACGCCGACCGCCTGCCCTGGCTCGACCGGATCGGCGAGGAAATAAAGACCGCAAAAGAGGCGTCGCAAGGGTTGGCAATTTCGTGCTCGGCGCTGAAGCGCAGCTATCGGGACCGGTTGAGACAGGCGGCGGGCGGGCACTTGGCCTTTGTTTTCCTGGAGGGGTCGCGCGACCTGCTGTTGTCGCGGATGCAGGCCCGTCAGGGCCACTTCATGCCGGCGTCGCTGCTTGATAGCCAGCTGCAGACGCTGGAGCCGCCGACCGGTGAAGCCGGTGTGGTCACGGTGGCGATCGATATGGCTTTGGATGATGTGGTGGCGCTGGCTTGTGAGGGGCTGAAAAGCGCGGCCGTCAAGGGAGGGTTTCATGCAGGATGATTATAGAGCAGATGTCGCCGTCATCGGCGCCGGCATCATGGGAACGGCGATCGTCACGCGATTGATCGAGACCGGCCACAAAGTCTCGGTCTTCGATCTCGATGCCGAAAAGATCGCGGCTTTGACGGCAAAGGGCGCGCACGCGGCGAGCTCCGTGGCGAGTGCCGTCTCGGCGTCGGAATTCTGCATTCTCAGCCTCAACCACGCCAGCATCGTGCGCGCCGTCATCTTCGGCGAGAACGGGGTTGCGGCGGCGGCCAGCGCCGACAAGCTGCTGATCGACATGTCTTCCATCGACCCTGCCGAGACCGCCGACATGGCGACGCGGCTGCGTGCGGAAACGGGCATGGCATGGGTGGATTGCCCGCTTTCCGGCGGCGTGCCCGGCGCGCTCGGTGGAAAGCTGACGATCATGGCCGGCGGCAGCGCTGAGGATTTCGAGCGTGCGCGTGTGGTGATGCGGCATCTTGCCGCCAATTATACGCTGATGGGCGCCTCCGGCGCCGGGCAGACCACCAAGCTGATCAATCAGCTGTTCTGCGCCGTGCTGTTCCAGGCGGTCGCGGAAGCCGTCAAGCTCGCCGAGGCCGGCGGCGTCGATCCCTCCGCCATTCCGGCCGCTCTTGCCGGCGGCAGGGCGGATAGCCGGATATTGCAGGAATTCATGGCAAAATTCGCCGCCCGGGATTTCTCACCGACAGGTCGGATCGACAATATGCTGAAGGATCTGGACTCGCTTCAGGCCTTTGCGTTGAAGACCAAGACGCCGCTGCCGATGACGGGTGCGGTGGTGGAGATTCACCGCCTGCTTTGCGCCGCCGGTCTTGGGCCGAGGGACTCGGCCGAGATGATGCGCCTTCTCGATGGATTGCAGGCCGACTAACATCATCTTCGACGGCGTTGGAGATTGTCACTTTCCGCTTGACTACCGGGGAATGTTATCGATAACATATTTCGTAAGGACAGCTGCAGCTTTGGGAGGAGCCACAGTGGAAGCCAAGAGACTGCTGGAGTTCCAATCGATCACTAAAAGCTTCGGCGGCACGCAGGCGCTGCGTGACGTCTCGATCGACCTGCGCGAGGGCGAGATCCTGGCGCTGCTCGGCGAAAACGGCGCCGGCAAATCGACGCTGATCAAGACGCTGGCCGGCATCTACAAACCCGATAACGGCGACATCCTGTTCCGCGGCCAAAGTTATCATCATCGCCCGCCGAAACCGAACGAGCGGCAGCCGGTCGCCTTCATCCATCAGGATCTTGGTCTGATCGAGTGGATGACGGTCGGCGAGAATATGGGCTTGTCGCAGGGCTTCTCGATGCGCAGCGGCCTGATCGACTGGGGAAAGACGCAGGCGCGGGCCAAGGAAGCCTTGAAATTGGTCGGCTGCGACTTCGATCCCACGACGCGGGTCTCGGCCCTGTCGCGCACCGAAAAATCGCTCGTCGCCATCGCCCGCGCGCTTGCCGTCGAAGCCGATGTTCTGGTGCTCGACGAACCCACAGCGAGCCTGCCCGCCGATGAAGTCGATCGGCTGTTCAACGCCATCCGTCCCCTGAAGGAGCGCGGCGTCGGCATGATCTATGTCTCCCACCGGCTCGACGAGATTTTCCGCATCGCCGATCGCGTCGCCGTGCTGCGCGACGGATGCATGGTCGGGCAGAAGCCGGTCAGCGAGACCACCCCCGACGAACTGGTGACGATGATCATCGGCCGCAGCAGTGACAGCCTCTTTTCCAAAGCCGAGATCAAACCCGGCAAGGCGATCGTCGAGGTTCGCGACCTCGTTTGCACCGGCACGAGCCCGATCTCCTTCGATATAAGAGAGGGTGAGCTGCTCGGGCTGGTTGGATTGCGCGGCGCCGGCCAGGAAAGGATCGGCCGGGCGCTGTTCGGCTGCGAGCCCTTCAACGGCTCGGTGCTGCTGCATGGCGAGGCGCCGGATCTTTCCAGCCCGCGGCAGGCGATGGCCTCGGGCATCGGTCTGATTGCCCGTGACCGGACGGAGGAATCCGTCGCACTGTCGCTGTCCATTCGGGAAAATACCTATCTCAATCCGGGCGCTGTCGGCCGCGGGATTTTCTCCTTCCTGTCGCCGCGTGGGGAAGCCGACCTTGCTCATGCGATCGGCCATTCCGTCGGCCTCAGGCCGAACGATCCGGATCTGCCTGTCGAGGCGCTGTCAGGCGGCAACCAGCAGAAGGTTGTCGTCGGTCGCTGGCTGGCGACCGGCCGCAAGCTGCTGGTCGCGGAAGACCCGACCGCCGGCGTCGACATCGGCGCGCGTGCGGAAATCTACCGCCTGATCACCCAGGCGCTCGAAGCCGGTCTCGCAGTCGTCGTGGTGTCGACCGACTTCGAGGAAATCGCTCATATCTGCCACCGCGCGCTGGTTTTCTCGCGCGGCAAAATCGTCAGCGAACTGACTGGAAGTGCGCTCACGACGGAGGCGGTCATCACGGCCGCGTCCGCATCGGAAGCCGCTTGAGCCATCGGGAGAACAGCCATGCAATCCATTGAATCCACGGCGCTGGAGCCGACCAAGAGCGAAATGGCCGGCTTGTCCACAGGACAGAAGATCGGGCGCCTGATCCCCGTTTACGGGCTGGTGATCCTGACCGTCGGCCTGATCCTGCTCTTCTCGATCATGCTGCCCGATACCTTTCCGACCGTCTTGAACGTCCGCTCGATCGTCTCCGACAAGGCGATCATCGCGCTTCTGTCGCTCGCCGCGATGATCCCGATGGCGTCGGGCCGCATCGACCTGACTGTCGGTTACGGCATCGTGCTCTGGCACATTCTCGCCATCAGCCTGCAGACGGTCTACGGCCTGCCCTGGCCGGTCGCCGTCCTCATCGTTCTCGCGCTCGGCATCCTCACCGGCTTCATCAATGGCCTTTTGGTCGAGGTCGCCAAGATCGACAGTTTCATTGCGACGCTCGGCACCGGCACGGTCCTCTACGCGCTTGCCCTCTGGCATACCGGCGGCCGGCAGGTGGTCGGTGTCCTGCCTGAGGGATTCTATGCGCTGAACGGCACCATGCTGTTCGGCCTGCCGATCACCGGCTTCTACGTGCTGCTGATCGCCATCTGCATGTGGATCGTGCTCGAATACCTGCCGATCGGCCGTTATCTCTATGCCATCGGCGCCAATCCCAAGGCCGCCGCGCTCAACGGTATTCCGGTGCGGAAATTCGTGATCGGCGCATTCGTCACATCAGGCCTGCTGGCGGCCCTGACCGGTGTCCTGCTCGCCTCGAAGCTGCGCATCGGCCAGGCGAGCGTCGGCCTCGAATATCTGCTGCCGGCGCTTGTCGGCGCATTTCTCGGATCGACGACGATCAAGCCGGGCCGGGTGAACGTCTGGGGCACCTTGATCGGTGTCATCATCCTGGCGGTCGGCATTTCTGGAATTCAGCAATTCGGCGGGTCGTTCTTCGTTGAACCGCTGTTCAACGGCGTGACTCTGCTGATTGCCATCGGCATTGCAGGCTACGCCCAGCGCAAGCGCGGAGCTGTGAGGAGGATCACACCCGCATCCAAATGAGGATGCCGGCTCACCGGCATTTCATAACAAACAAAATGGAGGAGTGAACATGAAGCGCAGAACTTTAATGCGGGCAACGGTTGCAACCGTCGCTCTTATGCTCAGTGTGCCGGCAATGGCGGATTCGATGGCTGACGCCAAGGCCGTGGTCGACAAATATGCGTCCAAGGTGAGCGCATGGGATGGCCCGACCAGCGGCCCCAAGGGTGCGAGCGGCAAGAACATCGTCATCCTTGCCGCCGATATGAAGAACGGCGGCATCCTCGGTGTGGCCAATGGCGTTCAGGAGGCGGCAGGCGCATTGGGCTGGACGGTGAAGGTGCTCGACGGCGCCGGTTCGATCGGCGGGCGCACGGCGGCTTTCGGCCAGGCCATGGCACTGAAGCCCGATGGTATTATCATCAACGGTTTCGACGCGGTCGAACAGAAGCCGGCGATGGAAGCGGCCAAGGCGGCCGGCATTCCGATGGTTTCCTGGCACGCCGCCTCGGCGGTCGGCCCGGTTCCTGAGGTCGGCGTCTTTGCCAATGTCACCACCGATGCGATGGAAGTGTCGAAATCGGCGGCAGACTGGGCCTTCGCCGACGCCGGCGGCAAGCCGGGCGTCATCATCTTCACCGACTCCACCTATGCGATCGCGATCGCCAAGGCCGACCGGATGAAGAAGGAGATCGAGGATCTCGGCGGCACCGTCCTCGAATATGTCGACACGCCAATCGCCGAAACCTCCCAGCGCATGCCGCAGCTCACCACGTCGCTCTTGCAGAAGTACGGCGCCAAGTGGACGCACTCGCTGGCGATCAACGACCTCTATTATGACTTCATGGGACCCTCGCTCGCTTCTGCCGGCATTGCCGGCGACGGAAAGCCGGTGAATGTCGCAGCCGGTGACGGCTCGGAGAGCGCCTATCAGCGCATTCGCGCCAAGCAATACCAGGCCGTCACGGTCGCTGAGCCGCTCAATCTCCAGGGCTGGCAGCTGGTCGATGAACTCAACCGAGCCTTCGCCGGCGCGCCATGGTCGGGCTACGTGTCGCCGCTTCACGTGGTCACCAGCGCGAACGTCGAATTCGACGGCGGACCGAAGAACAGCTTCGATCCCGATAACGGCTACCGCGATCAATATAAGAAAATCTGGGGAAAATAAGCGTTCCCGAGGGCGCATCGACCGATACGCCCTCCCCTCATTTCATCACCTCGACATCGATCCGGCTCCCCGAGTTTTGGAAAAGAGAACCTATGATCATTCGCTACGCTTTGTTTGAAGGCGAAATCCATCCCGGCCGGGAAGAGGAATTTCGCGACTTTGTGAGACAGCGCCTTGTCCCGCTGTGGACGAAATTTCCGGGCGCGGAGGAAATCCGGGTGCTGGATGGAATGGAGCGCGACGAAGGCGCGCCGATTTATGCCATGGCGCTCGCCATTCGCTATCCTCACATGGAGGCTGTGAACGCGGCGCTTCTCTCCGACGTGCGTTCTGAGAGCCGCGAGGTCACCGGCGAGCTTCTGGAGCTCTTCACCGGCAAGGTGCATCATCACATATTCCAGGCCAATGAATACCCGCCGGCCACTGCCTGACATCGAGGATGCTGGCGATCAAGCTTGCCGAGAAGCGCCTGCGGACAAGGATCTCAGGCGCTTTTTCCGTGTCCCGTGCATCGACAATCCGCTGATGTCCGATGCGGCTGCGCGCTCTGGCAAAATTTTTTATTAGTGACGCCATTATCAAATTAAATAGTCTACGTATTTCGTGGATAATATTCCATCCTGCCACGCATCGTTTCTGCAGCCAGCCTTTCCGATCACCAGACCCGCGGCGTAGCATGAGTAATCATTCCGAATTTCTGTGGTATATTCCGAACGACGTCAGGCCCGGCCATCGCGGCGATACCACCGTCGAAAGTCACAATAGCCTGGAGACGCTGACCAGCCATGCGAAGGCGCTGGAGGAGCATGGCTGGAAGGGCGCGCTCCTCGGCACCGGCTGGGGCCGTCCCGATACCTTCACCGTCGCGGCCTCGCTGGCCGTGCGGACCACCACCTTCGAACCGCTCATTGCCATCCGACCGGGTTATTGGCGGCCGGCAAACTTCGCTTCCGCGGCGGCGACGCTCGACCACCTGACTGGAGGCCGGGTGCGAATCAATATCGTCTCGGGCAAGGACAACCTGGCGGCTTATGGCGATAGCGAGGGCGATCAGGCGCATCGCTATAGCAGAACAAAGGAGTTCATGCGGCTGGTCCGCAGACTATGGACTGAAGAAAATGTCACCTGGGCAGGCGATCATTTCCGGGTTGCCGAATCCACTGTGGTGCCGCCCATCGAGGAGCGCGGCGACCGCCGGCACCCGAAACTCTATTTTGGCGGCGCCTCCGAAGCGGCCGAACGGGTGGCTGCCACAGAGGCCGATGTCCAGCTTTTCTGGGGCGAGCCGCTCGAGGGCGTCCAGGAACGGATCGGGCGACTTAAAAAACTGAGCCGAGAGCTCGACCGCGACCTCCCGCCGCTGGAATTCGGGCTGCGAATAACGACGCTGGTCCGCGACACGACGGACGAGGCCTGGGCCGAGGCTGAGGCGAAGGTTGCCGAGATGGCAAGGAGCAACCGCACCGGCTGGCACGATCACCAACGCGCGCTTGCCGTCGGTCAGCAGCGGCTGCTCGCTCTTTACGAGCGCGGCGACGTGCTCGACGATAATCTCTATACCGCTCCGGGAAAATTCGGCGGCGGTGGTGCAGGCACCACTTGGCTGGTCGGTTCAGCGGACGACGTCGCCCGCTCGCTGCGCAAATATCAGGATCTGGGGATCACGCATTTCGTGTTGTCCGATACGCCCTATCTCTCCGAGATCAAGCGGCAAGGCAATCAGCTTTTGCCGCTGCTGCGTAAATAAGCCGAAGGCGCCGGTACCTGGCGCCGGGCAAGAAGATCAGAACCCAGTGTATCTGAAACATAGGATGGATGGCGACTGCATCGGGCAACCAAGCATGCCGCCATTTATCCATTCTCCGCAGAAAAACGCCGCAAAATATACGAACGGCGCAGCATACTGGCGCTCCGCTCGCCCCGTTTACATTCCCTAAAGGATATCCTCTTACCTTTTAACTTATCGGAGCGACGTCCCAGAGATGGTCACCTACGCCATGAGGGCGATCGGGCATCCGGATCGCGCATGAAATCGGCTTTGGCAGCTTGATAGAGGCCCGCACATTGGATGTGCTGCCGCCTATTGTGCGCGCGCTCCGGCCAAAGAGCTCCCGCATTTGCGCGAGATGCGCCGACGATCCTGGCAGCAATGACACCTGTGACAAACCTCCCATGCGACGGAGAGTGGTAATGAACAGCATTAAGAATTCCGGGATTGCGGTGCGTCTCGCTCTTGGCTTCAGCTTCCTGATCTTGCTGATGGCCGGCCTGAGCATCTACGCAACGGTGAAGGTCGCCGAGATCAACAGCAATCTTCAAACAATCAACGACGTCAACAGTGTCAAGCAGCGGTTCGCCATCAACTATCGCGGCAGCGTGCATGATCGGGCGATCGCCGTTCGCGACGTGACCCTGGTGACGTCTGTCGATGAACGCAGGGCGGCCGAGGCACTGATCGAAAAGCTGGCGGCATCCTACGCCGAAAACGAAAAACGCATGGCTGATATGGTCGCCTCCCCGGCTGGCGCGACCGACCAGGAAAGGTCCATTCTGAAGGAGATCGCCGACATACAGGCGAGAACCAATCCCCTGGTCGCCCAGATCATCGCGCTGCAGGAGAAGGGTGACGGTGAGGCTGCTCGCAAAATTCTGCTTGAACAGGCGCGGCCGGATTTCGTTGCCTGGCTCGGCGCCATCAACAAGTTCATCGACTACCAGGAAGCACTGAACAAATCGATCGGCGGAGACGTCCGCAGCACGGCGAGCGGCTTCAAGCCGATCGTTCTGACGGCGCTGGGCATCGCGGCTGTTCTTTCCGTCCTCGCCGCGATTATTACCGCACGCACGATCGTCGGTCCGCTGGCAAAACTGCAGCTGTCGCTGAAAGCGATGGCAGAAGGCAATCTCGATGGTGATCGTCGCCTCGAAGCACGTGGCGACGAGATCGGCAAGCTTGCCCGCGCCGTGGCGGGATTGCGCGACGCCATTTCGGCAAAGGCGGAGCGGGAAGCCGATGCGGAAGCCAGACGGGCTGTGGCGGAACGGCACCGGCTCGAACAGGATGCCGACGAACGCCGCACCCTTGCCGAGCAGACGGACCGGGCTGTCGGCCAGCTTGGCAGTGCATTGCAGGCGCTGGCCGATGGCGATCTCACGCAGCAGATCGGCACGCCGTTCATCCCGTCTCTGGAAAAACTCAGAGCCGACTTCAATTCAGCGGTCGAAAAGCTCCGCGCCGCCATGCAGAAGGTTGCCGAGAACGCCAGCGCCATCGCAGCTGGCGCACAGGAAATCCGCTCGGCTTCGGATGACCTCGCCAAGCGGACCGAGCAGCAGGCCGCCTCCGTCGAGGAGACCGCCGCGGCCCTGGAAGAGATCACGACCACCGTCGCCGACTCCAGCAACAGGGCTCAGGAGGCAGGTCAGCTCGTCCGCAAGACGAAAGACAATGCGGAGCGCTCGGGCAGTGTCGTCCGCGACGCGGTCGATGCGATGGGCAAGATCGAATCCTCCGCCACCGAAATTGGCAGCATCATCGGCGTCATCGACGAGATCGCCTTCCAGACCAACCTGCTGGCGCTGAACGCCGGCGTCGAGGCGGCCCGTGCCGGTGAAGCCGGCAAGGGTTTTGCCGTTGTCGCCCAGGAAGTGCGCGAACTGGCACAGCGTTCCGCCAAGGCGGCAAAGGAAATCAAGGAGCTGATCAACGCGTCGAATGGCCATGTGAAAAACGGCGTCGCGCTGGTTGGCGAAACGGGGAAGGCCCTGCAGGAGATTGCGGTACAGGTGCAGCAGGTCGACGGCAATGTCGGCGCCATCGTCGGCGCCTCGCAGGAGCAGGCGACCGGGCTGAAGGAAATCAATACTGCCGTCAACAGGATGGATCAGGGCACCCAGCAGAACGCCGCCATGGTGGAAGAGGCCACGGCCGCCGCTCACAAACTCGCCAAGGAAGCCGACGCATTGTTCCAGCTCCTGGGTCAGTTCAACATTGGCGGAGCAGTGGGATCGAGGCGCATTTCGCAGCCGGTCGCCGCGGCACAGCATGCTCAGCCCGTGGCTTCGCCGGCGCGCCAGATGATTGCCAAGGTCGGCAGGTCGTTCCAGGGGAATGCAACCCAGGGGAACGCGGCGTTGGCCGGCGATTGGGAAGAGTTCTGAACCACACGGCAATCTGCCAAAAATGAAGTAACGAAGGGCAGCGATTGCTGCCCTTCGTATTTTTTGGTTTACGCCCGGGCCGGGACCTTGGCCGGTAGCAAGGCGTTGACGATGACGGCGACGCCGATATTTGCCGCGAGCGCCAGCAGTCCGGTGTAGACGGTGAAGGGTTCGCCGCCGAGGCTGATCAGGTGCAGCGGCTTCCAGCCGGCGTCCCAGACGAGGAAGGTGCCGCCGCAGAACCCGACGAACCAGCCGGCAAGCAGCCCGGGCGCACGGAACCAGTTGGTGTAGAGGCCGAAGACCAGGGCCGGAAGCGTCTGCAGGATCCAGATGCCGCCGAGCAGCTGCAGGTCGAGGGCGAACTGAGTCGGCAGGAAGATGATGACGAGAAGTGCGCCGACCTTCACCACCAGCGACGTCACCTTCGCGACCTTGGCTTCGCCCGCATCGCTGACCTTGGGATCGACATAGGCCTTCCAGAAATTGCGGGTGAAGAGGTTGGCGGCGCCGATGCTCATCACCGCTGCCGGCACCAGTGCGCCGATGGCGATCGCCGCAAAGGCGAAGCCGGAGAACCAGCCCGAAAACAGCGTCTTGAACAGGGTGGGAACGACGTCATTGGCGCTGTCGAGCTTCAGATTGGCGGCATGGCCCATATAGCCGAGCAGCGCCAGCAGGCCGAGCAGCAACGTATAGGCGGGCAGCATGATCGCGTTCTTGCGGATCGTCTTGCCGCTGTTGGAGGCAAAGATGCCGGTCAGCGTATGCGGATACATGAAGGCCGCGAGCGCCGAACCGAGAGCGAGCGTGGCATAGGCGACATACTGGTTGCCGCCGAGCAGCAGGTTGCCGGCGCCCTTGGCCTGGAAGGCCGCATCGGCCGAGGCAAAGACATTGGCATAGCCGCCGAGCTTCGACGGGATCAGCGCGACCGCGGCGATCACCACAATATAGATCATGATGTCCTTGACGAAGGCGATCAGAGCCGGGGCGCGCAGACCCGCCGAATAGGTGTAGAGCGCCAGCACGATGAAGGCGATCGCCAGCGGCAGCTCGCCGTGCAGCCCGAGCGCCTTCAATACCGCCGTCATGCCGACGAGCTGGAGGGCAATGTAAGGCATGGTGGCGATGACGCCCGTCGCCGCGACGGCGAGCTCGAGGCCGCGTGATCCATATTGGCCGTGAACGACGTCGGCGGCCGTGACATAGCCGAAATCCTTGGCGCGTTTCCACAGGACCGGCATGACCATGAAGACGAAGGGATAGACGACGATCGTATAGGGCAGCGCGAAGAAGCCGTAGGCGCCGACCGTATAGACCAGCGCCGGGACGGCGATGACCGTATAGGCGGTATAGAAATCGCCGCCGACGAGGAACCAGGTGATCCAGGTGCCGAAGTTGCGCCCGCCGAGGCCCCATTCATCGATATGGGCGAGCGTCTCGGGCTTGCGCCAGCGGCTGGCAACGAACCCCATGACGGTGACGAGAGCGAAGAAGAAGATGAAGACGGCGAGCGCCGTGCCGTTGATGTCAGTCGTCATGGCGAACGCTCCGATAAGCGATCCAGGTCAGCGTCGCGGTGATCGGCACCCAGAGAAGCTGATACCAGTAGAAGAAGGGGAAGCCGAAAAGCGACGGCTCTCGCAGATTGTAAAATGGCGGCCAGAGCAGCCCTATGTACGGAATGATCAGCAGCCATAGCGCTGCCTTGCTACGTGGTTTTTCCATGTCGGAGTACCTTTCAGGCGCCGCAGTCGGCGGTCGCCATGTTCCAGTTGTCGGCGTGGAAGGCAGGTCTGTCAGCCGGCGGCGGCGGCAGGCCCTGTTCGGGTCGCTCGAGCTTTTCCGGCGGATCGGAAGCGGATGTAACGCATGTGAATTCCTCCCAACGGCTGACACTTGGCCAGCCGCGGATGGAGTCCTATGGCGTCGGTTTTGTCCTCACAAGATGGGCACGGGGCTGAAATGCCGGGGCCTACCCAGAAGTGGGTAGGCGCGGGTTTCCACTGATTTTCGAGACGATACCGTGATCGAGCGCATAGCGGATGAGGCCGGCCGTGGTGGCGATGCCGAGCTTCTTCTTGAGGTTCTTGCGGTGCGTTTCCGCCGTGGCGGCGGTTATACCGAGCGCTTCGGCGATCTCCCTGTTGCTCCTGCCGGCAACGATCAGCCCGAGAATGTCGCGCTCGCGAGGCGTCAGGGGATCACTGCCCTCGTCTGCGCGTTCGCCCATCAGCGCGTCGAAGACGCCCGAGGAGAAATAGGTGCCTCCGGCCGCCACGGTGTCGATGGCCGAGACGATCTCGTCGGTCGAAACATCTTTGAGTACGTATCCGGCAGCGCCATGCATGACCGAGGAGGAGATATATTCGCGGCTGTCATGCATGGAGAGCATTACGACACGGGCCTGGGGAAGCTCGCTCCTGAACAGTTCGATCGCATCGATGCCGCTGAGTTTCGGCATGTTGATGTCCATCAGCACCACCTGCGGCTGGACCTGTCGGGCGATATCGAGGCCAGTTTGCGCAAGCCCGGCGGTGCCGGCGACTTCGATATGGTCGAATGTCTCGAGCACGGCTTTCAATCCGTCCAGCACCAGCGGATGGTTGTCGATCAGGAGAACCCTGATTTTCGGCCGTTCGGTCATGCGGCTTCCGCCTGCTTGCCGGCCGGCAGATTGGCCGACCTCGGCATCATTGCCGTGAGCGTCGTGCCGGACTCGCTGCTGTTGATGAGCAGCAGGCCCCGGAAGTGGGCCATCCGCTCCTGCATGTTGCGCAGCCCTAGGCCTGATCCGCCGGCTGCGCCGTCCTTGCTGCCGTCGAAGCCGGTGCCGTTGTCTGAAATCGTCATGCGGGCGCGGCCGCCGTCGCACCAGAGCTTCACCGAAAGCGTCGAGGCGCCCGAGTGCCGCTCGACATTGTTGAAGGCTTCTTGGGCGACGCGATAGAGGGCGGTGTTGGCCTCGGCTTTCAGCGTGCCGGTAAAGCCTGAAGCGTCGATATCAGTCTCGATCCCCGTCCGCTCTGCGAAATGATGACAGAGCGCCTCCAGTGCGGCCGTCAGGCCGAGATCGTCGAGCACGCGGGGGCGCAGATCGTGCGAGAGCCGCCGTATTTCCTTGATGGCGCCGTTCAGCGCCTCGACGCCCCGATCGATGGTGAGCGCTGCATCGTCGACATTGGTCCTGACCTTGCGGCCGGCGAGATCCATCGCATAGCGCACTCCGAGAAGGTTCTGGGAAATGCCGTCGTGCAGCTCGCGGGCGAGCCGCGCGCGTTCTTCCTCCTGGGTATCGATGACCCGCTGCGTCAACTCCTTCAGGCGGCTGTCGGCCATGCGGCGCTCATGGAAGGTCAGCAGCATGCAGGTGGTAAAGACGACAAGCACCGACGGCACGGCGATCAGCGCGACGATCACGAAGGTTCGCTTGATATTGGCGCGCATCACCTTGTTGGCGGCGGCACTCTGGGCGAAGACGTCGTCCAGATAAACGCCGGTCCCCACCACCCAGTGCCATTTGTCGAGGCTGACGACGAAGGAGAGCTTGTCGGCGATCTGACCGGTCGAAGGTTTCTGCCATTTGTACTGGTGCAGGCCGCCGCCAGCTTTTGCCGTGGCGATCAGCTCGGCAATGACTTTGTCGCCGTCGGGATCGGTCAGATTCAACCAATTTTGCCCATGCCGGAAGCTCTGGCGCGGATGGACGATATTGTTGCCGTCATAGTCATAGACGAAGAAATAGCCATCCCTGCCGTAATCGAGCGAGGTCAGAATTTCAGCCACCCGCTGCTTGGCGGCTTCGTCGTCGGGACCGGCCTTGTCGTAGATCGCCTGGATGGCGGACAAGGCAAGGTTGGTCAGGTTGAGGATTTCGGTTTCCTTGGTCTTCAGCATGTTCTGCTCGAACGCATCGATGCTGTTCTTGGCGAGATTTGCCGATTGCCAGGTGATGAACGTGGTGATCGCAAGGATCGAAATGACGAGCGGGACGATCGCCAATGCGATGATCTGGTGTCGTAGGGTCAAGGCTCGTTCCTCCCGAAATTGCGTCCGGAATTATGCCCTTTGTCCGACATGAGTCCAGCAGCTTGCCGGCGGCAGGAGCTGGTGGCTATTCCAGCGGCACGAATAAGCCGAGCTTGACGTCCCGCAGCACGACATTGGTGTGCATGCGGCGGATCTGCGGATTGTCAGCCATGATGAGGGCGGCGATGTCATCATAATGCTCGACGTCGCGGGCGGTAGCGATCGCGATCAGATCGACCGCGCCGGTGACGTAATAGACCTGCTGGATATGATCCTGTTTTTCCGCCCAGACGCGGAACTTCGCCAAGGCGTCATAATTGTCCCGCTCGATCTCCATCCCGACGATGAACACCATCGATGTCCCCGTCGCCTTCCGGTCGAGGACTGCGACCTCCGCTTTGATGATCCCTTCCTCGCGCAGGCGTTTCAACCGCCGCTGCACGGCCGAGACCGACAAGCCCACTCGCTCGGCGATCGTTTCGGCCTTCAGCTGGCAGTCGCGCTGAACGATATCGAGGATGTCACGGTCAAAACGATCCAGTTGTTCCATTATCCAGTCCAAATCTTGCCGCAGCATTTTACGCGTTCTGCTGCATTCGCCGCGTGAAGAAGATTATTTTGCACAAAATACGCAGAAGAGACAAAAATTGCGCGAAAAAACCGCGCAGCTTTATCATTATCCTTCGCAAATTCAGTTCAGCCGGACCCATGCATGTCGGATCAGTCCATTCCTGCTCTTCGCGTCGAAGATCTTCATAAAAGCTTCGGCTTGCAACAGGTTCTCAAGGGTATTTCGGCCGAGGCCCATAAGTCTGACGTCATCTCCATTATCGGGTCGTCCGGTTCTGGCAAGAGCACCTTCCTCAGATGCATCAATTTTCTAGAAACGCCGGATCGCGGCCGCATCGCCGTGAACGGCGAGGCGGTCGCTCTGAAAACCGGCCGCGGCGGGCGGCTGCAGCCGCAGAGCTGGCGGCAAATCGAGCGGCTGCGAACCGGGCTTGGCATGGTCTTTCAGAGCTTCAATCTCTGGGCTCATCGGACCGTGCTGGAAAACGTCATCGAGGCGCCGGTGCATGTCATGGGCGTTTCCAGGCGCGAAGCGATCGAAAAGGCAGAAGCCCTGCTGCACAAGGTCGGGCTCTTCGACAAGCGTGATGCCTATCCCGCCTTTCTTTCCGGCGGCCAGCAGCAGCGCGCGGCGATCGCAAGAGCGCTTTGCGTCGATCCCGCCGTCATGCTGTTCGATGAGCCGACATCGGCGCTCGATCCCGAGCTCGTTGGCGAGGTGCTGAAAGTCATCCGCGATCTGGCGGAAGAGGGCCGGACGATGCTGATCGTCACGCATGAAATGCGCTTCGCCCGCGACGTCTCGAGCCGTGTCCTCTTCCTGCACCAGGGACGGATCGAGGAGGAAGGCCCGCCGGAGCAAGTCTTCGGGGCGCCCGTCAGCGCCCGCTGCCGGGAATTCACTCGTCTCACCGCCCACTGACCCCGCTTCCAGTCACCACCCATCACACGAACCAGGAGAATCCTGCGAATGAAACTGCTCCCCACGCTTTTCGCCGGCGTCGCATTTGCACTTTCCGCCGTCGCGGCACAGGCCGAAGTCCGCTTCGGCGTCATGAACGAATCTTATCCGCCCTTCTTCGCCAAGGACGCTTCGGGCGAATGGCAGGGATGGGAAATCGACCTGATGAATGCCGTCTGCGAAGAGATGAAGGAGAAGTGCTCGATCGTCGAGATCTCTTGGGACGGCCTCATTCCGGCTCTTGAGAGCAAGAAGTTCGACGTGATCTGGTCGTCGATGTCGAATACCGAGGAACGCTCGAAGGTGATCGACTTCACCGACAAATATTACAACACGCCGAGCACCCTGATCGGCCCCAAGGACCAGAAGCCGGGCGCCACGGCCGAGGACGTGAAGGCCAAGACCATCGGCATCCAGGTGTCGACGATCCAGTCTGAATATTACAAGAAGTACTTTGCCGCTGCCGCCGAGGAAAAGACCTACCAGACGCTCGACGAGGCTTTCCAAGACCTCGCTGCCGGCCGCATCGACTATGTCTTCGGCGATTCTCTGGCGCTCGACGCCTTCCTGAAAAGCGATGCCGGCAAGGATTGCTGCGCTAACATGGGCGATGTCGCCGACGATAAGGAGATCCTCGGAGCTGGCGTTTCAGGCGGCCTGCGCAAGGAAGATACCGAATTGAAAGCCAAGCTGAACAAGGCAATTGCCGCGGTGCGCGCCAGCGGCCAGTACGACACGATCACCAAGAAATACTTCGATTTCGATATTTACGGCGCGAAGTAAGCACTTCTAGAGATGGCGACTGCGCAACAAGGCATTCTGGACCTGCTGTCCCCCTATCCTCCGGGATGGGGCGGCGTTCTCTTGGCAGGTGCAGTCTCCACGGTCGCCATCTCGGCCTGCGCCTTTGCTGTCGGTCTGCTGCTTGGCACGGGCGGTGCGCTGGGGAAGCTCTCGGGCAATCCAGTGCTCCGCCTAGTGCTCGATCTCTATACGACGGTCATTCGCGCTGTTCCCGAGCTGATCCTGATCGTCGGGCTTTATTATGCCGGTACCGATGGCCTCAACCGGCTGCTGGCGGTATTCAACCTGCCGCCGGTCGAGGTGAACGGTTTCGTTGCCGCCGTCGCCGTGCTCGGTTTCGTGCAGGGCGCCTATATGACCGAGGTGCTGCGCGGCGCGATCCTTGCCATTCCCGTCGGCCAGATCGAGGCCGCCAAGGCTTTCGGCATGGGACCGGTGCTGCGCTTCCGCCGCATCCTGCTGCCGGCGCTGTTGCCGAACGCGCTGCCGGGTCTTGCCAATCTGTGGATGTCGGTCACCAAGGACAGCGCGCTGGTCGCGGTCGTCGGCTATCAGGAACTGGCGCTCGCCACACGTCTCGCCGGGGCAAGCACCAAGCACTACTTCGTTTTTTTCCTCGCCTCGGCTCTTCTCTATCTCGCCATCACACTCGCTTCCAACGCCGTCTTCAAACTGATCGAAGGGCGGGTGCGGCGGGGACAGCCGCGCCTTGCCTGAAGAAAGCGGCCCCATGAGTTTCACCTGGATCTCCTCCTATTGGCCGCTGCTTCTGACCGGCGCCTGGCAGACCGTAGCGCTGCTGGTCATTTCCGTGGTGTTCGGTTTCGTGACCGCCATCGGTCTCGCTTTCGCGCAGGTCAGCGGCGGCAGGCTGACGCGGCTTGCCGCCCGCGGCTACTGCACCTTCTTCCGCGGCACGCCGCTGCTCATCCAGCTTTGGCTCCTCTATTACGGGATCGGCTCGCTGCTGCCCATGATCCCCGGCATCCGCCAGAGCCTGTTCTGGCCGATCCTGCGCGAGGGCTTTTTCTTCGCTTCGGTCAGCTTCACGCTGAATTATGCGGCCTATGAGGCTGAAGTGCTGCGCGGCGCGCTGCTTGCCGTTCCCAAGGGTGAGCTCGAAGCCGGTCGGGCCTTCGGCCTGCCGCCCTGGAAACTCACCCGCCGCATCTGGCTGCCGCGCGCCATTCGCATCGCCCTGCCGACCATCGCCGGGGAAATCGTCATGCAGCTCAAAGCGACGCCGCTCGCCTTTACGGTGACGGTGATGGATCTCTACGCCGTCGCCAACAAGGTTCGCCAGGACACGCTGCTCGTCTACGAGCCGCTCATCGTCGTCACCCTCTTTTATCTCGCCCTGACCGCGGTGATCGCCCACGTCTTTCGAGGTCTCGAAGCGCAGGTGCCGGTTCGCCGCTAGGCCACGAAAAGCTCGCCACTTTGTTTTGAAAAGCCCGCTGCCGGTAACGGCGCGACAGCCTGAATGGAGACTACCTCATGAGCACAACGCGAATTCTCGATGGCGGCATGAGCCGCGAGCTTCTGCGGCTGGGCGCCGAACTGAAGCAGCCGGAATGGTCGGCGCTGGCGCTGATGAATTCGCCCGACATCGTGCGGGAGGTACACAGGGAATTCATCGCCGCCGGCTCTGAGATCGTCACGACGAACAGCTATGCGCTTGTGCCCTTCCATATCGGCGAAGGCCGCTTTCAGCAGGAGGGGCCCGCCCTGATCCGACTTGCAGGTCGTCTGGCGCGCGAGGCCGCCGATGGCGCGACCGACCGGAAGGTGCTGGTCGCCGGCTCGCTGCCGCCGATCTTCGGCTCCTACGAGCCTGAGAATTTTCAGCCTTCCCGGGTGCAGGACTATCTCGAGGTGCTGGTCGAAAACCTCGCTCCCTTCGTCGACCTATGGCTCGGTGAGACTTTGAGCCTGATTGCCGAGGGCGAGGCCGTCCGCAAGGCGGTGGGGGCATCGGGCAAGCCGTTCTGGATTTCCTTCACCTTGGCAGATGACGAGGCGGCGATCAGGGACGGCGCGCCGAAACTCCGCTCCGGCGAAAGCGTCGCGGAGGCGGCGTCCTGGGCGGTGTCGTCGGGCGCGGCGGCTTTCCTGTTCAATTGCAGCAAGCCCGAGGTCATGCAGGGCGCGGTCGAGACGGCGGCACGGGTGTTCCGGGAGAGGAATGCTCCCATCGAAATCGGCGTCTATGCCAATGCCTTCGAAGGGGAAACAGGCGAGGCAGCCGCCAATGAAGGCCTGCACGATACCCGCGACGACCTGAACGACGATGCCTATTCGCGCTTTGCCTGTTCCTGGGCCGAGGCCGGAGCGACGATCATCGGCGGCTGCTGCGGCATCGGCGCAGTGCATATCCATCGCCTCAGGAACACGCTCTTCGGTTGAAGGGACGGCCGACGAGATGCAGGCTGGGACGATGGCTACATCTGCCGGCTCTGTCACTCACTCGGCCTTCGGCGCCGTCTTTTGAAGCTCGAGAAGGAGCTCGATCAGTTTCGGGGCCATCACCCTGATTTCTGAGAGATGCACGGCGCTCAGTCTGGTCAGAAGCTCGTCGGCCTTGTCGGTCAGGGCGAGCGTCTGGCGGCGCCGATCGGCCGGGTCGGCATGGCGTTCGACGAGCCCGGCATCCGACAGCCGCCCGACAAGCTCGGTCGCCGTATGGGGGGCGATGATCAGCCTATCGGCCAGCATGCCGATGGTCATCGCTTCGCCGCGTTGGCCCTTGATCGCCAGCAGAGCCTGGTGCTGCTGCGGAGGCAGCCCTTCCGACTGTGCGGCGGAGGCGCTGAAATCCATGAATTGACGAAGTGCGAATCTGAGGTCGGCAAGAGCCTCGTAATCCTCCCGTCTCAGCGGCGGCGCGGCTTTCTTCAAACTCGTTCTCCTCTGCCGCTCGTCGGCAGTTGGTGATCCGTGCGGGAGTTATTTCCGGTCTCGAATAGATGGGCAGGCGTCAGCCGGTCAAGGGAAGCATGTTCAAAAGACATGTTCGTCTTCACGCTTTCATCCGTTGATTTATATCGTATTACGATATATTCAAGCCGCTCAAGCATACCTATTTCCGCGTAGCAGAGGCTTCCATGTCGCAGCATCAAACCAGCAACCGGCCGCACGACTTTACGGGCGGTCTTTCCCGGCGCGAGGCCGGAGATTTCACCACCGACAGGCGGGTTCTCGTCCTGATCAGCATGGCCATCATCATCGGCTCCGCCGGCGCCTTTGCAGCATGGTGCCTCGTCAGCCTTATCGCGCTGGTGACCAATGTCATCTGGTTCGGGAAGATCGGCATCGAGCCCGCCTCGTTGGCAGGCGTGACGCGTTCGCTGTGGGTGGTGCTGGTGCCGCCGCTCGGAGGGCTCGTCATCGGGCTGATGGCCCGCTTCGGATCCGAGAAGATCCGCGGCCACGGCATCCCGGAAGCGATCGAGGCCATCCTGATCGGCGGCAGCCGGATGTCGCCGAAGGTCGCTGTCCTGAAGCCGCTGTCTTCGGCGATCTCGATCGGAACGGGCGGTCCGTTCGGCGCCGAGGGACCGATCATCATGACCGGTGGCGCGATCGGCTCGCTTTTTGCCCAATTCTTTCACATGAGCGCGGCCGAGCGGAAGACGCTGCTCGTCGCGGGTGCCGCCGCAGGCATGACGGCGATCTTCGGCTCGCCGATCGCCGCGGTCATGCTGGCGGTTGAACTGCTGTTGTTCGAATGGAAGCCGCGCAGCTTCATTCCCGTCGCCGTTGCCGCCTGCGTATCGATCTGCTGGCGCCCCCTGCTGTTCGGCGCGGGGCCGCTGTTCCCGACCCATTTCCAGGTGACCCTGCCCTGGTGGGGAATTTTCGCCTGTGCGGCAATGGGCATCATTTCAGGTCTGCAATCCGGCTTGCTGACGACGCTGCTCTACAAGATCGAGGACCTGTTCGAAGCATTGCCGATCCACTGGATGTGGTGGCCGGCGCTTGGCGGTCTCGTCATCGGTCTCGGTGGTCTGATCGAACCGCGGGCCATGGGCGTCGGATACGACATCATCGACGGGCTGCTCAACAACCGGTTGCTCGCACCGGCCGTACTGTCGATCCTGCTGGTGAAGACGATCATCTGGCTGTTTGCCCTGTCGTCCGGCACTTCGGGCGGCGTGCTCGCGCCGCTCCTGATTTTCGGCGGCGCACTCGGATGGCTAGTCGGCATTGCCATGCCGGGCAACGATCCCGGCTTCTGGGCACTGCTCGGAATGGCCGCGATGATGGGTGGAACCATGCGCGCACCGCTGACGGGGACCTTCTTCGCAATGGAAATCACCGGCGACGTCAGCACCCTCGTTCCCCTGCTCGCGGCAACGGTGGTGGCCTATGCCGTCACGGTCCTGCTGCTGCGCCGCTCGATCCTCACCGAGAAGATCGCGCGCCGCGGCCAGCACATTACCCGCGAATATGGCGTCGATCCGTTCGAGCTGTCCCGAGCCAGGGAGATCATGATCAGCGATGTCGACACGCTTCCTGTCAGCATGACGGTCGGTCAGGTATGCGACTTGTTCGTCTCTCAAGAAAAAACGCACCGGATCTATCCGGTGGTCGATGCTGCGGGCAGGCTGGCCGGCATCGTATCACGGGCCGAGGCCCTTCTCTGGCAGGGGAAGCCTGATCTCGCCGCCCAGACGCTTGCGGAAAATGTAACCGATGACTCCGTGCCAGTCGGGCATCCCGATGATACGGTCGCCTTCATCGCCGACCTGATGCTGTCGACGGACAGCGGCCGCATTCCGATCGTCGATCCAGCATCGGGCAAGCTGTGCGGTCTGATCGCCCGCAAGGATCTGCTGCGGCTGCGCAGCTCCTATCGGTCGGCGGAACTGGACCGGCGGCCTTATCTGACGGCCGGAGCGAGGAGCAGGCCTTCATAACAGTCTGCGGTCTTTTCCTGGCAATGTGTGAGCCGAGCGTCTTCGGCCCACACAAGCGAACCAATGACGGCTGCTTGCCACTCACCCAGTTTCGGCTTATATAGTCACTATAGTCATTCTGGTCAGGAGATGCGCTATGCAGCCGCCACCGCAAGCCGATGAAAGCTGGACCGTTGCCAGCGCAAAGGCGAAGCTTTCCGAGGTCATCGAACGCGCGCAATCCACGCCGCAGACAATCACACGCAACGGCAAGCCCAGTGTCGTCGTCGTCTCTGCCGAGGAATGGCAGCGGAAGACCACCCGCAAGGGAACGCTTGCCGAATTTCTGATGCAATCGCCCTTACGCGGCGCCGATCTGGACCTTGAACGTCAACGCGATGAACCGCGTGATCCGGCGCTGTGAAGCTTTTGCTGGATACCAATGTCCTGTCCGAGGTGACCAAGCCGAACCCCGACGTGCGCGTCCTTGAATGGCTGGGCAAGCTCGACGAGGATCGTTCCTTCATCAGCATCGTGTCGGTAGCGGAGATCCGGCGCGGCGTTGCGCTGATGGACAAGGGACGCAAACGCGACGCGCTGGCCGAATGGCTCGCCCACGACCTGACGCAACGCTTCGAGCATCGCATCATTCCGGTGGATGAACCGGTTGCCCTGGCCTGGGGAGACCTTATGGGCCATGCAAAACGGAGTGGCCGCGGCCTGTCGTCGATGGACGGCCTGATCGCGGCGACAGCGATTGCTCATGATTTCAGCCTCGCGACGCGCAACATTAGGGATTTCGAGGGTTTTGGGATCGAACTGATCGATCCCTGGGCCGGGTGAAATATCTCCAGCCTGCAGAACCCATGGAGGCCGCAGTTTTCAGTGCAATCCGAACAGGTTCAGCAGTTCCTCGCGGTGCCGGACGAATTCCGGTGCGCTGCGGTCGCGCGGACGCGGCAGATCGATGTCGATCAGGCGCGGCGCTGCTCCCTTTTCCCGCGGCAGGATCAGGATCCGGTCGGCAAGATAGATTGCCTCTTCGAGATCGTGTGTGACGAGAATGGTCGTCACATCCTCGTCGCGCCAGATCCGGGCGAGCTCCTGCTGCATGCCGATCTTGGTCATCGCATCGAGCGCGCCGAGCGGTTCGTCGAGCAGCAGGATTTCCGGCTGCACGGCAAGCGCCCGGGCGATGCCGACGCGCTGCGCCATGCCGCCGGACAGTTGCCGGGGATAGGCCGCCTCGAACTGCTGCAGGCCAACGAGCTTGACGTAGTGACGCGCACGCGCCCTCGCCTGCTCGCGGGTCAGACCTCTCGTTTCCAGCCCGAAGGCGACGTTGCCGAGGACGTCAAGCCAGGGAAGAAGGCGCGGCTCCTGGAAGATGACAGCGCGTTCCGCGCCGACGCCGCGGATCGCCTTGCCGTCAACGAGCACCTCGCCGGTATCGGACTCCTCCAGGCCGGCCAGAACCCTGAGCAGGGTCGTCTTGCCCGAACCGCTGGCGCCGACGATCGCGAGGCTTTCGCCGGAGCGGATGTGGAGGTTGATATCTTTCAGAACCTGCAGATGGCTGCCGTTCAGCTTGTAGGATTTGGAGAGGTGACGGATCGTCACCTCTCCGCGGCGCATGTCCTGGGCGAGGCTCATTGCAGTTCCTCAGTTGCTTGCCGGCTTGGTATCGGCCGTATAGATGATGTCCTTGGCCGCCAGCTGCCCCTGCTTGAGCTTGCCTTCGCGAACCAAAACGTCGATCCAGAACTGGATGTCGCGCTCGACAGGCAGACCGCCGGCGCGCACGCCGTAGCCGCGGAAATACTGTGCGATGTCAGGGTTCTCGCCGCGCTCGCTGAGCGCCTTGGCCAGGATCTTCTTGGTTTCCTCGGGATGTTCGCGGGCATAGTCGAGGGCGCGGGCCGACTGCTCGACGAAGATCTTCGCAGCCTCGGGATGCTGCTGAATGAAATCGCGGCGCAGGACCACGAAGCCGCCGGCGATGTCGCCAAGCACGTCGGTATCGTCGAAGACCGCACGCAGGCCGCCGTTCTTCAGCGCCGCGCCCTCGAAGGTCGTCTGCCAGTAGCCGAAGGCGGCGATATCGACCTGCTTCGAGCGCAGCACCTGCTCGAGCTGCGGCCCGGGAACGACGACCTGGTTGGCAGAGTCGCTCGGCAGTCCGACGGAATGCAGGGCTTCGCGGATGGTGTAATCGAGATGGGCACCGAGCGTGTTGACGGCGATGCTCTTGCCGGCAATGTCCTTGATGCTTTTGATCGGGCTGTCTTCCAGTACGTAGAAGGTCGACTGCACATCGTCATTGATGCCGTTCGATGGATAGGCGGCGACGAAGTCGTTGCCGCCGATGATCGAATTCAGGACGGCGGAGGTGGCGGCGCTGCCGATCTCCACGTCGCCGGATGCAAGGGCAATGAGAGAGGCCGGGCCGCCCTGGGCATAGCCGACATTCTCGAACGTGATGCCGGTGTCCTTGAAATAGCCGAGCGCGTCGGCGAGTTCATGGGCGGCGAGGCCGCCCTGGCTTGCGAGATAGCGCAGCTTCACCGTGTCGGCGGCGGCCGGTGTGGCAAGACCGAGAGCGATCACGGCCGGCAGGAGAAAATTGCGGGGATGGAAGGTCATGGAAAGTCCTTTCGGAAGAGGGAAATCGAAGGAAGAGGTCAGGCGTTCGGCTGCGACCAGCGGCAGAGGCGGCGCTGCAGCAGAACGAGCAGGGCATTGGCGGCAAGCCCGAGGAAGGCGAGCAGCAGGATCGCCGCAAACATCAGCGGGATCTGGAAATTGTACTGGGCGTTCATCACCTGGAAGCCGATGCCCTTGTTGGCGCCGATCATCTCGGCGGCGATCAGCAGCAGAAGCGCAGTCGTCGCCGAAAGACGCAGGCCGACGAAGATCGCGGGAACGGAGGCCGGCAGGATGACGCGGCGGAAAACGGTCAGCGATCCGGCGCCGTAGGTCCGCGCCATCTCGATGAGCTTCTGGTCCACCTCCTTGACGCCGCCGATCGTGGCGAGCAGCACCGGAAACAGCGTCGCCCAGAAGATCACGAAGATCTTCGATGTTTCGCCGAGGCCGAGCAGCAGGATGAAAACCGGATAGAGCGCCAGCGCCGAGGTCTGCCGGAAGAGCTGCAGGATTGGGTCGAGCGCCTGTTCGACCAAGCGAAACTGGCCCATGAACAGGCCGAGCGGAATACCGACAACGACGGCGAAGGCGAAGGCGGTTCCGGAGCGCTGCAGGCTGATGGCGATGTCATCGAGCAAGGCGCCATTGGCAAGATTGGTCCACAGCGCCGACAGGATCACGTTCAAGGGCGGGAAGACGGCGGGATTGATCCAGCCCCGGGTGCTCGACACCTGCCAGAGCACGAGGAAGCTGATGAGCAGACCGTAGCGCGGCAGAAATGCCGCGAGCACTCCGCGGACATGGGAGACCAGAGGGGAACTACTGCTTTTGCTGCTTTTCAGCCGGCCGAAGCTTCTCGGAAGAGCCTGATTGATTTCGTAGGCCATGGGTTTCTCCTCACTCCGCTGCCTCAAGGACGGTGCGTCCGGCAGCCCAGCGGTTTGTCGGGAAAGGCAAGCCGAGATTTTCCCGGAGCGTCTTGCCTTCATAGGCAGTGCGGAACAGGCCGCGGCGCTGGAGTTCCGGAATAACGAGATCGACAAAGTCGTCGAGCGCCGTCGGCAGCCAGGGCGGCAAAATGTTGAAGCCGTCGGCGGCTTCGTTCTCGAACCATGTCTGCAGCGTATCGGCGATCTGCTCGGCCGTGCCGACGATCGTGTAGTGGCCGCGGGCTGAGGCGATCCACTGATAGAGCTGGCGGATGGTGAAGTTGTTTTCGTCCGCGATCTGGCGGATGAGGGCCTGGCGGCTCTTCATGCCTTCGGTCGGCGGTGCGGGCGGAAGAGGCCCGTCGAGATCGTAACCGTGCAAGTCGAGCGTGCCGCCGGTCAGGCCGTTGAGGAGGCCGATCCCGTCTTCTTCGACGATCAGCGAGGTCAGACGTTCGTATTTTTCGCGTGCCTCGGCTTCGGTCCTGCCGACGAAAGCGGAGACGCCGGGCATAACCAGGATGTGATCGGGATTTCGACCGAGACCACGGGCGCGTGCCTTGATGTCCCGATAAAACTCCTGGGCGGTTTCGATATGCTGGTGGGCGGTGAAGATGACTTCGGCGGTTGCTGCGGCGAGCCCGCGCCCGTCTTCCGACTGTCCTGCCTGCACGATGACCGGGTGCCCCTGCGGCGAGCGCGAGACGTTGAGCGGACCGCGCACGCTGAAATGCTCGCCGCGGTGGTCGGTGTCGTGCAGCTTCGCCGGATCGAAGAAGACGCCGGTCTCCTTGTCGCGGATGAATGCGTCGTCCTCGAAGCTCTCCCAGAGTTTGCGGACGACATCGACATGCTCGGCGGCGCGGCGATATCGTTCGGCATGCGGAAGCTGGGTTTCACGGTTGAAGTTCTGCGCCGTGAGGTCGCCCGTCGTTGTCACCACGTTCCAGCCGGCGCGGCCATCCGAAATCAGGTCCAGCGAAGCGAACTTGCGGGCGGTCGTATAAGGCTCCTCATAGGTGGTCGAGGAGGTCGCGATGAAGCCGAGATGGGTGGTGAGAGGCGCAAGAGCGGAGAACAAGGTGACGGGCTCGAAGCCGGCCACGCGGGCGTTGCCGCCTTCACGCGCTCCACCGAAACCGACGGCCAATCCATCGGCCAGGAAGTAGGCATCGAAGAGGCCGCGTTCCGCCGTCAGGGCGAGCTGCTTGTGAAACTCGAAACTGGTCGCGCCGTCGACCGGCTGGTCGGGATGCCGCCACGACGCAACATGCTGTCCGCCGCCGGGAAGAAATGCCCCAAGCCTGATTTTCCGTGTCATTTCGCGTCCTCTCCGTTTTCCGTCTGTCGTCGGAATGTTAAAATACGCACTCTATAAATTTTATAGAGAAACTTCATTCCGTAGTTTCGGGAGAAGAGTGAATAGATTTGCGGGATTGGACTGAAACTGGAAATCAACATCGAAGCGCGCAACGAGACATGGCTCGTCCTGCGGCGGCTCTTCGATATGCACGCGGCAGAGAACGAGCGCGAGCGCGCTATGATTTAAGGAAGCACGCGGCTCGGTGCGGCTTCCCGCAGGAAGTGTCGCCGGCGATCAATGCGTGTTCGTGTGCCGGGTATCAGCCCCGCTTCGGGCGGGCCGGGGCATGCTCCAGGCCGGCGGCGGCCTTCTTCAGGCAATCGAGGTAGCGGTCGCGGTTCGCGATGCCGTCGTCGCGCGGCGTGACCAGGCAGAGCGTCGCGGCCGCATGGCCCTCCTCGCCCCGCACCGGCACGGCAAAACAATGGGTAAAGCTGTCGACGATGCTGTTGAACGTAAAGAAACCTTCTCGCTCGGCCTGGCGTACCTCGACGATGAAGCTTTGCGGATCGAGCCATTCGCCGTTCGGCAGACGAAAATCCTGCGATGGAATGAAGTTCAGAATTTCCTGATCCGACAGATGCGCGACGAGCAGACGCCCGGAGGCCGTCCACGGGATCGGCACCGACTGGCCGATATCCGTCGAAATGCGGAATGGCCGCGCGCCTTCGCGCATGCGCACGACCGTATATTTGTTTCCGTCCAGCATGCAGAACTGCGCCGTCTCCCGCGTTTCGTCGGCGAGCTGTTCCAATGCGGCCTCGCATTCGCGGGTGAAATCGAAATGGTTTTCATAGGCGGCGCCGAGGAAATAGAGCTTACGGCCGAGGTAGACGCGCCCCTCGCCGCCCGTGAATTCGAGAATGCCATTGCTCAGCAGCAGGTTGACGAGCTCGTAAACCGATGAGCGCGGTGCGCCGATCTGCGCTGCGATTTCATTCGGCTTCAAAGCCTGCCGCTTCTGGCGCAGGAAATCGAGGATTTCGAAGGCGCGGTCGAGCCCTCGGGCACGCTTGCCGATCGCTTCGTCCTGAATTGCGTCCATTGCTGTCGATCCCAATTTCTGTCCGGCCAAGCTTTTCAAACCCTCTGCCGCATCTGTCAACCGATCCTGTTGTTCCCGGTCGACGAAAATCTTTTTCATCCCTCTTGCGAGGCGGAAAAATCGGCATAAGATCGGCGCGTCCGGTATTTAGATCACATGTACATTATATTGGACAAAAACAGATGGCAAGCGTTAACGCTGCCACACAAAAGGGGATCGACATGAAAAATTTTGAAAACAGCATTTCTGCCTCGCGTCGCCGCCGCCTTCTCGCCGGCGCTGCCGCTGCTGCCGCCCTTCTCGTTCTTTCCACCGGCTCGGCCTCGGCTGCCGCCAATTGCATCAAGGGTGATAGGAAGGCGCCTTTCACGATCGGCTGGGCGAATATCTATTCGGTGCCGACCTGGATGAAGCAGACCGAAGGCACGATTACGGCCGAAGTGGAGGAGCTGAAGAAAGCCGGTCTGGTGAAGGATCTGATGATCACGGATGCGCAGGGCAACGCCCAGACGCAGATCCAGCATATTCAGTCGATGATCGACGCCAATGTCGACGCCATCGTCGTGATCGCCGGTTCCTCCACCGCGCTTGACCGCGTCATCTCCGACGCCTGCGACAAAGGTATTGCGGTGGTGAATTTCGACAGCCTGGTCAATACCGACAAGGTGACCGCGAAGATCAACACCGATTCCAACGAATGGGGCGCGACGGCTGCCAAGTGGATGGTCGGCCAGCTCGGCGGCAAGGGCAAGATCATCGTCATGAACGGCCCTGCCGGCATTTCGGTGAGCGACGACCGCCGCAAGGGCGCCCAGCCGGTGCTCGATGCCAATCCGGGCATTCAGGTGATCACCGAGACCAACACGGAATATAATGTCGCGCCGGCACAGGAAGCGATGACAAGCCTGCTTTTCGCCAATCCGGAAATCGATGGCGTGCTGTCGCTCGGCGGCGCCTTGTCGGCCGGTTCCGTTCTCGCCTTCGAGCGTCAGGGCCGCGATCAGGTGCCGACGACAGGGGAAAATGCCCGCCAATTCCTCGAACTCTGGAAAGAGAAGGGGCTGAAGGGCTGGGCGACGATGCAGCCCAACTGGCTCGGTGCGCTTTCCGTCTATACCGCCGTCCAGGCGCTGCAAGGCAAGGATGTCCCTGCCTTCGTCAAGGTGCCACTGCCTGTTATCGACGACAGCTCGATCGGCAGCTATCTCGCGCGCGCCGACAAGTTCCCGGCCGACGGCTATATCTATTCGGACTACGACAAGGCGCTCTTCGACAAGCTGCTGACCAAGTGATCCGCGTCTGGGGAACGTCGTCATGACGGAAGAAAACCCCCTGCTGGAAGCCCGGCAGCTGTTCAAGGGATTTTTCGGTAATCCGGTTTTGAAGGGCGTCGACATCGCCCTTCTGCCGGGCAGGGTTCACGCCCTGCTCGGCGAAAACGGCGCCGGCAAGTCCACTCTGATCAACCTCCTGTCCGGCGCCCTCCAGCCCGACGGCGGGTCTATCCTTGTCGACGGGAAACCCGTCGGGCGTTTCAGCCCGGCGGCGGCCCGCAAAGCCGGTATCGCTGTGGTTCAGCAGGAGCTGAGCCTGACGGCCAGTCTCTCGATTGCCGAAAATATCGGGCTCGGCGCCTTTCCGCGCCGCTTCGGTCTCATCGATTACCGAGCGCTTCAACGCCGGGTGCAGGAGGTGTGCGGCATGGTGGGGCTCACCGAACCGCTCGACATGCCGGTCGCCGACCTCGCGCTCGGCCGCCGCCAGATGGTGGAGATCGCCAAGGCGCTGTTCCGCAAACCGCGCGTGCTGATCCTCGACGAGCCGACCTCGTCACTCTCGGCCCATGAAGCCGGCATCCTTGCTCGGCTGATCGAGACGCTCAAGCGTCGCGGCATGGCACTCCTCTATATTTCCCACCGTCTGAACGAGGTGCAGGCGCTCTGCTCGCATGTCACGGTGCTGAAAGACGGCGGGGTCACTGCGGATCAGTCGCTCTCCGGCATCGACGGCGAAGGGTTGGTGCGTCTCATGGTCGGCCGCGAGACCGGCGACCTGTTCCCGCCGCGCGGCGCCACGACACCCGGTGTCATGCGCATCAGCGTCGAAGGCTTTTCCGCCGGCATGGTTCGCGACATCGCTTTCTCCGCCCGCTCCGGCGAGATCGTCGGCATCGGCGGGCTCGTGGGGCAAGGGCAGGAAGACCTGCTGCTTGGCCTCTACGGCGCCATTCCGGCCGCAGCCGCCCGAGCGGAAATATCCGGCAACCCTGGCCTGCCCGCTAATGTCGCCGAGGCGAATGCGGCAGGGATCGTCTATGTCCCGGCCGACCGCAAGCATGAGGGGCTGGTGCTGCCGCATTCCATCGCCTCCAATCTCATCCTGCCCTCGCTCGGGCGGCTCGCCGTCAAGGGCCTGCGCGACCGGCCGGCGGAAACCGGCCTGATCACCGATCTCGCGCACCGCCTGACGATCAAAGGTGATACAGCCCGCCCGGTACAGGCGCTTTCCGGCGGCAATCAGCAGAAGGTGGCGCTTGCCAAATGGCTGCCGCTCGATCCGTCCGTTCTGCTGCTCAACGATCCCACCCGCGGCGTTGACATCGAGACCAAGCGGGAAATCTATCTCATGCTTCGCGCCTTCGCCGCCGAGGGGCGGCTCGTCATCCTTGCCAGTTCCGATACGCCGGAACTCGTGCATCTCTGCGATCGTGTCGTGGTTCTGCGCGAAGGGCGCGTCGCGGCGATGCTGTCGCAGGATGAGATCAGCGAAGGATCGATCGTCGGTGCGGCCATGGGCGTCAACACCACGGCGCGGGGAGAGGCGGCATGAACACCAATTCCTCATCCCGGCTCTATCCCTCGATCCAGATGCGCCGCAATCGCGGCCTCTCCGGCCTCTATCTTGTCGTCGCAGCCTTTCTTATCCTCTATGCGATGCTCTTCCCGGGCATCCTTTCGATCGGCGGCTTCTCGAAGTTCACGCAGAACTGGTTCCCGCTCGCACTCGTCACCATGGCGCAGGCGCTGCTCATGCTGAATGGCGGCATCACGCTGGCGATCGGTCCGCTCGTCAGCCTCGGCGCGGTCATCGCCGCGACGACGATGGAAGGGGCGCTCGGCGCGCCGGGCGGCATTCTCGCGGTCGCCGCCGCCGGCCTTGCGGTCGGCGCCGTCACCGGCGCCATCGTCACCTATCTGAGGCTTCCTGCGATCATCGTCACGCTCGCCGGCTCCTTCATCATCAGCGGCGTCGCACTCATTCTGCTGCCGCGGCCGGGTGGCACCGTTCCCGACTGGCTGTCGATGGTGCTGGCCGGCCATACGCCCGTCGCCTTTCTGATGCTCGCGGTGATCCTGGCGCTCTGGAAAGCCTTCCTGGCGACGCCGCTCGGTCTCGGCATCTATGCGGCCGGCGACAACCCGGTCGGGGCGTTCCGTTCCGGCGTTCCCGTCGAACGGGTGAAGGTCACGGCTTTCGCGCTCTCCGGTCTGCTGGCTGCGCTGACCGGCCTCTTCGTCGCCGCGCAGACCGGCTCCGGCGATCCTGTCATCGGCACGCCCTTCACGCTAAACTCGATCGCTGCCGCCGTGCTCGGCGGCGTCGGCTTCCTCGGCGGCAAGGGCACGATGCGCGGTGCGATCTGCGGCAGCCTGCTGCTCTCGGTCATGATCAACGTCATGTTCTTCCTCGGCTTCCCGCCGGTGGCGCAATATGTCGCTCAAGGCTTGATCATCGTCGGCGCGGTTGCCGTTCCGGAACTTCTCGGCGCGTGGAGGGCAAGACGTTGAACATCGTCAGATCAGCATTCCGCAACCCGCCGCTGCTGACCTTCCTTCTGGTGGCGCTCGTGTGGATCGTCTCAAGCTTCACGCTGCGGGGCTTCGGCGCCTACGGCCATTTGCGCTACCTTCTCGAGCTCGCCGCCGTGATCGGCATCGTTGCCGCCGGGCAGACGCTGGTTATTCTGATGGGCGGCATCGATCTTTCCGTCGGCGCCGTTATCACCGTCACGGCGATCCTGTTGCCCCTGATCTCGCCGGCTTGGGATCCGACCGGCCTTGCCGGCATCGCGGCGGCGCTTGCCATCGCCACCGGCATCGGTTTGATGAACGGCGCGGGTTCCACCTATCTCCGCGTGCCGCCGATCATCATGACACTTGCCATGGCGACCTTCCTGCAGGGCTTGCTCGTCATCGTCGCCGGCGGCAGCGCCGTCACCGTCAGCAATCCCGCAGTCATCCTGCTCGGGCAGGCGCGGCCGCTCGGCATTCCCTCGGGCATCATTCTGTGGCTCGTCGTTGCGGTTGTCGTCCTGCTGCTCGTCCACCGCATGCCGATCGGCGCCCGTTTCCTCGCGGTTGGGGCGAACCCGCTGGCCGCCCGGCTTTCCGGCGTCAGCGTCACGCGCAGCACGCTGATCGCCCATACCCTGTCGGGCTTTTTCGCCGGCCTTGCCGGCATTCTGGTTCTCGGCATGAATCGGCAGGGTTATGTCGGCATCGGCGATCCCTATCTGCTGACCTCGATCGCCGCCGTCGTGCTCGGCGGCACCTCAATTCTCGGTGGCCGCGGCACCTATGCCGGGACCGTTCCGGGAGCGATCCTGCTTGTGACGGCGACGGCGCTGATCACCGTCGTCAACGCCTCGCCTGGCTGGCGGTCGATCATGTTCGGCACGCTGATCCTCACCCTCCTGCTCGTTTCCGGCCGCGAGGCGCGCCGATGACGGGACGCTACGATGGGCCGGTAATCGATCCGCACCATCATCTCTGGGACCTCGGCCTGCAGCGTCATCCCTGGCTTGAGAAGGCGCGGGCATCCGGTGAAGGGATGGTGTTCGGGAGCTTGGCGCCGATCCTGCGCGACTATGGCATCGACGATTATCGCGCCGACGCCGCGGGCCAGAATGTGGTTGCGACCGTTCATGTCGAGGCCGGCTGGTCCGCTGCCTATCCGCTGGAGGAGAGCCGCTGGCTGGATGGGCTCGACAGCCGCTCCGGCGTGGCGCACCGTTATATCGCCGGCATTGCCCTCGATCGGCCGGACGCCGCGCGCTTGCTCGAGGCGGAAGCGGAAAACTCCAACGTCGTCGGCATCCGCGATATTCTGAGCTGGCATCCCGATGTGGCCAAGAGTTTTGCGTCGCGTCCGGATCGCATGAGGGATCCCGTCTGGCGGGCGGGGCTTGCCCATGCCACGCGGCTCGGGCTGGTCTTCGACCTGATGCTTTATCCCTGGCAGATGGATGACGCGCTTGAGCTCGTCCGGGCTTTTCCGGAAACGCTTTTCGTGCTCAATCACGGCGGAAGCCCCGCTGACCGGACGCAGGAGGGCATGGCGCTCTGGCGCCGCGGCCTGCGGGCGCTCGGCAGAGAGGCCAACGTGCGGCTCAAGATCTCCGATCTCGTCGCCTACGACAATGACTGGACACTCGAAAGCCTGCGGCCGGTGATCGAGCATTGCCTCGATTGTTTCGGGCCGGAACGTTCGATGTTTGCGAGCGATTTTCCGGTAGCAGGTCTGCACGCCTCTTTCGACGAGATCTGTGAGGTTTTCCGTACGGTCGCCTCGCAGCTCTCTCCGGGCGAGCAGCGCGCTCTGTTCTTTGCCACCGCCAACGACACCTACCGTCTCGGTATCGCCGAACCGGCCGACGCCCGGAGGGGCTGCCATGTCTGACCTTCATGCTGCCTGGGAAAACCTGCTGATCGATGAGCGGGTGCGAGGCTTTCCGCCGGGCCATCCGCCGCTTTCGCTCTCGGAAATCGGCAAGCAGGGATGGAAGCCCTATGACGGCAGGATGGCTCTGCCGCTGATCTCGCTCGATCGGCAGGCCTTCTCCGCCAATGTCGAACTGATGATGGCTTATGTGAAAAGCCACGGCGCCGAAATTGCGCCGCATGCCAAGACGCCGATGTCGACGGTGCTGGCAAAGGCGCTTGTGACGGCGGGTGCCTGGGGCACGACAGTCGCCGATATCCGCCAGGCCGCCGTCCTGCTCGAGGCGGGACAACGCCGCCTGATCCTCGCCAACGAGATCGGCGGCGTGGCCGCCGCCCGACGGCTTGCGGCTTTGCTCGGCCAGTATCCCGATGCGGAACTCCACGTCTTCGTGGATTCGGCAGCGCTGGTCGAAGCGCTCCGATCCGCGTGGCGAGAGCGCATGGACCTGCCGCCTCTTGGCCTGCTGGTGGAGCTCGGCGCCGGCCGGGCCGGCATCCGCAGCGCCGCTGCCGCTGAGGCAGTTCTCGATGCGATCCTTGCCGCCGAGACGTCGACCTTCCGGTTGAGCGGCATCGCCGCCTATGAAGGTGCTGCCGCGACCGCCGATGCGGCAGAGACGATGCTTCGCATCGAGACTCTGATGGCGATGACGGCAGATTTTCTGCCGAAGGTGCGCGCCCGCACCGGCCCTGACCGGCCGCTTCTTGTGACGGCCGGCGGCTCGGTGTTTTTCGATGTCGTGATCGCCGGGCTTTCGGCCGCGGTTGCGGCCGATCCGGTCTGCCGGCTGATCCTGCGTAGCGGCGCCATCTTCTTCCATGATCACGGCGTCTACGAGCGCGGCCTTGCCGGTCTCGATGCGCGCGGCGGTTTCCGTGTGGCTGGCGAGACGCTTTCGGCGGCGGCAGGGTTTCGTCCGGCGCTGCGAGTCTGGGCCGAAGTCCTGTCGCGGCCGGAGCCGCGGCTTGCGATCTCAGGCATGGGCATGCGCGACGTGGCGATGGACCAGGGCCTGCCACGGCCGCTGGCGCTCTATCGCGATGGGGCATGCCTCGGCGACCTCAAAGGCGCCGAGGTTTTCCGACTCAACGATCAACACGCCTTCGTCGCCCTTGCCGAGGCGAGTGACGTCCGCGTCGGCGACGTAATCGAGTTCGGCATCTCGCATCCATGCACCTGCCTTGACCGGCATGCCATTCTCTATGGTCTCGACCCCGAGCATTCGGTGACGGCGGCCTATCTCACAAGCTTCGGCTGACCTCTCCTTCAAAAAGCAAGAAAAGGAAAACCTGCCCATGATCCAGCGTTATCAGAAAGGTTCGCGAATGAGCCAAGCCGTCAGCTATGGCGGTCTCGTCTATATTGCCGGCCAGGTCGCGGAAAATCGCAAGGCAGGGATCGAAGAGCAGACTCGCGATGTGCTCGGCAAAATCGACGCTCTTTTGAAGGAAGCCGGTACGGACCGCTCTCGTCTGATCGCCGTCAATGTTTTCCTGCCGGCAATCGTCGATTTCGAGGCGATGAACGGCGTCTATGACGGTTGGATCGATATAGAAAACCCGCCTGCGCGCGCCTGCACCGAAGCACGCCTCGCCGATCCAGATCTGCGCGTCGAAATGACCGCGGTCGCAGCCCTCTGAGGGCGCAGTAACCGCCTGGACTGGAGACATCATGCACAGCGGCCTCGTCAACCCGATCGACTTCTCGCGTGAGGGCCGGCAAGCCGGCCACCTCGCAATTCCCTATTCGGTGGACCGTTCGCCCTATTATCAGATCCGCATCCCCGTCTTTCATTTCAGGAACGGCGAGGGCCTGTCTCTGCTGCTGATGGCGGGCAATCACGGTGACGAGTATGAGGGTGAACTGCAGCTCGGCCGGCTGATGCGGCTGTTGGATGTTGCGGAAATCCGCGGCGCCGTCACCATCTTGCCGATGGCGAACTTGCCGGCGGTGATGGCGGCCAAGCGCTGTTCGCCGTTCGACGGCGGCAACCTCAACCGTGCGTTTCCCGGTGACCCCATGGGCTCGCCGACAGCGCGAATGGCGCATTTCCTCGAGCATGACCTCTTTCCCCGGCACGACGTCCTGCTCGACCTGCACTCCGGCGGCACGTCGATGGCGCACCTGCCCTGCACGCTGATCGAGCGGCAGGCCGATGCCGTCCGCTTCGAGCGCTCCGTGTCGCTGATGCGGGCACTCGGCGCGTCCTATGCCTTCATCGCCGATAACGGGCCGGCAGCGCCGACATCGATGGGGGCCGCGGCACGGGCGGGGATTATCGGTCTTTCCGGCGAATTCGGCGGCGGCGGAACCGTGACGCCCCAGACAATGGCCTTCACGGCGGCGGCGATCGACCGGTTGCTCGTGACGCTCGGCATTGTCGAGCGCCCGGTCCTGTCGCGCGGAACGCTCCCTCAGCCCGGGCCGCTGCATCTGCTTTCGCTATCTCGGCACAGCCAGGGCATCTATGCGAGCCGCAGAGGCTGGTTCGAGCCGGCTGTCGGGCTCGGCACCGTCGTTGCCGCCGGCGATTTGGCGGGATGGTATCATGATCTGGAACGCCTGGAGCAGACGGAGGAAGAGCTGCGCTTTGCCGAGAGCGGCATGGTGATTTCCCACAGGCTGCATTGCGACAGCCAGGCCGGCGACTGCCTGATCCAGATCGCCGAATCTATCGCATCCTGAGCCAATCCCCGCGCGCGATTCCACTTAACTGATTGCGTCCACCGCGGCCTTGACCCAGTCGAGGCGCTTTGCCGGAATGAGGCCGTAGTTGTAGAAATTGACGCCGTCGGCGCCGGCATCGACGGCGGCCTTGGCGCGTGCGGCGAGCACCATGGGTCCGCTGACCTCGGGATAGAAGATGCGCAGGCCGACTCCAAGGAACTTTTCCCGCCCGATTGCCGCTCGGCCGGCTCGGATGACATCGCCGACCGCCTCCGGCGTCATGTCGTAACAGCAAAGAATTGCCCCGTCGCAGAGCTTGCCGACGGCTGCGAGATCGACGCCGCCGAGCCAGCCGTCCTTCAAATCGATAAGCACGATACGCGTCGCCGGATCGGCCGCGGCCTTGATCTCGCCGATCAGGCTGGTCACCGGTTCGCTGCGCCACGCTAGATAGGCGTGGAGATCGGGATGGTCCCGGAAGGCATCGATGCCAGCCGCCGGGAAATCGGGGAACTGCCGCTCCGGCACCGCTCGTTCGCAGAGTTCGACGATGAAGCGCGCTACAGTTCTGCGCGCGCCTTCCACGGGCACGCCGGCCCTGGCGGCGCGCGCGATACAATGATCGCAGAAGCAGAGCGACAGCAGGAAATCGTCTTCGGCATTCAGGCCGACCCCATCTTTTTCGTGATGATATTCATGCGCGAAGCCCATGAAGTTCGGGCTCTCGAGCTCGACCATGTCAGGCCGGTAGTTCGTCGTGATGTCCTGCACGAGAGTGACGACATAATCCCGCGCGGCTGGGCTGGAGGGGCAGAGGTTGTAATAATTGAGATTGCCGAAGGCGTTTCGCGTCACGTGATCGGGATGCAGCACGCCGAGACGGGTATTGTGCAGGCAGACCGTCCAGCAGGAGAATTTAAGACCTGTCGCCTCGCGCTCCCTGACGAGCGCTGCCAGCATATCGCCGCGCTCGGTCACATTGCTCGCCATCAGCGGTTGGATCAGCTTGTCCTGCCACAGGCTTTCGTCCGGCCGGAAGTAGACCGTCCCGTCCTCGGGGAAGTAGGCCTTCTGCTGCGGGCTGCGCGGCTGAAGGAAGCGGCCGGCATGATAGGAGGTCGCCAGGCTGACCCTTGTCAGGCCTGCCCGGCCGGTAAGCTCGGCGGCAAAGACGCCGAGCCCCTGGTCCTGGATATCCCAGGGATAAGTCCACATGGAAAGATGCATGGCGCGCTCCCGTCGAATCTGTCCATTTTATAGAACATGCGTCCATAATAGTGTCCAGATCGATCTTGGAGCGCCGGCACCGATTGCTCATCGTCGCCGGCGCCGCTCCATCATCGGCTGATCGTCGCCTGCAGCGCGTCGATGGAGGACTGGATCCCGGCATCGGTCGACATGGTGAAGTCTTCCATTTCGAGGCTGACCCAGCCGTTGTAGCCGACCATGCGGACGACCGAGAAGAACTCCTTCCACCACTGCAGGTCATGGCCGGCGCCGACGGCGACATAATTCCAGCTGCGGTTGGCGACGTCGGTGACGTCCTTGAGTTCGAGCAGGCCGTTGACATCAGCGAGACCGCGCTCGATGCGCGTATCCTTGCCGTGGCAGTGATGGATCGCGCTTCCCAGCGCGCGGGCCGAAGCGATCGGATCGGCGCCCTTCCAGAACAGATGGCTGGGATCGAGATTCATGCCGACGGACGGGCCGACCTCCTTGCGCAGGCGGAACAGGGTCTCCGGATTCCAGACCAGCATGGCCGAGAAATTTTCGAGCGCATATCTCTCGACCCCGACTTCTCTCGCGAGCTTCACCAGGTCATGCCAGAGCGGGAAGGCACGGTCTTCCCACTGGTAGCGGTCGCGCTCGGGCATCTCTTCGGGCCAGCTCTTGGTGTAGACGAGCCAGTTCGGCACGGTGTCGCCGGGGGCCGCTTCCGGCAGGCCGGACATCGTCACGATCGTCTTGACGCCGATTTCGCCGGCAAGACGGATCGTCTGCTCCATTTCCTTGCGGTGGCGCTTGCCCATCTCGCCGGGATCGAGCGGGTTTGCCGAGCAGTTTAGAGCCGCGATTTCAAGGCCGCGGGCTTCGATTTCCTTAAGCTTGGTTTTCAAAAGCCCCTTGTCTTCAAGCAGTTCGTCGGCGTGGAAATGTGGGGCACGCGACCAGCCGCCGCCGGTCATTTCGATGCCCTCGACGCCGAGTTCAACACATTTGTCGAGCATGTCGGTAAATGACAGGTTGCCCATCACGTCGGTGCAAATGGAGAGTTTCATCGTCTCGATCTTTCCTTATCAAAAATGAGGGCGCGCCTTGTGAGAGGGGTGGAGGAGTTCCCGGCGCGCCCCCGGAGGGAGCTATTTGAAATCGATCCAGGCGGCACCCGCATCCGCCGAGCGGACGCAGTTTTCCAGCCAGCGCACGCCGTCGGTGCCGGCCTCGATGCTGGGATAATGATGGCCGTTGAGGAAGGCTTCGTCGCCGCGGCGCTTTGCGTCGATCGCCTGGGCGATCCAGAGGTAGATGTTCGCCCAGCTGTCGCCGAGGCCCTCGGTGTGCAGGGCGCCCATGCGATCGGCTGCAAGGCTTTCCTCTTCGAGATAGGGCATGCCGTGGTGCAGGGTGCGGTTCGGCTCGCCCTGGACTTCGTAAATCAGCTGGTCGGGCTGGGCATCCGACCATTCGATCGAAGCCTTGGAGCCGACGAAACGGTAGCGCTGCGAACCCATGTTGCCGGCATTGACCGACGACACCCAGAGACGGCCGCGGGCGCCGTTATCGTAATGCATGAGAACGGTGGCGTGGTCTTCGAGCGGCGCGCGGGTCGGAATAAAGGCCTTGCGGTCGCAGAGCAGTTTTTCGATCTTCAGATGCGGCAGCACCACTTCGGAGAGATAATAGAGGTGGGTGCCGATATCGCCGAGAACGAAGGTCGGGCCCGCCGTCTTCGGATTGGTGCGCCATTTCACTGCCTCGCCGGCGCCGACATCATCGCCCGAATTGAAGCCGTGGGTATATTGCATGTCGACGATGCGGATCTCGCCGAGCATGCCCTTTTTGACCATCGCCGCCATCTGATGGACCAGCGGATGGCCGGTGAAACCATAGGTCACGCCGACGATCAGGCATTTCTCTTCGGCGAGCTTGGCGATCTCATCGCATTCGGCGACGGTGAAGAACAGCGGCTTTTCGCAGATCACGTGCAGCCCGGCTTCCAGGCACGTCTTGGTGATCTCGTAATGGGTGAAGTTCGGCGTGGCGATCGAGACCACCTCGATGCCGTCCTCGCGCCCGGCCTCCCCTGCGATCAGCTCCTTGTAGTCGCCGTAGCATCGGTCGGCGGCGACGCCGATCTTCGTGCCGAAATCGCGCCCGCGCTCGGCGTCGAGGTCGAAGGCTCCGCAGACAAGCCGATAGGTGCCGTCCCGCTGGGCGCCGGTTCTATGCTTGTAGCCCACCTGCCCGGTGCGGCCGCCGCCGACCATGCCCCAGCGCAAGGGGCGCTCGATCAATCTTTCTCCGTTGATCATCCGATCATCGCTCCTGAAATAACCTGCCGGATCACTCCGCCGCCATGGCGGCCGGACGTCCGTAGAGATTGGGTTTCGCTATCATGTTGACTGGTTCGAAGCCGCCGCCGACCACGGCCCGTAGGGCGGCGTCGGCCACGAGCGTCGCCGCATATCCATCCCAGGTGGAAGGGCCGGAGGCCGTGCCATTCGAGGCGGCGACGATCCATTCGCGGAATTCCTGGTCGTAAGCATCGATGAAGCGTTCGCGCCAGTCCTCGGGGATCGCCTGACGAATGCCGTTCGTGTCTGAAATCACGGTCGCCGGGCGGTTCGGAAGCGCGGCCACACCCGCCTCGCAGCTGACCTCGCCGCGGATGTCGTAGCCATAGGCGATGTTCACCGAAATCTCGACATCGACGAGCGCGCCGGAGGCCATGTGCAGGAGCACGAAAACCGGATCGCGCAACGCGCCGCCGCGCGTGGAGCGGCGCGGCACACGCACCTCTACCCCGGTGACTTCGTCGGACAGGAGCCAGCGGGAAATATCGGCGTCATGTACCAGCGTGTCGTTGAGCGGCATTTCGGAGGTGTAGAGCCCCTCGGGAACCGAGGCATTGCGATGCACGGAATGGAACATCAGCGGGGCGCCGAGCTTGCCTCCGTCGATAACCGCTTTCAATCGGCGATAATCGGCATCGAAGCGGCGCATGAAGCCCACCTGTATAAGCCGCCGGCCGCCGGCGGCTTCGGCCTCCATCACGCGAAGCGCGGCCGACTCGGATGTCACCAGAGGTTTTTCGCAGAAGACGGGTTTGCCGGAGGCAATGCAGGCGAGCAACTGCTCCTCATGCGCCGGCCCCCACGAGCAGATGATCACAGCCTCGACTTTTTCCGAAGAGATCAGTGCCGAAGGGGTGGCGAATACCTCCGCCCCTGCGGGGGCGGCAGCGGCAGCGCGGGCCTGATCGATATCGGTCACCCCGACGATTTTAACGCCAGAAACGACGTTCGTCAGGCGGCGGATATGATCTTGACCGATCATACCCGTACCGATGACACCAACCTGGAGGGTCATTTCGCCCCCCAGTACTTGTCGATGTAACGCTGCATTTCCGAGCGCATGAAGGTGCCGCTGTGGTCTGCCTTGTCTTCCCAGGCGAAGACGCAGGCGGTCATGATGCCGTCGAAGCCGATCTCGGCGAGCGTGCCGAAGAACTCGTCCCAGGGAACTTCGCCCTGGCCGATATTGAGATGCTGGTGCACCCGTGCGTTGGTGCCGGGCGGGTTGAGGATATATCTGAGGCCCGACGAAGCCTTGTGGTTGAAGGTGTCGCCGACATGGACATGCGCCAGCACATCCCTAGCTTCGCGCAGCATCGCCTTGGTGTCGTCGCCGAAATAGAAGGTGTGCGGGGCGCAATAGAGGAATTTGACGCTCTTCGAATTGACCGTGCGGATGATGTCGAGCGCCGGCTGCAGCGTCTCGCACCAGTCTTCGGGATGGGGCTCGACATGGAGTGTGATGCCCTCGCGCTCGAAGACCGGCACCAGCTCTTCCATCGAGCGCCACCAGGCGTCCTCGCAGGCCTCGATCATCGATCCCGTGTGGCAGCAGTAGCACGATCCTTTGTCCGGATGCGGACCGCGGCCGAACTCGGAATTCATCACGCCGACTTCCAGCTCGACGGCGATCTCGATCGCCCGCTTCCAGTGCTTGACGGCGGCCTTGCGTTCGATCTCGTCGTTGGAGGCCCAGCGGTACATCGGCAGCAGCGAGGCGATACCGACATCGGCCTCGTTCAGCGCGCGCTTGAATGATTTGATCCGCTCGGGAAAGACGCGCGGCGCTTTGAACCATTCGAGGAAATCGCCGCGCGGGGAGAGTTCGATCCAGTCGTAGCCGAGCTCCTTGACCTTCTTCGGCAACTCCTCAAGCGAGAGATGCCGATGCATGAACGGGTCGATTGCGATCTTCATTTTGACCTCCGGATTCCAGACATGATTTTCCTTTCCCGGCGGCGGTCTTTTCTGACGCTGCCGGACGTTACGTGTTTTGCTCTGTGTGTTTGTGGTGCCGTCAGCGGTTAGCCGGCCGGCGGCGAATGGCTCTCATGACTTGCAACGTAAGTATCGATTTGGGCCTCGAGATCCGCCATGGTTTCCCCGCCGGCCATCAGGTCTGTGATCTCTTCGCGGGTCTTCTCGCCCCTGCGGAAGTCGGCGGCGATCGCCCCACGGATGAGAACGGCGAAGTGATCGCCCACCGCCATCGCATGCATGACCTGATGGGTGATGAAGATCACCGCCAGGCCCCGCCGCTTCGCCTCGTTGACGATCCGCAGCACATGCGCCGCCTGCTTGACGCCGAGAGCAGCCGTCGGCTCGTCAAGGATCAGCACGCGCGCGCCGAAATGCACGGCTCGGGCAATCGCAAGCGACTGGCGTTCGCCGCCGGAAAGCCCGCCGACAAGACGATCGCCATCGTCGATCCGGGTGATGCCGAAATCCTGCACGGCCTTGACGGCAATCTCATTGGCCTTCGTGCGGTCATAGACCTTGAACGGCCCCCAGCCCTTGGTCGGCTCGACGCCGACGAAGAAGGATCGGCCGATCGACATCAGCGGAAATGTTCCGCCGAATTGATGCACCGCCGAGATGCCCTTTTCCTGCGCATCGCGCGGCCCGCTGAATTCTACCGGGTTGCCATCCATCAGGATTGTGCCGCGCGTCGGCTTGTGAACGCCGGCAAGCGTCTTGATGAGCGTCGATTTGCCGGCGCCGTTGTCGCCGAGCAGGCAGAGCACCTCGCCCGCACGGACCTTGAGCGAGATATCGTGCAGCACGTCGATCGGGCCGAAGCTCTTGTCGACATTCTGGAGTTCAAGGATTGGAATAGTGTCGGACATGGTGACGCTCACTTGTTTTTCTTCGGCGCGAAGCTCAGCGCCATCTGCCGAAAGGTGTTGTTCATCAGAACGGCGGCCATCAGCATCACGCCGATAATCAGGTTGGACCAGTTGCGGTCGATGTCGGTGAAGTAGATGCCCTGGCTGACGACGGCGAAGGTCAAAGTACCGAGAAAGATCCCGGCGACCGAACCGAAGCCGCCTGTGAGCAGCACGCCGCCCACCACGATCGAGACGATCGTATTGAAGATATAGTTCATGCCGCCCGAGACCTGCGCGGAATTGAACAAGATGGCGCCGCACATTCCGACGAAGGAGGCGGCCGTGCTCGAGAGAACGAACAGGACGATCCTGAGCCCGTCGGTCGGGATGCCGGCATTGCGCGCGCTGACCTCGTCTCCGCCCATCGCGACGATCCAGTTGCCATAGCGCGTCGCATGCAGCACGAAACCAAAAACCACCGTCAGCGCCAGCCACCACAGGATGATCACCTGGAATTTGCCGTGGATGAGGTCGCCGAAGACCGTCTTGGCCCAGGCCGGGGCATTGAGGGGCACCGACGCGGCTCCGGTCAGGATGACGGATCCGGCAAGAACGAGGCCCTGCACAGCGACCAGCGTGCCGAGTGTGATGATCAGCGAGGGCACGCTGGTGCGCACCGCCAACACACCGTTGACCAGCCCGACGGCAACGCCGATGGCGAGCACGCCAAGCATGCCGACGACGATCGGCAACTCGTAATAGCCCGAGAGGATGGCGATCGTCATCGAGCCCGCCGGGATCATCGCGCCGATCGAGATATCGAGCTCGCCTGATATCATCAGAAGGCCGACCGGCAAGGCGACGATACCGAGATTGGCGGCGAAGTTGACCCAGCTTGCCGCGCCGAAGAGCGCGGCAAGGCTGACGCCCCCGAAGGCGACATAGAAAGCGATCACCGCGATGAAGCTCAACAGGGCGCCGAATTCCGGGCGGCGTACAAAGTGTCCTATGGAAAAGCCGTTCATCTCCCTGCCCTCACTTCTTCTTTTTCGCAGCGTAGGACATCGCCATCAGCCGGAACTTGTCATTCATCATCACGGCGAGCAGCAGGAGCGCCCCGATGATGACGCTGCCGAGGTTCGGGTCTATGCCGGTGAAATAGATGCCCTGGTTGACGATCGCGAAGGTGAGCGTGCCGAAGACGATGCCCACCACCGATCCTGCGCCTCCGGTCAAAAGCACGCCGCCGATGACCACGCACATGATCGAATTGAAGATGAAGGATTGTCCGCCGAGCACCTGCGCACTTTGGTAGACAAGCACCTGGCTCACGCCGACGAAGGCGGCGGAAAAGCCCGACATCATGTAAAGCGCGATGGTCAACCTTTGCGTCGGAATGCCGGCGTTACGGGCCGAGACCTTATCGCCACCAAGAGCGAAGATCCAGTTGCCGACGGGCGAGATGTGCAGCAGCCAGAAAAATGCCGCCACGAACAGGATCCACCAGAAGACCGTCACCTGGAACATGCCGCCAATGAAATCGCCGAGGATCGCCTTGACGCTCGGGCTCGGCACGAGCGACACGCCGGTGCTGCCGGCAATGAGCACGGTGAAGCCCAGCGTCAATCCCATGACGCCGAACATGGAACCGATGGTGATGATCAAAGACGGCACGCGGGTGCGATTGACCAGATAGCCATTGAAGAGCCCGACGATCAGCCCGACGCCCAGGCCGGCGGAAATTCCCACGATCTCGGGAAGGCCGTAATGGCCCGATATGATCGCGACCGTCAGGGATGATGCCGGAATGACCGCGCCGATCGAGAGGTCCATTTCACCTGCGATCATCAGGAGCCCGATCGGCAGCGCGACGATGCCGATCTCCGCGGCGACGTTAAGCCAGCTTGCATAGCCTGCAGCGGACAGGAAGACCTTGCCGCCCAGCAAGGCGAAGAAGACGAACACCGCAATCAAGCCTAGTAACGAACCGGCTTCAGGGCGCCGGGAAAGCTGACCGATGGTCGCTTTGGCGTGGCCGCTCGAAGGAACCGAAGAGGCGAGGACATCGTTTCTCGCGTTCATTTGACACCACCATAAAGCCGCGCGACCGATCGGCCGGGCTTTTGAAAGAATGGAAGCCGCCTGCGTGAGGGACAGGCAGCTTCCGACGTTCGGCCGATCCCTTACCGGGCGCCGGCCTTCACACCTGCCAGGGTGGCGTCGACGTTGGAGGCGTCGATCACGCCGGGGCCGGTCAGGATCTCACGCGTCGGTACGGTGAGGCCGTAGTTGACGTTGCCGTTCAGGATCGAGACTGCGAGGTAGCCCTGTAGGTAACCCTGCTGGTCGATCGCGCAAAGCTGGCTGCCGCTCTTGATGTTGTTCAGAACGGTTTCATCCATATTCATGCCGCAGACCTTCACCTGTCCCTGCTTGCCGGCCTGCGTCACGCCGTTGACCGCCGAGTTGGTGTCGACGTTGCCGATTGCGAAGACGGCCTTGATTTCCGGATGCTGCAGGAGATGCGCCTTCAGGGCCTGCGCCACGGCGGTCGCCGAACCGAACGAGGTTGCCGGCAGCGGCAGTGACGAGCCGACGCCGCCCCCTTCGGTCACGCCATCGGTCATGCCTTTGCAGAAGGCTTCGATGTTTGCCGCACCGGGCAGCGTATTGAGGCAGACGGCGTTCTTGAGGTCATGCTTGGCGAAGTAGGTGCCCGCTGCCTTGCCGGACAGATAGTCGTTGGAGCCGACATAGTTCATCGCGCCGAGACGATCGGCAGCTTCGATGCCGCCGGCATTATAGATGACAAGCGGAATTTTCTTGTCGACGACCGCTTTGAAGGCAGGGTCCATCGCTTCCGGCACCCAGTCCGGACCGACGATCGCGTCGGCGCCCTGGTCGATGGCCTGGCGGATCAGCTCGGCCGCGTCGACCCCGAGATTGTCGTAGTTCTGCGGCCCGAGCCAGACGACCTTGCCACCTTGGGCTTCTGCGACCTTGCCGGCATCCTCGGCGCCACGCTTGACGATCGACCAGAACGGGTCGTCCGGCTTGCCGCCCACGACGAAGATGTTTGCGGCCATAACGGCCGTGGCAGTGCAGGTCATGATGGCGGCGGCCGATACGGTTGCCGCAAGGCGGCGAAATTTAGGCATCTCAATCTCCTCCCTTGGTCCGCCTCCCTGGCGTGACCGTGAGGAGAAACATATCACTGCTTGAAATTCCAGAAATGTGAAATCATACTAAACATGCATAAAGTATCACAGAGTATCAATCATAATGATACGAACGCTTTGACGATGGAGGGAACAATCATGCGGCGGCCGACGATCTCCGACCTTGCCAAGGAGGCCGATGTCTCCATTGCGACCGTCAATCGGATTCTGGGGGGCACCGCCTCCGTCAAAGGAACGACCGTGCAACGCGTCCAGGCCGCCGCGGAGCGCATCGGCTTTTACGGCGCGGGGGCAATCGAGGACCGGCTGCGCAAGTCGGTGCCGAAATACCGGCTTGGCTTTCTGCTGCAGCAATCCAGCCGCGAACTCTACCAGCTCTTCGGCAAGAAGATCGTCGAGGCATGCCGCGCCAGGCGTGACGAGGTCATCGACCCGGTGGTCGATTTTGTGGATCTCCTGACGCCGGAGAATATTGCCGGCCGGCTCAAGGCGCTCGGCGCAAACTGTGACGCCGTCGCGGTGGTCGCCGCCGATCACCCGGTGATCGCCCAGGCCATCCGCGAGCTGCACGAGAAGGGCAAGCCGGTCATTGCCTATATTACCGACCAATCCGCCCGCGAGCGGGCCGCTTATGTCGGGGCCGACAATTGGAAAATGGGGCGGACGGCGGCATGGCTGATCTCGAACATGACGCACGGACCGGGGCGGATTGCCGTCTTCATCGGCAATCACCGTTACCAGTGTCAGGACGTCTCCGACGCGAGCTTCCGCTCCTATGTGCGCGAACATGCGCCGCATCTGACCATCGAGGACAGCCGCCCCACGCATGAGGAGCCGAACGAGGCCTATCGGATGGTCAAGGAACTCTTGGCGACGACGGACGACCTCACCGGCATCCTGATCGTCGGCGGTGGCATTTCCGGGGTCTTGCGGGCGCTGAGGGAAGTGCCGCAGGAGCGGCGCCGAAGCATCCGCCTCGTCTGCCGGGATATTGGCCCGGAGACGCGAAAAGGCCTGTCAGAAGGGATGATTACCGCGGCCCTCTGTCATCCGCTGGAACAGACGTCCACGGCGCTGGTGGAGACGATGATCGAAACGATCACGCAGGGCGCGTCGGGCAGCACGATTCAGCGGACCATTACCTTTGAAATCGTGACGCCTGAGAATATCTGAGCCCGCGACCGGAAGGCCGGCGCGGGCTGGGAGTGAGGCGATCGTCTCAGACGTCGACGACAAGGCCCTTGGCTTTCAGCACCGGTGCCAGATTGCTGACCTCGATGACCGATTTGCCCGCCTTGTAGGCGGCGATATAACCGGCTTCGGCATCTTCGCGAGCCTGCGACAGCCGGGCGGCTTCCTGGGCTTCCTGCCTGCGCACGACCACCAGCCCGTCGGCATCGCCGACGACGATGTCGCCGGGATTAATGATTTCGCCGCCGACGATGATCGGATCGTTCACCGCGGCAATGGTTTCCTTCACCGTGCCCTTGATGCAGACGCTGAGCGAGAAGACCGGGAAGCCGAGTTCGCGCAGCTGCAGCGTGTCGCGTACGCCGGTATCGGTCACGAGACCGCCGATGCCCTTGGCAAGGCAGGCATTGGCAAGCACGTCGCCGAAGGAGCCGGCCTCTTCATATTCGCCGGCGGAGACGACGATGATGTCGCCGGGCTTTGCATAGTTGATGGCGAGCTGCAGCATGATGTTGTCGCGCGGCGCGCATCTGACCGTGAATGCCGGGCCGCACAGTTTCATGCGGTAGTCGACGGGCTTGAGACGGGAGGAAAGTGCGCCGCGGCGCCCCTGGGCTTCGTGGATGGTCGCCGGCGAAAATTTCGAAACGGCCTCGATGTCGGCTTTGCTGGGCCGTTCAGCGATGTCTTTTATATGAATCATGGGTGCCTCGCATCGTTGGTAGACGGCGGGCAAATCCCGCCGTCTTGTCTCGGTTGAATGTCTTCGGGAGGTTCCGAGACCGGTGGTCTACGGGATCGGGTCGAATTTCAGCTGCGCGAGCGGCACGACTTTGTCGGTGCGGGTCATCTTGTACTCGGTGTTCGGACCGAGCCACTTGTCCCAGATCTTGTTGATTTCACCGGACTCGTCGAGCTTGTGCAGGATTTCGTTGATCTTGGCCGTCAGCTTCGGCTGATCCTTGGCCATGCCGATGCCGATCGGCTGGTAGAGCATCGGCTCCTCGATCATCCGCATTTCCTTGCCCTTGCTCTTCGATTCATTGACGAACTTGGTCGTCGTCATGGTGTTGGCCACCATGCCGCGCGCCTTGCCCTGCTGAACGGCGAGATAGGCCGAGGCGGTATCCTGGAAGGTCAGCGGTTCCGATTTGTTGAGCTTGATCGACATTTCTGACGTCGAGCCCTTGGTCGAGGCGATGCGCTGGCCGGCATAATCGGCCTTCGTCTTGCCGGCATCGTCCGCCGGCACGATCAGCATTTCCTTGGCGAGGTAATAGGGATCACTGAACTGGATCTGCTCGGCGCGGCTCAGCGTATAGGCAAGGTTGGCAACGGTGATGTCGACGCGGCCGAGCTTGACCTCGGGCACGCGGGCTTCGACCGAAACCGGCTTGATTTCAGCTTTGACGCCGAGTTCCTTGGCGATGGCGCCGCACAGATCGACGTCGAAACCGGCCATTTCGCGGGTCTTCGGATCGGGAGAGGCGAAAGGGGGAACGTCGGCAAATGTCGCGCAGCGCAGGGTCTTTGCCGACATGATGTTGTCGAGCTGATCGGCTTTCGCGGGCATCGCCGCCGCCAGGCCGGCCAATGCGACGGTGAGGCTCAGGTATTTCCAGTTCATTGCTGTTCTCCTTTGTTTTTGATGGTTGGTCTCAATGCCTGAGGTCAGCGAGGAAACGCTGAGCCCGAGGATGGGTCGGATTGCTGAAGAAATTTTTAGGCGTCGCCATTTCGATGATCTGGCCGGCATCGATGAACCAGATCCGATCCGCGACCTCGCGCGCGAAGCCCATTTCATGAGTGACGCAGAGCATGGTCATGCCTTCCGATGCCAGGCTCTTCATCACGGCCAGAACTTCGCCGACCATTTCAGGGTCGAGCGCGCTCGTCGGCTCGTCGAACAACATCACCGGGGGCTCCATCGCAAGGGCACGGGCGATCGCCACACGCTGCTGCTGGCCGCCCGAGAGTTGGCCGGGATAGGCTCGGGCCTTGTCGGCGAGGCCGACGCGGTCGAGAAGTTTGAGCGCCTTCTCGTGCGCGACATCGGGCGCCACGCCCTTCACCCGGATCGGCGACATCGAGACGTTTTCAGCCACGGAAAGATGCGGAAAGAGGTTGAAGTTCTGGAAGACGAAGCCGATCCGGCTGCGCATTGTGTTGAGCTCCTTCGCCCGCATCGACGCATGGATGTTCTGTCCGTCGAGCGTGATCGATCCGCTGTTGATCTCCTCGAGGCGATTGATCGTGCGGATCAGCGTGGATTTTCCCGAACCGGATGGACCGCAGATGACGACCACCTCGCCGCGCGCGACCTCAGCATCGATGTTCTTCAGGACCGGATAGTCGCCGTAGCTCTTGCAGACCTGCGAAAGCCGGATCGTCTGCGATTCCTGCGCGGAAACCGACATGGTCATAGCTGCTCCGATATGATTTTCGATGGCGTGACGAGAGAGGCCGTGGGAACGTTGAGAAGTCCCGCACGTCGCCGCGTGATGCGCCGCTCGAGGCGATTTGCGAAGTAGGTGAGCGTCCAGCAGATGATGAAGTAGACGATCGCCAGGATGAGGAAGACCTGGAAGGGCTGCGTCAGGAGCTGGTTGTTGACCTGGCTCGCCGCAAAGGTCAGATCCGGCACGTTGATCACATAGCCGAGCGTCGTATCCTTGATCGTCGAGACGAAAGTGGAGAGGATGCTCGGGATCATGTTGTAGAGCGCCTGCGGCAGAATGATGTAGCGCATCGCGCCCATATAGCCGTGGCCAAGCGCACGCGCCGCGTCCATCTGGCCGGGTCCGAGCGCGACGATGCCGGCGCGGACGACTTCGCTGAGAAACGCGCTCTGATAGACCACGAGCGTCGTCAGCATGGTGACGAAGCTTGGCACATCGGCGCCGGTCAAGAGCGGCACCAGGAAATAGCTCCACAGGATGAGCATCAGAAGCGGCACGCCGCGGGTGAAATAGACGAGCGCGGTGACGGGCCAGCGCAGCAGCCGCGACTTGGAGAGCCGCGCCATTGCAAACAGAATGCTGGCCGGAAAGGCGAGAGTGATGCTGAGCGCCGAGAGGATCAGCGTGTTGGCAAGCCCGCCGAGCGGTCCGTTCGGATATTGGCCGATCAAGAGCAGCAGCCAATAGTCTTTGATGATGGCGATCATGTCCTGGATCATGCGCGTGCACTCCGGGCAGGATCGGCGCGCATCGAGAGGTAGGCGCCGATGCTCATGATCACGAGCGAGAAGAAGAGGTAGAGAACCGTGCCGATCAGGTAGATCTCGAAGGTGCGAAAACTGAGGTTCTCGATTTCCTTGACGGCATGCGTCAGTTCCGACGCGCCGATGATGACGGCGAGGCTGCTGTTCTTGAACAGGGAGACGCTGTGATTGATGAGCGGCGGTAGAGCGTTGCGCACGCCTTGTGGCATGATGACGAAACGCATCGCCGAGACGTAGCCATGGCCCAGTGCACGGGCTGCCTGCATCTGGCCGTCACCGACCGAGCGTACGCCTGAACGAAGATCTTCGCTGAAATAGGCCGCCTGGCAGAGCCCCAGCCCGATCACCGCGAAGATGGATTCCGCATTGTGGCTTGCAAGCCAATTCGCGATGCCGCTCGGCATCAGCGTGAAGATCCCGAAATACCAGAGCATGAGCTGCACCAGCGTCGGGACGTTGCGGTGATAGGAAACGTAAGCGGCGACCAACGGATCGCCGAAGCGAAAGGGCGACAGGCGCAGACCCAGCAGCAGCAATGCCAGCGCCATCGCCAGCGACCAGGACCCGGCATAGATGATGAAGGTCATCTCGATGCCATGCAGCAGCATGGCGGAATATTCGGGATTTCCGAGGATCGCCGAAAGGTCGAAACCGCTCACGGACTTGGCTCCCCGGATGGATCCGTCTTCGGCTGCGGCCTTGCGGTCTGCAGGCCGCCCATGACCTGCAGCGTCGGCGTGATCTCCATATGCCCGATATTGACGGCGACCGGAGCTGATATGGCGAAGGCGATCGCGTCGGCGATATCGGTGGCCTGCGGCAGTTCGAAACCGTCGATGAACCGCTCCCGGATGCTGGGATCATTGCCGTGGACGTGGTTGAAAATATCCGTGGCGACCCGGCCGGGGCAGATTTCCGTGACCCGCACCCGTTTGCCGAAGGCGTCGATGCGCAGCTGGTTGGACAGCATGCTCACCCCCGCCTTGGTGGCATGATAGGACGAGTTGCCGCCGAAATTGTAGGTGCCGGCGATCGAGGAAATATTGATAACGTGGCCGCGATCGCGCGCCACCATGCCCGGCACCACCAGGCGGCAGAGGTGCAGCACCGCCCGCAGATTGACGTCGACGATAAGATCGATGTCGCCCTCGTCGGCTTCGAGGAACTTCTTCGGCCGGTCGACGCCGGCATTATTGACGAGAATGTCGAATTCCACCCGAGCCGCGAGCTCGGCCATTGCCTTTCGGTCGGTCACATCGATGACATGAGGGATGCAGCCGGTCCGCGTGGCCAGCTGCTGCAGCGCCTCAGTGCTGCGGGCAGCGGCATGGACCTCGATGTTCTCCCGGCGGAGCCGCTCGACAACGGCTGCGCCGATTCCGGAGGATGCGCCGGTTACCAGTGCGGTCTTGTAGTCGGAGAATGGCATTGTCGTTCCCTTGTTGTTGATGGAGAGAGTAGCGAAGCTTTAACTCCTTGCCTAAGACCGATTATCTCTGGAGCAATAAGCAACGGTTATGGAGCCTTGCGCGGCTGCCGAAGAACAGAAAGACGCGATGTCGGCGCTATTGGCGGTGTTCGTGCTCAGCAAGGCCCGGCCCGGTTGGCGATCGCGTCGCGTTGCAAAAGCTATACGCGTCTGCAAACATGCCATCCCAGCAGATCAGAATGGTTCCCCGATCCTCATGGACATCAGACGCCTCAAATCCTTCATCGTGATCGTCGACAGCGGCAGCATCACGCGCGCGGCGGATCTTTTGCATATCGCCCAGCCGGCGCTCAGTCAGCAGCTGGCGGCGCTGGAGGAGCATTTCGGCCAGAAGCTTTTGATCCGCAGCCAGCAGGGCGTCAGCATGACCGATGCGGGCCATGCGGTGTATCGCCACGCGCAGATTATCCTCCGGCAGATGGAGCAGGCGCAAGCGGATGCTTCGGCGGCCGGCAATTCCCTTGCAGGGCGCGTGTCCGTCGGTCTGGTCCCTTTCAGCAGCGCTGCCACGTTGTCGGTCGATCTGCTGGCGGAGACCCGGAAGCGGCATCCCGGCATCCTGTTGCATCTGACCGAAAGCGTGGGTCAGACCTATAGCCAGATGATCATGAACGGCCGGCTGGAGATGGCCCTTCTGCATGGAACCGGGCCAATCAAAGGCGTGCGGTTCGAACCGATCCTCAGCGAGGAATTTTTCCTGGTCGCGCATCGCGATTTTGCGATCGACGCGGATGCCAAACCTGTCGCCGTCAACGCTCTCGACGGGATACCGATGCTGCTGCCGCCGGCCTATAATTTTGTTCGCCGCGCAGTCGATACCGCCTTCACGCGCACCCGCACCAATTTGAAGGTCGTGGCGGAAGTCGAGATCGTCCGCACCCTGGGACGCGCGGTCGGCGACGGTCTCGGCGCGACGATTATGCCGAAGGCCATCGCCGATCGTATCGTATCGGAATCGAGCGAGCCGTTGATCTGCCGGCTCGTCTCTCCGCGGATCGAGGAAACCCTGTCGCTTTGCGTTTCCGACCAGAATCCCCTGTCGGAGCCGGCGCTTGCCGTCCGGGACATCCTCCTCGAGCTGACGGCGCGGCTGAAGGATTAACGGCTGCCGGTCAGCGCATATCCCTACAGAACTCAGCGATGCGGGCGCAGCCTTCGCCGAGTTTTTCCATGCTTGTCGCATAGGAGATACGGAAGAAGGGGCTCATTCCGTAAGCGGCGCCTTGCACGGTCGCGACATGATGCTCCTCGACGAGCGCCATAACGAAATCGACATCCGTTTCGATCTTTCGTCCGCCCTTGCTGGTCTTGCCGATCAGCCCTGAAATGTTGGGATAGATGTAGAAGGCGCCTTCGGGCCTGTGGCAGCGCAGCCCTTCCACCTCCGACAATCTCTCGAGGACAAAGTCGCGTCTCTTCTTGTAGATCGCCGCCCGCTCCTTCAGGAGATCCTGAGGTCCGTCGAGTGCTGCGGTCGCGGCCGCCTGGGTGAGCGTCGCAATGCCGCCGCCGTTCTGACCGTTGACGTTGCTGATAGCTGCCATCAACTCTTTCGAGCCGGCGCAGAAACCGAGCCGCCAGCCCGTCATCGCGTAAGCCTTGGAGACGCCGTTCATCGTCAGGACGCGCTCATAGAGCCTGGGTTCGACTTCCGCCATGGTGCAGAACTGGAAGTCGTCATAGACCAGGTGCTCGTAAATGTCGTCGGTCATGATCCAGACGTGGGGATGGCGCAGCATGACCTCGGCAATGGCGGCCATCTCGGCCCGGGAGCAGGCCGCGCCGGTCGGATTATTCGGGAAATTCAGGAAGAGCCATTTGGTGCGTGGTGTGATCGCCGCCTCCAGATCCTCCGGGCGCAGCTTGAAGCCGGTCTGTTCGTGGCAGGGGACGGCGACCGGGACGCCGCCGGCGAATTTGACGATATCGGCATAGCTGACCCAGGAGGGTGTCGGAATGACGACCTCGTCGCCCGGATTGCAGGTTGCGAGCATCGCATTGAAGATCACCTGCTTGCCGCCGCCCGAGACGACGATCTGGCTGGCGTCATAGTCGAGATTATTGTCGCGCTTGAACTTCCTGATGATCGCGGCCTTGAGGGCCGGCGTCCCGTCCATCGGCGGATATTTCGTGTCACCCGCGAGAGCCGCCGCATGCGCCGCTTCGACGGCGTGCGCCGGCGTGGGGAAATCCGGCTCGCCGGAGGAGAGGCTGACGACCTGGATCCCTTTGGCGGCGAGCTCTCTGGCCCGCTGGGTCATGGCGGCGGATGCTGATATGGAGACGTTTTTCAGGCGGTCGGCATTGATGGACATCGGAATGGTCCTTCGGTGAGGGATTGGAGTTATGGACCGCCCGCGGGCGATCGGGATCGTGTCATTCGGCGAGTTCGGCGGCGGGAGCGAGCGCCGCGCCGGTGGCTTCGATCTCGCCGCGCACGACGCCGGCGAGTTCGAGGGCACCGGGTGTGTCGCTGTGAACGAGAATGGAGCGCGCCGGCATGGCGATCACGGCGCCGTCGATCGTCCGGACGGTCCCGCCGAGCAGGAATTGCCGCACGCGGGCGCGCACCGAGGCTTCATCCTTGATGACAGCGCCCGGGAGCCCACGCGCGACGAGTTTGCCGTCGGCATCATAGGCACGGTCGGCGAGGAAAAGCGCCAGCGTCTTCAGCCGCGCACGTCTGGCCGCCAATTCGATCTCGCTGCCCGACGTGACGAAGACGACGAGACCGGGGTCCACAGTAGCGATCGCATCCATCATCAGGTCGGAGAGGACGGGATCGCGGTTGACCATATTGCCCATCGCCGCATGGAAGCTGATATGGGAGACGGCGACCCGTTCGCTCCTGGCGATCGCCATTAGGGCGCCGAGCTGATAGAGCATCTGCTGGCGAAGCTCGTCCGCCGAAAACGGTATTTCGCGCCGGCCGAATCCGAGCCGGTCGGGCAGACCGGGATGAGCGCCGATGCCGACGCCGTTCAGCTTTGCGAGCCGGACCATGCGCCCCATCGTATCGGGATCGCCGCCGTGGAAACCGCAGGCGATGTTGGCCGAGGAGACGATTTTCATCATCGCTTCGTCGTCGCACAGCCGGTAGGGACCAAATCCTTCGCCCATATCGGAATTCAGATCGATCTTCATGAGTTCCTCCTCGTGAGGGTCCTAGGCCATCGCCTTCAACGCGCGCTTGACCATCCGGGACGTCCGTCTGACGTCGTCGACATAGCGGGTGACGGCCTGTTCGACAGCGCGCGCTTCGGCGTGTGTCGAGCGAACAAAGCTCAGGCGGGTGCCGATGCGGGCCTGTCCCAGCCGCCAGAGATCGCATTCGATCACACCGGCGATTTTCGGATATCCGCCGGCGGTGTTCGCATCGCTCATCTGCACGATCGGTTCGCCGCCGGGCGGTACCTGGATAACGCCGGGCACGACACCGTGGGAGCGCATCTCGATCGATGCCACCGGCTTGATGGGTTCGCCTGACAAGCGGTAGCCGGTCCGGTCGCTTCGGGAGGAAATCCTCCACATCTGGCTCCAGAAGGCTTCGCCGTCTCCGGCGAAAAGCTCATGCTCGCCAGCCGGCAGGGCGCGGATCGGCAATACGCCGTCGACCGGGGCGGGGAAGACATCGCTGAGCGCTGTCGCCGGTTCGACGACGGCGAGGCCCGTGGCCGGCAGCATGGCAATCTCCGCGTCCTCGCCGACCGCGATCCGATCGCCTTTCGCCAGTGGCCGGCCTGCATTGCCTCCGAAGCCGCCGCGTAGCGACGTGCTGCGCGAGCCCATGATAACAGGAACGTCCAGCCCGCCGCCGAGTGCAATGTAAGAGCGTGCCAGCCGCGGCGGCTGCCTCAGCTCGAGAACCTGTCCGGGTTCGGCGATATGGGCGCACCAGGCAAGCCGTTCCGATCCGTCGAGATGAGCATTGCCGTCGGCGCCGGTTACGGCAAACACGGTGCGTCGCTGGAAACGCAGGCTGAACGGGAAGGTCTGCACCTCGATTGCGGCCGCATTCTCGTCATTACCGAGGAGAATATTGCCGATCCGGACGGCAAGCGGATCCATCGCGCCGCTCGCCGATACGCCGATATCGCGATAGCCGGAACGGCCGAGATCCTGCACCGTATTGAAAGGGCCGCTTTCCAAGATCTCGATCATAGCTCGATCCTCGCCGGCAGGAACCGGACCGTATCTCCCGGCGCCATCATGGCCGGGATCGGCGAGGTGGGGTCGAACATTTCAAGTGTGGCAAAACCGATGGAATTCCAGCCGTTCGGTCCTGTCAGCATGGCGACGCCGGTCTGCATGCCGCCGATGGTCACGCAGCCCTTCGCCATCTTCAGCGAGGGGACGGTCTTCCGTGGCATGTAGATACGTGGGTCGAGACCATGCAGATAGCCGAAGCCGGGAGCGCTTCCCAAAGCGAAAACACGATAGATCGCTTGATGATGGATGCGCACCACTTCGCGGTCGCTTAAGCCCGAGAGATCGCAAAGGGCCGGAAGGTCCGTCGCGTGTTCGCCGCCGTAATGGACGGGGATCTCGATGGTCTTGCCATCGAGATCGATGCTCTCAGCATTCGCCCATGCCTCCAGCAGCCGTGCGACCACCGCATCGGGGTCCTCGGGCGTCTCCTTGAAAATTACCAGCAGATTGGTCATCCCCGGAATGTCTTCCGCGAGGTCCGCCCAGCCTCTCACGGTCTGGGAGAGAGCCCAGATCCGCCGCTGCGCGGCAACGTCGAATTCACCCGGCGCCTCGAGCAGGAAGGCTCTAGCGCCGATCGAGGAAACCCGTGCCCGGCTTTTGGTGGCCGGAACGATCTCGCGTTGCGAAGCGTGCCTGTTTGTCGTGACGATCATGATGGAAACTCGATTTCGAAAAGAGGATCGCCGTAGCCCACCAGCGCGCCGGGCGCGGCGAGCAGCCTGGTCATAACGCCGGAACCGCCGGCGCGAAGGGGAAGCAGCACATCCCCGACCCTGATGAAGCCGAGGATATCGGTGTCGGACAGGGACCGCGGCAAATTTTGCGGCACGGCGGAGGCGGCCGGATGTTCGACGCAGAAGCGGCCCGCCATCGGCGCCGTCACGACCGTCCGTGCAGAGCCCGGCGCGCGCGGCGCTGCTTCCGTCGCGCTGATCCGCGCCTCTCCCTCGCCTGAAATGATGATGCGAAGCTGTGCGCCCGGACGGGAGATCTCCAGCCCGTCCACTCCGGCGGCCGTCAGTGCTTGGGTCAGCAGCGCGATGGTGGCCGGATCGCTGAAATCGATCGCGCTCATGCCGCCGCCCTCCGCAGCTTCAGCCATTGTTCGAGATAGTGAATGTCCGTCTCGCCACGGGCGAAAGCATGATCCTCGAACAGGGCGCGCAGGAAGGGGATATTGGTGGCGATGCCCTCGATTTCGGTGCCGGCAAGCGCCTCGCACATTCTGGCCATCGCTTTTGCCCGCGTCGGCGCATGCACGATCAGTTTGGCGATCAGCGAGTCGTAATAGGGCGAGACCTTATAGCCGGCATGGATATGCGTATCGACGCGGATGCCCGGCCCCTGCGGCAAAGTCAGATGGGTGACGACACCGGCCGACGGCAGGAAGGTGTCGGGATCTTCGGCGTTGATGCGGCATTCGAAAGAGTGGCCTTCGCAGATCACCTGACTTTGGATGAGGTTCAGAACCTCACCCCGGGCCGCCTTTATCTGCGCCTGGACGATATCGACCCCGCTCGTCAGTTCGGTGACGGGATGCTCGACCTGAAGCCGTGTGTTCATTTCGATGAAATAGAAAGCACCGTCCTCATAGAGGAATTCGAAGGTTCCGACGCCGCGGTAGCTGATCTGCCGACAGGCCTCGACGCAGGCCATGCCGACCGGCCGGATGATCTCGGGCGCAATCCCTGGCGCCGGTGCCTCCTCCACTACCTTCTGATGGCGGCGCTGCATCGAGCAGTCCCGGTGACCCAGCCACACGGCATTGCCGTGGTCGTCGCAAAGAACCTGTATCTCGATATGGCGCGGATGCTGGAGGAACTTCTCCATATAGAGCGAGGGTGAGCCGAAAGCCTTGCGGGCTTCTTCCCGGGTCAGCGCGATCGCTTCATGCAACTCACCGGCCTTCGGAACGACGCGCATGCCGCGCCCGCCGCCGCCGCCTGATGCCTTGATGATGACGGGATAGCCGATCTCCAGCGCGAGCCGCTCCACCGATGCGGGATCGTCGGGCAGTGCTGTGTCCGGCCCGGGAACGCAGGGCACGCCCGCCGCCATCATCGCCCGCTTCGCCGCGATCTTGTCGCCCATGGTCGCGATCGACGAAGCCGTCGGACCGATGAAGACCAGCCCTGCCTTTTCGACGGCGTCGGCGAATGCCGCATGTTCCGATAGAAATCCGTAACCGGGATGGATGGCGCCCGCACCGGTCAGGCGCGCCGCGAGAAGAATGGCATCCTGATTGAGGTAGCTTTTCGCCGTGCTCGACGGGCCGATGCAGAGAAAGCCGTCAGCGGTGCTGCCGTAGGGCGCTTCCCTGTCCGCCTCGGAGCAGATGGCGACCGTCCTAAGGCCGAGCTCGCGACAGGCACGCTGGATCCGTGCTGCGATCTCGCCGCGATTGGCGATGAGGACGGTATCGAAGCGACGCCCTGAGACAGCGGATTGTTCAAATGTTTCCGGCATCAGACAATCTCCGCCAGCAGATCGCCGGTCTCGACCTCTCCGCCGTCTATTTCGGTCAGGCGCATGATGCGCCCGGCCCGCGGTGCGGTGATCGTGTTGAAGACCTTCATCGCCTCGATGATGAAGAGCGTCTGCCCCTCCTCCACCGCATCTCCGATCGCGACAAATGGCGGTTCCCCGGGCGCCGGGGCCTTGTGTAGAACGCCGAAAACAGGCGCCGTCACCGCATGGAAGGTTTGCTCGACGCCCGAGGGCGCATCGGCGATCGGTCTCGGCTTTTGCTCGGGTTCGGCGACAGCCTCCTGGCCCGCCGCCGTTCGGAAAATCCGAACCGTCACGTCCTTTTCCGTCACGGTCAGCTCGGTAATATTAGATCGTCCGACAAAGTCGATCAGCGTCTTGATCTTCGAGAGGTCCATGTGCGTGCTCGGAATTTCAAAATCCCACCGCGCATAGCCGAAGTTTCAGATCGCCCGGTGTTGTGATTTCGTAGCACGACGGGCGGATTGATGGGGTCAGACGAAGTTTTGATGGAGCGCAGTCTGTACCCTATGGGGCATCTCGCCTGTCGGTTGCGAATTCCCCAACCGACAGGTGCGGGACCCTCGAAATCCTGGTCAGAACCCGGCTTCCTTCTGATGCCGCACGGCGAGGATCGTCAAAATGTCGCCATCCATACGATAACGAGCGACGTACCCGCTATCTCTGAAATCGATGAGCCATTCCCGGTATTGCTCGGGCATATCCTCGATGAGGCGTCCTATATGGGGATGCGCACCGAGGACGCTCACGCCTTTGAGAATAGTTTCGCCTGCCCGCTTGGCGACTGACGGGTTTTTCGGTCGCAAGAATTCCCGAAGCCGCTCAAGATCGCGGATTGCGGCCGGGGAGAAGATCACTTGTGGCATTCGGGTGCGGACAACTCGTCGTCAGTTCCCCAGGTCGAAAGCCATTTTTCGACCTCGGCGCCGGTGACATGCAGTCCCGTCGCTTCAAATTCATTCCAGGCCTCAAGCGTCTCCTGCCGCAGCGCCTCGCGCTTCTCCTCGCGCTCGACATATTGCGCAATGGCTTCACGCATGATCCAGTGGGACGATCGGCGGCGCGCCTCGGCCAGTTGTTGGACGCGGCCCTTCAGCTCGTCATCGAGCTTGAGCGAGGTTGGCGATGCCATAAGGCTTTCCTTAGCTACAGGTAATACCTGGCGCTAACTTAGGCTTCCCTGCGGTATATGTCTATGAATGAATTTACCCATCGCGCAGCGCTTATATTCTGGTGTGGTTGGTTCCGCCACCGTCAATCCCTCGCAGGGGCAATGCTCTCCCGCAGGATAAGCTGGCTGCGGATGACGGTGCGCGTCGTTGCCGCATCCTGCGTCTGGCTGATGGCGCCGAGCAGAAGTTCCACAGCCGCGCGTCCCATCTCTTCCACGGGCTGTTTGATCGTCGAGAGCGGCGGCGAACAGAATTCGCAGACCGGGGAGCCGTCGAAGGAAACGACGGACACGTGCTCTGGAATAACAAGGCCTGCGCGTTGAATGATGCTCATGAACGAGATTGCCATGTCATCGCTCGTTGCGATGACAGCCGTCGGCCTGACGGCGAGCTTCATGAAATCCTCGGCGGCGCGAATGCCGATCTCGAAGCCATGCTGGTATTCGAGGTCGCCGCCAGATCTCGACACGGCTTCCTCGGAAAGTCCCTCTGCGCGTAGAGCCTCAAGGACCCCGGCGTAGCGCTCGACGTCGTGGTAGTTTCCCTCGGGGCCGGCTATATAGAGGAAGCGCCGATGACCCGAACGGATCAATTCCATCGTCGCGTCACGGATCGCCTCCCGGTCGTTGGTGACGACGCTCGGCAAACCGGCATCACTCATGTCGAACAACATCGAGACGATCGGCAGGCCTGCCCCCGCAGGCGAACGCCCTTCGATCTCCGGAAGTTTCGACGAGAAGATAATGGCTCCCCGAACCGTGCCGCTGAAGGCAAGATCAAGTATGTGCCGTTCGGAAGCTTCCTCGCGATCGAGATTGGCGATCATCAAGTTATACCCCCTCTGGATCAGGGATTTATTGATGCTTTGCAGGACCTGCGGGATGATCTGCGAGGCGCCATAATAAGGCGAACCCGGCAAAATGATCATAATGGTATTGGATTTTCCGACCCTGAGGCCGCGCGCCATTGCGTTCGGCGTGTAGCCGAGTTGCCTGGCGGCCGCATTGATCTTGGCGCGGGTCTTCTCGTTGACCCGTCCGGGATTGGCAAGCGCCCGGCTGACGGTTGATATCGCGACGCCGGCGAGCCGCGCAACGTCAGCCATCAACGCGCCAGACGGCTCTTCTCCCGCCACGCCCTTGTTTTTATTCACCTTTAATTTCCGCTCCCGGATGCTTCGATTTGCAACTCTAAGGCAGGTGGCGGTTTATAGCAAACGTTTGCCAAAAATCGCTTGCTTAAAAAACCAGCTTGGCTATCATCTGGCAATGGCAAACGATTGCCATTCCTTAATGCATTGAAATCCATGGCTTCTTGGATGTGGAACTCTCGTTCCGCACGCGGTAGGTCATGCCTTGAGAAATGGATAGGTTATGGCTGGCGACAGGCTGCGTTTCGGCGTCGATCTCGTGACATTCTTCCATCCCGGCTTCTGGGGCGTCGGCAGCCATGATGCGATCGTCGACCACGCACGCGCCGCGCCGCGCGCCTTCTGGGACATGATCCTCGACAGCGTCCAGGCTTCCGGCGTCACCGGCGTCGAGTTGACCTTTTCTCCCTTCAACTGGCAGGACGCGATCAAGACCTACGGTTCGATCGATGGCTTTGCCGCCGAACTGGCAAGGCGCGGGCTGACGCTTTGCAGCGGCTTCTTCGCAGAGCTCGAGGCAGCGGGAGACTTTACCGACGCTGAAGCCCAGCGCGCGCTGATCGACAAGGCGGAACGATATGCCGATTTCCTGAAAGCCTGCGGCAGCGACATTATGGTGATCGGCGCCCCCCTGCGCCAGACGCTCGGCGCCCAGCCGGTGCAGTTCCACGATTTCGATCGCGCCAAGACGATTGCCGATTTCCTCAACCGGCTCGGCGCGACCCTCCATGCCGCAGGCGTCCGGCTCGCGCTGCACACGGAGGCTCACTCGATCTTTGCCGCCGCGCGCGACGTCGATCTGATGATGCTGCTGACCGATCCGGCCTATGTGCATATGTGCCCGGACACGGCCCACATCATCGTTGCCGGCTCCGACCCCATCCAGCTCGTCGACCGCCATCACGAGCGCATGATCATCGCTCACTGGAAGGATGCGATCGGTCCGATGCCTGCCGATACTCCGATCGACAAGCACATCCACGACCGCCACCAGCCCTATTTCTGCGGCTTCGGCCTCGGGCGGGTGGACTGGCCGGCCTGGATCCGGTTGCTGCGTGACCGGGCCTATGAAGGCTGGGCGATCCTCGAACTCGATGCCGCGCCCGATCCCGTCCGCGACATCGCCAACGGGCTCACGCTCGTCCGGCAGGCGCTCCTGCCGATCTACCGCTGATATCAATTCCGAAGACGATAAACGCCCCGCCAAGAGGGCATTTTCAAGAGGTGGAACAATGAAGACCATGATGAAGCTTTTTCTTGCCGGCGTGGCTGTCGCCGGTCTCTTCGCCGCGGCGCATGCCGAGGACAAACCGACGATCGAGATCATGTCGTCCTGGACGTCGGGCGGCGAAGCCGCGGCCCTCAACGTCATCAGAAGCGAATTCGAAAAGCGCGGCGGCGTCTGGAAGGATGCCTCGATCGCCGGTTTCGGCGCGGCCGATGCGGCTTTTCAGAACCGTATCGTTGCCGGTGATGCGCCCGGCGCCAAGCAGGGCGTCATCGGTCTCGCAGCCGCCGATTTCGTCAGCCAGGGCCTGTTCAATCCGATCGACGACGTCGCTGCCGCCGGCAAATGGGCCGACGCCCTGCCGAAATCGATCCATGATCTCATCTCCTATGACGGCAAGGTCTATCTCGCGCCGACCGGCGCCCATGGCGAAAGCTGGGTCTTCTATTCCAAGGACGCCTTCGGCAAGGCCGGCATTGCGCAGGAGCCGAAGAGCTGGGACGAATTCTTCGCCGATCTCGACAAGCTGAAGGCCGCCGGCCTCGTTCCCGTCGCCTGGGGCGGGCAGCCCTGGCAGCAAACCAAGGTCTTCAATATGATCCTGCTGTCGCAGGTCGGGATCGATGGCTTTCTGAAGATCTATGTCGACAAGGACAAGAGCGAAGCGTCTGTCGCGGGCGTCAAGAAGACGCTTGAAATCCTCGGCAAGCTGCGCGGCTATGTCGATGCGGGTGCCGCCGGCCGCAACTGGAATGATGCGACCGCCATGCTGATCACTGCCAGGGCCGGTGTGCAGTTCATGGGCGACTGGGCCAAGGGGGAATTCACCGTCGCCGGCAAGGAGCCGGGCAAGGACTATGGCTGCATGATCGCTCCCGAATCCAAGGGTATGGTCTATATCGCCGACTCCCTCTGGTTCCCCAAGACCGGCAATGCCCAGACCGACAAGGCGCAGAAACTTCTCGCCGAGATCGTCATGGACCCGACCGTCCAGGTCGAATTCGCCCGTAAGAAGGGCTCTATCCCGGTGCGCGCCGACGTCGACAAGTCGAAACTCGATGTCTGCGCCCAGAAGGGCGTCGAGCTGATGAGCGCCGGCGCGATTGTGCCCGATCAGGCGATCGTGCTCACACCACAGCAGGTCGGCGCGCTCGATGATTTCGTCGACGAATACTGGAGCGGCGGCTCGAACGACGCGGCGGCTGCGGCCGAGAATTTCTTCGCCATCTTCGAGTAGGATCGTGTCCGTGGCGTCGGACTGCCTCCGACGCCACGGCTTCCGCGCTGCGTGCTCCGCGGCGGCGCGTGTTCCGCTTTCCATCCGTCAACGAGCTGGCCGATGTCCGTCAAACGCAAGCGCAATCTTTCCGCGACCATCGCCCTCTTGCCGACATGGTTTGCCGCGGTCGTGGTCTTCATCGGCACCATGGCTTGGTCGATAAGGCTGTCCTTCACCAATTCCACGCTCTTTCCGTCTTCGACCTATGTCGGCTTCGCGCAATATTCGAAGCTCTTCGCCTCGGCCAAATGGCTGGCCTCACTGCAAAACGTCTTGATCTTCGGCGTCCTCTACGTCGCGGGCTGTCTGGTGCTCGGCTTTCTGCTGGCCGCCGCACTCGACCGCAAGATCCGCTTCGAAAGCGCCTTCAGGACGATCTTCCTCTATCCCTACGCCATGTCCTTCGTGGTGACGGGGCTGATCTGGCAATGGATGCTCAATCCGACGCTCGGCATCCAGGCGAGCGTGCGTTCGCTCGGCTGGGACAGCTTCGTCCTCGACTGGGTGGTCAATCGCGACATGGCGATCTATGCGCTGGTGCTCGCCGGCGTATGGCAGGGCGCGGGGCTGGTCATGGTCATTGCGCTCGCCGGCATACGCGGCATCGAGGCCGAGCAGTGGAAAGCGGCGCGCATCGACGGCATCCCCGTCTGGCGCATCTATGTCTCGATCATCCTGCCCCAGCTCGGGCCAGCGCTCGCCGCTGCCGGCATGCTGCTCGCCATGGGCGTGATCAAGACCTACGACATCGTCGTCGCCATGACCAATGGCGGCCCCGGCAATGCCACCGAAGTGCCGGCGAAATTCATCATGGACAATTTGTTCGGGCGCCAGAATCTCGGCCTTGCCACAGCAGGCGCGACGGTGCTCGTCCTCGGCGTCATCATCGCGGTCGCGCCGTTCCGCTATGCGATGCACATGCGCAACCGGGCAAAGGGAGCGGCGTGATGAACCAGCCTCACCCGAACGGGCCGAAGCCGGCGCAGATCACGGCGGGACGTATCGGCCTTTATACCTTCCTGGTCGTCGCCGCACTTTTCTTCCTTCTGCCACTCTATACGATGGTCGTCACCTCGCTGAAGAGCATGGACGAAATCCGGCTCGGGCAGATCTTCGCCCTGCCGGCAAGGTTCGATTTCTCCGCCTGGGTGACCGCCTGGTCGGGCGCCTGCATGGGAACCGTCTGTGTCGGCATTCGCAGCGGCTTCTGGAATTCGGTGGCGATCACCGTTCCCGCGGTCGCGATTTCGGTCTTCATCGGCGCCGTCAACGGCTATGCGCTGTCGCTCTGGCGGCCGCGCGGGGCGAATGCGCTCTTTGGCTTGTTAATGGCCGGCGGTCTCATTCCCTACCAGATCTTCCTCTATCCGATGGTTCGCGCCATGGCGAATATCGGCCTCTACAATTCGCTCGCCGGCATCATTCTCGTCCATGTCATCTTCGGCCTGCCGCTGGTGACGCTGCTCTTCCGCAACTATTTCGTCAGCGTGCCGGAGGAGCTCTGCAAGGCGGGGCGCGTCGACGGCGCCGGCTTCTGGCGCATCTTCTTCGAAATCATGCTGCCGATCGCCGTGCCGATGGTCGTCGTCGTCTCCATGCTGCAGTTCACCGGCATCTGGAACGACTTCCTGCTCGGTCTCGTCTTCGCCGGGCGCGACAACCTGCCGATGACCGTGCAGCTCAACAATATCGTCAACACCACGATGGGCGAGCGCACCTACAATGTGAACATGGCGGCGACGATCCTCACCGCCATCGTCCCGCTCGCCATCTATTTCCTGTCCGGCCGCTGGTTCGTGCGCGGCATCGCCGCCGGTGCAGTCAAGGGGTAAGGCTTCGATGCAATCCGCCGTCTCCGTCAAGGACCTGAAGATCGCCTATGGCCACCATACGGTGATCGAGAAGATGTCGATCGACGTCGCGCCCCGCGAGTTCCTGGTGCTGCTCGGCCCTTCCGGCTGCGGCAAGTCCACGCTTTTGAACGCTATTGCCGGCCTGCAGGACATTACGGCGGGCGAGGTGTGGATCTCCGGCAGGAACGTCAGCTGGGAGGAGCCGAAGGATCGCGGCATCGGCATGGTCTTCCAGTCCTACGCGCTCTATCCGCGCATGTCGGTGCGCAAGAACCTCTCCTTCGGGCTCCGTGTCGCCGGCCTGCCCAAGGCCGAGATCGAAGCGCGCGTCGCGCGCACCGCCGCCCTCCTCCACCTCGAGACGCTGCTCGATCGGCGCCCTGCCGCACTATCAGGCGGTCAGCGCCAGCGCGTCGCCATCGGCCGGGCGCTGGTGCGGGAGGTGGATGTGTTCCTCTTCGACGAACCGCTGTCGAATCTCGACGCCAAGCTGCGCAACGAATTGCGCGTCGAGATCAAAAAGCTGCATCAGAGCCTCGGCAATACCATGATCTATGTGACTCATGATCAGGTCGAAGCGCTGACGCTCGCCGATCGAATCGCCATCATGCGCGACGGCGTGATCCAGCAGCTTTCCTCGCCGGCGGAGATCTACCGCCGTCCGGCCAACCTCTTCGTCGCCGGCTTCATCGGTGCTCCGGCGATGAATTTCATCGAGGGCCGGATCGAACGCGACGGCGCCTCGCCGGTCTTCCGGAGCAACGGGCTGGTCGTCGATCTCTCGGGATATGCTTTCCGGGCCGCGACGGCGGAAGGGCCTGTTACGTTAGGAGTTCGCCCTGAGCACCTTGTGCTCAAGGGGGCGGTAAGCGGGCTGCCCACCATTCCTGGCCGCGTTTCCGTCGTCGAGCCGATGGGATCGGATACCGTCGTCTGGTTCGACTGGGCGGAGCAAAGCCTTTCGCTTCGTTTCATGGGCGACGTCGACCTCAAGCCCGGCGATGCCGTGGCTCCAGGTCTCGATATCACCAAGGCGTCGCTCTTCGCTGCCGATGGGTCGCGGCTTTGACGCGCCATCCCTTTGCTTTCCCGCAATTTCGCATGCGCTTTGCGCTGCTTTGAGGAATTGCCCAGGACAGGATTTGAAAAAGACATGTCTGAGATCGTTTATGATGCGCTGGTGATCGGCTCCGGCGCGGCGGGTTCCTTCGCCGTCAAAGAACTCACGGCTCAGGGGCTGTCGGTGCTGCTGCTCGAGGCCGGCCCCGCCGTCGAGCCGAAGGATTTCGACCCGGCGCGCAAGAAGGCGCCGGCAAGTAGTATCAATATCTGGGAGCGCGCACGTGCCACCCTGAAGGGCCAGCCGATCCAGGCGCGGGCGGCCTTCTTTACCGAACGCTTCAGCCACTTCTTCGTCAACGACCGCAAGAACCCTTATACGACGCCGAAAGGTGAGCCCTTTCTCTGGATTCGCGGCCGCCAGGGCGGCGGGCGTCTGCACAGTTTCGGCCGCGTGCTGCTGCGCTGGACCGACGATGATTTCAAAATCCGATCGCGCACCGGAAAGGGCGTGGACTGGCCGGTTTCCTATGACGAGCTCACGCCGTTCTACGAAGAGGTGGAGGCCTATCTCGGGCTCTACGGCAACAAGGATGATGTGCCGACCTTGCCGGACGGCCTCTATGCGAAGCCGGCCAACCTGACGCCGGCAGAACAGATCTTCAAGCAGGCAGTGGAAAGCCGATGGCCGGAGAGGCGCGTCGTCTCCTGGCGCTATATCGCGCCGGACGCCGAACGCATGCCGCGACCGCTGCGGGAGGCAAAGGCGACCGGCCGGCTGACGGTCCGCTACGACGCCGTCGTCCGTCGCATCACCACCGACGGAGAAACCGGCCGCGCCACCGGCGCGGAATTCATCGATCGCAATACGGGGAAGGTTTCGACGGCGCATGCCGCGACGGTAGTGCTCTCCGCCTCGCCGATCGAGAGCGTGCGGCTGCTGCTGAATTCGGCATCGGCAAGACATCCTGACGGGCTCGGAAACAGCTCGGGCGCGTTAGGACGCTATTTCATGGATCAGCTTCCATGCCTCGCTTTCGGCTCCTTTTCCAAGGCGAAGGGTTGGGCCGCTGACGATTCCGCTCCCGTCGATCCCTTCTACAATCCGTCCGGTGGGATCTTCATCCCGCGTTTCGGCGAGGGTGACGCCGCCCGCGGCGATTTCGACTATCAGGGCAGCGTCGGCAGGGCACCGGTGTCAGAGGAGGCCGATGCGCGTCTCGCCTTCTTCGGCTTCGGCCGCATGCTGCCCTATGCCGACAATCGCATTACCCTGGATGCCAAGCGAAAGGATGCCTGGAACATTCCGGTGCCGCACATTCGCTGTGTCATGCAGGAAGAGGAGCAGGCGCTGCTTCGCCGGCAGGAGGAAACGTTGATCGCCATGATCAGGGAGGTCGGCGGCGATCTTGAATTCATCGGCTCTCCCCGCGGCCTCAAGGAGATGGGCAGGGGCGCCTTTCCCGACGCCGATGTCTTCAGCCGCTTCATGTTCCGCAAATGGTTCCGCAAGACCATGTGCATGGGCGCGGCAATCCATGAAACCGGCGGCGCGCGCATGGGCGAAAGCCCGGAAGCTTCCGTGCTCAATTCCTACAACCAGCTCTGGGATGCCGCGAACGTCATTGTTACCGACGCCAGCGCCTTCCCGGGCAGCGGCATCGCCGGCACGACGCTCACCGTCATGGCGCTGACGATCCGCGCCTGCCGCAACCTTGTCGAGCGCTACAGGACGGGACTGCTCTAGACACGCCTTCGCCTCGGTGCGACCGGCGTCGAAACGATCTCCGGCATACGGAATGACGAAAGAAGCGAACAAGTGAACGAGCTTGGGGTTATCCAACCGTCACACAAAGTTTGCAGTGGCATGCTCCTGTCAGATGAGCAGGAAGGAAAAGCCCATGTCTAAAATACATCAGGACCAGCTCAGCCGGATAAAGGCCGAAATCGCCGACAGCTTCGATGAGGAGCTGGAAATGCAGATGGAGGAAGACCGGCTGGACGATCTGGTCGTCGAAGGAATGACCGAACCGGCGGAGCAGACGCTCGATCGAAGGATCTATTTCCGCGAGCTGTTCCGGCTGCAGCATGAGCTGGTGCGGCTGCAGGATTGGGTCCAGTACAAGCAATTGAAAGTGGTCGTGCTCTTCGAAGGCCGGGATTCGGCCGGCAAGGGCGGCGCGATCAAGCGCGTGACCCAAAGGCTCAACCCGCGCGTCTGCCGGACGGTGGCCCTGCCTGCGCCGACCGAACGGGAGCGCCATCAATGGTATTTCCAGCGTTATGTCCCGCATCTTCCCACCGCCGGCGAGATCGTGCTCTTCGACCGCAGCTGGTACAACCGCGCCGGCGTCGAGCGCGTGATGGGGTTCTGCACCCCTGACGAACTCGAGGAGTTCTTCCGCTCGGTGCCCGAATTCGAACGGATGCTCGTCCGTTCCGGCATCGTCCTGATCAAATACTGGTTCTCGATCACCGACGAGGAACAGGAATTCCGCTTCAAGATGCGCATCCACGATCCGCTGAAGCAGTGGAAGCTTTCGCCGATGGACATGGAAAGCCGCATCCACTGGGAGGAATATACCAAGGCCAAGGAAGAAATGCTGGCGCGCACACACACCAAGGAGGCGCCGTGGTGGGTGGTGCAGGCCGTCGACAAGAAGCGGGCGCGGCTGAACTGCATCGCCCATCTTCTCGACCAGATTCCCTATGAGGATGTCCCGAAGCCTGAGATTCAGCTGCCGGATCGTATCCGCCATGCCGACTACATCAGGGCGCCGGTTCCGCCTGAAATGCACGTACCGGAGCGCTATTGAAAGCATAGCCGCAACAAGTCGGCTGCCGAAGCGTTGAAACCGAGACCGCATGGTCACTGGACCGTGCGGTCAATGCGTGTTTCCCAACGGCTGCATCGTGAAGTATAAAGACTGGGCGTCCCATCGGCCGATAATACGGAGATGACAGGAGGTTGGTCACGACGGGTTTTTGGAGATTAATCGTTCAGGAGATTGTGCTCTCGGCGATTCTGGCGGCCGGCGCTGTCCTCGGCCTTCCCAAGCTTACCGATCCGAACACCAGTGCCAATTATCCGTTGGCAATCGTGGTTTTTCTGGCGATGTCAGGAGCCTTGGTGGCTTATGAGCTTCTGACACGGAAGCCTTCCTGATGCTCTCGTTTACCGGCCCGTTGGCGCAGCCAACAAGGTGCGGCCGACCTGCAGATTGCGCTACCACGTCCGGCAAGATCGCCACGCCGCGCGAGAACACGGCGTAACGATCGCACCACCGGCAGGCGTCAGGCCGCGATGTCAGCCATATGGTTCAGTTCCTCGACGGCATCATCCGGCAGCGCCAATCCGGCGGCGGCGAGATTCTCCCTGAGATGGCCGAGCGAGGCCGTGCCTGGGATCAACAGGATATTGGGTGCGCGGCGCAACAGCCATGCGAGCGCCACCTGCATCGGCGTGGCACTCAGGCGTGCGGCGACATTGGAGAGCGTGGACGATTGTAGCGGCGTAAATCCGCCGAGCGGAAAGAACGGTACATAGGCGGTGCCCCGACGGGCAAGATCGTCGATCAATCGGTCGTCGTTCCGATGCGCCAGATTGTACTGGTTTTGCACACAGACGATCTCGGTGATCCCGCGGCCTTCGGCGACCTGGCGCGACGTGGCGTTGCTCAAGCCGACGTGGCGGACGAGACCCCGGCGCTGGAGATCGGCAAGCACCGTCAGGGGTGCTTCTATAGAGCCTTCGGCAGGGCCATGCACGTCGAACATAATCCTGAGGTTGACGACGTCAAGCACGTCAAGGCCGAGATTACGGAGGTTGTCTTGTACTGCCTCGGTCAGCTCATCGCGCGAGAAAGCCGGAATCCAGGACCCGTCCGTGCCGCGCCTTGCGCCGACCTTGGTGACGATGACGAGATCATCGCGATAGGGATGGAGGGCTTCGCGGATGATCTGGTTGGTGATGTGCGGACCGTAGAAATCGCTGGTGTCGATGTGATTGACACCGCTTGCGACCGCCTCGCGCAGCACCGCAAGCGCGGCGTCATGATCCCTGGGCGGGCCGAACACGCCGGGCCCGGCGAGCTGCATGGCCCCATAGCCAAGTCGCCTCACCTTGTGGTCGCCGAGATTGAATGTGCCAGACTGATCTATGATGGACATGATTTCACTCCTTTCAAGAGATGAGGTCGAGCTTACGCCGTAGCGGCGCGTATGATAATTGGGTACAATGTGCACAGGCTGTGCGGAGTGACGAACAGTGAAAGCAGACCTGAGTGATCTCAACGCCTTCGTCGCAGTGGCGCGGGCGGGTGGTTTTCGCGAGGCAGCGCGTGCCAGTGGCAGCAGCGCCTCCTTCTTGAGCGAAGCGGTGCGTCGCCTGGAGGCCGATCTCGACGTCAGGCTCTTCAATCGCACGACGCGTAGCGTCGTTACGACCGAAGCGGGCAAGGGACTGCTAGAGCGGCTCGGCCCTGCTTTGACGGAGGTGGAGGCCGCGCTCGACGTGGTCAACCGTTTTCGCGACAGGCCGGCTGGTTCGCTGCGGCTCAATGTTCCGGTCAGCGCTGCGAGGCTGGTGCTGCCCGCTATCGTGCCGCCATTCCTCGCCGCCTATCCCGACATTCGCGTGGAGATCGTCGCCGAGGAGAGCTTTGTCGATGTGCTCGCTGCCGGGTGTGATGCCGGCATCCGTTATGACGAGCGGCTGGAGCAGGATATGATCGCGATTCCGATTGGTCCGCGCCACCAGCGCTTTGCCACTGCAGCATCGCCTGCTTATCTTGACCGCCACGGGCGGCCGCAACATCCGAGTGAACTCCTCGATCATGCCTGCTTGTTGGGCCGTTTTGCCAGCGGTGCGCTGACGACCCCATGGGAATATGAGCGGGGCGGCGAGGTGGTGCGGATCGAACCGGCCGGCCCATTGATCGTCAGGGTCGGCGGGGCGACCGATCTTTCCGTCGACGCGGCGATAGCGGGCACAGGAATCGTCTGCATTTTCGAAGATTGGCTGCGCCCGCATTTCGACAGCGGCGCACTTGAGCCTATCCTCGAGTCGTGGTGGCAACGCTTTTCCGGGCCGTTCCTCTATTATCCCGGCCGGCGTCTGGTGCCTGCGCCGCTCAGAGCATTCATCGATTTCGTCAAGGCGTCGGCCAACCGGGCTTGACGTCGGTTGGCGAGCGGCATGCCTTCGGCCTCCGCGCCTGTGTCTCAGAGCGTGACCTCGGCATTGTCGCCCATATGCGGTTTGCTGTTTGTGACCGCTGCGGCCGCCATTTTGATATAGCTGATGATGATGCCGGGGCTGTCCCAATATTCGGCCGAAGACGGGGTGACCTTGAGGATGCGGATGGAGGGATCGTCGGGATTGTCCCACCAGGCCTTTGCCGGAGTGGCCCACAATTCACGGATCTTCTCGCGATCGTTCTGCACCTCGGCCATCCCCGATACGGAAAGATATTTCTGTGCCTTGGTGTCGGCAAAGGCCAGGCAGACGTTCGGCCAACGGGCGACCTCGTCGTCCTTGTGACTAGCGAGATCAGTCAGAAAATAGACCGCGTTTTCAAGTTGCGCGCTATAGGCGGACATCGGTCGAGCGCGCAGATTGTCGCCGTTGCGGGTCGTCAACATGCAGAACCCTATTCTGTCGATCAACTCCCATACCCGTGTCGCGTCATCCTGGTCGGCCATCGTCATCTCCATTCGTGTGAAGACGGAGTAACCATCTGCTGGAGCCGATGTTCCCGCGGTCTATTCGGCTAATTCCCGGAAGGTGATTGAATAACGCAGTCGATCGACAGGCGGGATGGAATGCTCCCAGAGCGTTCTTGAGGCGCCGGCCAACAAATAGACGGAGCCGGGTTCAAGCACGAGCGATTGCCGCTGCCACTTGTCGCCATTCCGGCGCCTCAGCCTGAAGGTGCAGGACGAAAGCAGGGAGATGCCGACGACCCGTCCGAACACGGATTTATCCTTGTGCCAGCCGATCGGCGCGCCGGGTGCGTATTCCGTCACGAGAGCATGTTCCAGCGCCTCCGGCACAATATTCGCGAAGTGTGCGGCGACCTCTCGAATGGGGAGCAGCCATGACGGTATTTCCTCTGTTTTTCTCATGCGCTGGCTCTCGAAGTCGTATCTCCAGCCGAAGGAGACGGTTCTGCGTTTGCCTTCGAACCCATGGAAGTCGAAGGCTTTGAACGGCAGGACAGGTATTGCTTTGAGAATCGAGCGCTGCAGATCGGCGGGCACAATATCCCGCGAATATTGGAAACCCTCGGGAAAGCCGTCGTCAGCCCCGCCAAAGAGATCCTTCTGTGCCATCATGGCCACCGCTCGTTCCTCAATGCACGCTCGGGGTTTCCATGACCATCGCGAAATCTTCTGCGACCAATTCGCTGACTGCTATGAGGATTTCCTCTCGTGAAAAGCCCGATGTCAGTGCGCGCTGGATCAGCTCCTGCAAATCCGGCTCCACGACATCGCGGCAATCCTCGAGACGTTCCTCCGAAATGGTGAGGCTATTCAATTCGTCCATTGTCTATCCTTTCGGGAAATGTAACCGCTGAGACCGGGGCATGATTCTAACGTGCGGCCGTCCGCTTGCGCCCGACCAGCAGCCCTTCGCGCTGCATCTTCTTGCGTGTAGCCTTTCGCTGCCGGCTGATCGCCTGCGCCTTTTCCCGGACGCGGCGTTCGGACGGTTTCTCATAGGCGCGCCGTTCCTTCATTTCGCGGAACAGCCCTTCGCGCTGCATCTTCTTCTTCAAGGCCCTGAGGGCCTGATCGACATTGTTGTCTCTGACGAGTACCTGCATGTCGAATTCTCCTTGTTGAATGATGTGTCGATCGTCTTTCAGCCAAACTGCGCGACGATCGGCGTCTGTATTCGCGCGGCTAAAGAGGTTGAAATGCCTTTGAGGCTCCGGCAAGTTCGGGAACATGTCGTCCTTTTGCGCTTGCCGGCCTACGACCGCAATCGCAGTCGCTGTGTTTCGTCGCTCAAAAAGAAATCCTCTGCCGGCCGCGGCCGGATTTATCGTTTGTTGCTGGGATTGCCCATAGCGGGCGGATGACGCCCACCGCCGATCCTTTACGTTCTTTGACGAGTCGGCACTGCTTGAGTGACCGATGGGATCGGGTTCGGCTCTAAAAATAGGTGGCGGCGACGGGGATTGCAATGGTGTGCGGGCACCATAAAGCAGCACCAGAAAAACGCCGCCGTAACTCAGTCGCCACAGAAGTTCCTTCAAGTTTACCGCGTGTAAATTGTTCTAAATTGCTTCAAATTTGATTGAAGCGGCGTACGTAATGGTCGTTTTAAGAAGCGGCGACACACGTTATAGGTGAATTTTAACCTTTCGTTAAATAACCCGTTGACTTGAAGTATTAATAAGTTGTTAAAGAAGCCGCTCTCGAAGGTCAAATTGGCCCGATAATATACAATTTTAGGAGAAACTAATGGCTTCCCCAATTCACGCAACTGATGATAGTGCAACATTTCAAGAAACTGACGTAATTTCCGGAAATCTGCTTTCCAACGATTCGTCCGACAACGGTCACCTGTTCCTGCGCGCCTTTGACGGTGCCAGCGTTGGTGCTAAGAGCGGCATGAGCCAGGTCACCGAAATTCAGGGTGAGTACGGCACGTTCTTCGTCAAGCCGGACGGCAGCTATACCTATGTTCTGAGCGATGCTGCCAAGATTGGCTTCACCAACGGCGAACTGCTCCAGGAGAAGGTATCGTACAAGATCTCCGACGGCAGCGGTCACACCGATGTTGGCCTTTTCACGCTGAACATACAGGGCGTTACCCAAAAGCCGATCGCGGTCGACGATACCTACAGCTTCACCGAAGGCAGCCCCATTGCCGGCAACGTTCTCGACAACGACATTGCCGGCGACAACGGCAAGCTGTTTCTCCGTCAGTTTCTGAGCACGAAGGTGGACTCCAAGGCTGATGCCGTAACCGATGTTCAGGGCACCTACGGCATGTTCCACGTCAAGGCCGACGGCTCGTTCACCTATGATCTGACGAGCGATCTGAACGATGGTCAGACCTACACGGAAGTTCTTCGCTACTATAAGATCTCCGACGGCGAAGGCCACACGGACACTGCCCTGGTGACGCTCAACATCACCGGCACGGACGCTCATCCCGACAGCGTCGGTGTTTGATCCGCAGCAATAGATCGGTGAGACAAGACGCCCGCCGCGCAATCGGCGGGCTTTTCTGTATATGTGCCGCCCTTGGAGCAAGGGTTGGTAGACATAACCCTTTTTAGCTAGTTCTTATAAAAGAGAGGCGGGCGTAGTCTCGATGTTCGGAGGACACGCCCTTGACCGAACACATCGAATCCAAGCAAATAGAGACGGACGATCTGACGAAAGTCTGGTCCGTAACCGAGTTTTGCGCTCGCCATCGGATAGATGTCGAGGAGCAAGCGTTGTTGCTCAAACTCTTCGGACCATTCGCGACAGCCTGCGAGTTGCTTCATAATGCCAGGCGTGCGCCTCGATACCGATGAGGTCCTCGCTCGCCGACCGGCGATATTCCCCGCTTCCTTAGTTCATTTCGACTTGCCATCCCCGTGAACCGGCAGAAGCATCACCTGATCGGGTGACGTTCGTTGTCGCGCTCCGGAGGGATCGGGGAATTCCCACCCGCCGTCACGGCCGCTGCGAGCTGGAGCGACCCTCCATAACCTCCCGATCGGACAATCTCCTGAATTGCTCCTCGCTCTCTGCACAAAATCTGCAATCCGGCGGGGCATCTTCCCGTCATGAGCAAAAACGACACCCCGCCGCGCCTCACATCGCCAACCTTGCCGGATCGCCTGCGCAAGGACGGGTGGTGGCTGACCGAGGTTCCTATCGAGGCAAGGTTGGGAAATACGCTCATCATGATTGAAAATCGGCATCCGCAAGAGGAGCAGCAATGGACACAGCCGACATCCTGACACAACCGATGCCCATCAGGCGCGGCAGCGGCCGGGTCGCCGCGCTGCTTGCGCTGGTGGCGCTTGCCGACTTTCTGATCTTTGGTCACGCGCCCGGGATCAATCTTTTTCTCTTTGCTGTTGCGGTCTGCATCGGCATTCTGTTCTCGGCGCGCAAGCCGCCATCGCCTTCGACAGCGGCTCTTCTCGTGGGCTTTCTGGTCCTGGCTTCGGCGCCCCTGCTGGAAGCGCCCTCACTCACGGGCCTTGCCTTTTGCGTCGGTGGGCTGATGTCGGTCGCTCTCGTCAGCGCCGACCTGATGCCTCGTCGGCTAGCAGCCCTGCCCCCGGTATTTCTTCGGTTCGCGTTCGTCATTCCTTTGCGACTTGTCGAGAGCATCAATAAATATCTTGCGACGCCGGGCAGACGCCTCTCCCTTGTCAGCGTTCGACGGGGCATCGGTCTTTGGATCATGCCTGTTGTTCTCGCAGCGGTTTTCGTGTCTCTCTTTGCGGCTGCGAACCCGCTTCTCGAGATTGCGCTGCGGAGCATCGATTTCGGCGTTCTGCTGCAGTTCCTCGATCCTTGGCGGATCGGCTTCTGGCTGATGACCGCCATCGTGGTTTGGGCGATGCTGCGGCCGCGCTTGAAGCGGCGTGCTGCGCGGTCGCAGGCCGGCAGGACGTTCATGATCGTGCCCGCCAGGAATGCACCGCTCGGCCACGCCTCGCTGCTGCGGTCGCTCGCCTTGTTCAATGCCGTCTTTGCGGTGCAGACGCTCCTCGATCTCGTCTATCTCTGGGGTGGCGCGGATCTGCCGGATCACATGAGTCATGCTGAATATGCACATCGCGGCGCCTATCCCCTGATTGCGACGGCGCTTCTGGCCGCCGGCTTTGTACTCGTTGCCATGCGGCGCGGCGGGCCCGGCGATTATAGTCCGCTCATCCGCGGCCTTGTCCACGCCTGGATTGCCCAGAATGTCCTTCTCTGCCTGTCGTCGATGCTGCGCCTTGGACTTTACGTCGAAGCTTATTCGCTGACGGAACTGCGTGTCGCCGCCGGTCTCTGGATGGGGCTCGTCGCCATCGGTCTGGTGCTCATCCTGCTGCGCATTCTGCTCAACCTATCCAACCAGTGGCTGATCGCCGCCAACCTCGCCTCCCTCGTGACGGTTCTCTACATCAGTGCCTTCATCGATTTCCCGGCATTCATCGCCCGCTTCAATGTCATCCATAGCCAGGAAATCAACCAGGAAGGCCTGCCGCTCGACTTTGCCTATCTCTCCTCGCTCGGCCCTTCCGTCATTCCGGCGCTCGATCTTTACCTCAGCATGCTGCCGGACCACCTGGTCGACAAGAGGAACGAAGCGCTATCAATCCGATACGACCTCGTCAGGGATTTTGAACAGCACCCGCGCGGCTGGCGAAGCTGGACTTTCCGGACAGCGCGGCTGGAGACCCATCTTCTGGCTCCTGCGACCATTGCAAGATCGAACGAGAACGATAACAACAGGCACGACAAACCAACGCAGGACTAGTGATGGCGCCCCGTATTCTCGTCGTCGATGACGAACCTCACATCCGCGATGTGATCTGTTTCGCCCTTGAACGCGCGGACTTGGCGTCGATGGCGGCCCGCAACGGTGCGGAGGCGATGGCGGCCTTCCGCCGCGGCAATATCGATCTGATCATTCTCGATGTCGGCATGCCCGGTATGGACGGTCTGGAAGTCTGCCGTCAGATCCGCACGACGTCAGGACTGCCGATCCTGTTTCTTTCGGCGCGGGACGAGGAAATTGACAGGATATTGGGCTTCGAAATCGGCGGGGACGACTATGTGACGAAGCCTTTCAGCCCGCGTGAACTCGTGGCGCGGGTGAAGGCGATCCTGAAGCGCAGTGGCAATGAAGCGGGGCCTGACAGGCGCCACGCCACGCTCGTCGCCGGCGAGCTCAGCCTGGATCGCGCCGGCAGGACCGTTATGTTCGACAAGAGCGCTGTTGCGATGACGGCGCTCGAATTCGCCATCCTCGACGCATTGCTGTCACGGCCCGGTATGGTCTTCAGCCGCGAGCAATTGATGGAGGCGGCCTACGGCGCCGGCACCTATGTCGCCGATCGCACGATCGACAGCCATATTCGCAATATCAGGGCCAAATTGGCCGCCGCCGGCGGCTCCGGGGTCATCGCAACCGTTCACGGCATCGGCTTCAAGCTCGGCGGTGAAATCGGGAGGAAGGCGTGATGCCGGCGCCGAAAGTCCGGGTGAAATGGCGGCCGCCGCTGGCGCTGATCGTCTACGCGGTGCTTCTCACGGTGATGGCGCTGCCTGTCCTGATCGTCATCTGGTTTCGCGCCACGGAGGCGAGCGCGAAGCGGATGGAGCCGGTGGAAATCATCGCCCTCGTCGTCGTCCTCGTGCTGACGCTCGCCGTCGCCTACGTGCTGACGCGCACCATCACCGGTCCCATCGACGCCCTGATCGCCCGGACGGATGAGATCGCCCGCGGCGGCAAGGCAGCGATCCGTCCGCTTGAAAGCTATGGGACGCGGGAGATCGCCGTGTTGTCGCAGAGTTTCCTCGATCTCGCGGGAAAACTGGTCGACCGCACCGAATATGTCCGCTCCTTTGCCGCCCATGTGTCCCACGAATTGAAATCGCCGCTGACGGCCATTCGGGGCGCGGCGGAGCTTCTGCGCGATGATGATGCCGACAGAGCGATGACGAAGGCGCAACGCCTGCACTTTCTGGACAACATCGCCGCCGACGCTGTCCGTCTCGACGCGCTGCTGCAGCGGCTGAGGGAACTTGCACAGGCGGAAATGCCGATGACCGGGGGCGGAAGCAGCATTGCAAGCGTCATGGCCCTACTGCGCCAGCGATTTCCCGCTCTTGATATCTCAGGGACAGGCGATACGGAGACATTGATTGCGCTTCCCGACGAGGCTGCCATCATCGTTTTCGCCAACCTTGCCGACAACGCCCTTCAGCACGGCGCCACGCTGCTTGAATTCAGGGTGTCGGCCGACGCCCGAACAGCACTCATTCTCGTCCGTGACGATGGCAGCGGTATTTCCGAGGCAAACCGCGACCGCATCTTTCAGCCGTTCTTCTCGACCCGCCGCGAAGAGGGCGGCACCGGCATGGGGCTCGGCATCGTCCATGCCATGCTCAGCTCCCACGGCGGCACGATCCACCTTCGGCAGACGACCGGCGCCGGCGCCGAATTCGAGATTGCGATACCCTTGCTTTCCCAGCGCGGCTGAGGAGACCGCGCCGTCAGCTTTTCAGATAGCTGACGACGGCATCGGCGATCATTCCGCGATGGCGTTCGATGGTGTCGCTGTCCGATAGGTTGCGCCGGAAGATCGTGCCGAACGTATAGCGGTTCGAGACGCGGAAGAAGCAGAAGGCGCTGATCATCATATGGATGTCGATCGGGTCGGCGTTCCGCCGGAAGACGCCCTGGTCGAAGCCGCGCTGCAAAATGCCGGCGATGGTTTCGATGACCGAGACGTTGAGATCGCGGATCGCCTCGGAGCGAAGCATATGGGCGGCATGATGAATGTTCTCGATGCTGACGAGACGGACGAAATCAGGATTGGCCTCGTCGTGATCGAAAGTCGTTGAGATCAGCGTCCTCAACGCCTCTTCCGGCTCGAGATTGGACAGATGCAGATCGGATTCCAGCGAGCGTATCTTGCGGTAGGACTGCTCGAGGACGGCAAGATAGAGCCCTTCCTTGCTGCCGAAATAGTAATAGATCATCCGCTTCGAGGTGCGCGTCTTCTCGGCGATCGCGTCGACGCGGGCGCCGGCAAGCCCATGGGTGGAGAATTCCTCCGTTGCGACGAGGAGGATATCTTCCTTCGTCTGCTGTGGATCGTTCTTCCGGCCGTTTTCGCCCCGTTCCGCCATGAGCCTGATTGCCGATCCTCTAACCTATTGTCGTGCATAAGGAATTCAGACCGTGGCCGGCGTTCGACGCGAACGTCTCCATATGTCTTTTCGTCAGTCTTATTCACCTTGGCCGCATGTTTCAATAGATGACGCTTGACATACGAACTAGTTAGTACATTTTGGAAGTGCGACAATGGAGGAATTGATCGCGACGGCAATTGTTCGGTCACGGCACGCTTTCGCATGTCTGACGGATGGTCGGCGGACGGCCTAAACAAGGCCGCGCTTGGAGGAGCGAATGACCCGTATTATCGACTTTTATTTCTTCGCGCTGAAAGCAACGATCGCTCTATTACTGGCGGGCATGGTCGTCCTCGTCTTCGGGAACGTCGTGTTGCGTTATGCCTTCAACCAAGGCATCACCTCGTCGGAAGAGCTGTCGCGTATCTTCTTCATATGGCTGACTTTCCTCGGCGCGGTGGTGGCAATGCGCGAGCATGCCCATCTCGGCGTCGACTCCCTCATCGTCCGCCTCCCGAAACCCCTCGCGAAGCTCGCCGTGCTCCTCGGCTATGGAATGATGCTGGTCGCCACCTGGCTGATGATCAGCGGCAGCTGGGCCCAAACGCTGATCAACCTTCACGTCTCGGCCCCGGCGACCGGCATTTCGATGGGCGTCTTCTACGGCGCGGGGCTCGCCTTTGGCGTGCCGGCCTTCTTCATCCTTCTCTGGGACGCTTTTGCCATCGTGACCGACCGCATCGACGTGACGACCGCCGAGCTTGTGCGCGACAGCGAGGAACAGGCGGCACTCGAAGATCCCGCGCAGACGGCCTTCCCCGTTCTCAAGCCGAAGCACTGAGGAGCGCGTCATGACTGTCACGATCTTCCTCGGCGCCCTTCTCGGTCCGATGGCGCTCGGCGTTCCGATCGCCTTTGCCCTCATCATTACAGGCGTGGCGCTGATGATCTATCTCGGCATGTTCGATGCGCAGATCGTCGCGCAGAACGTGCTGAACGGCGCCGACAGCTTTCCGCTGATGGCCGTGCCTTTCTTCCTTCTCGCCGGCGAGGTGATGAACACAGGCGGCCTTTCGCGCCGCATCGTCAATCTCGCCATGGCCATGGTCGGCCATATCAGGGGCGGCCTCGGCTTCGTCGCCATCTTCGCGGCTTGTGTGCTGTCGAGTCTTTCCGGATCGGCCGTCGCCGATGCGGCCGCGCTTGGCGCCCTGCTCTTCCCGATGATGCTGAAATCGGGCCATGATCCGGCTCGCGCCGGCGGCCTGCTCGCTTCCGCCTCGATCATCGGCCCGATCATCCCGCCCTCGATCGGCTTCATCCTTTATGGCGTCATCGGCGGGGTCTCGATCACCAAGCTGTTCCTGGCCGGCATTTTTCCAGGCCTGATGATCGGCGCGGCCCTTTGTGTCACCTGGCTGATCGTGGCGCGCAAGGAGCAGTTCGCCCTTCCGCCGAAGCAAAGCAGCGCGGTGCGGATGAAGGCATTCGCCGAGAGCATCTGGGCGCTGATGCTTCCCCTGATCATCATCTTCGGCCTGAAATTCGGCGTGTTCACGCCGACTGAAGCCGGTGTCGTCGCGGCTGTCTATTCGCTCTTCGTATCGATGGTCGTCTATCGGGAACTGCCGCCGTCGCGGCTGTTCGAGGTCTTCGTCGCGGCCGCGAAAATCACCTCAGTGGTGATGTTCCTGGTGGCCTGCGCCGCCGTTTCGGCCTGGCTGATCACCGTCGCCGACGTGCCCGGCGAACTCGCCGCTCTCGTCGAACCGCTGATGGACAAGCAGACACTGCTGCTGCTTGCCATCATGGTGCTGATCGTCGTCGTCGGTACCGCCATGGACATGACGCCGACGATCCTCGTCATGACGCCGGTGTTGATGCCCATCATCAAGCAGGCGGGGATCGATCCGGTCTATTTCGGCGTGCTGTTCATCATCAATAATTCGATCGGGCTGATCACGCCGCCGGTCGGTACGGTTCTCAACGTCATCTGCGGTGTGTCGAAGCTTTCGATGGAGGATCTGATGAAGGGCGTCATTCCCTTCATGATCGCCGAACTGATCGTTCTCTTTCTGCTCGTCTTTTTTCCCACACTGGTGACCGCGCCGGTCGCCTGGTTCGGGCACTGACTTCGCCTGCGGCGATTGAATTTCAACATGGCCGGAGGGAGATGCCGGCCTCATCCTGGGAGGAAAACATGCTGACTAGATTGACGAAACTGGCTCTGGGGCTGGCCCTGCCGATTGCCCTCCTGGCAAGCGGCCCTGCAATGGCCGAAATCCGCGAACACAGCCTCAAATTCGCCGCTGCCAACAACAAGGGCCATCCCCAGGTCATGGGCATGGAGAAGTTTGCCGAGCTGATGAAGGAAAAGAGCGGCGGCAAGATCGAGGTCAAGCTGTTTCCGGGCGGCGTGCTCGGCGGCGACGTCCAGACCGTGTCGGCGCTGCAGGGCGGCGTGATCGAGATGACGGTGCTCAACGCCGGTATTCTCGCCAGCAACGTCAAGCAGTTCGGCGCTGTCGACCTGCCCTTCCTCTTCAACAGCGGCGAAGAGGCCGACAAGGTGATGGACGGCGCCTTCGGCACCGACCTGATGAAGCTCCTGCCCGATAATGGCCTCGTCGGTCTCGGCTATTGGGAGCTCGGTTTCCGCAACCTCACCAACAACCGTCATCCCGTCACCAAGCTCGAGGATATCAAGGGCCTGAAGATCCGCACCATCCAGTCGCCGATTCCGATCGAACTCTTCAACAGCCTCGGGGCCAATGCCGTGCCGCTGCCCTATACGGAGCTCTATACAGCGCTTGAGACCGGCACCGTCGACGGCCAGGAGAACCCGGCCGCCAACATCATCAATGCCAAATTCTTCGAAGTGCAGAAGTACATGACGATCACCCGTCACCAGTACAATCCGCAGATCGTGCTCATCAGCAAGAAGTTCTGGGATGGTCTGAACGATGAGGAAAAGGCGGTCTTCCAGTCCGCCGCAACGGAAGCCCGCGACTATCAGCGCAAGGTGTCCAGGGAAAAGGATGCCAACGCGATCGCGGAAATCAAGAAGACCGGCATGGAAGTCGCCGAACTCAGCCCCGAAGAGACGCAGAAGCTGCGCGACGCCGTCAAGCCGCTGATCGACAAGTTCACGGCTGAGATCGGCGCGGAGACCGTCACGCAGCTCTTCAAGGAGCTCGACACGGTTCGCGGCAAGTAAGCGGATCAGGGCCCGCAGCGATCCTGCGGGCCTTTCCCATCACAAGAGAAACGGGAACTGGCGCATGGCCGAGACACTGCTGAAACCGTTGAAGGCCGGGCTGATCGGCTCCGGCATCCAGGCTTCGCTGACGCCTGCCATGCATATGGAGGAAGGTGCGGCGCAGGGGCTGGATTACGATTATGAACTGATCGATCTCGTCAAGCTGAATGCCTCGCCTGCCGATCTTTCGCGGCTGGTCGCGGATGCCGAAGAGCGTGGTCTTGCCGGCCTCAACATCACCCATCCCTGCAAGCAGCTCGTCATTGCCCTGCTCGACGAGCTGTCGCCGGAAGCCCGGGCGCTCGGCGCCGTCAATACGGTCGTGCTGAAGGACAACAAGCGCTTCGGGCATAATACCGACTGGTGGGGCTTCGCCGAGAGCTTCCGGCGCGGGCTGCCGCAGGCCGATCTTTTCTCGGCCGTGCAGCTCGGAGCGGGTGGAGCGGGTGTCGCAACCGCCTATGCGATCCTGACCCTCGGCCTGAAGAGACTGACGGTCTTCGATCGTGAGCATGAGCGCGCCGTCGATCTGGCGCAAACGATGTCCGCGCTCTTTCCCGATGCGTCGATCACTGCCGGCGGCGACCTCGAGGCCGCGATGAAGGCGGCATCCGGGCTGATCCACGCTACGCCGACCGGCATGGCCAAATATCCCGGCACGCCGCTTCTGCCCGAACTTCTGGAAAGGCGGCATTGGGTCGCCGAGATCGTCTACTTCCCCCTGGAGACCGAGCTATTGCGGCAGGCGAGGCAGCGCGGTTGCCGGACGCTCAATGGCGGCGGCATGGCTGTCTTTCAGGCGGTCAGCGCCTTTCGCCTGATTACCGGCAGGGAGCCGGATGCCGGTCGCATGCTTGCGCATTTCAAGACCATGACGACTTAACGCTCTCGCAAGGACCACTGCGATGAAGACATCGATTGCGACTGTTTCGCTGAGCGGCGACCTCCGCGACAAGCTGGAGGCGATCGCCAAGGCCGGCTTCGACGGGGTTGAGATCTTCGAGAACGACTTCCTGATCTTCGACGAAAGCCCGAAGGAGGTCGGCCGGATGGTGCGCGATCTCGGCATGGAGATCACGCTCTTTCAGCCGTTCCGCGATTTCGAAGGCATGCCGGAGCCGCTGCGCAGCCGCACCTTCGACCGGGCGGAGCGCAAATTCGACCTCATGCAGGAAATGGGCACCGATCTCGTGCTGGTCTGCTCCAACGTCTCGCCGGCATCACTCGGCGGTCTCGACCGGGCGGCGGCGGATTTTCGTGAACTCGGTGAGCGCGCCGCCAAACGCGGCCTGCGCGTTGGCTATGAGGCGCTCGCCTGGGGCCGCCACATACACGACCATCGCGATGCCTGGGAGATCGTCCGGCGGGCCGATCATCCGAATATCGGCCTGATCCTCGACAGCTTTCACACGCTGTCGCGCAAGATCGACGTCAACTCGATCCGGTCGATCCCGAAGGAAAAGATCTTCATCATTCAGCTTGCCGATGCGCCGGTGATCGATATGGATCTGCTCTATTGGAGCCGGCACTTCCGCAACATGCCGGGTGAAGGCGACCTGCCGGTGCTCGATTTCATGAAGGCCGTTGCCGCAACCGGCTATGACGGCTATCTCTCGCTGGAGATTTTCAATGACCAGTTCCGCGGCGGTTCGCCAAGCGCGATTGCCGTCGACGGCCGCCGTTCGCTGATCTATCTCGGCGATCAGGTGAAGCGTGAGCAGCCGGAGAGCGCTCTGCCGGTGCCTTCAATGCCGCCGCGCGTTGCCGTCGAGGGCATCGCCTTCGTCGAGTTCACCGCCGATGAAGACGAGGCGCCGGAGCTCGAGGCGCTGTTTGCGAGCCTCGGTTTTCGCAAGGCGGCCAAACACAAGACCAAGCGGGTGACGGTCTTTCGCCAGGGCGCCATCAATCTCGTGATCAATACCGAGCGGAAAGGCTTTGCCAGCGCCTCCTACGCCGTCCATGGCACTTCCGCCTACGCCGCCGGCCTGATGGTCGACAATGCCAAGGCGGCCTTACAGCGCGCGATGGCGCTGGGCGCCGAACGGTTCTCCCAATCGCTGGATACCGGTGAGATAGAGATGCCGGCGGTCCGCGGCGTCGGTGGCGGCGTCCTCTATTTCCTCGACCGCAAGACCGCGCTCGGCCGCATCTGGGAAATTGAGTTCGATGCGATCGAGGATGAGGCCGCTCCGCAGCCGGTGGGGCTGCAATCGATCGATCATATGGCGCAGACGATGAAATATGAGGAGCTGCTGACCTGGCTCTTGTTCTACACCTCGCTCGTCGAGGCCGAGAAGACGCCGATGGTCGATATCGTCGATCCCTCGGGTATCGTCCGCAGCCAGGTCGTGGAGAACAGCGTCGGGTCTTTGCGCATCACCATGAACGGTGCGGAAAATCGCAATACGCTCGCCGGTCGCTTCATCGCCGACACCTTCGGCTCGGGCATTCAGCATCTCGCCTTCAGGACCGACGACATTTTTGCGGCCGCCGCCGCTCTTGCTGCAAACGGTTTCGTGGCGCTTACGATTTCGCCGAACTATTATGACGATCTCGAAGCGCGCTTCGGCCTCGACGCCGACTTCGCCGATCGCCTCAAAGCCAACAACATCCTCTACGACCGCGATGACTCCGGCGAATATTTCCAGCTTTACAGCCCGACTTATGGCGAGGGCCTGTTTTTCGAGATCGTCGAGCGGCGCGGTTATCGAGGTTATGGCGCCGCGAACGCCATTTTCAGGATTGCGGCACTGAGGAAACATTTGCGGCCGCCGGGACTGCCCCGCGCCTGAGATGCGATGTCAGGCCGAGGTCCGCAGCATGAGCTCGGCATTGAGAAGAATGCGGGCCGCCGGCGCGCTAGCAGGACCCTCGCCCTCGCCGAGCCTGCCGAGCAGCATTTCGATCGCGAGCCGGCCGATCTCGTTATAATTCTGTGCCACCGTCGTGATCGGGGGGCAGGCGTAGCGCGACAGCGGGTGATCGTCATGTCCCGCGACCCGCAAGTCGAAATTGGCGCCGTGGCCGACCTTGAGGCCGAGCTGGAATGCGGCGGCTATGACGCCGAAGGCGACGCGGTCGTTGGCGCAGAGCACAGTGCGCGTCGGAAAGCCCTGCCCCGACGTCAAGATGCGGGTCGCTTCCTCGAAGCCGAAGCGCTCGAAGTCCCAGCTCTTGCTGTCTGTCAGCTCGACAATGCTGGGCGCCATCTTGAACTGGTCCATCGCTTCCAGATAGGCCGTCTGGCGGGTCAAGGCATTGGTATTGACATGCGGCATGCCGAAATAGCATGGCGGCTCGCCCGAGCGGCAGAGATAATCAACCATCAGGTTGAAACTCTGGCGGTTGTTCGTGCCCACGAAGGAGGATGTCTCGTCGAGCGGCGAATCGACATAGATGAGCGGTACGCTGCGGCCAAGCTCGTCGAGCGTGGCGTGATGAGATTCGACGCCGAGCGGCGCGATGATCGCGCCGGCGACGTTCATCGATTTCAGCGTCTTGATCGCCCGGTCCTCCATTTCGGCCTTGCCGTCCGACGACAGCACGAAGGCGAGGAACCCAGACTCATTGGCGATCATCTCGATACGGCGGGTGAGCGCCATGTAGAAGGGATCGGTGGAATTGGGGATGATGACGCCGAGGATGTTGCTGCGCCGCCGGTTGAGGTTGACGGCGAAGATATTCGGCCGGAAACCCGATTTCTTCAGCGCCTGCTCGATTGTTTCCCGTGTCTTCTGGCGCACCGACATCGGATCGCTGAAATATTTCGAGACGGTGGGACGCGACAAGCCGACGAACTCCGAAAAGTCCTCCATGGTTTTGATCGTCTTTCCCACCATCTGATCTCCTGACGCCGCGTGTCTGACGGTTTCTAGATGACTCATCGCCGGACGAAAAGCGGCGCTGTCGATAACCCGAACCTAGTCTATGGAGAACTGCACCTTCATCGTTGCCGGATCGGCGGACTTTTTGGTGATGAAGGGAAGCACTTCGCTAAGCGGCAGTCGGTGGGACACCAGCTGCGCCATGGCGCCGGTATCCCTTCTTAGAACGTCGAGCGCCTGGGGAACGTTGCGGTTCAGCGAATGAGAGCCGGCGAAGCGGATCTGGCGGCGGAAGATCTCGAAGGGCGCGATGGAAATGCGCTGATCGGGGGCGCAGACGCCGAAGACGAGAACCGTGCCGCCATCGGCGGCGAAGTCGATCATGCCTTCGACGACACGGGCGATGCCCGTTGCATCGGCAACGAAATCGAAAGAGCGGTGGCGGCTGGCAAGCGCTTCGGTGCCGGAGACGGCCGTCTCCAGTCCCAGCCGTTCGGCAAAGGCCAGCCGTGCCTCGTTGATATCGGCGACCGTCACCGAAACGCCTTCGGCCTTCAGGGAAAGCGCGAGCAGCAATCCGATCGGTCCGGCGCCGAAGACCAGCGCCGTTTCGGTTCCCGCCGGACCGGCCCGCAGTCCGGCGCTGCCAAGGCCGTTCAAAACGCAGGCGAGCGGCTCGGCGAGCGCGGCGAGATTGAAGTCGAGATCGCCGATCTCATGCAGGTGATCGGTCCTGACCAGGCTGTATTCGGCAAAACCGCCGTCCTCCGTCACGCCATAGGCCTTCAGATCGCGGCAGAGATTGGTCAGTCCCTTGCGGCAGGCCCGGCACTGCCCGCAGGGAAGGTTGGGATCGACGACGACGCGGGCGCCGACGGCGAGGCCGGAGACATCGCCGGCCACGGCCTCGATCACACCGGCAAATTCATGGCAGGGGACGAGCGGGAAGCGGCCCTCGCCGTAACGGCCATGGAGGACGTCGATATCGGTGTGGCAAAGACCGGCGGCGCGCACGCGCACCAGCGCATGGCCGGGCCGCAGCTCCGGCAGCGGCAGCGCTTTGGTGACCGCGACGCCCTTCTCGGTATAGCAGATGGCTTCCATCTTCCTGGCTCCAGACTTCTTGCGGAAGGGCGATCAGCTCATCCAGTTGCCGCCGTCGACATTGTAGGTCTGGGCAAGGATATAGTCGCTGTCCGATGAGGCAAGGAAGACGGCAAGGCCCTTGATGTCGTCGGGTGTGGCGAAGCGGCCGATCGGAACGGATTTGGCGACGGCGGCCTTCTTCTCCCCGGGCTTCAGCCCCTCCCATTTGGCAAAATGCGCATCGACAATATCCCAATGCTCGCCGTCGACGACGCCCGGCGCGATGGCATTGACGTTGATGCCGTATTTGACGAGGGCCAGCGCTGCCGACTGCGTCGCCGAGATGATCGCCGCCTTGGAAGCGCAGTATAAAAGCACCAGCGCCTCGCCGCGACGCCCGGCCTGGCTGGCCATATTGATGATCTTGCCGCCCCTGCCCCGGTTGATCATGACGTTCGAGACGGCTTTCATCATGAAGAGCGGGCCCTTCAGGTTGATCGAGAAAACCTTGTCGTAGCTGGCCTCGGTGATCTCGTTGACCGGGGCCATGTCGAAAATGGCAGCATTGTTGACGAGGATGTCGATCCCGCCGAACTCCTTGTCGAACTCCGCAACGAGCGTGTCGATCGCTGTGAGATCCGTGACGTCGAGCTTCATCGCTTTGGCCGCAGGGCCGATCGCGGCGGCGGATTTCGTTGCCCGTTCGATATCGATATCGGCGATGACGACCTTGGCGCCTTCCTTGACGAAGGCCTCGGCAAAGCCGAGGCCGATGCCGCGCGCGCCGCCGGTAATCAGGGCAACCTTGTCTTTCAGTCTCATGTCGTTCTCCAGTTCAGTCGGCGCAGACGCCGTAGTGCAAAATGATGGCTAACCGCCTGACCAGAAGGTCCCGGCAGTCGTGCTGCCGGGACCTTTCCGGGAGGAACTCGCGGGCAGACCGCGAGAATGAAAGGCTCACTTCGGGTAGCCGGCCTTCTTCATGTCGCGTTCGACCTGTTTCTGGGCACTGTCGAGAGCGGCATCGACCGATTGCTGTCCGGACAGAGCGGCGGCGATCTGCTGGCCGACGAGCGTGCCGATGCCCTGGAACTCGGGAATGGCGACAAACTGAACACCGGTATAGGGAACGGGGTCCTTGGTCGGCTTGGACGGGTCGGCCGAGAGGATGGCCTTCAGCACGGTATCGGCAAAGGGAGCCGCCTTTTGATATTCCGGCAGGGCGTAGGTCGATTTTCTGGTGCCGGGCGGCACCGCGACCCAGCCCTCCGTCTCGCCAACCTTCTTGACGTAGTCCTTGGAGGTCGCCCATTTCAGGAAGGATTTGGCCGCATCGAGCTTGGTCGAGGTAGCCGGGATCGCCAGGTTCCAGGACCATGACCAGCTCGAGCCGTTCGCGGTGACGGCGACAGGCGCACGCGTGAAGGCGATCTTGTCGGCGACCTTGCTCTGCTTCGGGTCGTAGACGCGGCCGGCAGCGGACGTGGCATCGATCCACATTGCGCAATGACCGGTCGAAAACAGCGCCTGGTTTTCGTTGAAGCCGTTCGCAGTCACGCCGGGAGGACCATATTTGGTCATCAGCTCGACATAATCTGTAATTGCCTTCTTCCAGGGCTCGGAATTGATCTGCGGCTTCCAGTCCATGTCGAACCAGCGGCCGCCATAGGCGTTGATCATGGTTCCGAGGAACGCCATGTTCTCGCCCCAGCCGGGCTTGCCGCGCAGGCATAGGCCGTACTGTTCCTTTGATTTGTCCGTCAGCTTCGCTGCATATTCCTTGATCTGGTCGTAGGTCGGTTCATCAGACATCTTGATGCCGGCGGCATCGAAGAGATCCTTGCGGTAAAGCGTGAACGAGCTTTCCGTATAGAAAGGCACGGCATAGAGCTTGCCGTCGACGGTCAGGCCCGTCTTGATCGGAGCGAGCAGGTCGTCATAGTCGTAATCGGCGCCGAGATCGTCAACGGGCGCCAGCCAGCCCTGCTTGCCCCAGATCGGCGCCTCATAGCCGCCGATGGTGATGATGTCGTACTGGCCACTCTTCGTTGCGATGTCAGTCGTCACCTTCTGGCGCAGGACGTTTTCTTCGAGCACCACCCAGTTCACCTTGTTGCCGGTCTCCTTCTCCCATTCCGGCGACAGTTTCTGCATGATGATCATGTCGCCATTGTTGACAGTGGCGATCGTCAGTTCCTCGGCGCCTGCCAGTCCGGCGGTCAGTGCGAGGTAGGCGACGGATGCAGATAGAATGCAAATGATCTTGCTCATGTTCTCCGCTCCTCCTTTACGGATGTTCACGCATAAAATTACATGCGTAAACTTTTATCCGCCAACTTGATCGATCTTGTCAAGCGGGTTTGGGGAGGCAAATCCATCTCATCTTATGTCGCTCATGCAAATGTAGGCCGATTCTTCAGCACGGGCGACGTTCTGCGGCGCAAGATGAAGCAGTCTCCACTCGCTGCATTGCAACATTAAAATTGTCACGCGTCAAATTAGTCTTGACTGCCTTCCGCAAGCAAGTTACGGCGGATCGAGATTTGATGAATGCGGAGAGTGCAGATGCCGATACCCGCATGAGGAGATTGTAGATGCCGTCACAAAGGGCGATTGCGCCGGAAGCGCTCGGACCGACGATCACCGTCGGCGAGATCCTGGTGGAGATCATGGCGACCACAGTCGGCACCGGCTTTCTCGAGCCGCAATCCCTGGCAGGTCCCTATCCGAGCGGCGCGCCGGCCATTTTCATCGATCAGGTCGCGCGCATGGGCGGTGCGGCCGCCATCATCGCCGGTGTCGGCGATGACGATTTCGGCCGGCTGAACGTCGACCGCCTGCGGCAGGACGGCGTCGACGTGTCGGCCATCGCAATCCATGAAGACTGGCCGACAGGCAGTGCTTTCGTTCGCTACCGGCCGGATGGCGCCCGGGATTTCGTCTTCAACATCGCCAGATCAGCGGCCGGCCAGATCGGCTTGACCTCTGCCGCTGAGGCTCTCGTCCGGCGTGCCGGCCACGTGCATGTCATGGGAACGGCTCTCACCATTCCCGGTGCCCGCGAGGTGATCCTCTATGCCGTCGAGACGGTGCAGGCCCGCGGCGGTTCGGTGTCGCTAGACCCCAACCTTCGTAAGGAATTGCTGACCGATGACGGCGCGCTGGACAGCTTCAATCAGGTGCTTGCAACAGCCGACCTGCTGCTGCCCTCCGGCGAGGAGCTTTTCACCGCCGCCGGCCGCGCAGACGAAGCTGCGGCTGTCGCCAAGCTTTTGGAGAGCGGCATGGGCGAGATCGTCCTGAAGCGCGGCGAACAGGGCGCTTCCTTCTTTGGCCGCGGCCTCCCGCGCATCGATTGCGCAGCCTTCACCGTTGACGAGGTCGATCCGACCGGCGCCGGCGACTGCTTCGGCGCGGCCTATCTCACCTGCCGCCGCAAGGGCATGGCGCCGGATGCCGCCCTGCTCCACGCCAATGCGGCTGGCGCTCGCAACGTGACCCGGCTCGGTCCCATGGAAGGCGTCTCCACCCTTGCCGAACTCACGACCTTTATTGTCGAAACCCCGAGGAGATAGACGATGGACTGGATATTGACCCGTCTTGCCGCCGCGCGGCGCGAAGGCAAAGCCTTCGGCATCACCTCGGTCTGTTCCGCCCATTCCCTCGTCCTCAGGGCTGCCATCCGGCGGGCGGTGCACGACGGCGGGCCAGTTCTGATCGAGGCGACCTGCAACCAGGTCAACCATCTCGGCGGCTATACCGGCATGACACCGGAAGACTTCATCCGCTTTGCCGAGCGCATTGCCGCCGAGGAAGGGCTCGACCGGTCGCAGATGATCTTCGGCGGCGATCACCTCGGTCCCAATCCATGGCGCAAGGAAAAGCCGGAGGCCGCACTCGAGAAGGCTGAGGCCATGGTCGAAGCTTACGTCCGAGCCGGGTTCAGCAAGATCCATCTTGATGCCTCGATGGGCTGCGCCGGCGAGCCGGCCGCACTCGACGACCGGACGATCGCCGAGCGCGCCGCAAGACTTGCGCAGATCAGCGAAAGGGCGGCAAAGGCGAGCGGCGTGCCGCTGCCGCTTTATATCCTCGGCACCGAGGTTCCGGTGCCGGGCGGCGCCGACCATGCGCTCGAAGAACTCCGGCCGACCGCGGCGGATGCAGCCCGCTCGACGATCGCCATTCATCGCGAGATCTTTTCGCGGGCAGGATTGGAAGACGCCTTTTCCCGCGTCATCGCTTTCGTCGTCCAGCCGGGTGTCGAATTCGGCAGCGAGAACGTCATCGGCTACAGGCCCGAACTTGCGACTGAATTGACCGCACTGCTCGACGAGGAACCGCAATTCGTCTTCGAGGCTCATTCCACTGATTATCAGACGCGCGATGCGCTGACGCGGCTGGTGCAGGACGGCTTCCCGATCCTGAAGGTCGGCCCCGGCCTGACCTTTGCGCTGCGTGAGGCCGCCTATGCGCTCGATATGATCGCATCGGAGATGGTTGCCGGTTACGGCGATAGACCCCTTGCGGCCGCGATGGAGGCCCTGATGCTGGCAGCACCGGGCGACTGGCAGGCCCATTATCACGGCGACGAGACGGCTTTGCGTCTGCAGCGGCGCTACAGCTACAGCGATCGTATCCGCTATTACTGGAACAGGCCCGAGGCCGACAAGGCGTTCGAGAGACTGCTCGGCGCGCTGCGCGGAAAGACGATCCCGGAGACGCTACTGCATCAGTATCTGCCGCAGCTTTCGGCGGCTGAAGTCGGCGATCCCGAGACTATATTGATTGCCGCAGTCGACCGCGTGCTGGCCGATTACCAGAGCGCCTGCGGCACGGCGACCTGAATTTTCCGAGCAAAAAGAGAGGCGCTTGGCTGCCGGGCGGGGGACCCGCCCTCCCCTCTCCGATGCTTACCGCGTCGTATAGCCGCCGTCGATAACAAGCACCTCGCCGGTGATATAACTTGCCGCCGCCGAGCAGAGGAACAAGGCGGCCCCGGCCACCTCTTCCGGCTGTCCGACACGTCCCATCGGTGTCATGCTGCGCCAGGTCGGGAACCAGTCGGGATTGGCGATGCCGCCGCGCGATATATCGGTCTCGATATAGCCTGGCGCAATGGCATTGACGCGGATGTTCTCGGCGGCGACTTCGCTTGCCAGGCTCTTCGTCATCATATGGACCGCCGCTTTGGAGGCGTTATAGGCGACCTGGTTCTGCGGAATGTTAGATACGATGCCGGAGATCGAGCCGAGATTGAGGATGACGCCGCCGCCCTGGCGCCGCATCGGTGCGAGTGCTGCGCGGCAGGTGCGGAAGACGGCGTCGACATTGACGGTCATGATCTCGCGCCAGATGGCATCGGAGAATTCGCCGCTGTCGCCATGAATGGCGATGCCGGCATTGTTGACGAGGATATCGAGCCGACCCGCCCGTGAGAGGGTCTCAGTGACGAGCGCATCGGCGGCATTATCTTTCGTCATGTCGGCGGCGATGAAATCGCAATCGACGCCGGTCTTGGCCAGCCGCTCGTCCGCCGCCGCGCTGCGGGTTCTTCCGCTGATGAAGATTTTGGCGCCCGCCTCTCCGAGCGCTTCGGCGATCGCCAGACCGATGCCGCGCGTGCCGCCGGTCACAAGCGCCACCTGTCCGTTCAAGCGAAATCTATCGAAGATCATGGCCGATTCCTTTCTGCGGTCGTGGGGCGGCACATCCCCCTCAGATATCGGTGCTCTGCGGCAGAATGACGAGGTCGCGGATGGTGACGTTGCGTGGACGCGTCAGCATGAAGAGCACCGCTTCGGCCACTTCTTTCGGCTCCATCAGACCACCGGCGGCGAGCGCCTCGTCGAGCTTTTCCTGCGGCCAATCGCTGAGAAGAGCGGTCACGACAGGCCCTGGCGCGACGGCGCCGACCCGCAAGCCATGCTTGGCGACCTGTCGCCTAAGGGTGTGGACAAAGGCCTGGACCGCGTGTTTGGAAGCCGTATAGATCGGCTCCCAGACCACCGGGATCATCCCGGCGACCGAACTCGTCAGGATAATATCGCCGGTCTTGCGTCCGACCATATGCGGCAGCACGGCGTGCACCGAGCGAAATGCGGCGTTGATGTTGAGGTTGAGCATGCGATCCCAGGCGTCGGGATCGCCGTCAAGCACTTCACCGCCGATATAGGAGCCGGCATTGGCGTGGAAAATGTCCAACTGGCCCGCTTTCTCCAGAACAGCAGGCATCACCTGCGCCACGCTTTTTGGATCCAAGAGATCGACGACCAGGGGAATGGCCTTTTCGCCGAGTTTCGAGCAGACATCCCTCAACGCCTCTTCGTTGCGGTCGATCAGCACGACGCGGGCGCCTGCTGCAAGCATGGTCCTGGCGCACTCCAGGCCGATACCCGACGCCGCCCCAGTGACGGCCGCGACTTTTCCAGACAGATCCTGTCCCATTTTCTTCCTCTGCTTTCCTGTTGATTTAGGCCCGGCCGTGCGAAATGCGCGATCGGCGTGCCAGCGAGTCGACGATGACGGCGACGGCAAGAACGGCCCCCGTGATCATGTAACGAAGCGACGACGACAGATCGAGGAGCGTCAGACCGCTCGCGATCGACTGAATGACGATGATGCCGAGAAGGGCCGAATAGGCGCTGCCGCGCCCGCCGAACAGGCTGGTGCCGCCGATGACCGCCGCAGCGATGGCGTTGAGATTGACGTCGCCGGTGCCGGCCTGCTGACTGGCCGTCGCCAATCGCGCCGCCGAGAGCACGCCGCCGGTCGCGGCCAGCAGGGCGCACATGACGAAGGCGCTCGCATAGATGCGCGAGACGTTGATGCCCGAGCGGCGGGCCGCCTCCCTGTTGCCGCCGACGGCATGCATGGAGCGTCCCCACTTCGTGCGGGTCAGCGCATAGTTCATCGCTGCGACGAGGCCGACGAAAAGTCCGAACATCCAGGGAATGCCGCGTGACTGGTTGAGATAGAAGGCGACCGCCTCCAGGGCGAGGGTAATGATGACGGCGCGCAGGAGCAGCCCGCCAACGGATTTCGAGGACAAGCCCGCCGCCCGTCGGCGCGCCGCCGTTCGGTAGCTCGCGAAGAAGAAGGCAAAGCCGGCAACCGCCACCAGCAGATAGGCGACCGGGTCGGGCATCACCATGATCTGGCCGAAATTCACCAGCCAGGACCCATAGGGAAGATTGATCGAACCGGTTGCTCCGAGAATATAGAGCTGGAGGCCGAGAACCGCGAGCAGTCCGGACAGCGTGGAGACGAAGCTCGGCATACCGAAGCGGTTGAACAGGAACGCGTAGAGCGAACCGATCAGGACGCCGACGATCATTGCAGCGAGCACCGCCAGGACCACCGGCCAGCCCTGGTTGACCCAGAAGACGCCGGTGAGCGCCGAGGCGAAGCCGCTGACCGAACCGACGGAGAGATCAATCTCGCCAACGATCAGGATGCAGACAATGCCGAGGGAGATGACGCCGACCGTCGAGCAATCGAACAGCATGTTGACGAGGTTGGCGCTGGAGAGAAACACCGGATTGAGGGCCTGGAAAACCGTCCAGATGATCGCCAGGCCGACGATGACAGGCAGCGAGCCGAGGTCGCCCGAGCGGATGCGGTCCCAGAAGGCGCGGACCGATCCGGCAAAGCTGTCGTCATGGCGGACTCTTTCATCGCGCCGGTCGAGAAGGGCGGGTGTTGCCGGCTCGTTCTGAATGGTCTTCATCATGGTCTTCCCTCCTCATTCTCTCGGCTTTGCGCCTTGCGGCGCATCGCGCGGCGGGAGACGGAATTGTTGGATGCGCCGGTAATCGCGCTGACGAGCTCTTCATTGGATGCGTCGGGCATGAAGGTGCCGTTGTTGCGACCGAGCCGAAGGACGACGATACGGTCGGCGACGGCCCGCACATCCTCCATGTTATGACTGATCATGATAACGCCGAGGCCGCGCTCGCGCACGCGCTCGATCAGATCCAGCACCTCGGCCGTCTGGGCAACGCCGAGGGCGGCCGTGGGTTCGTCGAGCATGATCAGTTTCGGTTCGAGCAACAGCGACCGGGCGATCGCCACGGTCTGACGCTGGCCACCGGAAAGCGAGGCGACGGGCTCGCGCACGCTTGGGATTCGCGCGGAAAGTTCGTTTAGCAGCTTCCAGGCGCGGATCTCCATCGCGACCTCGTCGAGCTGGAAGGGATTGAGCTCCTTTCCGAGAAAGATATTGGCGACGACGTCGAGATTTTCACAAAGCGCCAAATCCTGGAACACGGTCGCTATGCCCAGATTGAGCGCAGCGCTGGGGCTCGATAAATCTGCCTGTTGGCCCTCGAACAGGATGGTGCCCGAGGTCGGCTGGTGGACGCCGGCCAGAATCTTGACCAGTGTCGATTTGCCGGCGCCGTTGTCGCCCACCAGCGCCACGACCTCGCCGGCATGCACGTCGAGTTCGATGTCGGTCAGCGCCGACACCGCTCCGAAATTCTTCGAAACTCCGCGCAGGCTGAGGACGGGCTGGCGCGAGTCAAAAGTGTGAGAGGTGTCAGACATCGCCTGGCCTTTCCGAAAAGCGAAGCGGAAGCGCGACCGATGGCGGCCGCGCTTCCCTGGCGGATTACTTGATAATGCCGAGCTTCTTGCAGCCGTCGGCGTAACGGCCGGTGCACAGCTCCTCGGCGGTGTTGATCTTCTTGTCGATGATCTCGGCCTTCAGGTTCTCGGCGGTCACGACGGCCGGCACGAAGAGCTGCGCCGGTGTGTCGTAGAGCGTCATCTCGGCCTTGATCGTCTCGCCTGCCAAGAGCTTCACGGCGACGTCGGCGGCGGCAGCAGCGACGATTTCGCTCGGCTTGGAAATCGTGTTGTACTGATCCCCCGATATGATGAGCTGCAGCGCCGCGATCGTCGCGTCATTGCCGGTCACCGGCGGCACGGGATCGACGCCGGCCGCCTTGAAGGCGGCGATGGCGCCGCCGCCAGTGCCGTCATTGGCGGCGACGACGCCGACGATCTGCTTGCCGAAACGGGTGATCTGTCCGGCCGCCCATTGCTGGGCATTCGCCGGCTGCCAGTTCGGCGTATCGAATTCGGCAAGCGTCTTGTATCCGCCGCTCGCCAGACCCTCGTGAATGCCGTCCTTGATCAGCCCGGCGGCGGCATCGGTCGGCGAACCATTGATCTGCAGAATGCCGCCGCCGTCGGTCGGCACGTTCTTGGCCTTCAGATGCTTGACGAGCGATTCCGCAATCGCCTTGCCGATCGCTTTGTTGTCGAAGGAAACATAGAAATCGGCCTTGCCCTTCGGGATTGGACGGTCATAGGCGATGACCTTGACGCCCTGGCTCTGAGCGAGCTGAACGAGCGATGCGGCCGCCGCCGAATCCACCGGATCCAGCACGATGACCTTGGCGCCCTGGGTGATGGCCGAATTGAACTGCTGCTGCTGTTTGGCGATGTCGGCATCGGCATTCTGATAGATGACTTTGCAGGACGCACAAAGCTTCTTCATTTCGGCGACGAAGCCGGGGTGGTCGTGCTCTTCATATCGGGTCGAGCCCTGGTCTGGCATGAGGAACGCGACGGTCGCATCCGCAACAGCGCCTTGTGCAAAGGCGGAAGTCCCGCCGAGCAAGGACAGCATAAGTGCCGCGGCGCCTGCCGCTTTTGTCGAAAATTTCATCATTTCCATCTCCTACCATTGGAAAAAATCGTGTAGTGCGTGATTGCAGTGTTCTGCTGTGCCGTTCGGCGGAATGAGCGGCTGTGCCTGTCCCGACGGTTTGCTGTTTCTGAGGACAAGCGTCTCCTCTCGCGAGCCGCTCCTCGCGCGCTCACGTTCAAGCCTGCGTCAGTTTTCGTTCCTCCTCCTTGTCCTCCCCTATTGCCGTCTTCGGCGGACCTTATGCCGCCTTTGCCACGTTGATATTGTCACCCAACAATCGCCGGAAGCGGGATGGCGTCATGCCTTTTTCCGCGAGGAACTGGCGGTTGAAATTGGACAGATTATTAAAGCCGACCTCGAAGCAGATGTCGGTGATCGACGCATGGTCGTCGCTCATCAGGATTTGGCAGGCGAGATTGATGCGCAGGCGTTTCACATATTGCACGAGCGACATGCCGGTATGGCGGCGGAAAGCGCGTGAGAAGGCGCCTGTGGACTGTCCGGCAATCGCAGCGAGATCGGTTTCGTCGAAGGATTTCGTCAGATTTTCTCTGATATAGGCGAGCGCCTGGTTGATGCCGGCCGACATATAGCCCGAGGGATCGGGCAGATAGCTGGGGCTTGCGAGAAGCTGGGCATCCTGCGCCCGGCTGAGCAGCCCGACGATCATCATGAAGAGCTCGATACGGCGTACGCCCTGGGCCTGCTGCACCTCGTTCATTAGAGGCGCCACCTGCCGGCTGGTCTCAGTGCCGAAGAGCACGCCCCGGCGGGACGCTTCGAGGACCGGCTCGAAGGGATTGAGCTCGGGCAGCACCTTCATCGTGTCGCTGATAAAATTCTCACTGAACTGGATGAGCTGGCATCGAAGCGGAATACTCGATCCCTTCGGGACGTCGCTGATCCAGTTGTGAGGCAGATTGGGGCCGGCCAGCACCAGATTGCCGGGTTCGAACTCCCCGATGAAATCGCCGACGAAATAGCGTCCCGTGGTCGCCACGACGAGATGCAGTTCATATTCCGGATGAAAGTGCCAGCGAACGGTGTGATAGGGATAACCATGCGCCTTCGTTGCGAAGGATTCGCCCGGTCTGATCTGAACGACTTCCAAGTCGGGTTCCATCGTTTCCTCCTCCGAGGGGCGATTCTACGTCCGCCTGCCAAATTCCCTTCGGCTTTATTATTATGACGAGTGTAGTGGGCTCGCTTCATGCCCGCCACCACGATTCCCGGCCAAAACCGATACTTTTTTGATGATTGACGCTACGCCGGCGGCGCAAAGACGACGGCAATCTGAAAGTCATCTCAGGCGGCCAGGGCGGCAATGACATTCCTGACCAGTGCAGCCGAAGACAGCCGGCTCGTGGCGCAGCTCGGGGCACCGATGGCCCCGACACGCACGGAGACGCCGCCGCGCGCATTGGCGATCGCAAACATCGACTCGTCGGTCAAATCATCCCCGATGGTAATCGGGCAGCGGTTCTTGAAAGGATCTGACTGAAAAAAGCGCTCCAGCGCATCGCCCTTGCTCGACCGTGCCGGTCGGAGCTCGAACACCCTTTTACCGAGCTGCAGCGCCCAGTTCGGTCCTGCAAGCTCCGCATAGTAGTGCATGCGCTCTTCAATGACTTTTTCATATTCCGGCGCCAGCCGGTAATGCGCGGCAACGGCTGCACCCTTATCCTCTATCAGAACACCCGGGTAATGTTCGGCTTCGGCGGTCAATGCATGTTTCAGCGCCTGGAATTCGGGGGTCGCCTCGACCGTATGCATTCCGGCGGCGCTCCTGATCTCGGCGCCATGCAGGCCTGCGGTTGGAAATGCAAAGGGCTTGAACAGCTCGTCTGCATAGGCAAGCGAGCGCCCGGTGACCAGCGCCAAGGCGCCGCCGAGCTTGTTCGAAAGACGATGAAGGTGTCCGGGCAGGTCTTCTGGGACCTCAATCGCATCCGGCGTAGGCGCAAGGTTAAGCAGCGTTCCGTCGATGTCGAGAAACATCGCCCAGTGCTCCGGTTCCCCCAGCACCAATGAAAGCATTTCCTGCGTAGTGGTGTCGTCCTGCACGGCATTCTCCAAATTCTGCAATCATTGAAGCTAGGTCGCCGGCGGACGAGGGCAAGATGAGTTAATAAGCTCCGGAACATCCAGAGGCTGGTCGGCGTTTTATTTTGCCGCCTGTTCGACCCCTCGCGGCCGGAAAGGGACATCGATGGCCAAACGCAATCCGGAGCCCCGTGACGGGGCGAGTGCCCCATTAGCGCATGGCGCGATGGTCCTGCCGTTGGTAACGATCGACGACTACAACAACGAACTGCGTGACAAGAACGGCTTCGTTGGCGACAACGCCAACAAGAAGACCTTTCAGCAGAAGCTTGAGGATTGGAGAAACCATGTCCGCAAGTTCGGAGACGATCCGCTCGGCAGGGTCGAGACGACGAAGCTTTCCAAGAAAAAGATCGAGTCTCTGCTGAAGGGAGACGACATGGAGGCCGCCGCACTGATCATGGGCGCGGTGGAGGACTTCGCACAGGATTTCGCCGAGGTCATCAAAAAATTCCTCAAGGACGAGCGCTGGTCCAAGACCGAGCGCATCGTCGTCGGCGGCGGCTTCAGGCAAAGCCGCTTCGGGGAGCTGACGATCGCCAGGACCATGGTTCTGCTCAAGGCGGCCGGTATCGATATCGAGGTCATCCCGATCGTCCACCATCCCGACGAGGCTGGACTGATCGGTTCCGTGCACCTCATGCCGTCCTGGATGTTCAAAGGCTATGAGGCGATGCTGGCCGTCGATATCGGCGGCACGAACGTCCGTGCCGGAGTCGTCGAGTTCGGAAAGGAAAAAAAACCGCACTTTGCCGATGCGAGTGTCTGGGAATCGACCATCTGGCGTCACGCCGACGACGAGCCGAGCCGCAGTGCGACGATAGAAAGGCTGGCGGCGATGTTGCAGGAGCTGATCGATAAGGCAGAAAAGGCCAATCTGAAGCCGGCCCCGATCATCGGGATCGGCTGTCCCGGTATCATCAAAGCAGACGGTTCGATCGAACGCGGCGGACAGAACCTGCCAGGCGGCAATTGGGAAAGCGACAGCTTCAACCTTCCCGCCGCACTGATGAAGGCCATTCCCGCAATCGGCGATCACAGCACATTCGTGATGATGCACAATGACGCCGTCGTGCAGGGCTTGTCGCAGATCCCATTCATCGACGACGTATCGACATGGGCGGTGCTGACCATCGGAACAGGGTTGGGCAATGCCCATTTTACCAATCGTGAGGGAATGAAAGCGCGGTAGCCCCGACCAAGAGCGGGAAAGCGGCCGGCAAAGCAATGATCATGTCGCCCCTCCTGCGCGCGTGGACCGCAAATGGAGTCGGCCGGCGCTGTGTCACCTTATGGTAAACAACAGGTAAACAACGAGGAATTCCGTAGACGGAAGCAAATTCCCCCGTAGGTTCCGTTAGGCAGGAGATGAGAGGAGCAGGTCGGCATGGGACCGTTCAACGATTTCCATCATATCTCTCGAGACATGATTCGCATAGCGCGAGCGTCTGCAATCCTTACAGTCGATGGTCACATGCGACTGTTCCCGTCTGCGCGCAGCTCAGCTGCGGCCGCTGTTCGCGACTCCTGCAATACGCATGGTCCGAACAGAACACGGCCGTCGTATTCGCGGGCATGCCGTCGCATTGTCGCTGTCGCAAGCGCCATCTCGGGACCGATGCTTGATTGAGCCCCTCTCCTTTTTCGCCGCACATGGAAAAGATGGTGATAAAGTCGCCGGGCGGTTCTCCGCCGGTTCAAATTGCGCTTATCTCTCCTTCACGCAAGCTCACATGCAGACGAAAGATGGAAGATGAACTTCAAGGGAATAAGCGCTCCGCTCAATGCCGGCCGTCTCGAACAAATGCTCGGCCTTGCCCCGTCACGCCGCGATCCCGAATCCCAAGATGGAAATGTCAAGGCTTCTGGCGTCGAGCCCGTCCGCGGCTTGGAGGCCGAAAGCCTCTGCCGTTCCTCTGCCTATAAATAAGAAGCGGCATTTGTCTGGTCGATCTGTGCCAAGCGCAGTTACCCTGCGATGAGTCGGCGGTGGCTTTCACGTCCGTCGAGAATCTGCGGCGATACGTCGGGCCGGCGCCGGCGATGCGGGTTCGCCGCCGTTGTCAGCTGACAATTGCGCTAAGATTCCGGAATTCCACGCAATTTTTTTGACGAATTCAGTTTGTTATATATTGGCTAACCAAGAAATCGCTTGACGGAATCGCCAGACTCACGATCATTTGCGCAAAATTGCCCGATTTATCAGGATTTGCGTGAATGCCGACCAAGGCCGCGATTGTTGAGAAAACCAGAAGAGCGAGTCAAGTCTCGATCGACGAGACGATTGCGCAGGACTCGACGATGCTCAGCAGCCAGCTCCAGGTGCTGTTCGAGCGGTTATTTTCGCCCGACGCCCGCAAATCGCTGAGGCGATTCAGCAGCACCGAGGCCGCCAAGCTGCTCGGCGTCACCGACAGCTATGTTCGCCACCTCACCGCTCAGGTGGAAAGCATCAATCCCGAGAAGACGGCGGCCGGCCGCCGTGTCTTCTCGCTCGAAGAAATCCATGCGATGCGCCAGCATCTGGGGCGCACCAAACCCTCCTATCTGCCGACGCGCCGGCCGGGCGACCATCTCCAGGTGATCGCCGTCACCAACTTCAAGGGCGGATCCGGCAAGACGACAACGTCGATCCATCTGGCGCAGTTCCTGGCGCTACGCGGCTATCGTGTGCTCGCCGTCGACCTCGACCCGCAGGCGTCGATGTCGGCGATGCTCGGATATCAGCCGGAGTTCGATGTCGGTGAAAACGAGACGCTCTACGGCGCCATCAAATATGACGAGACGCGCCGCGACGTTGCCGACATCGTCCGCCAGACCTATTTCCCCGGTCTCGATCTCATTCCGGGCAATCTCGAACTGCATGAGTTCGAGCACGATACCCCGAAGGCGCTGGCCGACAGCAATCGCGACGACAAAGACATGTTCTTCATGCGGGTCGGCAATGCGCTGCATTCGCTGGAACAGAGCTACGACGTCGTCATCATCGATTGCCCCCCTACCCTCGGCTTTCTGACGCTGTCTGCTCTCTGCGCTGCGACTGCCGTGCTGATCACCGTCCATCCACAGATGCTCGACGTGGCGTCGATGAACCAGTTCCTGACGATGACCTCCGACCTTCTGGCCGTCGTCAAGCAGGCAGGCGGCAATCTCGAATATGACTGGATGCGCTATCTGATCACCCGTTATGAGTCCAATGACGGTCCGCAGGCGCAGATTGTCGCCTTCCTGCGCAGCCTGTTCGGCGAGCGTGTGCTGACCTCGATGATGGTGAAGTCAACGGCGGTTTCGGACGCTGGCCTGTCCAAGCAGACGATCTACGAGGCGGGCCGCGAGACGATGCATCGCCAGACCTATGACCGCGGCGTCGAATCCGTCGACAATGTCAATGCCGAGGTCGAGCAACTCATCCGCAGTGCATGGAGCAGGACATGAGCCCAAAAGGTCGCGATATCCTGAAGAGCATGGTTGGCGCTGTCGAACCGGCACGGCCGGAGACGCCAAGCGCGCCGCCGCCGCATCGACCATCGGGTGCGGTCAAGGCGATGAACTTGTCGCTGGGACGGTTGGGAGAGGAAGCAGCCGCCGCCAAGGCCCTGCGTGAGTCCCTCGCCTCTGGCGACAAAGTGCTGGAGATCGATGCGGCTGCCGTCGAAATGTCCTTTATCCGCGACCGCATCCCGGTCGACAAGGATCCTGAGTTCGAGCGATTGAAGCAGTCGATCCAGGAAAGCGGACAGCAGGTTCCAATCCTTGTGCGTCCGGACCCGGTAAAGGCTGGGTATTACCAGGCCGCCTATGGCCACCGGCGCTTGCGTGCGGCCGCGGAGATCGGTGTTCCCGTCAAGGCCGTGGTCCGCAAGCTCACGGATGAAGAGCTGATTCTCGCGCAGGGTCAGGAGAACGGCCCGCGTGTCGACTTGAGCTTCATCGAACGGGCGCTGTTTGCGCGACGGATGGATGAACATGGCTTCAGTCGCGACATGATTGCTCAGGCGCTGGCGACGGATAAACCGGAAACGTCACGGCTGCTGCAGGTAGCGCAGACGATCGATCCCGAGATCATTCTTGCCATCGGACCGGCGCCGAAGGTGGGGCGTCCCCGCTGGTTGGCCTTTGCCGAGAAATTCAGGGAGACAGGCGGGCGAAAGAAGGTGCAGGCCGCAATCGCTGGCGCCGCTTTCCAGACGCTGGAGAGCAATAGCCGCTTCGATGTCATCTGGAAGGCACTGGAGGAGAAGAGCGCGCCGCAGCGGGTCGAGCAGACGCTTCGCACGCAAAGCGGCGGGACGCTTGCTTCGGTGAGCCGCTCGGGCAAGAGCTTTCGCATCGCCGCCAAATCGGCGGCGTTTTCGGAATTCCTGGCCCGGCGGTTGATAGGCCTCGCCGCTGAGTTCGAAGAGGAAAATGAGGGAAAATGAGGCAGTTAGACCGATTGTCAGCTGACAATTCGGACAGGAGATAACGCGCAAAAGAAAAAAGCCCCCGAACGTCACCGTCACGGAAGCTTTCCTCGTAGTCTTGAACACCTCCGAGAATCGCACTTCCGAGAATCGCTGTCAAGAGTTTTTGGCGCCGTTTTGGCGAGCGGATTTCTTTTGCCTCGTCGAGGTGGAAGAGATGGAAACCGGAAGTATAACGACGCCTTTCGGGCGGCGGCCGATGACGCTTGGCATGCTCGCAAGCCAGGTGATGGCGGGTGAGATCAAGCCTGATCAATCGGTTGACAAATGGAAGCTGTTTCGTGCGCTGTGCGAAGCAAAGCCGCTGCTTGGCATCAGCGACCGGGCGCTAGCGGTGCTCAATGCGCTCTTGAGCTTCTATCCCAAGAACGAGCTGGCCGAGGAAAACGGGTTGATCGTATTCCCGTCCAACGTCCAGCTTTCGTTGAGAACGCACGGGATGGCCGAGCAGACCGTGCGGCGCCATCTTGCCGCGCTCGTCGAGGCGGGGCTTCTGCTGCGCAAGGATAGTCCCAACGGCAAGCGTTATGTCCGCAGGGACAGGGCAGGGGAGGTCAACGACGCCTTCGGCTTTTCGCTGGCGCCGCTGCTTGCGCGCGCCGAAGAGATCGAACAACTGGCCGCCGAGGTGATGGCCGAGCGGCTGCATGTCCAGCGCCTGCGCGAACGCATCACGCTTTGCCGTCGTGATATCGCCAAGCTGATCGAAGCGGCCATCGAAGAGGACGTTGAAGGGGATTGGCAGAGCCTTCACCTGGAGTTCCGGGAACTGATCGAAGGCCTGCCACGGTCGCCGACGACGGCACAGCTCGAACAATTGCTGGACGAATTGACGGCGCTTCGGACGGATATCCTTAACCGGCTGGAAATTCGTGTTAAATCGACAAAACAGCGCGGCAATGCCTCTCATATCGAGCGTCACATACAGAATTCAAACCCCGACTCCACCTTTGAACTTGAACCAAGCTTCGACACGAAGCAGGGCGCGAGGCCGGAGCAAGACAACGGGCGAGGCGTCGTGACGCCGGAAGAGGGGAGGAGCGAGGCGATCCGTTCGGACAATCAGCCGGGACGGCAGGCTGGACGACCCGGCGGCCGTGATGATGCTGGCGGATTGAAATCCTTCCCGCTCGGCCTGGTTCTGCAGGCCTGCCCCGAGATCCTTGCCTACGGGCCGGATGGCGTGATCCGAAACTGGCGCGACCTGATGACGGCAGCCGTCACAGTTCGATCGATGCTGGGCGTCAGCCCGTCCGCCTATGAGGAGGCGGCAAGTGTGATGGGTGCGGAAAATGCCGCGACTGTGATGGCGTGCATCCTGGAGCGCGGGGGCCACATCAATTCCGCCGGCGGCTATCTTCGCGACCTGACGCGGCGAAGCGAAAAGGGAGAATTCGCGATCGGCCCGATGTTGATGGCGCTCTTGCGGGCAAATGCGCCGGCCGGCCGAAAGGCGGGATAAGTTTTCGGCGCTCGTCCGGGTCATCCATGCTCGGATGATCGCCGGCGACGATGCCGAAGGAGAGGGGGATGCCGAATGTTACAGCATGTCGCGCAAAAG
>NZ_CP013497.1:0-439584 GCF_001664325.1 Rhizobium sp. N621
GTGCGGCTGATCGTTATTCCTGCCGTTGAGGATTTCGGTTGTGGTCAGCTGACCACCAAGCTAACCTCTTGGAAAACACCAACTTTCAAAGGCGGCTTGTCGCAGGCATTGTGCCGGTTACCGTCTGGCTCCCGAGCCAAATGACGCCTCTTAGGGGAACAGTAGACCGTGATCTCAATACGAACGCGCCCAAGGTCGCGCACGAACAAGACCAGGAGCGAAGTCTTCGCACGAAATGGCAGCCGCCTTTCATCAATTCATTGGCACCGGCGCGGCAAATCGCAAGGCGGCCGGCTGTGCCGGCTAATCGCGAGTGGGCGATGGCGCCGCATGGATAGGACGCAATAGGAACAACTACCTGCTGCCATCCGCAGCGCCGGAATCTACGGGGCTGATTCGCGGCGGCACTTCCACAACACTGGGAGAATTCATCAACCGCTATCTTGGGCGAGGTGACGCAATGAGCCACTCGACCCTATGGTCTTTTGACCAGGCAAGAATGGCATTCGAGGTGAGTTTGGTGCCGTTGTCGGAGAGATCATTGCGAGTTTCGAGCGAGGCGACGACCGGAGATCGAGGTGTCCGGGGATCGCCGCGAGGCATTCTCGCGTCGCGTCATCGACGATGTTGAGCACGCGAAACCCCCTTCCGTAAGCGAACTTGCAGGCACGCGCGCACCGATCCTGGCCAACGCGAAGGCTCTGCCCGCTGGTCGCTGGATTTTGTTCGTGACCAAAAGCAAATGATCCAGTGGAACATTTCTCCACCGAACGACTGAGGCATATACCTATCTCGCAAGGCCCAGCCATCGGCACAGTATTTGAGTCCGTTGAAGAAGGTGATGGGTCCAGGCGGCTTGGAGGAGGCATAGCCGTTCCAGCCGCCGAGTTTGGCGATGATCCAAGCGGCCCAGGCGAGCGAAGCTTTGGGATGGGGATTGGATTGCAGCTTGGTCTTGCCCTTGAAGCGGCTTTCGAGGGCGGCGAGCGTGTTGATCTCGTGGGGACTGACTGCCAGGCTTGCCGGGTGAGGATCGCCGCCACTGCGGTCCTGCACGAGTTGGAGGACGATTGCCGCGGCCTTGGCGGCGATGGCGACGAGCTTTTCCAGCCGCGGCGCTAACTGCAATTGGCTGTCTTCGATCTTGAAGCCCTGCGTCTTCATCACCCGGAAGAACTGCTCGATCATCCAGCGCTGCTTGTACCAAGCGACGATCTGCCAGGCGTCAGTCGCACTGGAGAGCGCATGGGTGGTCAAGAGCAGCCAATGCAAGGGCTCGACACCGTCGGGTGCGTCCGGTTCGACGACCTCGACCCAACTGAGCCTAACCCCGTCGGGCAGCCCTTCTTCGCGCAGGTTTTGCGGTCGCCTGATCGTCGCCTGGCCGAAGCGCAGGCACAACGTTGCCTGCCGCGCCGGACGGTCGGCGCGCTCGCGCAGCTCGATCGTTTGGGTGTCGCAGAACCGAACTGTCTCTACGACATCACGCAGTTTAGAGCCGCCGATGAGTGCATGGTCATGCATGACGCGCGACAAAAGATCGAAGCGTTGGTCGGGCAGGCGCGCCCACATCATAAAGAAGTCGCCCTATTGCGCGACCTCGCGACCGGCGACCGGCGACCGGCGACCGGCGGCTTCGGCGGGGGGGGGAGCGCCGTTGGGGTCGACCGCATCTACGGGCTCTATCGCGAAGAAGGACTTTCCGTTCGCAAGCAGAAAAGCCGGGGCGGCACTGTCGGCACGCGTGGCCCGATCCTGGTCGAAGCGAAGGCCAATGCCCGAAGCTCGCTGAATCTCGTTCACGACCAGTTCGCTTGCGGAAGGCGGTTTCGCGTGCTCAACTTCGTCGAAGACGTGACCCGCGAATGCCTGGCGGCGATCCCGTGCACCTCGATCTTGCGTCGTCGCGTCGCTCGCGAACTGTCGGTCCTCATCGAACGGCGCGGCAAACCGGGGATGATCGTCTCCGACAACGGCACGGAATTCACCTCGAATGCCATCCTTGCCAGGTCGAAGGATCATAGTGTCGAGTCGCACGGCATCACGCCGGGAAGCCGATGCAAAACGCTAATGTCGAGAGCTTCAACGGCCGGATGCGGGACGAGATGGTCAACCAAAGCCTGTTCCTCGGCTGCGATTATGCCCGAAGCGCCATTGCTGGGCCGACGATTACAACCACTTCCGGCCGCACTCATCGCTCGGACCAGACCCGGGCACGTGATGCAGATACCATTGCCGCAACCGGCTCCAACGCTGCGCGAGATGAAAGCTTCGCGTTTCCGCCACTTGGCGTACTCGGAGCGCGCAGGCTCTAGTTGTGAGCTTTCGGGAGGTTGTCCATTCAAAGCGGATTTAGGAGACTGGAGCTATCACACCTCGAGTCGGAAGGATCGCCGCGAATGAACATTCATAAGAATGCCCGACTGACGCCGTTGCGCCGGGAACAAATGGCGCTTGCTGTTATCGAAGGGCATCTGACCCAGGCTCAGGCAGCACAGGCCTATGGCGTCGCGGCCAAGATCGTCGCCCGTTGGGTCGAGCGTTTCAAGGCCGGTGGTCGAGAGGCGATGCTCGATCGTTCCTCCCGACCTCATGCCATGCCCCGGCAGACCAGTCAGGCGCTGGCGGAGCGCATCATCACGCTTCGCCGCCAGCGCCTGACTGGCAAGCACATCGCGATCGAAACCGGTGTATCTGCAGCGACGGTGAGCCGGGTTCTCAAGCGCGCAGGCCTCTCCCGCCTCAAGGATATCGAGCCGGCCGAGCCTGTGCGTCGTCATGAACGCCAGGCTCCCGGCGAGATGATTCATATCGACATCAAGAAGCTCGGCCGGTTTCATGAGGTCGGCCACCGCATCACCGGCGATCGCACTCGCCAGAGTTCGCGCAGAGGCAAGAGTTGGGGCGCCGGTTGGGAATGCGTTCATGTGGCCATCGACGATGCCTCTCGCATCGCTTTCTCACAGATATCGCCGGACGAGACGAAAGAAAGCGCCGTGGCCTTCTTGAAGGCGGCATTGGCCTATTATGCCAGCCTCGGGATCGCGGTCGAGCGCGTCATGACCGACAATGGTCCCTGCTACACATCAAAGCCATTCGGCCAAGCTTGTCGCGACAACGGCCTCAAGCACGTTCGCACCAGACCATATACGCCTAAAACCAACGGAAAGGCCGAACGCTTCATCCAGACCGCCCTCAGAGAGTGGGCCTACGCCGTCGCCTATCCCAACTCGGACATGCGCGCCGCCGAACTGCCACGATGGCTTCATCGCTACAATTGGCACAGGCCTCACGGAAGTCTAAACTCAAAACCACCAATCACTAGGCTCGCTCTTACCCAGGACAACCTGTTGAGGCTCCACATCTAGTCGCTGCCGGAGAGGATTGAGTGCTAGGTCAGCGGGTCCACTGATCGAGGTTTTTCGCCAGACTCTGCTGTCGTGGGCCAGCAAGTCTTTTGGGGTGGGACGCACTGCCAACAGCTGCTTTTCCGGTGGTCAGCTGACCACAGCTACAACACTCTGAAAAGAAACGACATTTTCGGGCGCTACTATGGACGGCGCATGACCCGCTCCTCGCGCCACCTCTCACAAGATCGGTTGTGTAGAGATAGGTACCGTCCTGTCGCCGCCATGGGTCGCGGGGTCTTGGCGGTCATTTTTGATCGTACATGACGTTCTAAGGGCATTGGTCATGGTTGCCCGGGTAGAATGGCCGACAGCCCTTCTATGCGGCTGGTGTAGTAAGGTCAGTTGATGCACGGAGCCGATTGAGCGGCTTCGTGTTCGAACGAACAATCGCGGTGTTTGTCACGACTGAAAGGAGACATTGCTTTGTAATCTTAACGGCGGTCTCCGCAGGATGCTTCAGGACGAAGACCTCCCAGGCTTCGAGGACAGTCGAAATTTGCTGGTCGTAAAACGAATGTTTGCAGATCTTCGGCCGTAATCATTCTTGTAGGAAATATAGCTGGCGGCGCGGACAAATGGCTCAATCAAATTGTCGAGCATCCTTGAAAGAACGCCGAAACGCGGACGGATTGTAAAAGAAACAAATACTGTCTGACTGAGTTCCGGCTCGCGCCCGAATTCGTCGTGCAGCCGAGACGGCTTTTTGGTAGCGAGGGGAGCGGCTGTCCTCTGCTTTTACCCGCGCCGCCGAGGGTCATGGCCCGCGCGCCTCTGCGGATCATAATCACCGCGGCTGAAGCCTTCAGCACGTTCCGGGGGAGGGGGCGAGCAGGCGGAGGAAGCCGGCTCCGCGGCGAGGATGTAGGCGCTGAGCTGAAACCGCGGAGCGATAGCGACTAGCGGTCCTGGCGCTACAGATCCCCAAAGGCCGGACCTGACGGCTATGCAGTCGAATAGCGACAAGAAAAGACTCTCTGCCATCGGGCGTCGGATGAACCATGCCCTCAACGGCGAATGAGGCCAAATCGGTGGGCTTCGTCCAGCAGGACCCGCACCGAGGACGGTTGCCAGTTCTTGCCGCTGCGCACAGGCCGTTCTCCCATCTGGTCCAGTTGCGCGGCAATGTCGCGCAGCGACAGGTTGGGATCGGCAATGGCAATTGCCGCCACCAGCTTCATCAGATAGTCTTCGGGAGCCCGGCGAGGGGATCGAGCAAGGAGTTCCTTCTCCGCGAGCTTTTCGCGTACCATGCGATGAACAGCGCGACGAAGGCGTTCGACGGTCCAGTCGTGGCCACGGCGATTGAGAACCCGCACGACATTGTCCCAACTGTGCTGCGGCCGGAGTTGACGCACCATCGGCAGCCACGTCTGCGCCGATGCAATGAGTTCATCGAGATAGAGCTTCTCCCGTGCCTGCGAGATTGCCTTGATCGCCTCCGGCCGTCGTTCTCGCAGACCGGGATTTCCAGGAAGCTTGCCGCGTGCCTTCGCCGCCTTAATGCCGGCTTTGGTACGCTCAGCGATTAGCGCCCGCTCGAGCTGCGCGACGGCGCCGAGGACCTGAAGGGAAAACATGCCCTGCGGGGTCGACGTATCGATTGGATCGCGGATCGACCGGAAATGCACGCCGCGGGCCTCGAGGTCCTCGATCACCGACAAGAGATGACTGACGGATCGGGCCAGTCGATCGAGGCGCACGACAATGAGGACGTCGCCGGCGCTAAGTTCAGCGAGTAATCGCGTCAGCACCGGTCGAGCCCGCGATGCTCCGGAACCATGCTCCTGATGGATCCGATCGCAGCCGGCTGCACGCAGCTCGTCCAACTGGGCATCGTGGACCTGTTCATCCGTCGACACCCGGGCATAACCGATCAGCCGCTTGGGAGATTGTTGGTTGTCAAATGTTTGTGGCTTTGCCATCGCGCTTGTAACGGCCCTGTCTCGAAGTAGTTTGTACAGATAAGGCATGCGTTAGAAATCGAACAGTTGCAAGCGTGTTTTAAGTGTCAAATAGCGGCCCACCAGACTCAAATCGCCACCCGAGATAAGCAACGGAGCGTCCGCACTGACAAACCCGCGCCAGCGGGCTCCTGTGGCGGAAAGGCCGGAAAACAACGGTTTTGGAGATGTCGCGAGAGCAGGGGGCCGCAGGAGGACGCCGGCGCATATGCGGGAAGAAGGGGCCGGGATCATGCGGGCCAACTGGGGCGGCCGAATTCTGTCTCGGGGAGTCCGGTCATCCAGGACGGCCGATCACTGATTTGCGCGCTGAAATCAATCGCTGCCGAGGTGGCTTTTACTTCCCGTTTTCAGTTGAAGCGCTAAGCTGAAAAACTGGCGCCGAACTTTGACCTAATGGCTTCACGCGGAGCAGGGGAGGTGAGGGGAGAGCGATGTTCGAAATCATTCGAGTTGGTGGAAAGGTGTTGGAAGAACGCGCTCACGGTTGTAAAAACCGGCTAACGATAACGATAGGATTTTCGGATGAGCTGGAAACTGAGGCGAGTTAAGCAGTGTGCCAAGTGCCCTTGGAAGGTGTCCACGAACCCTCATGATATTCCGAATGGCTATAGTCAAGAACTGCATCAGGCTCTTGTCCGCACCATCGCCGAGCCGGAATCGCTGAAAGGCACCGGCCATGTGATGGCTTGCCATGAGCATGCGCCAGGGGAGGAAGCCCACTGTGTCGGCTGGCTCATGAACCAGATCGGGCCCGGCAACAACATCCCTTTGCGTCTTCAAGTCATGTCTTGCGAGAATATCGAGGCGGTCATCTTGGAAGGCCCGCAGCACGAACGGTTTGAAGATACGCTGCCGAAAGGCAACGACGTCGCAGTTGGGTAGGAGTCAACTTACTGCGATCGCCAAAAGGCAGATCAGCGGCCGCTGCCCCTTAGCACAGCTCTGATTGTTGCCATTAAAGTCCTGATGCCTTGGTGAGGTTGATCCGGAAGCGGTCACGGCGGCGGTGATACTTGCGGGTCATTTCAGCGCTGGTATGACCGTGCTGTTTTTGGACATACCGCAAGTCGACCTCAGCCGAGCAGGGTGACGAGGAGGCCCTTGGCAAGCGTCTCGACCCAGCCGCAGCCGCCTTCGGTCTGGTCGCGGCCGCAATCCAGCCCGACGATCTTGGAGCGGCGCAGGCCGCCGGCAAAGCCGATCAGCAGTATCGCCCGATCCCGAATGCCGCGCGGAGTTCCCCTATCGAGCGTTTCGAGTATGGCGATCATGTGCTCGGGGAGCACGGCTTCTTTTTGGCGAGGAGGGGCTACATGGGTGTTGCGGATGCCGGCCAGAACGGTGGTGGACGTTTAGCGGCATCTAATTATAGCATCCGAGAGGCCCGGCCGCTTCGACGGGTTGCACTATTGTAATAGCTTGATGCCTGCTGAACCGAACGATGACGTGACTGCTCCATGGCTTCGGGCAGGGGAATGCCGCGATTGGCGGCCTCAGTCAGATAGCCGGACCTCAACCCGTGCGCCGAAAACTCCCTAACCTCCAGCCCGGCCATCGCGACCCGCCGCTTGACGATATCATTGACCGCCTTCGGATCGAGCGCCCGCTTGGAAACATTGCCCCAGCGATCGATCGCCCGGAACACACTGCCGCTCCCAATCTTGGCGGCCGCCAGCCAGGCGTTCAGCGCCTCCACCGGCCGCCCGGTCAGGTAGACGACCTCGTCCTGACCGGCGCCGGAATTCTTGGTGCGGCCGAGGTGGATGGACAGCGAGGGCAGGGGGCTACCGTCCTCGCCGGCAACGGGCGGCTCGATCGTCAGCTGCTCCTTGCGCAGGCCAGCGACTTCGCTGCGCCGGCGGCCGCCGGACGCGAAGGCGACCATCAGGATCGCTCGGTCGCGGAGATCGCGCAGGCTGTCGCCGCCGCAGGTCGCCAGCAGTTTTGCCATCACGTCACCGGTGACCGCCTTGGCGCTTTTGCGAAGACGTTGTCTTGGTGCGGCTCGGATCGCCAGCCGAATGGCTGATTTGAGGGCAGGGGAGGCGAAGGCGCCGCCGAGACTGCGCCATTTGGTCAGCGTCGACCAATTGGCCAGTCGCCGGCGCACCGTATCGGGCGCGTGCGGCCCGGCCGAGCGGAGAAAGCCGCCGTCTCGCAGGGACTGCTCGACTGCGGCCGGCATGCCGTGCTCGGGATCGGTTTCGCGCCGCGCCGGGTCCCAGAGATGATGGGCGACGAATTTCAGCAGCAGCGCCTCCGGCGCCGGCCAGGGCAGCGAGCGGCCGGTCGCCGCCAGGCACCAGGCCTCGAGGTAGCCGAGGTCGGAGGCGAGCGCCCGCAGCGTGTTGTCGCCCATGCCTTCGTTGACCAGGTGCCGCAGCGTCTCGACATCCTGGTCGGACAGAATTTCCGCCAGCTTGTCGCGGCGGTCGATCGGCAGCACCGCGGCGATGGTGTCGAGTGTTTCGGCACGTCGAGCGACGGCGTCGGGCGCTGATTTCGGGGCGATGATGTCCACGGAGCCTCCTGAAGCGGCGAAAATCCGGCGGCCGCAACGGCGCCGGCGACCGCGCTTTGCCCCGTTTTCGCTGATTTGCGGGTCCAAATCAATTACTTCCGATAAGCAGTACTTATCGGAAGTGATGCCTCGCGCAAACCACCGTCAGGGGCAACGGAAGCTAAAGGCATTTTCGCTTCTAAAACAGAAAAGAACAGCGCTAATTCATATGGTTAACGGGATGGAAACATCACGTGCTCCATCAAGTTGGCAGTAACGGACGCGGAAAATGAGACCGTAGACAATTGAGGGCAGGCCGAACCTGCCTGCGCCTCGGCGGCAAGCTCGGTCGTACCGCGCGAGCCCGTCTGTAAGCAGAGCCCGGCCGATCGCCCGTTCCGGCCTAAGCCGCTTCCCAGACCTGGTTCAGGATTTTTGCGGCGAGCGCCGCCTTGTCCTGCGGCAGGAACCGCCCATAGTGCTGCTGCACCACATCGGGGGTATCCTGGATCGCATAACTCGCCTGCTCGTAGGAGCCTGTCTGCTTGAGGATATGCGTCGCCAGAATATCCCGGACATTGTGCGGACCGTGCGGCAGCAGGCCCTTGATGGCGCCGCGACCGGTATAGGGATTGTAGATTCCATATCGTTGGATGACGGTTCGCCAAGCTTAGTAGAATGTCGCGGAGTCGTATGCGGCTTCGGTACTGGTCGTCTTCACCGTCTTCACGAACAGGGTGCCGGGGTCCTTTGCACCGGCGAGCAACACACCGCGGTGCCGTTCGATGTACGCGTCCAGGTATTTGTAAAGGTCGAGCAGGTCGGGCAGGATCAAGCGGAAAGGTTTCTGGCCGAAGAAGGACGAGCCGGAATTCTTGAAGGCGACGGACGGGATGAGCACTTCCCAGCCACGCTCGCGATCGCTCCAGCGCAGCTCCCCGCATTTCATGTCTTCCAACCGGCGTTCCGCCGTTGGAAAATGACCGCGCGGGCAGACGCGAAGCTGGCGGAGGTTCTTCTGCCGCAGCCCTAGATGCAACCCAAGCCGAAGCATCAGGAAGGAGCGGACGGCTTCCGCCGCCGGCCGCGGATAGTGGTCCTCGTCCGGCATGCGCTTCAGGATCTCGTCGGTGATCTTGCGATATTCCGCCAGCGGACTGTCTGCCTCCAGGATCACCATGATCGGCTCGAAAGGATCGCGATGAACGCGCATGACCCGCTGAACTTCCTTGGAGCGATTGGCAGCATGCCGATGAAACGCATCGCAGGCGCCATGCCAGTCACGCGAAGCGAATTCGATCTCCTCTGGGGCGATCAGGCCTTCGATGGATCTGACATTCCTCAGAAGCTCCGGATGCTGCCGGATCCAGCCGACCTCGGCACGGGTGAGGGCTTGTGCGACCATCAGCATGTCTTCTTCCCACTTGGTCTAGAAGCCGCGCCGCTGCTCGCGCCATTGCAGATACCAGTCCCAGACACCCGGGAAAATCAGCAAGCCGAAGGTCAATTGGCTGAGCGGGACGCCGCGGCCTTTGACGATGCCGGCGGGTGAGGCGGCGAGCGCCCCGAACATCAGCCCGAGATGCTCGATCTTTTGCGATGCCGTTTCCTCGCCCCACACGCCATTGCGCGGGAAGCCGATCGCCGTCAGCGTCGAGGTCTTGAAGCGGATCAGGTCCGCCATCTCCATCGCTAGGCGCGGTGGAGCATCGACCACGCCGGAAAGAAGGTCCGGGTCCTCGAAGGATTCTTCCGCGCTGCGATTGTCGCCGATGGTCAGAGCTGCCGATCGCGGAGACAGCGATCCACCGCCATAGGTGATGCCGGGAAAGCGGATGGCATAGCGTTGCTTGCTGGCCGCCGCCTGGTATCGGCGATAATCGGTGGAGCCGGAGATGATGACCCGTCGCACCCAGTCGAGGATCTCCTCGCGCTCGGAAAACGGCAGGCTGCCAAAATCGTCCGGCAGATGCCAGGCCAGTCGCCGCCGCTCGGCAGGACTGATATCGCCAAGGTCATGACCGTTGAGCGAACGCGCCTGATGCGGAAGCTTGGCCTTGAAATATCCCGGCGTCAGTCGATAGCGCCGCTCGATGCGGGCGAGGATATCGAAGCTGGCAATGGACCTCGGCGCGCGTTCACCCTGGATCCAAGACAACAAGGTCTTGTGGTCGAAGCTCTCGCCGAGACGAATGATCGCGCGATAGAGTTGCCAGTAACTGTCGCCGAAGCGGCGCATCTGGTAGATGAGCGCGTCCTGAAAGCTCTGGGGATCGTCCGCCGCTTCGAACAGCGGTTCGGGAAACTCCTGGACCGGTTTCGGCTGCGGACCTCGCGGCGCAGAGGCGGATTGGGCCGGAGTGTTGTCGCTGCCCATCCGTTGGGGCTTGCGGGTCGCGGATGCCACTGGTGCTGGCGCGCGACGAACGGGTTTGGGCGATTTGGTTTTCGACTTTGACGGTCGAACGTCTTCCGCCGCCGGCGGCATGCGGAGCCATCGAAGGATGGCGTCGAGGCCTGGACGTAGGTGGTGTTTCAGCTCCGCTGTCATCTCGTCTTCGACCCCGCAGGTTTCACCGATTTTCGTCCAGTCGATGCGGCCGTTCAGCAAAGGCGGTGATTTGCGGTAGATAATCAGGCTGATGAGGTATGGTCGGATATTTTCCAGGACCCGTTTCGATGCGATCGGCGCAATGCGCAGCTCGCAGAAATCTGAGATCTTTCGTTGAAAATGACGTGAGGAAACATCTTGTTTTGGCATGCTCGCATTCCATAGCTATCGGCCCAATGCCGAGGGCGAGCGGAAATAAAAGCTGTCCTTTAAAAAACAATGTATCCACCGGCGGCCCATTCTCAATGAGCGCGGCCGGATAGCGCTGGCACGCACCATGGCGGCGCGGAAGATGCAGGGGCGCCGGAACGTCCTAGATGCTGCGGAGTTGGTTGAGCTCGTCATGGCACAGACGCTTGAGGTGACGTCGCATGCGCGCGGCGGATTGTGGGAACCTGGGATTGAGGGAGGTGACGGAGAGGGGAGGTTTCGGGCGTGGGGCGTGATGTAGCCTCCGAAAAATATCGCGATTGATTTCGCCTTCCGTCGGTTCATTTTCTGCGTTGTTGATTGTTGCATTGAATCCTAGATCCGCAGCACTGTGCGGCCGCGTGGTATAAGAAAGTGCGTCTGATGTCAGAGAATCTAGAAAAAATTGACTTGTCTGAAAATCAACTCTTGGCTTCGATTTTCGGAAATTTAGAGTGGGGCAACGCTGACGTCTTCGCGCTTAGCTCGCTTGGCGAACCTGATGGTCTCGGCGAGATTGCTGGCTACTTGAGCATGCTGGACGGCAAGCGCAGAGTCCGAGATATCTATCTGATTCTTCCGCCGCTTGGCGAGCGGGATCGTGACACTGTCGGGTCCCAAGTGCGTGCGGGTATCCGCCGTGCCCATTACACCATGGCCCGCGATGAAAGAGCGACCAGTATTGCCGATTCCAGGTTCGAAAATCTCAAGTCTATTGAAACCTCCAGCTTCAGCGGCGAAAACCTGATCTCTGTCATTTCGGTTGCACGCGAGTATGACGTCGTCATCATCGCTGATGCGAACGAATATCGATTTGCCGGTGTCTCAGTTCCGCTCGAGACCGTACTCGACGAGGACCGGTGGGCGCCTCATCTGGCCCATTTGATGCTGGCAGCTGAGAGAGTGGCTCGCGCCCACGGCAGCTATATCCTCTTGGTCACGAGAACAGGTCTGCCAGCCAGGCAGCCTAATATCGATCGGCTCCGCGATGCAGGAGATGTTGGGCTACTTGAGCTCCGTGTGTCCGTCGCAATGGGCGCAGAAGAGGTCGTGGCTTTCGTTGAACACCTGATCGATCTCGTTGACCGCGATCGCGCCGGCGCTGCGCTGTCCCTCATAGAAAACGAGGTCCGGCTGTCTAAAGACCAGAGATGGGCACTTGAGATCGACATTTTCTCGCGAGCAGGTCTAAGACCGCGCGTTCAACAACTCCTTCAGGAAGACCTACCAGATACGGCATCACTTCCGGCAACCGTCCTGCTTCGTCTCGCTGAAATTGCTGCCGAAGCCGATCGTGACGATTTATCTGTCTGGCTGCTGGATCAAAGTCTGCCTGATCTGCAATCCCAATCTCATCTCGAAACTGCTTTGAGCGTTGCGCGGAGGATCGAGCGGCGACCTTTGGTCGAACGGGTGATGATTGTTCTCACCAATCTGCATCCGGAGTCCGTTGTTCTTCGCCGACAGCGCGGATTTGACGCCGTAACAGAGGGAAAGTATGAGCAGGCCTCCGAAATATTTGAAGGGCTGCCGACCCCAAAAGACCGTGATCGAGCCCAATTCTATCGGGCACTCAATGGCCGAATCGAGTGCGGTGCGCTGAAGCAGCCGGAGGCGCTGATCGAAAATCTGATCAACCAGTTCCCCGACTACAGCAATGCTATCCGTCTGCAGGTCATCAGGTCACTGGAGCGCACCGATAGGCGTCTGGACGCGATCGCGTTGCTGCTCGACACGGACTTCTCGACAGAGGCCACCTGGCTGACGCTTGCATCAAATCTAATTGAGCAGACGATCCTGGCCGGCGAACTTGATACCGTTAAAGGAACTATTCCCCAACTGGTGGATGTTTCGCTTCGATATCTCGCGTCTCATCCGACTGACGGACGCGTCCGCACATCCATTGTCGACCTTCTTGATGCATCACACCTCGCAACGTTGGGGCCTGCGATCCTTTTGCGCTCAGTTCTTGAGCGAGCCGGCCGGCCGGTCACGGTCCGCGAGCGAACCACGGTCCAACCGCGGTCCGGATTGAAAGATATTGAATCTTTGCCAGCGGTCTCGCGCAGAGTCTTAGATGCGCTGGCAGCAAAAGGGGAGGGAGTGATCGTCATCGCGAAGCACACCGTGTCCAGAAAGGAACTTGGAGCTGATCCGGATCAAGTCCTCGCGGCAATCCTTGAATTCATCAATTTTTTCGAACCTGGACGGCGGGAGAGCGTCGATACGCAGGTGCTGCACAATCTGGTAATCGTTGCGGCTGCTGTTGCACCGCTAGCCACCGCAAGCGATGAGGATTTGACGGTTTTGCGGGGAGTGGCGATCAAGCTGGCAGTCTGCGGCCAATCGCAGGCGGCTCGCGATCTGGCTGAACAGGCGCTTGCACTTGCTGGCGATAGCCCACCGCGTCGTCGGCAGGCCCTCTTCTCCTTCGCCGATATTTATGCGCGTCTGGGCATGACGAGAGAATCCCTACTGGCGCTTGCCGCCGGCATGGAAGCAAGTGACAGCGTCACTTGGGACGAAATTTGGTACGAGCTCAATCTTCTGTTCAGATTACTCCGTGATCTGGGTCTGGCCGATCGAGCTATCGACCTCATACCTCGCTGCCGCGAAGCGTTGGCGGCGATGGGATTGGAAGATGTCTTCGGTCACCGCCTCGACACGTTCGAGCTTCAGGCGAAGGATCAGATGCGCCGGAAAAATGCAGCTCCGGCCGAGGGCTTAGAGACTTTATTGGCCGATGCAACCAAAAATGCTCGAGAGGCCCTCAATGCCAATGACGAGCTGCTCCCTGTTACCGTCTTCTTGCGACAGCTTATGAACGAGGCGCGAGCAATTGGGTTACCCGGGCATTCAGAAACGCAGTTGGTTTTCGACAAACTTGTCGAAAAACTCCCCATACCCCACAAACCCATAGCCCTGGCGATTAGTGATAATCCGACACTGGAAGATGTCGTTGCCGTGGCGGGCGGCGTTACTGCTTCCCAATATGCCGACGATACCAGTTATGACCTGCGCTTGGTCAGAGCAATCGCGAAGAAGCTTGCCCGGTCTTCCATAGATAGCCAGGACCTGGAAGGCTTCGTTTTCGCTGCGGAAGCCTTGAGCGATCAAGGTCTGCAGGTGTGGGGAAGGAATGGTGAGCTGGTACAGCCCACTCGATTGCTTCATTCCAGTGGCGATCCTCTTACGGTCGCATCCGATCTCGCCCAATGTTTGCCGATCGTGTGCCTGGCAAGGGACGAGGCAGGTCTGATGTATGGGAGGCTTGGTGGGGAGGGCGAATGCAGACTGGATGCTGTACCGACCAGAGTGTTCGAGACAATGGCCTTTAAACAGTGGCGGGAGATCTTCCCCTATGGCTATCGAGAGCTTGGTGATGATGCGTTTCGCGAATCAACGGCGTCTCTCGGCTTGGTCGAGCTGCCGAAACGAGCGCTTTTCATCGCTGGCGAACTCACTCTTTTGCCGCCGAACGTCATGAGCCTAGAAGGTGATCTCGTCGGTTTGAACAGCGCAGTCGCGACCGCACCGTCGCTTGGATGGTTGCGTGCTTCGATCGACGCGGATCGTCAAGGAGATGGTAGTGCCGCTGCCTGGATACCTGTCGCCTCGGACCTCTCCGACACCGAAACCCTTTCGCTGTTGCGAGATGACATCGTGGATGTTCTTACCGACGCCAGCGTGCCTCTGTTCACGGAACCCAAACCCCCGAGTAGTTTTTCCAGAGCAGATCTTGCGATCCTTGGAGCGCATGGAGGGCTCTCGCATGAAAACCAGTATTTCCGATCGGTGAGCGATGATCGTCATCAACCAGCCGACATTAAACAGCTGGTGGACCTTCTTCATAATAGCCGCGTGGCGATTCTATTTGTTTGTTCCGGCGGGCGCCACGATTTTCATCCGGAAAGCGGCGGCGCCGTGGGTCTGGCGCGGCGCCTGCTAGGACATGGACTAAGCGCGGTCGTTGCACCATCTTGGCCATTGGAATTTCTTGCTGTTCGCCCTTGGCTGAAAGCCTTTCTTCCAGCTTGGAACAGCGGATCACCGTTGATCGATTCATGTCATGTGGCGAACCAAGAGGTTGCCCGCGTGTCCAGCTACAGTCTCAAGCGCTCACTGGCAATGACGCTTTATGGCAATCCCCTTGTCACGATCGACGGCTGCGCCTGGAGTTGACTGCGGGAAGTCGATCGTCTCAGGACATCCAGTAAGACGATCTGTTAAGGAAGACCTGAATGTGGATTGGTCCTAAAGGGTTTAAAGTCACTGTAGGGGAAAGAACTCAACGGCAAACCTCATTGATCGCGCTTGCCAAGCTGTTGCTGTTCCAATTGACCATGATATTGGCCTGTTGCTCGAGCTCAACAGGCGTGCGCTGTTGATTGCGACGGCGTATGCCAATGATTGGCTTGGGGTACATGAACGCGTTCAAAGCGAGGTCGATTTCCGTCTGGATCCAGAACCGTTCGTTGACGTACATTCCCGCAGGAACGATCACGCAACTAGCTTGGCGAATCTGCTCCTTCAGCTTCCCCTTGAGGACTGAAATGCGAACGGCTTCATTGGGTGCTACTATCGGCTCGTTTCTGGGAACGCTGTAATCGCGGTAGGAAAACCAAGGAATATTCTGCGATGCCGTATCAAGTAACCGAATGACACCTTCGTAGCGTTCGCTGTAACTCCAAGCGTGGCTAATAAAAACATCGTATGTCATGTAATTTCAAATCCATTGTGGAAGCACCTGCGTTCTTCGTACACAGGCGGTGCAGTCGCCTACCAGTGGGATTCGATGAAATCCCCGGCTATTGTTTGTGATAACTGTTTAGCCCTGCAAAAAAGTCGGGTCGGCATGTATAATACGTTGCTGCATTATCCAATGCGGACCGAGGCTCAATCGTCACCGGGCTACGGGCACCGAATAGCGGTTTGCGATCTTCACATTTTGACAATTTTTAGCTTAGTTGCTGGCCGGTGACGGTTGAACCAAGTTGATCAACGACTTGTAGTCCTTCATCCTTCTCTGCCGCTAATCTGACAAGCCTTTTCCAGCCTGTCTCCAAAGACTATGCGTGTTGTTGCCTAGCCACCCATTGCGTATGTTCCCTAGAGAAGGCCTGCTCGGCCTCTACGACGAATTGTGAGAAATCGCCCTCAGTTTTCATCTCGGGGATCTTACCTCGAATGATGCCAATTTCATGTGCGGTCAACGTATACGAGGAAGCAAGTTCATTGAATTTCTTGACTTGCATCCAGCCTAGGATTGAGGAGGCGACCACGATTACTGGCTCTATTGGCCAAAATACGAAGGTTGGTTGGGTGATCCTCATTAGACTCAACACAATCGCAACCGCATATGCGATTACGCTCGCCACGACCCAGAGCCTGCTGGCTTTCTTGTTTGCGCCGGCCTTTTTCGCATACCATTTCCGTTGCTCAAGAATCCGATGTGTATCGTAGAACCGAATTCGATCTTCTAAGGGTAGGGCCCTCACATCTTCCATTGATGTCGTAATCTGGTCGGCGGCCGCCTGATCAGGAGGCATCCGATCGCCAATAAGCCTGTTTGCCGACAATATTTCGGCGAGGTACGTCCGGAATTCCGACCGGCGCATAGCAAGGTTATCGGCATCGCCAAATGGTTCGCCTCGCATGCAATATTTCCAAGACGACGTCTTGATAGATTCCGCGAGCGCACGCCCGCGGTACCAGCCTTGCTCCGGTTTCAGCAGGCTCCGCGTGATCATAAGCACCAACGAAGCAATCAAAATGAGCGCTGGGATAATGAAGTACAGCGAAGTCGTATAGAAATTCATAGAAGAAATGGTCGCTAGGAGCAGGAGGCCGTACTCAGCTTTAACCAGCCATAGAAAGAAGCTTTGCGAGCTCGCCGACATCACGTTAGCGGTCCTATAGAGAGCCGGATATTCGAACTGCGTAGTCGTCATGATGTTATCGGTCCAATCGCTCTGTCGGCTAGCGGCGTTCACAACGCAGCCTTTGCACATCTTCCAGTATCCACCACCAGTCTGTTGCCCACAGCAAGCAGGACAACAGAAGGATGAGATGTCTCAGACAGTCTTGTCCTTCGCCACTGAACGGAGTTCAGTGATGACGGCCAAAATCCAGGCTCGTTCTTCTGAATCGTTAGGTAAGGCATCCGCCAGCAGCTGAATGTTGTCGGCGGTGGTTTCCGGCTCCCATGGTTCGCGTACCCTTGGTATCAGATCGGCGAGGTGTTCTTCACTCAGCACTCTATCGTGGCTTAGCACGCCAAGTTCGAGGAGTGTCGCATAGTCCCAGTAGTCAGGCGTGCCGGTGGCTATCTTCCTCCTCACCGCGTATTCGACGACCGATCGCAGCTCGGAAATTCGTTTGTCGTTCGGATCGAACACATGGATCAACGTCAACGCGTTGATACCCGGATAAGCATCTCGCCAGTCAGCTTCAAATCCCCTGCTGTACGCTTCGATCGCCTGTTTCAGGAACCCTTTAGCTTTGGTCGGCTTTTTTTCGTTGCTGGCCGTCCGCCACCGGTCCTTGTAGACGCGACCTAAAATGCCATAGGTCTCACTACTTGCGCCACGTTGTTCTATAAGATCGAGCAGGACTTCTTCGGCTTTCTCACTGTTTCCTGCACGGTTTAGTGCGAACGCAAATTGCTCCCTTATCAGGATCGTATTTTGCAGCGGCGCATCAATTTTATCGAAGATTCGTACCATGTCAGGCCATGCTTTGGCGCCACGGTAGGAAAGGAACAAATCCACGATGACGCCGGCCTCTTCGTCATCGAGCGCGCCCAAGGTGAGTTCTACCTCATAAATTGCATCTCTGCCGAGCTTCCTAGCTTCGCTCAATTTGTTCTTCAGTTCAGCGGTGTAGGCAACTTGACTGCGAAAAACGTCGGTCTTTTCATGGGCGAGGTCAGGATATCCATCCAATAACTGATAGAGAGGGCTGTCTTTCTCCAGGTTTTTCCTAGCGGCTTTTATCTTGTCGACCAGGGTCTTGACGGATGCCCCTGTGTTCGCGGGTCCGCCTCTGCTACCGATCGGGTATGGCATTGCTCGCAGCGGCGCCACGTCGAATGGCAACCGACCCTGCCCCTCCGCGTAAAGGAGTACAGTGGTTCGCGGTTTCGCAGCATGCCGAACGCCGAGTTCGTAGAACACATTGGCGTTCGCCGTCGTCAGATCCGCCACCGCGAAGTCGCAGAGAACAAGCCGCTCAAACATTGGCTTATGGATAATGCCCCCTGCCTGCTCCTCATCAGCTCTGATCGGCTCCAGCCCAGCTTGTTCCACTGCTGGTTTGATAAGATCGCGATAGACCGCATCGAAATCGATCGGCTTCTCGCCGCCGGCAGATTTTTTTCCGAAAGGCATCAGCACAAAACACAATGGCTTATGGACCACTCCTAGAACTCCCCCTCGCGATCAGGCTACCTCACTCCGGTGGCCAGGAAACTTCCCCTGATTGAAATCGGAACTGCGGTTCTGAAATGCTGCTGTTCATCTATTGGCTATATGGCAAACTTCAACTACGAAATGCAATCTGACATTGAGAATAAGGAAGGTCGACTGCCATGTTCGTCGCCGGCGGACTTTATCGCGAAGTCTGTGAGACGCCATCCTGGAACCGAGAGTTCGGATCTGGGGTCAGAGCGGCGGCCGCCATCAGCAAGCTGTCACCAGGCACGAAATTTCACACCTATCGTTCGTGCCCAGGTGGCGAGGCTATGGGGTATCTAAAAGGACTTGGCGTCGATGTCGTCTGCGAGCAGCGCCCGACCGACATCGTGTTTGCATATTTCCATCCGTTATCAAACCCACTGATCCGGCCAGCTGTCGACCACGCTAGCACGCCGTTGGCCGTGACTGGCGATTGCGTTTTGAGGTTTGGTTTCCTGGAAGGTTCTGCAATCGTGAACGCCGAAAGGGCAGTCTACGACCCACAAGGATCGGGTACTGTCGAGCCATTCGAGGCCAACGGGTCGAAGGCGGGTGAGCTAGCGATCGTGCTCAATGAAGAAGAGCTTTTGCGATACAGCGGCAGCTCAGATATGAAAGCTGCCTGTGACACCCTACTCAATCAACGCCGAGCTGGCGTGATCGTCGTCAAGTGCGGCGTTCGAGGGGCACTTGTTGTAGAACGGGAGCGCACCAGCAACATTCCACCCTACCATTCGGAACGTGTTTTTAAAATTGGTACAGGCGACGTCTTTAGTGCAGTTTTTGCACATACCTGGGCGGAGCAACACATGCCGGCAGTCAAGTCCGCTGAAATCGCCTCGAAGGCCGTATCGTTCTATTGCGACGCCGATGAGGTGCCCTTGCCACCTTTGACCACAATATCGAGGTTTCCTCTCACTGGTACTTCACCAGCTTGTGTGGCTTTGCGAGGCTCCGTGGAGACACTTGGAAGGCGTTATTCTCTCGAAGAAGCAAGATATTGCCTTCAATCGCTTGGAATGGCAGTAGAGGCGGTCGACTTAGGTGATATGCCAATCGCACGACATGATGGCCCAAGAACCTTGCTGATCTTAGCGGATGGGCTCAATCCCCAAGCAGTTCAAGAAATGATCTCCACCCCCCCTAGGGCGCATCGAATTGTTGTGTTGGACGAGGAAAAGCGCCTTACACCCTGGGAGGGTATCGTATTTAAAGATGATTTCATCACAGCCTTGTATGTAGCCGCATGGCCTGTCGAAGCGCAATGATATGCTTTCACATTGCGCCCATGTATTGCAATGGTACCTTTCAGCGAGTCGGGGGGAACGCTCGTAATGGCGGATGTTTATGTCATCCACTCCAGCAAAGATAACGATAAGACACATAGAATGGTCAAGTTATTGGAAGCGCAGTGGGACGTCTGGTGGGATTACAATCTAGTCGGCGACTATTCGGAAGTTATCGAGCGCGAAATCGCTAAGGCAAAATGTGCGGTCGTTATCTGGTCGAAAGACGCCAGCGATAGCAAACCGGTACGCGAGGAAGTTCGTCTCGCCGAAAGACATCAAGTTCCTATAATTCCGATCCATCTGGATACGGTTGAAATGATGTACCCATTTGCCGGCCGGAGCGGTGTTAATTTTATCTCGTGGGACGATTCAGCCGCTCATTCGTGCTTTGAACAGTTAGTTGCAAAAATTTCAAACGTAGTCCCGCAAAAAAAGTCGGTCAGGCAACTGGTTCCTTCTCCGCAAATATCACTCACGTGGCCGAGTCTTCTTTTGTCCGTCTCGTCCCATGAGACGCAACTGGTGCCCTTCGATGCCGTCAAAGCACTCAGGTTGTTCGGCGCGTCAGCAATTCTGGTGTCAGCATACGATCTGCTTCCCTCTCGGCGCCCCAAGGGAATAATCCAGGAATTAAGACAAATTCAGGAGGATGGCGGATTTATCCTGATTGACTCGGGCAACTACGAGGCAACTCGGCGGGGGGACGACAGTTGGACAGCCTCGAAATTCGCAGAAGCAATGAAAGACGTTCCCCATGACTGGGCGTATTGCTTTGATGTCATGACGCCAAGGGTTGAGCCCGATAGGGCGATAGAAAGCGTAGTCAGGGCTGTGAAACGGGATCGTACTGCGGCCACGGCAAAAATATTGCCAATCGTCCACGCGCCAAAAGAGACCTTGAGTGGGTACAACGTCAAAGACCTACCGTACATTGTCAAAGAAGTTGCTGCCACACTCTCTGCTCCTCTTATTGCGGTAGCGGAAAGGGAGCTAGGGTCAGGCCTGATCGACCGAGCGAAGACGGTGAAGCGTATAAGGCGAGAGCTTGATAAGCTACCTTATTATCAACCCTTGCATGTGCTTGGAACCGGGAACCCTTGGAGTATTGCGCTTTTGGCCGCCGCAGGCGCGAACAGCTTCGACGGCCTCGAGTGGTGTCGAATGGTTGTTGATCAACAGACTCATCGATTGCATCACTTCCAGCATTTTGATTTCTTCAAATATCAGATGAGTTTTTCGGACTCGCAGGTGACTTTGGACGCGATCGATGATCCGAAGATCGAATACGCGGGTAAAGTAGCCCTGCACAATCTCGATTATTACCGCCAGTTTGAGGTGAGACTGGCAAATGCGATGAAGTATAAGCAAATGGAAAATATGCTGACGGACATGATTGGTCCGGCTAGCGTCCAGCAGATCAGGAACGCTATTCCGGATATCTTTCAATGAATTCGCTTCGCGACCGCCTCGAGCGTGCAGTCGTCTCGATATATTCCGACGTCGAGGAGAGGGCCCTATCGGTTCCCGCAACGTTCGAGGAACGTGTTCTTTGGAAGGAGTTTGCATGTTGCGTTCTTAGTAGCCAGGTGCCCTATCCCCTGTCGGTTGCAGCGGCCGAGGCTATCGACCGCGAAAGCGTTCTCCACATCGAGGCGCTGGAGGACACCGAGGATCGGCTTGTCTCTATTTTAAGGGCACCCCTCATCGTAGATGGAGCATTCAGACGCTACCGGTTTCCTGCTTCGCGGGGACGCCAACTTGCAGCCGCGCGGGTCACCGTAACGCGGCAAGCCGGCACCCTAGGAAACTTGCTCGAGATACATCAGGACCCTGCCAAGTTGAGATCGTGGCTCGTCGAAAACACCCTTGGTATGGGACCGAAGCAAGCCAGCATGTTTCTACGCAATTGCGGGGTCAGCTATGACCTCGCCGTACTTGACCGGCATGTGCTCGAATATATGGCAGAGATGGGTCTCTGCTCAGCCGCTCAAAGCTCGATTTCGAAGATGTCTGAGTACCGCAGGCGGGAAGATACCTTGCGTTCCTATGCCAGCAGCCTCGGCGCAGCCGTAGGTCTGATGGATTGGGCCATATGGATCGTGATGCGAATGTTCAAACAAAAGTCGGTTACTGAGGAACTTCTAATATGAGCGTAGTTACATTGGTGTCCGGCGGTCTCGATTCCACTTTGGTAGCCTATTTGGCGATCGAAGAAGGACTGAAGGTTCATCCCCTGTTCGTCAATTATGGCCAACGAGCGATTGATCGCGAGCTCGCCGCTTGTAAAAACAGTATGATGAAGTTGGGAATCCTGGACGAGCTCGAAATAGCCGACCTCTCGGGATACGGAAGGTTGATCCGCTCCGGACTGACTGACCCCAACAAGCACATCGTTGAAGACGCGTTCACGCCCGGTCGCAATATGCTGTTTTTGCTGACGGCAGCGGCGCACGCTCACCAAGTCAATGCCGACGCGGTGTCGATTGGTCTACTTCACGAAGAAACAAGTCTATTTCCCGATCAAACGTCTGGTTTCTTGCAAGACGCCGAAGCTCTAATCACTCGCATCATGGGCCGCTCAATCAAGGTGCTTGCGCCGTTAGCGGCCTTCCACAAAGATGAAGTGATACAACTCGCAAAAGCTAAAGGTGTAGGCGGCACATACTCGTGCCATCTCGGCTTAGAGGAACCTTGTGGCGAATGTATTGCATGCAATGAATTTAAGGTCGGGGAGGCTTGAATGGGAGGCGGAAGCAGCGGAAGTTGGAGTCGGTTAGGCGACATCCGTTCCCTTGAAGAAAAGGCAAAAGCGGCCCTCCAAGGTGGAAAGCGTAACGTCTTTATCAGCTTCGCGACCGAGGATATCAACGAGGTGAATCTGCTTCGAGCTCATGCGAAGAACGAAAACAGCGATATCGAATTCAATGATCACTCGGTCCGCGAACCTTACGACAGTGAGAGAGCAGCTTATATCAAGCAGAAGATCACCGAACGGATCAATCGCTCCTCGGTAACGGTGGTCTACTTGTCGGAGAGCACTGCGCAGAGCCAATGGGTGCAATGGGAGGTCGAGAAGAGCATCAGTCTCGGCAAGAGGGTCATCGCTGTGCACCCGCAAGGCAAGGCTCCCACAGTTAATCCACAGTGGATAAAGGAAAACCAGATCAAAGTTGTCCCTTGGAACAAGCTGTCCGACGAGCTCAGATAGCTGCTTTTTAGTTTCGGGGAAGCACTACGTCCTGACCGGTGCCTGGCAAGCTGATCCATTAGGAAAATCTTGCAAGGCGGTGCCGCGAGCGCACAGTTAGATCGACACTATGCTCGCGAATACGAGAGGCAACGAATTCTGTGGTTCGGGGGTGACATGGGCAGAATGAAAGAACTCATGATCGAGTATCGCAATCAAGAAGCGGACTTCATGGAACTTGCCGAACAAATTCTCAAATCTAATGGCTATCAATGGCTCGGCGGCAGAGACCCTGAAAATTACGATCCTGCCGACCAGGTCCCCTACGACTGGAAGATGCGTGGCCCCGACGGCAATGTTACATTGGTTGATGTCAAAATTTATCGGTCGAACCAACTTGATCAAACTCTCGTTTGGAATGGCTTGCAGCAACTTTCGATTGCTGCCTCCTACGAGAATATCCAGCATGTTGCGATCGTGACAAATATCGAACTGTCGCCCGACGTAGTCAGGAGCGGCATGTATGGGCAATACCATTTTGACTTGCTCGATTTCCGTATGCTCAGGGATATGGCGCACTCGGAAGAAGAACTCGATCAACTATATCAAGCCGCTGCCGAATTTCGCGACGAAACCTGGGCCACGCAGCCATTTCGCCCGACACCACCGAAGGACAGCTTCGATGCCGATGAGGCAAAACGGAAATTAAGGGAGTGCCCCGTTGGCGATGGCCCAAAATACGAGCAAGCTTGCGAATATGCCATACGCGGCGTTTTCGCAAATGATTTCAATCCGTGGTCCAGCAAGCAGCACAAGATTGCGGACGGTTTTCATCGGCTAGACTTGCTAGGGCACATCAATTCGCAACAGGACTTCTGGAAAGGTCTTCGATACGATTTTCGAACCCGTTATGTTGTATTCGAGTTTAAGAACTACGCCGAAAGGATCACTCAAAAGGAAATATACACGACAGAAAAATATCTATTTGCCGGCGCATTGCGAATGATTGCAATAATAATTGCGCGGAATGGTGAAGATGCCGGTGCAAAAGCAGCCCGTGAAGGCGCTTTGCGTGAACACGGTAAACTTATTATACTTCTTACAGGCGATGAACTGATCAATATCATTGGCGCGTTCAGGGCAGGTGACGACGTTCATGGTTTGTTACTAAACAACCTACATAACATGCTTAGTGTAATAGGTCGTTAAACAAATAATTCAACTCAAGTGCTTCTCCTGGCCCTGGATTTCGAAGGCGCGAAAAACGCGCAGGGATTGTCCTATGGCCAACTGAGAGAAACGCGTGGCCAAAGCTACACGAGTTGTTCCAGCCTTTCTCGAGGGTTCGGAAAGTTTCGATTTGGAAAGGAGGCTGGAGCGATCACTTCGCCGGTGCGCAACATTTCGAGGGGAGCAACTGAACGCCTGTGCGTGAGGCGTGAGGCCAGTTGCCTTATATATAATACTTGAACGGCAGCTTCGGTTCGCCGGTCCGTGGTGCCGCGAGGATCACGTCGCCCACCGCGTCGGCGAAACGTATCGTCACCGGCAATCGATCGTTATGCAGGCAAGAATTGAAATTGATCTTGGTCAGGCCCATCACGTCCCCGAGAACCGTTTCAAGTTCGCAATCTCCGCGGTGAATGCGGACTTCTATCGGATTCGGCGTCTCTGGCCCTTGGTAGGTATCAAGGCGCGGGGCGAATCCCGACGTCCAGAGGAACGCGCGGCGTTCGTGCAATATCAAGGCCGTTCCGCGGATGACCGGATATCGACCGGGCCGGTATAGCTTCATGCGGTCTTTCGCATCGGAAATCTGCACTCCTACGACATTGGTCCCCGGAGCAGCGGCCTTGAAGCCTTTCCATTCCGGGTCCGCGAACGAGGACTTGGCATGAATGAACAGCTCAGCGGGCGGCTGTCCATCATGCATTTGTTGATATTCGCCGATAACCATCTCAACTAAACTGCTTGCCGCGTCCTCGCTCAGATGAAATTGCTTGGATTCGGAATGAAACCATGGGCCGAGCGCACCGCGAAATACGACGCCTTCACCGCTCGAAAGAAACATCTGGGCGGCGCAACAGGCGAAGCGATCATCGGAACTATTGTCCTGTCGCTTATAGGCGAGGCCGACATAGCAAACGCCGGGTCTGACGTCGGCCAACTGCCATGGTCGTCCACCATCCTTGTAATAGGCGCCGGTCAATATTTTCCAGGCGATCGTTGCAGGGTCCTCCAATCGTCGCAGTGGCTTGCCGATTTTGTTCAGGAAATCGTTAGGCGCCAATGTGGTTTCCCTAACGATCTGAGTGACGATACGGTCTCTGAGCAGACGTGCCTTCAACTGGCGCCTGAAATGGGTGGCATATTGATAGATCTCCGCCGCTTCCAGATCTTCGGGGAAGAACGTCGGCTCCAACATCAAGTCCCTGGCAGCAGACTTGGACAGTTTCACCGAACCGCGGATGCGGTCCGCCTTGGGGACGCTTGATTGGGGTCGCCCGAGCTTGTAGATTTCCTCAGGAATAACCACGAACCAGAAATTCGGAGGTGCCTCCAAGCGATCGGCGGCCGCCACCAGTGGGTCGACATACAGATCCACGGTGCTTTTGATCGCCTCGTTCCTGTTCTCCAGGCGAAGAGCCCGCGAGACAGCCGCGGGGTCGATGCTATCGATGATGTGCCGTGGCTTGTCTGGCCAAGCACTGGCGAAGGCGGCACCATAACCCGGAAACGGCACATGCTGCGGGTCGTCATTGGCGGCGTCTATGACATTGCCGACCGAGCCCATCCACTGCCGGAAGCGAGCGACTCCCGCGGGAGTGCCGATCACGCCGAAATTGATGGGTGCTCGCCCTCCGTCGCCTGGACCGAACAGAAATAGTCCGTCCCGTGGATAGACCATGCGCTGGCCGTAGCGAAACTCGAGCATCGGCTCGAGAACATGAATTGCTCTCAACCTGTCACTCCTCATCTCCGGGTATATCGAAGTCATTCTCGTCATCGAACCCGGCTTCGTCGTCCGAGCTTGCGAGAATGTCGCCCGTTTCCTCGTCCTCGTGCTCCTCGGCAGCGGTGGCCTCCGCCTCCAGCCCGAAAGATACGTCGAACTGGACCGGAGGTACTTCGAGCGCCATGAAAGCATCGCCGCCCATGTCGATGGACAACTCGGTCGCGTCACCGACGAGCCATCCCAGGTAAGCGAGCATCAGATCCCGCCACCGATCATTGCGCCAAGATTTGCACATGGTTCGCCGCATCGTGTGCATGCGCTTGGCGTCACCGACCGTAGACCGACCATCCACCGTAAAGATCACGTGGCCGGAGAGGCGAAAGTGACGGAATGGGGCGGTAGCTGGCCATGCGCTGACTCCATAATGCCAGAACACGTTGCGCGCCTTGGACTGCCCGACGAGTTGCCGGCGCCCGGATAGGCCGTCTTTCCAGGAAAAGGCTTTCTGCTCCACGCCGGCCGCATTCTTGTCAGGCCACCACATGTACCGGCCACTCGCCATTTCCGTGGCCTGTAATCCGGCCTGTCCCAGCCGGCGATCGAAACCTTGTCTCATGAGATCGACGACATGGCGTCGCGCATCATTGGCGTCGATACGATAGCCAGGAGCGCCCCTCGTAAGAAACTCTTCCGTTTCGACTATCCCGGCGATGCTCATCGGGAGACTGTCGCCGAAGTGTTCATGCAGTGCCGGTGGGGAGGCGAAGGTAAGAAAACCGCGCCCCAAGGGCACCACCGGCAATGGGCAGCTCTTTATGGCGCGGTCCTTCGCACCGATCGAGATCCCGCCGGCAAAGTCATAAATCCGCAGGTCCCGCGGCAAGGCTTTCACACGTAGCCAGTTCGATATAAGCTTTTCGCCCGTTTCTACCACGCTCTGTCCGTCCCGCAGGGAGATCTCGCGCCAGATTCGAGAGCGCTCTGAAGCGCCTCGACGGGGTATACCCGCGCCTTCCAAGGTTTCGATCAAGTCACGCAAGCCTTGGGCCCAGCCACCCATGAAGTCGACGCGCTGGGCATGGACCATCTGGAATGAGGACTCGTATTCGGCCGTTCGCAAAGGAATGACGAAGCTGTCATCCTTGATACCCTTACCGGTCGTCAGGGCGATACTGATTTCGTTTCGTACGCCTTGCTTGGCTATACTGACCGGGTTCGAAACGACTAGAACTTTGCCGGCTCGGTGGCGGATCGCGTCTTCAAGGACCACTTCCCAGTTATCTCCGCCTTTTAGGCGGAAGATATCAGCCCAAACGTCATAGCCCATGGCGTCAAGCCGATTGCCCAGCCAGAGCGTAAACGCGTTGTCCTCCGGTGTTGCATGACTAATGAAGATGCTCTCTCGGACAGCATCCGAAGCCACACTAGAATTTGCGATTACAGAATCAGCATTTGTCACTGACACGTCCCCGATTCTGTCAGAACTGAGTGAGAACATATAGAGAAACAATGATGCTGGCAGTCAAGGCCGGGACCGGTGCTGCACAGGGGCAAAGTATTGGCCAGCAACAAAACAATTGGTCATCCGCATTTAGTTAGCAAAAAACCATAGGAATTTGATGGCTGCATTCTGGTCGCCGACATCAAAAATCCGACAGGCCGCCACCTCGGCCTCATCGAGCCGATGTCGGCGATTGGGGAATCTGAACCGGAAGGCCCTTCTAACAACGGGGTCGCTGGTTCTGATCCCTTCAAGACCTTCATTTGACGATGAAACGGTTTATCCGCTGATGTTGCGTGCAACTAATCTCCTGAATAGCGTAAACCGCGCATCCTTCGACTTCGGCCGTAGAAGTTGGCTAAGGTTACCAATCTTCCGAGCCCCCCAACATCAGCCCTGCTTCGGTGATGAACGGGCAGGGCCGATTACGCCTGTCGGAGAAATCGGATGCGACAAGCAAAACTTTTTTTGCACGAGTGATGCCCACATAGAACAGTCGCCGCGCTTCATCGTACTGCTCTTGGGTGGTGCTCGAAAAATGAGGAAGGTGGCCGTAGTTCATGCTGATCAATGCGACCGCATCGAATTCGCGACCCTTAGAGTTGTGCATCGTAATCAACTTGAGAGCTTTTTCCGGGTTGGCAAACAGCCCCATGTCAGAAATAGCGAGGTTTTCAAGGTCCACGCGATTTGCCCGCATGTCCCGAACCATCTCATCCGCTGACGCTTCAAGGAGCGCTGTCGGCGGGGCCGGGACCCAGCCGTCAGTATACAGCTGCTCCGCGATTTCAGCCGCGATTTGATAAAGCCAAGCCTTTCCACCAGGATGAGCCGTCGCGCAAGCTCGTGCGCGATAGATCAATGCCAGTGCGGTCCGACGTCCCGCATAGCTGAAGACGTCAAACCGCGTCGCGCCCGTGATGTCGCCTATAAGCCTGAAGAGCGCTTTCTCAACGCCTGGAAGGCCGAGAAAATGCTCCGACTCGGCACAGGCCCCAAGTTGTTCGGCCAAGCCGGCGAGCAGGCGTCGTCGTCTATATGGCCTCGCACCCGGCCCGAAAACAGGGATATCAAACTCCCTTAACGCACGCGCTACGGGTATGAGGTGCGTCCACCACGGCGCGAGAACGGCCGCGTTTCCGAGCTCGATACCTTCGTCCTGCAGCATAGGCAGAAAATGCTCGGTGATTGCGTTGAGGGGTTGGGAGACATGAACGTAGGTAACCTTGGCATCAAAATCCTTCGCTTTTCCTTCCGAATGCATGCGAGGATTGGTCGCGATCAAGGTGTGCGCTGTATTGACGACGCCGGGCGCGGACCGAAAATTTGCAGTCAGCGAATAGTCTAGCTCGGCGCCAATCTCGGTCGCAAATTCTTGCGCCAAATCGGGGCGGGCACCGGCAAAGCTCATGATTGACTGGTTGTGGTCGCCGACCATAAAGAATTTCGTGGTCAGGTGGCGGTGCAGCTCGCGAAAAATCGCCAGCTGAACGTCGGTAGTGTCTTGAAACTCGTCGACCAAGAGCCATTCAAAGCGTGCCGCGATTCCTCTGGCAACAAATGGATGTTCGCGCAGAATACGGAGCGAGTAAAAAAGGATCATCGCGAAATCAAGAAAGCCGCGCGCGCGGACGAATTCCCAGTACAAAATGGCGGAATCGCGCGTCACGATACCATGCTCAAAACCGTCACCTGCCGGCTCGCCATGGACGTCGACTCGCAGAGATTCGTAATCGTCGAAGGTTCTTGCCATGGTGGCGCGACCGAAGTGGTCCTCTACCGCCTCTACGATTTGCTCGAAATCCGCGATTTCCCGTGTCAAAACCTTGAAAGTTGGCGGCAACTCAGCAACGAGCCAGCTGTAAGGCCTCAGAATGTGTTGAAGGCAGAACGAGTGGATCGTTGAAACATCGCACTTTTCAGTGCTCGTGTTCGTTCCGTAGACCCGCAGGCGCGATTCAATCTCATCCACGGCCGCATTTGTGTAGGTTATGCAACCGATAAATCGGGGGGATTTCTCGACGGTATCGGCAAGCCCAAGAAGCTTTGCGAGGATCACGCGGGTCTTGCCGCTGCCGGGGCAGGCGGCAAGCAGCAGGTGTTTTTCCACCTCGACGGCCGACTGCTGCTCCTCGGTCAGCGAGATCATTCTGAGAGCCATTCAAACGCTTGTTGGATGTATTCAGGGAGCTCGTTCGCATGATCGGCAAAACGTGCGGCGACCTGAGCGTAGCGCGCCTTGCCAAATCTCTTGGCGGTGTTCAGCACGGCTCCCCCGAGTTCCACCCGGAGCTTGACTTCATCATCGAGCTGCAGAGATCCCGAACATAGTTTGGCATAGCCGGAGGACAAGGCCTCATGAATTTTCGGTGCACCCAATGCCTCTGCGGCCGCGATGTGCATTGGCAAAAGGCCCTTGGTTGTAAGCTCGCGTTCGAAGGTCGTTGCTCCAAGAAAGACTTGAACAAAATCGTTCTCGAGCGCCATCAGGTCGGGGGCAGAGTCGTCCGGGTTGAAATCAAGCGCGGTAGCATCTGATGGAATGAGATCTGCGTCCGCCACGATCGCGCATTTCTTTTCCAAGGAGCCGTGCGCGAAAAGTTTGGCATAGACGTCGAAGTGAACACCGTGGATCGGAGTCAATGAAATGCCGACACGCTCCAGCTTTACCTTGTGCACACTTTCGATGAGAGCGGGTATCAAGAATAGCTCGGCGGCCCCTTCGACCAGCATGACCTTCCTCGCGTAGAGAAGGCTGCTTTTCGTCGAGTCTAGATAGCGCTCTAGGTCGGAAATTTCGCCGGACGTCAATTTCGCATTCAAGGCGAGATTGCCAGCCGCGATGCTGGCATCGCCTCGTTTTGTGAGCGATACGATTGTCTTGAGGGGAACCTGCGACGTCACATGGGTGCTGTGGCTCGTGAGAACCGTCTGAACGCCGATCGAGTTTAGTGCAGAGATGAGAGAATATTGAAGCTGGGGATGCAGGTGAGCCTCGGGTTCCTCGATAAGGATGAGCTGTCCTGAAGAGTTTCCGCCGGCAATGCGCCGTTTGAGATATTCGATGAGGATCGAGATATAAAGGATGTTGTTCATCCCCAAGCCGTTACGGCCTGGTTCGAACTCCTGGAGAGACGTATCCGACAGGATAAGTTTGAGATTGCGCAGGATGGCCCGAAACGTGGCCGCCGAGAGCCCTAGCTTTGCACCCATCTCGAAAGCTGGACCCGAGACGTCTTTGAAGCGCGAATCGATCGCCTGAGCTACATCGGAAATGGTTTTCGATTTCGCGATCAGATTGTTTGCTTCATCCAGGATCTGGATCAGCTCCTCCTGCTCTTCCTTTGGAATCTCGAAGGACTCGATCAGCTTGATCAATGGCGATTGACGTGGATTGCGCAAATCGCCCTCGACGTCTCGAAGGGCCGGCAGATGGATAACAAGGAACGACTGAAGATCGGCAAATCGCACTGCTTCCCCAACGCCATCTTCGTTCCACTCGAGGTCGAGGAGATCGATCGCCGGGTTTCCTCCTCCGCGGATCTCCCAGGCGTAATCGTCCAGCGTCAAGCTACCGGATTGGATAGCACCGCTCGCGAGTTGCTCGCGAACCCCAGGCTTGGGTCGGAATCGGTAAAAGATCCTCGCGCGGTCGGTGCCCGTCTTCCACGTGCTGACTAGAGCCTCTTCATTCACAATTCCCTCGAAACCTGTCAATTCGACCCCAATTAGGACCTGTGTGGGTATCGAGATATCCACATTGGCGTTGATGTCTTCTCGGAGAAGCGAGCGCAAAGTCGACGGAAGCGAAATATCAAGGCAGATCTGAATGGCCCGCAGAATTGCGGTTTTTCCGGTATTGTTCTCACCTATGATACAGCAGAGATCGTTTTCGACATTGACGTCAAGGCGTTGAAACGTCCGAAAATTCTTAATAACGATCCTTGCTACGCGCACGAGAAGTCCTGTTCCGCCGACTCAGTCCAGCAATTGATTTACCCGCGAAAAGTGTACACCGAGAAGAGCTGGTGCGCGATGCCGCTTTGCTGTAAAACGAAGCTCACATAGTGGCGCTGTTCCAGCGAGCGCGTCACACAATCCCGACGCTTTAAGCTGGTTTACAGCCCGAACCGTTTTCGCATTTCCCCCGCCTTCGCCCACTCGTCGCCGGGCATCCGGTCGATCAGTTCCTTCATTACCCTAGAAAACGCGGCCTTAAGCGTTTCTTCGGTCAGAACCTTGGCGAGATCTGTCGGAAGCAGCGGGCCCATGTCAGTGAAGAAGCCCGGATTGACGAGTTTCTGGAACATGCGCTGCTGCGCCTCGGCTCTGGAAATCGCTACCTCTCCTTTCTCAAGGTAGAGCAGAAAACACTCGACGATCCTGGCCGAGTTCAGCCCCTCGAACACTCTGAGCGCGTAGTCAAGGTCGAACAGATCGCGGCCCTTGTTGCGTTGAAGCAAGGCACGCAGCTTGGTCGCCAGCATTTCTTCCCGAGAGAAGGTCGGGATTGCAGCCGTTCCGGTGAACCACGGATTTTTGACGCCAAACGGAATCTCGATGGGTGGATCGTAAGCTTCACGCTCGCGTGTGTTGATTTCGATCTTGAGTTTTATCGGACCGGGAGAAGCCTTGTCTTCTGCTTCGACAGCGTATTTAAGTTTGGGCGCAACCGGGCTTTGATCGAAACGCGGCTTGCCTAGCCACGAATCGAGAACGTCCTGCAGATGCTCCAGTAACGGTCGGATAGGGCCGGCAGTCGTCCTCACAAGGTCGATGTCTTCCGAATAGCGCAGCGGCTTGGGGAAGTGCAGCTTGTTGAGCGCAGTGCCGCCGCGGAAGCGCAGTTCGTCACGCAGGAACGGATCGGAGAAGATGGCGACAATCGCGCGGCTGATTATGAGATCCTGCTCGACTTGCCGTTGACTTGCCCACGGCACCACACCATTCCAGGCGGTGATGTAGTCCTGCGGTATCATTCGTCGATCTCCGGCGGTCGGCGAACGATCACACGCCAGTGCTCATCGCGTTCGGATGGCGGCGGCGACAGATCTGGATCTCCGGCCTGCTTGGGGTCGAGTTCGACCCATGGCAACGGCCCACGCGGAGATAGCGCTGCAAACATCGCTTCCGCTATCTGCGAGTGCCCCAGCCTCCCAAGTAGATGCCCGAGGCGTTGTGCGACCGCTTTCTCGAGAGCACGCGACAGGGAGGCAAGCTTTTTGGGTTGCAACTGTCCGGCAAGTTCGGAAAGCACCGTAGCAATATTGTCCAGACCAGCCCCGGAATGCGGATAGCGTACCAGGTCGAACGCCGTCAGTTCCGGCGAGGATAACTTCATATATCCCGAAGGCGTCTTGCGGTCTTCGATTCCTGCCGATACCGCTCCCATATCCTTGCGGTATGAAAACACGATCCGCGTTCGCCCAGCCTCAATATCGGGCAGGAGTTTGTTCGTGACGACCTGAAATTCCATGGAGGCCTGGTGGGAGGCGCCATAGGCGGCCGCGGCCGTCAGCAACCCCACATAGTAGGGCCGTTTTTCGTGGCGCATCAGGGCGTCGATATACCACTCCGGCGGCGGCGCTCCCATGACTGCGTGCTGAGGCGGCACAACCACATAAAAGCCGCGCCGGGGTCGGATAAGCTGGCCGCGCCGCTGCAAACGCTCGGCGGCGTCAAGGAATGCGCCCCGGCTGATGCCGATCTCCTGCTGGGCTTCATCCGCAGAAAAAACTCCCCGGCCCGCAGCAAGTAGCCCAGAAGCGTAGGAAGACAGTGTGGGTCGTTCGATTTGTATCATATCTCATTATCCGCTTTTAGCGCGGAAAACTCAATATGATGCCGCAACTGAATCATTCTCGGAAATCCGCCCTTATTGCGGAAAATGCAATATGACTCACTAGCGTAGTTGCCACCAATGCCAGCCGCGGGGTAGATGACCGCCGCCATTTTCTCGAATTTTCTCACCATTCAGATGCTCAGTTAGGCCAGAAGTAGCCATTCTAATAGGCCTGCCAACCGTGGCGATTAATCAGTCTTGAACAAGCAAACCAATCAGTCCGTGCTTGGCTCTCGATCGGCAATCCTGAAACGCGAGTTATTGTCCCGCTTATAAAAATTAGCACAAATAAATGCTGCTGGAACGACAGGGTCGGCGGTCCGAATCCGTTCAAGGCGGCCGTCTTGGAACTGCTGAGCCGTCGATTAGACTCCCGTCCAGGCGTGAGAGCTCACCGCTGCGATAGATCTGCCATCGTCGCGTCCATTAAATTCCGGAGCAAGGTGCTTCGGACCTACAACGTAGAGCACTGCGGTCTAGCCTCCCAACCAATAAGCTTCTTAGGCAAGGAGGTGGCGTCGCGCAATTGTGCGGCGCGTTCGGTTGCGCACTCAAATCGGAGGCCAGGGAACTCGCGTCCCCTGCGCTGGTTTGTCGGGACGAAACGAATGGAGGTCCTTAATGGACAAGGTCATCGACGTCGATTTCCACGTCACCTGGCAATCGCCCGTCTTCGTCCGGATCGGCGACGGCATGCGGGAACGTATTGACGGGCCGGACGCGGCATTGGCGGCGCTTCTCCATCGCTGGCCCTCGACCAGTCAAGCGGGATACGCCGTCGCCAAGCGCCGCTGCGTCGACGCGATCGCGAAGCGCGGCAGCCCGGAGCTTGCCCGCGAGGCTTTCGTGGAAGCGGCAGTCTCGGCTAGGGTGCTGGGATGATAGGATTGGAGCGGCGGCCCGCACGAAGCTTACCACTGTCCGCCGGCCTGCTCTTGGGCCTCGGACTCGGAGGCTTCTTCGACGGCATTGTTCTTCACCAGCTTTTGCAGTGGCATCATATGCTCAGTTCCTGGTACCCGATCACATCGATCGAGAACCTTGAACTGAACACCTTCTGGGACGGCGTCTTCCATTCTGGTACCTACGTCTTCGTGCTCGCCGGTCTCTTCATCCTTTGGCGGTCCGGTCGCCTCGGCCATTTCCGCTGGTCGACGGCCGACCTCGTCGCGACAATGCTCATCGGCTTCGGAGCATTCAACCTGATCGAAGGCATTGTCGATCATCAGGTTCTCGGCCTCCACCACGTCAACGAAACCGCTCCTCGCGGAGAGTTGCTCTTCTGGGACATCGGCTTCCTTGCCTGGGGTGGGGCGATGGTCGCCATCGGCGTAATGATCATGAGGCGACGACATGTCTGAGGTGCTTCGTGAACTCCGCACGGCAATAATCTGGGCCGCGTTCGGTCTTGGTCTTGTCTTCGCGACCCGACCGGTGTGGTCGTTTCTTCTCTTCGGCCCAAACCTCACGCTTGAGCACCTACTCTCATTGCGGTGCTTTGGCCTGCCGACATGAGGCGCCGGTCGAGCGCGCGACCTATCCCTAGCGATCTACGGAGCTCATCCATGACTGCGTATCCTGACCGAAATGGCCTTGATGCCGTACACCGTGCCTCCCGCCATGTCGTCATCGTCATCGTCGGCGGCGGTTTCGGCGGCCTGGCCTGTGCCATGGAACTGGGCAACGCCCCAGATAATGATGTCACGGTCGTTGACCGCCGCAATCACAACCTCTTCCAGCCGCTGCTGTATCAGGTGGCGACCGCCGCCCTGTCGCCGGCGGACATTGCCGAACCGATTCGCAAAACGCTTGCCAGGTTCAAGAACATCAACATGATCATGGCAGAGGTCGTCGGAATTGACCCGCGGTTGCACAAGGTGTCACTTTCTGATGGCGACCCGCTTTCCTACGACAAGCTCGTCATCGCCACCGGCTCCGATTACAACTATTTCGGCCATGATGAATGGCGGCAGTTCGCGCCCGGGCTAAAAAGCATTCATGAGGCGCGGCATATCCGTCATCGGCTGCTTCTGGCCTTCGAAAAAGCAGAGCGAGCGAAGAGCGAGCCAGAGAAACAGGCATTGCTCACCAGCATTGTCATCGGCGGTGGACCAACGGGCGTCGAAATGGCCGGCGCCATCTCCGAACTCGGTCGCTTCATGATCAGCCGCGACTTTCGGAACCTCCAGCCCTACAATCTGAAAGTGATACTCGTGGAGGCGGGACCACGGATACTCGCCGCCTTTCCCGAACATCTTTCTGCATACGCCAAGTCCTATCTCGAGAATATCGGCGTCGAGGTCCGCACGGGCAGGCGGGTGATGGATATTCGCGAGGATGGGGCCGAGATCGAAGGTGAGTTCGTCCCCGCCGGATCGATCATATGGGGCGCGGGCGTCAAGGCGTCCCCCGCCCATTCATGGCTCGGGATACCCGGACTGGCGGGTGGCCGGATCCCTGTCGATGATCATCTTCGTGTCCTGGGGTTCGACGACATCTACGCCATTGGAGACACATCTGCGCTCACCGGGGCGGACGGGAAGCTCCTGCCAGGTCTAGCGCAGGTCGCCAAGCAGCAAGGCACATATCTCGGAAAAAGCCTGCGAATGGGCAAAGCCGTTTCAGGTTTCAAATTCAAGAATCGCGGTAATACGGCGGTGATCGGTCGGAATGCCGCCGTCTTCGACTTTGGAAAATGGACGTTGAAAGGCAGGGCGGCCTGGCTGCTTTGGGCGCTTGTCCATGTCTACCTCCTGATCAACTTCGAGAAGCGCCTTCTTGTCGCCATCCAGTGGGTAGGGCGGTACCTCACGCGGCAACGCGGCGCGCGGATCATCGATGAGACGGCTGAGGGAGCCGATGACGGTCCCGGCGCGGAGCCTCATCACATCGACGATAACCACGACGATTGTCACATCGCTGATGTTGATCGGAGTTTACGGCCATCGAACAGAACGCACAGTCGTCGAGGCTATTAGCCTCAGAGGTGCCTTGTAGACTTTACGCTCAATCGTTTCTCACGCCGACAACCTAAGTCCAATTGTCTGCATCACACAGCCTAGAACGTTCACCCATAGCAAGAGTCGAACCAGCCCTATCGTCATAACAACCCATCAATAAATGACTATACAGATATCGTGCCGGTTGTATCCACAGACGGACTGCTGCCAATCGAACCTACCCAGCCACGGCTGAGCCACTGAAGTTCCACAAATACCTCTTACGCCACCGACAGATCAAGCCGCCTGAGTGGCCCTCTCGGATGCTTACTTCTGTTCTTCCATCTCTTCATCGACAATCGAGCTGACGAGGGCAACGACCCGGCTGCGCACACGCGGGGAAAGGAGCAAAACGTCGTCTATCAGACGCCGTCCCTCCGCCGTGGAAATGTAGGCAATCTTCTCATCGATCTCTGTTATGATTTGCTGGCCCTGAGTGGTTTCGGGATCTGGAAGGCCTTCGAAAAACCTCGAAACAGGGATCTTGAGGCAATTGGCAAGCTCGTAGAGCATCGAAGCGCTGACGCGGTTCTTGCCGCTTTCATATTTTTGTACCTGCTGCAAACTGACCCCGATGCCGGCGCCGAGATCCCCTAGGGATACATTCGACTGCATTCGGCGGATACGGATTTGCTGTCCGACATGCCGATCAACTGGATGCACCAACTCGCGCGCTAAATTCGACTGTTCGGCTTGCGCAGGCCTCGAAGTCCGGACCTGTGCTGCTGCATAGCGCTTCATGGTGGACACCCCGATGGAGAGTTTCACGCGGTGCGCCCCCGCTGAAAACTCGCTAAACCCACTGATCGGGGAGTTGGAAACCGTACAAGACGGTCCTGTGGCCTTTAGTTCCGAGGAACCTGGACATACGCCACAGGCTCCTCGACCGAAGGTCAAGGAGTGTGGTGTCGAATCGGCCGACACCAACCGCTTGTAGGGGTTTCCACACCCCAAGGCAGCGCGTACTGCCTCGCTGCGAAACCTAGTTGAAATCCGCCCGCCGCGCAACCGAATGCTTCACAAGATTCAATGGCTTCGCTCTTCCAACGCTGCACGAAGAGCCTCGGCGCTTTTGAATACGCCAAGTGGCGCTGTGTGAGCCGCGGCCGAACGAATGGCGTCAGCCGCAGGCTAACGATCTGTTCTGGGTCCGTACGCAATGGCCGGAAGGGTCGTCGGAACCTTTTTGCTGCGGGGTGATCTGGTTGAAGTCGGCGTATTTCACCTTAGGCGCCACCTCCGCTTGTTAGGATGGATGGCGAAGTTTCCCATCAGCTGTCCAGGAAACTCGCTCTCGGCGACCAGGGTCGGCTCGACCCAGACAATAGCCGCACTTCAGGAATAGGGCAGGGGCGGCTGCTTTCGCTTCCAGCGCAGCTTGTCCAGCATCTTCCGCAATCGGATGGCCTCGGCTTCCTTGAAGCCCGTTGATGCAGACCGACCGAACCTCGACGCTGTGTGCTCTCGCATCACACAATCTGTGCCGGCGCATAAAAACCCATCGGCTGTGGAATTGATGAGCGCGGCGCAGAAGGCGTCAGGGTAATGGCCTCGCCGCTCTGGGCGGCTGCTCGGCGGGACGATATCCGACAAGCGAACGCCGCCGACGCCATCGCCGGTCATATCGCCGGGCTTCTTGTCTCCGGCGAAGGTGTAAAGCGGCTTACTTTCCCATTTCTCAATGGCTTCGTCGGAAATCCGCGGGTTATGGGCATCGATGATTGGAGCTGGCGGCATTCCTCGCGGTACGGGACGATCATGGTCGATCTCCGCCCCACTTCTGCCCAAGGGGTCGCAACGATCTTGGCTTCCATATTTGAAGATACAACACTGTGCCGGCCCAGCGACATTTCCTTATCAGCTTCGTCACCACGCCGATTGTGGTGCCGAGGAAGATCGCATAATGGATCGAAGGGAACTGGCCCGGCAGGCGAGCAAAGAAAGACAAGGTTGACAGGCGCATTGCTTCTTCGATTGAGGGTTCGGCAGTTCATGCGTGACGACGGTGGTGCCGATCGATCGGGCCTTCGCCCGTGCGCGCTGGCAACGCCGGCGCTCTGGATGCGCTACATAGACCGCGTCGGGGTTGGCGGAAAATCTTTTAAGACTCCGGCGATGCACAACAAGGAAGCTCGCCGATAAGTTGCCCACGTGCAACTTTTGAATCAGTACGGTTTGACTTCGTTCAGGGCCAATGTAGCCTCACCCGTCTCATCCCCCATTCGACTGGCCACGAATTCTGCTCCTGGAAAGGTGAGGTGGACATTTGAGCGTGGCTATAGACGGGCAGTCCGGTAATCGTTATTTCGGATATACCACCCCATCACCAAATCATCCCGTGAATCTTCAAGGCCTTTTATATTGAAAAAAGTGCAACGCAGTTTTGCCGTCGAGTACAAAAGCGGCAGACGAAAACTCGATACTAGGTCGAACTCGATCTGGGGCAACGTGGACCTAAAGTCCGTCGCTCGCGACCTAGACGAAGAGGCAATGCCGTTTCTGTCGGATAGCTCTCAGAGTGGCAAATCCGACAGCGAAATTTCTCTACCAAAACCAGATCAGGCTGAGTCGTTGTTGACACCGCCTCTTGAGCCGTCGACAACTGCATCAGATGCACAGGAGATAAGCATGGCCGACGAGACTGATACTGCAACCAGTGCCGATGTGCCGGCCGTTGTCGAAACGCCAATTACGCCGAAGAAACAGCGCAAACCCAGGGCCAAGAAAGCCGCGGCACTCGAAACCGCGTCAGCTGACACTACGGCAGAGCCAGCAGCTGCTCTGGCCGGCGCCGGTGGTGTGAAGAGGAGAGGGCGCAAGACAAAGGTGATCGAAGCTGCGGCGAGCGCCAAACGCGCACCTGTGCGCCGTGCTCCGAAGGCGGTGCAGACAGCCTCGGCCGCGCCGACGACAGCGATCGATGAAATGGCGGACCTCCTGCAGTTAGAAGAGGAAAATCAGCGGCTGCGCAAGCTTCTGGCTGAAAAACTTCGCGCTGAAAATGCCGATCTGCGCAAACGGCTCAAGCTCGATTGATATAAGCAGCCGGTCAATCGCCGGCCGCATTTCTGTGCTTGTCGAGACATACATTTTGGCGGCGGCGGATGCTGTTGCCGGAATGAAGACTTACTGCCTGCTTGCGGGATAAAACGCGAGGTCGGATAGATGGCGTCTCCCTGGAAATTTCTTGCCCGACTGGTCTCACCGGGACGCGAACAAAAGCGAAAAAACGGCTCGACCGAGAAGGTTTCGCCGGAGGCGTTGCCTAGTTCTGGTCCGACTGAAACGCCTGCCGAGGACAGCCTGAATAGCGATGGTCGGCCGGCAGGCGCGGAGCTACCTCGTCACGGTCAACCCGGTGCAATTTCCCTCAAGCCTGTGCATTCCGAAGAAGCCGAAAGCGATGTCCACGACAAGGTCGACGGCGAAGTTGCCGAAATCGTGGAGGTCGCTGATCCCGCTATATCAGGTGGTACTGGTTTCGACGTCACCGCTGCGAATGATGCCGCTAGGCTCAAGCGAATTGCCGAGTCGCACCGCGCGAGCAAAGGAGCCGCAGCAAGGAAGCGGTGGCGATTGCAAACGATCCCCAATTTATCCAAACTGCAAACGGGATGAGCCTCGATGACGAGATCAGGATGCTCAGGGATCAGCTGGCCAGAAAGCTAACGTTGCAAAACGCGCAGTTGAGAAAAATGCTGGAGCGGTTTGAACGATGAGCGTGACGCGCTGCCTGCCTTTTAAGCTTGTTGCAGGTGTCCTTTCAAGGCGATAGAGGCGGCATCCTATCTTGCGACCTATCCTCACGACCGTTATACTGTTTTTGAAAAACAGTATAACCCTGGAGTCGAGCTATGAAGTCCATCGACCTCATGTATCAGACGATGCTCGCTGAGCTCGGTCAGCGCTCGCTCGACGCCGCTTGGACGGCCGATTTCCCTCCGGAGGGTCGGTTCACCCCGGCAAACATCAAGGGGCGCAAGTACTGGTATTTCGACATCCCGGATGGACATGGTGGTACGAAACGTCGTTACGTCGGTTCCGCTGATGATCCGGTTATCGCACAGCGCGTAGCTGATCATAAGCGGGACAAGGACGATCTACGCGCTCGCAGGCGCTTGGTAAATACCCTGACCCGCGAAGGCGGGATGATCGCCCCTGACGCCATGTCGGGCGATATCGTCGAGGCTCTTGCCGATGGCGGTCTCTTTCGGCTCCGGGGTATTCTCATAGGCACGGTGGCCTTTCAGTGCTATTCAGGACTGCTCGGTGTCCGTCTTCCCATGGCTGCGATCCTGACCGGCGATGCTGACATCGCCCAGGACTATGCCATCAGTCGGGAGGTCGAAGATAGTCTGCCTCCGATCCTTGAGTTGCTGCAGGGCGTCGACGCCAGCTTTCGTCCAGTTCCACATCGATCGGGAGCCGCGGTCTCGTCAGCGTTTCAGAATGCCGACGGCTACAGGGTTGAGTTCCTGACGTCGAACCGTGGTTCGGATGACTACATCGATCAGCCGGCGAAGATGCCCGCTCTTGGTGGCGCCAGCGCGGATCCACTGCGCTTTCTCGACTTCCTCATAAGGGAACCCGTCAGGACAATGCTGCTCCACCGAAGCGGTGTTCCGGTCGTCGTCCCTGATCCGTCCCGGTATGCCGTCCACAAGCTAATAGTCGCCAGCCGCCGAAACACGGACGGGCAGGGGCCGGCGAAGCGTGAGAAGGACATCCGACAAGCTGCGCTGCTCTTCGAAGCGCTGCAGCAGACAAGGCGATCTACCGACTTGGCGCTCGTCTACAACGAAGCATGGAGGCGCGGGCCTACATGGCGAGAAGGTATTCGAACCGGGGCGGGAATGCTGCCAGCACAAGATGCCGAGCGGCTCAACACGGTCCTGACCGAGGGCGGAAAAAGAAACGGCGAAGAAATTGAACTTCCGTTTGGAGAATAGGCCGTCTTTCAAGGCTAAGCAGTTGATTTGATTCGAAGTCGTGAAGACAATGAAGATGAATATGGTCCTGCGGGGTCCTGTGCCGAATATCTGCATCGCACGGTCTCAGATCTGGCCCCGGCCAGCGCCGGGCAGGCGAAGCGCTGATCTACATAGCAAGGGGGTCAATCGAGAAGATCGCGGTCGGCGACGTGCTCCTGATACGCAAGGGCGACGTCGTACCGGCCGACGGGGCTCTCGTCAGCGAAGTCGCGACGATCGACCAGGCGGTCCTGACCGGAGAGCCCTTAAGGGTGCGCATCGCGAGGGATGGCAACATTTCAAGTGGCCCTACGAACGAGGGGGACGTGATCGAAATCCGCGTTCTAAGTCGCGCCGAGACAGCACCTATGCCGGAATACCGGAATAGTGAGGCTCGTGGAAGCATCGAGGCGCTCCAAGGCGAAGCTGATGCGACTGGCCGACCGGTTCTCGGTGTGGTTCTTGTTCGCCACGGTAGCGATTGCAGGCGTCTCGGCGTTCATGTCCGGAGACCTGTCAAGGATCGTGGCCGTGCTGGTCATCGCCACGCCCTGTCCGTTGATCCTGGCCGTACCCGTCGCACTTGCGTAGGAGGGCGTTCTGGTGAAGGGTGCGGGACCTCTCGAGGCACTCGTCCAGGCCACCGTGGCGGTGTTCGACAAGACGGGGACGCTCACCGCGGGACAGCCCGAAGTCGGCCACATCGAGGGATCGGAGCATCCTAACAGGATCCTGCGGCTGGCCGCCTCGCTGGACCAGGCGTCGGGCCATGTGGTCGGACGCGCGCTGGTGGACGAGGCGCATAGACGTGGGTTGGTAGTGAGCCGCCCATCGGAGGTGACCGAGACCGCGGGATCCGGAATCGTCGATGGCGTGCGCGTCGGCGGCGGAGGAGACGCCTAACGGGTCAGGCAGCGCAATGCGTGTCAAGGTAGTGTTTGACGGCACGCCGGCTGGCACGATCACGCTCGAAGACCGGCTTCAATACCTTCCGCCAGTCGGCGGGGCATTGCTTCAGGAGGCCATCGACGTCGCGGTCATTCTAAACGCCCTTCGCGCCCTCTAATGGGCGAGAAGCACTAGTAGCTCGGCCTTGACGAGAAGTTCTCGAGTGACGCCGCCGAGGATGAACTCACGAAGCCGCGAATGGCCAAATCCGCCCGCGACCAGAAGGTCCGCCTTTCGTTCCAGCGCGGCCGATTGGATGGCGCCTGTCGCGGTCTCGCCGCCTGCCTGGATCGATACGTCATCCACGTCGAGTCCCGAATGCTTCAACGAAGAGATCAGGAGGGCGCGGTTCGCCTCGTCGATCTCCTTGTCGTCGGTGATCGAGATGACCTGCACCTTGATCGCGCGTTCGATGAAGACCCGTGCGCTGGAAAGGGCGCGCGCTGCGGTGGCGCTGCCGTCCCAGGCGACGGCGATCGTGTCCACACGAGAGTAGACGCTGGTGGCTGGAAATAGCACGAGCGGACGGCCGCTTCCGAATAGCAGCGTTTCGGAGAGTTGCCGGGAGAGCTCCGAGGCTTCGACGATGGAAAGGTCGTAGCACTTGGCAATTTCAGAAAAGCGTTCATAGACGAACGGTTCCCTGACCTCGAATCCGTGGATTCGCACCTCGAAGCCAGTTTCCGAAATAGCGTCGGCGATGTGTCCCCGCATCGAAGTCCCGCTGTCCCGGCTATACCGTTCTGCTTGTCCCCGCCATGTCTCGACATCGATAACGGTGGGAAAGGGCGGATGGACCTGGGGGATCCGGACTTGTGGGATACTGGCGACGAGATGGGCGTCATTCTGCCTAGCGAGGCCGATAGCATCGATTATGGCGAAGGAACTCGCGTCGGGATAGGTCGACAACGGGAGATGGAACTGCGGCTTCATGCTTGCCTCCTGAGGTTAAACTTCCGTCATGATGCATGCCGCTGAGAGAGTTCGCATTGCGCTTGGTCAAGGCCGCGGCGCAATGAAGCTCCTATAATCGCGCCTTCATCGAAGCTGGAGGACACGGCCATGACGATCAATCTGACGGAGATCAACCCCGGTGAGTGCTACCGCATCCTGGAGAACGAGCGTTTCGGTCATCTGGCATGCTGCAAGGATGGGCAGCTCTACGTGGCGGCGATTTATTTCGCCTTTTCCAACGGCGTCGCCTATAGCTTCACCATGCCCGGCAAGAAGCTCGACTGGATGCGGGGAACGACAAGATCTGCCTACACATCGAGCAGCGTTCGAGCGCCGGCGGGTGGACGAGCATCGTCGTCGAAGGCAGGTTCGAGGAATTTCCTGACAGCGAGGCGCGACAAAGCGAACGGCTCCACGCGTGGTCTTCTCCAAAAGTATTCGGACTGGTGGGAAATCGGCTCTATGAAGCCCCAGGAGTTCCCCATGCCCGATGGCTCTCCTCATGTCTTCTACGGCATTGCCGTCACGGCCGTGTCGGGACGCAGTGCAGTCAGAACGGAATGACCGTCGGTGCTCGAGCCGAACCCGCATCCCACAATCGGAGCACCACATGCCATATCTACGCGGCCTATATCCAAGCGCCACATCTAATTTCACCTCGCACCCGCGTTTCGCGCGGGCGCTCTGATTCAAGACGAGATCTTTGCCGGTCGGCCGCGGTCACTGCGGATTTGACGGCGTCCGCCGCCCGGCGAGGGCTTCGATGCTTTGAATTTCTGACTCGACTTGCCCGCAGTATCGACCACGGTGATGCGGTCGAGGTTCTTTCGGACTATGTCGAGGGCGAGCTGGAGGAGTATCCTAGAGAGGTGGCGCGACTGTGTGAGGCCGGGTCACGAACGTTGTCGCACGCCGCCGAAATGTGTCGCGACGTCGCCGCCGGTCAGGCCAACGAGGCTGAAGCGAAGACGGTCGTGTGAAGCCCGCGGCTCATCGGATGGTTCGCAAGACGAGCACGGAGCATGGTGCGCGCTGCACGACGTGGTCCACGACCGAGGCGAAGACGCGGTCGAGCACGTCGTCGCGGCGAGAGGCGATCACGGCGAGATCGGCGGCATCTCCTTTGCGATGGCGACGATGAGCTGCGACGGGTTGCCCGCTCGGACGTGTATAGAAGCAGGAGTCTCGGTCGACCGCGGGCCTTCCGAAAGTCTGGTCTCGGAGGCTCACATCACCTCAACCGCCCAATCGTTCGGCGAGGCCGACGAGGGCAGGCCCTCCACCGCGTGAACGAGGTGGAGGCTTCCGTTGGGCGCGATCTGCGCGTGGGCCGTTTCGACGAGGTGGAGCATGCGTTGCCGGGATCCTCGGCCGATGGCGCCGTGGCGAACAGTCAGTATATGTCCTTGCCAGACAGGCTAACGAACTCGGTCGTCAGTCCGTCGTCATGCGCTTCCTTGAGAAGCCGATCGGCGCTCATGATGTCGAGACACATGGTGCCCGTGAAGGATTGCCGCAGGGCGCAGCAGAAGTGATCTCTCGCCCATGCCTGGCCTCGCGGCGTCGCCGCCGTCACTTCCCAGCGATCCTCGTCCCGACGTCCGAGAACAAGGTCTGCGGACGTTCGCTCGACGGGAGGAATGGTCGTGGCAGCGTTCGTTTCTGTCTTGCCGGTCTTTTCTTGTTCGCGCATGTCCGTCTCCTTTGGATGAGGTCGTGGCGCTGTGTCCAGGAGCCTATCTGTCCCCGGGCGTTTGTTTTTGACGAGCATCAATCCGGATGTTTGACCGGGATCAAGCCAAGGTGGGGAAGGTGGCGATACGACTGTGGCCTGCGGCGTCTGCCGGACGGACCTTCACGTCTGCGAAGGAGACCTCTCCCAGCCAAAGCTTCCTCTCGTTCCAGGGCATGAGATTGTCGGAACCGTGACCGCAACGGGCGAGGGCCTTCCTCGTCGCCTTGTCGGTCAAAAAGTCGGGGTACCTTGGCTGGGCCACACCTGCGGGCACTGCGCATATTGCCGAGAGGGTCGCGAGAACCTGTGCAACGATCCTGGCTTCACGGGTACACCATCGACGGCGGCTTTGCGGCCCATGCGGCGGCCGAGGCGGGCTACGCGTTCGAACTGCCTGAAGATGCGGACCCGGTGGCGACCGCGCCTCTTCTCTGCGCGGGCCTCATCGGGTGGCGATCCCTGAAGATGGCGGGCGAGGGGAGGACGATCGGCATCTATGGGTTCGGCGCGGCCGCCCACATCCTCGTGCAGGTGTGCAAGCATCGAGGCCAGAGCGTCTATGCGTTTGTGCGTCCCGGTGACGAGGCCGGACGGAAGTTCGCGCTTGATCTTGGCGCCGTCTGGGCCGGGTTTTCCGGTGAAAGGCCGCCGGTGCCGCTCGACGCCGCCATCATCTTCGCGCCGGCCGGCGAGCTCGTGCCAATGGCGCTCGACGTGGTGCGGGAGGGCGGAACGGTGGTCTGCGGCGGCATCGACATGTCAGACATTCCGAGCATGCCCTATCGTCTGCTCTGGGGCGAGCGGCGGGTCGTCTCGGTGGCGAACCTGACGCGGAGCGACGGGGCGGAATTCTTCTCGATCGGGAAGGCGGCAGGGGTCAGATGCTTCACCAGCGTCTACCCCCTCGAGCATGCGAACGAGGCTCTCGACGATCTGCGCGCAGGCCGTGTCTCTGGAGCCGCCGTGATCGTTCCGTAGCCGATGTTCCCCTTGACAAGGATCAATGCGCTTTGCTTGCGCTACACGGAAGCTTCTTCGTCAAGACGTCCGCCGACAACCGGCGGCGCTTCCGCAAGGAGATCAGAGATGTCGCGTTCGTTGCTCGCCTTGGCGGCGCTCTTCATCGCAGGTGAGAGCCTATTGTCGGCTCCAGCCGTTGCAGACAGCCTGTCGCTCGCGCCGATGCTCCAGCGTGTCGTGCCGAGCGTCGTCAGCATCTCGGTGCAGGGCAGGGAACTCGACGACGCGGATGCAACGCTTGCTCTTCGGACTACCTGACGACGCTGCGCCGGCAGAGCACAGCTTCCAATCGGCCGGATCGGGTGTCGTCATCGACGAGGTCCACGGCTACATCGTCACCAACCAGCATGTCATAGCAAGCGCCTCAAAAATCGAGGTGGCGCTCTCCGACGGCCGACGCTTCCAAGCGAAACTTGTCGGCGCCGATCCCGAGACGGATGTCGCTGTCGTTCAAATTCCACCTGATCATCTTGTTCAAGCCGAGTTTGGAAGCGCGTCCTCGCTTCACGTCGGCGACGTCGTCGTGGCGATCGGGAATCCCTTCGGCCTGGGCCAGACCGCGACGATGGGCATCGTAAGCGCGCTTGGGCGCCGTGCCGTGGGATCGGAGGGGTACGAAGGATTCATTCAGACGGACGCGTCGACCAATCCCGGCAATTCGGGCGGCGCGCTTGTAAGCGAGGACGGCGTCGTGGTCGGGATCAATAGCGCGATCATCGGCCCCGCCGGAGGAAGCATCGGCATCGGTTTTGCGGTCCCAGCCGAGACTGTCGGCATCGTGATGCGGCAGCTCATCCTGACCGGCAAGTTGGTACGCGGCGAGGTGGGAATTTTAACGCAGGACCTGACGCCCGGTCTCGCAAAGGCGTTCGGCGTCGATGAAGGGGCGGGCGCGCTGGTCAGCGAAGTCCTTCCGGGTTCGCCGGCGGCAAATGCAGGAATTCAGCCGGGCGACGTCATTCGGATGGTCGACGGAAGGACGGTGCGCGGCGCGTCCGACGTTCGAAGGCTTGTGGGATCGCTACCGTTGCAGTCCAAGCCGTCCTTCCAGATCGACCGCGCGAGCCGAAGGATAGAAGCATTTCCCGTGGTGTCCGACGCACCGGTTGCCGAACCGGCTGCTCCGCGTACCATTCATATCGCCCGCGGCCCTCTCGCCGACGCCGAGATGGCGAACTCTCCCGATGGTCCCGGCGCCCGCGTCGTCGTCGTCGCCGAGGGTTCGGTCGCGGCACAGGCCGGCCTGCAGCCGGACGACGTTATCGTCGCTCTCGACCAGCAGCCGGTGACGGACGTCGGGCAACTCCTCTCAATACTCGTGAAGGAGCATGCCCGTGCTCTCATCACCGTCGTGAGGAACGGCCACCGCCTCTTCGTGGCCGCTGACGTGCAGACCCAGTAGCAGCCCGCAGACCGTGTTCTGTCCGCTGAAATTCCAAGGTCGCTCTCGTGCTTGATGAAGATCAACGACGAAAATCTGCGGCGCTGTCACGATCGGCACGTCGCAAACCTGAAGGAGGTTGTCATGAACGACATTCAACTCAGACAGAACATTCTCGACGAAATGGAATTCGAGCCCAGCATCGACGCGGCTGATATCGGCGTCGCGGTCGATAGCGGGATCGTCACACTGACTGGTCACGTGCGCACCTACGCGGAGAAAGAAGCCGCAGAGCGCGTGGTTAGTCGCGTCAAGGGCGTGCGCGGAATAGCTGCCGATATCGAGGTCCGGATTTTCGGGCCGAAGGAAACAGACGACGACGACATCGCCCGGCGAGCTGTCAAAATGCTCGACTGGAACGTTTCCGTGCCAAAGGATTCGGTGCAGGTGCGGGTCCTCAAAGGGTGGATCACCTTGCGGGGAGAGGTCGAGTGGCAATATCAAAAGAACGCGGCCTACGACGCCGTGCGGGATCTCGCCGGCGTAGTAGGGGTGTCCAACCTAGTGGAGCTGAAGCCGCATATTACGGCGGTGGATGTCAAGAAACGCATCGAGGATGCTTTCCAGCGCGACGCCGCTCTTGAGGCCGATGCAATCAGAATCGACGTCCAAGGCAGAAAGGTAATCCTCTCCGGCAAGGTGAAGACCTGGTCGGAACGGCAGGCGGCGGAGCGCGCTGCATGGTCCGCTCCAGGGATCAGCACTCTTGACGACCGACTGACGGTCGGGTGATCGAATATCGGGATTGGCTAGACATTACTGCTCTGCCCACACTCAGCAGCAAGGGCGCCGCTGAGCGCCCTTCGCATAGAGCCCAATTTCCTTGATCGACTTGCGCGCAGATCTCGTCTTCGGAACGAAATTCCGCACCACCCGTTGCAGAGCCTCCGTCGCGAGCACAAGGCGACCATTGATGTTCTTGGAGAGCGACCTTGGGTGGCGACGTAGGCTGGGATCTTCCGCGAAGAAAGATATGAGTCCCCGCAACGGCAGCGCGATTGAGGTTCGGGTTTGATTTTTCTAAATTGAAATCCTGCTGTCGAGCAGAATCGCTATTAGGCCTCGCGGCGAGCAGCAGCCTGAGACGGGTCGACATCTCCGATGCAGTGTACGGCTTCTTCAGCCAGCCGGCGCCCGCTTCGATCTCCTTGTCCGCGGCATGGGGTTCAGAAAAGCCCGACGTCAGGAGAATTTTCACACTCGGCCAGCGCTCCCGGACATTCCGGGCCAGTTCGTCGTCGTTCATTCCCGGCATGGCCACATCACTGAACAGGAGCGCTACGTCATGCCCCGCCTCCAGCTCCTTCAACGCGTCGATCCCGTTCGTAGCTTCGATCACGAAGTAGCCAAGCGTCTGCAGGCGGCTGACCGTCACTCGGCGAACTCTCGCGTCGTCCTCGACCACCAGGATAGTTCCGTGCCCCGAGGCGGGGCTTCCTCAGCCCGCTGCTCGTTCGGATGAGAATCCTTTCCGGCGTCGGCGCGTGGAAGAAAGAGGCGCACCGTCGTCCCTTTCGCCAAGTTCGCTGTAGAGCTGCAGGTGCCCTGCGGATTGCTTTGCGAAACCGTAGACCATGCTCAGCCCAAGCCCCGTTCCCGAGCCCGTCGGTTTCGCGGTGAAGAACGGTCGAAAGCCCTCTCCATCACATCGGACGTCATTCCGGTGCCGGTGTCGGTCACGGAAATGAGGACGTAGCTGCCGGGGCGGATCGCCGGGGTACATCCCGACATAGTCGGAGTCGATCTTGCAACAGAGCCCTTGCAGGCGGGCACCTCAAAGCAGACAGGAGCTGCGATGGAGGACAAGGCTTCGCAGGTTCTATCGAGCACGAAATACAGCACTCCTACCAAGCAGTTGGAAGGATCCGTGCTCTCACAATCCAACAAAAAGCGCTGATGAACGAACAAGAACTTTCGAACCAGTTTCTGTTGCTTTCCCCGGGCTTCTCGTCAACCAGTCTTATTCCGTTTCCTGCCACCTTAACTCATCATCTTCCGGAAAAGCAGCAGTTGGTTGCGAACATCCAGTGCCTCGGTCGGTGGACTCCGCTGAAGCGCCTATTTGAAGTCACTCTGCCCCAGATACGCTTTAATGCAGCTAGGAATGGGAAGCGATGAGCAAAGTGCGTAGGAGATCAAAGTTTCCCACTCCTTGTGGCCTGCCGAGGTCGGCGATCGATGACAGGTGTAATCGAGAGACACTGGCCCCCGAGACATCAATGCCGCTTGAGGGAGACGTATCTGACAACGTTGGTTGTAAATCCGCTTTTGTTTGCCGATGCACATTCAGTGCCATGGCTGGATCGCATGGTTCAGATACACGCAGATAGACATCGCGACCGATCGCGCGCGTGCCCGGCCTCGCCGAAAAGGTGCCAGATGTGACGGCAGCCTTGCATGCAAAGCTCGCCGAGCACCGGGCGTTCGTGCGGGAGCGTGGAGAAGACTTGCCGGAAATCCAGAATTGGCGCTGGGCACGCTCCTCCTAGTGCGACAGAGGACCGAACTGGGTAGCGACTACCACCAGCCATACTGCCGCAGCTACGCCGGCACGCAGGAGAAAGGATTCGAGTGCGAGGTGGCAACCTCGCCTTCGACTTGGGGTGTCCCACGGCAATCGCAGCCTTTGCAGCGTCAGCTACCTGTTTCGAGTCCTGTTCGTTCTGCAAACGATGCGATCTTAAAACGTCCTGGAGAATGATCGCCGGGTCATGCTGCAGCCGTCAACGAGAGGCAGCTAAGGGTGAAGCCCGGTCCCATCGCCGTCAGGACAGTTCTCCTGGGTAGTCCTTGCGCAAGAAGCTTCTCGAGTACGAACAGCGCGGTTGGCGAGGACATGTTCCCATAGTCCGAGAGAACCTCACGTTCCTGGTCGAGGGTTCCCTGGCTTAGTTTAAGCGCCGATTCCAAGGCGGTGATAACCTTTGATCCACCGGGGTGGCACGCAAACCGGTCAACGTCGGCAGGAGCAAGATCTGATCGGGCGAGTATGGACGTTACGCCCTTCAGCACATGAGTTTCGGCGAACGGTGGTATCGCACGATCGAAGATCACGCCCAGACCCTCCGGATCGACGCTCCATCCCATGATGTCTAGCGTGTCGGGCCACGTATGCTGGCCTGCAAGTTCGACCTCGGCCAGACCGGTCTCACTAGCACGCACCACGCAGGCGGCGGCCCCGTCGCCGAAGAGGGCGGTCGCCACGATGTTCGCCTTCGTAAGCTTGTCCATGCGAAATGCCAACGTGCAGGTCTCGACGGCGACCACCAGCACGACTGAGCCTGGCCGGGATGCCGCCAGCCGTGACCCGATTGAAAGCCCAGAGACTCCGCCGGCACAGCCGAGGCCAAACACGGGAACCCGTTCGACATCGTCCCGGAAGCCCAGTTCTCGGCTTACCCTCGCTTCCAGACTAGGTGTCGCAATACCAGTCGAGGAGACGGTTACGATCGTGTCGACATCGCCTGCTGCAATGCCCGCCGACACGAGAGCCTTGCTGGCGGCGGCGACGAACATTGCACCCGCGCCCTCGATATGAGCGAGGTTTCGTTCGGGCCATCCCGACGTCTCGAGATACCACTCGATCGGCCGGACGGCATAGCGGCGCCGAATTCCCGAGGTTTCGAACACCCTTGCCAGCTTTTCGAAATCGCCAAATCGCGATGAGAACGCGGTGTGCGAGGCTCGCGCCGCGTCACGCTGGTCGATGACATGTGGCGGAACGGCGGTGCCGACGGATACCAGCTTGACGGGTTGCTGCATAAGACTCCTTGCGACGGCGCGGGAAGAATTTGGTACGCCGCGCGAGGACGAGACCGAACCGTAACGCCTCGATCCTCAATAAGTTGCAATGCGGGCGAGCCTGACGCCGCACTTCGTCGGAAGGCTTCAGAGACGACGACGCGTGAAGAATGCCTCCCGCGGCTTCGTGTCTGCCTTGATCCACGTCAATGCGCTCAACAAGTTGGCTCCGTAATTGTCCGATCGAAAAGGAGACAGCGCGATGCTTGCTAGAGACATCATGACGACCCCGTGACGACGCTCGACGAGGGACACAACGTCAGGGAAGCCGTCGAGATCGTCAACGCCAGCAAGATCGGCGCGGTGCCCGTCATCGATGGCGAAGGGCGGCTCACCGGCATCGTCACCGGGGAGACCTGCTGCGCCGGGTGGCGTCATCCTGGGCGAGACGGGCGGTACCGCATACGCGCGACCGCGAAGATGCACTGGCGGACTATGTGAAGGCCCGAAGCTGGCGCGTCAAGGACGTGATGTCGACGCCCGTCGTCAGCGCCGCCCCGAGCGCAACCGCGAGCCAGCTCGCAGAACTCCTGCAGGCCCACGACATCAAACACCGAACGGCAGACTCGCCGGCATAATCAGCCGTCACGACTTGATGCGAGCGCTTCTCGATGTTCGACGGCAGTGTACTGCTTCCGGCGACGAGGCCCTAGGGACGGCCGTTCGTGGCCGCCTGGAAACCGAGTTCGAAATAAGGTTCCCCATCGTCAATGCGACCGTCTCCGACGGGGCAGTGACCCTGAGGGGAGAGGTCGAGACGGAGCTGGAATGCTCGGCGGCCAGGGTGGCGGCGGAAAGCATCCGCGGCGTCGGCGGCGTGGTAAACAACATCACCCTGGCTACCGCATGGTGAGCTCTCTCAAACTATGAAATCGTCCCTGGAGTTTCCGTCATGTTTGTCAGGGTCATCGCAGACGCCGTCGTGTCGAGGCTTCTCCTCGTCATCCTGATCCTCATGGTGGGGACGGTCGTGAGCGTCCTACTGGTGAGGCCATCCGACGACTCCCGAACCGGGCGCGTCGAGCGCTCTCTCTGACCCCTGAGTGCGCGATGAACATCTGGCCCTCCAGGATTTAATTGTCCGGCCGCGTCCCGCAAATGGCGCGACGGATTCGATGCTCTCCGAACTATTCGGCTTCATCTGGCTGATGGGAAGGCGTCATCAGGCGTTGGTCGCAGGGCTGTCCGTGGCTCTTTTCGTTATCGGCGCGGCGCCTCTCGAACTCCAGCGCCGGATCGTCAATGAGGCGACCGAGCAAGCGTCATACCGGTCTCTTCTCTTTCTCGTCTCCCTCTATCTCGCGGTCGCAGTGTTGAAGGGCGCGATAAATTCACCTCCAACCTCTAAAGAAGCTGGGTGGGCGAAAAAAGCACGCTTTGGCTCGGGGCGCGCGTTCTGCATCGGGCCGAGACGCCGCCATCGGAATCCACGCTCGAGGGGGTTGAGCTGTCGATCGTCTTTGCGGAAGCGGAACCGGTGGGCAGTTTCGTTGGGACCAGCATCTCCGAGCCGCTACTCCAGATCGGCATCCTTGTCACCGTGGGCGGTTATCTGATCTATCTCCAGCCGCTGATGAGGATGGCCGTCGCAGCCACCTTCGCCCCGCAGATTGCGTTCGTCCCGATGTTAGGCTGCTCACCTGGCTTTTGGAGATGCCGCTCATACCCATGGCCTTGACCAAGTCGTCGACAGAACGAGTCGAGATTCCCTGGATATACGCTTCCTGGATAACGGCCGTCAGAGCTTTCTCTGCCATGCGGCGCGGTTCAAGGAAGCTCGGAAAGTAGCTGCCTTTGCGCAGCTTCGGAATGCGAAGCTCGACGGTGCCAGCCCGCGTCTCCCAATCGCGGTCACGGTAGCCATTGCGTTGAGTGAGCCGCATGGGGTTCTTCACACCGAAGTCAGCACCCGTGGCCGAGCCGACCTCCAACTCCATCAGCCGCTCGGCGGCAAAGCCAATCATCTCACGCAACAAATCTGCATCGGCACTCTTCTCAACAAGGGAGCGCCCGTTCATCATGTCATTGGTCATCGGTGATCTTTCCGTCAGGTTGGTCTTGAACAACCCGACCCTAGCGGAAAAACACTGATGGCCGCCCGCAAAGCCGATCACCCGCTACAGCGCAACGAGAAGCGCGCGGGCGCTCGGCTTTACTCCCTACCGTCACCTACGCCACGTACTGGGACACGATCCGATAGAACGGCCACCTTTTCCCGCGTGCAAGTGGCCATATGGGGGTGGCGTAATAACCACGCATACGCGAGGTCGGTATGGCAGGTTTGATCTCTCCTTCCAGGTCGCTCGCGTTATAGATCGCGACGACGCCGGGCACCGAGAACGCATCGCCGACATCGATGTTCAGGATTCGGGCATGTGGCTGGTCGGAGCGTCGCAATGCGATATGCAACATACCGCGGCGCCATGTCATCGACATACTGACCAACACCCGTCAGCAGACGTGGATCTTCGGTGCGCTTGTCCCGCTTGCCGACAAGTTTGGGCCGCAGCTCGACGGAATGGTCCTGCTGGCTCATTCGTAGAACTCCACACCCTTTCGCAACTCTTGCCATTGCGCGTCGTCGTGGCCGAAAATGATAGAAGCTCCCCGCTCCCGAAGAGCTTTCAGGCGAGCGAGTGCCTCTGCGGCGAGTTCGATGTTCCAAGTATTTCTCGGAGCGATACCGGTGTCGACGCTCGCCTGGAGCGGGGCAGCATCTGAAGCGAGTATAAATGAACCATCTTTTTCCAGCTCGACACGGGCGACGGTCATTCCGGGGGTATGACCCGGCATGGGCAGCAAGACGATGCGCCCGTCGCCAAAGACGTCATGCTCGGCATTGAAGGTCTGGAAACCCTGGGGCTGGTCCCATTCTCCTCGAAGATAGCCTTGATTTTCTGCACCGCTTGCCGTGGCGGCCTGCGCCTCCGCTTCGTGGCAGAGGATCGTTGCGCGCCGAAAGGACGCGTTGCAGCCGCAATGATCGGGATGCAGATGTGAACAGATCACAACATCTATGTCCTCGGGATCGAGAGCAAGAGTCTTCAACTGATGAACGACCGTCCGCTCTGGCGAAAAGATCGGGGTCATAACCTTGCTTAACCCACCCCATCGCGCGCCTGGATCGATGGCGGCCTCTGGATTGCATCCGCTATCGAACAGCGCGTTGCCTTGGGGATGGCGCATCAGGGTGGCGTGAACCGGCAATTCAATCGCTTCTTCCTTCAGCGCCCCAGGGACGTAGATGGACCGGCGCATACGAAGGCGGCCGGCCTCGAGAAAATGCATCTTCATCTTAAAGGTCCTCTCTTGCTAGCCAGTTCGCGGACGGCGGTGACGATGTTTTCATAGCCCGTACAACAACAGATGTTTCCTGAGAGCGCTTCCCTGATCTTATCATCGGTTTCCAGCGGATGGTGGCGAAGAAGGTCGATGATCGCCAACGATGAAACTGGGCCTACAAATTCGCATTGCAGGCCATGATGCTGGCGGAACGCTTCTTGGATTCGTCCGAGTATCGACGCTTCCCTGGCCATGGTTTCGATTTCGCTCCCGTCTGCCTGCACTGCAAGCATCAGACAGGAGCGTGCGCTCCTTCCATCGAGAATGACGGTGCAGGCACCGCAAACGCCATGTTCGCACCCGACATGGGTTCCGGTCAGGCAAAGGATCCTGGCGCAGGAAGTGGCTCAGCAGCGTTCGTGCTTCGATCGTGCGCGTCATATACGCTTCGTTGACGCTGACGGTGATCGTCTTCTCACTCATCTTGCTTGAAGCCTTTCGTGGTTCGCGCGGCTCCAGGCGGCGCGAAGGGCCCGTTTGGCAAGGACGCCTGAGAGATGCCTGCGGTAATCTGCAGAGGCATGGATATCCGTGTTGGGCGTGAGGATTCCAGCCAGGCGATCCGCCACCGTATCGAGAACCGGCTCGGAAACATCCGTCCCCTCGATGATGCCCTCGATCTCTTCAAGCCGCAGCTGGGTTTCACCAACGCCCATCATGCCAACGCGAAGTCAGACGCCCTGCCATCTACACAATGCAGCGTCGTCGCAAAGCAAGCGAGTGCGAAGTCCCCGTGGCGTTTTGCAAACTCCTCAAATCCCCATCCGGCATCCGGTCTCATCGCGTCGAGCTCGACGCGAATTACAAACTCGTCCGGTTCCAACGAGTTGACCAGCGATCCGACAAAAAAATCGGCTGCAGGTATTTCGCGTCTGCCGCGCTGAGAGGAGGCGATGACCGTCCCACCGAGGAACCGTGTCATCATCGGCATCTCGGTCGCTGGATCCGCATGCGCGACGCTGCCGCCGAAGGTGCCGCGGTTGCGCACGGTCATATGGGTGACGTGATGCATCGCCTCATGCACGATCGGCAAGTGTTGGCGGATGATCGGGTCTGTCGCGGTCATGTGATGGCGTACCGTCGGCGCCGATTCTCACCCGATCTCCGTGCAGTTCGATCCGATCTCCATGAACCGACGTTACTACGCGCGGCGCCCAAAATCCCGCGGCCCTGCTCGGATGGATACGATCTCTCTGAGCAGTTCGAGGTTCTCGCCGGTCATGGTGGCCACGTCTTCGATCGTGCAGATATGCATCGAACGAGCCATCAGGCGGCCTTTTGCGCAGTGGAGACCGTCGGAAGCATATTCCACGGCAACAGGTCTTCAAGCCTATCTACCGGTTAATCTTTGATCTGGGTTAGGACGTCCGTGAGGTAGCTCTCGGGGTTGCGGCCATGCAGTTTGTCCGTTCCAATGATGGTCAAGATATTAGCGTTGCGCTATCCCGTTCGTAATTTGCATCGTGTAAGTCTTCACTCCTGATGCTCGTTCTCGGGCCGCGCCACGCAACGCGCGGCCCGTCTTTCGGTTTTCTCAACCCGGGAAATTGCTACTCGGATTGATTGATTATTACGAGTTTATATGCAACCTTCGGTACGATCGCCGACGGTCGGCGCACATCAGGAGGAAAAACCATGATCCGTACTACTGCAGTTGCAGCACTTGTGTTTGCTGTAGCAACCTCAGCTTTTGCTTTCGATGCAAGCAACTTCAAGGATTTTTCAAGCATCGCATCGGCTTCCAGCAGTTGGCAGAACCAGTCCGGCTCGACGATGATCATTCAAGTCGACTCGTTCGGAAATGTCTCCGGCCAATATGTAAACAGAGCCCAGGGCACCGGATGCCAGAACTCGCCCTATCCGCTAACAGGAAGGGTAAACGGGACGTTCATCGCATTTTCGGTCGGCTGGAACAATTCGACGGAGAACTGCAATTCCGCAACCGGATGGACCGGCTACGCACAGGTCAACGGCAACAACACTGAGATAGTCACGAGCTGGAACCTCGCTTACGAAGGCGGCTCCGGTCCGGCCATTGAGCAAGGACAAGACACTTTCCAGTACGTGCCGATGACTGAGAACAAAAGCCTCTTGAAGGATTAATCTCCTCTGCCCTGCCGGCGCTGGCCCGTCAGAGATTGTGGAGCAAGAATTCATCGAATATGGCCAAAGGCTTAGACGAAGCTGCTTTCCCTGCCGAATAAAAGCGCCGCGTGCTCGTCCGCGCGGCGCAAATCCTTATTTGATGAGTTCAATGCGGCCAAAACGGCAAGCTTTCCGGACAAAAGTAAGCATCCGAGGATGCGCCGCCTTGGGGCAAACGCGGCGATCTGATCAAGGTCGTTTGGCACGATGCCAGGGGGCCTGCCTGTTCACGAAAAAATTGGAGCGAGGAAGGTTTATCTAGCGTGACGGCCAGGGCGCTTGTCTGTTCACGAAGAAGCTGGAGCGCGGCCGCTTCATCTGGCCGTCAGCCGCTGACGGCACGGTGGTGATCACACCGGCGCAGCTCTGTTATCTGCTCGAAGGTCTACAGAAATATCCCTGCTTGTGAGTCTGACGAATCATCACCGGACAAGATCGAGGTGCTGGATCCGAGCCATCCGTTATTTGGACGCTCCTTTAATGTGATCCGTGAGGTGGGACGTAGAGGCGGCAACTTCGCGCCGTCGTATGAGGTTGAACATCGTGGTGGATCGACCTTGCTGATACCCGTGTCTGCGACACAGGGATATGTCGAAGCCTGAAATACTGACGCGCGAAGGACACCATTCGCCCAATTGTGAGGAGAAGGTTTTGCCAATCACTGTGCAACGCCTTCGCCTGCAGCGGGCATCTAGGTAAAGGCACAGCGCAACAGATGGACACACGAACCTAGTTTGCTCAGCGCCGTACAACTTGCCGCCAGGCTCGATATTCCCGTCAATTGGATTTACGTTCAAATCAGGCGGAAGCGCCTGCTCATCGACCAGCAATCAACCGGAGCATATTTGTTCCAAAATTCCCCGGCGGTCGTCAACGCGGTTCGCGACCTTCGCAACCGTACCATTCATCAACTCGATCTGAGAATCATTCAGCCTCACCAGGAGGGGCATCAACATGCGTTGTCGCTGGAGGGAATTGACTGGCGCGCACGGCAGGAAACCTGGCGCCCCAGCCGGGTTTGACTCAATTTTTGCATTGAGATTGTTGAGAAATCTGATTCAATGTCGTTATGACATTGCCGCCGCTTACCCTGCCATCGGACCTTGCCAGCGCTCATCCGGCGCTGCTGGCCGAACGTGCTGCGCGGCTGCAAGCTGAGGCGGAAGCGGCCAACGCGAAGGCGCGGCTGTCGAGCATTGAGGCGCTCAACGTGCATTTGCAGTTGCTGATCGGCAAGCTGGAGCGCGAGAAGCACGGGCCGCGCCGCGAGCGCACGCAGCGGCTGATCGATCAGTTGGAATTTGCAGCTCGAAGAGCTCGTGGCGTAGGCCGCCGAGGACGAACTGAGCGTCCAAGAGGCCGCAGTCAGAACACAGTCCGTGCGCGCCTTCGCCCGCAAGCGTCCAGTGCGCAAGGCGTGGCCCAAAGACGTCGAGCGCGCACGCATCGTCATCGAAGCGCCGACGGCATGTGCCTGCTGTGGCGGCTCGCGGCTGTCGAAGCTGGGCGAGGATGTGACGGAAACGCTGGAGGATATCCCGCGCCGATTCAAGGTGATCGAGACGGTGCGCGAGAAATTTACCTGCCGCGATTGCGAGGCGATCAGTCAGGCTCCCGCACCGTTCCATGCGACGCCCGCGCGGCTTCATCGGCCCTCAGTTGCTGGCGACGATCGTGTTCGACAAGTTCGGGCAGCACATCCCGCTGAACCGCCAGAGCACGCGGTTCAAATGTGAGGCATCGGTCCGTCGACCCAGACCCTGGCCGGTGAATGTTGATCCGAATGTCTTCGAGCTGCGGCAAATGCTGGAGCATCACTGTCGCACGGCATACCAGGAGGCAACGTAGCCGGCTGCGGCGACCCCATGCGAATGCGGGACGTCGCGGACGATGCTACCGACAATGGCGTCCCTTTGATCGACGCCATTCGGCCAGTTCGGCACGATGTAGCCGCGATAGCTGTAGATCCAGGTCTCGCCGGCCACATCGCCCTTTCCAGTGAATTGCAGCTCGACAGGGTCTCCCGGACGCACCGTACCGGTCAATTCCAGCGACCACCCGGGCCCACCAATGGTTCCGCCGACCTTGCGCCGAGCCAACTCGGTCAGCACCAGCGTTCCCTGGCCAAATTCCAGTGCATTGAAATCAACCGATAAATCGGGATTGTTGATCAGGCTGCGATAACTCCAAGTGCCAGTGAAGCTCATAGTTCCTCCCAATGGCGATCGACGCCCTAATGATGGCCGGAAACGGTGCCACCCTGGCCGTCCGGCAGGGTGATCCTGATGTTCTGCATCATGCCCTGGTCCTCATGATCGAGGATGTGGCAATGCAGAACGAACTCGCCGATATAGCGCTGGTAGTGCGTCCGCACGGTGATCGTGTAGCGCGCCGACGGATCGGTGCCGGGATTCTTGATCCACAGCGTGTCCTTCCAGACATTTTTCAAGCCTGGATATTGCGGATCGCCGTCGTCATCGGCGCCAAGCGCGCTGACATCGTTGCCGGCCGCATCGACAATTTTGATGATCTGAAACGAGATTGACATGGATATGGAATGGGTGGCTGACGAAATCCGAGCGGAGCGTCCATTCGTCGACTCCGCTCAGCGGCAACGTCCGGTCGATGCGGTTGGGATCATAAGGTTTGCCGTCAACCTCGAAGAAGGCGGCACCCGGCTGTTTCACATCGATGTTAAACACCAGTTGCTGCTCGCCGGTGACCTCGCCCGCGTCGATGTCCGGATGGGGAATAAAGCTTGAGAGCGACATCTCGTTCTTGAGGTCATCGATAACCTTGCCGGCGACATTCTGTGACATCGTGCGCTCAGCCGCCGAAATCAGCCAATCCTGCAGATAGGTGCCGATCTCGCCATTGACGGCATGGCCGCCTACTGCAGTGACTATGCCGAGAAGCCGTCGGCTTGGAGCCTCCTGGTTGACGCTGGCCGCTGCCGGTGCGGCGCCATCGATGATGCAGTAGTCACCCGCTCCTGGCAACACCACCAGCGCGTCAACGCGGTAGCCCGGTTGCAGGATCGCTTGCTGCCGCATCTGCACCTGCGCCATTGTCAGCCCGTCCTGGGCCACCACCCCATACGGAATAGTATCCTTGCCGCAATTCTGGTCGATCCATCTGTCGGTGTCCGCTGCCGCAAGCGTGCGGAACGCGGTCGTCCCGGTCTTGCGCCGGATTTCGAAATTGATGGTGTCGCGAACCCCGGCGTGTATCATCCGCCACCGCTCGACCGAGCCAGCCTCCGCTGATGCCAACTGACCAAGCACCTGGCCGTTGACGCTGGTGAAGCGGCCCGAAGCCGGCCAACTGCCAGGTCCGAACTGATCGTAGCTTTCGATGCCGCCCACCTGTCCTGGCTGGCAATCATAAGTGATGTCGCCATTGTTATCGGTGCAAGCATATTGAATCTGCTGTAGCACCAAAACCCGTTCGGCGATATCGGAGCCGCCCGGCCGCTTCAATAGGCGGTCGATATCGCCAGTCTCGGTCGGTGTCGGCATGCGATCGCCACGGATGATCAACGCCCCGGACATGCCACTCGACACCTGCAATGCGGTTGATCCGTGTAGGTGTGGGTGATACCAGAAGGTGCCGGCGGGATGCTCAACGGCGATGTTGTATTCATATTGGAACGAAACGCCGGGACGGATTGAGATCAGCACATTATCGCCATTGCCAGACGGATTTACCCAGAGACCGTGCGAATGCAGGTTGGTACCGTTGAAGCAATGGGGGGTATTGGCACTGCCACCGCCGATGCCGCAGGTGGAATCCTGAGGGAACAGGTTGTGAAGCGTTACCCGCACCGTCTGACCGGGCCGTAGATCGATGGTCGGTCCAACCAATGGCGTGTCGGCACCGGATAAGCCGGTCTGGCGGGCGTCTTGATAGCCGCGCAGTTTAACGTGGTCGTAGCGCGCCGTGGCCGGATTGTAGATCTGTCGGTCGAGATAGGTAGCGTTCATATCGAGCAGAACCTCGCCCGGAAATGTCTCCCGGCTTTGTTCGAAGGTTTTCAGCATCCCCTGGGATTTTGTGATAGGTTGCAGCATATAGGCCAGGGGGTTAGTCACGGCCCTGGCCTCTTGAGCGACTGCGAATAGCGCATGGGTGACCGAAAAAACGCTCGCCATACCGAAGATCGCAATTTTGTCAGACACAGACAAACAACCCTCCCAAACCTCTGCCCGGAGTTTTGTTCTCCCCGGGTCGAACCGCATCCACAAAGTTCTACTGCGTCACCATGCGTTCACCTGCAATTCGACTTTGACTCGCGCGCTTTCTCGGGAGAAGACAGCTGCCGCCGCGCGACGAGAAAGTTTCAAGACTCATGCCACTCTGGCCGGATCGAGCCTCAGAAGGAATCTTGTGCCTATGCTTCAAGGACTTCCACGAGAGCGCGGTAGGAAGTCGGGCGGAACAGCACCATGGCGCGCACCTGACAAACCTGACAGCAGGTGTAGTAGGCCCGACATTTTTGTGGGGAGCATCGTTACGTGCGGCAATACGCGTCTCACCTTGTTTGTTTGTCGAGCTGCACTCGAGCAACGCCTTGACGCTCATATCGCGGTCACCGCCGCGGGCATTAATGTCGGCGTCACATACCGTTCATCACACCGCCTAATCGGAGAGACACCACGGGCAGACTACGCCAGTTCTTCCGGCTCTCTGCGCTGCGCGATGATCTCGAAACTAGGTTGCTTGCTCAGGAGTATCGCGCCCTGCTCCTCGACGATCATTTCGACGACGGCAGGAGGGAGCCCTTCCACAATCTTCTCCTATGGACGTCTCTTATGGACGTCCAACGCGATATCTCAGATGCACGGAGCCGAGGCCAGCGGCTTCGGCGCTGATAAACGTGAGCCTCGCCCTGCCGTCAAGCCCATCCTCGCCGCCCTCGAATATGGCCGGTGTACTCGACTTGCCTCCGATCGCAGGGAAGATGACCAGGCTGACCTCGTCAACAAGACCCGCCTTCAAGAAATGGCCATTGGTTTGCGCCCCGCCTTCCAGCATCAAGCGCTTCACACCGAACTCGGTTCCAAGAAGGTCGAGCGCGTTTTTCAGATCGACGCCATCTTTCTCCGAGACGATATAGGAAACGCCAGCCTGGGTGAGGCCCGCCAGGTAAGCATCATCCACGTCAGATCCTGTCAGGACCACAAGGTGAGCTCCCTCAATGTCGCTCTTGTCCCAACGTAGCCGACCGTCCTTATCCACGATGACAGCGAACTCGCCGGCGTCCGGGTTGGCGATATGGATCGGTCGCGCGGCTGTGCCGGTTGCTTGATAGGGGCGGTCGACGGCGTCCGCGAACTCTTCTCCCGTCGCTCTTCCCGAAAGCCAGGCGTCGGCACCGATCTTCTCATGCAGGCCGTCATAGATCTTCACGAGCTCATCGACCGAATGGCCGGTTGCCTCGGCCCAATCATTGACGATCAATCGGCCATCCAGCGGCGACATCATGTGACAGATTACATAGGGTCTGGGCATTGGATTACTCTCCTCTACAAACATTCCACCGTCAGTGACCTGACTTCAACCAGGCTGCGAATTTATCCATCCAGTCGGGGTGCCAGCGTGAAAGCGCCGGCCGGTTCAGGATCATGTCGTCGGCCGCCCAGCGGATCCTTCTGGCATCGATCGCAGACGTAACCGCGTTATCCGGACAGATGATGTAAAAATTCTCGTCGAGCAGACGGACCAGGAAGTATTCCACCAGTTGCTCTGCGGTCCATGCCTCATCGGGTTTCGCAATGCCCTGCGGCTTGAGTGCGGTGTTCATGGGTGTCCACGTGTAGCCAGGGACGAGGAGATGAGCCGAAACACGACCTCCCGTCTCCTTCAGAAGCTCGTGCGACAGCTGTTCGGTCAGGACTTTGACAGCTGCCTTCGCCACCGAATATGCGGCGTTACCTGGAGGAGTCGTAATACCTTCCTTGGAGCCGAGGTTGACAACGGCCGACTGGCGACCGGCTTCGATCATGTAGGGCACGAAGACGTGTTGCGCGGCCAGAACACCTCCGAAGTTTACATCGATCTGGCGTCGCCACTTTGCAGGATTGTCCCAAGGGCCGGCTCCTTGCGTTATGCCCGCGTTGTTTACTAGGACGGCCACGTCGCCAAACCGCGAAATCGTTTCGTCCCGCAACCTGGTCAGTGCCGACAAATCTGATACGTCGCCGCTCACGATCAGGATGTCCGTGTCGAGTGTCGAAGTAACATCCTCAAGTGCGTCGGCGTCGAGATCCAGCAGCGCGAGCTTCATGCCGCGGGCCGCGAGAGCCCTCGCGATTGCCAAGCCGATGCCCTTCGCAGCTCCCGTGATGACCGCAACGCGGCCAGGAGCAACGACGCTGTTCATTCTCTCGCTCATTTTTTGTCTTTCCCGTCATTGGACCGTCACCGCTGGAAGGTGTGCCGGACAAGCCGTCGCCGTGGAATTTTTCTCCGAGAAGCGTGCCGGCCGATGGCACCAGCGCAGAGAAGTCCATCAACGCTACTCGGGCGCTTGGGTCGTCGGATCATATCCGCAGGCTGCGAACGACCGTTCGATCGCACTATAAGAATAGGGTAGCGCGACGGCTACTTGAAGTGAGCGGGATCGCACGCACCGATGAGCCGTGTTCACTCAAGGGCCTTCGTGACGTAGGGAATGCCTGGCCAGTTCGACCGCGGACGGGACCAAAAAGGTAACGCACTCCTGGTCCCTGCCAGATCGGTGGATGATTTTCACTCACCGCCCCGATCAATTTTGCTCATGTAACCAATCGGCTCCACGGGCATTTGGTCACCAGCGCCTCGAGACGATCGTAGTGCTGACCAAACCAAAGGAGTGAAATCATGACAGGGAATAAACCACTCGCAATGATCACGGGCGGCTCATCTGGAATAGGCTTCGAGCTTGGCAAACAATTCGCCAAGAATGGATTCGATGTCGCCATTTCAGGCTCAAGCGACAAGGTGAACGAGGCCGCCGATGCGCTACGAAGCCTTGATGCCGAAGCATATCCGTTCAAAGCGGATGCCTCGACGTACGATGGCGTCGAGAGGTTCTGGACCTTTACGCAGGGGCTGGGGCGCCCCTTGGAAGCCGCGGCTCTGAACGTCGGTATCGGTATTGGCGGCGCCTTCGTCGATAACGATCTCGAGGATGAGCTTCGCCTGCTTGCGATCAATGTAACCGGGACCGTCCATATGGCCAAACGCGTCGTCCAACATATGGTCAAGAACGGCCGCGGCAGGATTCTCATCACCTCCTCGGTTTCGGCGACCCTGCCCACGCCATACGAAACCGTTTACGGCCCGTCGAAGGCATTTGGTTATATGTCCGCGGAATCTCTGCGCGAGGAGTTGCGCTCGACCGGGGTCACGGTGACGGCACTCCTTCCGGGCGCCACCAACAGCGACTTCCACGCGAACGCTGGAATGGGCGGTACGAAGCTCGGTGGCCAACAAAAAAACGACAAGACGCTCGTCGCCCAGCAGGGGTTCGAGGCTCTCATGAACGGCATCGACCATATCGTCGGCGGAGATCAGGAAACCAAGCGCCAGGTGTTGGAAAACCGGACGACCCCCGAGCCCGTCAAAGCCGCGCGGCAAGCCGAATTGACCCAACCGCAGTGAAGGAGCATGTCACATCTGAAAAACAAGGTCGCCATCGTCACAGGGGCTTCCTCGGGCATTGGAGCGGCGACCGCCAGAGGATTGGCGGAAAAAGGTGCGCGCGTCGTCCTTGCCGGCCGCAATGAGGAACGCCTCAGTCAGATCGTCGAAGACATCACCGGTTCGGGAGGTATTGCCAGCTACAAGGTTGCTGATGCCACGGATTTTGAGAGTACCAAGGCCCTCGTCGCGTTCGCCACAACGACGTACGGCCCGGTCGATATATTGGTCAACAATGCCGGCCTCATGCTCTTTTCCTATTGGAAGGATGCCGCCGTCGGCGATTGGAACAAGATGATACCAATCTGCGTGGCTATCTGCATGCGATCGCCGCGGTGCTGCCGTCGATGTTGGAGCGCCGGTCCGGCCGCATCCTGAATATGAGCTCTATCGCCGGCGTTCATGTCGGCGAGGCGGCAGGGGTTTACGGAGCCACGAAGTTCTTCATACGCGGTATTACCGAAAGCCTCAGGAAGGAGGTGGGCGTGGGTAGCGGGATCCAAGTGTCTATGATCAGCCCTGGCGTGATCGATACCGGCTGGGCCGACAAGGTTCATGACGAGACGGGCAGAAAGATCGCCGGAGAGCTCAACAAGCAGGGTATTCCGCCGTCGTCGGTGGCTGAAGCCGTGGTCTATGCACTAGACCAGCCCCCGGAGATCACGATCAACGACATTTCGTCCATGCAACCCGGCAGGACTGGTAGCCCGCGTTTTCGAGAGCTCAGAACTAGAACCTCCGGGACTGTTAGACCGCCTCGCGGAACCAACCGGTGCCGTCTCTCGTGGCTGTGGACACGAAGATCTTCATTGCATGACGATCTAATCCCGGACGTTTTCGTTTTTCAGCGACCGGGCCATCTCCGCCGTCCTTCGCAGGATCCAACATGGATCACTAGGTCAAATTTTTGACTGCTTCCTCGGCCATCACATACCAAATACAGGGCCAGTTAAATAAGGATTGAAGGTGCCGGCCGGCCTGAAGCAAGGTCGGCGCCGGCAAGGGCGATCTTTTTCAGTACAAGTGCGAGTATCCATAACTCATGGTATCAACGCGGGCCGATCTGGCCGACCTTGAAACTTTCGTCGCGATCGCGCGTGCGGGGGGGGGCCGAAAGGCCGCCGCGCTTCGCGGCGTTTCCGGGTCTGCCCTCAGCCACTCGATCAGGGGTTTGGAGGCCCGTCAGAATGACCATGACCGCTGCGAAAGACGCCGTGCCTGCATCGTCGCCGTCAATGACATCGACTTCCCCGGCCTGCAGGCCATCGGATCCGTCGAGGCCACAAGCCGTCATGCCGATGGCCGTCTGACCAGCCATGTCCGCTACTTCCTGCTCTCCACCGTCATGTCGGCTGCCGCCCTGATCGAGGTAACCAGAACTCATTGGCAGATCGAAAACAAACTGCACTGGGTGCTCGACGTCCAGTTCCGCGAGGATGCCGCCAGAAACCGTAAGGATCACGGACCGGCAAACATTGCTCTGTTACGAAAGATTGCCCTCAACCTCATCCGAGCCCATCCAGATAAGGCCTCCATTCGTCGAAAGATCAAGAAGGCAGGGTGGGACGATCAGTTCCTCATCTCTATCATCGCTCATATGCGATAGCCCTGCTTCACCAGGGGAATTTGAGTGCCGGCAGAAAGCGGTCGCTCGCAGCCAGAAAAATAATTGGCAGCAAGATCGCCTGGCATCCTTTAACATGCCGAAAGCGGAAAAAAATACGTGACAGCCTCCGATCCCTCTCTGAGCCGAGGCCATCCATGATGATAGAGAATCCGCAAGTCTTCGGCTGTCTGACACAACCAGCCGGTACGAATGCGGTACTGCCACGGCTCTCCTCCAGGCGCCCGTTTTTGATCTCTCGATATCTAAATTTGTGCAGACGAGCAGGCAAAGCTATAACGGCAGGATCAACGAATACTGGTAGCTCTCAGACAATCTGGATCGATATCAACCGGAAATGCCTGCATATGTAGGGAGGATTCAAGCACGGCGTGAGGGCGATGCAGACGGACGAGGCGGAGACGTCACGGAAACACGAGAGCACCTGCATCACCTCGCTCGAGGTTTCCAGGCGGCCTTGTAGGAGACCCGCGGCGTAGTGCCCCGAAAACCCCACCGCGCAAATGCTGATTATGAAAGACAGTACGAAAATGATTACTCTGTAGCCGGACACGGGACAACAGCCTGTCCATTGTGGTCGATCCTTGTCCATAGGCGGTGAAGAAACTTCATCAATCGGGATCCGCCTCCGAGGGAAGCATCGAATCATCAATGACGACACGAAAGCTGCGCGACCGAGGTTGTCTGTCAACAGATTGTCTGATAAAGCTTGCTAAGGTTCAAACTGTCTCACAAACTTGCGGAGGAATAACTCCGTAACAGAACCGGCGCTGCCGCAGCCGGCACAACTTTCACTGCTGAAATCGATTGCCGCGATGTCCCTTGTTTTCAATGGAAAGCGGTGACCGCATCTCGGCTATGTGAAGGCTTCGAACATGTCGTCGTCCTCGCGACGGCGGGACGCGACGCCTTGATGAACAAACGGGCGTCCTTTTTATGGATGGACGGCTCCATGGCGCCGAGATCACTAGCTTCCCCAATATGCATCTCGAGATGCCGATCTGGGACAGCTAAGTATTGAGATTCAAGAAGCAGAGAAGATGATTGATAAGAAAGCATTGCTCGATAATATGACCTTGGCGGAGCAGGTCTCGCTACTTTCCGGCGATACGTTCTGGTCTTTACCGCCCATCGACCGCCTAGGGATAGGGAGATTGCGCTTGACCGACGGCCCCAACGGCGCCCGCGGGGCGGGGTCTTTTGTCGGAGGTGTGACTGCAGCGGCTTTCCCGGTGGGCATCGCCATCGGAGCGAGTTGGAACCCGGATCTAGCCAAGGAAATCGGCAGTGCCCTAGGTGACGAGGTTCTTTCAAAAGGTGCCCACGTCTCGTTAGCCCCCACCGTTAACATCCAGCGTAGCGTCACAAACGGCCGCAACTTTGAGTGCTTCTCTGAGGATCCGATCCTGACGGCGGAACTTGCAGTCGGCTATATCGAAGGTCTGCAGTCCACGAAAGTCGGTGCCACGATAAAACATTTCGTCGGCAACGAGTCCGAGATTGAACGTACAACCATCTCTTCAGATATCGATGAACGCACGCTGCGCGAAGTCTACCTGATACCCTTTGAGACGGCGGTGAAGCGGGCAAAGGTCTGGGCCGTGATGTCTTCGTATAACAAGCTAAACGGTACTTACACGGCGGAAAGCCATTGGCTGTTGAACGAGGTTCTGCGCGGTGACTGGGGTTTTAACGGCGTGGTGATGTCGGACTGGTTCGGCTCGCGTTCGACCGCACCCACCGTGAATGCCGGGCTGGATCTGGAGATGCCGGGCCCGACTCGCGATCGCGGCTCCAAGCTACTGGCTGCGGTCGAAGGCGGCGAGGTTAGTGTCGAGACGATCCGCGCCTGTGTGCGCAATATCCTGACTTTGATGGAACGCACCGGCGCTATCAACGATCATCGCGAGTTTAAGGAGTACGCCATTGATCGACCGAAACATAGGGCATTGATCAGGCGCGCGGGAGCGGAAAGCGCAGTTCTGCTACAGAATGACGGGATCCTGCCATTGGCTCAGCAAGGTATGGTCGCCATCATTGGACCCAATGCTAAGGTCGCGCAGGTGATGGGAGGCGGCTCGGCGCAGTTGAACCCTCACTATGTCATCATCCGTGGCAGGGGCTGGTGGACGCGCTGGGTGAGGAGAATTTGTGCTACGCTCAGGGTTGCAACAATTATCGGTTTCAGCCGCTAATCGAAAACCCCACAACCTTCGAGTTTTTCCAAGGAAGGGAGCTAGCTGGCGAACCGGTGAAGGTCGTCGAGGAACCGTCGAGCCTTGGTGTATGGTTGCCCCCCGTGGCCGAGGGCTTTGTCGATCCCCTTCGCTTTTCGGCTAGAATGCGCACCATCTTCACAGCCTCGGAAGCCGGCATCTATCGCGTCGGACTAACCTCGGCCGGGCTTGGCCGGGTCTATGTGGACGGCAGACTTGTGGTGGACGCTTGGGCTTCCTGGATACGTGGTACCACATTCTTTGAAGAAGGCTGCGAAGAGGTCGTGGGTGAAATCACGCTCGAAGCCGGCCGTACATACGAGGTCGTCGCCGAGTACGCCCGGCACGACCACGTCAACCTCTATATCGCTGCAATTCGGGTAGGAATAGGCAGATTTTCGGCCGAAGCGGAGATTGCCGAGGCAGCAGCCGTCGCGGCAAAGGCTGATCATGCGGTAGTCTTCGTGGGCAGAACGGGCGACTGGGATACCGAGGGCTCCGATCTTCGCGGTATTGCACTTCCCGGTCTGCAGAACCAGCTTGTTGAGGCGGTAATTGCGGCCAATCCGAACACGATCGTCGTACTACAAACCGGTGGACCGGTGGAAATGCCCTGGCTTTCCGGTGCTCGTGCAGTACTGCAATGCTGGTATCCCGGACAGGAGGCTGGCAACGCGATCGCCGATGTGCTCCTCGGCAAGGCCGAGCCCTCGGGCCGACTGGCACAGACCTTCCCCGTGCGCTGGGCTGACAACCCCACACATACCGAGGATGACGCGGTCTATCCAGGTAAGGACGGCCATGTGCGATATGACGAAGGTGTGTTCGTCGGTTATCGGCACTACGACCGCCACGGCATTAAGCCGCTGTTCCCGTTCGGTCATGGTCTCGGTTATTCAAGCTTTGCGATGTCGGACCTGACGGTAGGGCTACCGGACGCTGCCGGCGCGGTGACAGTGACACTGGAATTGACCAACATCAGCGAGCGGCCAGGTTCGGCAGTGGTGCAAATCTATGTCGGCGATGTTGAAGCATCTATACCCAGACCGGTTAAAGAGCTGAAAGCCTTCTCGAAAATTGCCCTGGAACCCGGTGAGAAACGAAGGTTGCGTTTCGTACTTGACGCCCGAACATTTGCCTTCTTCGACACGACCGAGCGGCGTTGGCGGATAGAGGCGGGGGAATTTGCAGTGATGGCTGGGTTCTCGGCCACCGACATCCGTTTGAGTTTAACTGTCACGCAAAAGGGCGCTGTCTTGGCGCTCTGAATGTGCCGCAAATCAATGACCATATTGGGCAGTGGTTGAGTTCCAACGTATGCAGTTTTGGCGGTGAAGCTGGGTGAGTTGAGTGAGAGAATGCCTCAAAACCGGTACTTGGTTAATGGCCTGGCCAAACACCGCCTGCGCCTCCAAAAACAGGCAATGTTTTCTGAACGATCGTAAGCGCGATTTTCCCCGCACCTTCTGCAATTGAGTGAGCTTTGGCATGAGGTGTCCACCCAAATAGGTGGACACCAAGGGATGGAAGAAGTGACCTGCCACTGGATTTTCATCCGGCGGCGATTAGAGCCTCGGCGGTTTTGAATACGCCAAGTGGCGCGGTGTGAGCAACCGGCGGAAACGCGAAGCCTTCATCTTGCGTAGCGTTGGAGCCGGTTGCGGCATTGTATCGGCATAGCTTGCCGGGGTCTGGTATCCGAGCGATCAGTGCGGCCGGAAATGGTTGTACAACACGACGACAGAACACCCACGGGACCGAGGTTCGCGAGCTTTTGTATCCGTGGCATCCCTGGTCCGGGCAACCCGTTCACGTGCATGAGGCGGTGTCCAAAGGGACGCATATTTCCGCTGCAGCCTTTCTGGTTCTTCTTCTGGTCGACTTCTTGAGGTCCCATCGTGGATTTCGACCGATCAGTGAGTGGTCGTTGGCGCAGCCTGGCGGTCCCGCACGTCGATCTCGCAAGCCTGCATTCTTTGGCAAGATTGCTGAAGGACGCTGATGCCTCATCGCAATCTTCGGTAATGGGCGCAGCACTTTGGTCGACTCAGCCTATTCAACGCCATGGTGAGGCAGCTACAATTCTGACTTCCAAGAGAACCTTGAGCCTGCCATCGATGCAAAATAGCTAAAAGAGCCAGCCTGCCCGTCTAACCAACGCGAGCAGAACTCTCGGGACATTGTCACCCAACTTGTAGAGGGCCATCTTCGGCGTCAAGGCGCAGACCCTAACCGCTTCCGAGCAGAGAACTACGTAGGGTGCTGGACATATTTGTGAAGAACCCAACACGGCACAATACTTTTATCATCACGGAACGGGCGCGGCAGTCGGCCAGCAGCCAGGCGCCTGTAAAATCCAAGTGTCGAGCCGACAGGGCCTTGAAGGCATGCCTGAAACCAGGATGAGGGAACATATCGCCGGACTGGGCCGAGTTGAAGAACGTTGTGGGCAAGAATCTGTGCCCTCGCCTCATCAGTCCAATTCCGCCGCTGCCGCCGACAGGTGATCACCTTGATGAAAGTCTGGTGCCGGAAGCCGGGCCAACTTGCTCAACGATCGGCAAAGGCCGGCTTGCCCAAGACAGTGTTTGTTGCGGAGAGCGCAGAACCCGACGTGAACGTTTCGGCGGCTGCTAGCGTTGGGGCGTCAACCGCGGCTTTGGATGAGGAACTATAGGACGCAACCCCGTAGCTTACGCCAACTGCGTCCGCCACCTCTGCCAGACGGGAGACCACGACACCGGCATGTCCGACCGGACAATCGATTGGCGCCATGCTCGAGCAGGTTTTCCTGTGGTGCCGGGACCGTTGCATATACGGCCCGTCACACAAGGAACTGGAACGCCTGGTGCGTTCGCAACGGCAGCATTATTTCGATAGCTGGTTGACCGGGGTGAGCGCTCGCCTTTCAGCAACTACTGTCGCATTGCTGGAAGGGTCTATTGCCGAGGCAGACGGGCAGACCGGCTTCAATACGATGAGCGGTGATGCTGGCCAGGCATCTCTCGACAACAACCTCAGCATGACGGCGAAACTTGCCTTCATTCAGAAACTTGATCTACCACGGAATATCTTGTCGACGACCGGCAAGGGCATGGGTGGAACCGATCGTCCGCCGCGTCGCCGGCGAAAAGGCCTGGGAGATGCGGCGGCACGCGCCGGCCAGACAAATCGGCCTCTATGCGATTTATCTTTTTCCCTTTCTCCGACGGTAACATAGTCGTGGAGCATCTGCTTGACCGACATCCGACATCTTGTGTTGGTACTGTCGGGTCCGCAACATAGGCTTGTATGGCCAAATCTCATGGTCAACCCTAGTTTAAATAGCTGAAGAGCCGTCAGAATCACTCTTCTAGGCCTCGACCACTAAATTGGCACAAGTTTTGTAACAGCCAATTGCGAGTCCGGAGCCGTCCACCGTTGATTCCGCAATCACTAAGGAAAGCAATGCGTCAGACGCTTAAGCAGCTCGCTGAGGGCCGTTACAAGACTGGAGGCCATTGAGGCATGCCCGGACGCGGCGCGGGCCTGTTCGAAGCAGTTTAGTAGAAAGGAGATCATCAGAAGCGGCAGTCGCTGCCCGTAACTGCATACGCTTTGGGCGATCTCGCCGTATCGGGCTGCCATCGTGAGGCGATTGCGAAATGCTGCCAGATAGGAAGGAATATTTGAACTGGGATTACGGCAACTTTGAAATCTTCTGACATGAGGAGGACGCGATGTTTGTGCGCAGCCTACTGGACGTCGAAGCTACGGATCACTTCGTGGAGTGGGGCAGCGGTACTAGCCACCGTCTGCTGACGGAAAAGGACGGCATGGGCTTCACCGTCTGCCATACGGTGGTGAGGGCGAACACCGTGTCGCTGCTTCAATACCGCAACCATCTCGAGGCTTGCTACTGCATCGCCGGGGAGGGCGAGGTTGAGGACATGGAGGGCAATATCTATCCGGTCCGCCCAGGCGACATCTATGTGCTCGACAAGCACGACAAGCACTATTTGCGCGGGGGCGGCGACCGAGACCTGATCCTCGTCAGCATCTTCAACCCGCCGCTCACGGGGATAGAGCGCCACGACCTCAATGACCAGTCGGGTTCAGCATACTGAGTAAGGCGGCCGTAACTCGGACCTCTTTGATGCCATGCCTCATGGCGAACGTGTCCTAGACAGAACGCAATCTGGGACATTATCGAAGTTGCTAGCCGACTATCCCGAACGTCGCGATCAGTGATATTGCGCGGCGTCCGCAAACAAGTACTTGCAAGATGCCGCGCTTTGACTTCGTTGTTTGAGGAGATATATCTCCTCGAGTGCAACTTTGGGGATTGGCAAAAAATAGCATATTCCGGGCTATGATCAGTGGGCACGGCATGAATGTCATCGACTTGCTATCTTTGCTTTGCAACTCCAAAATATCAGGGAGCCTCATGTCGTGAACTTGGAAGAGACACCCGCTTCAGGTGCCGCCACTTTTGATAAATCTTTAAACGGCGCTGGTGACAATCTTGATATGAACTACGTCCGCGATCGCAGAAGGTGGATAGTTGCAAGGGAACTGATATGAAGGATGTAGTGGTCATTGGCGCAGGCAAGATTGGCGGCGCTATCGCTTTGATGTTGGCTGCGACGAACGACTACACCGTCGTGGTAACAGATCGCGATCAGGCGCAGCTAGATAAGCTCGACAAGCATACTGCGATTTCGAGTAAGGTAGTCGACATCACCGACAAGACTGAGCTCGTAAAGTTGCTGAAGGGAAAATTCGCCGTTTTGTCCGCGGCGCCATTCAACCTGACCGGCAAAGTGGCCGAGGCCGCATTGGAAGCTTCCGTTCACTACCTCGATCTCACGGAAGATGTCGCAACGACAAAGAAGGTCGAAGAGCTTTCCAAGTGCGCCAACGTTTCTTTCATTCCTCAGTGCGGTCTTGCTCCCGGTTTCATCTCGATTGTTGCCAATGACCTCGCAAAGCGTTTCGACACGCTGGATAGCGTTCGGATGCGCGCCGGCGCACTGCCGCAATACCCGTCCAACGCTCTCAACTACAATCTCACCTGGAGCACGGATGGTCTGATCAACGAATACATTGAACCGTGCGAAGCTATTGTAGAGGGCAAATTCGTCACGGTCCCTGCACTGGAGGAACGGGAAGAATTCTCCTTGGATGGCATCACCTATGAGGCCTTTAACACATCCGGCGGTCTGGGCACCCTGGCCAAGACGCTCGAAGGCCGCGTCCGCAATATGAACTATCGGACAATCCGATATCCCGGTCACCAGGCGATCATCAAGGCTCTGCTGAATGACCTCAATCTGAAGAATCGCCGAGACCTGCTGAAAGACGTCTTCGAGAACGCTCTGCCTGCTACGATGCAAGACGTTGTGGTCATCTTCGTCACCGTCTGCGGATGGAAAGACGGTCGCTATTTGCAGGAGACCTATGCCAACAAGGTTTACTCTGGCGTGGTGGCGGGTAAAGCGATGAGCTCCATTCAGATCACGACCGCCGCCGGCATCACAACGGTTCTTGACCTTCTGGCCGACGGAAAGCTGCCTCAGAATGGCGTCGTTCGGCAAGAAGAGGTCGCACTGCCCGACTTCCTGAACAACCGGTTTGGCCGGGCATATGACCCGGAGGCCCTGCGCTTGAAGCTGGACCTAGAGGTCCTGCCGATGGACTAGGTGAACTTTAACGGCCCTTGTCACCGGTGACGGTCGACTGCCGGCTGTAGTTGTGATGGCTTAAGACACGTGTTTACGACTCGTTTGCGAGGTGTCTTAGGCGAGGCTCGCGATGCGCGTGGAATTCTTGGTCACGAACGGCGGCGTCGATGGGGTGATGCACAGAAGCTCGACATTTCATGTCGGTTGGGATTTCTGAAACTCCGTAACCATCCGGCTAGGGTGTTGTAGGGTTGTAGGGACTTCGGTGGCTGCCAATTTCAGGGGAGCAATTGTTCGAGCCTGCTGATCGAGGTGTCGGGTGCGAGCGAGCACATCGGCGAGCCACGCTTGTGGATCGAGGTCATTGAGCTTGGCGCTGCTGCGTCACGACGTCGGAACAGCGATCGTCGCTTATAATCCGGCATGGGCGGCCCGCTTCGGCGTGTCGACGCCGTTTTCTTGCGAACACTTGCGCCGCACGTGGGATTTGCCTCCGGCTGCGCCATCACAATGATCGCGAAGCAGGCGCTCGAACTGGCAGGCATTGACGGCTATGCGCACCAAGGTGCTCACCTCTTTCGCCACAGCCTCGCGACCGACCTTTTGCGGTCGGGCGCCAGCTTTGCCGAGATCGGCCAACTGCTCGGCCATCGAAGCATCGACAGTACAAGAATCTATGCCAAGCTCGATATTGAGAAGCTGCGTGAACTGAGCCTACCCTGGCCGGGAGGTGTCCAATGAGCCGGCTTCGCACCGCGTTTGAGCGCTACATCGGCATGCGCCAAGGGCTGGGATACAAATATGACGGTCCGGCAAAACGATTGTCGGAGTTCGTCGCTTTCATGGAAGCCTGCGGCGCCGAGACCATCAAGAATGATCTGGCAATGGAGTGGGTCACCTCGATGGACCGGCAGCCGAGTTGGTCAATCCGACTGGCTGATGTGCGCTGCTTTGCCCAGCACCTGACTCATTTCGATCCTTTGACGGAAGTGTCACCGAGCGACGCTGTGGCGCCGACACGGCGGACAAAACCCTACATCTATAGTGAGGTCGAGATTCAGGCACTTCTGGCGGCAGCACTGTCGTTGCCGCCGGCCAACGCCCTCCGGCGCTGGACATATCACTGCCTGTTCGGGCTGATAGCAGTGGCCGGACTGCGCCATTCCGAAGCGCTCAGCCTGCTCCGGGCCGATGTCGATCTCGACCAGGGCGTCCTCACCATCCGAGAGACAAAGTTTGGCAAGTCACGGCTGGTGCCGCTGCATGCCAGTTGCTGCAGGCGGGCGTCGACTGCTCGGTCATTGCCCTGTGGTTGGGCACGAAGCGATGGAAACGACGCTGACCTATCTTCATGCGCATCTCGTACTGAAGGGATCTGCACTCGCAGAGCTGAAGCCGTACGAACGCGCCAAGGCCGAGCGATTTCGACCAAGCGACCGGCTTCTCGAATTCCTGAACGCCCTCTGAGCATGAGGACTATGCCAAGCGCCAAACAACGGCGACCCGCCGAACCGGCCGGGAACGCACGGTTTGATGCAAACAAGAGAAGAGGCGCTCGGCATAGTTCGACGGTCGGCATAAACCGCAAAGCTGAACGGCGGCGATCCAGAGGCTTACCTAGGAGACGGCCTCACTCGCATCGCCGATCACTCCATCAACCGGATCGATGAACTTCTGCCGTGGAGGCTCCAACTTCCCCGCGGAGGGCTTGACCGGACGCTTACTGTCATCGGAGTTGGTTGCGCCACCGACGGAAACCGGGAAGGAAGACGGAGGTCAACTTCGCCCTCTTGGAGGCGAGGACAAACTGGGCCGAAACGCTGAGACTACAGCACCCCGACACACCTTCCGTCGACTTTGTGCAATTGATGACACGGCGGTGTTCAGCCCCGCGTCCTGCCGTACTCTCATCGAAGCCATTCAATAAAAAGCAGACATTTCGTGGTGGCTCTTTTTGGCCCAGTTGGCACGCCTGTTGCTGCAATCGATGCAAGTTGCGTGCAGCTGCCAACCGGACTTTAGGTCTGGGCGACAGTGTGAGCGACGAGCCGAGGAGAAAAGCACGAAGTCAGGGTAGCATCGTCATTCAAACCGAGAAACGCGCTGTTTCACTTGTAGGCCCTCACGCCCAGCCCAGAGCCATTGAAGGGACGGCGTCCGGGTCTGGAGCGATGTGTACGAAAAGGTACGTCGAGTTGTTCGACGATGCCGCCCAGGCGGGTAATCAGAACGAGTTCGCCAGCAAGGAGGACGACAAAATGCATGACGCGAAACTGCTATCGGCCGCACGAGAAGTTCTATCCCCGTTGCGGCTAGTTCTTCTTGCTGGAGGATCATCAACTGAGCGCGCAGCATCTCTTGAAACTAAAGATGTACTATTGCCGCACCTCCAGAACCTTTGCCGTTCAGTTGAATTTGTTGAGCCGAACGATGTAGAGCAATTGCTCCGCGCCGTCCTCCAATGCGACTTCGTGCTCAGTGTGGTCTATGGCGCAGGAGGCGAAGATGGTACGATGCAGGGGTTCCTTGACATCCTGCGCGTTCCCTACTCCGGGCCATCAACGCTGCCCTCCGCAATTGGAATGAACAAAGACATCTTTGTCTCATTGCTTCGAGATTGGGGCTATCCAGTCCCGCGAGGCCGTTTAGTAGCAGCCCTGGGAGACCCTCGCTCCTGGCCGCTCGAACTACAGCAGTCGCAGGTACTGGTCCTTAAACCGATTGGCGAGGGGTCCAGTATTGGAATCAAGATGCTGGATGGCCATGCTGCAGCCGCGGAGGCGATTGCCCGAATCGAACCTACTGATTGCTCCAGGTGGCGCCTTGAAGAATTCATCGAAGGGCCATCTGGCACCGTCGGTATCTTTCAAGTGGGATCAGAGCTTATCATCGGAGATGTCGTGTTATTCGACCTTCCAATCGGCTGGCGCTTCTACGATGACCGGCTGAAGCAGAGGTCGGTCGATGAGCATGCTATACCCAAGATACTCCAAGGACCGGCGGCAGAACGTATCCGCGATGATGTCCTCAGGCTTTATAAACAGCTGGACTGTAAGGGGCTTGTACGCTTCGACTTTATCTATAATGACGGCGCCCCCGTCTACCTCGAGGTTAACACCATCCCAGGACTGCTCCCTGAAAGCAATGCGCCGCTCTCGTTCCAATCACGGTTCTCATTCGAAGATCTCATCACACTAAGCACTGCTGCGCAGATACCCGGGCAGCTGATGATCTCTACTAAGGTTGTGTGACGTAGGCTAGTGTCGTGAGGAGGTGCGTAATGAATGGAAACGTCTCCGGCCCGCGCATTTGACGCCGGAGCAGATGGAGGAGTGCTGTCTGACAGCCGCGGCTGCGTTACGCTAGGGGCGGCTTCCCCAGACTGACATCGCCCGATAGATCGGCGTCAACTGCGCGAGTGTCTGTCATTAGGGGCGCTACGCTGGCGCGCCGGCGCCGATTGGCTGCCAAGACACGGGACGGCCGCGGCTTGAGTACCAAGCCTGAGGCCGGCTAGGCAGCCTCCTGGCTAAGGGGTGACGGCTGGCTCTGCCACCGAGTGTTAGACGCGTAAGTGCCATTGCGGGGCTGGTAGAGGGGACCTTGGAGTGCACTAACATCGGCGCAATCTGGAGCGCTGCTTGAAACGCTCAAGGGCTCAGCATGGTCCTGCCACACGAGCCAAGGAGCGGGTGAATCGCAGCCTAGCGTAACACGATTGGATTGCTTTGAGTTGAACACTTTATCTAGCTGGACAGAACAATGAGACACATCAACTTTCTCTCATGCCCTCCACCAGTTGACTTGCCCGGGCAGTGGCCATTTATCAAGATGCACGGCTTACACAACTATTTTGTGATCGTAGATCGGCGCGACGGGTCGAAGTCTTTCGATCGTGAGGACATCGTCCGCATCTGCGATTGCCACACCGGTCCGGGAGGCGAGCAACTGCTCACCATCGAACCGGCCTCGGACAAGGGGCGCAACGTCGGTGCCTACGCGGCGATGAGAATCTTTAACATAGACGGCAAGGAAGTCGGTGCATGCGGCAATGCCACGCGCTGCATTGCGTATCTTCTTCTCGAGGAGACCGGCGAGGACGAGGTGCAAATTGAAACGAAAGCAGGTGTCCTTCACTGTCGAAGAGCAGGGCCAATGCAAATCAGCGTCACGTTTGGGCCAATCAGCATGGACTGGCGCAGGATTCCCCTGTCCAGAGAGGTAGATACGCTTCACTTGCCAGTACAAAGCGGACCACTGAAGGACGGCCTCGCGCTCGATATAGGCAACCCGCACGCTGTCTTCTTCGTCGATTGCCTCGAACTCTTTGACATGGCTCACCATGCGCCGGTGGTGCAGAACGACCCCCTCTTTCCCGAGGGCATTAATGTGGACGCCGCCGAGGTTCTGGACGGGCGGACACTGCGGCTCGCCGTCTGGGAGCGTCCGGGCATATTGACCAAGGCATGCGGAACCGGCGCATGCGTCGCCGCCTATGCGGCACTGAAACGAGGCCTCGTCACTTCCACCAGAATTGCGGTCCACCTTCCGGCCGGATTGCTGAAAATCGAGATCGCAAACGGAGACATGGCTGTCATGACCGGGCCTGTCGCGTTCTGCTGTCATGGCTTTATAGAAGGAGGCAAGAAGTCGTAGGCTAACGTCAGTTAGCTCTTGCGAGGTTGCGCGGGTTGAGGGGCTGAGTGAGCCAGGCAAGTGGATCGACGTTGTTCATCTTCCCCATTTATGCCGACCGTCGACCTATCCCGAGCACCTCTTCCCACATTGACCTTGCCACCAAGTTTTATCCAGCTTTGAGTTCGCTCCAGCGGTTTGAGTTGCTGCGACGTACATCACAGCGCAAGACTCGTTCCACCCTCGTTCTTCCTTTGGCTGACCAATCTCTGACGGATATATCGCGGACGAGCGTAACCCCGCAGACTCAGCAATTTTCTCACGTCCAAAGAAATGCCGTTGTCGGATATATGACATTGACGATAGTCAGCCATCGTCCCTTTCTCCCTCATCTGAGCACTGAACATTAATGATAGAAAGTGCCCCGATGTTTGTGCGGCTGGCACAACTCTTGCTGGTGTGAATTGAAGAGCGGGAGCCGACGAGAGTGCCGAGAGTGACGAGAAGAGCGCTAGTTTTTATCGAAGGTAATACCGCCGGTACCGGACAACTTTATGTCCGGGCCGCGCAGGATCTTGGGCTCCATCCAATAGTCCTGGCAGCTCCGCCCGTCCAATACGACTATCTTAAGGAAAAATGTATCGAGGCAATCGTAGTTGATACGTAAGCCCACGGTGAAGGCCGTCTTGCGATAGAGGGCTTCTGACTGCCAGTCCTAGTGGTAACACTAGGAGTAGTCATATGACGAAGCATCCAATTGAGGTGATCACGTCTGTAGAGCGCCGTCGGCGCTGGTCACGCGAAGATAAAGAGCGCCTTGTCGCTGCGTGCTTTGAGCCAGACGCGGTCATCTCCGAGATTGCCCGCGCGGCCGGCATCCATGTCAGCCAGTTGTTCCGTTGGCGCAAAGAGCTTTGCCGGATCGACGAGCCAAGGTCTGATACGGCGACTTTGGTGCCGGTGATCGTATCCGAGGCCGCTTCGACAGTCTCTCCCGTTCAACCGGAATCGCCCACCACATCCCACCCTCGTCGGAAGCGTAGCGATGTGACAATCGAGCTTGGACGGGGTCGGCGCGTGCGCGTGGATAGCGACATCGATACGGATGCCCTTGGCCGGATTCTCGATTGCGTGCTGGGGCTGCGATGATTCCGGTTCCGAGTGGCGTGAAGGTCTGGCTGGCGACAGGCCACACCGATATGCGAAAAGGCTTCCCCGGTTTGTCGTTGATGGTGCAGGAGGCGCTGAAGCGCGACCCGATGTGTGGACACCTGTTCGTATTCCGCGGCCGCGGTGGCGGTCTGATCAAGGTGATCTGGCATGACGGCCAGGGCGCTTGCCTGTTCACGAAGAAGCTGGAGCGCGGCCGCTTCATCTGGCCATCAGCGGCCGATGGCACGGTGGTGATCACGCCTGCGCAGCTCGGTTATCTGCTGGAAGGTATCGACTGGCGGATGCCGCAAAAGACCTGGCGGCCGACGTCGGCCGGATAAGCAAAAACACTGGAATGACAGGGTCGAATATGATTCCATCCTGTCATGAGCAATGCGACCGAAGAGCTTCCGGACGACCTTGCCAGTGCGCTTGCACTGCTGGCCCAGGAACGCGCTCGACGTGTCGCAGCCGAAGCAGAAGCAGCGACCGCCAAGGCAGAAGCCGCCAGCGCAAAGGCACTCGTATCGCATTCCGAGGCGCTGATCGCGCGGCTGAAGCTGGAGATCGACAAGGTTCGCCGTGCACTCTACGGCAGCCGGTCCGAGCGCAAGGCGCGGCTCCTGGAGCAGATGGAACTGCAGCTCGAGGAGTTGGAAGCGGACGCCGGTGAAGATGAACTGGCGGCGGAGATCGCAGCCAAAGCTTCAGCCGTCAAAGCCTTCGAGCGCAAGCGTCCGTCACGCAAGCCCTTTCCCGAACACCTGCCGCGTGAGCGCGTCGTAATCGCCGCTCCCACGAATTGCGCCTGTTGTGGATCGGTTAAACTGTCGAAGCTTGGTGAAGACATTACCGAGACCTTGGAAGTCATCCCGCGTCAGTGGAAGGTCATCCAGACGGTGCGGGAGAAGTTCACCTGCCGCGAGTGTGAGAAGATCACGCAGTCACCCGCACCCTTCCATGTGACACCCCGCGGTTTTGCCGGGCCGAACCTGCTGGCGATGATCCTGTTTGAGAAGTTCGCCCAGCACCAGCCGCTCAATCGCCAGAGCGAGCGCTACGCCCGCGAGGGCGTCGACCTCAGCTTGTCGACGCTGGCCGATCAGGTTGGAGCATGTGCCGCGGCGTTGAAGCCCATTCACTCCCTGATCGAGGCGCATGTCCTTGCTGCCGAACGTCTGCACGGCGACGACACGACCGTGCCGATCCTGGCCAAGGGAAAGACCGATACGGGCCGCATCTGGACCTATGTCCGGGACGATCGGCCGTTCGGAGGGCTCTCTCCGCCGGCGGCCCTTTACTATGCCTCGCGGGACCGACGGCAGGAGCATCCGGAGCGCCACCTGAAGACCTTCAACGGCATTCTGCAGGCGGACGCCTATGGCGGCTACAATCCGCTGTTCAAGGTTGATCGCGATCCAAATCCTCTAAGGCAGGCGTTTTGTTGGGCACACTCGCGGCGTAAGTTCTTCGTGCTCGCCGACATTGCCGCAAATGCCAAGCGTGGAAAGAACGCCGCGCCGATCTCGCCTATGGCGCTCGAAGCCGTCAAACGGATCGACGGCCTGTTCGATATTGAGCGCGAGATCAACGGGCTTACGGCCGATCAACGCCTGGAGCGTCGCCGGAGAGACTGTCTGCCACTCGTCGATGATCTGCAGGTCTGGCTTCAAACCGAGCGGGCAAAGCTCTCACGCAGTTCTCCGGTGGCGGAGGCGATCGACTACATGCTCAAGCGCTGGGATGGCTTCACATCATTTCTGCAGGACGGCCGGATTTGCCTGACGAATAATGCGGCAGAGCGAGCGCTCAGAGGCTTTGCGCTCGGCAGAAAATCCTGGCTCTTCGCCGGATCAGACCGCGGTGCAGATCGTGCGGCCTTCATGGCCACATTGATTATGACGGCAAAACTCAACGACATCGATCCGCAGGTGTGGCTGGCCGACGTTCTTGCCCGCATCGCTGATACGTCGATTACCAGGCTGGAGCAGTTGCTTCCGTGGAATTGGACGCCGCCGACCGTCAACGCTCAAGCGGCCTGACCTGCGGCCTTCACCGGAGCCTTACGTTGATACGAAAGATCTTGATGCGCTTATCCGCGAATGTTCCCGCCTCCGTTCAACGTATGACGTAGCTGGGATCACCTGCGCCAGAGAGGCATTCTATGCGACTAGTGGCAAACTCTGTCGGCATTTTGGGCTACCAGGCCCCAATCCGGAGGCGGTAGAAAGATGCTGCAACAAATTCACGCAACGTCAGCTCCTTAAGGAAGGAGGCGTTTCCGTACCGTCATATTTTCTAGCAGTGAATACTACCGAAGTTATATCCGCCGCTGCAGAGATTGGCTTCCCTGTAGTTGTTAAGCCAGTCGTAGGTGTTGGTAGTGCCGGTGTACGACTCTGCTGCAATGTCGATGAGCTGTGTGAGCAGACGAGCCATTTGCTGAACAGCACTGACGTGCGAAATTTCTCGTCAGGCATACTGATTGAAGAATTGGCGCGAGGCCCACATTTTTCGGTTGAAACAATGGGGACTGACGTTATAGGGGTCTGTGCCGCTGATTTCGGCCCACCGCCGCACTTCGTGTATCGTCATTTCGCATTTCCGGCCCCGCTGAATGAATACGAGTACCAGCGTATCGTCGACGTTGCACAGAGTTCTTTGCGAGCTCTCGGTCTTGAATGGGGACCGGCCAATATCGAACTCCGGTGGACGAGTCGTGGACCCGTCGTTATAGAAGTCAATCCGCGCCTTGCTGGAACGCCGGACCCACAATTGATTCTCTTAGCATACGGTATCGACCTCATCACCGAGCACATCAAGCTTGCTATCGGCGAGGAGTCGACGTTGCACAGGAGACGTTCGCACACTGCGGCCGCCCGAATACTAGTTCCTGACCGCGACGGCACACTAACGTGGTCTGATAGCGAGAGCCGGTTGGCCGTTTTACCAGGTGTCGCCGAGGTCAAATTGTATCTAGCTACGAACACGCCGATCATTAGGAAAGGAGATGCCCGAGACTGGATCGGGCACGTCATAGCGGTTTCACCGAGCCTAGCCCAGTGCGAGGCGATCCTTCAGAATGCCGTCGATCAAATCGATTGGACAATAACTCCATTTCCGACGTAAACGCCTATTTCTGCCCACATCGCCAGGCCTTTGATCTTCGGTTCCAGCTAGAGGCATTTGTGAGCCGCGTTCCCGCCGTATCGTGTTTCGTCAATTCGCATTTCCGGCCCCGCTGAACGAATACGAGTACCGGCGTATGGCCGACGTTGCACAGATTTCTTTGCGAGCGATCTCACCATCAGTGAAGCAAAAGTAGAGAAAACCCGGACAACCGGCTGATAATTTACGATCGTTTGACGAAACAGCGCGCGCGCATCTTGCAAATACTGCTCATATGCCTGCAGTTGTTGTTCTGCTTCGATTGTGATCGACCTCAATCTCTTCGGCAACGCCAGTTGATCAGGGTCTGGACGGCGAAACGGGTGACGGAGATCATCAATCCGTGGAGCGTCGCGATTGCCCTCCTGCCGTAATCCGATTGCCGGGATAGTCACCAGAACACGCGGTGCGGCAGCAATTTGCCGACCGATTCGGCGACGAAGTAATAGGCACTGCGCGGCGTACTAGGCCCTGTTGACAAAGTCTGTGACTGAGGTGAACCTCTCGCAATGTAGTTTCGCAACATCATTGAGCCTTACGTTGAGGGGCAGGCATACCGGTGCCCGTGCTGCCATTTCGCGACCCTTTCAGAGCGAGGCGGCTACGAGATTCGCCCTGTGTGTTTTTGGGAAGATGATGGGCAAGACGATCATGATGCTGAGTTGGTCCGAGGCGGTCCGAACGGCCCGCTGTCGCTGGTCCAAGCGCGACTGAATTTCGCAGAATCCGGCGCTTGCAACCTTCCACCATCGCAATAATATACGTCCGCCTACCGAAGCTGAACGCTAACGATCCCCAAATGAGCTGAACTCTGATTCAAAGCTGCTCTTTGCTACCAGGAGGACGCGTCTACCCACCAGATCAGAAAAGCTCATGCGCGCGTGCAAGTCCGGTCGCAATTGCAAGCTCCTCGAGGCTGTAGCCTCTGGAGATACGAGCAGCCCTGCGGCTTGCTGCCGGGGTCGTATCTGACATGACAATCTGATCCATGTTCTTTATCTCCAATTTTGCGTGCAAGAAATGTCCTAAGAGGCATTGAGTTCCTAGTGCCGCGAGCTAGTCCGCAGGCGCCCTCTTGCTCTTCTCCTCGCGTAGTCGCGACATCCTCAGACCTTCCGTCAGCGGCGCGCTTGAGTATGCCATCTTCACTACTGAGGAGAAGGGCAGGGTCGTCGACTGGCCGCCCGGTTGTGAGCAGGCGATATTCGGCCGGGTGCTGGACGAGATGCCGGGAAGGCCGCTGCCATTAAGCTGGGCACCCGAAGATTGGGCCGCAGGGGTTATGGAAGCGAGCTTTCATGTTCGCCGCAACCGCAGCAGACCTCACCGGATCTCTCGTCTTGTTCATGTTCCGAAGCCGCATGAGGTGACCGTTCTCGACTGTGGCGTCCTTTGAGTGGGGAACGACCGCCGTCAGGATCCCGAAGAGTTGGAGACTGAGGTCTTGTTGTAGATCGCTCCTCCGCTATGTCGATAGCTGGAGGATGTCACATGCCAACGCACGACAAACACTTCCGCATGCTTTCGGAAGCGGTACAGGCTTGGTACCGCTATTACGAAGTCGAACCCGACGACCAGGCGTCGCAAACCTTGTGCTCGGCCGCCATCGAGTTCTTCAACGAAGGCGCGAGATCGTTAGAGGATGTCACGACGCTGCTCATCGGCACCTATGTCGGCAGGTGGGCAACACGTGTAAACGCGCCGACGTCGGCTGCCGTTCACTGACCTGCCCGATTGACTGCATAACCAGGCTTCGCCCTGAGCATTCTTAATCGATCGACAGCTTCCAGCCGACGGCCACGACCTCACTGGAACCGAACTCGCCTCGCGACGCCATCTTCTGGAAGGGCTGGTGCCGGCAGGCGGCGAAGACGCCCTTCGACTGTCCGAGGATCGAGACGGACGGAGAGGTTCTCCTGCGCATCGCCTGCGACCACGGGCTTGAGGGGATCATCGCCAAGCGAAGGGACGCCACCTATCGACCCGGTCGGCTGGGTGAAGATCAAATGTGTCCAGAGCGATGGCTTTTTAATCATTGGGCATGAGAAGTCGACGGCGTCATTGCGGGCATTGGGCGGCTGCTGCTCGCCGCGCAGAGGAAAAGAGCTGGTATGTCGGGGGAGTGGGAACCGGCTTCAGCGAATGTTCTGCGGGTGAGTTCCGGAAACAGATAGACAAACTGACCATCGGCAAGCCCCCTGTCGATACGGACGGAAGTGAAATGCGGTCTTCGTCGATCCGAAGCTTGTTGCCGAGATCAAATATCGAGCGTGGACGCACGACGGGAAGCTGCGGCACGCGTCATTTAAGGGGCTGCGCGACGCTGCTGATAACGCAGGCGTTTATGAGGTGCAATAATTCGCCGGCGCCGCTACGACCCGTAGCGGCCAATTCACGCCCGCGATGGGCTGAAATCCGTCCCTGGTCGCTGAATGAGGTTGCAGTTTACAATTTCTTCCGGTCCTCCTGCTTAGGTGTGATTATCCGCACGAAGCGATAGAGCCATGGAACCGGCTGGAAACCTGCGACACGACATCGAGGCGGCACTGCAACGTCAAAACTTGACGGGTTGGCAGCGAACGTTTCTTGCCGACATTCACGCTCGCCTTGAGCGTTCTGGCGGAAATGCTCGCCTCTCAACAGTGGCGAAAGACTTTCGAGATTCTAAGGCAGCGCTCGGCCCGCCCCATCGCAATCCGCGGTCGTTCCCTTTCCCCGATCTCGCCACCAGCCCAAGAAAATGTTCGTCCCCAGTTTTGGTAGAGCAGGCAGACGGCTGGCCATTGGGCTCCTGATCGTTGCTGCTGTGGCCGTCGCACAGCAGGTATCCGATTTGGGAGGGCAATTTCAGTCAACTCCGGCACAGCGAGGACATCTGTGGCCCAGGAATTCACGGTGACCGACGGAGACACCGTACACGTCGTTGGCGATGCCGCCGGAACACGTTTGGTGGGCTTCAACACGCCGGAGAAGTTCTCGCCCCAATGCTAATATGAGCGCCAACAGGGCGAGCGGGCGTCGGCGCGGCTTCGAGAGCTGGTTGCCGGCGGCAGCACCGAACTGAGAAAAGTCGCGTGCTTTTGTCCGCCGGGCACCGAAGGTACGAAGAAATGCGACCATGGCGCTCTTTCGGGATGCTGTTGGTTGACGGGAAGGATGTCGGCAGCATTCTGATCAGCGAAGGCCTTGCAGTACCATTCGTCTGCGGCCGCAAGAGCTGTCCTCCGAGGCCGAGACCATGGTGCAAGGCATAGCCGACGAAATCCGGTGGACCCGTTGGATAGTGAGCGCCTTATGACGACCATCGAAAAAAGCGCCCCTGACTCCTTTTTTGAAAGGAACAAAATGGGAACATTCCTGAGGCGCTCTATTCCATCTCGAATACGGAGGATCCGGCATGCCTACGGTGTTGTTCAGACACGACCAAGACATCTCGCTTAACGATGTACTGAAGATTGCAGTCTACGCGAAGCACGTTGCAGGCAGTGCTATGAAGTGTTCGCGGAAGATGGTTCGAGGTCTCGTCGGACGCTCTGTCGCGGCGAGCGCGGGACGTGTCTGATGCCCTCGATTTCAGTGAAGAACCATATTTCTCGCCGGAGACGACGAGGAAGGTTCTTAAGCTTCGCAATGCGGTGTGGGGTATGTGCTTCGACTATCTCGGTGAATGCGGCCACCTGGGCAAATCAACCGACCTTCTCAGGATGGACCAGGACCTGGAATACGTCGTCGAAAAACTCGTCATCTACCACCTGTCTCCTCAGGAGATCGAAGGCCGAGTAGGCGCATGAAGGCCAGTTGTTTCGCTGATCTTGGCATCGGCGACGACACGGAGCCTCGGGGCAGCATTTGACATCTCTTCATACTTCAAGATCCGGACAATTTTGATATTGCAGTTTCTGAAGCGATGCCTCGAGGTCGAGCTTGAAGCCGGTTGCGGCGTAGTCAAACGAGACGTCTCCGAAAGCGGACAGGCTCGTATTGACCAAGCGGGAGCCGAAGCCCTTCTTCTTTGGGGCTTCCACGGCTGGGCCACCGCTCTCTTGCCAATGGAGATTGAAGCGATCGTCGCCGACATTTTTGCGCACGGACCACTCGATCTCGACAGTTCCTGTATCCCCTGATAGAGCCCCGTACTTTGTCGCATTGGTGACAAGCTCATGCAGCACGAGGGCGAAGCCAAGAGCCGCTTGCGGGTTCAGGCTGACTGCCGGACCGCTTGCTTTGATGCGGCTCGGTTCAACGCCGAGATTCACCGTGGTCGCTTCGATGATCGTATCGACGGCTGCGGATAACCAGTTCTTCTGCAGCAAAATATCGTGCGCGTTTGCATATGCCTTGATGCGCGACGAGATCGACTGCTCCGCGGCTTCGATGCTGGCGGCGTTCCGGAATGACTGGTTGGTGATCGCCTGAACGACTGCCAGCGTGTTCTTGATGCGGTGAGAAAGTTCGTGCATCAGGACGCGCTGTCGCTCCTCATTTTCCCGCTGCTCGGTTCGATCCCTGAGGATCTTCACGAAGCCTTCGAGTTCGCCATCATCCGATCTCAACGCCATCATCTGGCCCGACGCCCAGAATAACGAGCCGTCCTTTCGAAGGTGCCAGCGCTCATCATCTCCATGGCCCTGGGTCAGTGTGGCGGTCATTTCCCGTTGAGGAATGCCCGCCGCGCGGTCTTCCTCAGTGAAAATAACGGCCACGGGATGGCCGACGATTTCGGTCTCATCCCATCCGAGAATTCGGCGGGCACCCTCATTCCAGGTGATCACTCGGGAGTCGAGATCCAGGGCGATGATCGCATATTCGATGGCACTCTGAAGGATTGCTTCGAGAAAGCGCTCCCGAGCGCGACTGGAGGTGGAAATGGGGTTCATGATTTTATTCTGCGCCTGATCCTTCCGGTCGCGCAAGCGGAATTGCCTTACCTCATCCCATACAGGCGCAATGACAACGCCATCGAATCGTGACTCCCGGACGGGCTGGTCGGGAAGCCTGCCGCATAGGCCAGTCGGTCGATCGTCTTTTAGGAAAAAGACGGCGTGCGACGTTATCGGACCTCTTATTGAGCGTGGAAGCATGACGACCCAATTTGACAACTGCACGGCGACTTACCTTCGGTATCGTCAGAAGCAGCCTTGGCCGACCGGAAAGAACTTGCGGCGGTCGCGTTCGAACGAATAGGATGCCGATGGTCGTCAATGGCGCGCGCAAGCCGGATCTGCCGATCGTGCTGGCCTACAGATCATTCCTCGAGCTGACCGGTTGCGCCGCCGGAGAGGTGCTGGGCCGGAATTGTCGTTTCCTTTAGGGCCCGGCGACGTCTCCGATCGCCGTCGCCGAACTTCGCGCTGCATCGCCGACGAGCGGGAGGTGAGCGTCGAGATCTTGAATTATAAGAAGAACGGGGAGCAGTTCTGGAACCGCTTGCATTTAAGTCCCATCCATGGGGACGACGGAAGGATGCTTTATTTTTTTGGATCGTAAATCGACATGACGGAGTACCGGCGGATAGAGGCGCTGGAAGCGTCCGAGCATCGGCTGCTGACGGAGGTCGGCCACCGGTCGAAGAACGTCCTCGCCATCGCGGACAGCATTGTTCGCCTCACCAACGCCGACGATCCGGCCGGAGGCGGGCAAAGAGGGCGAGATTGTAAGCGACCACCGATGACCAGACATAAGCCTTGAAGTGGTCGAGCCCACGCCAGGTGCAGCGCCCCAAGCCACAAGCGCGTTTCAAACATGAGATGCCGGCCTCGATGCCGGCGCGGAAGTTTCTGAGCTTGCGATCGACCCCGGCTACCGACCATATCTTCGATCTTGAGGCCGCACTTCTTGTGGAAGGCCATGTCGCGGATGCCGCAGGCTTTGGCTCGGCTCAAATTATCGCGGCTGGCATAGCCGGCCCTGATGCGGCGCCTGGCCATAAAAGGCGATGTGGCGTTCCAGCATCGGCAGCAAACGCTTGCTGTCTGCCGGTTGCCGGTTTCGACGACGAGGTCGAGGACCAGTCCGCTTCTGCCGGTGGTCAGATTGAGTTTGTGGCCGTAGTCGACGTCGCGGCTGCCTTCGACGATGATGTCGGCATGCGGCTCGAAGAGGCTCACCAGCTTCTCGCCAGCCGGCACCGGCTCGCCGGCCAGGACCCGCCGTTCGGTCTGGCCGATGATCCGGTCGATCAGCAGCTTATAGTGGCGGAGCTGGGTCTGCCACAGTTCGCCGGCCGGGCCAGCCGTCAGGGGCAACTGTTCACTCGCCTGCTGCAGATAACTCAAGGTCGTGCGCGTGATCTTGAGCAGTTCGCGGTAGTGCTTGATCCGTTTGGGGCGGCCGCGGGTATTCGATCGCTCGAGCCCGCTTCTTTGCCGCGCGGCGGTGGTCGTGCCATGGGATGGCGCTACCCAGTGCCACGGCCTGCTGCAACAGCCGCACCGTCACCCGGACAGCGTCCCATAATAGGCTACTGTCGCTCGGCTCATGGATCAGTGCGGCGGTGACGTGCTGTCGACGCGCACGACCTTGCCACTTTCCAGCTTCTCCTGCCGGGCGCTCGCCAGCAGCACCCTGCCAGAATAATTTTGCCCTGCGAGGAAAAGCAAAATTCGTGCGTGTTTGTGCCTGTGGTTCCCAAGGTTGCGAGTGTCGCGGCATTCAGGATAGAACGAGCGAGTTCCATCTCAGTGTGCTCCAAGCATTGGCGGCGACGAGGAGGCTGCTGCAGCAATGTTATACGCAGAGGACTTTGGTCGTCAAAGCTAAAGGTGACATTCAAAACGACGATCGTTTTCTCAGATGCCACCCGCTTTTCAATTGGATGCTTGGCAGAGGGGAATTGGACGCGGCGGTGGTGCTGGATGATCCTGCTTATATCTTGCGATGATCGGCTCCAGCCGCTCTTTCGGCCAGAACTGCGGAGAGCCGATCTCGCCAAGGCAGGTAGCGTTCCAGTATGATCCAGCGCTTACTGGCGACTTGCCCGATGTCGTTGCCCGGCCGACCGCGGCGATGTCGCGCGCCTCCGGGTAGATATAGAGCGTCGTCGGATTATCCTTGACCATCGACAAGACTTCCGGGGTCTCTTCCGGCGACCAGCTGGTGCATCCGTCGCTTCGCCCGCCCGCATAGGTGACCAACTTCCCGACAGGGACATAGCCTTTCCGATCGGCATATGGGCTCTCCGGCTTTTTCTGCATGCAGATCCCAGAGACGAGCGCCGCAGCATGCCCGCCGATTGCGCGTTGTCTGGCGTTGGCGGTATCGCCGATCCCATCGAATTGAACAAACGAGCGGGTCAAAACCGCCTCTCTGTTAGAAGGCGCCAGATAATAGCCTTTGAACGAGGTCTTGATCTCGCTTGTCAGATACGCGCCACCGGCGGTCAAGTTTGAGTCCAGCGCGTTGCCAAAATTCTTAGCGCATTCCCGGCCGTTGGAGAAGTTGACCACGCCAGGGAGGTTGAGGCCGCCACCATGCCCTGCCGAGATCACCCGAAACGACTGCTTCGCCTCGCAGATCACGTAGAACCGGCCAACTGTCAGATCGTTGGGTCGTGTCGCATCCATTGCGAAGTAACAGGCGTTCTTGACCGTTCCCTCCGCGACCTTCTCCAGATATAACCTCCGCGCCCGCTCCAGAACCACGCGCGTGATCTGGCCTTTCCCGTCGCCGACGTAGTCTGCTATCCAAGCCGGGAAAGGCGAACTCTTGCCCGCGGCACGTGCGGGAGTTGATCCGGACAGCATTGGTGCCAGGATGACCAACCCCGTTGCTAGCAAAAGGTTGAGCCTGGAACGCATCTGGTGCTCTCCGTGATGTAAACAAAGACCTGAATGACATCGATCATCATGACAGAGGCGACAACGAGGTTCGATAGTTCGCAATTATGCCTCGACACTCCTTAACAGCGCACTTCCAATCGGGTCGCAACAATCTGCGAGTAGTCTGTGCCCACTGGATCGTTGAAGAACATCGTCGTCAGCATCGCCTGATTTTCGGAAAGGATTTCTTTCGAGCCAGGCCTGACGACTTTGTGAGTGCAACCGCTAAAGCCTTCGCCCGAGATTTTCAGATCGGCATCGCTGGCAAAATCGAGAGCAGTATAGAGTGTCGGATCATAAACGCCGAAAACAATCAATCCTTTGAGCGGCGTCTTGGCCATTGGCTTCTGTGCGAAAGACAGGGTGAGGGAGCCGTTCTCATAGGTCCCATGCAGGATGTCCGGCTTCGCAAGCGCGAGTGTTTTCCCATTGATCGTGATGTTCATATAATAGTTGTACTGCGCAAGCGACTCCCGGACTGTTTTGGCGACGGCAGCAACTTCCGCAGGGTCGAGGGCATTGTTGCGGTTCTTGTCGTAGTCGAGCAGCACTGACGACGAAAACACCTCATCGAACTGCCATGTGTCGCGCAGCTCCTGGAGGCTTCCATCGGGCGCCGCGACCGCCTCGAATTTTGCATCAACGAAGATATGGGGATGGGCGAACGTGTTAGTCGGCATCCCGAGGAGGAGAAGTGAAGTTGCGATAGTGGCGTGGCGGCGTTTGTTCGCGAGGCTCATGCTACGTGAGTGTCGAGAAGATTGCGACGGATTTAAGTTTCGATCGCCGTGGTTTACCGGAATGCACCTTCCGCTATTTCGCCGCCGAGACGTTGGTCGAGTTCCTCGTGCTGGCCGTTGCGGCAACTTGGCGATTCACGCCGCCACCGCGCGCCTATCGCTGCGGCAGCACAGCCGGCTTCGACGCATCTTCATTCAGACAAGGCGATGGCAAAAATCATCGTCACGCCCGGGCGCGCTGGCCCTGTCGAGATTGCGGCCTTCCTGATGAAAGGCGACATCGATCCGCTGGACGCCAAGAAGTGACCTTCGTCTTGTCGACCCCCCCCTGCGGGAATAGAGCCAATCAAGCGTGCGGCGCGCCAGTGGGAGGACGCGTGCCGTTGCGGCAAGTGGAACATCCGTGTCGATTCTCGCGTCAGCGATTTTGGGCTTGCTCGGGCTTCCGGCGAGATTGAAATTGGGAATTAGAATGCCTTCACTGCAAACACACCGGATCTTCATTTTACGTGGCGCAACTTTCCTCAAACGAACCCGCACCCGTGCGGTATTTGGCCACATCCTCGCCGAGGCCGGAGCCGGAATAACCGGGTCCGAGCTTCACTCTCATCACATCAAGGGTGCCTGCCACGAGCAAACGCCTAATAATTGGCGCGAAGCCAAACCGCGTCGGTGACAGGGCACTCACAGTAATGGGCAGGTGCGGCTGTGGGCCGGCAATTGCTTATTTTGACGCGTCGCTTTTGTTGGCATGCGCCTGAATTTGCGTGCATCGCTCGAACAGGTGCTCGAACGGCTCGGAATCGCCGAGCAGCAGACCGTCGTCGACCATGCGCGCGTAATCCTCACCGAGTGCGCGCAGACCTTCTCCGGAGGGTGTCAGAACCAGATTGCCATTGACGGCTGCGGCGTAGTCGATGGGCGAGCGGTCGGCCGCCTTTTCCGCAAAGAACATGGATTTGTGTTTCGCCACGGCATTGGCAAGCTGCCGATCCGCGAATGCCTTGTCGGCGAAACCAGCATCGTTCAACCGGACGACGTCATGCCAATGACGAGCAAAACGATCACCGCGGAGGCGCTCCTGCAGGCAGAAGACATGGATGGCGGTCGCTTTCTCCCAGAACGTCCGCTCCGCGTGCATGACGCGGGGAGTCGCTTTCGGAAATTCGACACCATCAACCTGACCCGACGCGTCACAGTCGACATCGCGAATACTGGCCGGCTCGCCGGTGGATCGGTCCCCGAATTCGAGCATGACGCTCCGGGCGACATAACCGGATCCGCTGCTCACCGCGTCATAGTCCACGCTTCTCCTCGCTGCGGGTTTTCGGCAGCGCCTCATCATTGTCGCCGACCAAGTCCGGCGCCAGGGCGCGGATATCATAGGTCAGGTCGACATCCTCGGAGAACCTTTTGATGACACCGTAGGCTTTCGATAGCGAAGTGCCGCCCTTGAAGACGAGATGCTCACCGAGCTTGGACGAAAAGAGCGTCTGCAGCGTCCAGACGACCCAGACATCCTTTTCGAGGAGATGAATGGGCCGTCCGGTGCGGTCGGCCGCCACCGCCAAGGCTTCGCGTCGGTTATCCTTTGACAAGGTCAGAAACAGATCAGCGATGCGCAGCCTTTCCTACGCTTCTTGCAAGCCAGGTCGGAAACTGCGGAGCCGCCGCCACCAGCTCGCCGAACGCGTCTGGCGGCAGCTTTCGCTTGATCCGCGACAGTGCTTCATCGGCCCTCTCCGGCCCAAGCCATGCAAGTGCGCGGACCGCCACGCCAGCAGGTCGATCTGCCAAGGCCAATTGCCAGCGCGGCACGTGCTTGAGCTCGACCGTCTGCTGTCCAAGGGTCATCGTCCGGCTACGGCCGGATGTCAGGTAGACGGAGCGGACCGGGACCTGGGAGGTCAGGCCCAGGGCATTTGCCGCGGCGGCGCCATTCGAGACGATGACCTCACCGCGCTGCTGCGCCACCGCCTCTACGGCCTGTTCGACCGTCGGCGGCCGACTGCCAAAGCGACTTTTGACGGGCCGCATATAGATACCACGGCCCGCCCGGACGAGCTCGCCACGCTCGGCCAGGCGCGACAGAGCCCGATCCAGGGCGGCTCGATTTCCGAGATGCAAAAAGCTCTTTGCCGAAAGCGCGGATCCTTCCGGCAGTCGTTCAGCATGTCCCATGATTTGCGATGTCAGCTTTTGCATGGCATTTCTCTTGTCAGAAATATATGCAAATTTCTGACAGTTTGCAATGAGAGGGGAAGACGGCGAGCCCGGACGGTGCTGACCAATTTTTATCGGTCAGTGACCCGCTGTCTCTTCACAATCACGATTCATCTATCAGGCCGTCAAACACTTCCACCATCGCATCGCTGATGGCCTTGCCTAGCGCGCCTGCAGCGTTTGCAAGCGCCTCGTCGTCCATATCGCGAGCGGCCATCGCAAAAGCAGTTCCCTCGGACGTTACGATTTCCCGCGCCCGCTCAATTGCCCAAAGGCCGAAGTCGCTGCGGCTGCTGATTTCCACGGTTTCCATGTTGTCTCCTGATTTGTTCGAGAGGACGGCTTATACCGATTTGCCGGACAATGCAGTCTGAAAACCGAGCCCGAGGACCGACTTCGATCTGTCTCGTGAGCGCATTCCCTACGGGACCGTGCTCTATTGCGCCGCACCTTGGCGACTGCGGTGTCACCAGCATTTGTACTGCGGTATAATTTGGAAGCGCTATGTGGGGGTCAATGGTTCAATTTTGCCGCTCCGATAGCACCCATTTGTCATATCACTGAAAAACTTCTGACCTAACGAGGCTTTCCGGGCCTCCGTTCAGGGTGCGGCCGTCGATCAGGAGTGACGAAATCATGTTGCAACGTGTTGGCAGCGGATCGAAAGAGGTCGAAACCCTGGTCGTGGACCTCGGCCAGAAAGACGTGACTGGCCGTTTTGCATCGACAAAAACCATCGACGCCGGCGAAATACGAAAGATCGCGCCGAGCGGTAACGGGCAGGCACTCGACATCTCCGCTGCGCGGGGCTTCGTCGGGTTTACCCAGAGCAAAAGCGGCGCCACCGCGATCCTGGTCGATGCAAAGGTGAGCACGCCCGAAACCGACCCGGGCAACGATCTCAAGATCGACCTGGACGGTTTGAAGAAGGTTGCCGCTTCCGAATTCGGCAGCACCGTGCCCAACAATATCACCCACCTGTTCAACCCGACCATCCAGGCGATGGCCAACCAGCTTTACGGGGGAGACAGCCCCGAGGTGCGCGATCAGTTCAAGGCCGACGTCAAGGCGCTTCTCGGTCCGCTGCTCGACAAGGTCGGTGCCGGAGAGGTCAGTCAGGCTGATCTTGGCGGCCTTCTGGAGCGCCTGACGTCGCAGTTGGCGGCTCCCGGCGGCAAGGAAGTCTGGGGTTACCGCCACGCGGTGCAGACCGCGCTCGAAGGGCTCGTCATGGGCGCCAGCCTGGTCTCGAAGTTGCCGGCCGATGCCGAGTGGGACAAGAGCGTCTCGCCGCTGCCCTCCAGCAATCTCGCCAGCTATTCGTTCAACGACGTCATGGCGGCGATCATGATCGGCACCGGGCTGGCCGGCAAGGGCATTGCCGCCAACGGCTCAGACGGCGGGCGCTTCTTCGCCGGCAGCGGCGGCGACGCCTGGATCGCCGAGCGCATGTTCGCCACCAAGGACAATGGCTGGAGCAAGACCATCCAAAGTCTCGATCTGCCCTATATCGACAGCGACTATCTGACATCCAGCCTCAAGAAGATGGACCTTGTCATGTCGGGCTCGGATGCCATCGAGCCGGTCGTGGAGCGCCCGATCGACGAGAACGACATCCTGGAAAGCAAGGTGCTGCGCGGCTACGCTCCGTCGACCGCCTATGAGCCGACGCTGAAGAAGCTCGACGAACTCAAATACGGCATTCTCGGCGACGCCGTGAAGGACGTGAACCGGGATTTCGTCGCGCCCGACAACATGGACCACCTCGACCAGCTGACGCCGGAACAGAAGGCGACGCTGCTCTACGATCTCATCGAGATCAAACAGCAGTTCAATGGCTATATGAACCAGTATGGCGACAGCGTGCCCGATGGCGAGCGCGTCGGCAAGGACCTCGATGCGCGGATCGAAAAGCTGACGGCCGATCCGGCGACGCAGCAGCATCTCTCGGATATCTTCGCGAGCGGCATGAAGGAATATCTGCAGCGACCGGAGAATTCCGATCTGCTCACCAACATCGAGGACGCCTATCTGATCGACATCGGAGGAGGCAAGGCGATCGACCGGGCGCTGAGCGCCGGCAAGAGCTTCGAAGATGCCCTGAAGGATTATTATTCCGAACTCAACACCCTCGTCGATCTCCTGCCCCAGGATTATATCGATGCGCATCTCGACGCCGCGAACGTCACCTTCGCCAATATCGTCAAGGAACATTATATCGGCGACGGCCAGGGTGTCGATCTCGAGCCGCTGCTGTCGGGGCCGGATGACACCTTCGAGCCCGGGGCGACGAATGACGCCATCAGCCAGTTGGCAACTACGTTCGCCGAGGATTTCATCAGCAAAAACGGCCCGGCCGATGGCGGCGAAACGCTGAAACAGAACCTGGCGCAGGATATAGCGCGCGACGTCGACGGCGTTCTGCGGATGGTGCGCGGCGGTATGAAGCTCGACGATGCGCTCGCCTCCTTCAAGGATTCGCTCGATCTGCCGCGCCAGACCCGGACACCTGCCGGCATCGATGCCGAGGTGTACAAGGCCGGTCTGGTGCACGCCGTGCAGATGCTGACGATGTCGAGCGTGCTGGTGGCGCGCGGCCTCGGCGCCGGCGGCAAGTGGACGCCGGCCGATATCGCCGCCGCGGTCGGCTCGGCGACGCAGATCGTCGGCATGACGATGGAAGGTCTCGGCAAGAACCTCGACGTTGCCGGCAAACCGTTCAGCGCCTTCGGCAATCAGCCTGGCAGCTGGGGCAAGGGGATCTCGATGAACTTCTCGCCGAAGACGATTGAAGCGGCAGGCAAGATCCTCGGCGCGGCCGGCGGCCTCGCCATGGCCGGCCTCGGCTTCTATTCGGCGTCGCGGTCGATGAAGGCCGGCGACCGCGCCAAGGGCGCGCTCGAAATAATCGGCGGCATTGCCGGTACCGGCAACGCGCTGATCGGTTTCTCCGAGGCGATGCTTTATCTGACCAATGCCATGTCCCGTGCCTTTTCCGGACTCGCAACGGTGGCGCCGGAAGTCGTGACCATCTTCAGCAGCGCCGCCAAAACCGGCCTTGCCGCGGCCGGACTGGTCACCGGCCTCGTTGCCTCGGCCGTCGGGCTGGCGCTTGGTCTGTGGGATATGGCCAATGGCGTGAAGAAGCTCGACAAAATGGAAAAGCAGCTGAACGAGAAGCTTGAACGCTACACCGGCGAGTCCGTGCATCTCGAATTTGGGCCAGACCCGTCATTCATCTGGTAGAGGCAGAGGGGCGGCAACGATGACCGCCACAGCCTGGGAAATACCCTGCGACCCCTCGGTAAAAATGTGATTTTTGATCTCCAGGCGCGAGGCCGCTGCATTTTATGCAACCGCGATGTCGCGATCGGGCTTGAATTATCACGCAAAGGTCGATCTTATGCCTAACGTAAGGTAAACGACGTCATCCGCGAAAAGCGGAAAAAGAAAATCAAAGGGAACGCATGTCATCGATCGCACCAGCATCTTCGGATATCGATACGGTTTCATTTCTCCGGCTAAACGCCAATTCCGATCCAAAGTCCGAAAATTCCACGAGCCAGGGCAAAACCACGAGCACCACGGTAAAGAAGGCATCGCCTTTTGCCTCTGACGGGACCACGACGGCAGCCCTGACGATTTTCTCCTCTATATCGGCGCAGACGAGCAGTCCGAAGTTCGTTTCGCTGGCCGCCACGTCGAATGGCACGTCCCGCCCTACCGCGCCGATCCAGCCGGTCATCGATCTCCTGTTCAATTCCGATTTCATGAGCGAGATCAATCAGGGCTTCATGGAAGGGCTGAAGGACAAGGACAAATCCTTCGAGAGCATCGACGTCGTCAAAAACCCTCACAATTACACTGCCGAGCAGAAACTGATCATGTATCTCGATCTGCTTCAGACCAAGGCGACCTTCGGCCAATACAAGGACAGCCTCGGCGACAACCAGCGCGGCATCTACAACGACCAGGAGATCCTGAAGGATCTCGACAAGTCGATCGCCATCCTGGGCTCGGACCCCGACGTCAACTCGCTGATGACGGAGAAGGCGCTGAAGGCCTTCAAGCTGATCTTCTCCGGTTATCGCGTGGCGCCGCCCGATACGAACAAGGACGCTTCCGAGATCATCAACGACACGATAACGCGTGACGAGAAGATGAAGGACCTGCGTACGAAGGTCGAGGATGCCTTTGAGCGCGACATCGTCAATGGCGGCCTGCTGAATGACGGTCTCAAATCCGGCAAGGACGTCACCACCATTCTCAAGGAATATAATGCCGCCCTCGGCTTCTATTCCATGGTGCTTCCCGACGATTTCGTAAAGCAGCGCTCGGCGATTGCCGACAAGACCTATGCCGAATTCTTCGACAAGAACGTGCTGCCGACGATCTCCGATCCGACGACGGCGCTCGATGGCCTGATCCGCATGGGACTGGCCGGCAACAAGACCGAGCGGGAACTGAAGGGGCTCGGCTCCATCCTGCCGGTTGTGGATTTCGACCAGTCGCTCGGGCTCGGCGGGAGCCTGTTCCCCGATCTCAAGATCGACCTCGACGGTTTGAAAAAGGTTGCCGCTTCCGAATTCGGCAGCACCGTTCCCAACAATATCACCCACCTGTTCAACCCGACCATCCAGGCGATGGCCAACCAGTTTTACGGGTCAGACAGCCCCGAGGTGCGCGATCAGTTCAAGGCCGACGTCAAGGCGCTTCTCGGTCCGCTGCTCGACAAGGTAGGCGCCGGAGAAATCGGCATCGGCGATCTCGCCGGCAATCTGGAGCGCCTGACGTCGCGCCTGAGCGCACCCGGCGGCAAGGAGGTCTTGGGCTACCGCCATGCGGTGCAGACCGCGCTGGAAGGGCTCGTCATGGGCGCCAGCCTGGTCTCGAAGTTGCCGGCCAATGCCGAGTGGGACAAGAGCGTCTCGCCGCTGCCCTCCAGCAATCTCGCCAGCTATTCGTTCAACGACGTCATGGCGGCGATCATGATCGGCACCGGGCTGGCCGGCAAGGGCATTGCCGCCAACGGCTCAGACGGCGGGCGCTTCTTCGCCGGCAGCGGCGGCGACGCCTGGATCGCCGAGCGCATGTTCGCCACCACGGACAATGGCTGGAGCAAGACCATCCAAAGTCTCGATCTGCCCTATATCGACAGCGAATATCTGACATCGAGCCTCAAGGACATGGGACTTTCCATGTCAGGCCTGATGAAGACGCTGATGCCCGGCACGGATGTGATCGATCCAATCATCGTCGACGGCAAGACCGCCGAAGAGGCGATCAAGAAGATCATCGCCCCGAGCCTCGACGCGCTGGCGGAAACCCTGTTCAAGGGCAATGCCGATGCCATGGCGCAATACAAGACCAATTTCACGACGATCTTCACCGCGCTTTGGGCGACGATGCGACCGGGCGGCAGCGTCGAAACGATCAAGGCCGACCTTGCCAAGCTGATCGACAAGACCGCGACGGCGGCGCCGGCAGGGGTCGATCCTGTCAAATACAAGGCGGCGCTCTCTTCCGGCGTGATGTCGGTGCTTACCGCATCCCGCTCCATCTATGCCGGCCTCAACATGACGAGCCCGACCTGGGACAGCATCGGCATCGTGGTTCTGCACGCCCTTGGCGCTCTCGCGCACATGGGCAGTGCGCTCGGCTCGGCGATCAAAGCCTCGAATTTTTCGCTGCTGGATGGGATCAGTTCACTCGTCGGCGTTTCCGACGAGCTGGCGCGGGCGCAGCGCAGCGTGCTCTCCGCCTTTTTCAAGAATACCGGGACGACGGTTGGCGCCGTTGCCGGCATCGCTTGGCTGCCGGTGGAATATTACCAGTTCCTGCAGGGGCTCACCAGTGGCAAGGGCGATCCGGTCGATCTCATCTTCATGGGTATCGGAACCGCGGCGGACACGGTCGGCGCGATCGAGGGCATCGCAGGCGTTGCCAATATGCTGGTGAATTCCACCTTCCTCGGGCGCACGGGCGCAACGGTAGCGCTCGTCTCCGGCGGCTTCTCGCTCGCCTTCGCGATCGCCGGCGCGGTGTCCTGGGCGGCCTGGGCGGGCTTTGCCATCTACCAGAGCATCAAGCAGGAAAAAGCCTTCCACAAGCAGACCGACATGATGAACGACATGCTTAAGCGCACTGTCAACGACACGGTCGGCATCTACGCCAAAACAGGTCAGCGCGTCGGCGCCAAGGGCGGCGTCGCCCCCGCGCCCCGCGACCCGGAACAGCGCGAGCTGACCCCTGAGAACTGGGACGCGATCATCGCCGATATCGAGAAGCGCCGCGGTACGGCGGTGGGCTGATCCGGGACGCTTTCGCAACACCAAATATCTGGGTACTCACAGGCCCGGTTGGCGTAGAGGCGGTCGGGCCTGTGAACATTTGATGGCAATAAATTTAAGTATGAATTTCATGCGCAATCTGGATATCTGCTGCGCTTTATGGATAAAAACGTTCAATTTTAATATAAAGGTCGAGAAAGTTGTCAAAGCCGATTGTAATTTCCGAAAATTAACCATCGGTTAAGTTTAAACAATTGACCGGCCGTTTTTTTATCCATATCAAATCATGCATTCATTTTGATAACTCCTTGATGGAAGTGCTCATATGGCCGTAGATGCAGTGAATTCCGACCTGAACCTGGCGCCTGCAAACCCTGTCTCGGTGGGGCTGACGACTGATAAGACAGGTTCCAAGGACACCACCGGCAGCACGACGAAAAAGGTCGATCCGAACAGCGAGAGCGAGATACTCTCCGCTGCCGTGGACGCGTTTCTGCCAGGCATGATTTCCAACACCCTGATGCTGAACAATTCGCTTTTCAATTTCGCCAAGGAGGCGATCGACGAAGGCAGCGACGAGTAGCGTTCCCGTTCATCGTTTGCAGTTGACGTGTACCGAGTTGAGGAATTGCAATGAGCGGAGAAGAACTTACCGGCCGCGCCTTTACGCCGCCCGTTGATGGCGTATCGACAGGCAATGTGCTGAAGACCTCGGAGATCGTGGCGGAACGGATCGGGCTGCAGCCGGCGGATTTCGCCGGCCTTCGGCCAACCGAACTCACCTCCATTCCCAACATCCAGGGCCGCAAGATCGCGCCTGAGTCCGACGCCGTCCCGCCCTCCTATTCACCGGAAGGCAATACCAGGCCCTCCAGCATTCTCGACCGGCTGTCGGCATTCTTCATGCCGGTGGCCGGGAACGGCCAGCCGGAGACGCCGCTGGTGCGATTTGCCGCGGACAAGGATCACAGCGGCCCGAAGATCGAAGACATCACGACATCGATCGACCGGCTGGAGAAATCACAGCAATTCGCGACCGGCACGACGCTGCTGTCGTCACTCACCCAGTCGGTGATGTCGTCGTCCAAACGGCTGACGCAGGGCCAGTGAATATCATGATCACATCGGCCCTTGCGAGATCACCGATCACTTCGCCCGCGCGCAAAGTCCTTCCGAAGGCCGCCATGCTCGCCCTCTGCCTGTTCCTCGCCGCCTGCAGCCAGGACGTGCTGACGGGACTCGATCAGCGCGATGCGTTGGATGCTCAGGTCCTGCTCGAACGCGCCGGCATCTCCGTCACCATGAAGAGCGAAAAGGGCGGGACCTATGCGATCGCCGCTGAATCAGCCGATCATGCCCGGGCGATCGAGTTGCTGGCGGACGCCGGTCTGCCGCGTCAGTCGTTCGGAAATGTCGCCGAACTCTTTCCCGGCAACGGCTTCCTTGTGACGCCTTACGAACAAAAAGCCCGGATGAGCTACGCCATCGAGCAGCAGCTTGCCGAAACGCTTTCGGGGCTTGACGGCGTGGCGACGGCGCGCGTCCATGTGGTGCTGCCGGAGGAAAACGGCCGCGGGCTCATCAAGGAAAAGGCGAGGGCGGCGGCCGTGTTGCAATATCGCCCCGGCGCCAATCTCAACGAGATCGACATGAAAAGCCGGTCCGTTCTGGTCAACAGCATCCGTGATCTCTCTTACGAAGATGTCTCGGTGGTGGTCAGCCCCTGGTCGGAGGTCGGCGCGCCGGCGGCCCCGCCGGCAACGGCAGCATCGGCCCCGGCGGCAACCGTGACGCCGGCACCCGCCGCAGCGCCATTCTCGATGGTGCAAAGCGCTCTCTCGGCTTTCAAGGCCCCCAATCTGGCCGTGATCGGCGCAATTATCCTCGCCATCGGGGCATGCCTGCTGCTGCTGTTGCCGCAGCGGAAGGAGCGCTGAGCATGCGCACGCCGCGTTCGGACGGCGAGGCGATCTCGGATGCGGCGAGGATCCGCAGGGCAGCGCTGCTTTCCGCGGATATGCTGACGGCCGCCCGATGGGATGGGACCGCGCCGCTCCTTGCCGATGGGTCTACCCTGTCGCGGCGGCTGCACCGGCGGCTTTTCACGGAGATCGCAGAAGCCCATGGCGACCCCGCCACATTTGCCGACGGCGCCCGCCGCCTGATTTCCATGGACGCGGACGGACTCGCAAAGGCCGCGTTCCGGGCGGGCTTCGCCTATCATCTCGCAGCCTTCTGCCCCGCGGTCGATCGCCCGACCCTTGCGAGGCTCAGGGCCGCCTACGGCGAGGAAGCGGTCGCATTCGCCCTCGGCCACATCAATCTTTCCACGGCAACGCCGCCGCTTGATCTGTTGAGCGAGCAGGCAAGGCATGTCGTCGAGGCCGATGGCTGGTCGATGCTGGCGCTTCTGGCAGACGAATATCGGATCTCTGCGGCATGGCGGTGGGCGGGCTGGCGCGACATGGCCGAAAACGGCTCGGCTTCCCTGTTGAAGAGCCCGGCGCTCGTTCTGGCGACGGCCGCCGTCGACGAGGTCGCCTCCACACAGGAAGGCGCCGGACGATGAGCTCGGGATTTGCACGCCACGACCGCATCATTCCGGCGGAAAACTTCGGCCAGATCAGGGAGGCGGCGCAAATTCTGGCGGCTGCCCGCCAGGACGCCGCCCAATCCCAGGCCACACTTGCAGCCGCCAGCGAGCAGGCCGCCCAAAACGGCTATCGCGACGGGTTCGAACAGGGCGTTCGTGATGCCGCCGCACGGCTTGCCGCCTCGCTCGGAAAAGCCGAACAGGAGATTGCCAATCTCGACAGCTGGGTCGAGGCGGTGGTTCTGAAATCGGTCGGATTGATCCTCGGATCGATGGAGGCCGACGAACGCACCAGGCGATTGGTCCGCCACGCCATATCCCAGACCGCAGAGGCCCAGGAGATCGCCCTCCATGTCGCCCCCGAGGATGCCGCCATGATCGCCCAGGCAATTGCGGATATCGATCATCGCATCACTATCGAAACGGATCCGCTGATGTCTGCCGGCGAGATCGTCCTGGAGACATCGGCGGGACGAAGCCAGATCGGCTTGAAAGACCAGCTCGCCACCGTAATCGAGGCCCTCGTCCATGGCTGACGCATTGCTTCGCATGGAGCGGACGCTCGAACAGACGGACGTGCGACGGCAGAGCGGCCGCGTGACGAGTGTTTCGGGCCTGCTGGTGCGGGCGCTCATCCCCTCGGTTCGGATCGGCGAGCTCTGCGAACTGCATGAGCCGGGCAGGGGCCGCATCGGCCTCGCCGATGTCGTCGGTATCGACGGCGAGACGGCACTTCTCTCGCTTCACGGCGAAACCCGCGGCATCTCCCAGCGCACGGAAATCGTCCCGACCGGCCGGGAGCCGGCGATCTCTGTCGGCAACTTCCTGCTCGGCGCGATCGTCGATGCGCACGGCAACGTCCTGCGTCCCTCCGCCAATCCGGCCGGCGAGGACGCGCGTTTCCTGCAGCCGCTCTACGGCCAGCCGGTCAACCCCTTGTCGCGCCGTCCCATCCGCCAGCCGTTCACCTCGGGAATTGCCGCCCTGGACGGATTGCTGACCTGCGGGCAGGGCCAGCGCATCGGTATTTTCGGCGCGCCTGGCGCCGGCAAGTCGACGCTGGTGTCCCAGATCGTCGCCAACAACAAGGCCGATGTGATCGTCTGCGCCCTGGTGGGCGAACGCGGACGCGAGGTCGGCGAATTCGTTGCCGGCAACATGCCGGAAGGCGTCCCCTCGAATGTGACGCTGGTTGTCGCCACATCCGACCGCCCGGCGCTGGAGCGGTTCAAGGCGGTGATGACGGCAACGGCGATCGCCGAATATTTTCGCGAGCAGGGAAAACACGTGCTGCTCGTCATCGACAGCGTCACCCGCATGGCCCGCGCCTTGCGCGAAGTGGGGCTTGCCGCCGGCGAACCGCCGGTGCGGCGCGGCTTTCCGCCTTCCGTATTCGCCGTCCTGCCGCAAATCTTCGAGCGTGCCGGCAACAGCGCAAACGGCATGATGACGGCTTTCTATACGGTGCTCGTCGAAGGCGAAGAGCAAGACGATCCGATTGCCGAAGAAACCAGATCGCTGCTGGACGGCCATATCGTGCTCTCCGACAAGATTGCCAAGGCAGGCAATTTTCCGGCGATCGATGTGCTGGCCAGCCGAAGCCGGACGATGAGCGCAGTGGTGAGCGAGAGCCATCGCCAGGCAGCCGACAGGCTGCGCGCCCTGCTTGCCCTCTATGACGAGGTGGAACTGCTGATCCGCGTCGGCGAATATCGCCAGGGGCGCGACGCCGCCGTCGACGAGGCCGTCGCCAAACACGGGCTCATCCAGCGCTTCCTGTTTGACGGCCAGGGCAAGCCGCAGCCGTTCGGCGCGATCGTCGAAGCGCTCGAGGAGCTTGTCCGATGAATATCGCCGCGCCCGCATGGCCCCGCTCATCGATGGCCGGGAGCTTCTTTTCCCGTTCCGGCACGACGATGCGCGCCGCCTGGCAAATTCCGGTCCGGGAGCAGACGCTTTCCGTTCGCCCGCTGTCCCCCGATATCGCAGCCGCGCGGATTGCCGATCCAGTCGGCATTCTCTGCCGCATCGGCGAACGGGAGCAGATGCTGATTGCGTCGGCCGGCGCATTGCGGTTGCTGGCCGAAAGGCTTGAACCGCTGCTCCTCTGGGAAAAACTGTCGCCGCATGAACAGGCGGCGGTGGTCGAACATCAGTTCGTCGAGGCCTTCGAGGCAATCGAGAACAAGATCGGCATCAGCCTGTCGCTGCTGCAGATCGGTGCAGAGCCGCAGCCGGATTCCAGCGGCAATTTCGGCTTCGAAATCGGCTGGAGCGGCATGAGCCTGCCCTTGAGCGGCCGTTTCGATGAAACCTTCCTTGCCGGCCTCGTCGGCTGGGCAAGCCGCCTGCCGCGCCGCACGCTCAATGCCCTGACGACGGCGGTCAACATCCGGCGCGGTTATGCCGTGCTGTCGCTCGGTGAGATCAAATCCCTGCGATTGGGGGACGGCATCGTCATCGATGGGGGGGCAGCGGAGACCGTGGTCGCGATCACCGGTGAACGTTACCTTGCAACCTGCATGCGCTCGGACAAAGGCGCGGTCCTCACCGAGCCGCTCCTGTCGACGCCAACCGGACCAATGAGGCATTTCATGACGAATGAAACCGTCGATCAGGAATTGCAGGGCGAGCCGCGTCCGTCGCCTGTCGACAGCATCCCGATCAAGCTGGTCTTCGATGCAGGACGGCTGGAACTGCCGCTGCGCACACTCGAGACGATCGGCGAAGGCTATGTGTTCAACCTCGACAGGCCATTATCGGACGCCGTCGATATCATCGCCCAGGGCCGCATTATCGGACGAGGCGAAATCATTTCCGTGGATGGGTTGAGCGCCGTTCGCGTCACGGCGCTGCACGACTGATGGAACAGAGCTTTCCTCTTGCCCAGAGCCTTGTGGCGATGGCGGCGATCTCGATGCTGCCGGTCATTGCCGTGATCGCAACCTCCTTCACCAAGATTTCAGTCGTCCTGCTGATCGTGCGCAATGCGATCGGCATCCAGCAGACGCCGCCGAATCTCCTGGTCTTTGCGATTGCCATCGTGCTCTCGGCCTTCGTGATGAACCCGGTGCTGCAAAACAGCTGGCAATTGCTGCTCGCCCATAGCGGCGATTTCGGCACGGTCAGCGGCATGGCGGACGGCATGAGCAAGGTGGCGGCGCCGCTGAAGGATTTCATGCTGAAATTTTCCGACGCCGAGGTGCGCGACTTTTTCGTCCAAGCATCGCAGAAGATCTGGGCAAACGCGCCGGCAACCCCCATTGCCTCCGACGACATAACTGTGCTGACGCCGAGCTTCCTCGTTTCGGAACTGACGCGGGCCTTTGAAATCGGATTTCTGATTTATCTGCCCTTTCTGATGATCGACTTCGCCGTCTCCGCCATTCTGGTGGCGCTCGGCATGCAGATGATGTCCCCGACCGTGGTGTCGACACCGCTGAAGCTGCTGCTGTTCGTCTCGATCGACGGCTGGCGGCGATTGCTGGAAGGTCTGGTGCTGTCCTATGCGCAGTGAGCATCCCCCCTTCACGAAAGCCCTGGATCGGGTGTCTGCCGCGCCCACGCGAAAGGCCTGCCGTCATGGGTGAAGACCAGGTCGCAGCCGAAATCGGCATGTCCGTCATGGCGACCTTCGCCTTGGCCGGCCCCATTCTGGGCTTGGCCGCGCTTCTCGGGCTGATCATCGCCATTTTCCAGGCTGCAACGCAAATCCAGGAACAGACCATCGCGCAGATCGTCAAGATTTTCGTGATCTCCATCACCCTGCTGCTGTTCGGCCGGGTGCTGGCAACGCCGCTGATCGAACATTCCGTTCATATCCTGAACGACTTCCCGACCATGGTTCAGTGAGGCGGGGCGGATGGGGCCGGATCATCTTCCGCTCGTCGGCATCGAGGTCGCGGCACCGGCCGCAGCCATGCTCGGCGCCGCCCGCGCGCTCGGGATCCTGCTGATCTTCCCGATCTTCTCGCTGTTCAGCATCGTCGGCATTCTGCGTTTCGGCCTGGCAATCGGCCTTTCGGCGCCCTCCGTCGCCTTCGCCTATTCGGTGCTGGCTATCGGAGATACGTCCTGGTTCGATCTGGCCGCCCTTTCGATGAAGGAACTTTGCTTCGGGGCGCTCATCGGCATGGGGCTCGGCATTCCCTTCTGGGCGGCCCAGGCGGCGGGCGATATGACCGATGTCTATCGCGGGGCCAATGCCGCCAATCTCTTCGACCAGATCAACGCGCTGGAAACCGCGCCGCTCGGCTCGCTGATGATGTCGATCGCCCTGGTGATTTTCGTCAGCGCCGGCGGCATCATCGATCTGGTCGCGATTTTCTACAAGTCGTTCGAGTTCTGGCCGCTCTTCAAGCTCATGCCCGCCATGCCCGACGATCCGCTCGACATGATCCTCGGTGTATTCGGCCGGCTGTTCAAAGCGGCCGGATTGCTTGCCGCCCCGTTCATGATCGTCACCTGCGCGCTCGAATTGTCGCTGGCCTTCGTTGGCCGCTCGTCGAAACAATTCCCGCTGAACGATAGCCTGCCGGCCATCAAGAACTTCGCGGTCGTGGTCATTCTCGTCATCTACACGGCCTTTATCTCCAGCTATTTCCACGATCTCTGGATCGACGGATTCAACGAGGTGAAAGCCATGCTGGAGGTGACCCATGGCCAAAAATGACGATACCGAGGAAAAAACCCTGCCGCCGAGCCGGGTGAAGCTCGATCGGCTCCGCCGCGAGGGCCAAGTTCCCCGCTCGAAGGAAATCCCGGTTGCGATCTCCGTCCTTGCCATCGCCGTCTACGTCACCTGGGGCTTGCCTGATATCCTCGAGGATTTCACCCGCAGTTTCGATAGCGGCCTGCAGTCCGCCGCGGGGGCCGACCTCTCCGACGCCGTCACTGTCGGCTTGAGCGAAACCGGCGTGGCCCTGCTCGATCTCATCTGGCTGCCGCTTGCCATGGGTCTTGCCGCGACCATCCTGGTGTCGATCCTCGACGGGCAGGGGTTTCCCGTATCGTTCAAACATATGAGCTTCGATTTCACCCGGCTCAATCCGTTCGAGGGCATCAAGAGGCTTTTTTCGCTCGCGAGCATCGCCGAGTTCGTCAAGGGGCTCGTCAAGTTTGTCCTGCTCGCCGCCGCCGGCGGCGGTGCGATCCTCTATTTCCTCAACAGCATCTTCTGGTCGCCTCTTTGCGGAGAAGCATGCACGCTCTCCACGACAGCCCATCTCCTCGGCTCGATCCTCGTCATTGCCGCCGGCATCATGGTGGCGGCGGCGTTTTTCGATATCCGCATTTCGCGCGCGTTGTTCAGGCACGAACACCGCATGACCAAGACCGAAGCGCGGCGCGAATACAAGGATACCCAGGGGGACCCGAAGCTGAAATCGGCGCGCCGGCAGATCGGCGCAGAAATGCGCAGCAGCCCGCCGCGCAGGCAAGGGCCAGGCCGGCAATGAAAAGCGGGAGCTTGAGGCGCCCGCTTTTTCTTCATTTTGTCATCCCGGTGCTCAAGCGTCTCAGACGCCCGACTGGTTGTCACCCACACGCGTCCAGTTCTTCACTTTGTCCAGCGTGATATCGGACAGGAACGTCACGCTGGCAAGCGAGCTATCGGTGCGGAAGACGTTGCTGCCGTTGGAGAACGCCCCGCCATCGATGGTGACGTCGGCGTCGATCTGCTTGCCGCCGTTGGTGCGCACCAGCGTGGTAAAGCCGTCAGCGACGAAATCCTTCAGATAGAACCTCGTGTCGGCATTGATCTGGAAGATCTTGTCGGTCGCGCCCTTGGCGGAGCCACCGATAATAGTGACGTCGCCGGCGCTTTTTACCGTCAGCGCATCCTCGCCGACATTCTGCCAATTGACGTTTTCGAGCGTCGCGCCGCCATAGACGTGAATGCCGTCGGCGCCATTCTCGCCGAGATCGACATTCTTGAGCGTGGCGCCGTTCTTGAGAATGAACAGCGGCGATTGGGTTTCGGACTGGCCGCCATCGCCGAGCTTGGACGAGGCCGTATAGGTCGCGCCCTTGCCGTTGAACACGCCTCCATCCACGACGATCGGCTCCTTGACGACGATGACGCTGCCCTCTTTCGAGAGGTCGGGTTTTTCCGCCGTGGTCTGCAAAGTCGTGGCGTGTTTCTCGTCGGATGGATCCACCTTCTTGGAGTCTGACTGCCAGTTGATGTGTTTGCGCAACACATCCTTGGGGTCGGAATCCATGCCGTTTTCCGACGTTTCCCGCGAGTTCGGCACATAGGATGCCAGCATCGGCGGGTTGCCGGAGAAATCTTCGAAGGGCGAGACCTTGCGGGTTCGGATGGCGGTGAAATCCGTGTCGGTCCTATTGCTGCCGCCAAGGCAACCGGACTCAAGGTCGAAACGGGAGGTTCTGTCGAAGTCTATGGGCCTTTGTCCATCTACGCCACACATTGCATTCATCCCCAGTTGGTCTCGTCTACTTCACTTGCTCTATCAGCCCGGCCTCTGTTTGGAGCCCGCAGCGTTCCGGATTTGCCCGATCTCTCCGATGGTTTCGATCGTTATATCCCTGTCGATCTCCTCCGCCGCCAGCACTGGAATGCGGCAGTTGTGGTGGATCATCAGCGTCTGGGTGAGCAGGCGCCATTCGCCCGGCACGATGATGACGGGATCGTATCCCCGCTCGTTGGCGTCCTCGAGAGCCTGTCTGGCTTTCTCGGCCAGCAGGCGCAGTCTTTCGGCTATCTCGATCTTCTCGGTCGCTCCAGCGGCGTCATAGGACCGGATGAAGTGGTTCCATTCGGCGGGAAGCACCAGCGCCGGCAGCAATCCGCGCCGGTCGAGAAGCCCGAAGGCGATCTGCTTGACCAGCGCGGCGCGCGCCATTTCGGCCAGGGCATCCGGCGCGTGATCGGTGCCGGCGTGCAGCATCACTTCCAGCAGTCCGCGCGGCTGGGAAAGCGTCACGCCGGAATCCAGCATGCGTCTGACGACCGCGACCGTCAGCATCAGCGGCACCTGGGTGGCGACGTCGATCGCCAGTTTGCCGAGACGCGGTTCGAGGCTGCCCAGCCATTGTGCCGCGTCGTCGATGCTGAACAGGGCGCCGATATGGCGGCGGACGATGCGCACGATGTCGTCGGCAATCTGTTCGGCCGTCCGTTCGGGACCGCAGCTGACCAGACCGGCGGGCACGTTTTCGACCTGAAGATGGATCAGATCCTCGGCCATGCGGGGATCGGCGTTGAACGTGGGCACCGTCACGGAGACGCCGACGGCGCGCGCCGCCATGCGGATCCGCCCGTCCAGCATTTCGCCGAGTCGCATCGCCTCAAGCCGCGCCAGCGTTTCCACCGTGACGGTGGCGATGACGGGATCGCCGTATTTCGTCCTGTCGAGCGGATAGGAATTGGCGCTTTCCACGGCATTCGCCGATCCGGCCGCGGCTGGGCCGGCGCGCCGGCGATGCACCATGAAGGCAAGGCCCGCCAGACACAGGCCGATCGCGCCGAGCACGCCTGTGGGAAATCCCGGGACGAAGCCCGCGCAGATCGTCAGCGCCGCCGCAATCGCCAATGCACGGGGCTCCCGAAAGAGTTCACGGCCGATATCGCTGCCGAGACTGCCGTTGCCGTCGTCGGACACGCGGGTCACGACGATACCGGCCGAGACTGCCATCAGAATGGACGGAATCTGCGACACCAGACCGTCGCCGATCGACAACAGCGTATAGAGATGGGCCGCCTCGGCAAAGCTCAGGCCCTTCTGGAAGATACCGATCGCCAGGCCGCCGATGAGATTGACGGCGACGATCACCAATCCTGCGACCGCATCGCCCTTGACGAAGCGCATGGCGCCGTCCATCGCGCCGAAGAACTGGCTCTCCTGTTCGAGACGCGACCGGCGCTTCTGCGCGGCTTCCGTGCTGATATGGCCGTTGCGCAGGTCGCTGTCGATGGCGAGCTGCTTGCCCGGCATGGCGTCGAGCGTGAAACGCGCGCCGACCTCGGCGATGCGCTCGGCGCCCTTCGTCACCACGATGAACTGCACCAGCGCCACGATCAGGAAAATGATCAGCCCGACGACGACATTTCCCGCAACGACGAAATCGCCGAAGGCCATGATGATCTCGCCGGCATCGGCGTCCGCCAGCACGAGCCGGGTCGAGGAAATCGTCAAGGCCAGGCGGAACAGCGTGCCGATCAGAATGACCGCGGGAAAGGTCGAAATTTCGAGGACGCTCTTCAGATAGGTCGTGGTGATCAGCACCACGAAAGCGAAGGAGAGATTGAAAGCGATCAGCACGTCCAGAACGATTTTCGGAAGCGGCAGCACCAGCATCGTCACGACGGAGGCGAAAAAAACCGCAAGCAGCATATCGGTGCGCTGCGCAAGCATGGCGATGGCGGATGACCTTACCTTCATGATCCGGCTTCCGACGCCATCGCCTATTCTTGTTCGCTGCTGGAAATTTCGGCGAGTTTCGGCTCGGCACTGCCGGCGAAGGCGAAATTGACCGTATCGTCCTCACTGTCGCGGGAAACGATCATCTGGTCGTTGCCGATCTCCTTGATCCGCCAGCCGCTCGCAACGACATCGCCTTCCTCGTAGCGGCGGCCGTCGGAGCCGATGATGAACCTGACGGGTGTATAGCCGGCGGCGGCGACGAAGCCGTCGAGACCGGAAGAGAGGGTCGTGAGATCGACGATGGAAACGGAACCGCGCCGGCTCATCGAGGCGATGATGCTGCGCAGCTTGGTCTTGTCGGGCAGGCCGAGAGGCCGCGATCCTTCGCCGATGCGAATTTCGTCGGCGGTGGCGACGATGCTCAGATCTTGGGGAAGCTGAGCCATACGAATGACCTGACGGATTTCGGCAGCAATTGCCGCCGATGACGGCGCCGGTTCCGGCGCGGCGGAAACCCTGACGAGCGGGGCTTCGTGAGCCGGCGCATCGCTGTTGTAAAGCCCGGCCAGCAAAAGCAACGCCGCCAGCCCGAGAAGGCCGGCAGCCGCAATCCGGCGTGGCGCGAACCGCACGCGCCCGGCGCCGAGAGCTTCGAGTTCGCAGGCCGTGCCGTCGAAGGAGATGGTCTGCCTCTTCGTAAGGGTCATCGTCCGATCGCGTGGGATGGAACGACCGTCGATCACGACGTCATCCCGCAGCGCGGTCAACGACACCGTGTCGGAGCCGCGGGAGCGCTGCAAACTGATGGCAAAGGCGGGTTCTGGTTTGGCGCCGAGGATGATCAGGTCGCAATCGGCGCTGCCGCCGACCACCTGCCGCTCCGCCGTCAACGGCAGAATGGAGCTGCGCCCGGCACGCGTGATGCGCAAGACCGGTCCGCCGCTGCCTGACGCAGCGTTGCCGGCGTTACCTCTGAATGTCGGCGAAGAGGAATCTAGATCCATAACCATCTTGTTCCCGAACCGTCCGTCGAGCGGCTTTTATTGTCTTCGAGAGCGGGGAAGCGAGACGGGCGAACCCGTCTCGCCATTGTTTCAATCAGCCTGGGCCGATCTTCTTGATGGCGTTTGCGACGCCGTTGATCTTGGTGATTTCGGTTGCAACCTTCAGGCTCTGCTCGGTCGCTTCGTTCTGGGCCGACTTGAAGGCGGAAATCGCCGAGCCGATGCCCGCATCAAGTGTCGAAGTACTAGCCATGTCTTGAACTCCTTGCATGGTTTTGGCGGCCAGAGCCTTGCAGAATTCAAGATCGAATTCAATAGCTTATGTTAAAAAGTTATTAATTCGCGATATGTACAACAAATGCGCGAAATGGATATCCGTCCTGTTCCCAGCGGACCGATCATCTGCAACAGTAGATCAGATAATTATTAATAGATTGGATTTCGCAGCCCCTGCCTTCCTTCGTTCATTAGTTGTCGGGCGATATCCGGATCGTGAGGTAAACTCAGATGTTTGCGCGTTTTGTTTACATGGCCGCTATCGGACTGCTGGCCTCCTTTCCTCCACCGGCCGGCGCCAGCGAGCGGGAGGTGCGCCTGGATGTCGTCTCCCTGCCGCTTGGCGATGTCGTCCAGACGCTGTCCTTCATGTCCGGCATCCCGGTCACAACAGTCGGGACGCTGAGCGGCAATGTCGAGCATTGGTCCGTTCGGGAAAGCGGAGCCAAGGCCTTCGTCAAGCTTGGCGATGCCAGCAATCTCTTCGTCGCCTATGACGGCAGCCGCATCATCATCGCGCCGAAGCAGGAGGTCTCCACCGTTGTCCTCGATCGTGGCGGCCGCAGCTGGAAGACCGAGCAAAACGCCATTCGCGCGCTGTTTCCGCTGCTGCCGGACGATGCGCTGCGTGAAGATCCCGCCAGCGGCTTGGTGCTGGTGCGCGGGCCCGCCGTCTTCACCAAGGCCGTCGAAGACGTGCTGAGCCGGCAGCAAGCCGACAGCATCAAGGTCATCAAGGGCGGCCAGCTGGAAGTCCTGACGACGAACAACGGTGCCTGAGCGGCTGATATGAAGGCGCTGAAGTCTCTCAGGCAGTTGCTGCAGATCCGCAGCCTGCGGGCGGACAATCTTTCCCGCAGCCTCTCTGAGGCGCGGGCGGACGCCGAAAACGCGCGGGAGCGGGAAACGAAAGCCTCCGAAGCGCTCGACATCGCGGCAAGCCTGGCCGCCGGCAATCCTGTCGTCGACGCATTGCGCAAGAGCGGCGTTAACTCCGCCGCCGAGCTTCAGGACGCGCTGATGCGACAATCCGTTTTGCGCAGCCATGAAGCCGATGCCGGCCTATCGCTTGCGCAGCGCAAAGCCGCCCGGCGCGCCGCGCAAGAGCGGGCAGACCACGTCGCCGCCGATTTTTCGCGAGCACAGAAGGCGGTATTGCGCACCGAATTTTCGCTTGAAGCAGCGGAGAAAATCGACCGGTAGGGAGCTAAGAACCAGCAGATGAACCAACCGGCTTCTGTTCTTCCATCTCTTCATCGACAATCGAGCTGACGAGGGCAACGACCCGGCTGCGCACACGCGGAGAAAGGAGCAAAACGTCGTCTATCAGACGCCGTCCCTCCGCCGTGGAAATGTAGGCAATCTTCTCATCGATCTCTGTTATGAATTGCTGGCCCTGAGTGGTTTCGGGATCTGGAAGGCCTTCGAAAAACCTCGAAACCGGGATCTTGAGGCAATTGGCAAGCTCGTAGAGCATCGAAGCGCTGACGCGGTTCTTACCGCTTTCATATTTTTGTACCTGCTGCAAACTCACCCCGATGCCGGCGCCGAGATCCCCTAGGGAGACATTCGACTGCATTCGGCGGATACGGATTTGCTGTCCGACATGCCGATCGACTGGATGTACCGACTCGCGTGCAACATCCGACTGTTTGGCTTGCGCAGGTCTCGAAGTCCGAACCTGGGCTGCTACATAGCGCTTCATGGTGGTCACCCCGATGGAGAGTTTCACGCGGTGCGCCCCCGCTGAAAACTCGCTCAACCCACTGATCGGGGAGTTAGAACACCGTGCTAGACGGTCCTGTGGCCTTTAGTTCCGAGGAACCTGGACATACGCCACAGGCTCCTCGACCGAAGGTCAAGGAGTGTGGTGCCGAATCGGCCGACACCAACCGCTAACAGGGGGTTCTAATCCCCAAGGCAGCGCGTACTGCCTCGCTGCGAAACCTAGTTGAAATCCGCCCGCCGCGCAACCGAATTCTTTACAAGATTCAATAGCTTCGCTTTACGCTCGGACACTTGCCTCAAAAGCGAGAGGTCACGCTTCGGGCGGTAAAGTGGTCAGAAAACCAAAGGAGGTGCGATCAGCGGAACGCCCATTGCGAGGATTGTCTGCCCACTCTCCCGGAAGAGATGACGATGACACCTGGGAGAGCGCGGACGTCGTGGCGATCGAGGAGACGGACGATACCGTCACCGTACTTCTCTGGCATCTGAAATACTCGCAGGCAGTAATGGGGCGCCGGGCGGACGATCTTTACCTCGTTTGCGGTCAAGCACAGAAGGGGGTGAAGGGGACATGGAGCTTGAAGAACCTCATCAACCACCTGACCGTGAGAGAAACATCACATCTTAAGGGCCGGGCCCGTTTCATTCGAGGCAGCCTGAATGACTTGGCCACGCTTCGAAAGGCTGCCCGACGCAAGTTCATCGAGTACCGGATCGGGATTGTACAGCCGGGTCTTAACGGTGAAAACATACCCGCAGAACATCTTGCGCTTCTGGGAGCGACTGCCACTTCATACTGTCTGTCACCGGGTGTCCCCTAATGACTGTCGCGAACCGCACCGATCCAGCTTAGCTGCCGGCCACCGTCTCCAGCGGCGCTACTTTCCATGACGGCAGGGCCGCCGCGAACTGTCACGGCCTTCTTGGGGCTTTCGATATCGAAATTGACGTTGTAGCGGTTCCACTCTGTAACAGCGGCAGAGCCGCCGACAAAATCAGGGGTAGGAATGCTCGATGTCCTGCCGATTGTTGCGGCGGGTGCATAGCTGCAGTGCAACATAGACGCTGGCTTCATGGCGCTGGCCCGAGTATTGCTATTTTCATCGAAGCGATGCTTCCTCCCGCAACGCTTCGAAGTTTAGACGGCCCACTCCTCCTCCCAAAGGGACGTCTGTGGGAACAGCGGCACTCCTCCTCCCAGGTCGCCGTTCGGTTCTTTTAGGAAAGCCTGCCGCACCTCCTCCCGCGGCAGGCTTTTCTATTTCGGGGCGATGGGCCGTCAGAGCCCGAGATCAAGTTGGGACTGGGGTCGTGCATTGCCGATCGGAGGTCGTCAGCGTTGAAAGCGTGACGCCGAGCAGCCGCACTGGCCGCTTGAATGGATAGACAGTCGCCAATCGACGGGGCATCGTTCGATGGTGTGCTCGAAGATCTTGGCTGGTTCGGCAAACGGTTCACGCCGGACATGCGCGCCGATGTGCTGCTGTTTCGAGCGGGAGACCGGCGGCTGGTTGCCGTGGATCCCAAATGGATCCCGCTTCGGCTAACGTTGCGTTTTTATAAGATCGACAGGACGCGTGTGGCAAGCAACCAAGTTTTCCTATCTCCAGCGCCGGCTGCGGGCGAGGGCCCGGTCGCGTCTTTGAAGGCCATGATGTTCGGCTGCGTCAAGAGCGCGGCCATGGTCTATGACGATCAACCCATCGTCGACCATTTCCGGCGGATCGACGCCGAGAGGATCATGGGCGCGAAATTTCGCTCTGCGCAAGTAAGGCACGAACCGTCGAGACGGCAGTTCCTAATGAGCTCATCGAAAGGTCATATCATGCTGAAATACAAGCTCTACGTACTCGTGGTAAAAGCCGACGGGAATCTCGCGATCCTCGCCGCGCTTGCCATGGTTCTTACCGCGATATGGCGCGGCGTTTTACCCATAGGAAGTTTCTACTGAAAGACTGGAGGTGCAGGATCATTCCTGCACCCTCCTCACATATCACCACGTTCGCAGTACGCGTGTCACCTATCTCTCACGCGCAACAGCGGAAACGACAAGGTCTGTCATTTGAGAGTTACCCGGAGCGCCCCACCAGTCGCAGAGGGACAGGTAGGAGAAGTCGCTCACACTGTCACCGTAGCCGATCACTGGGCGACCTGGATGCTCCGTCCGAAGCTTTTTGAGCAGAAATTGTGAGGCCACCCGTTTTGAGATCGCAGGCGGAACTAGCGCAAGGTTATTGCCGTTGTGGTGTCGAACCCAACCCCGTTTTTCTCGAATGATCGGCACAATCTCTTCAAGGCGTGAGCCGTCTCCGTCAATCTCTTTGAAGACAACATATGTCGCGAGATCAGCTTCCATCACCGACCAGCACCGGATGTGGACGCCAAGTTCCCTCGCCTTGGTCCTGCCCTCATCGAGGAGCTTATCGAAAAAGCCGGCAAGCGGCCGGAGCTCCCTTGCGACGACCTCATGCCATTCGGCGTCAGGCTTGCCGTCCTTTTTGAGGATGACGGCACCGTTCGATACGATTGAGTAGCTTTCAAACGCGATCGTAACGCGCGAAAGAGCCTCAGAGCCGCGCGCCGTAACCGGGATGGCCTCCGTGGAGACGAGCAGCCACTCGACAAAGGCAGCTTGAATCTTCGTCATATAGGAGTTGCTTCCATTAATGGATTTGGACGCCAATACCAGATCGGCTTCCGCAATCTCCGGTATCTTTTTCTTGGTTTGAAACAAGGTGTCGTCGAGGTCCACCAGAGCAATGGGCTTCATATGCGTACTCCAAAATGCGACTGGTTAAATATCTGATCGATTGCCAGATGTGAGCTTTCGCGGATTCTCCATTGGCAATGAATTTTACGATACGGAATTTGTCACATCTCAGTTTCCTTGACCTGCGCGCCGAGCTCGTAAGTAGACATACGTGGAGATTAGGAGACGTGCCGGATCAGCGTGACGGCGCGGTAGGGGGCGATCTTTCTAGGGGAGACGACATACGGGACGCCTTTGTTGTCGATCAGGTACATGAGGGCCGCGAGTTCTGGATCGGTTGGCGACGAGACGTACACCTTTTCCGGCACACGTCGCAGGATGGCTCTGGTCGCCTCCGCAATGCCCGGCTTTACTCGGTTGATGTTCGTTACGGCGTCCTCCCCCATCACCCAGGCGACGGCAGCGGCGGCGGCATCGCGATGCGCCCGGCGGGTCTCGATACTCCAGACGCTCGGGATTTCGGTTGCAATCACAGTGGAGACATCATTCCACATACCATCCACGAATGATCGGGAAATATCGTGTTCCGCGAGATTATCCCACTGGACGCAGGCGTGGAAGTCACCGGGACCGACGAGGGCAGCGTTGAGGATCGAGCGGCTGATAAGCCCGGATACGGTGCATCCTAGCATTCCGGAGGGAATAAGCCAGTCGTCGCCCGATGCGGCGAGCCATGCGCAGCCGCAGGGGTCGGCCAATACAACTAGCCGCGCAGGCCGGTCTGAGTAGTCCTTGAAGCTCTTTTCGAGTTGGTTCGCAATTGCTCCTTTGCCCGTCCAGCTATCTACGAAGACGATGCTCTCGACAGGACGCCTGGCAAGAATGTGGCGCATAGCCTCGTCGTCAACGCCCTTGTCGCGAATGATCGACAACCCGTAGTGTCCGACGTCCCGGCCGAGTAAGGCGATGGCCCTCTTGAGAAGGATGCCGAAGGGCACGCCGGCGCGGACCAAACTGACAAGGGTAATAGGACCCTCGACCGACTGCACGATCGCGAGGGCGAGGCGTGCCGTCTCGGCGCCCATGCGCGGGCCACCAGTGGCCATGGCCTTAGCAAACAGCTCCATGTATTCGCGGGTCGGGGCCATCTCGGCGGAAATCATTTCCGAGTAATGCCGCCGCCCGGATTGGATGGCCTCTTCCCTCGTGGCCGTGTCAGTAGGCTGAATATCCACTCTCTTGAGAAGGAGCGTCACGTCGTATTCGGCGTAGGAGCCTAGTGTGGCAGGGGAGGCGATGCTGTCATAGGTATCCCCCATGGGAGTGATGTCCTTAGGTAACGCGACAGCAGTGTTGTGTCGCTGTGGACTGGCGGAAATGTCCGATCGAGTGAGCCGATTTCGAAGCGGCAGACCGCATGGCCTAAGGCGGCTTCATTCACCTTCTACGTCTGAAAGGACAATGGGATCGCCCAGTGCGGACATCAGGCTGGCACAGACATTTTCCGGGCCTGTCTCCGAGCAGAGTATAATTTTCGAGTACAGCGCTGGATCGACGTTGTAGAGGTAATGTGGAACCGTTCCGCCGTAGTTGTCGGAGAACGAAAGTACTGAACCGATCGCGTGGCCTTTCGACAGGGGAGAACGCGTCACGGATGAATAGAAAACCTCAGCGCCCTCCTTTTCCAAGCGCTCCGCAAGCAGGAAGGGCTGCCACACGTGTTCGCCCGTTCCGAGTACGAGGGTAATCCCGTCATCGGCAGCGTTTGCATTGAGACCCTGCAAGTGATCGACGACGCCGAGACGCGCCCAGTCTCGAGCGACGTCGGGACAGACCTCGGGCCGCTTAGGACGGTCACAGGAAGGGACCTGCGGAGTAGCTGCCGTGAAATCCCCACGCGGAGTCCAACTGTACCGTCCGGAAACGATAGTAGCCTCACTGACTGTTCCCGTGATCTCCGCGCGGGCAGCGCCTTCTGACCAGTCGGTAAGCGTAAGTAGGACTGTGTGCTTCAGCTTCAAACGAATTTTTGCAGGAAGGGCAGCGAAGATGTTGGCAAATGTCTTACCTGTCGAAGCCTCATCGTCAACGAGTACCAAGCCGGTCGCACCATGAACCAAGTCGCGGAGCCTTGCCTCGCATGGTTCGTGCAGGAGGTGCCGCGGGGCATGGCTATGCTCTTCCTCAAATTCGCACAGCAGCGGCAGTTTAAGATCATGGCGAGTGGAGCAGATATATATTGCATCGCCGCGACCAGTGAGTTCGCGGAACCGCCGATGGACACCCGCACCAAGGCCAATGCCCGCTTCGGCTATTCCGATGAACAAAACCGGACCAGGAATATCGGCAGGAATCTGACGTGCAAGGAGGTCGAATACATTTCCCATGACCGAAGGGCGGATCGGCAGGAATCGACCAAGAACCTTGGAAACAAACAGAAACGAGCGGTTCGGGTTGATTCGCTGCCCGAAGCCGAACATCTCGATGGGGGATACAAGGCTTCGATCCACGTGAACCGAGATAGTGCCGTCGGCGAGTTGCGCAGAGTATGTTGAAGGATTCACCATTGCCAGCTTTCGAAAGTACGGACGTTTACCGTGGAAAAAATCCGTGCCATATGTTTCCGTGACGCCGCACGCTCATTGGCGTCTCGTTGACGAGCAGGGTAGCACTTACCTCTCGAGGCTCAGAGTGCATCCGCGCCACGATATCGCAGGAGAATTCGCCGGCCCTTGGCGCGAAGGCCAGCACGGCCGAGCGCCTCCCTGGTTTCAGCTTCGTTGGGGCTAAATCCCGATCTGAGGCCTTCCTGCCCCGTCGATGCGGCTCGTGACCCATCTCCGACAAAGCGACTGGGGCGATAGAAATAGAGTTTACGTCAGTTCATCCTCGCTCTCTGCGGTGAATCAGTAGCATGAAGTGAAGCAAGGGACGTGCCACTCGGACATGCAGCACGAATGGGAGCTGAATAGGCACCAGAACTCGAATATTGCATTCCAGGTCTCACGCGGCAGATGTCCAGATTGCCGGGAAATTTCGTATTGCATCCATAACGGCTTTGGGCGACGGATTGCGGGACCTGCCATGGCAAGCGCGTGCGGTCGCGAAACCTCAGATGGCGGCGAAGCGCTGCAGTTAAGAGAGATGCTGGAGCGTATATTCGCCTAAACGCTGCTGACGTGGCGGTTGGGCCTTTGAACGGTGGACGAGATCAGCCGGGAAAAAAGGCGTAGCTTCATTGAAATCGGCAGGGTGTACCCCGCCCACTACCGGGGATCAGAGCAGGCCAGCCTTGGCCCCAACCTGCGATGATAGCAGGTGCCTGGGGCACCTCCAGCACGTCGAGGGTTCTGCATCTTCGTGTCAGCCAATAGCCGACAGTTCGCACCACGTTTGTATTCGCTTTGTCTGCTTTACGACAGACTTAAGTCTTGATGCCTGCACTCAGCCGTCGTTGTTCAGTCCCGGCATTTTCATGGAGCGGATCGAGGGTGAAACGTTCAGGCTGCGAAGTCTATGTCTTGCAGACGAACTCGTAGTGTGAGGCCCTTGAGGGTCTTGAGCCTGCGTGACCTGCCACTGAACTTTCATCCAGCGGCGATTAGAGCCTCGGCGGTTTTGAAACGCTCCCAAACGTTGGACCACCGGATGCTAGAGTTTTCCGGCTTCATTCAGGGAGGCGGGCTGGTTGCGCCTCCCGAATTCACCAACGAGATCGGCACCTTGTTGCCGATCGCACCATGAGGTCTTTCCTCATTGTAGTATCTACGCCAATCCTCCATCTTTTCGCGGGCATCCGCAAGGGTCAGGAACCAATGCTGGTTCAGGCATTCTGCACGGAAGCGGCCATTGAACGCTTCGATGAAAGCATTATCAGTCGGCTTGCCGGGGCGTGAGAAGTCCAACGTCACACCCTTGGAATAGGCCCACAGGTCCAAGTCGCGCGACACGAACTCGGTCCCTTGGTCGACACGGATCGTTTTCGGATAGCCGGCTTTTTGGCACACCCGTTCAAGGGTTTGCACAACGTCTTCGCCTCTATAGCTATGACGTGGATCAAGCACCGGCACGTAGCGCGAGAAGGTGTCGACCACCGTCAGCACGCGCAGTTTCTTACCCGTTGCGAGTTGGTCGTGAACGAAGTCCATCGCCCAGACGTCGTTGGGTCCGACGGCCATGTGCCGATCCTCGCGAAGCTTGGCTTTTACCCCCCGCTTCGGTGTCTTGTTCCGCAACTGTAGCCCCAAGTCCCTGTAAATGCGGTAGGTTCGCTTGATGTTGGTGCCCCAACCCTCGCGTTCCAACAGCACATGCACGCGGCGATAGCCGTACCGCACACGGATCTCGCAGATCTCGCGAATACGACGTTCCAGACCGGCCTGATCAGCACGGCGAGAGGTATAGTGGTGAGTTGATCGATCGAAGTTCAACGCTCCACAAGCACGTCGGATCGAGATCGCCCAATCGCAGCACATGCCTTTCACCATCTCCCGCTTCCGAGCAGGCCTTAGAGCTTTCGGCGGATGACATCCTGCAACATCTCGCGGTCCAGCGTCAGATCCGCGACGATCTTCTTCAGGCGCGAATTCTCGTCCTCGAGCTGTTTCAGCCTCTTCATCTCCGGTGGCAGCATGCCCGCGTATTTTTTCTTCCAGTTGAAATAAGTCGCCTGGCTGATCCCCGCCTTCCTGCAGATTTCAGCAACCGACACGCCTTCATCACCTTGCTTCAGAATGAACGCCTTCTGAGCGTCCGAAAACTGCGACGCTTTCATCGTCTTCTGGTCCCTTTCCCAGCCAGGAAAATGCACCGGAAAACTCTAACCAAAATTGGTCCAGTTTGAAGGGTTCAGATCAGTTTTGAATACGCCAAGTGGCGCGGTGTGAGCAACCGGCAACGCGGATCGTGTCCCAGCACCTGGTGTAGGTGACGGTAGGGAGTAAAGCCGAGCGCCCGCGCGCTTCTCGTTGCGCTGTAGCGGGTGATCGGCTTTGCGGGCGGCCATCAGTGTTTTTCCGCTAGGGTCGGGTTGTTCAAGACCAACCTGACGGAAAGATCACCGATGACCAATGACATGATGAACGGGCGCTCCCTTGTTGAGAAGAGTGCCGATGCAGATTTGTTGCGTGAGATGATTGGCTTTGCCGCCGAGCGGCTGATGGAGTTGGAGGTCGGCTCGGCCACGGGTGCTGACTTCGGTGTGAAGAACCCCATGCGGCTCACTCAACGCAATGGCTACCGTGACCGCGATTGGGAGACGCGGGCTGGCACCGTCGAGCTTCGCATTCCGAAGCTGCGCAAAGGCAGCTACTTTCCGAGCTTCCTTGAACCGCGCCGCATGGCAGAGAAAGCTCTGACGGCCGTTATCCAGGAAGCGTATATCCAGGGAATCTCGACTCGTTCTGTCGACGACCTGTGGTGGATGCGACCTATCTCAAGGTCCGGCGTGGCGGCCGCATCGTCTCAGTCGCCGTCATTATCGCGGTCGGCGTCAATAACGACGGTCGGCGCGAGGTCCTGGGTATGGAAGTTGGCACCTCGGAGGCCGAACCGATCTGGACGGAATTCCTGCGCAGGCTAACGCGCCGCGGTCTACGCGGGGTGAAGTTGGTTGTCTCTGATGCACATGAGGGCATCAAGGCTGCCGTTTCCAAGGTTCTCAATGCCACTTGGCAAAGGTGCCGGGTTCACTTCATGAGGAACGTGCTCGCGCATGCTGGAAAGAGCGGCAGGCGGGTCGTATCCGCCTTCATCGCGACGGCCTTTGCCCAGGAGACCCCGGAGGCAGCAAGCCGCACAATGGCGCAGTGTCGCCGATCAAATCAGGCCGAAAGTGCCGAAGCTTGCCACCATCATGGACGACGCTGAAGAGGACGTGCTCGCCTACATGACCTTCCCCAAAGAGCACCGGGCAAAGCTGCACTCGACGAATCCAATTGAGCGTCTCAACGGCGAAATCAAGCGACGCACCGAGGTCGTCGGCATCTTTCCGAACGACGAAGCCATCGTCCGTCTCGTCGGCGCACTGCTGCTCGAACAGAATGACGAATGGGCCGTTCAACGCGCCAAGTATATGACGCTTGAGACCATGGCCCAAATGAGATGAGCCCCAAATCAGCCTGCCCCGCTGTGATGTCGGGTCAGGAAACGAGCGGGACAGCAGGCTAATACACTGCCCGAATTGCCCCGTGTGGACGGCAAGCGTCAAGCCTTGATGCCAAATTCAAACGGATATGAGTGGGGCTTCGCAGCTGCGGCGAGGTCTCGATAGGGTCCGACAGTAAGCCCGAATGAGTGGGCACAATGGGACTGAAAGTGGGATCACTTGGTGAGCCCGTTGTTCCCGCGCGGAGTTCCCGCCGCTATTCTCGCAAATGTCGGACAGCCGCCGCCCTTTGTCGCATTTGTCGAGATCACGACAATCGGTTTGTCCCGCTCTGCTCTACGCACCCGTCAAGCCACGGAGTGGTGCCTGCTTCGCAGCTTTGAATTTGAGAGCGAGCGGGCTACGGCTCCGTCATTGCTGGGGGTCCGATAGGGAAAGCCTGTTCGAGATGCGTGCTTCTCTATCGTCGCACAGGGCGTTTTCAGCATCTTGGGCCCTCTCACCGGTCTGAACAACTGTTTCAGCTTGATCATTTGAGGTTTTCGCAACCGAACGTGCTTGCCGTGGCTGGTCGGCAAGCCGTCGCTCGAACGATCATGGAATGCGATACTAAGTTTTCCGGAATCTGGATTCCAACTGGAATGCAGGAATACGATCGGTAGTAGCGTTTTTAGCTCGCATTTTACGCTGCATTTTCGAGTGGCATGTCGCTTGCTTCATTTCTCGTGCCGCCGATTCACCGAAACTCAGAAAGAGCCAACGCAAGCTCTATGGTGGTGCGAATTGCCCACTGCTCCCGCGCCCAGACGGCGCGGAACCGGCCTAAAAGCGGCATTAATCTTGGCGAAGGACAATTCAAATCCAAGGGAGAGTAAGATGAGCATCACACGCAGACATGTCATCGTTCAGGGTGGCGTCATTGCAGCAGGCCTGCTCGCCAGCGGCCTACCGGGGACAAAAGCCTTCGCGCAGATACCGTCAATCCCTTGGCGGCGCTCACTGCAGGGCTTGGCCTGGAACGACCCGATCATCGAGACCTATCGCGACGCAGTGCGCCTTCTCAACGCCCTTCCCGCCAGCGACAAATTCAACTGGGTCAACCTCTCGAAAATTCACGGCAGCGGTGACGTCGTCAAATACTGCCCGCATGGCAACTGGTATTTCCTGCCGTGGCACAGGGCCTATACGGCTATGTACGAGCGCATCGTTCGGCACGTGACCAAGAACAACGATTTCGCTATGCCGTTCTGGGACTGGACCGACAATCCGTACCTGCCCGAAGTGTTCACAATGCAAAAGACGCCCGACGGCAAGGACAATCCACTTTATGTTTCGTCGCGCACCTGGCCAATCACGCAGCCGATGCCGGACAATATAGTTGGGCCACAGGTTCTCAACACCATCCTAACGGCGAAGCCATACGAGGTCTTCGGCACCACCCGCCCCGAGGGACAGAACTCACTCGATCCTTCCTGGGTCACCACCAGCAGCGGCACGCAGGGGGCGCTGGAATACACACCGCACAATCAGGTGCACAACAATATCGGTGGCTGGATGCCGGAAATGTCGTCGCCCCGCGATCCGATCTTCTTCATGCATCATTGCAACATCGACCGCATCTGGGCGACCTGGAATTTGCGCAACGCCAACAGCACGGATCGACTCTGGGCCGACATGCCGTTCACCGACAATTTCTACGATGTCGACGGCAACTTCTGGTCCCCGAAGGTCTCTGACCTTTATGTTCCAGAGGAACTCGGATACAATTATGGTTTCCGGACCTACTTCAAGGTCGCGGCGGCGAGCGCCAAAACGCTGGCCCTGAACGATAAACTCACGTCCGTGATCGCGGCGACGGCGACCGATGCTGCAATCGCCGGCGTGACGACCACCTCCACGGACAACAGCAAGGCGGCAACGGAAAACGTGCCGCTTTCGCTGCCGATCAAGATCCCGGCGGGCGCATTGCAGGAGATCGTCCGCCAACCGCCTCTGCCATCCGGCATGGATACAATGGATTTCGGCGCGGCACAGGAGCAGGCGGCCTCCGCTCCTCGTGTGCTGGCATTCCTGCGCGATGTCGAGATCACCAGTGCCAGCACGACCAGCGTTCGGGTGTTTCTCGGCAAGAACGACCTTAAGGCCGATACGCCCGTCACCGATCCCCATTACGTCGGTTCTTTCGCCGTTCTCGGTCATGACGGCGACCATCATCGCAAACCATCCTTCGTCCTCGATCTGACGGACGCGATCCAGCGGGTTTACGGCGGAAGGGGGCAGACGGATGGCGAGGCCATCGACCTGCAGCTCATTCCTGTCGGATCGGGAGCGGGCAAACCCGGCGCCGTAGAGCCCGCAAAGCTAGAAATAGCCATAGTGTCCGCCTAACATCCGGACTGGCTGGGTTGTGGAGACATCGATGCGCTATCATCGTTGGGTGCTTATCGCTATTCGTGCGGCGGCATTATCGATGCTGCGCATCGTCAGCCCGGTTCAAGCTAACGAGAGCGACATGCGGGCAACGACCAGTAAGCCCGCGACGATAACCATATCGAGCAGAGCAGTCCACTCATCGGTTGATACCAGTGCGCGGGTCGTCCTTACTGTCACTGGTTATGAACCGTCGACTTCAGGACCAGTGACGACGGTCGTTTCGCTTGACTGCGGCAGTAACGTTCGCGAAATTGGTAGGTTTGGTATTTTTCCGAACAAGGCGTTTTCGGTATTGGACGGGGCAAAGCCTCAACGATTTGGGTTTCCCTTGCCCGATGACCCGTCTTGCCGTCAGCCACAGACCGTCATTATCCGGCTGGAGCCTCAAACAGGCGGCGGTTCGGGCGCCAGCATCACTATCAGCGACGCTAGCATTGAATAGATTGGCAGTCGGGGCTGATTTGCCGCTAGCTCCAGAACCTTGGCGGCAATGAAAGTCCGCCGGATAAAATAGAGGGTTTTGATAGGTTGTTGTGACAAAGGTCCAACGCGCAGCGCCTATCGTGGTCAACAGTTTACAGTCTTGCCGCTGCATTCGGCGACTGATGGTCGTCTGCAAGCAGGCAAAGGTTTTTGGCCGACCCGAGACTAGGCTCAAGATAAAGTCGCTCTTAAAGGCATTGAACCAACGACGCGTTCCTAGATCAGTAAAGTGACTCTTCAACCACTTCAGATGCTTGCGCGGAGGCTGTCCGAAAGCTGCATTGACTTCGCACGCGGTCCAAAACCGATTCAGACTGCGCGTTCAATTCAAAACTGAAGATTAGACGTGTGCTTTTAATGGCACTGGATTTGCAAGGACACGGGCGGCGTGCGGCCATAGGTATCGCTTCCATTCGTGATAGAGAGGCGCGGAGGTTAGTCTTGAAACGAAGAGATTTTTCGACTGTTGGGCTCACTGCTCTTCTCGCCGGGATCGTATTCCCGGCTTTTCCCAGCACCGGATTCAGTGAGCAGCGAAAGCCGTCCATCCCCGCACTCCCTGATCAGCGGAAACTTTGGAGTTGGATCAAAAGGCTCAACAGTTTCGGCCCCCGATTGACCGGCAGCCCGGCGCAAGCACGGGCAATCGATTATCTTGCTGGTGAGTTGAGAGGGATGGGCCTTGAGGTGAAGCGCGATCAACTCACGATGCGCCGGTGGATGCCACGAACCACCGCGTTCAAACTGTCAAATGGTGAAGTAATTGAGGTAGCGGCGCCGTTCCCGTATTCCGGGCTTACACCTCCCGGCGGTATCTCGGGTAAGATGGTTCTTTTCAACGGTCGGGTTCAGGCGTTTGAGAAAGCCCGCGGCAAAATTGCGGTGGTGACGGTAAAGCGTCGGGATCTGGCGGCATTCCTCGAACTGGTGACCAATCGACGCGGCAGCCTGCCGGAAGGCATAGACTTTCCCAAAGCCGTAACCACGCCGCTTATCACCGGTTTGCTTGGCGTACCGATCGACAAGGCGCGTGAAGCAGGGGTTTTAGCCGTCGTTTGCATTTTCGAAGGCGTCTCGGAAGTGCAGTTGAAGGGGCAGGTGCTGCCATTCACCACACCGTATTGGGGCTTACCTGCAATATGGGTGGCGCAATCTGAAGGAGAGCGGATCAAAGCCGCGAGCAAGCACGGTTTGAGCGGTCGCCTGACCTTGGATGGCACGTTGGAAGACGTTGCGACCGATACGATTTATGCGGTTTTGCCGGGCTGCAACCTGCTTGAGACAATCATCATCAACACCCACACCGATGGACCTAATGCGTGCGAAGAGAACGGCGGTGCTGGGGTACTCGCTCTGGCGCATTATTTCTCCTCGCTACCGAAATCTGCCCGCAACCGGAGCCTCGTCTTCGTACTCGTCACGGGTCATTTCCAGCTTCCCCAGTTCGGCCGCCACGGGAATCAGGCGACGGCGACCTGGCTCGAAATGCATCCAGAATTGTGGGACGGCAAACCCGGCCATGCTAAAGCCGTTGCAGGAGCTACGATTGAGCATCTTGGATGTACCGAGTGGCGAGATGACTTTGCAAAAGGGCACCCCGCGCCCACCGGGAAGCCGGAACTCGATTTGATCTATACCAGTAATAAGTCGATGAGTGACGTGTACATCGCTGCCGCACGCGGGCGCAAAAAGGTACGCGCGCTGATAGTCGCCCCAGCGGCGGCGCAGGTGATGTTGGGCGAAGGACAGCCATTATACGCATCAGGAATTCCGACGATATCAAGCTGTCCGATACCGGACTATCTTTGCCAGGTCTTGCCGGGCGGAGGCTTGGACCGGCTCGACCCTGATTACGCCTTTCAGCAAGTCGAAACCTTTGCCCGCACGGTCGACTTGCTCGACAGGATGCCGCGTGGTGAGATCGGAATCGTTCCGTTTAACCTGTCCACTGTTATCGGTGATCTGCTGTAAACCTGACCAACACTAACGCCAGCGAAAATGGCGGTGTCACGCGGTCGGCACTTTAACTGGCGCCGAGGATCATCTGGCTGTTCACGATAGTGCCGGGTCATAGCCGTCCCATCTGGGCACGCTTCGTCATGCATCAGATGACCGGCCTGCGTTTCCACATCGCGGCCTTCGAGGCTCTCGGCGGCGCTCCGCGGGAGTGCTTTGCGACCGGATGAAGACTGCCGTCATCGGTGAGCGTCAGACAGAAGGCATCGTCTATAACCGTGCCACCACCAGCCTTAGCCCCAACCAAAGCCACGCGGACGGCCGCTGAAACATCCTAGTTGGTGGGATCCCACACCGCAGGCGAATCCATCACCTCCTGTCCTCCGATAGTCTCCAACGAGCTGGGAGAAACTGCTGATCCAGGCTGAATGAAGACTTTGTGTGGCTTTCCCTGGCGACGAGCTTGCTGCCCCCTCTCCCGGCGTAGCTGGCTGACCCAGTGCTTGGCATAGACATTGCAGGGGATGAATGCGGCGGTAACTCGTTGGGGTCGGAAGTCGTCAAACTGCTTTCCTAGGCGTCGGCATTGCCTACCGAGCACCTCGCCAGACGGAAGCACGATCGATCTGGCACGTATGTATGCGTACGGGATCATAACCATAGAGGAGTTGAAACGATGGCGGATATTCTTACATCTCTAAACCCGCTCCGGTGGATTGAAGCGCCATCCACGGAACTGGACAGCCAAGTGACCCAAAGTCTATTCCCGATGTTCCAACGCTTGGCGGCAGCGGGCGCTGAAACCGCTAAAATTCTGCAGGTTGCCTTATTGCGCCGCGTGCAAGTCATGTGCGACACCCACTCTACCCGCCAGGGAAAGCTCTTTACTGAGGCCGAACGTCTTGCCGAGAGTCTACGCGAGGTGCACGGCAATGGGAATTTGGGCCACGCTTGGGCGGAATACCTGCGCGACGCTAGTGAGCGCGCCATATTGTGCATGGATCTTCTCCGACAGCGCGGCGACATCTTCCTCGAACATGAAGCGGCAGGCTGTCCGCCGGTTTTCTTCTGCGACTACGAGACAGTTATGGATGGAAACGATCTGCCCTTGAAATCCAATTACGTGTTACTTCGAATGATCCCGCCCCAAGGTGTTAACGTCGATGACACGAAGCGCCCCTTCATAATCATTTGCCCGCGCGCCGGACATAGTCCCGGCGTCGGTGGCCACAAAGAAGACAGCCAGGTCGGCGTGGCGTTCCGGGAAGGTCACCCGGTTTATTTGGTGTCCTTCCGCCGAGAGCCAGAGGGGGGCAGTATCTCTCTAATGTCACGTATGCGGAAGCGGCCTTTGTTCGTGAGGTCATGCGCCTGCATCCGCTTGCCCGCCTTCCAGTCGTAGTCGGCAACTGCCAAGCTGGCTGGGCTACCCTTCTGATGGTTGCGACAAATCTCGACTTAGCTGGCCCGATCATCCTCAACGGATCGCCGGTGACACCTACCTCGGGAAATATCGGCGAAAATACCCTCCGCTACATGGCGGGCCTCTTCGGGGGAGCTTGGATAACCATGTTTTTGTCAGATCTGGGCGGAGGCATCTTCGACGGCGCCCATCTCGTACAGAATTTCGAAACGCTCAATCCCGAGCGCCAGTTATTCATGAAGTATGTCGAACTGTTCCGAGATGTGGATGCGGCGAGCGAAGCCTTCCTTAAGGCTGAGAAGTGGTGGGGCGGCTTCTGCCTGATGCGGGGAGACGAGATCCGCTGGATAGTTGAGCACCTCTTTGTTGGTAATCGACTGGCGCACAACAAGGCGTATGGGGAGCCGGACCGGCGGCATTTCGACCTTAAGAAGATCAGGGCGCCTATTATCATATTTGCCAGTCATGGCGACAATGTAACGCCGCCGCAGCAGGCGCTGAATTGGATCCCCGAAATCTATGACAACGAGGAGGAAATCCGCCTTCTCGGCCAGCACATTATTTATATGGTACACAACGACGTCGGTCACCTCGGTACATTCGTTTCCTCGAGAGTAATCAACAAAGAATACAATGAGGTTGCAAGCACGCTCGAGGCAATTGAGGCGTTGTTGCCTGGCCTTTACGAGATGCGCATCACGGACATTCAAGAAGATGCTGGACACAAGAGCTATAGTGTTGAACTGATCGAGCGCACCTTCGAGAATATCCGTGAGTTTAACGACGGCCATGACGATGGAGGTCCCTTCGCTGCCGTCGCCCGCGTCTCTGAACTGCAAGCGCAGATCTATCACACAGTTGCCCGCCCCTTTGTGCAGGCCGCGGTCACAGACATCTCAGCAGACGCCAGCCGAATGTTCCATCCAAAGCGGCTGGAGCGATCGCTGCTGTCTTCTCAGAATCCGATCATGGTTGGCTATAAGTCAATTTCAGAGCAGGTACGGAACTCCCGGGCGAACGCAGCAGCGGAAAATCCTTTCCTGGCTGCGGAAGCGCTCTATTTCAAGGCTGTCGAACAGGCGATCGTGGTCATGCGCGACTGGCGCGACATGGGTTATGAGCTCGCGTTTCACATGATCTGGAACAACCCTTGGCAGCGATATTTTGACAATCCCCACGAAGCATACCGCAAAGGGACGACACTTGACGATATGAGATGGCAGCCGGACATCGCCAATGCGCTCAGGAGGATCGCGATCGGCGGACTCGCCGATGCCATCATCCGTATGGTCGTACTCCTGGTGAGCGATCGTGGCGGGATCCGACGCGACCGCCTGGCGCGCTGGTCACGGGTGCTGACCGAGGACGAGCCCTTCCGCTCACTAAGCGCTGATCATTTGGCCGAAATCACTCGCGTGCAGACGGCTATCGTCACCTTTGAGCCGGAGCAAGCAATCGAGACGCTGCCGCTGTTGCTAACGGAACCGAGGCAACGGCAACTCGCTTATGCAGCCGCTTGCTATATCCCGGGCTCCAGGGCGGAGATGTCATCGAGTACTGTTGCCATGCTACAGCGCTTCGCGGACGTGCTTGGCCAGCCATCGATCGTCGATGTGATTGAGGATCCGCTGGCAGTGACATAGTTTGTTCGTAGAGTAGCGTCTCGATCTCACCGAATCACATAATTATTGGTTTTCGCTCGTTGGTCACGGAGGCGCTTGAAACAATTCCATCGCAAATCCAGCCAGGACCGCAGATCGGAAAATTGCCATTGGACATCCGTCCTTTACAACGCAACGATGCCGTAATCCGGTTCAGTGATCGGGCCGGCAGAGGGCGGATTGAAACTGTGGAGGAAGGCTCTCGTCATAGGGCTGGCGCTCGCTGCAAATCATCGTGATCGAACGCACTGGCCATACGGTTGATCTCGGCTGACCGCGCACCGACCGCCTTGGCGGTCTCGCGCCACCTTGCGGTGTCGCGACTTCCTTAATGATCGCGCGAGCCTCGGCGAGCGTTAGGGCGTAGAGCCCTGCAGGTTCTTCCAGCAGGTCAAGGGAGCAGGTGCCTTCATCAAGATCAATGTTTGTCGTCAGCGCGCGCGCCTTGACATCCGTAGGCACTGGATTGAGGTCATAGGCAGGGGACAACGACCAGCTGGCTTTATTGAGCCACAGAAAGCCGTGATTTTTCTCCCCAGCTCAGAGCTAGAGCGGGCTGCAGCGAGAAGCGGCCCGGGTCCTCGAGCCAGGCACGATCATACTCAAACACGATTGTTTCGGCACCACGGGCGCGATTGCTCCGGGCCAGATGGGACGTGTGCGGCCGTGAAGGTCGAGATGAACTTCGAAATCAGCCATCGCGTGACGATCCCGGTGATCGCCTTGGGTGAGCGTGCTTGGGCAACTCTGCATTGGCCAGAGACTGGCCGACGCTGTCGTCACCGATGTCGGCGACTTGGCTCAGCCCATCTAGCAGGCCGAGTGCCTGGAGGACGCCTGCATAGATGCCGATGCTGACATTGGTGTCGCCGGCCTCGATCTTTTGAAGCGTTGAGCGTGAGGTGAAGGCACGTTCGGCTACTACCGCCATAGGCAGGCGGCGACGTCGACGTGGATGTCTGCGCCCAGTTTGCGCAGCGCGCGCCGCACCCGGAGGGTTGTGAGGTGTCGGAATTTGTCACCTTCGCACTACAGATTGCACTAGATATGTAGCACGAAGGTTACAATTTTTCAAGAGAGATGGTCAGAGAGAAAAGTGGTTAGAATGGGAATTGCGGATAGCGCAAGTACGAGCCAGGCTGGCAGGCGAAGAAAGATGGCGGATCTTGAGGCGCTCAAGATCGATGCCGCCTCCGGACCGGAGGCGCGATCGGAACCACTATCGTCTGCTGATGCGGCTTTTGCCGATTGCCAAGCTGCACCCGGCCGTTAGTCGAACGGGTGCTCCTGGAAGATGCGGTGGTGTCGGTGACCGTGGACACCTCGTCGATCAGGGTCGCAACGTGGCTGGTTTTGAGAAATCGGCGGGCGGACATTGTCGGCCATCAGGACACCAATTGAACTAGGCCATTTGGACTAGAATTTCCACTTATGGCGCGCCAACCGATCGGTTCCTCATGGATCGGGAAGCCGACCTCTACACAGCGGGCTCAATCCTCGAGAATAGTTGCTAATGACCGCTCATCAGACAATCTGATTGAAAGTTCCCCGCGAAGCAGCCATATATTTAGCTCAAATTCATTAGTGCTACGTAGGACATTGATCATGGTAGATGTGGAGCTGCAGGTCGCTCGGCAAAATGCCTCTCTTCGAGTGCAAGTCGAAGAAAGGCTCAGACAGGCTATTGCGACGGGCAAGTTCAAGCCGGGGCAAAGGCTCGTCGAGCGCGAGCTTTGCGAAATGATCGGCGTGGGTCGCACGTCCGTCCGTGAAGCGCTTCGGCAGCTTGAGGCAGAGGGATTGATCACAAGCTTCCCCCACAAGGGTCCAGTTGTCAGTATCATAACCTATGAGGAGGCCGCTCAGCTCTACACCGTCCGCGCGCTGCTCGAGGGGTTTGCTGGTCAGCAGTTCGCCGAAAATGGAACGGCGGAAGATATTGCCACTTTGCAAGATGCCGTTAGAGAATTCGAAGCGTCGGCGGAAAGCGGCGTGGGACACAGGCTCATCGCTGCCAAAAACGCCTTCTATGACTGCTTGATGGATGGCAGCAAAAACGTCTTCGTCAGGCAAATGCTAACATCGCTGCACAACCGGATCAATCTTCTGCGCATGACTTCGATGACACAACCGGGGCGCCTCAAACATAGCATTGCAGAAATCAAAGAGATTGCCGAAGCGATCCAAAATCGCAACGGACCCAGGGCTGCGGCCGCTTGTAAGCACCACATTGATATGGCTGCGAAAGTCGCACTCGAGTACCTGCGCAACAACACCTCAGGCTGATGCCATAAGATTTTCCGAAAATTGACAGATTGTCTGATGCTGGAGGTGGCCGGGTGTAATTAAATCCTTCAGGCACGGTGCTTTTGACAACGCAACAACCTCTCTGGTGTCCATCGGACGATAAGATGGGTGCTGCTTGCACGTCATTTTAAGTGAGGTGATTGAAGAAGCGACGGCAAAATTGGCGTCGTAGCGAGGGCGCGCCGGCCCAAGCATGAATTTTCCGATTGACAGATTGTCTGATAGGTCGTTAACTACTCCTCACTAACGGAGGTAGCTGATTGTGCTTGCCTCACATTCGGGAGCGGGACGTTGTCACCACGAAAAAATCTGCGCGTCGCCTTTATTGGTCTCGGCGCAATGGGCGGGCCGATGGCACAACATCTGTTGTCGGCTCAATTCGAAGTCACTGGCTTTGATCTATCGGCCGAGGCTAGGGAAAGGTTCGCGGCCGTCGGCGGCGTTCCGGCAGAGACGGTAGCGGAAGCATTCAATGGGGCCGATGTTGCGGTTACCATGCTTCCCAACGGCAAGGTTGTTCAAGACGCGCTCTTCAAGGATGGGGCCTGGCAATCCCTGAGTGCTGACGCGCTTGTCATCGACATGAGCTCATCGGCGCCCAATGATACTCGTGAGCTCGCAGAGCGCTTGCATCAGAAGGGCTTGCGGCTGGTCGATGCTCCCGTGTCAGGCGGAGTGAAGCGAGCCGTCGAAGGCTCTCTTACTATCATGGCAGGCGGTGCTTCTGACGATATCGATCAAGCTGATCCCATCCTGTGCGCCATGGGCGGCCAGATTTTTAGGACAGGCCCGATCGGCTCAGGGCACGCCATGAAAGCCATCAACAATTTCGTATCGGGAGCCGGGGTTCTGGCAGCTATCGAAGGCGTTCTTCTTGGCCGAACGTTTGGTCTCGATCCTAGAACGATCGTCGATATTCTCAACTCGTCGTCTGGCAAGAACAACGCAACAGAAGTGAAGATGAAGCAGTTCATCCTCTCGGAGACTTTTGGCTCTGGTTTTGCTTTGGGGCTTATGGCGAAAGACATTAGGATTGCAGCGGACTTGTCGAAGGCGCTCAATCTCCAGCTGCCGACATTGGCCGGTACCGCTGATGCCTGGGATGCTGCTCGGCATGCTTTAGGCCCCGATGTCGACCATACGAAAATTGCGCAGTTCGTGAAAGATCAGGCCTGACCGCGAAAAACTACGCCAAACTGACAGTTGAAAATTGTCTGATAATCTGTCAAATATGATGAAGGGAGCGAAACCCAATGGCCACTTTGGACAGGAAAGATAAGGGGTCTAAGGCCGGCGAGCGAACAGCTCCATCGGAGCAGTTCAAGCGCGGACTTGCTACTCGTCGGCAGGTGATGGGGGACGCTTACGTTGATGCGGCCCTCGGAAAGGCGACCGACTTCACCTGGCCGATGCAGGAACTCGTCACCGAGTATTGTTGGGACAATATCTGGAACCGACCTGGCCTCGACCGTCGCGCTCGATCGATCCTCAACCTTGGAATGATAGCGGTTTTAAACCGACCGCACGAGCTCAGAGGCCACATCCGCGGCGCCATCAACAACGGTGTTACGAAACAGGAGATCCAGGAGATCTTCCTTCAGGTGGCTATCTACGTTGGTGTGCCAGCAGGCATCGACAGTTTCAGGCATGCCCAGGAAGTATTCACCGAAATGGGCATTTGAGAATGTGCTGTCCCGTGAGGGGGCATGTACAACATGCGCGGAGTTCTCAGCGCTTATCAACAAGGGAGGAGCCTAAAATGGCGATAGATCTCAAGAAATTCATAGAATTCGTGCGGGAGGATTTCGAGTTCAAGCGCGAAACTCGTTATCTTAACGGTATATTAAAATGCGATTTCCCTACCCGCAGTGTAGCGCTTCATTTCGAGGACGGTACGTTGCTAAAGGTGGAAGAGGCCGAATACGACGACGACAAGTGCACTATCGTCATACGCGGGACCGGTTCACAGTGGGAGGCGCTGCTTCAGCACAAACCCTTGCCGTTTTATCAGTGCTTGCAGTCATCAAACATCAAGCATGGCCTCTACCTTAGCAGTAACAACGAAACCTTCGCGTATCTGCCTGCTCTCAACCGCATGACCACCCTGATGCGCAATGCCCGTTCTGAAGGAGCAGCAGCATGACCAAGTTTGACCCCATTATCGGCCGTTATCTCTATCTCACCGTAGAAGGTATCGAGTACCGCGTCTATTACGAAGAAGCGGGCCAGGGGATTCCGCTTCTCGTCGGTCATACGGCAGGGTCCGACGGTCGCCAATACCGTCATATGCTTTGCGATTCCGACGTGACGAAAAATTTTCGCGTCATCGCGTTCGATCTGCCGTATCACGGCAAGTCCCTTCCCCCCTACGGCGTTCGCTGGTGGGAGAAGGAATACAACATGACCAAGAAGTTCATGATGGACTTCCAGCTCGAACTCTCAAAAGCGCTCGACCTAGACCGCCCCGTTTATTTGGGCAGCTCCATGGGCGGCCATCTCGCGATCGACCTGGCATCGAACTATCCGGACAACTTCCGCGCCACGATCTCGGTCGAAGGTGCGTTGCGCTCGGCGGCGGAGTACGTCGACGTCGGTATGGCTGGCATCCGCAGGGAGTTCGACAATCCAAACGTCAATCGCACCTCCATCGGTGCGGCGATGATGCTGAATATCTCACCGTACTCGCCAGAAGCGAATGTCCGTGAAATCCAGTGGGAATACAGCTGCGGTGGACCGGGAATCTTCGCGGGTGATCTTTATTACTACTACTACGACCACGATGTGTCGCCAGAAGAAGCCAGCAAAATCGATACGTCGAAATGTATGCTATACTTCCTCACGGGCGAATACGATCCAAACACGTCCCCGGCCGATACCAAGATTGCTGCAGACCTGGTCAAAGGCTCCAAGTTTTGGACAATGGAAAAGCTCGGACATTTTCCCGTTACTGAGGACTATAGCGAGTTCCGGAAGTATCTGTTGCCGATTCTTGAGGAGATCCAACAGTCATCAGCAGCCCGGTCTAAGGTTGCCTGATCCTTTTCTCGGGAGGAGAACTTCAATGAGGTGCATTCTGAATGTCACACTTGGGGCGCTGATCTCGGTTAGCGCCCTGGCGACAACCGCTTACGCGGATGGTGTCGATCAGCTACCGGCTACAGAAAAGAAGATCTATGAAACTGTAGATCCGCAGATTCCATTGGGGGCGAGCGCCTACAAAGACTTCAAGCCCAAAAAGGGTCCTCCGTGGAAGATCGGCTATGCAAGCAGCTACGCTGGCAACACCTGGCGAGCCGCAGCTCTCGATGCGGTCATGAGCGATCTTTTACCGCGATCAAAGGCTGCGGGCCTGGTGTCTGATGTCGTGGTCACCCAGTCGGATCTTAAAGACGCCGTTCAGATCCAGCAGATGCGTCAAATGGTGGACGAAGGCGTCGATGCAATCATCATCTGCTGCTCGAACGTCACGGCTCTTAATCAGACGATCGAATATGCCTACAAAGCCGGTGTGCCGGTGTTCTCATTTTCGGGCTACGTGACGTCGCCATACGCCATCAATGGCGCGGCCAATCACGCGCAGGGCGGTGCCGAGATGGCGACGTGGCTGGCGGAAAAAATAGGAAAGAAGGGCAATATCCTTCTCGTTTCTGGTATTCCCGGTTTCGCTTCTTCGGACAGCTTTGACAAAGCGGCTAAGGAAGCACTTGCTAAGTACCCCGACATAAAGATCGTCGGTGAAGTTGCAGGGAAGTGGACCGACCAGGTGGCCCAGGTCGAAGTTCAGAAGTTTCTTGCGACGAACCCGACGAAGATTGATGGGATCCTCACGCAGGGGGCCCAAGAGAACGGCGTTCTCAACGCAATGCTGCAGTCAGGTCGAGACATGATCCCGATTACTCTCGGGGGGGAAGCTTCCGCCGCGTGCTACTGGCGCAAGAACCCCGAGTTTGTGGACAGGAGTTTCCATATTTGGCCGCCGCGTCGCGAGATGCAACAGATGTGGGAGATCATGCTCCGCACATTGGAGGGACAAGGCCCTAAGGTTCAGTCCTTCCTTCGACCCGTCTTGCCTTACACCATCGATGAAGTCCGCGCGGCAATACCAGAAGATTGCGACTTGAACTCGACAGACTTCGTGGAGCCCAAGGCGGACGGGTGGTTTCCTGCTGCGATTGCTGCAGACTACTTCGAACGCCCGGCTGATCCCTGGAAGCCTGTGTCGAAGTGAAACTGTTCTGCCCGGTGGGTCTTGCCACCGGACAGAAGTTTCTCTTGTGGGAGGACCGCCTCGCGCGGCCGTTGGGATTAGAGGATCTCCGATGCAAAACCAAACTACGATCAAGTTGATCAATGTTGCCAAGTCTTTCGGCGAGACTAAGGCCTTAAAGAAGTGTGATTTTGAAGCCCGGGCCGGAGAAGTGCACGCCATCGTCGGAGAGAATGGAAGTGGCAAAAGCACGATGGCGAAGATCATGTCTGGAGTGTTGCACCCAGATTCCGGGAGCGTTTCGGTCCTTGGAGAAGAGATTTCGACTCCGACTGACGCCAAGCGCATCGGGCTGACAACGATCTTCCAGGAAGTGCTGGTGGCCGACGAGGCCAGTGTATTGGAAAACCTGTATGTCGGGCGCGACGGCATCTTCCGCTCGCAGGGCGGCAGTGGTCGGCGTACCGAGGCTGAGGAGATCCTGAAACGCCTCGTCGGCAAGCCCGTGGATCTCGATCAGAACGTTGGGGCATTGCCTCTGAGCGTCAAGCAATGGATAGTTATTGCGCGAGCGGTCTTGCGCAGGCCGAAGGTCCTCATCCTCGATGAATCGTCTGCGGCATTAGACCTCGATTCCACGATCCGCCTCCACGAGGAAATTGATCGTCTCCGTAGGGAAGGTGCGACCGTGCTGATCGTAACGCATCGGATCGCTGAACTTGTCCGCATCGCCGATCGAGCCACGATCCTTCGCGACGGCGTCACCATTGGTACGCTCGAGAAGCATGAAATAACTGAAGAGAACCTGCTTTCAATGATGACGCCCGCGGACCGAAACGCAAGCGACGCGAAGGCGTACGAATCAAAGCAAGTAGGCGCCGCCGCGCCGGCCGTGGTAGCGGTAAGAGACCTCGTTACTCACAGCGCGGCAGCGCCCTTCGATTTCGATCTACCGAAAGGAGCGATCATCGGTGTTGCAGGACTCGACGGGCACGGGCAGGACGCTTTCGTACGCGCCGTTGCGGGTATCATCCAGCCTTTTGGTGGTAATGTCCAAGTCTGGTCATCCAGCACCGAGAGAATGAAAAAGGTCGCATCGCTCGAAGACGCTACCAAAGCAGGAATCTCGTATATTTCCGGCGACCGCAAGCGTGAAGGTATCTTCCCTCAGCAGAGCATCTTCGAAAATCTTGCCATCGGCGTCTATCGCAAGAACCTCGGTCCTCTTGGTATAATCAATAAGGCCGGCCTCAAACCCATGTTCAAACGCGAGGTGGATCGGCTCCGGATTAAGATTGGAAGTCCGGCGAACAAGATCACCTCACTGTCGGGCGGAAATCAGCAAAAAGTTTTGATCGGCCGTGCCTTTGCAAACGAACCGTCCGTCATCGTCCTTAACGATCCCGCTCGCGGTGTCGACCTCGGAACGAAGCGCGATCTCTACCGCGAACTGCGCCTGTTCACGGAGAAGGGTGGCAGCGTGATTTATCTATCAAGCGAAATCGAAGAGTTCATCGGCTTTGCGGACCGCGTCGACGTCTTCTTTGCTGGAAGGCTTTTCCGGTCGCTAGCAGGCGAGGACATAGCGGAAGAGCCAATCTTGGCCGCAATGTTTGGAAAATCGCCAAACGCCTCCATCGAGTTCGATCTGGAAAGGACTGCATGATGTCTGGAATCGCATTCCGTCAAATCACCCAGGACCGTTCCCTCTTCGTGCCGGCCGGCCTATTCATTGTCCTTTTGGTCGCCGTTGCCCTACGCGGACACGGGCTATTCACGAACAACGGCCTCGCAGGTGCAATCCTTGTCGCCACGCCCTTGATTCTAACGGCGCTTGCCCTCACCCCCATTGTCATGGCGGGTCGTGGAGCAGTGGACCTTTCAGTTGGCCCCTTGATGGGGTTCATCAACGTTACCCTTATTACCTGGCTTGTGGGTAACGGAATTACCAACCCTATCGCAGTGATAGTATGGGCAGTCGGCCTGGGAGCGGCATTCCAGCTACTCCAGGCGCTGGTTATCATTTATGTGCGTGTCGCTCCGATAATCGTTACGCTGTCGGGTTTTCTTGTCCTCTCCGGGTTGAACCTGATGGTGATGTCCCGACCGGGTGGAGTCGCGCCCGACTGGATGCTTAGCTGGGGGGCGGGGACCGACATCATGTCACCTGTTTTGCTGTTGCTGGTTGCAGCGTATGCATTGTGGCTCCTTCTCAGGGGGACTATGTTTTACCGCAACCTTCGCATGACGGGTGCGGATGAGCGCATGGCGTATACGAGCGGCGTTCGAGTGGACGCAGTCCGCATCATCGCCCACGTTGTTGGTGGAGCATTCGCTGGACTTGCCGCCCTCAGCTACACGGCGCTGATCTCCTCTGGTGATCCGACGCAGGGCAGCACCTACACCCTTCAGGCTGTTACGGCCCTGGTTCTCGGAGGTGCGAGCCTCTCCGGTGGTCGTGGTGGAGCACTTGGATCTACGCTTGGCGCGATCAACATGTTCCTCATCTCCTATCTCCTCTCCACCTTCAACTTCGGCACGGTTTCGGGGTTCGTTACCCAGATGGCATTCGGCTTAATCCTCGTCGGATCACTTCTCGTGAACGTCTTTGTCATCAGTCGCCGCGCGGTTGTGTAAGGAGCAAGATAATGGTCGCGACAGTTATGAATTCCGAAATCAAATCGGCTCAGAAGTCTAACCCGCTCAAGGCTCATCGGAGCATCGTCATTGGCTTTGTTCTTCTGGCCTCTCTCTTAGCACTCGGTGCATTGCTGGTCCCCGGCTTCGTATCATCCCAAAACGCGCGTTCAATCCTTCTTCTCGCAGCGTTTCTGGGGCTTGCCTCCATTGGCCAGACCCTGTGCGCTCTGGTCGGTGCGCTCGATCTTTCGATACCATATATTATTGGAGGCGCGAACATCCTCCTTCCCAGCCTTATGGTCGCAGGTATTCCCGCTCCCCTCGCGATGCTGGTTGTCATGCTCCTCGGTGCGCTTGTCGGGGCCGCCAATGGCGCCCTGAGCTTCCGTCTCCAAGGGCAAGCGCTGATCATGTCGCTCGGAGTTGGCTTCGCGGCCGTCGGTGCGGTCCAGATCTACACCTCACTCGGCTCGGCGTTTGGTGGTACAGTGTTTGCTCCGGTACCCGAATGGCTGAGGAACATTTCGGCGTTCAACGGAAAGTTTTTCGGCCTGTCGCTGCCTCCGGTCATCGTGATCTGGGCTATCGTCGCCATCGCGCTTGGATGGTTCATGTACAACACCTGGTTTGGCCGCAGCATTTACGCCGTCGGCGGAAGCCGGACGGCGGCCGCCCGCCTCGGAATCTCCGAATTCAAGGTCTGGACCGTCATCCATAGCGTCAGCGGTGCCATGTCTGCAATCACGGGCATGCTGCTACTAGGGTTTTCCGGTGGTGGCTTCGTCGGCGTGGGCGACCCTTATCTTTTCACCACCGTAGCAGCGGTGGTGATTGGAGGGACGTCGCTTCTTGGTGGGGCGGGCGGCTATGGCGCGACAGTGCTCGGTGTTCTTGTCCTGACTGTACTGACCTCGCTTCTAGTTGGCCTCGGACTGAACTTTCCGGCGCAGCAGGCTGTCGTCGGTCTGCTCATCGTTCCGATGGTCGCGATATACGCACGGTCACCACACATTCGAAATCAGATATGATCAATGCATAGAAAGGAAGATCCATGGCAATCTCCAGCACCCTGCTAGGCCGTTTAAAGGACCAGACTCTCGTTCGCGAGCAGATGCTGGTTGGAGGAAAGTGGTCGAGCGAAGGGGTAAACGGCACACGCATCAACGTGCTAAACCCCTCCACGATGGACGTCCTTGCCTCTTTGCCTAGCGCTGGCCTTGCTGAAGTGCGAGCCTCTATCGATGCTGCAAAGGCTGCACAGAAGAAGTGGGCTAAGGTTTCGGCGAAGGAACGCTCGCTGATCATGCGGAAGTTCTACGAAGAGGTGGTAGCTAACGCTGAAGACCTGGCCGTAATTCTGACATCGGAAATGGGCAAGCCACTGGCGGAAGCGCGTGGCGAGATTGCTTACGGCGCTTCCTACATCGAATGGTTCGGTGAGGAAGCCAAGCGTGTCTATGGTGACACCATTCCAGGTCACCAGGCCGACAAGCGACTGCTTGTCATCAAGCAGCCGGTTGGCGTTGTGGCCGCCATCGCTCCTTGGAACTTTCCGTCGGCGATGGTGTGCCGCAAGATCGCGCCGGCGCTCGCGTCCGGCTGCGCGATCGTATTCAAGCCTGCTGCCGAGACTCCGTTATCGGCGCTTGCATTGGCGATCCTCGCGGAGCGTGCCGGAATACCCGATGGCTTGTTCAGCGTCCTCCCGACGGATAATGCAAGAATGTTTGGCGAGGAGGTCTGCTCCAACCCGGTCGTCAAGAAACTGACCTTCACCGGTTCGACCGAAGTTGGCCGTATCTTGATGGCGCAAGGCGCCCAGAAGATCATGAAGCTGAGCCTGGAACTCGGCGGCAATGCGCCGTTTATCGTTTTCGACGATGCAGATCTCGACCAGGCGGTCGAGGGGGCTATGCTTTCTAAGTTTCGTAACGCGGGTCAAACCTGCGTGTGCGCGAATCGTATTTACGTACAGAGCGGGATCCATGACAGGTTCGTCGAGAAGCTGGCAATGCGCGTGAGTGCCTTGCAGGTTCTTGACGGGTTTGAGAGCGGGGCGACGATCGGCCCGTTGATCAACGATGAAGCGGTAGCAAAGCTCTATGGTCATATCGATGACGCTGTGACCAAGGGTGCGACTGTCGTGGTTGGTGGTGACCGCGATGCTCGCGGAGGCACGTTCGTCCAACCAACGCTTCTCTCGGGTGCCACAAAGGATATGAAGGTTGCGCGTGAGGAAACCTTCGCGCCTCTGGCTCCGGTGTTCAAGTTCGATACTGTCGAGGAAGTCATCGAACTCGCGAACGATACGGAATTCGGCTTGGCAGCCTACTTTTTCGCCAACGACCTCAGGAACGTTTGGAAGGTCACAGAGGCGCTGGAATACGGCATGGTTGGCGTGAACACGGGTCTGATTTCCACCGAATTAGCGCCATTCGGCGGCGTCAAGCAATCCGGCTTCGGCCGAGAGGGCTCAAAGTACGGAATGGATGACTTCTTATCCATGAAATACGTCTGCATGGGCGGGATCGGCGCATAGCGATCGCCCAAGGGTCGCTCGCCGACTGAACTTAAAGGGGGAGAGGTCTGTTGAATAGAGGCAGGACAGCAACATCCTCTCCGCCGGTTGCGAGGTCTCAAAAGGCTGGACTTTTCTAGAGGTTTCGCGGGAGCTGTCCTACGGATCTTCCCTTCCGACCCCTTCTGGGGCCGGCCTTGCAGACGAGATTTCTGCCTGTCTTTTCGATTGTCGATCCTTCCGCCAATGCCCTACAAGGTAAGTCTTTCCCAGATAGCTTGTAGCCTTCGAAGAGGTAACACGACATGAACGAGCTGTTGCACCGTGGCGTTGTCGTTTCAACGTATCGGAGTCCTGAGCAGGAGCATGATCACCACCCGATCGATGCACGCGTTCGTCCTGAAATCGATCAGGCCGACGATGCTGCACGTGCCAGCGTGGAGGGTCAAGCGAAAGCCATTCGCGTCAACCAGCGACGCGTCAAGGTGTAGTTGTCGGCGGCCGCACCCTCAGTGTCGGTTTGACGTAGCCGCCGATCTTCGCCGGCGCCAGGCCTTTATGGTAGATCCGGATGCGTCCGGGTCATCCAGACGTCAAACGCGTAATGCAGGAAGAGATTCGATAGGATCGGGCTGACCACGCCCCCTTGCGTAAGCCCACGGTGAAGGCCGTCTTGCGATAGAGGGCTTCTGACTGCCAGTCCTAGTGGTAACACTAGGAGTAGTCATATGACGAAGCATCCAATTGAGGTGATCACGTCTGTAGAGCGCCGTCGGCGCTGGTCACGCGAAGATAAAGAGCGCCTTGTCGCTGCGTGCTTTGAGCCAGACGCGGTCATCTCCGAGATTGCCCGCGCGGCCGGCATCCATGTCAGCCAGTTGTTCCGTTGGCGCAAAGAGCTTTGCCGGATCGACGAGCCAAGGTCTGATACGGCGACTTTGGTGCCGGTGATCGTATCCGAGGCCGCTTCGACAGTCTCTCCCGTTCAACCGGAATCGCCCACCACATCCCACCCTCGTCGGAAGCGTAGCGATGTGACAATCGAGCTTGGACGGGGTCGGCGCGTGCGCGTGGATAGCGACATCGATACGGATGCCCTTGGCCGGATTCTCGATTGCGTGCTGGGGCTGCGATGATTCCGGTTCCGAGTGGCGTGAAGGTCTGGCTGGCGACAGGCCACACCGATATGCGAAAAGGCTTCCCCGGTTTGTCGTTGATGGTGCAGGAGGCGCTGAAGCGCGACCCGATGTGTGGACACCTGTTCGTATTCCGCGGCCGCGGTGGCGGTCTGATCAAGGTGATCTGGCATGACGGCCAGGGCGCTTGCCTGTTCACGAAGAAGCTGGAGCGCGGCCGCTTCATCTGGCCATCAGCGGCCGATGGCACGGTGGTGATCACGCCTGCGCAGCTCGGTTATCTGCTGGAAGGTATCGACTGGCGGATGCCGCAAAAGACCTGGCGGCCGACGTCGGCCGGATAAGCAAAAACACTGGAATGACAGGGTCGAATATGATTCCATCCTGTCATGAGCAATGCGACCGAAGAGCTTCCGGACGACCTTGCCAGTGCGCTTGCACTGCTGGCCCAGGAACGCGCTCGACGTGTCGCAGCCGAAGCAGAAGCAGCGACCGCCAAGGCAGAAGCCGCCAGCGCAAAGGCACTCGTATCGCATTCCGAGGCGCTGATCGCGCGGCTGAAGCTGGAGATCGACAAGGTTCGCCGTGCACTCTACGGCAGCCGGTCCGAGCGCAAGGCGCGGCTCCTGGAGCAGATGGAACTGCAGCTCGAGGAGTTGGAAGCGGACGCCGGTGAAGATGAACTGGCGGCGGAGATCGCAGCCAAAGCTTCAGCCGTCAAAGCCTTCGAGCGCAAGCGTCCGTCACGCAAGCCCTTTCCCGAACACCTGCCGCGTGAGCGCGTCGTAATCGCCGCTCCCACGAATTGCGCCTGTTGTGGATCGGTTAAACTGTCGAAGCTTGGTGAAGACATTACCGAGACCTTGGAAGTCATCCCGCGTCAGTGGAAGGTCATCCAGACGGTGCGGGAGAAGTTCACCTGCCGCGAGTGTGAGAAGATCACGCAGTCACCCGCACCCTTCCATGTGACACCCCGCGGTTTTGCCGGGCCGAACCTGCTGGCGATGATCCTGTTTGAGAAGTTCGCCCAGCACCAGCCGCTCAATCGCCAGAGCGAGCGCTACGCCCGCGAGGGCGTCGACCTCAGCTTGTCGACGCTGGCCGATCAGGTTGGAGCATGTGCCGCGGCGTTGAAGCCCATTCACTCCCTGATCGAGGCGCATGTCCTTGCTGCCGAACGTCTGCACGGCGACGACACGACCGTGCCGATCCTGGCCAAGGGAAAGACCGATACGGGCCGCATCTGGACCTATGTCCGGGACGATCGGCCGTTCGGAGGGCTCTCTCCGCCGGCGGCCCTTTACTATGCCTCGCGGGACCGACGGCAGGAGCATCCGGAGCGCCACCTGAAGACCTTCAACGGCATTCTGCAGGCGGACGCCTATGGCGGCTACAATCCGCTGTTCAAGGTTGATCGCGATCCAAATCCTCTAAGGCAGGCGTTTTGTTGGGCACACTCGCGGCGTAAGTTCTTCGTGCTCGCCGACATTGCCGCAAATGCCAAGCGTGGAAAGAACGCCGCGCCGATCTCGCCTATGGCGCTCGAAGCCGTCAAACGGATCGACGGCCTGTTCGATATTGAGCGCGAGATCAACGGGCTTACGGCCGATCAACGCCTGGAGCGTCGCCGGAGAGACTGTCTGCCACTCGTCGATGATCTGCAGGTCTGGCTTCAAACCGAGCGGGCAAAGCTCTCACGCAGTTCTCCGGTGGCGGAGGCGATCGACTACATGCTCAAGCGCTGGGATGGCTTCACATCATTTCTGCAGGACGGCCGGATTTGCCTGACGAATAATGCGGCAGAGCGAGCGCTCAGAGGCTTTGCGCTCGGCAGAAAATCCTGGCTCTTCGCCGGATCAGACCGCGGTGCAGATCGTGCGGCCTTCATGGCCACATTGATTATGACGGCAAAACTCAACGACATCGATCCGCAGGTGTGGCTGGCCGACGTTCTTGCCCGCATCGCTGATACGTCGATTACCAGGCTGGAGCAGTTGCTTCCGTGGAATTGGACGCCGCCGACCGTCAACGCTCAAGCGGCCTGACCTGCGGCCTTCACCGGAGCCTTACCCCCTTGCGGGGTACCACGCATCCGCTCAATGACTTCTCCGTTCTTTTCCATAGGCGCGGTCAACCATCTTTCGATGTAGAGCAGAGCCCAGTTGCATTTAACGTCTTTTCTGACCGTCTTCAGCAAGAGATCATGCGGAAGATTGTCGAACAGCTTTGATGTCGGATTCCGGATCAATCATCTGCTTGACCACCATCTGCGCGATCCGATCACTGACCGCCGGTTCCAGATCTTGTAGAGATTTCTCGCAAGGTCTTTGTCAAACATCTCCAGGGTCTCACCGTCCACCCGGCTGCACCACGGTTGGCTTTGACCGCTTTGTAAGCTTCGTACACTTGCCGCTTCTCAATCCGAAACGGCTTGTCTGTCGTACCTATCGAAGTCATCCTGTTTCCAGTTGTTCCAAACAATACGACCACCTGATCCGATCCCTTTGCTCCGGCCCCATTACAGGGCCCTCAACGCTCATACGGATCGGTCCGCCCCAGTCTCCTGCATCGGTACTCTCGCCTTACGGTTTCTCCGCTTGGGCTTCTCCCTTGGCATCAGGAGCCTGGTTCCTGCAGTTCCGGGTGAAAGCCTGTGTCCAACTCACGCCCCCTCTACGCCGGTCGCCGCCCGCCCAATCATCAGGCACCCGGCGGACTTGTCCCAGGATGACGAAACAGTCCTGGTTTCGACGACGCTTATATTCATAACGGCGCGTCTTCGGAGGGTTCACTTTCGTTCGTCTTCGGACACGCACCTGCTCGGATCTCGTCCGAACTTTTCATCCGGCGCTCACCACCACGGCTCTTTACCGCAGCAGCTCGGACTGGTTTGAGACCCGCTCCTGAAAGCCGATCCCGGAGGGCCATCCTCCATCATTCACGCAGCTTCACGTTACGGGGTTAGCTCACACTGAACTCCTTCCGTGCCTCTGCAGCACACTTTCGTCGATGAAGATCAGTTTCTCCGGATCGAGGTCCAATTGACCATCGAACCAGGCGCGCCGGCGCTTCAGGACGTCCGGTCGGTCCTGCTCCAGTGCGTGTGCGGTCTTTTTTAAAGGTCCACCCACGGCTTCGAAGCCAAGCGCCAAGTGCGCTGCGGCTGATCTTCACCTGCCGCTCGACGGACAAGCGCTCAACCATCTCATCGAGCGTCACATCCCTACGCTCGTTGATCAACGCGACAACGAATTCCTCGTGTGCATCCACTGCCGAAGGTCGTCTCCAGCCCTGTGGCCGAGCAGTCAGCTCACCCTCTTTCGCTCTTGCAATCCAGCGGATCGCCGTCGAAATCCCAACTCCGAAACGAGCCGCAGCCTGTCGAGCCGACATGCCCGCCGCAGACGCTTTCAAAACCCGTATTCGAAGATCATCGCTCAGGGCCTGTCCCATCATCCACCTCTTCTCTGTGGAGTTGAATCAGCTTCGATGGACGCCGTCACATCACAATCGATTCATCGATCGCAGGACTTGCTCTAGGTCGCTCGTGGCGGGGCGAAACTCGGTTGCTGAAAACGATGATGCTCTTCGAACGGCGCCAAATAAAATTTTGCCGGCTGCATCCTCCTTGTAAGCGCGGACGATCCATTGGACGCCTGACTATCCTTAAAACGTCGTCTTTTTGCATTCGAGACGGGCAGGAAAGGCTTCATTAACCAACGCAACCAATAGGTATTCTCAGCTATGTCACAGACCCACAAGATTGATCTGCCGTTCGAATGAATGAAACGGCAATTGGAAGATTTGAGTAGACAAGTCGATCGTCCACCTCACCTAAAAGGTTTGCCTTTATGCCCAAGTCCATTAGACTCGCTTTATCTTTGATATTTGTTCTGCTCTCTCTTCTCGCGGCGGGCCAGGGCATCGTGAGTATCGTCAAGCTGCTGTCCATTAGGAGCAATATATCCGAAGTTGCCAGCAACTGGCTGCCATCGATCGATGTGATAAATCGGATCAATACGATCACCGGGGACTACCGCATCCTGCAGTTCAGGCTGGTGACAAACTCATCAGATTCGACGAGCCTTGCGCATAATATCACCACCTTCCGCCAGAAGATGGAGGATCTCGCGAATGCCCGTGGTGAATATGAGCCGATGGTGACATCCGGCGAGGAGCGTCAGGCCTATGACGCGTTCTCCGCTTTGTGGACGCAATATCAGGAGGATGGCGAGCGGATTGTTAAACTAATGCAGGCAGGCAAGAAGGATGAAGCATTTGCTCTTCTAACGAGTGACGCCACGACGAAACTGTATAATGATAGCGGAGCGCTCCTTGACCAGGATGTCGCAGTTAACAAGCGTGGTGGAGTCGCGGCCGTCGGAAACACGATGGGCGCCGTTTCATCGACGGTTTTGGTCACCATTCTTGCCATGGCGCTGGCAACTACGACGGGCATTATAGCCCTGCTTTACTGCATCCGGAAGATTACCGATCCGATCTCGCGGTTGACTACCACGATGGGCGTACTGGCAGATGGTAATCTCGACACTGAGGTTCCTTTCGCAATGCGCGCCGACGAAATCGGCAAGATGTCGAGAGCCGTTGAGGTATTCAAGCAAAACAGCATCAAGGCCCGCGATCTGAACGCGCAGGAGGCCGCGTTGCAGGCCAAGAGCGCCGACTTGCAGTCGAGCATTGCCGAGGTGGTGTCAGCCGCCGTAGCCGGTGACTTCACCCATCGCATCACCAAGAAATACGGCGATGCGGCTCTCGACCGTTTTGCAGGAAGCGTCAACGAGCTGGTCACCTCTGTTGACCGGGGCATCGCCGAAACTCGCCGAGTTATCTCAGCGCTTGCCGATGGGGATCTGACGGAAAACATGTGCGGCGAGTTTCAGGGAGCCTTTGGTGAACTGAAGAGTAATGTCAACGCCACCATGGCAGCCCTTCGATCCGTATTAGGCGAGGTTCGCTCCGCCGTCGACACGATCAACGGCGGAGCCGGCGAGATGCGCATCGCCTCAGGCGACCTTTCAAAGCGCACGGAACAGCAAGCCGCGGCCCTGGAGGAGACCTCTTCGGCGCTTGAGGAAATCACGGTGGCGGTAAAAAGCTCGACAGAAAGAGCCACGGAAGCCAGCCATATGGTCGATGAGGCACGCAGAAGCACCGAGCAGTCGAGCGCGGTTGTCAAAGACGCGGTCGCCGCCATGGGCCGCATCGAGCAGGCCTCGGATGAAATCGGCCAGATCATTAACGTCATTGACGAGATCGCCTTCCAGACCAATCTTTTGGCCCTTAACGCCGGCGTCGAGGCGGCGCGTGCGGGTGACGCTGGAAAGGGTTTCGCCGTTGTGGCTCAGGAGGTGCGTGAACTGGCACAGCGCTCCGCCACTGCCGCCAAGGATATCAAGGCGCTGATCAACCGGTCCGGCGACGAGGTCAAAACTGGGGTCAGGCTGGTAACGGCCACAGGCGATGCCCTTGGTCTAATCCGAGGCCACGTGATCAAGGTGAACGAGCACGTTCATACGATCTCGACGGCGGCACGAGAGCAATCGACCGGGCTGGCGGAAGTCAGCACTGCGGTCAACCAGATGGATCAGACGACCCAGCAGAATGCGGCGATGGTGGAAGAATCGACGGCGGCCACCAACCGGTTGGCGGATGAGGCTTCCAATCTGGCGCGGCTTATTGCGCGCTTCAGGCTCGACGGTTCGACTGTTGTACGGCGTGTTGCCCACCAGAACGGTAAGCCGGCCGCCTCGCCAGCGCGTGCCCTCTCCCAGAAGCTTGCCGGCGCCTTCGGCGGACGTACTACAGCCGCTGTCGCGACTAAGGAATGGGAAGAGTTTTAATGAATCATGTCATAATTCACCGCAGGATATTATCGGTTTCCATCTGGCAGCCAGCAGTTCTGCATGAAGACGACGTTGATCCCGGAAATCCGGGGGTTAGCAGAGGCGACGCCGCTGCCCCTAACGCATGTTCTCGGTTCAGGGATCTGCCGGTTCTGTCATTCCGGTGATAGAGCTTGCTGCCGAGATAACCAATCCCATCGGTCTAGCCACAGCGCCATTGTCGTCGTTGAGGTAGCAGATGGTATCATCGGCCCGGTCGTCGATCAGGTCTCTGGCATTCTATCGATCAACGGCGATCGGATCCAACCGGTTCGGACTTAGGCGCGACTTCGACCCAACCTTCAGCTACGGAATCACTCCGCTTGAACAAGGGATGGAATGCTTCCTTAGTTTTGAGCAAAGGTTTGGCACCAATCAGGACGCATCGCAGCTGCCTAGCAGACTTTTGCTTTTTCACCTTCCGCGACTGTCTTCCTTCAAGACGCGGAGTATTAACGAAATTCAACGAGAGTTCGAAGATGTCCAAAGTTATCGCAATCAATTTCGGGCAACAGGCTAAGACAGATACCCACTTAGAAAGCCACGAAGATGCACAGTCGCAGCGCCTGGAGCAAGAGCGGCTGCAAATGATCCAAATCACCAATCACCTTGAAGCACTGTACGCTCGGCTGCTGACCGTCTGTGGCGACAGACCGAAAAATTAAGGGCGCAGCGATGGTATAGCCCGGTGGAGCGCTGCGAACCACAGCGCCATCGCGAAGGGCTATTTCCGGGTCAGCTTTCGGGCGGAGAGGCCTGCGAAGCACACATAGATCGCCTATGCGGCAGAACATCGCTCATATGCACTGTTTTAGATGGCAGTTCGCCGTAACGTCTCTTGTACTCTGCAGCAAAACGGCCGAGGTGTGTGAAGCCCCACTTAAGCGCTATTTCCGAAACGCTGATTTTAGCGCCGTTTTGCAGCAGTTCCTGTCGAGCTGCGCACATACGCAAGTCTCGGAGGTGCATTGTGGGGCTGGTATTACGAAATTGTCGGAAGCCGTGCTGCAAAGTCCGCACGCTGACCTTGGCCGCAGCGGCGATATCGTTAAGGGAAATGGGTTGAGCCATATGCTCTTCCATAAACTCCATTGCCCGTTTCACGTGGCGAGGCGTGGGAGACGGAGACGGACGACGAAGTTCATCGGTATAGCGATGCATACAGCTTTCGATCAAAAGGTACTCTATCGCGTCGAGGAGCGAGCTATAGGCCGACGGGCATTGTCGCAGAGCCCCCCCGGCACTGAGGCCGCGATGGGCAGACAGGGCTAGTTCTCGCATGAGCGTTCCCGCGCTCGATGCAAGATCAAGGGTCGGCTGAATTTGCAGATTTCCGCTGATCGTCCGATCGAGCATGCGAGAAAGCTTGTCACGCAAGGATTGCGTATCGATCGTCAATGACAGTTGAGATCTTATGCCATCTTGTCGGGCATTCAGCGGAGCATTTGCAACATGCGGCGACTCTACCTGTTGCCCAGACCAATGAAAGACTGCATTCCCGGACGCCGGCAGGAAGACCGTTACGACGTCAACTGGGGAATCTATCATGACCGAGAACGCCCCTTCATGATGGGCATCCGCAACGCCAAAACCATCAAGGGAAATTCGACTGCAGCGAGAGTTAAGCGATCTACTGTCGTGTTGAGCAAGGTCAGAGGACGCCAGGGGCGATGATATCAAAGGCAAAAGACGTTCGGGATCGGAGCCCTCGATAAAGTTGTCTTTCACTAAGGTCCCTTCATCGGGCTTGCTGAACAAACTTTCGGTCATCCAATATAAACCTATCTATGAACACCAACTCGCACATGCCGGGACTAGTTTTCCAAACCTTCAAAGCTCGAGACCGGATGGCGTGCGAGCGATTTTGATCGCGTACATGACCGATTCGGACCTTTGTGGAGGCCGGTTGAATCTCTCATTCCCTAGGCTTTCGTCATGGCGGATCATCACCAGCACCGACATCCACGTTCTCCCGCTCGAGATGGCCTCCTAGTTTTTCAGCGCTGCAGTTGGGAAGCCTCTAATGATGCGATGACTGGCTTCCACAAGCCTCGAACAGATTGACAGATTGTCTGATATACGTTAATGCTATTCCTGATCAAAGGCAAGGCAGCATCAGGGAAATCTGCCACGGTTCTAGTGGAGTTCCCGCACGGCAAATCAATCTAAAGATGCCTCCCAAGGCGAGGGGTGACGGGCTGCTTTCGATCGCAGCCCGTCACGGGAAGGGTGGGAGTGCTATGAGTGGGAGAGAACCTACGCCAACCGACCTTGGAGGCCGTTGAGTCGACACGGAGAAAAATGATTGTGCTGTAGGATGGCCCCACGATTTCGCCACACGCTGGTCCTCTTAACCTGCGCATCAGCATACTTCGGTTATGACGTATAAGAGAGGCACGCTCCAGGCTCAACACTCGGAGACGCAAAGACGTCGACGAGTTCTTTTGGCCTACTAAGCGAGGCGGTCGCGGCAAATATCAATGCGTAAGCCGCGCCTCGTCGCATTGAGTTGACTTTGCGCTCTTCTTAGCGGGTACGGACTCCGGGCGTCTGATTGGGCAAAAGAAGAGCTTAAGGACGAAACCTGATGATGGTCAAACAGCTTGTGCTGCCATAGGCGTGCTGTTGTCTGTGCCGCGCGAACGCGAAAAGCGCGATCAAATCGGAACGTGGCGGCGAGAGAAGACTAACAGGAAAGACCACATCAAACTCAACCGGGTGTCGGAATACCGATGCTTACGGCATTGCGTGCATGAGGCCTCAAAATGACGCCGGTCTCGACATGTGTCCGCCGAAAATCGCAAAAAAGGAATTGACAGATTGTCGGACAAAAATTTTACTATATCGCCCGCGCATTGCTTGTTCGCGGGAGACGCAGCGACGGACCGGGAGTTATAAGTGCTAAACTTGGCCAAAAATGCACAAATTGTCGACCTTCTTAATCTGCCGGAAGCGGCGACCGGCGCGTGATACAAGCGTCTCTGACTCACAAGGCGTGTCATACTCCATCGACCGAGGTACTGGTTGAACGTGACAGTGACGCCAACATTTCTCCTGGGGAAAAAGTCTGTGTCTTGATAGGCGCGTCAAATCCTGTTGGTCTTTGTTTGGCGCGCTCATTTATAGAAAAAGGCTATCGGGTCGCCGTAGGCGACGCCAATCCCGCCGACTTCGCCTCCCTGGCTGAAGGCCAGGGAAACAATTTTTTACCGGTCAAAGTCAACCCGAACAGAGACGTTTACGTCAACTCAATGGCTGACCAGGTGTATTTGCGCTGGAGACGGGTCGACGTTCTGGTGAACATAGTTTTCCGCAGAAATGAAACAACCCAAACTGTAACGGGATCGCTATCCAGCGCGAATCTGGGGCTTGATGCCGTATCCAATCTAATCAGAGTTACAGGTGCCTTTAGCTCTCGACTTCAGGGCGCGGAGCTTGCCGTAGTGGACGTCGCATGGTTCGAAGAGACGACCTCGCTGGAAGCAGAAGCCGTCCTTCAAGCGGCGTTGCGCACTACTACCTCCGCAATTGCTAGGCAATATTTCGGTTCCGGGCTGAGGATAAATGCTGTACACGCCAGCGATGTGAACTCTACGTCTTCAAGCGAAAATGACGTGCTTCGAACAGTGATCCACGCCGTGCAATTCCTGGCGAATTCGGAACTGTCCGGAAAGCTGACAGGGAACGTGCTGGAGATCGATCCTCGGTGCAGATAGATCCACTCCCACGTTCTGATCCGGCAAATCTGCAGGTATTAACCTTCCGTTAAGTTTCTCGAAAGACGCAATGGGTAAGAGGTCAAATCCTAACAACACGTAAAAAAGTTTCGATTGTTTTAGTGAAACTCTTATCCATGTTCGTTCAGGCTCAAACATTACTATTCCAAAAGCGAGGCCCCAGCACCGTTTGAGCCCTTTGGAGGTAAGTATGTTCGTCGATCGCCTGTTATCCACCTTTACCATAAGAGCAAAGGTGTTATTGGTACTTGTACCCTTGATCCTGATATTGGCGGCAGTTGGTGGGGTCGGCTTAAAAGCAACTGGCTTGCTTCAGTCTCGTCTTCGGCTTTCAAATGAGGTTCTTCAGACCTTGAGCGGGTTTCGAAGTGTCGCGGAAAGCATGAACCGCTTTTTGGCGCAAAGCTCAACGGAGTACCGAGATGAGGCGCTGACAAGTTTAAACGGGCAGAGCGCAACCATGCAGTCGCTCCAGGAAGCGGCGGCAGGTAGCGGGAGCGAAACTGGTGCGCTCGAAAACAGTGTATCGGCAATGTCCGTTATCTCGGGCAGCATCGGCCGCATGTGGTCTTTGCATAATGACGAGGAATCCGTTCGCAGCGACATTGTTTCCAACTTGTCGAAGATCAAGGAGGTCGGAGGCGCCCTTAAATTGGCTGCGGTTGATGTGCGCTCACAAGTACGCAATCAGGAGAACTCCGGGAAAACCATGCTCCGGGAGGCTACCCGCTCACTCGATACGGCATCAGTTATGCAACACATGGCGGAAGACTTGGTGAGCTTGCCGGACGGAGCGAAGCAGCCTCCGACTGTCGCCCAGCAAGGGCTTGTGATCAAAAAGTCGCTAAAAACAGTTAAGCGGGTAGTCTCGACTGCTGACGAGCAGGCCGTTACTAAAATTGAGAGGACTATCGCCAAGCTAATCGCCAACCCCGAATTTGTCGACCCTTCCACACGGCTTGCCGGCTCTGACCTACAGAGCTTTGCGACGAACCTGCGAGTGGATGCGATCCAGCACATGATTGAAGGAACAAATGCGATCCGGGCGTTGGATAAAGCGTTGACGGATTCCGAAATGCTTGTTGCGACGGCGACAACGATCGGCCAGGACGCCGATTCGATCGAAATCGAAATCAATAACCTGTTCCGTACAGCCAACGCAGAGAATCAGCAGCGCCTCGTTGAGCAACTTACAAAATTGGCGCGTGACACCGTGGCAGTTGGAGGCGTTGCCAGCTCGATATCTGGCTTCGATAAAATGCAGGAAGATCTATTCGCCCAGGTGGATTCTATCCAAGAGAACACAGAGAAGCTGGTCAAGATAGCGGAAGCCCGCCAAGCGCAATATTCTGAGGCGGACAAAACCGGTCAGGAGATCTGGAAAAACCTCGTAACTTTTGCAGCAACTCAGGAAAACGATGCTCGCAATGAAAGCAATCTTGCCCGCTTGCTGTCAACTATCGCCACAGTGTCCGGCGTCTTGGTAGCCTTGGCGGCTGGCGCCGGCCTGATGGCGACACTTCGCGCCCCGATCGAACGGATCGCGAAGCGCATGCAAGAGCTGGCAAAGGGCGATCTTCGATCGCAGATTGTCGGACGTGACCGGAGAGACGAAATAGGTGAAATGGCTCGCGCACTCGAGGTTTTCCGTGAAAATGCTGTCTCGAAGATGGACATCGAGACACGAACGGAAGCCGATAGGAAAACCGTTGAACAGGAGCGGATGGATCGTGAACGCGAACGCGCTCAGATGGAGGAGGAGGTCGCAACTGCCGTCACCATTCTAGGAGAGGCGTTATCTCGATTGGCGCGTGGCGACATCTCTCAAGAAATTGACCGCCAATTCCATCCCAATCTTGAGCCGCTGAGGCGCGATTTCAATCACTCGCTTTCGATCCTGAGAGAGACAGTGTCTCATATCGACGAGAATACCAATCAAATTCAATGGGGAACCAGCGAGCTTTTCAAAGCCTCAGATGATCTGTCGCGGCGAACTGAATTGCAAGCCGCCTCACTGGAGGAGGCTGCGGCCGCCGTCGAACAGGTGACGGTCACGGTCAGAAAATCATCCGAGAATGCCTATGAAACCCAGGCTTTCGTGTCCGTTGTTAAAGAACACGCCGAGGGTGCGGCAACCATTGTGACCGATGCGATCAACGCAATGGGCAGAATAGAAGACGCGTCCCACAAGATCGGCCAAATCATTGGTTTGATCGATACGATTGCGTTCCAGACAAATCTTTTGGCACTAAATGCTGGTGTCGAGGCGGCTCGTGCTGGAGATGCCGGAAAGGGTTTTGCAGTCGTAGCCCAGGAAGTGCGCGAACTTGCCCAGAAATCATCAGCTGCAGCCCGCGAGATTCGCCACCTGATTTCGGAATCCTCTTCGGAGGTGGCGATCGGCTCAGATTACGTGGGGAAAGCAGGTGAGGCGTTACACAACATAACGGCGTCGATCTTGAAGATTTCCGATCGGATTGATCAAATCGTCAATTCGAGCCGCGAGCAAGCGGCGTCCCTCGCCGAGATCAACAATAACGTCAATGTACTTGACCAGGGAACACAACAAAACGCTGCCATGGCCGAGCAGACAAATGCCGCGGCAAAGACTCTCTCGGATCAGACTAACGAACTCAGCGAGCGGCTCGCTTCATTCAAATTGACCGAAGATAAGTCGACGCGTCGGGTTAGGTTAGTGGCGTAAGCTACGCATCGAACGGGACTGCCACGCGTCGGATGGCCACTGTGATAGCGGCGTTCTACTGAAGGGAAATCCGCTTACGGAAGCGAAATCCGGCCATAGGCTCTTGGTCTCCCTTTCGCCGCCCGTCTGACTGTAAAAAACCCACCTAGAGCCGATCAACCTTCAAGAGATCAACTGCTTTGCAATGCTCAGAGACACGAGAGGTATCAAATCCGTGCGCATACGTGAAATTACAAGAGCCATTATTCTAATCACCGGCTTGGTGATCCCTTCTGTAGCGGCCGCCGGTGGCCTTACGGAATTGCCGCGGGAGGAACGAAAAACCTACGAGTTGCTCGATCCAAAGTTGCCTACAGGTGAATCTGTCTTCCGCACGTTTAAGGCACAGCGAGCACCGCCGTGGAAAATTGGGTACGCATCGACATATGCTGACAATTCTTGGCGTGCGAGTATTCTTGATGAGTTCACAAACAAGATTGTTCCAGCTTTCAAGAAAGCGGGGCTGGTCTCCGAGTTCATCGTCACCCAGTCAAATCTTGAAGACGCTGTCCAGATCAGGCAGATGCGGCAGATGGTAGACGACGGCGTTGATGCAATTATTATCTGCTGTTCGAACCTCACGGCGCTTAATCCTACGATAGAGTATGCGTATTCAAAAGGAGTGCCTGTGTTCTCGTACTCTGGTTACGTAACATCGCCGTTCGCCGTCAACGCAACTGAGAACAACATGCAAGGCGGGTTTGAGGCGGCGAAGTGGCTCGCTGAAGAAATCGAAGGAAGTGGCAATGTGCTTCTCGTTTCGGGGATCTCCGGCTTTGCCTCCTCGGACAGCTTTGACGTCGGCGCAAAGAAGGCTCTGGAGTATTATCCCGAGATAAAGATCGTAGGTCATGTCGACGGGAAGTGGACAGACAAGGTCGCGCAGGCCGAGGTGCAAAAATTCCTTGCAGCGAATCCCGGTCGAATTGATGGTATTATCGTTCAGTCGGGAGCTGAGAATGGTGTTATCAACGCGGTGCGCCAGTCCGGGCGCGACATGATCCCAATCGTTCTAGGGGGCGAAGCTTCGGCAGCCTGTTACTGGCGACGGAACCCCGACTTCGTAAGCAAGAGTTTTCATTTCTGGCCGCCGCGCTCTGAGGCGGGTTTCGTATGGGACGTAATGATGCGAACTCTTGAGGGACAGGGCCCCAAAATTCAGACAATCCTGCGGCCAGCAATTCCCAGTACCATAGAGGATGTAATGGCGGATTTGCCAGCTGATTGCGATCCTAACTCTGAGGATTGGATCGAGCCGAAGAATACAGCTTGGTGGTCTGCCAGCGCTGCTGCTAAATATTTCGATAACCCAGCGGATCCGCTCTCCTGGAAGCCGGCCGATTGAAGATCGCATGCGGGGTCTGTGTGGAATGCGGTGCCTTCATGATCGGCTCTCGTGCAAGGTAGGCTGCGCTAAGGAATGACAGTTCAAATTGGGAAATGCCCGGGTCGCCTCAGGAGACATGAGACAAGCGATCCGGTTCCAACGAACATATTTGCTCCGCGGTAGCATTCTTCCTCCGGCCCTCCTCTCGCCAAACGGGACAACATACTCATTGCGCCTTTCAATCTACGTGCTGCCGCGAAGGTTGTTGCTTCGAATGTGAAAGCAAAGTTCATTTCCGACCGCACTATCCGGCTCAGGCCGACGCGCGGTTCGACGCCTTACTGACATATCTGCATCAATTTGTTGCTCGAATGATTTGGGTGGCGTTCCCGGAATTCCTGATCGGATGGATGATGCATCTGTCTTGGCCCTCGGTAAGGGTAAGGCTCCGGTGAAGGCCGCAGGTCAGGCCGCTTGAGCGTTGACGGTCGGCGGCGTCCAATTCCACGGAAGCAACTGCTCCAGCCTGGTAATCGACGTATCAGCGATGCGGGCAAGAACGTCGGCCAGCCACACCTGCGGATCGATGTCGTTGAGTTTTGCCGTCATAATCAATGTGGCCATGAAGGCCGCACGATCTGCACCGCGGTCTGATCCGGCGAAGAGCCAGGATTTTCTGCCGAGCGCAAAGCCTCTGAGCGCTCGCTCTGCCGCATTATTCGTCAGGCAAATCCGGCCGTCCTGCAGAAATGATGTGAAGCCATCCCAGCGCTTGAGCATGTAGTCGATCGCCTCCGCCACCGGAGAACTGCGTGAGAGCTTTGCCCGCTCGGTTTGAAGCCAGACCTGCAGATCATCGACGAGTGGCAGACAGTCTCTCCGGCGACGCTCCAGGCGTTGATCGGCCGTAAGCCCGTTGATCTCGCGCTCAATATCGAACAGGCCGTCGATCCGTTTGACGGCTTCGAGCGCCATAGGCGAGATCGGCGCGGCGTTCTTTCCACGCTTGGCATTTGCGGCAATGTCGGCGAGCACGAAGAACTTACGCCGCGAGTGTGCCCAACAAAACGCCTGCCTTAGAGGATTTGGATCGCGATCAACCTTGAACAGCGGATTGTAGCCGCCATAGGCGTCCGCCTGCAGAATGCCGTTGAAGGTCTTCAGGTGGCGCTCCGGATGCTCCTGCCGTCGGTCCCGCGAGGCATAGTAAAGGGCCGCCGGCGGAGAGAGCCCTCCGAACGGCCGATCGTCCCGGACATAGGTCCAGATGCGGCCCGTATCGGTCTTTCCCTTGGCCAGGATCGGCACGGTCGTGTCGTCGCCGTGCAGACGTTCGGCAGCAAGGACATGCGCCTCGATCAGGGAGTGAATGGGCTTCAACGCCGCGGCACATGCTCCAACCTGATCGGCCAGCGTCGACAAGCTGAGGTCGACGCCCTCGCGGGCGTAGCGCTCGCTCTGGCGATTGAGCGGCTGGTGCTGGGCGAACTTCTCAAACAGGATCATCGCCAGCAGGTTCGGCCCGGCAAAACCGCGGGGTGTCACATGGAAGGGTGCGGGTGACTGCGTGATCTTCTCACACTCGCGGCAGGTGAACTTCTCCCGCACCGTCTGGATGACCTTCCACTGACGCGGGATGACTTCCAAGGTCTCGGTAATGTCTTCACCAAGCTTCGACAGTTTAACCGATCCACAACAGGCGCAATTCGTGGGAGCGGCGATTACGACGCGCTCACGCGGCAGGTGTTCGGGAAAGGGCTTGCGTGACGGACGCTTGCGCTCGAAGGCTTTGACGGCTGAAGCTTTGGCTGCGATCTCCGCCGCCAGTTCATCTTCACCGGCGTCCGCTTCCAACTCCTCGAGCTGCAGTTCCATCTGCTCCAGGAGCCGCGCCTTGCGCTCGGACCGGCTGCCGTAGAGTGCACGGCGAACCTTGTCGATCTCCAGCTTCAGCCGCGCGATCAGCGCCTCGGAATGCGATACGAGTGCCTTTGCGCTGGCGGCTTCTGCCTTGGCGGTCGCTGCTTCTGCTTCGGCTGCGACACGTCGAGCGCGTTCCTGGGCCAGCAGTGCAAGCGCACTGGCAAGGTCGTCCGGAAGCTCTTCGGTCGCATTGCTCATGACAGGATGGAATCATATTCGACCCTGTCATTCCAGTGTTTTTGCTTATCCGGCCGACGTCGGCCGCCAGGTCTTTTGCGGCATCCGCCAGTCGATACCTTCCAGCAGATAACCGAGCTGCGCAGGCGTGATCACCACCGTGCCATCGGCCGCTGATGGCCAGATGAAGCGGCCGCGCTCCAGCTTCTTCGTGAACAGGCAAGCGCCCTGGCCGTCATGCCAGATCACCTTGATCAGACCGCCACCGCGGCCGCGGAATACGAACAGGTGTCCACACATCGGGTCGCGCTTCAGCGCCTCCTGCACCATCAACGACAAACCGGGGAAGCCTTTTCGCATATCGGTGTGGCCTGTCGCCAGCCAGACCTTCACGCCACTCGGAACCGGAATCATCGCAGCCCCAGCACGCAATCGAGAATCCGGCCAAGGGCATCCGTATCGATGTCGCTATCCACGCGCACGCGCCGACCCCGTCCAAGCTCGATTGTCACATCGCTACGCTTCCGACGAGGGTGGGATGTGGTGGGCGATTCCGGTTGAACGGGAGAGACTGTCGAAGCGGCCTCGGATACGATCACCGGCACCAAAGTCGCCGTATCAGACCTTGGCTCGTCGATCCGGCAAAGCTCTTTGCGCCAACGGAACAACTGGCTGACATGGATGCCGGCCGCGCGGGCAATCTCGGAGATGACCGCGTCTGGCTCAAAGCACGCAGCGACAAGGCGCTCTTTATCTTCGCGTGACCAGCGCCGACGGCGCTCTACAGACGTGATCACCTCAATTGGATGCTTCGTCATATGACTACTCCTAGTGTTACCACTAGGACTGGCAGTCAGAAGCCCTCTATCGCAAGACGGCCTTCACCGTGGGCTTACTGGTAAGGAGCTTCACGATGAATTCGACTTTACAACCGCTTTGGCAACGCTCCTTTTTTCAGAAAAGGCGCAATCGCCGGAGAGACGAAGCGCTGCATCATGATACCTCAGCCGACCGAGGAGCGCTGCTTGAAGCATTGATCGGCGTGTTGCCCCTCCCAATTTTCTTCAAAGATCTGCACGGTCGCTATGTCGGTTGCAACAAGGTTTTCGAAGATCTCCTCGGTCGCTCGCGCGACGAGATCATCGGGAATACAGATTTTGATCTCAGTTCAACGCAACTGGCGGAAATTTATTCTATTGAAGAGAAAGGCCTTCTTGAAAGGGGTGGAGCCCAAGTCTCCGAGCGTAAGATCGCTCTCGCAAACGGCGCCATCCTGGATGTTGTCTGCAACAAGGCAGTTTTCAGAGGTCACGACGACGAGCCCGCGGGTCTGATTGGCGTTATCATCGACATAACCGAACACAAGTTGGCGGAGCAGGAACTCAAAAACGCTCTCGAACTAGCCCAAGGGATCGTCACCGCTATTCCAGACGTTCTGTTTGAGGTCGACGAGGATGGGCGATATCTTCAGGTCTGGACCAGAAATCCCGAACTACTAGCCCAGCAGCGGGAAATGCTACTGGGTAGGACGGTCGACCAAGTTCTTGCGCCTGATCAAGCGGCTATTGCAATGGAGGCGCTTCGAACTGCAAGCAGTGAAGGAGTTGCCTACGGTCGATGCATTAGCGTATCCTTGCCAAACGGCGAGACCCGATGGTTCGAGTTGTCGGTGGCTAGACGACCAAGCGCCGATCCTGACGCCGCCACCACGCTCCTGGCATTTTCGCGTGATGTCACGGAACGAAGGCAGGCGGAAGACGCCATCAACTCCGTGCGGACGCAATTGCTAAGTGTGCTGCAAACCATTCCTGACATGGTTTGGGTAAAGAATGTCGATGGCGTACACCTGTTGTGCAATCATGCATTTGAGCGGCTGACCGGGAAATCGGAGGCGGAGGTCGTTGGAAAAACGGACCTTGAATTGTTCGGGGCTGAGAGAGCTCACATTTCCGGAAAATCTGATGAGGCCACGATCGAAGCCGGTGGCATACTTATCGACGAGAATTGGGTGGTTTCCCCGGAGAACGGTCAGTCCATTCTTCTCGAAACACGTAAACTTGCGGTCCTCGGCGCCGGGGGAGAGGTTACAGGAGTCCTCGGGGTCTCTCGCGATGTCACGGAACTGAACGCCTCGCGGGAAAAAATCAGGCAAATGGCCTTTTACGATCCGGTGACTTCTTTGCCGAACCGCTTGCTGTTTAACGAGCGATTGCAAAAGGTCGTCAGTGACGCGTCGTCTCAACGTCGGCGGACAGGGGTAATGCTGATTGACATCGACCATTTCAAAGTCGTGAACGATACGATGGGTCACCCTGTGGGTGATCAACTACTCTGCCAGGTCGCTACCCGGCTTAAGAAATCTGTCCGCGATCTCGACACGGTTGCGCGTCTCGGCGGCGACGAGTTCGCGATTCTGTTGCCGGAAATCCAGACAACCGACGATCTCGATTGGGTTGCGTGCTCGATCCTCGAGAGATTCAAGGAATCTTTCCTATTGGATGGCAAGGAAGTCTACGTGTCATGCAGTGTAGGCATCGCGATCTCGCCCGACGACAGCACAGATGTCAACGATCTGGTGAAATACGCCGACTCTGCGATGTATCTTGCCAAACGCTCGGGGAGAAACAGTTTTCGCTTTTATTCGAAGGATTTGACTGTGGGCGTGGAGGAGCGCATGCAGTTGGAATCTGAATTGCGCCGCGCTATCGAGCGCGAAGAATTGGAGCTGCACTACCAGCCCAAGGTGCTTCTGGACAGCGGCGTAATGATAGGATCGGAAGCGTTGTTGAGATGGCCTCATCCCGAGATGGGCATGATTCCGCCGGTTCGATTCATTCCGGTCGCTGAGGATACCGGGCTGATCGTTGAACTCGGGCGATGGGTGCTGCGTGAAGCGTGCAAGACGGCGAAGGAGCTGAACGCCGATTGCCACCACCTGCACAAGATTGCAGTCAACCTTTCGGGTAAGCAATTCCAATGCTCACGGTTGGTAAACGAGATCGCTGCAATCCTCGGTGAAACCGGTTGCCGCGCGGAATGGATCGAAATCGAAATCACGGAGAGTCTGCTTCTCGATCGGAAGGGCGAGACCCTGCAGACGCTTCTTAAGCTGCGTCAAATGGGATTTTCGATTGCTATCGATGATTTTGGCACCGGTTACTCGGCGCTCAACTATCTAGCCCGCTTCCCGATCGACACGCTGAAGATCGATCGGTCATTCATAAATAGCTCGGACAAAAGGAACGAAGAATTGGTCAAAGCGATTCTGTCCATTGCACAATGTCTTGGGCAGGACGTGGTGGCGGAAGGTGTTGAGACCGCCGAGCAGGCAGCATTTCTCGCAGCGAACGGATGCGGTTCGGCGCAAGGCTTCTTTTACAGCAAGGCCCTGCCGAAGATGGAATTGATCGCTCTTTGGGTGCGCGCGTCCGCCACCGGCTTCGTTTCAGATCGTTACGCCGCTTCGCGATGATGAGCGCGAATAAGGGAAAATGTCACCTGTCTGATGGACGGTGATGCGGTGCGCGCTGTGAGACAACTCAACTTGAGCCTCGTCAATCTCTGAATGTCTGCGGTTTTTCGCGGAACAGGGGGCAACGCTGGGTCAACGACCATGCGTTGTGCGGCCCCGCGAGCCGCATTCTCGAATGCTCTGCTCCTACTGCGCGGCATTCGGTAGGCCGGGGAAAACGCGGTACACCGGCTCCTAAAGCAAGGCAGTCGCTCTCGATATGGCTTTCTTCAAAAATATTTGACAGATTATCATACAATCTGCCAAAAATGTCGCCAAGCACCTGATGGGAGGAAAATCAGTGTCTCTTAGTATGCATCACCTGGCCAAGCTTCCGTATTTTTATCCGTTCGAATTTGGCGATGGAAAAATCACGGTACTGTCCGACGGGCCGTTAGAGCTAGGAGATCCTCGCCTGAACTTCTTGGGGGTAGAGCCACGCACGGTCAGCCTGATGCTAGAGGACAATTTCCTGCCAACGAACAAAGTTGTACTCGAGCAAAACGTGCCGCTTGTTGAGATAAATGGAAGAACAATTCTATTTGATACCGGGATGGGGTCTTCCAAAGCTTTCGGGCCCACCACAGGTCGACTCCTAGCCAGCCTGAGAGAGGCAGGTCGAGATCCGACGGAGATCGATGCGGTGGTTCTGTCGCACGCCCATATCGATCATATCGGCGGTCTGTGCGATGCCAATGGAAGGTTAAATTTCCCGAACGCCGACATCTTCATCAGTGAGCGAGACTTCACGGACTGGACGGACGGGTCGTCGATCGATTCTTCATTTCAATTTCAAATCGATAACGCTCGGCGAAACCTGCTTCCCCACAAGGATCGGACCTTCTTTTTCAAAGACGGCGAGGAGTTCTTGCCGGGCGTTCACGCGATTTCGGCCCCCGGCCACACGCTCGGTCATCATTGTTTTATGCTGCAGTCGGGAAACGATCGCCTCTGTTTTCTCGGCGACCTTACGCACCATCATATCCTGTTGATGGAGAGGCCGATGATGGAATTCCGATACGACACGGACCCGAAGCTGTCAGCTAGATCCCGCACGCGCGTGCTTGATATGCTGGCGACAGATCGCATTGCGGTAATGTCCTATCACTTCGCATGGCCAGGTGCCGGGCATGTGGTGCGAAACGGAGACGGATTCCGCTATATCCCCTCTCCAATGCAGTTGCTTGCACATCGATAAGGAATTTCAAAGATGCAGATGCGTTCGGTAATCCTCAGGGAGTCGGGTCTGCCGAAGCCCTATTCAAATTCGAAACCTCTTAAGATTGAGCTTGTGGAACTGACGCCGCCTGGCCCCATGGAGGTGTTGGTCAAGATCAAGGCTGCCGGTGTCTGCCACTCTGACCTGTCCGCAATCAATGGGGACAGACCGCGTCCGCTTCCAGTCGCTCTAGGCCATGAGGCATCTGGCGTCGTCGCAGCAATCGGACCGAGTGTCGAGAAGGTTGAGGTTGGTGACCATGTAGTCATGTCATTTCTGCCGGTTTGTGGCCATTGCTCATATTGCGCTGAAGGCCGCGCCAGCCTCTGCGAACCGGGCTACCAGGCCAATGCTGCAGGAACGCTTCTATCCGGCGGCAAGCACATCCGTTTGAGAGGATACGAAATTAACCACCATAGCGGCGTTTCTGCGTTTTCCGAATATGCTGTCGTGTCGGCGAGCTCGGTAGTCAAAGTGACCAAAGATATCGATTTGGCGACAGCTGCTCTCTTCGGCTGTGCCGTTATGACCGGCGTTGGAGCTGTGATGAACACGTGTGGGGTCCGCCCAGGCCGTAGTGTGGCGGTAATCGGGCTCGGCGGCGTAGGCCTTTCGGCGATACTTGGCGCTGTTGCGAGCGGTGCAAGCGATATCGTGGCGATCGACCTAATCCAAGCGAAGCTGGATCTTGCCAAGGAGCTGGGAGCGACGAAGACTTTTTTGGCCACCTCGCCGAATATTGTTGCCCAAGTAAAAGGCGCGACAAGCGGCGGGGTAGACTACGCGATAGAGATGGCTGGATCCAAAAAGGCATTCGAGCTTGCATATGAGATTACCCGGCGCGGAGGGATGACCGCTACGGCCGGACTGGCCAGCGCAAATTCCCGTTTCGAGGTTTCGCCCTTGCCGTTGGTCGGAGAGGAGAGAACGATCAAGGGCAGCTATATGGGTTCCTGCGTGCCATCGCGCGACATACCCCGCTATATCGACCTTTACCTCAAAGGTAAGCTGCCAGTGGACAAATTGCTGTCGAGCACTGGCCCCCTTGATGAGATCAATGAGGTTTTCGACCGTCTTGACAGGGCCGAGATCAATCGACACCTAGTCTTGATGGACTGATGGCGGGGAGAATTCTCTTGAACGAGTGGACAGTGCTCGCCATCCATTACGGCACCGCGCAAAGACCAGTAAGTGACCTGATACTAGAGACGAATGACATTCATGATCGTCCATCACAAATCGACTACTTCGTGTGGCTGATCCGTCTCGAGGACCGATTAATTCTTGTTGACACTGGTTTCGAAGCCGGAGAGGGCGCGGCCAGAGGGCGGACCCTCTTGATCCATCCGGTGGCAGCACTGAGCAGCCTTGGCATCAAATCCAGCGAAATTACTGATGTCGTTGTGACACACCTGCACTACGATCACGCCGGAAACCTCCCGGCCTTTCCTAACGCCACTTTTCACATTCAGGATCGGGAGATGGCGTATGGAACGGGGCGGTGTATGTGCCATGAGCGAATGCGTCGGCCTTTTGCTACAGAAGGTGTCGTCGACGCGGTCCGGCTCGTTTTTCAGTCACGGGTACGGTTCCATGATGGGGATGGGGAAATTGTTCCTGGATGCAGGGTGCATCTGGTTGGCGGTCACTCGAAAGGTTTGCAAGTTGTTACGGTGGCAACAGGCGGCGCTTTGCTGGTTATCGCTTCCGACGCGCTTCATTTCCAGCACTATCTTGAAAATGACGGCGCGTTTCCCCTGTTTGCAGATTACCTAGAGGTCATCGAGGGTTACAACAAGCTCCGCGTCCTTGCCGGAGCAAACGGACTCATCATTCCGGGTCATGACCCTGAGGTGCTACAGAAATTTTCTCCCCTTGCGCCAGACCTCCAGTTCGCTAGAGTTCTCCTGTGACCCACAATAAACCGATTGAAATTTTTTGCTGTTTGCAGACAATCGGGTTGTCCTACGAAACGCTCCGGCAGTATATTGATTCTGTGCGTCACTAGAAATTTCATCGAAGGTTTGTTGTGAATGGGAACGATCGACCTCCAGATTAGACGTCAAAACGCCTCTCTTCGAATCCTTGTTGAGGATAAGCTCCGGCAGGCTATTTCAAGTGGCCGTTTCAAGCCCGGGCAGCGGCTGGTGGAGCGCGAGTTGTGCGAACTTATCGGGGTTGGCCGAACTTCAGTTCGCGAGGCGCTACGCCAGTTAGAAGCTGAAGGGCTTATTACTAGCTATCCGCATCGGGGGCCGGTTGTCAGCACTATCAGCTACGAGGAGGCTAGGCAGCTTTATAGTGTACGCGCGCTGCTTGAAAGCTTTGCCGGCCAGGAGTTCGCCGAGAACGGTTCGAATGAAGAGATCGTTGCTCTCCTCGAGACCGTGGAAGCGTTCGAAGCCGCAGCCAAGAGCGGTTCCGGAACGCGGATCATCGAAGCCAAGACCGCTTTTTACGATTGTTTGATGACCGGCAGCAAGAACGTGTTTGTGAAGCAAATGCTCACGTCGTTGCACAACCGGGTCACATTGTTGCGGATGACATCGATGACCCAGCCAGGGCGGCTGCAGAACAGCGTTTTCGAAATAAGAGAGATTGCGGCCGCTATTGCGTTGCGTGATGGCGACAGGGCAGCCGCGCTTTGCAAGCGCCATATCGAAATCGCGGCTAAGGTGGCGTTGGACTACTTGAGCAAGAACCCCGTCGAAACCTCCGAGTAGTTCCACAAAACGAAGTTCAGGCGACGGCTAAGGTTGACAGATTGTCTGAAAATCTGCTTACCTCTCTTATGGGAGGTGAGACACAGGAAGTGCGGCTTCCCAACAACATCATTTTGTTAGGGAGGACGTATGGGCGCCCATGCCGAGCTGATTAAACGCGTAACCCTGGCGATCGAAGATCCGGAGCTACCGCGACTGACCCCAGGTCTTACAACACGGATCTCGTTGCAAGTTGGACCAGAAAAGTCATCACTTGCTGTGGGAGGCGGGATAGTCGCACTGGACGGCGCGGACGAAAATGCTGACGTCATACTGAGTGCCCCAGAAGGAGCTTGGGAAAAGGTTATGCAGGTGCCGCCGCCGGCAACCTACCATTCGTTCACCGCCTTTCAACTCGCTAACCCTGAGTTCACGTTATCTGGTTCGCCCGTAGCAATCGCTCAAGCGCGTCCCGCTCTGGAGCGACTGTTCGAAATCGTCGTAGCGTCTCCGCCCCTAGTTGCGCCGAAGGTCGATCGAAATATTGAACAGGTCACCGGACGCTATAAGCGGGTAGAGGTCGGCGGCGTAGAACACGATATCTTTTACGAGGAAGCCGGTGCAGGAACTCCTATCCTTTTCCTCCATACGGCTGGCGCAGACGGCCGTCAGTTTCTACCGCAACTCTCCGACACTGGGTTTGCGCGTACGAACCGATTGATCTCAGTTGATCTGCCGTTTCACGGACGTTCGATGCCTCCTTTAACTTGGGACGGCTCGCCCTATCAACTCACAACGGATCTCTACCTGACCTGGTGCACGGCGATACTCGACCAGCTCGTCGGAGACAGAGCTATCGTCGTTGGAGGATCTATGGGCGCGGCGATGTGCATGGTGCTGGCGGCGGAGCGACCGGAACGTCTAATGGGTGTAATTGCGGTCGAGCCGCCGTTGAAGTCAAAGGGCCGTCGCAACCCCTTTCAACACAACGTCAACGTTCATGGGTCGCTTCATAACTCAGCCTATGTCCGCGGAATCATGAGCCCGCTCAGCCCGCAAGAAGAGCGACGCCGCGCCAGTTGGATCTACTCGCAGGGTGCTCCTGGAGTTTATCCCGGCGATCTTTCGTTCTACAGCGACGAGTTCGACGGTGCCGTCGTCGGTCCGAAGATTGATGCCAAGCGAACACCGACCGTTCTTCTCTCCGGGACCTATGACTACTCTGCGACGCCTGCAGACGGAGCAGCGCTAGCGGCCCTCATTCCTGGCAGCCGTCATGTCGTTATGGAGGGGCTTGGGCACTTTCCGATGTGCGAAAATCCTGACTATTTCCGGAGCTTCTTGCAAGACGCTATTCGGTTCGTCGAAGATAACGGCTGATCACAAAGCAACCGCGTTGGCCATTTACCGATCGTGTCCCAGTACGTGGCGTAGGTGACGGTAGGGAGTAAAGCCGAGCGCCCGCGCGCTTCTCGTTGCGCTGTAGCGGGTGATCGGCTTTGCGGGCGGCCATCAGTGTTTTCCGCTAGGGTCGGGTTGTTCAAGACCAACCTGACGGAAAGATCACCGATGACCAATGACATGATGAACGTGCGCTCCCTTGTTGAGAAGAGTGCCGATGCAGATTTGTTGCGTGAGATGATTGGCTTTGCCGCCGAGCGGCTGATGGAGTTGGAGGTCGGCTCGGCCACGGGTGCTGACTTCGGTGTGAAGAACCCCATGCGGCTCACTCAACGCAATGGCTACCGTGACCGCGATTGGGAGACGCGGGCTGGCACCGTCGAGCTTCGCATTCCGAAGCTGCGCAAAGGCAGCTACTTTCCGAGCTTCCTTGAACCGCGCCGCATGGCAGAGAAAGCTCTGACGGCCGTTATCCAGGAAGCGTATATCCAGGGAATCTCGACTCGTTCTGTCGACGACCTGTGGTGGATGCGACCTATCTCAAGGTCCGGCGTGGCGGCCGCATCGTCTCAGTCGCCGTCATTATCGCGGTCGGCGTCAATAACGACGGTCGGCGCGAGGTCCTGGGTATGGAAGTTGGCACCTCGGAGGCCGAACCGATCTGGACGGAATTCCTGCGCAGGCTAACGCGCCGCGGTCTACGCGGGGTGAAGTTGGTTGTCTCTGATGCACATGAGGGCATCAAGGCTGCCGTTTCCAAGGTTCTCAATGCCACTTGGCAAAGGTGCCGGGTTCACTTCATGAGGAACGTGCTCGCGCATGCTGGAAAGAGCGGCAGGCGGGTCGTATCCGCCTTCATCGCGACGGCCTTTGCCCAGGAGACCCCGGAGGCAGCAAGCCGCACAATGGCGCAGTGTCGCCGATCAAATCAGGCCGAAAGTGCCGAAGCTTGCCACCATCATGGACGACGCTGAAGAGGACGTGCTCGCCTACATGACCTTCCCCAAAGAGCACCGGGCAAAGCTGCACTCGACGAATCCAATTGAGCGTCTCAACGGCGAAATCAAGCGACGCACCGAGGTCGTCGGCATCTTTCCGAACGACGAAGCCATCGTCCGTCTCGTCGGCGCACTGCTGCTCGAACAGAATGACGAATGGGCCGTTCAACGCGCCAAGTATATGACGCTTGAGACCATGGCCCAAATGAGATGAGCCCCAAATCAGCCTGCCCCGCTGTGGCACGCTGATATCCCCTTCCGACCCATGTCGGGAAAGCACGGCCATCAGCCGCGACCTACACCACCTCCCGGGACACGATCGTATCACCTTGTATTCCGGACTAAACTTATGCCGACAGCGTTGCGATAGAGGGCATTCGGAACCAGCATGCGGCTATTCCGGAAGGTCGGCACTCGCATGACGTCATCTGACCGACATCGTGGGGTTATTCGACAAAAATTGCGAAATGTCCTTGATCCAGTTTCCGCTGTTAGATCTAGTTGTCGCCGGCAGTCCTTCTCCTTCTCTATCATATTTGCTGGAGCGTGCCGCAAGTCCGACAAGAGCTGCGCCTAGGCCAACAGCTCTGTGCTGTCATTGACGGGTTAGGAACACGTCAATGATCAACGAGGCTGGAGCCTTATACCCGGTGTTCCTGCCTCAAATGTAAGGGCATGACGAGTGCCGCCCTTTCCTTCACTTGACCAGGTGGTTTCCGATCGAGGAGCCGCCATCGACCGTCAGAATGCTACCGGTCGCGAACCTCGAACGATCGGACGCAAGAAAAAGCATTGCTTCAGCAATCTCTTCAGCTGTCCCCATCCGATCCATGACGGCACGGGCGTTGAAATCGCTGCGAAGCTTCGCGGGGTCCTTCGCTTCGGCGAAGATTTTCGTGAAGTAAGGAGAGTCGATTGTCCCTGGAGCGACCGCGTTGACACGAATTCCCTCTTTCGCATGATCCATGGCCATCGCGCGCGTCAGCGAAGATATTGCTCCTTTCGATGCTACGTAGGCAGTCCTGTCTGCGATTGCTGAGGTTGCGGTGTAGGAAGTCGTATTGATGATCGAACCTCCGCCGTTCCGTCGCATAACAGGAATGACGTACTTTGAGCAAAGGAAGATCCCTTTGACGTTTACGGACATAATCCGGTCCCAAGTTTCTTCAGGAATGGTCACCACATTCCCCGTCGTTCCGAACCCGGCATTATTGACGAGCACGTCGACCCGGCCCCACTTTGCGGTCGTCTTCTCAACCATGCTTTCCGCGTCCTTGGCGGACGAGACGTCGACGCGAACACCGAAAGCCTTCGAGCCGATCTCGTTCGCCACACGAACCGCGGCGTCTTCATTGACATCAGCAACAACCACATAGGCGCCGTTCTTTGCGAAAAGCTCGGCTGTCGCACGACCAATGCCGCTGCCGCCCCCTGTGACGATACAAACTCTTTGATTCAAATCCATCGACCATCTCCTCATTTTTGGGTGCCTTAGAAGACATTTTAGCAGACAATCTGTCAATTGTGAAAATCCAGTTGACAGATTGTCTGCTGATCTGTTTATCTAGGCTCGATCGAATTTGGCCGTGGGAGGACAATATGGCCGATACCAGCACTGAGGCGCAGTTGGCTTTTAAGGCAGCTATGCGTCGGTTCACATCAACCATCTGCTTGATCACGACCGAACTCAACGGGGTCCGTCATGGCATGGCCGCCACCGCGGTCCAGTCGGTTACCGCGGACCCACCAACTGTTCTTGTCTGCATCAACCAATCGGCTTCGGTGAATCAGCCTTTGAAGATCTCCGGGAAGTTCGCCGTGAACATGCTGCATCTTTCACATGCCGATCTTGTGCCGCTGTTCAGTGGGCAATTGAAGGGTGAAGAGCGCTTTCATTACGGCGAGTGGCTGTCTCTCGACGGCATGCCGGTCCTGTCCGATGCGCAGGCGGCGTTTGTCTGCAAGCTAAAAGATGTCGTTCACGTTGGAACGCATGATGTTGTGCTCGGAGAAGTGCTCGAAGCACGGTTCATCGAGTCAATCGCGCCGCTTCTCTACGAAAACGGTCAACTCGTCAGGTCGTCGTCCATCAGTGGATCGGCCGCATAGTAGGTGGCTTTAACCACCAATCACATCACTCATCGAAAGCCCAAGGGCGGCAAGGAGAAAAGCGTGAGCAATATGGCACCCGCAAGAGAAATTCATGGACGTGAAGTCACAGAGCGCTTTGAGCGCGGACTAAAGACCCGGCGCGAAGTCTTGGGGGGGGGCTATGTTGATGCGTCGGTCAGCAAAGCCACCGACTTCAATTGGCCGATGCAAACCCTCGTCACAGAATACTGCTGGGACGCGATTTGGAATCGGCCGGGCCTGGAGCGCAAGCAGCGCAGCATCCTCAATCTCGGGATGATTTCGGCCCTCAATCGTCCGCATGAGCTGAAACTGCATGTTCGCGGAGCAATCAACAACGGTCTTACCAAAGAGGAAATTCGGGAGGTTTTCCTCCAGGTTTCGATTTACTGCGGTGTTCCTGCGGCCATCGACAGCTTCCGCGTGGCAGCGGAAGTTTTCGACGAGATGGGCATCTAGTTATTCAACGCATTTGAGTGGGCTGAGCATCATCCGTTGCCAGCCCGAGGAGGGACTACAGTGACCGCACAAGACGATTTCCGCGCTGCCGGAAACCCAATGTTCAATGATAACAAGCTCAAGCTCGGCGTATTTGGCACGAATTGCTCGAATGCATGCGCGATTACGCTCGCTGAGACAACGTTCGAACCTACCTTCGACCACAACGTCGAGATTGCAAAGAAGCTTGAGGCAGCCGGTTGGGAATGCATGGTGCCGATTGCACGCTGGCGTGGTTTTGGCGGTCCTTCAAACTTCAATGGCGTGAACATGGATACGTTCACCTGGGCGGCCGCTCTCGCGGCGGTCACCACGAAGCTCCAGTTCTTCTCAACGACTCACATTCCGACGCTAAACCCGATTGTTGCAACCAAGATGGCGACAACAATCGATCACATCTCGAAGGGTCGATACGGCCTCAATCTCGTTACCGGCTGGTTCACTCCCGAAATGGAAATGTTCGGAGTTCCTATGATGGAGCACGACACCCGCTATGAATACGCCACTGAATGGATGGATATCGTCGAGACGCTCTGGAAACGCAATGGCGTTACCTTCGAAGGCGAGTTCCTCAAAGTCAAAGACGCCTTCAGTGAACCCAAACCCTACAACAAGGCGGGTCGCCCGCTCCTGATCTGCGCCGGCGCCTCGGGCAAGGGACTGCATTTCACCGCCAAGTTCTGCGACTTCAACTTCGGCTTCATGCAAGACATGGAATCCGGCGCTGCCTGGGTCAAAAAGGTGAAGGACCTGGCGCGTACTGAATATAACCGTGATCTTGGCACATTCACAGCTTGCCCCGTTATCGTTCGCGAAACGGAGAAGGAAGCAAAGGAATACTACGACTACTACGTCAACCAGAAGGGTGACTGGGAGGCATGCGAGAACATCTGTGAAGTTCTGCAGGTGCAATCTCAAAACCATTCTGCCGAAATGTATCAAAAATTCAAGGAACGCTTCGTCGCTGGCTGGGGTGGATACCCGATCGTCGGCAATCCAGAACAAGTCGCCGACAAGCTCGTGGATCTCAGCAATACAGGCGTCAACGGCGCCTTGCTGACAATGGTCGATTACAACGAGGAACTTCCCTTCTTTAACGACCGTGTCATGCCGCTGCTCAAGCAAGCCGGTCTGCGCAACTGAACCAGTCCTCGGGACGGCGATTGCCGTCCCGACACGAACTCTGCCAGATTCTGGCAGGATTTTCGCGGCTGGCGGCCAAAGGGGCCGGCGGTTGAGCGGAACCACAAGGGGAGGAGGCCCTGAATGCTGAAGAAAATCGTTGCAGCGCTTTTTACGCTGTCGAGCCTTTATCACATGAACGGCGTGGCGAAGGCTGACGGCCTCGATTCGTTGCCGCCGGACCAAAAGGCGCTTTACGAGAATATCGATCCCGCCATTCCGCTCGGGGGGACGGTGTACAAAGATTTTGTTCCAAAACGTCCACCGCCGTGGAAAATTGGTTATGCATCCACATATGCCGGTAATACCTGGCGCGCGAACATCCTGGACGAATTCACCAACGTATTGCTTCCGAGATATAAGGAAGCAGGCCTAGTCTCCGATCTAATCGTCACGCAGTCTGACCTCAAAGACGCTGTCCAAATCCAGCAGATGCGGCAGATGGTTGACGACGGTGTTGATGCGATCGTCATTTGCTGCTCGAACATTACCGCACTTAACAAGACCATAGAGTATGCTCATTCGAAAGGCGTGCCAGTCTTCTCAGTCTCGGGCTATGTCACATCACCCTACGCAATCAATGCCACAGAGAATAACACCGACGGTGGCTACAAGGCTGCTGAATGGCTTGCCAAGGAAATCGGTGAAAAAGGCAACGTCCTGATGGTATCGGGCATCCCCGGTTTCGCATCATCGGACAGCTTCGACATCGGCGCGAAGAACGCGTTCGATAAATTCCCCGGTATCAAAATTGTAGGCACGATAGCTGGCAAATGGACCGACCAGGTCGCCCAGGTTGAGGTTCAGAAGTTTCTTGCCACCAATCTTGCTGAGGTTAATGGCATTCTCGTTCAGTCCGCTTCAGAAAACGGTGTCGTGAACGCAGTACAGCAATCCGGCCGCGACATGATGCCTATCGTGCTCGGGGGTGAGGCTTCGGCAGCCTGCTACTGGCGTAAGAACCCTGATTTCATAAGCAAGAGCTTCCATTTCTGGCCGCCGCGGTCTGATGCCCGCCTTGTGTGGGACGTCATGATGCGAACGCTCGAAGGCCAGGGACCAAAGATCCAGTCGATTCTTCGTCCTGCGCTTCCTTACACCATTGATGACGTGAAGGAAGTGCTGAAGGAAGATTGCGATCCCAATTCCACGGATTGGATCGAGCCGAAGAACAACGGCTGGTGGCCTGCAGACGTCGCTGCAAACTACTTCGAACGTCCTGAAGATCCGTTAGCTTGGCGGCCGAAGAAGTAATGAATGTTCTCCGGAAGGAGACCTCCCAGCCTCCCGCGTCGGTTTCTATAATCGGCGCGGGAGGTATCTGCGATTTGATTGGAAATAGTGTGCTGGACTTTCACAGAATTCAACGTTTGCCGCCTTATGTTTTCGAACAGGTCAACCGTTTGAAAGCAAGCGCGCGAGCGGGCGGCGCCGATATCATTGATCTCGGCATGGGAAACCCCGACCTTCCCACTCCTCAGTCGATCGTCGACAAGCTGTGCGAGGTCGTGCAGGATCCGCGCACCCACCGCTATTCCTCCTCCAAGGGCATTCCGGGGCTGCGCCGTGCCCAGGCCGCCTATTATGCCCGCCGTTTCGGTGTCAAGCTCAACCCGGATACCCAGGTGGTCGCCACCTTGGGCTCCAAGGAAGGCTTCGCCAACATGGCGCAGGCGATCACCGCGCCCGGCGACGTGATCCTCTGCCCGAACCCGACCTATCCGATCCACGCCTTCGGTTTCCTGATGGCGGGCGGCGTGATCCGCTCGATGTCGGTTGAGCCGGATGAGAGCTTTTTCCCGCCGCTGGAGCGGGCGGTCCGGCATTCGATCCCGAAGCCGTTGGCGCTGATCCTCAACTATCCGTCGAACCCGACGGCCCTCGTCGCGACGCTCGATTTCTATAAGGACGTCGTCGCCTTCGCCAAGAAGCATGACATCATCGTGCTTTCCGACCTTGCCTATTCCGAGATCTACTTCGACGGCGCTTCGCCGCCATCGGTTCTCGAAGTGCCGGGTGCAATGGATGTGACCGTCGAATTCACCTCGATGTCGAAGACCTTTTCCATGCCCGGCTGGCGCATGGGCTTTGCCGTCGGCAACGAGCGGCTGATCGCGGCGCTCACCCGCGTCAAGTCCTATCTCGACTACGGCGCCTTCACGCCGATCCAGGTGGCCGCGACCCATGCGCTGAACGGCGACGGTTCCGACATTGCGGAGGTTCGCAACGTCTACAAGCGTCGCCGCGACGTCATGGTCGAAAGCTTCGGGAAGGCCGGCTTCGACGTGCCGCCGCCGGCTGCCACCATGTTCGCCTGGGCAAAGATCCCGGAAAAGTTCCGTCATCTCGGTTCGCTGGAGTTTTCCAAGCTGCTGGTCGAGAAGGCCGACGTCGCCGTTGCACCGGGTATCGGCTTCGGCGAAATGGGCGACGACTACGTCCGTCTGGCGCTCGTCGAGAACGAACACCGCATCCGCCAGGCTGCGCGCAACATCAAACGCTGGCTTAGCGGCGACGAGAAATTTGAAATCAACGTAATGAATCAGTGAAAGGATACCCGATGCCAATCTTCGGATCATGCCAATGCAAAGCGGTAACGTACCAGGTTCAGGAAATTGATGGACCCATGTGGAATTGCTTCTGTCAAACATGCCGGAAGTCACACGCCGCTGATCACAATACCGCTGCGAAGGTGAAAAGCGAGCACTTCAAGATCCTTACAGGCCAAGATACGCTTCATAGCTTCGAATCGACGCCTGGAAAGCTGCGGTGGTTTTGTTCGGTATGTGGCTCGCACGTTTATGCGGAGCGGCCGGCCAGCCCGGAGCTCAAAGTCGTTAGAGCCGGCACGTTCGATACCGATCCTGGAAGTGTGCCGATGTCAAACGTATGGGTATCGCATGCGGAACCTTGGCTCGCCCATGATCCATCGAAGGCAAGCTCACCAGAGTTCCCGTAAGTGACCGGGATACTACCTGTCGTAACTGAGGTGGAGCCACGGCGACCGTATATCAAGCGGCAACGCCTCATTCCGTGTCCAGGAGGTTCTAACGCAAACGTGCTGGGTCGGTAAAAGCGGCAGGGATTGCAGACAGTAGGTGCGCTTGCACGGCGAGCCCACCCATTGAGAGAATAAAGTCGTACGAGACAGAAGACTTCTGCGAAGCAATCCAGCCTTCGAGGTTGGGAAATTACGGGTTGTGAGGGCTCAGGACACCGCAGGACTATTTTTGCCCCCACGGGTCCTCAACGACCTCCATTGCGGTGTGAGTGAAAATTGTAAGATTGTCTTATGCGAGAATGTTGGGAGTCCTGTGACATGAAAGTTGTTGTAATAACGGGGAATTTATCGCGCCCCTCGAAAACCCGGGCCGTAGCAGACTTCATGGTGGATCGGGTGCGCGCGTCCGGCAACGAAGCAAGCTGCTGGGACCTTGTCGACCTTCATCCGCACCTTGGGGCAACAGTGTTGCCCTCCAGCGCCGCTGAGATTGTTAAAGCGGCACTCAACGATATTTTGGCTAGTGACGTGCTAGTTGTTGGTAGTCCGGTCTACAAAGCATCTTACACTGGGTTGCTGAAGCATTTATTCGACCTTGTCGACATGAAAGCGCTTAAGGGCCGCTATGTGATCCCTTTTGCAACCGGTAAAGCATCGAGTCACAAGCCGCTCGTCGAAGCCTCGATGGAAGCCTTATTCGACTTTTTCGAAGCGCAAATACATAGCCGTTTCATTTTCGCTCTCGATGAAGATTTTCAGAACGATGCTCTTTCTGAGAACCTGCGCGCGCTTGTCGACAGAGAGCTCGATGCCGCGCGTCGCGCCGTCAGCCCATAATAAGGAGGAGGATTCCATGTCTTTTTCGAGCATAGATGAGGCGATCGAGGCGATCGAAGCGGGCGAGATGGTTATCGTGGTCGACGACGAAAACCGGGAGAATGAAGGCGACCTAGTCGTTGCTGCCGAAAAAATAACAGCTGAGCACATCGCTTTCATGATGAAATATGCGAGAGGCCTTATCTGCGTGCCACTTCCAGCCGAACGTCTCGACAAACTCGAGATCCCCCTGATGGTCACACGTAATTCGGACTCACTGCAGACGGCATTTACCGTTTCCGTCGATTGCAAACACGGCACAACGACAGGGATTTCAGCCGAAGATCGAGCAGCAACCGTCAAGTCGCTCATCGATCCGCAGACGCGGCCGGAAGACCTATCGCGACCGGGTCACATTTTTCCTTTGCGTGCAAATCGTCTCGGTGTCCTGGGCCGTCCTGGCCACACCGAAGCTGCCGTGGATCTTGCACGACTTGCCGGCCTGGCGCCGGCTGGCGTAATCTGCGAGATCGCCAATGACGACGGAACCATGTCTCGACTGCCAGATCTCGAGAAGTTCGCAATCGAACATGGCCTGCACATAGTAACGATCGACGCTTTGATTGAGTACTGCAGGAGTCGTGATACGAGGGTAAAGCGTTACGCGCAGTCCTTTATGCCAACGCGGTTTGGGGATTTCAAGGCAATTGCTTATCGCGATAGTTTGACGGGAACGGAACACTTAGCTTTGACACTTGGCGAGTTGTGCGAGAAGGAAGACGTTCTGGTACGGGTGCATTCTGAATGTCTGACAGGTGAGGCGTTCCGGTCCATGCGATGCGACTGCGGTCAACAGCTCGAAATGGCTCTTCGGGCGGTCCAGTTAGCGGGCGCTGGTTGCGTGATCTACATGCGTGGGCAAGAGGGGCGTGGCATTGGCTTAGGAAACAAAATTGCGGCTTACAGCCTGCAGGATCATGGTCGTGATACTCTTGAGGCAAATCGGGAACTCGGCTTCGCATCTGATTCCCGCGAATATAACGCAGCGGCGGATATCATCCGCGACCTCGGTATCGGCAGCGTTCGGCTTCTGACCAACAATCCTACAAAAATAGAGGCGCTGCGAACGTCAGGCGTCATCGTGTCGTCTCGCCAGAGTCTGATCGCCGCATCTAGCGCGTCCAACATCACTTATTTTAAGACAAAGCGCGATCGGTTTGGCCACCTGTTGGACCAGGACACGTCAGCTGAACACGTCGGCCGGAGCAACGTCTTTTCAGTGTTTGGCGCGCAGGTGTTCTCTGGACCCCTTGGATAACGGAGCCGCCCTCGCCACTTACCTGCCGGTGATTGTAGGGGGCCGCCTTTGACCGGCAGAGTCCTAGAGCTTTTGCGTGGGCCCTGCCAGCACATCATTCGTGCAGGCCTATCGGAGTGATGTGGCCCGCGATTGCATCGAAAGCAGCGTTCGACCATATCTCGTCTTGAGCACGGCTGTTCCGACGGATCGCATTTAATCGCGGTCCGTCTTGTCTTTCGAAAAGTCTCGCAAAACTAATGCTTCATGCGAAGGATCGGCTTAATGACTTTGCCGCTCTCGGAATCAGCCATCGCCTCGTTGATCTGGTCGAGGTCATAGAACTGAACCAGTTTGTCGAACGGGAAAAGTCCCTGCTGCCAATACTCGATCAACTGCGGGACGAACTCGGACGGAACGCTTTGTCCTTCGACAACGCCGATCAATGTGCGGCCGAAAAGGAAGTTCCCGATATCGATCGTGCCTTCAGTGCCGAGAGCGGACGAGCCAACGAGACCGCATGTTCCCGGCGTACCAAGGCAGTCGACTGCCTGACGGAAAACTCGCGGCGAACTCGTGCATTCCAAGCTGAAATCAACGCCTGCGGGGACGATCTTCCTGATCGCGGCAACGCTGTCCAATTTGCGGGCATTTATCGTGTGCGTCGCCCCGAGTTCGCGCGAAAGTTCCAGCCGTTCATCGTTCAAGTCGATCACGATGATGGTCGCGCATCCGGCGATTTTCGCGGCCATCGTAGCCGCCATGCCAACCGCACCAGCACCGAACACTGCTATTGACGAGCCGGGCTTCGGCTTGAGGCAATTCAGTACCGCGCCAGCACCGGTCTGAAGCCCGCACCCGAGCGGTCCGATCAACTCGAGTGGAACATCCTTTGCAACCTTCACGGCGTTTCGTTCGCTGGCGATGGCGTAGGTTGCAAATGACGACTGCTCGAAGAAGCAGCCACTAATCTGTTTCCCGTGAGAATCATGGATCGGGCAGGTGCCATCCGGACGAGTGCCGCGGAAATTGCGACCGAAGAAGTCCTCGCAGTAGAAAGGTGTACCGGAAAGGCACTTTTCGCACTTGCCGCAATAGGCGTAGCTCAAAGCAACGTGATCACCGGGCACAAGATCTTTAACTGCGCTCCCGACGGCCTCGACGACGCCAGAGCCTTCGTGTCCCAACACAACAGGTTGAGGTACGTCATATCCCTGGTCCCTGACCACCAGGTCGGTATGACATACCCCCGATGCGACGATGCGGACCAAAATCTCGTCTGCACGAGGTTCCTCAATCCCTATGCACTCCAAGATCAAGGGCTTCGCCTTTTCGCGCGAGACCGCCGCATATGCCTGCTTCATGTAACTGTTCCTCCAAGGCTCACAACGCAATTCGCGCGAACGTACTCATCGTCAGACAATCAGTCAATAATTACTCTATTAAATTAGATCAGTTCAACCGGAGCAGGGCTGCATTTTTGCAAAGTCACGAGTGAACGCTGATTTGAAGTGATCAAAGGGTTCCGATGCATGTTCGAAAGGGAGCATGCGTCTTGTCCCGCTTTGGGCTGAAAGATCGGCTGACGAAAATTTAGTAGCAACGTGTGAGGCGAGCCGGATGGCGTCGCTTGCCGACGTCGAGCCGGTTCTGAAGGCTATCGACAGCTTCGAGACACCGGTATTGCCAAGTTCAACCGACTACAAACGATGCTACTGCCAGCCAGGCTTAACAGACAGTACCAACCAGGACGTTAGTCTTCTCGATGATCGAGAGGTCCGACGCAATCCGGTATACAGTTGGCGCGGCGGTCGGTGACTCAATAGCGAGCGTATCCTGGATCGTGAGGCGTTCGATGCCCTGCTTTAGTGACCTGATCGTATTCCCGTGGGCCACCACAAGAACCGATTTCCCTCTCAACAAGGGGGGGAACACTTCGCTTATCAAAAAGGGCAGAACCCTCGCGCTTATGTCCCGTATGCTTTCTCCCCCAGGTGGTGGAGTGCTGTACGAGCGGCGCCAAACCTGGACAACATCCTGGCCCCACCGCTCACGTGCCACGTTCTTGTTGATGCCGGTGAGCTGTCCGTAGTCGCGTTCGTTCAACTCGGTTCTCCTGATTGGCTCCAGCAGATCGCCGTTGGTTTCGTTCAAAATCGCTCTGCAAGTGTCGACTGTGCGCAAGAGGGCAGAGCTAAACGCAATATCGAACGAGATGCCGAGGTTCGCGAGCAGTGAGCCGGCTCGCCTGCTCTCAGACCAGCCCTCCTGTGTGAGCGGCACGTCGCTCGTACCCGTGAACTCCCCGCGCGCGTTCCCTTCGCTTTGGCCATGCCGGACAATCACCAGAGTGGACATTCATAACCCTCCCATCGATTTAGCGAACACGAATATTGTCGCACCATCGGACAATCCGTCAAGTGCGACTATGTGCAAGTGAAAACAAAACGATGTCGAAAAAACAAACGTCGAAGTTTATATTTATTGACAGATTGTCTGATAGCTCATACCAATGCACTCCGCCGTATTGAGGAGAGTCCGGCACGGCTTGGGAAGGCAAGGCTCTCGCCTTAACAGACAATGCCGCCCAGAGCGGCCGGAGGAGGAATTTTCATGAAGAGACGTACATTTCTACAAGCGAGCGGGGCAATTGCTGTAGCCGGCACGTTCGGAATGCCGGGGATTCTTCGCGCCGACGACGCGATCAGTATCCTACCTGACACTTGGCCCTCCGAAGGCGCCAACCCAATTGTCGACGCGGGTAAGTTCAAGAAGTCAGGCCCGTGGAAGATCGGACACAGCCACTACGGCCTCGCTGGTTCAACGCATACCTACCAGACGGCGTTTGAAGCCGAATATGAAATAAAAAAGAACAAGGATCGGATCGCTGATTACCAGTTCCGGAGCGCTGATCTCAATGCCTCCAAACAAGTTGCCGATATCGAGGATCTGATCGCCCAGAAGGTCGATGCGATCATCATCGCACCGCTAACCACCGGTTCCGCCGTCGAGGGCATCAAGAAGGCAAAGGCTGCTGGCATTCCAACCGTAGTCTATCTCGGACGCGTCGACACCGAGGAGTTTACGGTTCAGGTCCAGGGCGACGACTTCTATTTCGGGCGCGTGATGGCTCAGTTCCTCGTCGACAAGCTTGGCAACAAGGGCAAGGTATGGGTTCTGCGTGGCGTCGCCGGGCATCCCATCGATGCAGATCGTTATGCAGGCGCCATGGAAGTCTTCAGCAAGTCTGGACTTCAGATCACGTCGACCCAGCACGGAAGCTGGTCTTATGAGGACTCAAAGAAGATCGCCGAAAGCTTGTATCTCTCCGACCCAGATGTCGCGGGCATCTGGACCGATGGAGCCAACATGTCTCTTGGCGTTTTGGATGCCTTGCAGGAGGCTGGCGCCTCAACGATCCCGCCAATCACGGGCGAAGCACTTAACGGCTGGATGCGTCGTTGGAATGACGAAAAACTTTCCTCGATCGGTCCGATTTGCCCACCCGCTCTGTCTACTGCCGCGCTACGGGCCGCCTTCGCCTTGCTGGATGGGAAGCCGATTCAGCGTAACTGGACGAACCGCCCCAAGCCGATCACCGACGAGACGCTCTCCCAGTTCTATCGCGCAGATCTCACTGATGCGTACTGGGCGCCGACCGAAATGCCGAACGAAAAGCTCCTTGATTATTTCAAGGCTTGATGAACTACGGGCACGATCACTCGTGCCCGTATCCCTGTCGAAGATGGAAATTCCCATGAGCACGCTTGTCGAGATGGTCGGCATCAACAAATCGTTTGGTTTCACGAAAGTCCTTTCGGACGTTCGCTTTTCCCTGGAACGTGGCTCCGTGCACGCTCTGATGGGGGAAAACGGCGCGGGGAAGTCCACCCTGATGCGTATTCTGGCGGGGGTATATCAGCCGGGCGCAGGAAGTGTTCGGCTCCGCGGGGAGGAAGTCAATTTCCGTTCCCCTAAGGAGGCACGGTTGGCGGGAGTGTCGACGGTGTTTCAGGAGTTTACCCTGATCCCCAATCTCACCGTTGCTGAGAACATGTTCCTGGGCCACGAACCTCGTCGCATTGACGGTTCGATCGATAGCGTCGAGGTAGTGAAACGCGCTCGCGCTTTGCTGGCTGACGTATTTCCACAGCTCGACGCAACCGCGATCGTCGAGACACTGACTGTCGCGCAGCAGCAGGCAGTAGAGATCGCGAAGGGACTTACGTCGAACGCGGACGTATTCATCTTCGACGAGCCAACGGCGGCGTTGAACTCGACCGATGTCGCGCATCTTTTCAAGGTTATCCGCGACCTTAAGGCTCAACATAAGGCTGTCGTCTACATCTCTCATCGCATGAATGAAGTCTTCGAACTATGCGACACCATCACCGTCATGAAAGATGGCGCTTGGGTAAGGACTGCAAGAGCGCAGGACTTCAACTTGCAAACGCTGGTAGCGACAATGGTTGGTCGCGAACTTCAGAACTTCTTTCCGCCGCGCTCGCAGGCCACCGGAGCGGCAATGCTGGAGGTTTCGGACTTGCGCCTCGACGACAGCAGCTCGACAGTCACTTTCGTTGTCAGAAAAGGTGAAATCATCGGGCTGGCAGGGCTCGAAGGACAGGGCCAGCGAGAGATAATGCGTGCCATTGTGGGCGTTGAATCGCCAAAGGCCATCGCCGTGTGGCGTGCCGGCCCCGACAACAGCATGCACGTGGTGAATGTAGGGTCAGGGTTCGCTCGCGCGGTCGCATCAGGAATCGGTTTTATCCCTGAGGACAGGAAGCAGGAAGGGCTGTTCCTGCGCCTGCCTATCTACGACAACATCGCGCTGGGAAAACAGCTCAATCGGAATATGGCAAGCGTTGCGTGGCGATCGGTGTCGAGGGTCCGCGAGGTGATCAAGTCGTTACGAGTTGCGGCCGCCGATCCCAATGCGCCCGTAGGTAAACTCTCGGGCGGGAATCAGCAGAAGGTGCTGCTGGGCCGCTGGTTGCTCTCCGGAGTGGACATCCTCGTTATTGAGGAGCCCACGCGCGGCGTCGACGTCGGTGCAAAGGCAGAGATTTACAGATTGCTGCGGGACTTCAGTGATCGTGGCGGTGCGGTCGTGGTTTCGTCGCGCGAGCACGCTGAGCTTATAGGGCTCTGCGACAGCATTTTGGTCGTTCATGACAGGAAGATCGTCGGGCAGATGTCCGCAGAGGGGGCGACCGAGGAAAGAATCCTCGAGACTGCGCTGGGGGCGAGTGCGTCACCGGATCCCCGTGCTGCGGTGCATTGAGGAGGATAACTTATGAATTCATTTGCCAGTCGCCTGAAGCTCCCTTATCGCGCGGGAGCGATCGGGCTTTCCATTGGAACGCTCCTGGTGATGGTTGTCGCCTCGGTAATATTATTGCCGGACTTCATGGATCCGGAGAATTTGTCTAATCTCCTGGCGCAATCGACGGTGCTCGTCATCTCGGCTCTCGGTCAGACGTTCGTCATTCTCACTGGCGGCCTCGACGTGTCGGTTGGGTCCGTCATCAGTCTAACGACGACGATCATGACGCTTGATCTTCCTGAGATAACCCGCGTGCTTATCTGCATCGCGGTGGCGATGGGGTTCGGAGTAGCGAACGGTTACGGTGTCGCGCGCCTCAATGTACATCCAATCATCATGACGCTGACAACAATGGGCATCGGCCAAGGTATCGCGTTGATCATTTTGCCAATCCCAGGCGGGCGCGTGCCGGAGTGGCTTTCCGGCTCGGTAGCCGGATCCATCGGCCCCGTACCTAACTCATTGTTTTGGTTGATCACGGCATCGCTCTTCGCATCCTGGATTCTCTATCGTCGTCCCTTCGGCCTCTACCTCTTCGCTTCCGGCGGCAATGACTTCAACGCACGGATGAACGGTGTTCCCGTCGAGCGCACCATCATCAAAGCGTATGTTCTTTCCGCTCTATTCGCATGCGCTGCGGGGATGTTTCTTGCAGGTCGCCTTGCATCGGGTGATCCTAAGGGCGGCGCTTCATTCGGGATTGAGTCTGTAACGGCTGCAGCATTGGGTGGGGTCCACCTCGCCGGGGGCATCGGAAGCATTGTGGGAACCGTCGTTGGCGCGGCGATCCTCGGGACAGTGAATAATGTGATGAATCTGGCCAACGTCTCTGCATTTCTTCAGTCGGTCGTCAAGGGTGTGTTGCTTCTCGTACTCGTCGTTTCGCAGCGACGCAAAACAATCGGACTTTGAAAGAAATGGACTTCTCGATGACCACATCAGACTCGAAAACTGAAGCACCATCTCGCTCATTGAGGGGTAAGAGCGCCATTTCGTGGATACTCGGGCTACCGCCCGCATACTATGTGCTCGCAATCCTGGTTGCGGTTGCTCCAGCAGTGAGCGCCACGCTCATAAATCCCAACTACTGGTTTGTAATCCTCAAGCAGTCAGCGCCGCTCGGGATCGCGGTGCTCGCCCAGTCGCTTGTCATGCGGGTGCGATCCATCGATCTCTCTGTCAGCGGTATTTTCGCGTTCGCGATTTATCTGGCCAGCTCGGGCCAGCTCAACAACTATCCACCGCTAATGACCGTCCTCATGCCTGTTGTGATTGGGCTAGCTGTGGGGGGTGTAAACGGAATACTCGTAGCATACGTGCGCGCTTCTGCCGTTATCTCCACACTAAGTGTTTCGGCCATTCTGATTGGGATCGTCCAATACATGAGCGCCGGCCGCGCGCCCGGTTCAACGCCAAGCTGGCTTCGAATACTTACGAGCGGCAATATCCACGGCCTTTCCTATTCCGTGGTCCTGTGGATCGTCATCGCCGCCCTGATTTCTATCGCATTTCGCTTTCTCATCGTCGGGCGTTACTTCAGGGCCGTCGGCGACAATCCGAGGGCGGCGGAAACTACAGGAATTCCGTTGGCACGTACGATTTTTGTCTCGCACACGCTCGCGGGCGCCCTGACAGGCATCGCGGCCCTGGTCCAGGTATCCGCGTTGGCGGTCGGCACCATCAAGCCAGGCTTCGACACCTTCATGAATGCTCTCGCCGCCACGATCCTCGGCGGTGTGACGTTCGGCGTCGACCGGGGCGGCGTCGCCGGGCCGTTCGTTGCCGTCGTTGCCTTCAGCTTCCTGTTCGCGATGCTGACCGTCTTCGGCATCCAGGAGCCGGGCAAGCTTATCGTCCAGGGCGTGATCATTGCATTTGCCGCAATCATCTACGGTGCGCGCGCGGGTCGCGTCTAGTCCGTCGGGCCGATCAAGTCATTCCCGTAGCAATTGCGGGAGAACGCAGGAGAATATAATGGTGAAAATCACTGCGGCTGTCGCCGTGAAGCCAAAGAGCCCGCTGGAGTTCCGTGAACTCGAACTGGCTGACCCCGAAGGCAACGAGATCCTGGTTCGCACGGTTGCGAGCGGGATCTGCCACACGGACTTGCTGCTTCGCGACGGTATTTTTGGCCCGCCGGCACCGGTGATCCCGGGGCACGAAGGCGTCGGCGTCGTCGAGGCGGTCGGACCAGAAGTTCAGAGCCTCAAAGTGGGTGATCACGTCGCACTGAGCCAGAGCTCATGCGGATTCTGCGCCGACTGCCGCCGTTCTCACCCAATGAACTGCCAAAATTATACCCAGTACAATCTTACGGGGCTTCGTCCGAATGGTAAGAAGGCATTGCTCTGCGATGAAGTTGGCATTGGCAGCAATTTCGTGGGCCAGTCGTCCTTTGCGACGCATATCCTTGCGACTGAAAACAATGCAGCGCTTTTGCCGAAAACAGACCTCGACCTTACCGACGCTGCGCCACTCGGGTGCGGCATGGCAACGGGTGCAGGAACAGTGATAAACGCGATGAAGCCGGAAATAGGGTCGACGATAGCCGTTTTCGGCGCAGGTGCTGTCGGCATGGCCGCCGTGATGGCCGCCAAAGTTCGTCGGTGCAGCAAGATTATCATCATAGATCTGAATCAGCAGAGGCTAGACATGGCCATGGGGCTTGGTGCCACACATGCGATCAACGGCAAAGATCCCGACGTAGTCAACCAGATCCATGCGCTGACGGGCGGCGGTGCCGACTTCGCGATCGACGCAGTTGGCATCATTCCGGTTATTCTGAACTCGATCAAGTGCACCCGTGCCGGCGGGCACGTTGTCTTGCTCGGCCTCGACGCGCTCGGGAACGACATTCCCATCCCCCTCGATCTAATGGTGTTCAATCGCAAGATCCAGGGTGCGATCCTTGGTGATCAGATTCCACAGCTGTTCATTCCGCAGATGATGGATCTTAATCAGGCTGGGCTTTTCCCCTTCCAAAAATTGATCACCAAGTATCCCTTCGAGAAGATCAACGAAGCGATCGCGGACGCCGAAGCCGGGCGAGTGATCAAGCCGGTCGTCGTTTTCAATTAGGAGCCAGCGCAAATGACATCGAAGAAGTCAGAGGAACAGCACCTTGTCGTTGAATTCAAAACCACGTCCCAAAATCGAAATCGCGTAAAAGAACTCCTTCAGGAATTCATTGGACCCGCCCGCGAAGAGTCTGGTTGTCTCTACTACGACCTCTACCAGCGGTCGGACGATCCGAACACTTTCATCATCTTAGACGGCTGGCAGAATGAGGCGGCTGTCGTTGGCCATGGCGAACATCCTAATGTCAAGCGGGTGCTGGAGCCTCTTCTTCCACTGTTGGTGAGTCCACCGTCGATTAATGTAAATACCCGTATCAGCGACTGATCGGGCGCAATGGCCATTTCTACGAGGCGCGCGCCCCGAGCGCGCAGGTTTGGGGAGACGAAATGGATACGCATCGAGTTGTCGTAGTCGGCGGTGGCTTTGCCGGACTCCAGTTAGCGAAGGACCTCAAGTGTCCCGACACTTCCATAACGATCGTCGACAGGCGCAACCATCACCTCTTTCAACCGCTCCTCTACCAAGTTGCCACGACTGTATTGGCAACCTCGGAGATAGCCTGGCCCATCAGAGCATTGTTCAGAGGACGAAAGGATGTATCGACGCTGCTGGGCGAGGTTGTTGGCGTTGATACCGAGGCACGCGTAGTATCGCTCAAGGATGGGAATGCTATTCCCTATGACACGCTCGTTCTCGCGACAGGTGCAAGGCACGCCTATTTTGGCCGGGACGAGTGGGAGCCGTTTGCGCCCGGGCTAAAGGCACTCGAAGACGCGACGACCATCCGGCGGCGGCTTCTTCTCGCGTTTGAGAAGGCCGAATTGGAGGCTGATCCCGAACGGCGGAAGGCAATGCTCACGTTCAGCATAATCGGAGCAGGCCCGACAGGCGTGGAGATGGCTGGGATTATAGCGCAACTGGCCCAACGAACCCTTGTTGAGGAGTTCCGTAGCATCGACACCAGATCGGCGCGCATCCTTCTCATCGAGGCAGGTCCACGTGTCCTACCCGTGTTCCCGGAAGCACTTTCGAGATATGCCGAGCAGTCGCTAATCAAGATGGGCGTCGAAGTGAGAACAGGCATTCCCGTGACGGCATGCAACGAGAACGGCATCGCGATCGGAGATGAGTTCGTTTCAAGCCGGACCGTCATCTGGGCTGCGGGGGTGCAAGCGTCGAACGCCGCCGCCTGGGTCGGTGCTGAAAAGGACAGGGCGGGTAGGGCGGTCGTGCAGCCAGATCTGACTGTTGGCGGTAAGCCCGAGATTTTTATTATTGGAGATACTGCCTCCGTGAAGGCCGCTGATGGAACACCCGTCCCCGGAGTGGCTCCCGCCGCCAAACAGCAAGGCAAATATGTCGCTTCGGTAATTGAAGCACGACGTCTGGGTACACCCACTCCAAGTGCGTTCAGATATAGGCATCTGGGAAACCTGGCTACCATCGGGCCGAATTCGGCTGTTATCGACTTTGGGAAGATCCGGCTCAAGGGCGGAATTGCATGGTGGATTTGGGGGCTTGCCCATATCTACTTCCTGATAGGTACGAGGAGCAGATTGGCAGTGGGACTAAGCTGGCTATGGATCTTTGTTTCCGGCCATCACTCCGCACGTTTGATCACGCAAAAAGAAACCTTAAAGGATGAGGTTTAGTCGCTAGCGCGAGCACGCCCGAGTCTGCTGGGCCGTGAATGGAGACCATCAAAGGCCAGACATTTGGGAATCGGTTGCGAAGCGATGGTTGGCAGCAGGTAACAATTCTGTCGGAGTTCCATATATAACAATGATTGATCTTCGCACTATCAACTTAGGCGACTTCGACTGCGTCGAATTCACGGCGAGGACTGGCCGCGACAAGTCAATTGCCCTGTCCGCCTGTCGTTAGCGATAAGCGGGCCTCATGCTTGAATACCGTTTCGGGAAGGAAGTGATGATGTGGAGAGTTGAGAGTGTCCCCCTCTAAGATTGACCATTTCTCGCTCAAAGGTACCTGCAGCGAGGAACTCGCGGCAGCGCTTTCGAGGCTTTCCCCGCAATCTGAAGCGCATGTACATGGCGATAAGACGATCGCCTACGATGTACATGCGATTACCAATGGTCCGATTGCAGTTATTGCCGCGCACTACGAGGGCGACCTAACCGTCCAGCACCGGGGACCGGCGGAGGCAAACATCATCATGCTTCCACTACATGGGCGATCGGTCGTTACCGTTGACGGCAGACAAATCCCGTCAGAGGGAACGCGGGGCGTTTTCGTGAACAGTATGTCGGCGAGTACGACCCAATTCATTGGGCCCAGGAAACATTTGGGGCTTAGGATCGCCCATGATGAGCTGACGCGCCGTTTGGGATGTCGGCTCAATACGCCAATAAGAGGCAGCCTCGATTTTTCGCCAGAAATCGACCTATCGGTCGGGTTCGGCTCCCTTTTGGTTCAACTGGTACCAGTGCTGTATGCTGGATTACGAGACGGAACCCTCCTTCAATCACCGATAGCACTTCATCACCTCACTGAAACGACGATGGAGCTTTTGATCGAAGCTGCGCAGCATCGCTACTCATCTGAGTTATGCCGCGTTGCTGAATCACCCTTACCCAAGGCCGTTAAGCGGGCGGTCGACTATATGCGTGCCAATATTACTCGGCCGCTATCTCTTGAGGAAATCGCAACGGCTTGTGGCGTAAGCCGACGCACTCTTCAAAGCGGTTTTCGCAACTTTCGGAATACGACCCCTCTGGCATTCCTGCAGCACCTACGGTTGGAATTAGTGCATCAGGAACTGATGACAGGCGAACCTGGCCTCTCGGTCACGCAGGTCGCTCTGAAATGGGGCTTCGTGCATAGAGGCAGATTTTCTGCGGACTATCGCAAGCGCTATGGGGTACTTCCCTCGGAAACATTGCGTATATCATAAGCAGATTGCGCCGACCGAGCTACGATCAGCCGGCACGCTCGACCGTCCTCAAGGCTTGCAGCAACAGCACTCTCCAGAAAAGCCGACTGCCTCGGCCCAAGATCTGTCTTGCAGATGATCCCCTGAACGCGACGATGTTCCGATCTGCGCAACGCAGTTCAAGACCACTACAGGGGTTAATCTTATAGTAATTATGCCGAGGTCATCTCACACATAGCGGTCAATGTCGCAATGTTCTGGACCGCGTCGCTAATGGAAGCCGGTGTAATTTATAGTCGTCTATGAGGAACATATGTCGAGACTGCCGCTATCTCTACTTTTAATGATTTTGGCAATTATCCCGTTGACGGCGTTCGTAATCATCGGAGTATCAACATCACTGGGATATTACCGAGAATACTCTACCTTCCGCAGCGCACAAACAACGCAGCGACTTGGGCGGGAAGGCGGATTCCTCGCCCAAGCTATAGCGGCGGAAGCGTTTGCAGGCGCCGACGTGCGTCGGGCAAAGCAAGCTGCATCGGACAGGGCTTTTACAGCGGTCTTTTCCGCTTACGACTCTTGGAAAAAGGCATTCGACGATCCGGCCATAGAACGGGCGGTACAGATCATTCGTGAAAGGCGGGACAATATCGATAGCTTCCGCCGGCGCGTCGATGACGGAACGGCTAGCGAGGCGGAGGGAGCTGTTGCTTTGCGCCCAGCTGCCCTTGCGGGCTTGGAGCTCGTCCGTCGCACTGGGGCGACTGTCAATGATTTGGATTTAGCACGCCAAATTACCGGTTTTCACGCGCTCATGCAGATCACGGAAGCTAGTTTGCTGGAGATCAGGCCCGGCCGAGCCTACGTCAAAAATTCAGCCATGTCCGTCGATCTATTTTCGTCCCTCTTACAGTCAAAAAATCTAAAGCAGCTTTATGTGCCTGCGATGCAGGAATTTCTCCCCGCCGATCTCGTCAAATCTTATGACGACTTCGAGGCCAGCGCCGCAGGCAAGTTCATCGCGGGCGTTCGCGATCAGATGTATGCAAACCAGCCGGGCGTTTCCTTCCCCCCCGAGACGTTGGATCGATGGAATGAAATCACCCAACAGCGGGCTGCTTTGTTGACCGCACTCATTATGCGCACCGGCGACGAGTTGGACGAGATGGCATTTCAGCGTTACGCCGATCTTCGCAATGCCTTTATCGGCTACTCCGGCGCCACGCTTCTGATCATGTCTACGGTACTCATTTTGTGCATTTCGGTCGTTCGGAGAATTTCAAGCTCCATTCGGACTCTGACAAGCCGAATGAAGGCACTCGCAGAAGGCGATACGTCGGCGCCGGTGCCCTTGACGATCCGACGCGACGAGATCGGGGACATGGCGCGTTGCCTTGAGTTTTTCCGCGGCGCGGCCATACAGAAAAGTAACCTGGAGACATCCGCGGAAGCTGAGCGCATTCGTTCTGACCAAGAGAAGCTGGATATTCAGGTAAGGGCGGAAAAAGAAGCAGAAGAGCGCCTCATCCGAGCGACGACGGCATTGGCAACCGGGTTGAAGCGGATGGCGGATGGAGACTTGATTTATGAAATTGAGGAGCCGTTAGCGCCACAGTTTGAAAGTTTGCGCAGGGATTTCAACGCTTCCATTCGTCAGCTCCGGGACGTGCTTGTTACCGTCGGCCATTCAGTCGAAACGGTCACGAATGGCAGCTCGGGCGTCTCGGCCGCATCTGAAAATCTTTCAAGACGCACGGAGCAGCAGGCGGCTTCGCTCGAGGAAACTGCAGCGGCGTTGGAGGAGATAACCGTCAACGTTGCATCGACCACGAAGAGGACGGCTGAGGCGCGCGGAGCCGTCCAACAGATGCGAGATCATGCGGAAATGTCCGGTCGGGTTGTACGCGATGCTATCGGCGCCATGAATCGCATTGAAAACTCCTCCAAGCAGATTTCCCAGATCATCAGCGTCATCGACGCGATCGCCTTCCAAACGAACCTCCTGGCGCTGAACGCCGGCGTCGAAGCAGCGCGTGCTGGCGACGCGGGAAAAGGCTTTGCGGTTGTTGCCCAGGAGGTCAGGGAGCTTGCACAGCGCTCAGCGACAGCGGCAAAAGAAATCAAGGATCTCATCGGCAATTCAGCTCTTGCCGTCGACGAAGGCGTAAGGCTCGTGAGTGAAACCGGATCGGGCCTGAGAACGATTGAAGAGCTTGTGCAGGATGTAAATCTTCATATGGACGCAATCGCAACGGCCTCCCAGGAACAATCGTCGGGCCTGCGCGAGATCAACGGCGCGGTTAACCATATGGACCATGCCACTCAAGAAAATGCGAGCATGGTCGCGGAGATGAATACTGCAGGATCGCACCTCGCTCAAGAGAGCCAAAGCCTAGCCGCACTGTTGAAACATTTCCACTTCAAAGACGAGAGCGGGAAGCCACAGAAGGTCACGGGCGAACTTGGGAAGAGCTTCCCGCCCGGTCAGACAATGGTTGACCGCGGAGACTATCCGATGCGCCGTGGTAACCTGGTGCTCGCGCCTTCGAATGATGATTGGCAAGCGTTCTAAATGATATGGGCGGCGTCGCCGACCACATGCAAATACACGTCTTTGATGATTCTGAATGAGAGCGATATCCCGGTGGGGTAGCGGCATGGTACTCCGCCAAATGACTTGTGCGGTCCTAACAAAATGCTGGCTTGACGCATGATTGCTCAGCCACGTGACAAAGCAGGACAGGCACATGAAACACGTACGTCAATCGGAACGCACATCCCGCCCCGAACAGCCTGTGGAAGTGCAGATGCCGACTGATGCTCAAATCGACCAGGGGCGTGGAGCCTTCCGCAACGCGGTCAATGCCAGCCCTCCGCTTGCCACGGGCACGGCCCCGCCATTTTCGGAAGCCTCCGTTGTCCGGCCATCGCACGGTCACGACGCAGATGTCGCAAGTCTGAAGCAACCGTTTGAGAAGGCTTTCCGGGCGAATCCCCGGCATCCTGCGACAAACATCGACTTGCCATTCAACGCCGAAGAGATGTCCAGTGCCGTCGTACTCGACGCGATCCCGTTACCCGTCTTCTTCAAAAACAGAGATGGGATACACCTTGGTTGCAACAGGGCCTTCGAAAGCTTCTCCGGCCGCTCAAAGGGAGATATTATCGGAAAAACCGTTTTCGATTTGGTGCCCGCACCCATAGCCGAGACGTATGCCGCGTTGGACGAGGCGCTTTTTGCAAATGGCGGTGTTCAGCAATATGAAGCAAAGGCCACCACCGAGAATGGTGGTGTCGTTGATCTTTTACTCAGCAAGACCGCAATCACTGATATCGCTGGTAACAGGATCGGCTTGGTTGGCGCGATGTTGGACATCACAGAGCGAAAACGTGCGGAGCATGATCTCAAAGAGGCTCTTGAATTCGCAGAGGGAATTATTGCCGCCATTCCTGACGTTCTGTTCGAGGTAAATGCCGACGGTCGCTACCTGCAGGTCTGGGCAAGGAATCAGGAGATCCTGGCGCAGCGAAAAGAAGTGCTGCTCGGCAAGCTTGTCCGCGATGTGCTCCCTCCAGATCAGGCCGACATCGCTATGCTGGCTCTTGAAGAAGCCGATGAAACCGGCGCCTCCTACGGTCGTTGTGTCCGTATAGCCCTACCAAACGGCGAATCCCGTTGGTTTGAACTGTCGGTCGCAAGGCGACCAAGCAGCAATCACTCAACCGTCACTTTTCTGGTGTTATCTCGCGATATTACCGAACGAAAGCACGCCGAGGGCACGACTATTGAAGCTCGGGCTCGCCTCCTAAGTGTCCTGCAGACCATTCCGGATATGGTATGGCTGAAAGACGTAACAGGCAAATATCTGTTGTGCAATCATGCCTTCGAAGAATTGGTCGGCAAGGCAGAAGCGGAAATCGTCGGGAAAACGGATTATGACCTGTTTACTCCCGAACTCGCCCAGTTTTTTCGTGACAAGGATGAGGAGGCCATGCAAGCCGGCCGTATTCTCATCAATGAGGAACGGTTTACCGCTCACGAGGACGGTCGATCAACGCTTTTGGAGACTCGTAAGGTTCCGGTATTCACGGGGGGAAAGCTGATGGGGATCCTCGGCGTCGCCCGCGATATCACCGAACTGGACACGTCCCGTAAGAAAATCCATCAGATGGCATTCTACGATTCTCTGACCGGCCTGCCTAACCGGACACTTTTCAATGAACGGCTACGCGAGATGATCGGGGACGCGGCTTCGGCGGGCCAGCGAGCCGGGGTGATGCTGATCGACATGGACCATTTCAAAGCGATCAATGACACTATGGGACATCCCGTCGGTGACGAGTTGCTGCGGCAGGTGGCGACACGCATGAAAAAAGGCGTCCGTGCCAGCGACACCGTGGCGAGACTCGGTGGAGATGAATTTGCAGTCTTGCTGCCCAATGTTCAGGACAATGACGATTTGGCTCAAATTGCCAGCAGAATGCTTGCCGCATTCGGCGAACGCTTCATGCTTTCCGACAGGGAGATCTTTGTATCCTGCAGCATCGGGATATCGGTATTTCCAAATGACGGCGACGCTCCCGACGATTTGGTGAAATATGCGGATTCTGCGATGTATTTGGCGAAGCGCTCGGGGCGTAGCAACTTCCGCTTCTACTCAAAGGATCTCACGATTGGGGCTGAAAAGCGCCTAGCGCTAGAATCAGACCTACGCCTAGCTTTGAAACATGAGCAACTTGAACTCCATTATCAGCCAAAGGTCCTATTGGACAACGGAAAGGTGATCGGTTCAGAAGCACTGCTACGATGGCATCATCCGAAGATGGGAATGATCCCTCCGGGAGAATTCATAGGTGTCGCCGAGGAAACGGGATTGATCATCGATCTTGGACGATGGGTGCTGCATGAGGCGTGTTGCACGGCTGCCGTCATGAATGCAGATGGACTGCCCCCGCACAAGATTGCGATAAATTTGTCTCCTAAGCAGTTTCAATGCCCGCGTTTGTCGCAAACGGTGGCGGACGTATTGCAGGAAACCGGTTGTCGTGCGGAGTGGATCGAGGTTGAAATAACTGAGAGTCTCCTGCTCCATAACTGCGAGGGCGTTTCGACGACACTCTCTCAATTGCATGCGAGCGGAATTTCCATAGCGATCGATGATTTCGGCACCGGCTACTCATCTCTGAGCTATTTGGCTAACTTTCCCATTGATACCCTCAAAATTGACCGGTCATTCATCAATCGATCCGACAAGCGAAGTAGAGAACTGGTCAAGGCAATTCTCTCAATTGCGCGCTGCCTAGGGCAAAATGTAGTCGCTGAGGGCGTGGAGACGGTCGATCAAGAAAAATTCTTGGCTGAAAGCGGCTGCGCTGTGGCACAGGGGTTCTACTATAGCAAGCCCATCCCGAAGTCCGAACTTCTCGCTGCAAACGCAGTGCTCGAGTTCTCTCGCGGTGATTCCCATCTTACGCCGATGCCCGCAGAGGAAGGGGTGGCACTCATGCGCTTGCCTCCCGCATCTGTTGGGACCCGAACCGCGTGAAGCCTACGGCTAACAGCGCGCAGGATCCACGCCACCTGCGGCGCTGTTTATACCGCACTCATCCAACGGAAGCCCAAACTACTCTGGGCGATTGGATAAAACGCGGACCAATAGGAACTACTTAAAACTTCAGGTGCTTTGATGTTCCGAAATATGCAGGCCCTGTACCGAATTGCGCGACGAAACATACGTTGACGTGTTTTCGCTTTCGATTGCCATTGCAAAGACTTGCCCAGTACAATCTACTATTCTGCGTCAATATCGTCAAAAGCATAACCGTGCAAAAGCTCATCCCATTTCCCCATCCGAATAGAAGTTCTGCGGATTTGAAAAGTTCAACTGCGAATTCGAATGGCTCCGGACATTTCGACATCATCCAATCGCTGAAATCGGAACTTCACGATTTGGCTAGTGCCGTAAATCAGTTGGAGGCGCTATGTGAGTCATACCGATCCCAAGCTGATACGTGCTCGCAACCTGACTGAACGACTGAGCGTCCGCGCTTGTCATCGTATTCCCTATGACCCTCTCTGGGCGTGGCGGCCAGTGGTTCGTTGAATCTTGCCAAACGTTCCCGGATCCCACCACTTCCCGAACACGGGAGCTTCAATTCGATCAACTCGAAACTTTCGGCCATTTGAACGGGTGGCGGAAAAAAACGCCAGCGATTGCGCCGTGATTTCGTAATGGTTCTGCCTATTTGCTGAAGGCGGTCGGCCGATTGGAATGCTCCATCAGACCTCAACTTACCGGCAGCAAGGACTGCAGGTTCGATAGCTTCTTTTCGTGGATGAGGATATACGGATCCTCGAACTCTACCCGCATCTTGTCCTGGTTGGCGACGAAGTAGGGGCTGAGGTACGGGTCGAATTGCATGCGCGCGAAGACTACGAGTTTGGTCTCGGCGGTCTTGGCTTCCTCGACGAAATGGCACTCTCGTTGCTAACCTTCTCCATTGCGTCGACGAGGAACGGCCGCGCAAGGTCGATGCCACGCTTCGGGTCCATCGATTCATCCCGGACGCTCCCGCCTTGCGTAATAGACTGGATTTTTCATTTCTGCCTGGGTTTCAAACCTGTCTCGCCGTGGTGTTGCTGCATCCCGTCCTGCCCCGGCTTTTGGTCCTGCCAGGCTCGCGCTGCCCGCAACGGCTTTGCCGTCCTTCACTTCGTTGCGGCCCTGCGGGTGCTGGCCGCACTTGCAGCCTGGCTTTTGGACCGCCGTAGCAGGTCGCGATGGCCGCGACCTCGAACGGAGGTTCAGAGATGAACAGGCAGCAATCCAATCAACGATCCGATATCTACAGCCGCATCACCACCAAGATCATCGCCGATCTCAAACAGGGCGTCCGTCCATGGACCAAGCCATGGACGACGGGAGGCTGGACAGCCGAGGTCAGCCAGCCACTGCGCCACAATGGCCAACCCTACACCGGCATCAATGCTCTGCTCCTCTGGTCTGAAGCCATCGCCCGCGGCTTTGCATCACCAAGGTGGATGACGTTTCGCCAGGCAATCGAGCTCGGCGGCGCCGTCCGCAGGGGCGAAACCGGCACGACCGTCGTCTTCGCCAGCTCTTTCATCCGCGCCGAGACGACGGAGACAGGCGCCGAAATCGAACGCGACATCCCCTTCCTCAAAACCTACACCGTGTTCAACACCGACCAGATCACCGGCCTTGATGGCCTTGCCCATTCCATCGCGCCTGACCAGGATTGGATGAGCCGCATCGGTGCTGCCGGCCGCTTCTTTGCCAATACCGGCGCCCTGATCCGCCATGGAGGATCGGCGGCCTATTATGCTGCTGCCCGTGACTACATCCAGATGCCGTGCTTCGACGCCTTCCGGGACGATGCATCCTATGTCGCCGTTCTCAGTCACGAGATGACGCACTGGACCGCTGCACCGCGAAGGCTCGATCGGGATCTCAGCCGCTATGCGAAAGACAGGAGCGAACGCGCCCGCGAAGAGCTCATTGCCGAACTCGGCAGCTGCTTTCTCTGCGCCGATCTTGGTATCGTCCCCGAGCTCGAACCACGCCCCGACCATGCAAGCTATCTCGATGACTGGCTCAAGGTTCTCGGCAGCGACAAGCGTGCCATCTTTTCAGCGGCAGCTCATGCCCAGCGCGCGGTCGACTATCTGCATGACTTGCAGCCGGACCTCAACGAGGAGGAGGCGGCGTGAGCCGTCTCCTTCTTAGCCACCCGGACGCCGCCCACTGCCGCGACCCGACGGCCGCAAGCTCCTATCCCGCGAACCGGCGTCTAAAATCGTCAGGCATTGACCTCGCGCAGCTAGTGGGGCGTGTTCACCGGCATATTGAAGTGACGCGCGAAGTATTCCGACGGCGTCGTCATGCGGCCCGTGGTGAGAACCAGCGCATCCCCTCGACCGTCGATGCTGAAAATCACGCGACTGTGCAGGCTTGCAACCTCCTCCGGCAGATCCTCCCTTAGCATCGCGATGGCGGAAGCCATCGTCCGCCGAGGGCGAACGAGAACGATGTCCCGCGCGAACGAGTCGTCGTGCGTAGCATCGAGAGAAGCGTTGATGACAGCGGGTCGTCGGATGATCTATTTGGAACTAGCAAAAAATATTGCTTTGATAAATTTGCGCTGACAGCTTTGGCCGCGGCCTCAACACGAGCGGGTGCCTGCAGCCGCTGGCGCGCATTGGAAAGATGGAGGCGGACGGTTTGAATGGATAAGTTTCAGTCTCCTATGGATAGCACCGTCACTATCGCCGTCGGATAAAAGCTGCAAACAACGTCTTTCCTGTTTCGTCAGATCCTGCCTGGGATTAGCGATCTCTCCGTCCAAACGCGTTGGACCCGTTCATGAAATCTGTTTTCGCTTGGCGCGTAATGCCGGATAGACACTGGAGAGCCAACCATCGGCGCCCTCACCGGTAGGTCATGTTCCAGCCGAGTTCGCCGGTGCGCAACGCGCTCCATATGCTGAGCGGCGACGGAGATAGGGAACGCACGGGCGGGGGCAGTCGGTCCCGCCTCCCTTGACGGCCGCTATGCTGAGGCTCCTGCGGCTGCCCTTGTTCCGCCCTTAGCGTGGCGAGAATTCCCGAAATCCGCCTCACGGCGCCGCTATGCTGATTTCTCCGATACTCTTCATTGTTTGATTGGAACCCGCCTGCGGGCGGGTTGCCCGATCGTCCCTGATGGCTGCCGGCAGCCATGCGATCGGGAGTTGTGAGTGATTCGCCATCTCGCCTCATCAAACATCGAAAATCAGTCAGTTTAACCCCGCCTCCTGGCTGGCGCGGAAAGAGCTCAGCTTGCTCAGGAGGTCCTGAGAGATCTCGAATTGCCGCGCCGTCCCCCGGCCCATGGCGTTCTTCCCCATCGTCTCCAAAAGCATTCCTCGCTTTACCAAAAGGTCGACCGTCTCCTTCACACCGCTGCGTGTTAGCTCGGTAATCTCAATGATATTAGAGAGTGTTAGCTTCTGGTGGGCCTGAGTCATCGTATAGAGGATCGTCATCATGCCGATCTGCTTCAGCCTCGCCTGGGGGGTCTCGTCCTCCAGCGGATGGTCGAGGATCTCATGGAGAATGAGTCCGGAGAAGGCAAGGTTGTGCCATTGCGTTTTAATCGCGCTTGTCATGTCATTTAACTGTGTTATATACGGCAGTATGAATGCGGGCAGGCAGATTGGGTCTCCCGAAACGCAATAGGGCGCCATCGTCTCGAAGGATCCTGTTCATGAAAAGCCTTCTCCTGAATTCACTGCTTACAGTCTGCTTCGTTGCGCCAACCTATCTTATTTTCGGCAGTAAAGCGCGGGCCGAGGATTGGGGATGCCAGGTTATCCTATGCCTTTCCAATCCCGGCGGGCCGACGCAATATGCAGAATGCCGGCCGCCAATCCAGAAGCTGTGGCGGGAGCTTGCCGAGGGGCACTCATTCCCGACCTGCAGCGGCGTCGGTTTTCAGAGTTCGCAGCCGGGCTATGAACCCTATTATTGCGATGCGGGGTACAAGCTCACGACTGATAGCGGTCGCGGCGGTCGGCAAGCAACCTGCGTGTCGACATCGCCGCAGCCGGTGAGCAACAGCCTCTGCTGGGATGGGAACGACTATACTTCCCGCGACAATTCGGTCCTGTCGCCACATTGGCAGCGCGTGGACGGGCACCGCCAGTGCATGGGCTATCTGATAAGTCGTCCGAATGTGCGATCGCAGCCGCACTATGTCGATGTCACCATCGACGGCGCCGGTAAACAGCGCGTTTGGTACTGACCGATGGGTGCTGCATTCGTCGAAATCGCGCAAACCTGTGCGCCGATGGTTCAGGTCGAGACGCTGGCCGGCATTGTCAGCCTTGAGAGCCGTTTTCAGCCTTTCGCCATTCGCATCAACAGCGGCCCGCCACTCGCCGCCCAACCCGGATCGAAGGCGGAGGCGATTGAGATTGCGACGTCTCTGATTGCCGATCACCAGGCTATTCAGATCGGGCTCGGCGGCATCGCGATAGAGGACCTTCAAAAACTGAAGCTATCCGTGGCCGACGCCTTTGATCCCTGCCTGAACCTCAATGCGACGGCCAGGCTTCTCGACGGATACTACCGCGCCGCATTACGCGCGGGGGATCCGGCTCAGGCCGAAAGGGTGATGCTCCAGTCCTACTACGGCCGCGATGATCCATCCCTCGGCGCCATGGTCAAATATGACGAGCAGGTACGCCAGGAAGCAAAGCGGTTATCGCCGATTGCTGCCTCCCTTGTGATTGGCGAGCCCGATGGCCGGGCCGGGCCTGGAGAGCCGACGCAAGATCAGGTGGCGCCGGCGCTTGCGAAGCAATCCTTCCAAACCGCCGAGGCCACATCCTGGGATGTTTTCAGCTCAGGTCGGCAATCCTCGGTTCTCGTTTTCCAGAATGATCGATCGGAGCAGAGTGAATGATATCCAAAGCCAGACTTCGCCCCCTTGCGGCATCCACGCTGATGGCGGTCGCCATTGTCATGTGCCTGGTCGAGCCAGCCTTCGCCCAGGCCGCCGGCATCGAAACCGTGCTGCAGAACATCGTCGACATGCTGACCGGCAATATCGCCCGTCTGCTGGCCGTCATCGCCGTCATCATCATCTGCATTGCCTGGATGTTTGGCTACATGGATTTGAGGCGGGCCGGCTTCTGGATTATCGGGATCGGCGGCATTTTTGGCGCCACCGAGCTGGTCAACACCATCGTCGGAGGCTGACCGGCATGGCAAGCGCTCCCAGCCTCGAAGAAGACATCCTGTTCCTCGCCTGCACCCGCCCGGCGATGATCGCAGGCGTGACGATGGAGGCGATGGGCGTCAACATCATGCTGACGACCATTCTCTATATCACAGCGGGGTCGATCGCCTATGCGCTGATCGGCGTCGTCTTCCACGTCGTGTTCCGGGCGCTCGTCAAGCACGACCACAACATGTTTCGGATCCTGATTGCGTGGATCGAAACCCGTGGCCGCTCCCGCAATGCGGCCTATTGGGGCGGCACCACGCTCTCGCCTCTGACGCTCACCCGACGTTATGACGAAAGGGATCTCAGCTTTGTCTAACATTGCGACGCTCCGGTCGCGCGAGCTCGGGCCGCAGACCTTCATTCCCTACGTCAGGCATGTCGACGAGACGACCATTGCGCTCGAATCCCGAGCGTTGATGACAATGATCGCTCTCGACGGCGTTTCCTTCGAAACATCAGACGTCAGGGACCTCAACGGCCTGCACCGCAGCCTGAACACGCTCTACCGCAATATCGCCGACGAGCGGCTGGCGCTCTGGACGCATGTCGTGCGCCGCCGCGACAATGCCTATCCCGAGGGACGCTTCGCCAATCCCTTCTCCGACGGTCTGAACGCGAGATATCGGGAGCGGATGGTGAGGGAAGACCTGTTTCGCAACAATCTCTACCTCACCCTTGTCTGGCATCCCGGCCGGGATCCTGCCGAAAAGGCGGCCAAGCTTCTCTCCCGGCTGCGCAAGGCCCGCCGATCCGATACCGAGCTCGACGGGCAGGCTCTGAAGCATCTGCGTGACCGCGTGGCGGATGTCGTCGCCGGCCTGCAGCGCTTCGGGCCGCGGCAGCTCACGCTTCACGAACATGACGGCATCCTGTTCTCCGAGCCGAGCGAAGTGCTCCACCAGATCGTCGGCGGCCGGCGGGAACCGATTCCGTTGACGGACGGACGAATTTCCTCGGCGATCTATTCCGACCGGGTAATTTTCGGGCGCGAGACCGTCGAGATCCGTCACGAGGCCGACAGCCGCTATGCCGGCATGTTCGGCTTCAAGGAATATCCGGCGACCACGCGCAGCGGCATGCTCGACGCTATCCTGACGGCACCTTTCGAGCTCATCCTGACGCAGTCCTTTGCCTTCACCTCAAAGGCCGATGCCCGCACGATCATGGGCCGCAAGCAGAACCAGATGGTCAGCGCCGGCGACAAGGCAGCCTCGCAGATCGAGGAACTCGGCGAGGCGATGGACGATCTCGAATCCAATCGCTTCGTTCTTGGGGAACATCACCTTGCGCTTGCCGTCTTCGCGCCCTCGGTCAAGGAGCTGACCGATCACATGGGTAAGGCGCGCGTCTACCTCACCAGCGGCGGCTCGGTCGTCGCCCGCGAGGATCTCGGGCTCGAGGCCGCCTGGTGGGCGCAATTGCCGGGCAATTTCCGCTATCGCGCGCGCTCGGGCGCGATCACGTCGCGCAACTTCGCAGCCCTGGCGCCCTATCATTCCTATCCGGCAGGCAAGAAGGACGGCAACGAGTGGGGACCGGCGGTCGCCATGCTCAAGAGCGCGTCCGGCTCACCCTTCTATTTCAACTTTCATCACGGCGATCTCGGCAACAGTTTCGTCTGCGGCCCGTCGGGTACGGGCAAGACGGTGCTGTTGAACTTCATGCTGTCGCAGCTCGAAAAGCACGATCCGCATATGGTCTTCTTCGACAAGGACCGCGGCGCCGACCTCTTCGTACGCGCAGCCGGCGGTACTTATCTGCCGCTGAGGAATGGTGTCGCCACCGGCTGCGCGCCGTTGAAAGCACTGGAATTCACTGCGGAAAACAAAATATTCCTCACCGGTTGGATCGCCAAGCTGGTCCGATCCGGATCTGGCGAACTATCGATCACCGAGTTGCGCGACATCGCCTCGGCGGTCGACGGGGTGGCGGACCTGCCGGTGGAGCGTCGCTCCATCGGCGCCCTGCGCACCTTCCTCAACAACACCGATCCCGAGGGCATTGCCGCACGTCTGCGACGCTGGGAGAGGGGCGGGCCGCTTGGCTGGGTCTTCGACAACGAAGCCGACGATATCGGCATTGGCGCCAGGTTCATCGGCTACGACATGACCGATTTCCTCGACAACGAGGAGATCCGCACGCCGTTGATGGCGTACCTGTTCAATCGTATCGAGCAGCTGATCGACGGGCGTCGCATCATCATCGTCATCGACGAGTTCTGGAAGGCGCTGCAGGACGAAGGTTTTCGCGATCTCGCCCAGAACAAGCTCAAGACCATCCGCAAGCAGAACGGTCTCATGCTGTTTGCGACCCAGAGCCCGCGCGACGCCATCGTATCGCCGATCGCCCACACGATCATCGAGCAGTGCCCGACCCAGATCTTTCTTCCGAACCCGCGCGGCGACCGCGCCGACTATGTCGACGGCTTCAAGCTGACTGAGCGCGAATTCGAGCTCGTCTCACGAGAGCTCTCCGTCGAAAGCCGCCGGTTCATCGTCAAGCAGGGGCACAACAGCGTTGTCGCCGAATTGAACCTCAGCGGCTTCGACGACGAGCTCGCCATCCTCTCCGGCCGGACGGCCAATGTCGAGCTTGCCGATGCCATCCGATCGGAGATCGGCGAGGGACGGGAGGACTGGCTTGCCGTGTTTCACCAGAGGAGGAAGACAGCATGATCCGTACAGGAACGATGCGGCCATTGTTCGTATCGGCCGCTCTTTTGGCGTCGGCGGTGCTGGCATCGGCGCAGGGCATCCCCGTCATCGATCAGACATCGATCGCCAAGCAGATCGAGAGCATTACGCAGCTGAAGTCCCAGCTCGACACCCTGAACCAGCAGCTCCAGCAGGCCCAGCAGCTCTATGGATCGCTGAACAAGATCACCAACATGGCCGACGTCGCCAACCTGCTGAACGATCCGTCGATCCGCAAGGCGCTTCCGCAGGACTTCAACGCGATCGAAGGCCTGTTCAAAGGTTCCGGCAGCGGCGTCTTCGGCAGTTCCGCTTCGAAATTCCTTCAGGATAACTCCAGCTATCGCACCGATGCCGATGATTTCTATGCGCAGGAACTGTCGCGCATCCAGAACCAGAACGCCGGCCAGATGAGCCTCGGCCAGCAGATCTACGATGCGGCGACCAAGCGCATCGACGGCATCGATGAGCTTCGCCAGAAAATCTCCGGTGCGGCCGACGCCAAGGACATCGCCGATCTGCAGGCCCGCCTCCAGGCTGAAACCGCCTTCTTGCAAACCGACGTCTTGCGCATGCAGGGCCTGCAGATGGTCCAGCAGGCCCAGGTGCAGGTCGATGACCAACGCAAGGCTGAGGACTGGCGCAAGCGCATGGACACGATGGGAGCGGCGCTCAAATGAAGCGGCTTCTTTCTAGCGCGGGAATGCTTTTTCTGGCGGCCTGCTCCCCGCAGGCGGAGAAGATTTACACGGTCGATGAGTTCATGGCGGACGATGCTCTGCTCGCGAAAATCATCGTCGAATGCCGCAACAATCCCGGCGAACTCCGAGATACGCCCAATTGCTGCAACGCCGAGGCCGCCGACGGCAAGCTGCGGCTGGAGCGCATGCGCAAGTCGCTCGGGGGCTGAGCGATGTATCAGGTCTTCAGCTTCGTCGATGGGCAGTTCAAGGCACCGCTCGAGAACTTCATTTCCTCGGGCACGTCAAATATTGCCAGCTGGGTCAGCGGCCCGCTGACGGCGGCACTCACGCTCTATGTCGTGCTCTACGGCTATCTCGTTCTGCGCGGCTCCGTGCAGGAACCGATACTCGAATTCGCCTTCCGCGCAATGAAGCTCGCCATCATCGTCATGCTGGTCAGGAATGCCGGCGAGTATCAAACCTACGTCACCAATATCTTTTTCGATGCGCTGCCGCGCGAAATCTCGCAGGCGCTGAACTCCGGCACGGCGCCGAGCGCATCGACCTTCGACAGCCTGCTCGATAAGGGCCAGAAATGCGCCTATGAGATCTGGTCGCGTGCCTCCTGGCCGGTCGATATCGTCACCGGCATCGGCGGCATGATGGTCATCGGTGCGAGTTTCATCGTCGCGGCGATCGGCTACATCGTCTCGCTTTATGCCCGGCTGGCGCTTGCCATTGTGCTGGCCATCGGACCGATCTTCATCGGGCTCGCCATGTTCCGGTCGACCCGCCGGTTCACCGAATCCTGGATCGGCCAGCTCGTCAATTTCGTCATCCTTCAGGTTCTGGTCGTTGCCATCGGTTCGCTGCTGATCACCTGCATCGACACGACGTTTACGGCGATCGAAGGCTATAGCGACGTCCTGATGCGGCCGATCGCGCTCTGCGCCATCTGCCTTGCCGCTCTTTATGTCTTCTACCAACTGCCCGGCATTGCTTCGGCTCTTGCGGCGGGCGGGGCGTCGCTCACCTATGGCTACGGCGCTGCCCGCGATGCGCATGAAAGCACGCTCGCCTGGACGACATCCCACACAGTCAGAGCGGTCGGCCGCGGCGCGCGTTCCGTCGGCCGCCGTCTGACTCCAGGCCGGACGGAATGACGGCCCCCAATGCTTCAGCTAATTGAACAGGTTTTAGGGATGCTCCGAATCGTTTTATCGCTTTTTCTGACCGCTGGCCTCTTAGGCTGCGGTTCGATTTCCCACCCGTTGCCCAAATGTGATGGTTATTCCCGCCGGCCGCTGAACCGCGCCATGTGGCAATGGCAGGACAGTGGAGGCGAGCAGCCGGCGACCCGGGCCGTTCCCGCTGAGCCGACCAGTCACGCCGCCGCCTATGTGCCGGAACCATCTTCAGCCACACCGGCCGCTTTCGCGCATTTCGATGTCGCGGGCTCCTACCGTCCATGCGAGGGCGAATGACATGGTGACCACGAATAACCTCAAAAGTTACTTCGACAAGGCCCGCCGGTTCGATCAGGACCGGATGATCCAGGTCGAGCGTTCCGCCCGCATCGCTTGGTTCATCGCTGCTTGCGCCGGCACGCTTGCTGCCGTTTCCGTCTTTGCCGTTGCCGGCCTCACTCCTTTAAAAACCGTCGAGCCCTTCGTCGTGCGGGTCGATAATTCCACCGGTATCGTCGATGTGGTCTCGGCGCTGACATCCACCGCCGGCACCTACGACGAGGCCGTCACCAAATATTTCGCGGCCAAATATGTCCGCGCCCGCGAGGGCTACGTCTGGAGCGAGGGCGAGGAGAATTTCCGCACCGTCGCCTTGCTGTCGACGCAGCCGGAACAGACTCGATTTGCCGCAGTCTACCGCGGCAGCAATCCCGATTCCCCGCAGAACATTTATGGCCGCAGCGCCACGTCGCGGATCAACATTGTTTCCATCTCGCTGATCAACGCCAATGTGGCATCCGTCCGCTATATGAGGACCGTGACCCGCGGTGACGAGGTGCGCACCACGCACTGGGTTACGACCCTGACCTTCTCCTATGCCAACGCTCCGATGTCCTCGACCGACCGGCTGACCAATCCGCTCGGCTTCGTCGTCAGCGAATATCGCGCCGATCCGGAGGCCATCAATTGAGACCGCACTTTCTCCTTCCGCTCATCCTGGCCACCGGGTTTTCGTCTGCAGCGCTCGCCCTCGAGACGCCGCGCGGCGCCGTGCAGGACAGCCGCATCCGTTTCGTCGACTACCAGCCCTATAACATCACCAAAGTCGTCGGCACACTGCGGTCTTCGGTGCAAATCGAATTCGCCGCCGACGAGGAAATCGCTCATGTGGCGCTTGGCAACAGCGTTGCTTGGGAAGTGGCGCCGGCCGGCAACATCCTGTTCCTGAAGCCCAGGGAAAATCAGCCGGTGACGAATATCTCGGTCGTGACGACACGACGGGACGGCTCGACCCGCAGCTATCAGATGGAACTCACCGTCCGCGACGGCAGCGTCGAAGCCGGTCAGAACACCTATTTCTATGTAAAATACCGCTATCCCGCTGATGAGGCGGAGCGGCGCCGGCAGGAAGCAGCTGCGCGCGCGCAGGCGGCACAGGCCGGCGAGGCTGATCGCGTGCTTGCCCTTCACGAAGCTTATGGACCGCGCAACTGGCGTTATACGGCGCAAGGGTCCCAGGTGCTCGAACCGCAAGCGGTCTATGACAACGGCAAGGTCACCACCTTCGCCTTTGCCGGCAACCAGGAAATGCCGGCGATTTATATGGAAAACTCCGACGGCAGCGAAAGCCTGGTTCCGAAGTCAGTCGACGGCAATCTCGTCCTCGCTCACGCGATCAGCCGCAAGTTCATACTGCGCCGTGGCGGCGACGTGCTTTGCGTCTTCAACGAAGCCTACGATCGCGTCGGCACCAATCCCGAGACCAACACGACGTCACCATCGGTCGAGCGCGTCGTCAAAATGCCGCCCGGCGCGGCGCAATAGGAGGTGACATGGCCGAGGAAGAGATTACCCAAATTCCGGGCGAGCGTGCCGAGACGTCGGCCGGCAGCCGGCTCGACAATAACCCGATCCTCAAACGCGGCGCTGTCGCCTTGGCGATCGTCGCCTTTGTCACGTTCGCTCTCTGGTCGATGCGAGGGCAGGACAAGCCGTCAGACGGTGCCCAGCCGGAGCGCGTTGTCATCCGGCAGACATCGGATTTCGAACCGGCGAAGGAGCCACAGCCGGTGGCGACACCGCCGCAGGTTCAGCTCCCGACGCCTGTCGCCGCCGAGCAGGCGCCGACCGACGATGACAAGCTGCTCGACGCTGCCCGCCGTGCGCCGGTCATCGCCTATGGCGGCGAGAAATCGCCGGCGACGCGGCGGCAGGATCAGAATGCGGCGGCGGATCAGGCCTCGAATTACGTGCCGCTCGGCGCCAATCCCGGCGGCTTCGCCTCGCAGGGCGAAAACGAAGATCAGCGCTTCAACCGCTTGCTGACGCCGACGCAATTGCAGGGATCGCGTGCAGGGACGTTGGGCAATCGCGATTTCATCGTCGCAATGGGGACATCCATTCCTTGCGTTCTCGAGACCGCGCTCTCCTCCGATCAGCCGGGGTTCACGAGCTGCGTCATCAACCGGGACGTTCTTTCAGATAACGGCCGCGTTGTGCTGATGGAAAAAGGCACGCAGGTCGTCGGCGAATATCGCGGCGGCATTCGCCGCGGGCAAAAGCGCGTGTTCGTTCTCTGGAACCGGGCGAAGACGCCGAAAGGCGTGATCATCACGCTGGCATCGCCGGCAACCGATGCGCTTGGCCGGGCGGGCATCGACGGCTATGTGGACACCCATTGGTGGGAGCGGTTCGGCAGCGCAATGCTCCTGTCGATCGTCGGTGATGCCAGTTCCTATGCCAGCAGCCGGCTGCAGGACAGCGACGTCGAAGCGCAAAATACCACCAGCGCCGGTCAGCAGGCCGCGGCGATCGCCGTCGAGCAGTCGATCAACATTCCCCCGACCCTGATGAAACATCAGGGCGAGCTCGTTTCGATCTTCGTCGCACGCGATCTCGATTTCTCCAGCGTCTATCGGCTTCGCGTGACGGAGCCCCGCAATCGCGTCTATGACCGCGCCGTGCTTGGGGATTTCGGCCCCTCCTCGAAGCTCGTGACAAAATAGGTTCGGCAATGACTGAAGCTGCCGACTCCGGCGTCGTGCGAGAACTGCTTTCGCCGCTATCACGCTTCCTGCGCGACAAGACGCTCTATGAGGTCATCGTCAACCGGCCGGGGCAGGTCGTCACGGAGGGTAGGGAGGGATGGCAGACTTATGAGATGCCCGAACTCTCTTTCGACAGGTTGATGCGTCTCGCCCGCTCGGTCGCGAGCTTCTCCAATCAGTCGATCGACGAGACGCGACCGATCCTGTCGGCGACCTTGCCGGATGATGAGCGAATTCAGATCGTCATCCCGCCGGCAACGACGAAGGGAACCGTCAGCATCACCATCCGTAAGCCATCCTCCGTGTCGTTGACCCTGGAGGATCTCGATCATGGGGGATTGTTCGCCGATGTTGTGCCGGCCCAAGACGACGGGCGACGATCAGACCATAGGCTGTTGGAATACTATCGCATCGGTGCCTACAAGGCGTTTCTCCGGGAGGCGGTGTTTGCAAGAAAGAACATCATCATCTCCGGCGCCACCGGGTCGGGAAAAACAACTCTATCGAAAGCGCTGATCCGCCACATTCCGCAAAGCGAGCGGATTATTTCGATCGAAGACACTCCGGAACTGGTGGTCCCGCAGCCCAACCACGTTCGACTGTTCTATTCCAAAGGCGGCCAGGGATTGTCTAAAGTCGATGCGAAGGATCTGCTGGAATCCTGCTTGCGCATGCGGCCCGACCGCATCCTACTTCAGGAGCTCCGAGACGGCACGGCCTTCTACTACATCCGCAATGTCAACTCCGGCCATCCTGGCTCGATCACCACGGTCCATGCCGACTCCGCCCGCCTCGCCTTTGAGCAGCTGACTTTGCTGGTCAAGGAGTCGGAGGGTGGTGGGGACCTCGAACGGCACGACATCCGCGAGATGTTGACGATCGCGGTCGACATCATCATCCAATGCAAACGGATCGACGGCCGGTTTCGCGTGAGCGAGATTTACTATCGAGACGCCGCGACTGACCTCGGCCGCTCTTCGTCGGATCGAGCTTAACGGGTTGCGTCCGGGCCTCTAACAATTCTGTCGGTCTCGACCGTCAGTCCAATTGTGCGGCCTTCTCACGCAGGACCACTGAAAACGCGCGGAGTCCCTGATGGTCCAGTGCATCAATGAATTCGTGAACCGCCGGCACCGTCTTGCGTAAATTCAACCGGGCGCGCCTGATGCTGTCGATCAATGCGCTCGAAAAGGTGGAATGGAGGCCCACGAGGAAATTGTCTGGCGATACGCAGGCCACCCCATGAGGCCGAAGGTCCGCGGCTGGGAAATCCTTGAGATTCCACGTGACAATCACAGAAGCCTTTCCGGCGATGGCTGCAGCTAAAACATGACGATCATCCGGATCCGGTAGCGAGAGGTCGGGGATGAGAATTCGGTGGTTGCCGACATCGGCATCGGGCAAGACTTTTTTGATCCGATCACGGGTCGCTTCCAGACGGGGGAAGGGTATCTCGGGTGAGCCGATGGCCAGATTGCGAATCCACTCGGCGTGGATGTCGTCGGTCCAGCGTGCGTCGACGAGACCGTCGAAAGCACACTGGACCAAGACATTACGCAAATGGAAAGGGTAGAGGACGCAGGCATCATAGACCGCGACAGGCGGCTTAGAGGCCATGATTGACGATCAGATCCTCTGTGTCCTCGGCCAGCGCGTCGAGGCTTTTCTGGCGAGCATCGAGCTTGGCCTTGAGCGAGAGAACATCCTTCAACTTGGCTCGGCGGTGCTTGCCGACATAGCGGAAGGGCAGATCGCCGCGATCCATGCGCAGCACCACGAGAGGACGTGAGATGCCGAGGATGGTGGAGGCGTCGGCCGGGCTCAATTCCTGATCTTCCGTGAGCAGGGCAACACGTTCGCCGCGCAACAGATGATCGAGGAGTGCCTCGACAGGCGCGAGAGCCGAGGCTGGAAGAGAAAGGGTTTGAAGTTGTCCACTTTCACGGCGAATCCGTAGTTCCAGTTGGTCGCCCTCCGCCAGATTTGGCATAGGCGCGACGGCCTTGCGGTCGCGATCCGACAATTTGGTAAATTGAAGAACATGGCTGGTCATGGCGAACACCTCTGACCATGTATATAGGGCAAGTCGCTCATAACTGCAATAACTGAAATATCTTCCGCTTTCCATCTCCGATTTCCGGGTGCCATAGGAGCGCGCGGCGAACGAGCTCGACCCGCCAACTTGAAGCGGTTACCGCCAACGGCAAGCGCTCCGCTTCCGATGTGATCGTGCAATGCAAAGGGGGCCGTCTCACCAACTATGCAGAAAAATAGGGCCGCTGGAAAACCAGGGCCCTTTAAGGTGTGAAGGTCAATAACCTCCAGAGGGGAACAGCTGATACGATGGCACTGGGAGGAAAACCATCGACTGCATCAACTGGAGGCAATATGCTCATATTTTGACCGCTTGGTAAAACATTTTTTTGTGCAGTGCAGCTATGCAGAAATGGCAGAGAGTTCTCTGGGCCGATTTGACCGGAATATAGCTTCACGCAGTCGAAATCGCCCGGGCGATGGCTTCCTTTTAGGGCGCCTACGTCGCTGACCAAGGAGGCTGGTGTGGATCATGGCAGCCGCGGCATTTCGCCGTCGGCCACACGCCAGATCCACGGCGTCATCTCGGCTCTCGCGGCGATCATCTCATTCAGTGCAACGTCATAGTCTTCGTCGGCCTTCGTCGGAACGATGAACATGGCGATCGGCGCTGGCTTTGCCTCCGGTAAGGTCACGGAGGCAATCGGCTGGTCGCGCGAAAGATCGAACCGGAGTCCTTTCACGCTTCTTCGCTTCAGGCTTGAGAGCCGCTCCAGGAGACGCTGTTCATGGATGGTTTCGAACGGGATCCAGTTCTCGTTGACCACCATCAGCGCCACTTCCTCGACCGAAGCTATCCCCGCTCCCGAAATGCCGAACGTGGCGATGACGATGAGATGAAACCCCTCGTTGGATCGCCACAGTTCCAGTTCGGTTTCATATCGGGCATTCAACCGTTTCCACGCACCCTCATCGAGCATGAAGGGGAAAGGCAGGTGGCGCACCAGCATCTTCTGGCCATCGCGCGCTGAGGAAAATTCCTTTACCTCTCCGACGGTCATCATCAGTTTCCGCGGACCGGGACCGGTTAACTGGGCGCCGGCCAACATAGCCGCACGCCGCGCTGAAATCCCCTCTTTGTCGTCCTGATGAAACACTTCCGGGACAAACAAGATATCGCTGAGAGGGCCGCCGCGGACGATCATCTGCTTTGCCGCGTTCACCAGACTGCTGCGCACGCGCCCCCAGCCGCGTTTCCCGGCCCATAGCGAGGTCCATTCCGTCAGCTCCCCCATGTCCCAGAGATAATGGAGCATCGCGCTGAGCGAGAGCTTCTTGGGCTCGCTTCGCACAGTCTCCGACGGCTCCGAAGGCGATGTCGACGTCGATCGGCCCCCTCGTTTCGACAGCGAAAAATCGAGTTTCAGCGTTGCCGCACCGGTCGCCGCGTCGATTTGGATGGCGTTGCCGATCAACGGCCCGAGGCCGGATAGCTCATACGGCGGGTCGTAAGACGAGCAGCCGGGATCATGCTGCCGGCCTGAGAGCGGCATGCGTTTGATCAGGAATTGGCCATCCATCCGGGCAATGTACATCGGCACCGGCGGTTGCCGACACGGGCAAGATGGCCTGAGCTTCTGTTCGTAAGCGCGTTCGAGCTGCGGCAGAAACTCTGGAGAACTGTCGTCGAACGCCTGGTTGCCGATCAAAAACTGTCGCACGTCGTTCCTCCCTTGCCTGACCAAAGGCTGATCGAGCCGTAAAAGGAAGGCGTAGCATGAGCTTCGCGGACTTTACTAGCGCAAATTAGTTAGTATGTAAATGTTACGGCCGCTGGGGCCGATTTCAACGCCATAGGCAGGAAAGAAGATACGTGCATTCCAGCCTCCAAAAATTAAAATTAACGATCATGATAATTAGAAGTCAACGGTGCGTTGATTAGACATCAGCCCGTCAAAATGTAGAGGCTGCGCCAGCATAAAGTGAGTTCTAATCGCGGGCTACCCAGCCCTTCGAGCCGGCCGGCGCTGAACCGCCAATCACCTTGCCGCCTTCCGACTGCCCGATGGCTGCCGGCGTCTCTACATCGCAGCTGACGTCGATGCGGCCGGCCGGCACGTATCGAGGGATTGAGCTGCCGCGCCCAGGCGCTGGGGATCCTGCCGCTAGTGCTTGCCCCGGAGCTCGGCGACTTCAACGAGGATCTGCGCCGGCTCAGCCCGGAACGGCTCATTGCTAATCTCAGGGCGCAGCTCGTTCTGGAAAACGCTCTGGCCTTTCTGCCCGCATGATCGAGCCGGACGGGGAAGGTGAGGGCGTGAGGGCCTACAGGATGGCCGGTCTCTGCCGGTCGCCGCACGGGTAGGCGCCCGCCCGCGGGCCTGCCGAGAGGCGACCCTTACCATGCGGCGGGCGGGCCTTCAGCGGGTCGCTCAGGTTTCTTCCCCTGGCTTCCCGCCGCAATGACGACATGCTCTCGGTCATGCGGCTGGCGTCGTCATCTTCCCCGGCTCCGGCATTACCGGCAATCTGGCCGACAAGGCCCGCCGACTTGGCATCTCCGTTTGGCAAGCGGCGGGAGATGGCGCGTAAGCGCCATCTGTCCATACGGCTGAAGGAGATGCTTGCATTTCGTAAAAATTGTGTACACATTTGCCGTTGAAACGGAGCTTCGCCATGACCCAATCTCGGCAGCAGATACCATCTCCCCGCCGTGTCGGCGTGCGGGAATTTCGCGGCAACCTGACGTCTTTCCTCAAGCAGGTCGAAGACGGCCAGCGGTTCGTCCTGACGTCCCATCACAAGGTTGTCGCCGAAATCGGCCCGCCGTCAGCCGGCGTCGTCATGCGGAAACCAGGCGCGCTGCGCGGAAAGATCAAAGTTGCCGATGACTTCGATGGTCTGCCGGCGGATGTTCTGAAGTCCATGGAAGACGGGACGTGAGGCTGCTGCTCGATACACATGCCTTGCTGTGGTGGCTGAACGACGACGAGAAGCTAGGGAACTATGCGCGTCGCCTTATCGGCGATCCCGAGAATGATGTCCTCGTCAGTGCTGTCTCCCTTTGGGAAATCACTGTGAAGCTGCGCATCGGCAAACTTGATGCCGATATCGAAGAGATTGTTGCGATTTTGCCGGATCAAGGTTTCGACCGGCTGGATATCTCGGACGCGCATCTTATCGCTCTCGCTGCTCTTCCACTTCATCACCGCGATCCTTTCGATCATCTGCTCATGGCGCAAGCCGGGGCGGAGGGAGCGTATTTGGTTTCGGACGATCAAAATGTCGCGCTTTATGGCATTCCGTTTGTGACTTGCTCCGATCCTGTTGCCTTGTGATCTCACCGAGCTTGGCTCCGCGGATGAAGCCGGCTCAGATCGTTCCGGTTGCGTGTTTGCCAATGGCGATGTACCTGGCGACCCATCGGCGGCTCAGGTGCTTGGGAGCGGGCACGTTTGGGGAAGATCACTCATTCGACGCCCGCGTGAACAGCTTCACCCGGGATTGGAGCACGGTCTGCAAACGGCAATGCGGTGCCGCGGCGACCTCGCCGATCAGCAGAAATGTTATCGAGGTGCTCACAGCCTGCCGCAGCCGGGAGCGGGCGAGGGTATTATGTTGATCGACATGCGGGCGAAGCGTCCGTGGAGTGTGCGGCCAATATCCCCCAGTGCTTGGACCGGGGGGCCATGGTTGTTGTCTCCTTCGATTGCCCCGAACCATTCCTGTTTTATATCGCTCGTATAGACGACCGCCTGCTTTGGCGGCCAACCCCTGAAGGGGTAAGACTCGCCCGAAATTTTTGCAAAATTCGATTTCGGTTCGTTTATCCTGGTGGAAAATAGAATTTTGCAAAATTTTCAGGCGAGCTGACCGCAGCAGGTCGGCCGTCTCTTCGTGCGCCATCGGGAATGGTCCTGAGCAACCGAAGGAGACAACAACCATGGCCACCACGATCGCAACGCTCACGCAGAAGACCGACGGCATCCTCGAAGGCGTCTTCGCCACGATCCGGGTCAACGCCCCGATCGCCATCGTCCCAAATGCCAGCAAGGCAAGCGAAGAAGCGCCCGACTACCGCGTCATCCACCGCAAGACGGGCTTCGAGATCGGCGCCGCCTGGAACCGCATCGCGCGGCAGACCGGCGAGGAATACCTCTCAGTGAAGCTTGAGGCCCCCGAGATCGGTGTGATCTTCGGCAATCTCGCACCGGCACCCGGCGGCGATCCGAGCAAGAAGGTGATCCTCTGGAACAGCCCGAACTGAAGAACAAAGCGAGCGGCCCCGAGCAATCGGGGCCGGCTTCGCCGTATCTCAGGTTTTGCGCGCAACAGCGGGATTGAAAGCGGGCATCGAGCCCGCTTTCAATCCTCCTGTCGTGCCACACGAGACCAAGGACACTGGCTGCTCAGATACTTGAAGTCTGCCGTGAGGCTCGTGCCGCCTCAAGGACTTCGCGGCCCCTCCAATTTTCAGCCGACGCCCTGAAGGGCACCGTCAGAAAATCGGTTCCTCCGCTCGCCGGCTCCGCCGGTCGCTGACGCGATCCTTGACCCGGCCCGATCCTCACGACCCCGGGCGTCATCTTTCACATTTCAGGAGATGACGACGATGACGATTCCACTCGAAATTCAGGTTGAGGAACTGCGGGCCGAGCTCAGGAACGCCGATCCGGCTGAGCGCCGCCAGATCGAAGCGGAGCTGGAGATCGCTCGGGCCGAACTGGGGGTAGCGATCGCCGAGCAGGAGGGCGCCATCGACGCCGCGCCACCCTTCTGAGGGCGGCGTTTGCCTCCTCGCCTGGGCCGGCGCGCCGGATCGACCGGCGCGTCGACCCGAAGCTGCGCTTCACGCCGATAATTACCGGCAAGGACCAGGAAGACTTCCGCGGACAGCCCGGACCATGGGTTCCCGTCCGGCATTTGTGTTCGGCCTATAGCCGCGCGCCCGTTTTGATCGGAGAAGTTCGAGGAACATACGGACTGCATCCTCCTCTCTGTCGAAGTGATGCACCATGGCTTGTCCGATCGTTCCGATGCGTCCCCATCGCCGCGTCAGGCAAGGTGTGCCGAACAACGTCGGTTCGATTGCGAGCGCGTAGAAGCGCGCCATGTTTTTCGTCGCGTCCGTGCGTTCGATGTAGAGCTGATAGGGTTGAGTGAGCATGACGGAGAGTCGCCTCTTCCAGCTTTTGCGTCTAACGACACTTATGAATCGATCGGCCCACACCGATTCATTTTTGTGATGATCGTCGAAGCCGAAGATCATGGATTTGGGCGAGCCGGCCAATCGCCGGCCGGGTGCTATTCGCTCCGCTCACGGAGCCCGAACACCGTCTGCGCCTCCGGTCACGCCCCCTCTCGCGGAATGACGTGAGCGAATTGCCCAGCCGCAGGGCGGGGTTCTATCCTCGACACCTGCTGCCGGCTCACGCCGGAAACGGTCGCGTACCCTTCGGGTCCGCGGGTCTCTTCTCTCTCTGACGTCCAATTTTACTCCAGCAAATCCGGCGTCAAGGACGGCGCGCCTCCCAATTTTTCCGCTGCTGCGTTTCACTGCGCTCTGGAAAAATCGGTTCCCCCGCTTGCGAGCCGCGTTCCGCGGTCCTTGACCCCTCTTCGCAACAGAGTGGCCGGTCTCCGTCATCAAGATGAAGGAGATCACATTATGACAACCGATCAGAACCTCATGCTCTACACCAAGCTTGCCGGCTTCCGGCTCGTCGTCCTGGCAAACCGCTTCGGCTGCGACAGCGATTTTTCACGAGAGCTTCACCATCGCCTGGTTGAGGGGCTCGACGCGGCAATCGATCGGATCCGCGTCATCATGGAATTGGAACGAAGTGTTCTCATCGGGGAGGATGAATTCGCCGAATATCAGCTGGAGGGCGAGATCGAGATTTTCGGGCGCTTCACTATCAATCTGCTGGACGAACTCGAAATTGATTACGACACGCATGAATTCCGCGTCAACGGCGGCGATTGGATGAGCGCTTGGGCTGCCGACGACACTGGCGTCGATATCAACTATCCTGAGCTCGTTGCGCTGATTGCGGACGAACTCGGCTCGCTGGCGCCGATCATCAAGGATATCACGTTGGCAACTCGCATCCCGGTCTATGCGGGGCGCGCCGTTTGGTCATGGTGGTAGCAGCACCATCTCACATACTGAGAGGCGACAGACGAGGTTGCCTCTCAGTTGCCGATGGCCCTCAAGTGAGCCGAGGAAGGACGGCTGCGAAGTTTCACAACAATCGCAGTAATGTTGTAAATGCTGTAAATCCCAGCGATAGCAACAAGGAAGCCCATATGCCGAAGCCAAGCGGGACGTATTCAACCAGCGACCTCTCACGTAAATCCGGCGACATCATCGCCGAGGCGCTGCGTCATCCGGTGACGATCACCCAGCGGAACAAACCCCGGCTGGTTCTCCTCAATATCGAAGATTATCAGCAACTGATCAGGCAGGCAGACCGACGCACCGTCGGCACTATCGAAACGATGCCCGACGAGCTTTTTGCCGAACTCGAAAACGCCGTCGACGCCTATGCCGGCGAGGACGAGGTGGGCCGCTCATAAAACCACGATCATAGCACGGGTTTGACGAAACGATTGACCTTAGCTGCCTGATCCATCTCCTTTCGCCGGAAGTAGATCGCCCGACCGCAGCGGATCGGACTATGCCCCTGGACGATGATGATCTGCTCGTCCTTCCTCATCGACTGGGTGATCTCGTGCGGCATGATCAGCGGCCGGCGCTGGAAGGTGACGTTCTCGGATCTCCTGGATGCATTGTTCTTCGTGTCCCAGCCGATGTTGCGGGAACTGCCCTTCACCTCCACCGTCATCTCGCCACATTGCGCAGAGACGTTGCGCGCCGTGTCGAGCGCCTTGATCGCTGCGTAGGAGGCGAAAGCGCAGCCATCGATCCATGACGTCGCGCCATCCTTCCCGAAATGCCGCTCCAACTGCCCGACCGACTGGTACATCAACATCATCGAGATGCCGTACTTGCGGCCGCGGTCGCGCGCCTCCTCGAGCACCCTCATGTAGCCGAGCAGATCGACCTCATCGAGCATGAACAGCGCCCGGCGCTGGAAGGCGCCGTCGGCCTGCACCATGGCGTTGATGAGCGAGCCGATGATCACACGAGCGATGCCCGGATAGGAGCGCAGGATCGATGCGGGGATGTTGAGGAAGACGTCCTTCTTGCCCGAAACGATATCACTCGATTTGAAGGCATTGCCGCAGACGAGCGCGGCATAGCTGTCGAGCGACAGCCACTGGGTATCCTTCGATGCTGTGGAATAGACGCCCGAAAACGTCTGCTCCGTCATGTTGGTGAAGACGCCGAGCGTTTCGCGGATGAAGGCCGAAGCGGAATGCTCCTGAATGTCGCGCAGCATAGCGAGCACCGAGGGCTCCGGTTCCGAAACGATCTGGCGGAGACTGCGCAAGCTTCGCCGGCCCTCATATTCGGGCGAGAGCATCACATGGGCGAGCAGACCGGTCAGGAGGTTGTGCGCCTGGTTCTGGAAGTAGGATCCCGTCGAGCTTTCGAAGCGAAGGCTTTCCGACAGCAGCATATGGGCAATGCCGACGATGTCCTCTTCCTTTTGCTTGGATGCTTCGATCCCGTCGAGCACGTTGAAGCCCATGATCGGGTTCGTCGGATCGAGCACCATGACCTCGCGCTTGAGGGCGCGGGCTCGGTGTTCGGCCACCATTGGTGCGACCTCGGTGGAGGGATCGAGGCAGATCAACGGCCCGCTATAGCGCAGCGCCGTCGGGACGACGTTGCTGGTGGTCTTGTATCCGCCCGATCCCGCGAAAAACAGCATATGGGTGGAATCGAAGTCCTGTCTGTAGGTGAGCAATGGCGCCTTCCCGCCCTGTCCCCAGGTGCTACGATCGTTTGCATCGAAGGGAAGCGCATGGACGATTTCCTTGTCGACCCGATAGCGCTCACCGACGACGATTTCCCCTTCCGGCGGAAACAGTTTTCCTGCTGCCCTCATGGGCAGCCAATCGGCATCTCCAAATATTCCACGCCGGGCACGTTTTATTTCATCTGGGACGACGACGGAGATGCGGGCCGACATCGCCACTGCCATGAAGCCGGCGACGGCGGCGATGACTGCGACCATATCAAGATAGGACAGCGCTCGATCCCATGTGATCACTTCGGCCTGCACAGCAGGTGCAAGCCGGCCGAATTCGCGCAGCGCATAGAACGCGGCAACACCGAGAAAATACAAAAGGCTTGCCATGGCGACCGGCCTTCGCCGATGCAGCGGCAAGGCCCAAACTGTCAGAAGTCCGGCAAGAGGTCCGAACAGTAGAGGCGGCACAGGTGCTGCGCGCAGGAACCAGTGTTCTATCTTCCCGGACATGCCGGCGGCGAGTCCCGGCCATCGCCAGCCAACAATGTAGATTGTGATCGTGGTGACGGCGATCGGTACCAAAACGAGTAACAGGCTCGGATGCGGTTTCCCTCTTAGGCCCATCTTACTTTCTCCTCGAGATGCGATGAACCGTTCCTCAGAGAGGAGACCTTGAAAGCCTCTTCGCCGATATCGCGCAGCCGCCGATGCTCGATGGAGCCTGGGACGAGCCTTGCCATTTCTATGAGGCCGCCGAGCAGGAACGCCCGATCCGCCTTCGATAGCCCGGCTTTGACGACGATCCCGCCGAGCAGGATCTTTTCGCGCGTGTCGCGCTTGCGGTCAGCCGTCATTTGGAACCTGCCCCTGCGCTCCAGCGCCGCTATCTGCTGGTCGACGCGTTTGAGGAGTGGGGCCAGCGGCGCCTTTCCTTTCCCCCTTCCGAAATCGCGCGGCGATTTCCTCGATGATCCGATCGACCTCCTCGTCGGCGATCTCCATCTCCGCCAGCCCGGTTCTGGTCGCGGCGCGGGCAAACCGCTCGGCCGATTTAACTATCAACAATCGTTTGCGTTCGCGCAGCTTTTCGATCTGGGCGTCGAGATCGGAAATCGATGATTTTGTCGCCATTCCTGGTTCCTTTTCTGCTTTGATGTCGAAGGTGCGATTATACTAACTAGAATAAAACAGTAAAATGCGCTACCGTGCAACCGGAAAAGCGGCATCGGCCCTTCGGTCCGATCTGTTTGAGGGCGCAATATACGTCGCTGTCGCGACGTGCTTGGGCCAGTCTGGAGACGCCAGTGGCGATCATGTTCGTCAGAGCGCAGGTGATCAGCAGGGGATCGGGACGCAGCATCGTCTCGGCTGCCGCCTATCGCCACCGCGCCCGGATGATGGACGAGCAGGCGGGAACGTCGTTCAGCTATCGCGGTGGGGCGGGCGAACTGATGTATGAGGAACTGGCGCTGCCGGATGAGATCCCGGATTGGCTGCGGTCGGCGATATCAGGTCAGTCCGTCAGCAAGGCCAGCGAAGTGTTTTGGAATGCCGTTGACGCCTTCGAGACGCGGGCAGATGCGCAGCTCGCCCGCGAACTGATCATCGCGCTGCCGGAGGAGCTGACGCGGGCCGAGAATATCACGCTGGTGCGCGATTTCGTCCGCGACAATCTCACCTCGAAAGGAATGATCGCCGACTGGGTCTATCACGACAAGGACGGCAACCCGCACATCCACCTGATGACGACGCTCCGGCCGCTGACGGAGGAGGGGTTCGGGGCAAAGAAGGTTCCAGTGCTTGGTGAGGGTGGCAAGCCGCTGCGTGTCGTCACGCCGGACCGCCCGAACGGCAAGATCGTCTACAAAGTCTGGGCCGGCGATAAAGAAACATTGAACGCCTGGAAGATCGCCTGGGCGGAAACGGCCAACCGGCACCTGGCCCTTGCCGACCATGACATCCGCCTCGATGGCCGCTCCTATGCCGAACAGGGCCTCGACGGCATCGCGCAAAAACATCTCGGGCCGGAGAAGGCGGCGCTGGCGAGGAAGGGCAGGGAGCTCCACTTCGCGCCGGCCGATCTCGCCCGCCGCCAGGAGATGGCCGATCGGCTGCTGGCAGAGCCGGAGCTTTTGCTGAAGCAGCTCGGCAATGAACGCTCTACCTTCGACGAGCGCGACATCGCCAGGGCGCTGCATCGTTATGTCGACGATCCCACCGATTTTGCCAACATCCGCGCCAGGCTGATGGCGTCGGACCAGCTGGTCATACTGAAGCCGCAGGAGATCGAGGCAGAGACAGGAAAGGTGTCGGAGCCCGCGATGTTTACGACGCGGGAGATGCTGCGCATCGAATACGACATGGCGCAGTCGGCGCGGGTTTTGTCGGAGCGCCGCGGCTTCGGTGTTTCCGAGCGGATTGTGACGGTGGCGATCGAACGCGTGGAGAGCATCGAGAGCGGCGATCCCAAAACTCCGTTCCGGCTCGATGCAGAGCAGGTCGATGCTGTCCGTCATGTCACCGGTGACGGTGACATTGCCGCTATTGTAGGCCTTGCCGGCGCCGGCAAATCGACGCTGCTTGCTGCCGCACGTCTTGCCTGGGAGGGCGAGGGACACAGGGTGATCGGTGCAGCCCTTGCCGGCAAGGCCGCAGAAGGGCTGCAACACAGTTCCGGCATCAAGTCGCGGACACTTGCCTCCTGGGAACTGGCCTGGGCCAATGGCCGCGATACGCTCCATCGCGGTGATGTGCTGGTGATCGACGAGGCCGGCATGGTGGCCTCGCAGCAGATGGCCCGCGTGCTGAAGATTGCCGAGGAGGCTGAGGTAAAGGTCGTGCTGGTCGGCGATGCGATGCAGCTGCAGCCGATCCAGGCCGGTGCTGCCTTCCGGGCAATTACCGAACGCATCGGCTTTGCCGAGCTTGCCGGCGTGCGCCGCCAGCGTGAGGCCTGGGCACGTAATGCCTCGCGGCTGTTTGCCCGCGGCGAGGTCGAGAAGGGCCTCGACGCCTATGCCCGGCATGGCCATCTGGTCGAGGCAGGGTCACGCGAGGAAACGATCGATCGCATCGTCTCCGACTGGGCTGCTGCGCGCAGAGAGGCAATAGAGCGATCAACGTCTGAGGGCGGGGATGGCCGCCTTCGCGGTGATGAACTGCTGGTGCTCGCCCACACCAACGACGATGTTCGCAAGTTGAACGAGGCGCTGCGATCGGTGATGACGCAGGAGGGAGCGCTTGGCGAAAGCCGAAGCTTCCGGAGTGAGCGGGGCGCACGGGAATTTGCCGCCGGCGATCGGATCATCTTCCTGGAGAACGCCCGCTTCCTTGAGCCGCGCGCCAAGCACTCCGGGCCACAGTATGTGAAGAACGGCATGCTCGGCACCGTCGTTTCCACCGGCGACAAGCGTGGAGATCCGCTGCTTTCGATTCTGCTCGACAACGGCCGCAAGCTCGTCTTCAGCGAGGACAGCTATCGCCATGTCGATCACGGCTATGCCGCAACGATCCACAAATCGCAGGGTGCTACCGTCGATCGCACCTTCGTGCTGGCAACCGGGATGATGGACCAGCATCTGACCTATGTGTCGATGACGAGGCATCGCGACCGCGTCGATCTTTATGCGGCCAAAGAAGATTTTGCGGCAAAACCTGAATGGGGACGCAAGCCGCGTGTCGATCATGCCGCGGGTGTCACCGGCGAGCTTGTCGAAACCGGCGAAGCCAAATTCCGGCCTGATGACGAGGATGCCGACGACAGCCCTTATGCCGACGTCAGGGCCGACGGCGGAACCGTCCATCGGCTTTGGGGCGTGAGCCTGCCGAAGGCACTCGAGGAGGCCGGCATCCAGGAAGGCGACACCGTGATGCTCAGAAAGGATGGTGTCGAGCGGGTCAAGGTCCAGATTACCGTTGTCGACGAGAAGACAGGTCACAAGCATTACGAGGAGAGGGAGGTCGATCGCAACGTCTGGACAGCCAGTCAGGTCGAGACCGCTAGCGCACGACAGGAGCGCATCGAGCGGGAAAGTCATCGGTCGGAACTCTTCAATCCGCTCGTCGAACGCTTGTCGCGCTCCGGTGCCAAGACGACGACGCTCGATTTTGAGAGCGAGGCCAGTTACCGCGCACACGCTAACGACTTCGCCCGGCGCCGCGGGCTCGATCATCTCTCGCTTGCCGCCGCCGAGATGGAGGAAAGCCTTACCCGGCGCTGGGCGTGGATTGCCGAGAAGAGGGAGCAGGTGGCGAAGCTCTGGGAGAGGGCAAGCGTGGCGCTCGGCTTTGCCATCGAGCGGGAACGGCGGGTCGCCTACAATGAAGAGCGGAGCCAGACGATGGTCGAAGCGACGTCCAGTGACGCGCGAACTGCATCCCACTCCGTCTCGGGCGCAAGTGCTGCTGAAACACGCTATCTGATCCCGCCGGCCACGTCCTTTGTCAGCAGCGTCGAGGAGGATGCGCGGTTGGCGCAGCTTGCGTCGCCGGCCTGGACGGAGCGGGAGGTGATCCTGCGGCCGCTGCTGCAGAAGATCTACCGGGATCCGGATGCAGCGCTCGTCTCCCTGAATGCACTGGCGTCGGATATCGGGGTCGCACCCCGCAGGCTCGCCGACGACCTTGCCGTAGCCCCTGGTCGGCTTGGCCGGATGCGTGGTTCCGAGCTGATCGTCGACGGACGCGCGGCGCGTGAAGAGCGCAATGTCGCTGTTGCGGGCGTGAAGGAACTGCTTCCGATAGCCCGTGCCCATGCAACCGAGTTCCGCAGGAACGCCGAACGGTTCGAACTGCGCGAGCAGACGCGCCGCGCGCATATGTCATTGTCGATCCCGGCGCTCTCCGAACGCGCCATGGCACGTCTTATGGAAATCGAGGCGGTGCGCCGCCAGGGCGGGGACGATGCCTACAAGACGGCCTTTGCGCTTACCGCCAAGGATCGATCGGTGGTGCAGGAGATCAAGGCGGTGAGCGAAGCTTTGACGGCCCGCTTTGGCTGGAGCGCATTTAGCGCGAAGGCGGATGCGATCGCTGAACGCAACATTGTCGAGCGCATGCCGGAGGACCTCACGGATGAACGGCGCGGAAAGCTGACCCGCTTGTTCGAAGCCGTGCGACGCTTTGCGGAAGAGCAGCACCTCGCCGAACGTCGGGATCGCTCAAAGATCGTTGCCGGCGCCAGTGTCGATCTGAGGACAGGGACGGAGAAGGGGGTGGGGAAGGAGAACGTTCCCATTCCCCCGATGCTCGCCGCCGTCACCGAGTTCAAGGTCCCCGTTGACGACGAGGCGCGATCTCGGGCTCTTGCTTCGCCTCTCTACCGTCAGCAGCGTGCGGCACTGGCGAACGCGGCAACGACAATCTGGCGCGATCCGGCTGAAGTCGTCGGCAAGATCGAGGAACTTCTCCAGAAAGGTTTTGCCGCCGAGCGCATTGGAGCCGCGGTGACCAACAATCCTGCCGCCTATGGCGCCTTGCGTGGTTCGGATCGCCTGATGGACCGGATGCTGGCCTCCGGCCGAGAGCGGAAAGAGGCGACGCGGACCGTGCCGGAAGCTGCAGCGCGTCTGCGCGCGCTCGGTGCGGCCTACGCCAATGCGCTCAACTCAGAACGCCAGGCTATCACGGACGAACGGCGGCGCATGGCGGTTGCCATTCCAGCTCTTTCGAAAGCTGCGGAAGAGGCGTTGGCGCACCTGACGGTCGAGGTGAGCAAGGACAGCAGGAAGCTGAATGTTTCCGCCGCTTCCCTCGATCCGGGCATTGGCCGGGAGTTTGCCGCTGTCAGCCGAGCGCTCGACGAGCGCTTTGGTCGCAATGCCCTCGTCCGAGGCGATAAGGATATCGCCAACGTAGTGCCACCGGCGCAGCGCGGAGCTTTCGCGGCGATGCAGGAGCGGCTGAAGGTCCTGCAGCAGACTGTCCGCCTGCAGAGCAGCGAGCAGATCATAGTGGAGCGGCGCCAACAGACCGCCAACCGCAGTCGCGGCATCAACCTCTGAGGGTCGGGAAAAAGAAAGCGGACAAATGTATGGTTGATTGAAAAAGCACCATCACCCGATTGTCCGAAGATCGATCTTTCTTTGGGTGGCGAAGCGGACGAAATTATGCATCCGTTCCGCAACGGTCGTTGTAGAGGCGATTGCAGGTTTCACCAGATCGCGTGCTGTCTGCGTGAAGCCACTCTATAGCCCCCTCGGACACGGACGTGGCCAGAAACAAGCCTGCTTCCAGCAGCGCGCGGATGCCACAGAAAGTGACGAGGTCTCGCGCTGAAACCGTGAAGAACAGGCTTTCACTGGTCGGCCTTATGATCGCGCCTCCACCTTCGAAAGCTAGAAGTCTGTCAGGTCCCACGGAGACGAGGGATTGGTAGAAGTCCTCGATTTGCGTGCAGATCTTGTCGGCAACGTGCTGCGTGCGCGAGATTGCGACACACGCTTCGGCGACGTGCACGCACTTTGGAACATCTTCCTCACCCGCGAATGATGGCGCCCGTGGCAGGACCAGATGCGCGTTGCACGGCGGGCTCAGCTCAACGAAGTGACGGACTTCGCCAATCGATTTCTTCATGCTGTTCCTGCCTGTTCGTGAAGACGTGACGCAGTTGCGCTCACGCGACGGTGAAGATGAGGAATCGCTAAAGGGTCCAGGATCGCCCCGATAGCCGCCTTGCCTCGGATTCCGGATAAAGGCGGTAGGGAAGGTCCGCATAGACATATTCTGCCGGAATCGCGGGTGGGGACAGCTTCGATAGGAATAGGTCGAGATTCTGCTGACTGTTGCTGGAGACAAGCGTGTAGAAATTGCCGCTGTTCCAGGTGACGAATGAGTGTCCAAAGAACCGGCGTAGTGTTTCGCTCATCTCCGAAAGGGTGACTTCGTTTCGATCCATTCGCGTCAGCACCGTCTCTTCCTTCGCGCGAATATCTGACGCGCTGAAGAAGCGAGCTTTGAAGCTATGGTCCTTCTGGCGTTCCCGCCGCCGATATTCCTCGTCGTCTTCATGCCTGAACTTCTCGACGAACATGAAGAGCCCGTTGGTCTTGAGATGCTGCGAGACGAAACGGATCTGATCGAAGCGATTTGGCGAATACATCTGGAAAGTCGTGTCCTCGAGGATGATATCGAAACCGCTGCCAAACTTTCGGAGCTTCACGTCTTCTTGGACCCTTTGCGATGTCAAATGATGAAATGGTCCGTGAAAAAACATGGCATGAGGAGGAACGCCATAGGCATAGAAGCTTCTAAGGTTTTCGACGTTGGGACTGCATGACAGCGTTTCTATCCTGCCCTTGCCAAGTTCGCCGATCACACGAGCCATCGTCCCCTCGGCTGTACCTAGCGTGTAGAGTTGCAGTTGACCCTTTCTGGCCCGCGCGTATTTGAGGATCGCGCCGCCTATGCGGCACTCCTCTTCGAGGCGGTAGGGTATGCTGCTCAAGTAGTGCTTATCGAATGGACCTCGGCGCAGCGGATGAAGGGCTGAAAAGCGCCTGAACGTCATGTCCACTGGGAACAAGCGGCGATCGAGCTCGGGCGGACGGATAGGCATTCCGGCCTCACCGGATGCGGTGGTCGAAAAAAACTCAGAAAGCTCGTTAAGGCGAGGGGCACGGTCGCACTCCTCAATGAAGTCGGCAAATTCACGCATGCGAAAGCCTGCCTTTCTCTCGCACCATCGCGTTTTTGGGATTCAGGAGGGAAATCGCGCATCCCGAAAAGATTGTGCCGTCAGCGATGATGTCGGCAGAAGATGATCGCGAACGTCATGTTTTCGCATCCACGATTTTGATTGGTTTTCATGAAATTGACATGAAATTCGACCTGAGGTTAAAGCCTGGCTTGTTGACAACTTGGGGTGAGGTAGGGTCGCTACCACACCGGTTTTTCAGGGGAGCAGCTTTCGAGTGGGGATCATTCCATCAATTCACCCCGAGAGGATGAAGAAGTCACAAGGGGAGATCATCCTTCACCAGCAAGGCCTTTGGAGCCATGCCCGCGCTGATGTCGTTCGCCGGCGCAGTCTCGGGCGACAGGTTATCGACGTTGTCGCGGATGACCACCTGATCTTCCTCAACATAAGGGGTACGGCGGCATCCGGGGAAAACTTTCTGGACGGACGAAAAGTCGAGTTCAGTCCGCGTCCAGACGGCTCGCTTGTTTACATTCCGCCCGGTTGCCATTGGAGCGGTTGGGATGAAGGGGATGCTGAGGGTTGTTATCTTATGATAACCGTGACGCAGGATTTTTTTTCAAACCTCACGACTAAGCTGCCGCGCGTCGGCACCTTGCGTCCGGAGCTTGGATTTAGAGATCTGCCGATCCAATGCTTGGCGCGGCAGATTGCCGGAGAACTTTCACACGACGATTCCATGGGGAGTGTGATCGTGGAAGGGCATCTCGCGGCCATCTTCGGACTTCTGCAGCGCCGCTCCGGCACATCTGGCAGATTGTCTCGAGGAGGATTGTCGCCTACCGTTCTCAAGCGCGTGATAGGGCGGATTGAAGCTCACATCGATCGACCTCCAAGCGTGCGCGCTCTGGCTGAAGAGGCGGGATTGACCTACGAGCATTTTTCCCGCGCTTTCAAGCAGTCGCAAGGCTCGACGCCCTATGGCTTCTATAACCAACGCCGTCTTGAACGCGTGACCGACCTTCTCCGCACGACTGCGATCAGCGTGACCGAGATCGCCATCGCCTGTGGCTACTCCAGCGGGAGCCACCTCTCGACCAGATTTCGCCGAGAGACGGGATTTTCCCCTGCCGAGTACCGGGCGCTCTGGAAGGAGTAGCCTGGTTCTGAACTAGAGATAATATCAAATTCGTGAAAGCCGCCAGCTCTTCAGAAGAATAGCATGTCCCCATGAACCTGCCAGTAGGGAGTGTGGATGAAGTGGGCGCAACAAAAAGCAGCGGCATAGGGTGTTATGCCTCTCGCGGCATCTATCTCTTCTGTGTTCTGGCGTCGGCCACTGGCCGGAATGTCTACTTCGTGCTGGCGGCATGGGTTGCGACAGATGTCAGCAAGAGCGCGAGCGCTATAGCTATCCTTTTGGCGCTCGGCAGTGCCGCCGAGTTGCTCACCAGCAACGTTGGCGGCGTTCTAGTTGATCGATTTGATCGTCGCTTCGTCTGTGTCGCTTGCGATTTATCAAGGTTGATCCTCATATTTTCAACGGGCATTGGTCTCTCGTTCGGTGACCCACTTGGTGTTCTTTGCCTATCGTGGACCATCTTCGCGTTCATCGACAGAACCTATTCGACTGCGCTGCAGGCCATCATTCCAGACATCGTGCGTCCTAAGAACCTCACTTCATTCAATTCGGCGTCTTATATTGCGATGCAGGCGGGCAATCTCATCGCCGCTATCGTCACCGGGTACAGCTTAACCGCCATCGGGATGAATCTGACGTCGATCCTGCCTTCCGCCTTTTTCTGCCTATCACTGTTGGGGCTGCTGGCACTGCTCGGCCGGCAGCCGCCTTCTCGTTCTCGATCGGATTTGCAGGCAAAGAGCATTCGTCGGATGGATCTGTTGCCGACGACCTTCGTTGTTCACCCACTGAAGACCATCGCCGTCATGTATGCGTTGACCTATGCGATGGGCATGCTTGTGAGTGTATTGGGCGCCGTATATGTCACGCGCGAACTCAAGGGGTCGGCGCTAGAGTTCGGTTATCTCGAGGCAGGCTGGGCCCTCGGTTCGATTGCGGGCTGTTCAACCCTTCTTCTCAGAAGGGCGCGTTCGCGACGACAAAGCATCCTCTTCCAGTCGGCGCTCGCTGGCATTGTTCTGTTGGGCTTTCCGGTTTTCCAGAGCTTTTTGTCCGGGCTCGTTCAACTGGTGTTGCTTGGCTTCTGCTACAATGTCACGCGGATCCTGATCGATGTACGGGTTCAATCGACCGTTTCAATTGACATGTTGGGGCGGGCGCGAAGCCAGATCCACACGATCTGTGTTTCGATAGGGCTTCTTGCGTATGGCATCATCGGGACGATCGGAGACGCAATTCCACCTTCGGGGATTTTCGGCCTCTTCGGGGCGCTGATGGTGACCGTCGCGCTCTTCTTTTACTTTAACATGGATCGGGGAGCGCCGGCGGAAAGCCGGTTCGTCTGAGGATGGAGACGTCGCCCAATAGCGACCTGGTTTCAAAAGGTGAGGTGTTGGCCCTCATTTTTGAATTATTCCCTTGGTTGCGTCAGTTTGAGCAGGCATCGCTGAACGACTACGCAAAGGCGGCTTTCTCGGTTGGATCGGATCAATCGGGGTGCGTCGCGCGAAGCCAGGCAATGTCTCTATTGCGGTCACGCGTGGCGGCCGTCGCGCAACGTCAGGGTTATTCAGCAGGGGCCGTGACGCGCTTTCAAACCGAAATCGAAGTCGCTCCGGTGCTGCAGTGTGGCCCCCACCTCCACCTGTTGATCGAGCCTGACGCATTTTACACCCATCTGTTCTCCCTGATGGGACTTCGCGCGCATGGCAGGACATCCTATATCTCCTACGCTTGCTCGACAGTGAAGTTCGTAGAACGCGGTCGCAAGGGTCCGGCCTGGCTCCACGTCGATGGCGATGCAGTCAATGTCTTCGGCCTGTCGCGCAGCAAAATGATCCCCTACAGCATTCTTGGCAGAAACGGCTGCTACAGATTCCATCTTCAAAACGTCGACAGGCCCGGTGATGACTCGGAGGCAATTTCCTACTTGCGAGACCTTTTGCCTCTTGGCGAATTCCAGTCGGCGGCAGAGGCGATCAAAGCGGCAAATCTTTGCCTCTGGAAGCGGTATTCTGAGAGCCAGGTGGACTTTCTTCAGCTTGATGATAGCGACGTTGCCGATCTGGTCGCGGACCACCTTTCCGATGGCCGGTCCTGGCTGCGAGCCTCGTTGATCGAGGACCGAGCATTCGCGATGCGCCTCATCCATTTCATCGATCAACTCGCTGACACGGCTTGGCGAGGCTGGCTGAAAAACTCGACGCATTTTTTCTGGGGCTGCATTGAAGGGCGGCTTTTTCCACTTTGGCTGGATGGCAGGGTCCTCCGGTCGAAGGAGACAGATGATGTCTGTGTTGAATTCTCGCCGCCAAGTCTTGTGGAGGCCCTGAGAACTGGCCGGATCGTTCCGAACCTTCTGCTGATGTTCATCGTAACGTCGATCCTGCCTGGCGTGCGTGTCCTGGGTGGAAGTCGGCATACGATCTATTATCCGTTGATGCGCTGGGCATTCTGCGAGGCGTTGAGGAACAACCATCGTGACACACAGCTTCTCAACGCACTGTCAAAGGACGAACGGCCGGGGGTTTGGGGCCATCGCATCATCTCCTCGCCGTGCGAGCCATTTTCGCTGTTGAATGCTTTTAGCCGTGGGGGAATTGAAACGCTTCTCGGGCAGTTCGGCAAGATGAGCATTATCGACGCTTGCGGGCCCCTTTCCAGCTTCACCCAGGACCCCCTATGGGCGGAGCTTGCGGTAGCCTATTCCTCCGGGAGAGTGGGCAGACAATCCTCGCAATGGGCGTTCCGCTGATCGCACCTCCTTTGATTTTCTGACCACTTTACCGCCCGAAGCGTGACCTCTCGCTTTTGAGACAAGTGTCCGCGCGTAAAGCGAAGCTATTGAATCTTGTAAAGAATTCGGTTGCGCGGCGGGCGGATTTCAACTAAGTTTGGCAGCGAGGCAGTACGCGCTGCCTTGGGGATTAGAACCCCCTACGAGCGGTTGGTGCCGGCCGATTCGGCACCACACTCCTTGACCTTCGGTCGAGGAGCCTGTGGCGTATGTCCAGGTTCCTCGGAACTAAAGGCCATAGGGCCGTCTCGTACGGTGTTCTAACTCCCCGATCAGTGGGTTGAGCGAGTTATTCCGCGGGGGCGCACCGCGTGAAACTCGCCATCGGGGTGACCACCATGAAGCGCCATGCAGCAGCCCAGGTCCGGACTTCGAGGCCTGCGCAAGCCGAACTGTCGAATGTTGCACGCGAGTCGGTGCATCCGGTCGATCGGCATGTCGGACAGCAAATCCGTATCCGTCGAATGCAGTCGAATGTATCCTTAGGGGATCTTGGCGCCGGCATCGGGGTGAGCTTGCAGCAGGTGCAAAAATATGAAAGCGGCAAGAACCGCGTCAGCGCTTCGATGCTCTACGAGCTTGCCAATTGCCTCAAGATCCCTGTTTCGAGGTTTTTCGAGGGCCTTCCAGATCCCGAAACCCTTCAGGGCCAGCAATTCATAACAGAGATCGATGAGAAGATTGCCTACATTTCCACGGCGGAGGGACGGCGTCTGATAGACGACGTTTTGCTCCTTTCCCCGCGTGTGCGCAGCCGGGTCGTTGCCCTCGTCAGCTCGATTGTCGATGAAGAGATGGAAGAACACAAGGACGTTTCCCCATGAAAAGACAACAAGAGCGCGGCCCCAAATTGGTCAGCGTTCGTAAAGTTCTCGTCGCATACTTCAGGTTCTAAAAAGCGATCTGGCCAACGTTCTTCTCTCGGTCAAGCACAGTGCCAAAACCGGCACTGCGGTCGGCAAGATCGTCAAGGATGTCTGCCGCCACTCTGCCATCGGCGAGCACAGGGAAGGGGAGGCGATCGCGTGCAGGATTCGATAATGCGTCGGTTCCACCGATCACAATCGGACGCAAGCGTACATTTTCCAGCTGTCCGCTAGATCCAAAATTGCAGGTCGCGATGACGCTCCTCCACACTTCCGGCGGGCTCCATTCCTGTTCGTCCTTTTCCGTATGGAAGAGGAAGTTGCCAAGGCCGTAGAAAATTGGCGTACTGCGATATATCTCAGCCGCTTGAAGGACCGGAGCGCCATGGCTGACAAAGAGGCCAGCGCCCGCGTTCACGCAATCGTGCGCGAATTCCCGGACCCAGGCGGGGACTTGTTGCCAGTTCGGCTCCCAATGGTGATGATGCAAATACACGATGACGAATGTGTCGCGGCCCGCTTCTTCCGCAATCGCGGAAAGGTGAGCCCAGGCGCTGTGCCGGTCCACCACAATGCGGCGAGCTGTCTCTTCTGATCTGCAAAACACGGTTCCGTAGAAATCGATTTCGTCTTGGCCATGAAGATCAGGCGGATCTTCCGGCTGGGCATAATTCGCGCGCTCCAAGGGCGAACTTAGAAGACGCTCCTGGATGGAGCGAAGCAAGTCGAATGTTCCCGCTTCCAAGTCAAATACCCTGGAGACTTTCAGACTATTGATGCCGGGCCTTGCTATCCTGCCCGCAGTTGCGTCCTCAGCGTACATGAAAGACGGGCCTGGCCCAGCGTCCATGGCAATCAGCGCAACATTTCGGGATCCGAACGTCATTTTCTGTGCGGTGGAAGCGTGATGCTTGTTGTGGCCGATGCCGGCATGCAGGAAATTGTGTGCCGCAACCTCCTCCAGCGTCGAGAGGATCCCCGGCGGTCCAAGATCGAAAGCATGGTTGTTTGCCAGAGCCAGGCTATTGAAACCGAGCTCCTTCAAGGCCGCCAAGACATCCGGCGCTGCAGCGCCGAAATAGCTGCCTTTGAGCGGCCATCCACCATGACGACCATAGATAGTCGTCTCGAGATTGGTGAAGGCAACATCGCTTGCTTTGAGGACCTCGGCGATCTCAGCGAGCCGTGGATCGCCGATCGCTCGAAGATCATGACGGATGAGCGACTGGCCGGTGACAGCAATGGAAAAGGGTGCGGACATATGGTCTACCTTCGATCTTTGGGACTGCCGACTGCTCACGCGCTATGGCTTCGGGGGAAATGCGTGTCGTAGAGCCAGTGTCTAGTTCGATGTCTGCGGCGAAACATCGATCTTGAACCATTGCTCGCTCAGCCGCTTCAGGGTTCCGTCGCTCGTGGCGGCCTCGATGGCGCTGTCGAATGCCGCAACCAGTTCGCCGTCGTCTTGCCGAAGTCCGACGCCGACACCCGGGCCCCAGAGGCCACCGGAGAGCTGGGGGCCGTAGAGCGTTGCAATGCCGCCATCCGTGCTGTCGAGGAAGGCTTTCCAGGTGAAATAGTCGGCAAGGCCGCCATCGATGCGCTCAGCTACGAGATCGAGATGCATGTTGTCCTGGGAATCGTAGCTCCTGATCGTCGCGACCTTTCCGAACAGTTCATTGAGCACCGCTTCCGAATTCGATGATCGCAATACGCCTAAAGTTCTGCCGTTGAGAGCGGCTCGAAGCTCCTCGATCTTTGCCTGCTTTTCAGGATCGATAGTTGTGAGGTCGAGCTCGGCCGACGTATCCGTGGGCGGAAGATCGAGATCTTTGAGTATGACGAGTTGGTTGAAACCTCCGGCGTAGGGCTTGGAAAAAGCGATCGATTTCTTCCGCTTCTCAGTTATCGCCATCCCCGACATGATGGCATCGAACTTTCCAACGGTGAGCGCCGGTATGATTCCGTCCCAGTCCTGAGGCACGAAAGTGCACTCGAACTTCATCCTCCGGCAAAGATCGCGGCCGACGTCGATGTCAAAGCCGGCGAGCTCCCCTTGGGGGGTGATGGCATTCCAGGGCGGCGAAGCACCTTCAGAGGCGATTGTCAGTGTCTTCCTGTCCATTGCTCCCGCGTTGTTGGCGCAGACGACAAGAGACAGGGCAAGCAGAAGTGTTCGTTTCACGACGATGTTCCTTTCATTGCTGAGTTTGATTGTTGGCGTCCGGGATGTGGGCTGGCGTCAAGTTTCAGCCGAGGCGAGAGGCGGCTTTCCGTTCGCTCTTCGAGGTACAGGTTGCGCCGGCGGTGGACGGTTTGCCGTCGGCGTCCAACGCGTCTCCAGCATCTGGAAACCTTGCGTGATCAAGAGGGTAAGCAGCAGATAGAAAGCCCCCGCGGCAATGAAGACCTCGTATGGGGCGAATGTCTCCGACACCAGCTGTCGGGCGAGCCCGGTCACTTCAAGCAGCGTGATGGTGCTTGCAAGGGAGCTTGCCTTCAGCATTCCAACCACCTCATTTGCATAGGCGGGAAGAGCGATCCTGAGGGTCAAAGGGAACACGATAAGACTGGCAGTGTGGAAACGGGAAAGGCCCAAGGCTTTGGCCGCTTCAATCTGCCCACGCGGGACCGCCTGGATCCCGCCGCGCAGAACTTCTGTCGTATGGGCGGCGCTGTTCAGGGTGAAAGCAATGAAGGCGCACCAGAACGGCTCTCGCATCACGGCCCATAGAAAGCTTTGGCGGACGAGGGGAAGCTGGCCAATCCCGTAGTAAATCAGGAAAAGCTGAACCAGAAGTGGCGTGCCGCGGAACGCATAGGTATATGCCAGCACGGACGCGGAAGCCCACGGATTTGATGATGCCCGTAGGAAGGCGAGCGGGACCGAGACGGCGAAGCCTGCGGCAAGCGATGCGAATGTCAGAACCAGAGTGAGAAGAAGGCCGCGGGGAAGGGTGAGAAACGCTTCAAGCGCGATGGTCATGCTCATTGCCTCAACCTTTCATCGCCGGGAGCGAATAGCGGCGCTCCAATAACCGGAACGAAAGAAGCGACAGGCTTGTGAGGGCGAGGTAGATTGCAGACGCTGCGAGATAGAAGGGGAGTGGAGCGCGCAGTGAGCCTGCGCCTATATAGGCGACGCGCATGACATCCGTCAGCCCGACGACGGAAATCAGCGATGTATCCTTTATCAAGGAGATGCAGAGGTTACAGAATGCCGGCAGAGCGATCGGGATCATCTGGGGAATGATGATCAGAAACCAAATCTGCGAGTTCGAAAGCCCGAGCGCTGCTGCAGCCTCTCGTTGGCCTGGTGCAACCGCGTTGATCGCACCACGGAATATTTCCGCGGCGTACCCACTGAACACGACGGTCAGTGCCGCGACACCGGCCGCAAATGCATTAATCTCGATGTAGCCACCGGCAATCGCGCTCAAAAGGGCGGTTCCGCCGAAATACGTTAGGAGGATGATCAGAAGTTCCGGAACACCCCGGATGATGCCCGTGTAGGCCCGCATGCACGATGAAACCGACTTGCGGGTCGAGTTGCGGAGAACGGCAATAAGCAAACCTAATAGGGTCCCGAAAGCGCAGCTCAAGGCAAACACTAAAAGTGTATTCTTCAATCCAGATAAAAATTGATCTACAAATGCGTACAATGCAAGTCTCCAATATTCTTGCGAGCGCACCGAAATCGGAAAGGTATTCTCCCGACATATACTAAGAGCTTGCCGAGATTTAACCGAGGGTAGATTGGATTTATTAGCTTAACCAGCGCTCTAAGTTCGCCGTATTTCAAAAATATACTTTGACTTGCCGTCGTCAATTTATAAGATTCAGGAAGTTTCAATAAGCGCTACTTATGAGGCGCGTCGCTCGACCACGATTGAGATTCCCGGCCATGGAAATCACCGAATCCGGAGTGAAGATCCGCCACCTTCAAATATTGCGGGAGGTTATGCGCGCCGGCTCGGAAAGGCTCGCAGCGCAGATGTTGCGAATAACCCAGCCGGCGGTCAGCCAAAACATCAAGCAGCTAGAGGAGACTGTCGGCTTCGCGCTCTTCCGCCGGGAAAACAACAGGTTGATACCAACCGTCAAGGCATGGGAATTTCTACGCACAATCGATGCGGCGTTCGCCGGACTTGATCGGATTGGGCCCTCAATCGACTTCCTGCGGAACAATGATACTCGAATGATCGGCATCGCAGCGCCAAGTGCTTTCTCCTTTGCCACTTTGCCGAAGGTGGTCAAAGGGATCCGGGAGAGGAGCCGCTCTTACGCTGTCCAGGTGAAAACAGGAACGTATCAGCAGATCGCAGATCACGTGTTAAGCGGCCGCTCGGATCTTGGCATCTCCCGATTGCCTCTTGACGAGCGCATCCTTGATTGGATGCCGGTCGGCTCGGCCACCAACGTATGTCTTTTTCCGGCCAACCATCGATTTGCGGCACAGCAGCTTGTCACTGCCGAAGATCTTGCTAGTGAGGCGATCATCGATATCGACCCGCAAATTGCCTCTCACCAAATGAGCGTCAATGCCCTTCGATATATGGGAACCGCTCCTGACATCGCCGTGGAATATGACGCCAATGGCCATGACATTGGCTATGTCATGGCAGGGATCGGCGTTTCGATTACGAACGAGATCATTGCGAGCGAATATGCTGAATTCGACGTTGCATTCCGCGAATTTCAGCCAGGGGCAACATATCACTACGTCGTCGTTTGGCAAAAAGATCGAAAGCTGAGTGATAGCCTAAGATTTGCATTGGAAGAGATAGTCGCGGCTTTGACAGATCGGGCTGCTTGACGATCGCATCGAGGTATGACCCTCGCACCGTAAAACAGATGTTGCGAGTTCATGCTGAACCGCGAGTTGTGCGCGTAAGCTTAGAGCGGGATGATTTAGGTAGACCCGTGAGAAGGATTCCCTATGACGCAAGTCAGATTCATCCTTCTGGCCGGTCAGGAGGCTGAGCTGGATGGCGAGACCTGTTTCGAATAACCGCGAGAAGTTGTAGAAGCGGTGATACAGGAGGGGTGTGGTGCCGGGCGGCGTCCAAGCGCTTCCGCATTGGCATCAGCATCGCGATCGATTGGGTGCGGCGCGTGACGCGACGGACAGCGCAGCCCGGCAGGATGAGTAGCCACAAGCCGCGAACGGCGGTGGCTTACCTAAGCCACCGAGCAGATAGTTGCACCATATCGTAGAAGAACATCGCGACAATCGGAACTGCGTCGGTTGGCAGAAGCGGACCGGTTGTTTGTGCGATCATTGGTGCCATGTTCTCTTTAAGTGATTCTGCAGTTATCTTAAAATGGCGGATGACACTTCAATTGGACGCAATATCGACTAGAGCAAATCCTGTTCAATCCGGCTCATATCCAGCAGCCCTGGAGTAGTTTGCGCATTCTGTCGGCGTGAAGCGGAGCATCAATGCGCCTAGGACGTCCCATAGAGCATCGATCTTTCGTTCCGCGCCCTCCGTGGTTGACTGCGGCCCCTAAACCGGGACCGCGTGCCGGTGGCGACGGAAGCTATGAGATCACATGCTCAATGCGCTCGAGGTGGTGCTGAGGCACGATCTGAAGGGGTTCCTCGGCCGCTGCGATTTCCTCGACCGTAAGTCCGGTGGCGATGGCCAGGTCCTCAAGGCTGTAGCCCTTCGCAATCCTGGCTTCGCGGCGACGAGCGGCTGCGGAGGTGTTGTCGGCGGTAGCAAATTGATCCATTCCAAACTCCAAATCACGTTGATGTAGCGGCTGAGGGGGATCTGTCCCCGATGGGTTGGCTCCTTCGTGGTGCCGACTCGGTCAGAGGTTAGCCGCAACCTGCCGAGCCGCTTGGTTTCTCTTCGCAGACGACGCTCTTGCGTGGCTTCCGCCGCGATCTTGTTCTGCGTTCGGATGCCGAGCGCTCCTGCATTAGCGCTGTTGTTCTAGTCCTGCTTTCTATGACAATCAATCCATGGGTTTGCTCATAGGCACACGACGAGCCGTACCAACTGCCTGGGAAGAATTGTCCGCTACTGATTAACTGCGGTCGCAGATATGCCTTGCGCGATCTCATCGTCGAAGTGAACCATCTCGCCCGAGGCCATGTGCAGCGCGTCCGCGACATCGCCGAAGCGCGCCTCACCATAACGGAGGCCGGAACTTATTGAATCGGCGCCCGTTCGTAAGGACCGACATTAGGAGGATCTCACCATGGCAACCACATCCAAAGCCCGCAGCCAGGATCGTGCTCGCGTCGCAGGTGGTCAGGATCACGAGGTGAAGTACGAAGCCCGGAAGGAAGGCATTTCCAAGGAAGCGGTGAAGAAGACCGTGAAGAACGTAGGCAACAGTCGCAAGAAGGTCGAAGCCGAACTCGACCGGCACTAATCCGGGTTGGAGAGTTCAACCGTGAGGGTCCGCAGCCATAAAGTCAGCGGCGGAAACAGCCGCTGAAAGTCTGGCTCCGACGGATCATAACGCAGCGGCGGAAGGCGCCTGACTGCAGGAGTTGACGACCCCGCAGGAAGCGTTTCGGAGCAAGGCTATCGAAGCTGCGGGATACAGCGCCGTCGAGCAAAGCCAAAAGTATTGGGACGCCGGAGCGTTTCTTGCAAGGGGCGGAGCCGCATCGCATGAGGAAGGGGCTGGCGAGCGAACCCAACGAGCTCCAAAGTCGCGATACGCGACGGCGTCGGCTGACTTTACCTGCAGAACAGAATTCAGAGGCCCACAGACCGTGGGGCACCGCGTGCGGACGCCGGTCCCGACCGGTCCGTTCAATCGACTTCTAGAAGCTGCCATCCCGTTTTTGGGACCGGCCAGCATCGTCGATCTTCTCGTGCTCACTGCGCTGAATAGGAAGCGCGGTCGGTATTAAGCCATTCTCCCGTAACGCCAAAGGCGAGCGGCGGAGCGCCGATCAATCGCCCGAGTCGGGTCTCCAGTGTTTGAAACGATGCTCAGGGAAGCGGTCGACGTGAACCTCGCTTAAATCCTGCGGAGTATTCCATTGCCGACATGCCAGTCGATCAGATCCCGAAACAGGCTTAGCGAGTGCCACGTGCATCGTCGTCCCGATGTGGACTGTAGACTAGCTTCCTGCATAGGGCGATGCGATCCTGAGTTGCGTTCATGTGTCCTCTCCTTCGCGACGGAGAGACCCTAAGCTATGCCGACTAGGCGGCTGCTATGGTGCCGGAAACGTTGGCAAAGTCGGTTAATCGGCATAGTTTGCTGGTCAGTATAAACGTGCTTTTGCCGCGCGCGGCAAAATGCAGTTTGAAGCAGCGTCGCGATCGTCGCCCAAGTCCTGCCGCCGCCTTCCGAGCCGGGTTCATAATGCCGGATTTCCGACGTTTGAAGCAAGGGTCACCTATCCCTTCCATCCACTGGTTGACCAAACCGTCTTGGTAACCGGCAGCCATGAGCACGAAGGCGTTCACTATCTGCTCATTCTGGCACACGGTGGTTCATTTCAAATTCCGGCATGGATGTTTGATCCTGCGGCAAGTTCGATCGAGATCGTAGCTGCGCCGCGCCTTTCGGCAACCAAACTCGTTGAACTGCGCGCCAAGCTTTGTTGCCTGACTATTCCGTTGCGGTCGCTGCGGTCGCCGATTGCACATTCAATACTCCGGGAAAGGCGGCAATACGCAGCGATATGTTTGTCGCGGCACGTTCGGCGCCATGGCGGTCGGCAACTGTATCGGGTTCGGCGGCATGCGGGTCGATCGGGCCGTGGCGCAGGAGGTGCTCGAGCGATTGCAACCTCTGGGAATCGAGGCGGCCTTGCGGGCAATGGAGGCGCACACGCAGCGTCATAGCGACAATCAACAGCAACTCGAGAACTTAATCAAGCAAGCACAATACGAGGCTGCCAGGGCGCGCCGCCAGTATGATGCTGTCGATCCGGGCAATCGGTTGGTCGCCGGCGAACTGGAGCGGCGCTGGAATGAGAAGCTGATCCTATTGCGTGATCTCGAGGTCCAGTTCGAGATGCTCTCGACCGACCGTAACACGCCTGCTTTATCGGCCGACGACCGTACAAGATTGATGATGCTCGGTAGCGATCTATAGTAAGGCATGGCACAGGTCCCGACGCGTCTATCGAGACACGCCAAAAGATCATTCGGCTGCTGATCAAAGAAATCATTGTCGATACCGTTGACGACACATTGGCGCTCGTCATTCATTGGCAGGGTGGCGATCACACCCGGATGACGGTGAAGAAAAACAAGATCGGCCAGACCCGCTGGGCAGTTAAGGCTGATGTTGTCGATCTCGTTCGCAACTTGGCGAGCCAGTTGCCCGATTTGTCGATCGCAGCGATCTTGAATCGATCCGGCAAGCGGACAGGGCATGGCGCCAGCTGGACGCGAAGCCACGTCTGCAGTCTTCGCAACATCCACGGCATCTCCGTCTATCGAGAAGGTGAACGGGCCGAACGCGGTGAGAGAACCCTCGACGAGGCCGCCGACATTCTAAAGGTGAGTCGAGCTACCGCCTACCGGATGGTCAGCAGCGGTGTCCTTCCCGCTCGCCAGTTATGCACCGGAGCGCCGTGGATCATCCAGCTTTCCGACCTTCAACACGAAACCGTGCGCCGCGAAGCCGATGCCAGGCGATCCCGGCGTCCGATATCTCAGGATCCGGTTCAAAATCCTCTTTTATAGACATCATCAGATGAGGAGTATGTCGCGCCCTCGTCACCTTCAGCAAACAGGCTATTTTTTCTTAACGCCTGGGGCTTGATTGCCCGCTCAACATGTGGAGTCCACTTCGACGCGGCCGTCTTTCAGGAAGCGCTCGAAGATATCGCGGCGCGATATGGAATAGCGGAGAGCTCCGCGAGTTTTGATTTTCCGGGTAACGCCCCTTAGCCACGAACAGGCACATGATCCTTGGCGCGATTTGAAGTCCACGTGAATTCCCTTGTCCCCAGCGCAACCGTCGACATTTCTCGCAAATGTCGGGCATCCGCCACTTTTGTCAGGTTTGTCGTGATTGGAACGTTTTGTTCGCCGGTCTCTCCGTCAAATACACATCAACCTGCCCTCAACCCGCCCATTGATAAAAGAAAATGATCTTCTTGGCGCGTCGGAGCAGTTGGCATGGTGTTTGCTGATCCCTGGTTACAAGCGGCAGAAAGCAGTCTGCATTATGCCGGTTCATGAAACGAACGGAACGGAGGCCACCTGACCGTTCGTCATCGGATCCGCGTTCTACCAAGCGGCCATGCATCCGCCGGCGGAAGGGTCAATCCCGATGTCACAGCTTGCAACCAACTCAAAGAGAAGGAAAATGCAATGACCAAGATTTCCGAAAGATCCTTTGAAACGATCGAAAACCCGGGGTCATCGTCGCTCAAGGTGCCAGATCAGTTCGGCGCATCTGTTGAAAAGGGGAACAAGAAGGTGACAGAGGCTTTTTTGAAATTTGCGTCCGGCGCTGAAGCGACACAGAAAATGCTGCCTCCGATCCTCGAAACGACAAGTCTATTCGGCAACGAATTGTGGTGGAAGACGATCGCTGCACTGCAGGCCGACGCCGAGGCCAGCTTCTCACATTTGCAAGCTTTGCTGGGCGCCAATTCGCCGTCGCAGATCCTCGAACAGCAGTCGACCTTTTTCCGCAAGCGGGTTGAGACAAGTTTGCAGCACGCCAAGGAAGTCCGGGTGCTCTCAAGCAGGGCGGTGGAGGAAATCTCAAAGCCGGTCAAGGATGCTTTTGACAAGGTGCTGACGGACCTCAAGGCGACGTAAAAGAGGACTCGCACTTAAATCGCCTGGACTGATCGGGGGCGGCCTACCTTATTCATGGACGGAAAAGATGGTGACGGGGACCATCAGGTCGGGAGAGAGCTGGAAAGTGTGTCCTGCGATCTCGATAGCTCCAGCTGACAAGCTCCTGAAAACGGATCGCGGGCGGCCGGCGTGACATATTGGACGGTTTGAACTGGCGAAGAACCCACCATCTTGGTATCTAACCGCGTAGGCGGCAGGGGGCAGGGGGCAGGGAAGTGGTAATGGATTCACGCAGGGACATAGCCGAGCGGGTCATCGCGCGTTGGAAGGCGCGAGGAATCCGGATCGATGAAGACCCGGGTTTCATGGAACTGGTCGCTCTTTGGACGGCAGGGTCGATTGCGTCCGGTGAAATGCGCCGCCGGTATTCGGCGCTCCAGCGCGAGCGGTCGCTGTCCAGGTCAAATCCACTTGATGTGTATCCCTGCGACGAAGGGGCGGAGGTCGATCATCGATCGATTGCGATTCCAGACGACGAACCAGATGAACGGGGAGGTCTCGGACTGCCGGCGCAAGGGTGACTCTTACAAAGGGCTCATCACGCACCATTTCCTGGCGAGCGCAAACTTCACGAAACAGCGGGTCGACAAGCGCTGCGTCGCGTTGTGCATATTCTCGGGAAGAGTCCGAAAAATCCTTGCCACGAGCCGCAATGGCTGGCGGCTCAGCAAGGTAGAAGGTGAGGAGCGGCCGGCGGTACTGAGTCGACATCTTTATCAACTGTGGGCGTGTCGGCTCAGGGCATCTTCAAGCATGGCAAGGCGGTCGCTGCCCGCTATACAGGGTGCATCGCTAATGCCGAGCTTGTCGGCACATCTTCAACGCTGAGTCCCTCAGTCTCGTGCGCCCAGCGTCCGACAAGTTATTGTCTTCCATGGGAGTCCGGCTTGCGCAAATTGCCCCCGATGAAGGTTGGTCCGCCCGGGTCTTCCGCATGGAAAACGCGCGTTGCCTCAAAAACGCCGGTGCGCCATGCATAGGTCGTATCGTCGATCATCTGCGGCAAGACCTCCTGGTTTGTCGGACGGCCATACCATTTGGTGACGATGCGGGCGACTTTGGCGACGAGCGCGGTACTCATGCGAAGGTTCGAGTGTGCATCGAACATCTCCGGCGCCAATAGCATCGAGACCTCGTTTGGGCGAAAGGTTATTCCTTTGCGGCAAAGCCTAGCTCAACGCGGCTGACATCTAAGATCGCCCGAAGGACGTCGATGCCGAATTTGAGGCTTTCCACCTCGACATCCAGCGAGATGCCCTCGGTGACTGTGCCTTTTGCGTTAGCGATTACCACCTCCTCCAGGTCTTCGAACCACTGAGGACTGTTCCCTTTGTGAAGCTTCGATAGTTCCGCAATCGCGACACTAAATGCCGATTGGACCGCGATTAGAGCGGCGCCGAGCTTTCGTTCGTCTACACCCGAGATGCAAACAATGGGGCTGTTTTTCTCATCCATGGGCTGTTCCTCTGCTGGCTCGCCACGAAAACTCTATTTCAACTAATAGGCGACAGAGTCGTCGATCGCCGACGAATGCAAATAGGCCCGTAGGCTGGAGTCTCGGGTAGTTAGATCAACGAATACGCGATGCTGGGGGTGGACCATGTGGAAATGGTGGATGCGCTTGAGGCCTGTTGAAATCTGGGTCCAGCTTCCGAACGTTCCAACCGGCGGCAATGCCTCTAGGCCGTAAGCGTCGCACCTCCTGGTACGCGATAGCGGGTAATCCTTTGTACGAACTGGCTCGCATGCAAGGTCGCCCGAAGGACACAAGTGCCGAGCCTGGGCTTTCCGGCCATAGTCTTCAGCGAGACGTCTGTTGCTTCCACAACTCAACACATTCCGGCGAGCGGCATAAACCTGCAAACTCATTGTTTTTGATCCGCACGCGTCATACCTGGCCTGCACCCCACCGCCATGGCTTCGGCAAAAGGCCTTTTACTCAAAACGCAGGGACCTAGTTTGGCCCGTTTGTCAGGCAGCATCACAAAAAGATCTGCGGAAGGCTCGTCCCGCTTTGCGCGCTGAGGTGCGCCCGCAGTCGATCTGGCAGCGGATTGTTATTCAGGTACACTTTGCAATGAGGCGGAAGCTGCGACAGAATGTACGGCAGTGCAGTTCGCCCGTCGCCAAGTCCTCTCAGGTTGTTTCCACGAACGCTAAGCTCCTCCAGCCCCCTCGGCAGGTTAGGGGGCAGGTGGGTCAGTTCATTACTGTCGGTGCTGAGCCACTTTAGGGTGGCCGGGAGGTCCTCGGGTAGGCTAGTCAGTTCATTGTGAGGGACTTCGAGCCTCGTGAGCTTTGCAGGAAGGCGCTCGGGCAGGCGAATTATATTATTGAGTTCGGCGCGGAGATCCGTCAATTCGAGGGGGAGATTCTCCGGCAGGTGCGCGATTTCGTTGCGGGTGACATGAAGCTCCCTGAGCTCAGGCGGCAGGTTATCGGGCAAACTGGTCAGCCGGTTGTGGTTGACGTAGAGATACTTTAGTCGGGAAGGAAGCTCGTTCGGCAATCTGGTCAGCCGGTTGCCGTCGACGTAGAGCGTCTCGAGCATGTCCGGAAGAACCTCAGGCAGCGTGGTCAGCTGGTTGTCGCAGGCAGAGAGCTTTCGCAGACCGGGCGGGAGGTTGTTGGGCAGCCTGCCCAACCGGTTGTCATTGGCGTTGAGCCGCTGGAGGCCGGCCGGTAAGGTGGGGGGCAGTGCCGTTAGGGACAGCGATGCTAAGTTCAGGGGGGCACGAAAATTGCGGGTTTCCGTCCAGGCCTCGATCCGTGCCATTGCCTCGTGCCGGTCCTCGTCCTGCTCCTGCTGCCCGTCTTCCGCCCAGGCCAGTAAAATTTCTTTCAGTGCCGCTTCGCCGGACGAGGAGCCAGTCAAGCCTTCAACCCAGTTAAAGGTGTCTTCACCGCCGTGTTCGGAACTATTGCCAACACCCTCCTGCCTTCTGCCGTACATTGCGTCGTTCCTTAGGTCATTGCGTCACTGCTGATGTTACTTCCGTCGCGACCTTTCCTTCCAATACCAAATTCGTATCCCGTTATGCTTCGGGGGCATGGCCAGCGTCCTCCCTCGAGCTGGACAGCGCATGATTTTTATCGCGACGTTGAACAATCCCAAACGCAAATAGAAGCGAGACACCTTCGAGCATGGTGAAAGGCTTCGACTGCTGCTCGAGGCGGCCACGCTCCGCCAGAAGCGCTTCGAGGCGAGAGCCCGCCCTGCAAAGCAGCGCTGTAACGCCCAGATCGAGAACGCTGATTTTTGCGCCGCCCGCGCCCTGATCGCAATTTCGTGACGCCGAGTGATAAAGGTATTTCATCCACCAGTTCCAGCTTGGTGGAGACCTAAACCAGACGCATTTGGAGCCGCTTGCGGCCGATTTCGCGTGGCAACTCCATCTAACTGAGGCGCAAGTTCCCGGAACAAACGCTCACGCGCGATAACCTTTCCTCATTTTCGGGCAATCTCGCAGTGTCACGTTGATTTGGTAGGTCAGCTTACGACGCCGAAGCCGTTACGCTTTTTCTCTACGCCTGCAGGGCCCTGCCGACTTAAAGGCAACGACTTCCGGACAGCCGAGGCCCAGAACCAGTTCACCTTGACATCGTGTCACTCGGGCGTAACAGGCGGCAGCCCGAGTGTCGCAATAAGCTTCATTATCGACGGCGTGGGTGGACCCGGTGTCGGCGGCGGCATGGAGACGATGGACCCGAGCCGCGGAGGCGTTGCCATAACGCCAATCATCGTGCCGATAATGGCGATCCCATCGCCGCTGATTTCGATGGCCTGCGGGCCGGTTCTGCCCGATACTACAAGGCGGATCTTGTCGGGTGTTACCTCGACGCGGCTACCTAAGGCCGCTGCGGCAGGGGAGTCGGGCGCGGCGCCGCCCGAGGTCAGGAGGAAGTGTCTCTTGACGTCGATGCTGTAGATATTCCCGACCTCGACGGTATGATTCTTCTGGGCCTTCAAATAGACCTCCTCACGGCCCTGCTTGTCCTCAAAGCGCAGTTCATTGTAGGCATTAGCGGCGCCGCCATCGGTATGCGTCCGGAAGGTCGACCGCGTTTTGTCGGTCGGCAGGGTTTCAGGCGGCAGATTTGAGCCATTGTATACGACGCCGGTCACCAGGGGCGTGTCGGGATTGCCGTGGATGAAATCAACCACGACCTCATGGCCGATCCGTGGGACGACCAGGTTGCCAAAACCCTTACCAGCGAAGTTCTGGGCCACCCGAATCCAGCAGGAGCTGTTCTCGTTCTTTCCGCCTTCTCGGTCCCAGAAGAACTGAACCTTCACACGGCCGTACTTATCCGTCGCGATTGACTCGCCCTCGGGGCCCACGACGACGGCCGTCTGCGGTCCGTGAATCAACCGCGCCGGTGTGCGGCGCCTCGGTCGGTACTGGGTGGTCGCGGGGATAATCTCTACGTTGCTGTGATAGAGGAACCGCTCGCCCTTCCCCCCCACGGTGTCCGCAGTGAGATCGTCCCCCACCTCACCGATGACAGTGAAGTCCTGTCCGACTGCCAGAAAGCGATCGGTGGGTTTCGGGCGGGAACCGACCTGGCCGTAGTAGAAGGGATTTGCCGCCTTGAATAATGACCCGGTCGTTATCTGGCGCGCAGTGCTTTCGATCCGCGCGCGATAAGCGTTGCAGGCGAGTTCCTCGGCACGGATGGTGGCGTAGAAATCACCATCGCTTTTTTTTGTATACTGGCCTGGATACTCGAAGACCTCCCGCATTGCCGTGCAGCCGCTGCTTGCCGACGAGGTCTCGCCCGTTCTGACCGCCACGCTCTCCCGCGGTCGGGTGATGGCGCTTCCCGTGAGCTTGCATGGCGGAATGCCGCCTGTCCTCACGGGAGGAACACGCGCGACAGACGTCAGTTCTGCCATCGGCTTCTCATGGTCATAGTCCCTGAGAACGACCTTGTTCGGCTGTAGCGATACGACCTCGTCCCAATGCAGGATGACATCTTCTTGGTAAAGACTTCGGGCAGGCCTGAGATTGTGGTGGGTCTCTACGATCTCAGGCGTGCAGGCCATGTGACTCGCGGCGTTGTCGACCAGCACCAGGTCATGTTGGTCCTCAGCATGTTCAAAATAGTAGTAGATGCCGTCCTGCTCCATGAGGCGGCTGACGAAGGCCAGATCCGTTTCATCGTACTGGACGCAATATGGGCGCTGTGGGAACCGTCGGGCGGTCTGATTCTTGAAATTGCCTTTATGTTCTCGAAAAATCGTGGTGATGATCTCGATGCTCGTCTTGTTCTGAAAGACCCGACTGTTAGAGCGATGCTCGAGCAATGAAATCCACGGCCGCACCTGCGCCACGTAGTTGAGGTGCTCGGTATCGTCGAGGCCGAGATATTGGAAGCGCGTAACAACACCGTTGAAGAAGCGGGTTTGCGAGTCCTTGAGCTTAAGGCCGATTGTCAGGTTTTGACCGGGGATCGTAGCAAAGTTCTGAACTGGATTGCGGCTGGCGAGCTTCACCTCGTAGAGGAAAGGTTCCCCCAGCCGCTCGGTGCCACTGAGCCGCCGGAGAGAGATTTCATTCAACTCGGACGCGGCCGAAGTGACCGCAACAAAACGATTGTGCCTTAAGAGACTCTCGATTCTTGACTCGACCATGGTGGTGTGTGTTCCGCAGATTTGATGAGAAGGCGCGGTTGCGCCCGATGGCGTGAGTAGGATGCTGCCGAAGCCATCGGCGAAGATGCCGAAAAGCGTTTATTTCGTGCATCGAAATCGCCGACCGTTGCTCAGCCAAGATGTCTTGCTGGCCCGCATCGTCAGAGCCAAGCGGGGGAGGGCGGGGTGAAGAAAGCGTGTGGGTCTCTTGGAACTCACCCACGCTAAATCCCACCCAAATCTCGCCATGCGGCCTTGTAACATCGATGAGTTGGCGGATTCCGGCGGTGCTAGCGACGACGTGTCTCCTGGAAGATTCAACCAGGCCCAGGGCGCAGCGCCCGAGCGGACAACCACGGTGGTCGAGTTTCGCCGCGATCGTCGGCTCGATAGGCCTCTCCGCTGCTGAAGCCTCAAGGGCGTCAAAATGGCGATAACGTTCCAAAGAGGCGTCACGGCGAATTTTGCAAAGGGCCTTGGCGGTCCCATTGCAGTTTGCGTTGAGCTTACTGAAGAGAGTCGAGCTTCCGATGCTTGTCATAACGGGCCTTCCAAGCCGCCGCCCGCCGTGCCGCCGCACTTGGTATCGAGGTTACGTGGGCCATTCACCCGTTCCAGATCGATCTCGCCAAGGAGATCTTCTCCCCGCCCGAAAAGAAGGTCGAGCGGGCCCGCCGCATCATGGATGTCCGTTTCAGGAGAGTGCCATGCGGCAGCCGGTGGGCCCCGGTCAGTCGGGGTAGTTGTCAAGTCATCGGCGTGCTGGCGCGTTTTCCGCTTGCCCATCCAACTGGACCATCCGAGTCTGCCGCAGCGACCCAACTGCACTTCCGGGACCTGCTCCTGACGGAGAACGAGGTTAATCTCCCAGTCAAGTTCATCTCCAAGGTAGTTGCAGATGATCTCCGCTATCGACTTAAGGCCGGGAGCTGCGGGCAGAAGCGATTCGTAATGAGCCAGGCTGAGGGGACCCACAATGAGTCGGAACCGATGGTGCCACACTCTGACCCTCGCACCTGCAATAGCGTTGCTGTTCAGCGTGCCCGTGGCCGGGTCGCGGCCCAGGAGGCAGAGCGATATGCGGGGCAGATCCACCCACTTTGGGGCAAATTCACGGATATCAACCGGCGCCTCGACGAAGCTGGCGAGGATGGCAGCGAGCCCCTCGGCGTTGCGGGTGTGTGAGGCGAGACGGCCGGTGAAGTGGAGTTTGGCCAGATCAGGCATAGCATCCCGCGCGCGCAGGGAGGTCATCCCGAAGCCGGCTAGCGCGCCGAGCTGAAGGGCAAATCGATCTTCTTGTGGCCTGTCATAGCTCACGGTCGGTTCGCCCTCCGCCCATGCGCGGAAGAAGAACGAGGCCATTCGATGATGAAAGGTATCAGCAAATCGGATCAGCGTCTCATCCGCGGCGTTGTGCTGCCGGAGAAGGGCGTACTCCGTCAGATGCAATGGGAGGGGACCGTGGGGTCCAAACAAGCCGAAGGCGTAGGTGGAGATTACGGGGTCGTTCTCCTCGTGCGCAGTCACGCCCGCGATCGATCGAGTCGGAAATGCAAGGGAGGGCTGCTGGGCGATCCGCACGCGATCCAGGCTGGGACCGCTCGATTCTCCCAGCCGAGGCCGATCTGAGCAGATTGCATCGATCCGCCGCAGAGCCTGGAAGAAGTCGCAGGCATGCGGTTCGGCCCTGAGCGAGCTTAGGAAGTCGCCGAGTGCCCCCGAAATCAAAGGATCGCCCGGCGGCCGGCCATCGTCGGCCATCGCATTACCTCCCCGCGCTGTAGCGTCGAGACGACCATCTCGGTGAAGCTGTTGATGGATACGTATTTCGCGAAGAACTGGTTGAGCACGGAGGCGAGCGGAAAGATGCCAACGCCTTCGAAGGCCGCTTCGTCCAGGATGATACCAACCTCAATCCCACGTGCTACGGCGGCTTGTCCACCGCTGGACAATCGCCTGACCGCAGGCCTGGACCGAATCTCCCGGATCCCGTCGATCTGCCGTGAGGCGAAGGCATTGACTGGATCGACGTAGAGGCGGAGGAGTTCACGTAGCGCTTCTGCGCCCCGGTGGTCGTTCCTATCGGAATTGCTGATCGAGAGGTAGTTCAGTGAAAGATGGCTAATTAATCGCCAAGTGATATCGCCATTGGCGAAGGAGTGGCGCGGTCGGCTCGGGGGCGATACGCACCGGGTGGCGGTAACTGGAGCGCCGATTTCCAGGGTGAAGTCTGTCTCGTCCCGGCCGATCGGCAGCAGCAGCGCCAGATCCCGGTTCGAGCACAGGCAGTTTACAGACAAATGCCGGAGTTCCGCCGAATAGGGAGCCGCTTGGCGATCAACTAGAGAAACGAACGTTTCGCTGCCGATGTAGCCAGTCCGCGCGCCATTTAGACGCTGGTGCTCCGACATGAGGCGCTGCTCCCGGCGGATCGCGTAGTATCTGGAATGCTGCTCCTCCTGACCGTGCGCGCTGATGCTATAGAACGGGTAGAACCTCACGGGAGCCGCTTCGTTTTTCGCCCCGTCTCCGCTCATCTCGAGGATCGAGTGGACCTCAAAGTCGAGCGGCCTCATCCTGTCAACAATCACATGATGCTCGGTGTTCTTGTCGCTCACGTGGACGAGATCTGCCTGGCGTTCGAAGAGATTAATCGCGGGCGTTGCGAAGAGAACGATATTTTGGGGTCCGAGCTGTCGTTCCAGCCGTGGCTCGACACGTCTGAGTGCGAAGACGATCTCAAGGGTCTCGGCAGTTGACAGGGCTACTGCGTCTGCCAGCCCGCTAACCTCGACGAACAACGTCCGCTCCGCGAGGGCGAAATACTCCTGTAGGAGACGGTACCCGTCGAAAGAGCGTGGCACCTCGGGCAGGAGAGCACAGCTCGGCTCCAAACCGCGTTGCTGCAGCGCATGAACCGGAATCTTTTCCTGCCAAGGGATAGGCCGGCCGACCGGACGGGCTATGATATTGCATGCGTCACCGAGAAGCTGTTCGGCGAGTGCGGCGCCGATGCCACCGGGGCCTGTTAGGTGCAGTGTGAGAGCCTCTAGTCCGAGTTTATTGAACGGCATGCCATTGGTGGTGCGAAGGCGTAGTCGCAAAGCAGCCTTCGCATCTTGCCGGGCCGGAAGATCCAGTGCGGCGATCTGCCCCGGCGTCGAAAAATAATCGGCAGCGCTCACCACAATTGGCCAGAGATGCACATCATGGGCCGTGCGGAACTCGCAATGTGTGACGGCGCCCGGAGCAAGACGGCCCAAAAGCTTGGTTCCCCGCGGCACGAGGTATCCATTTTCAAGTCGTCCGGCATCCTGGTCGGGCTCGAAACGGACGATCGTCATCGAGGGGAGCGGCGGTAGAAAATGCGGATAGACCATCTCCAGGAGGTGCTGGGTGAATTCCGGAAAGCGAGACTGAAGCTTCAATTGCACCCGCGCCGCCATGAAAGCGAAGCCTTCCAGAAGCCGCTCGACGTAGGGGTCGGCGACCTCCGCTGATTCCATCCCGAGCCGGGCGGCGACCTTCGGGAATGCGCGGGCGAACTCGGCCCCCATCTCGCGCATATAAGCAAGTTCGTCGTTGTACAGTCGCAGGAGCCGGGGATCCATCAGCTTATCTCTGTACCGAGATGAACGCGGGCGGATTCGAGCTCGGAATCTACCTCCGTACGCATCACCATTCGCACCGGCAACGGCTGCGCCCACAGATCGGCTTCGATCCTAAAGCGAAAAGTGCCGCAACCCTGACCATCGTCCAGGACCGTGACCTTCAGGGTGTCCGGTAAGAGACGCGGCTCAAAGCGCTGAAGGCTCTCGATTATCGCTTCGCGCAATGCGCTCTTATCCATCCCTTCGCGAATTTGTCCGCTGAGAGGCCAGGCACCATAATTAAGTGCACTGGCCGCTACGTGAGGGTACGCTTGTAGATCTACGGTTGCACCCAATTGATTGGTGTTCAACAACCAGGAAACATCGCGTAGAATCACCTCTTCCAGTTGGCGAACAGAGAAGCTGCGCTTGTCCTGCGCTTCACACGAGCTGCGCGGCTCATCGTCCGTAAGCCGGTCCAGGAGGGATGGTTGCACGAGATCCCGCTTAACATCTCTGCCCATGTTACAATCTCCAGGTGCAATAGCGACGAGTCGATCCGTCGTTTTCGCGCGCAGCCCCGAATATTCCCGGGTTGCCGATGGCCCCATCAGCCGACGAGCCTATTGAAGTCGGTGCTGTTCGCGATTTGGTTCCAGATGCCCTCGCCGGCTTTGGTAAGAGCGCCTTTTTCATCCTGCCTGTAATAAATGACCTTGCAGGCGCCGAACCGGAATGTGATCGTCTCCTCGGGGGCCTCTTCCGCATAGGACCACTCGACCTTCTCGACTACCAGCATGTTGAAACTCCAGTGCAAGAACAGGTTCGATTCTGATGTAGCTTGTCCGCTCCCCGTCGCTTTGAAAAGTTTCAGTTCGACGCTATTGAAGTGGGCGCCGCGACCACAGGCAACGTACAGAGAGGGCGATGACGTATCCACCTGCTTCTTGATAGTGAAGACCTCGAATTCGGCCTTGCCCGCGCCCGCCCCGGCGGTATGAGGCCCAATGTTCAGCTTGTTTTCGAGTGAAAAGCTCCATTCGTCCGCTAGGGTGATACCGTCCTTTAGAATGATAGATTCGCCCTTGGGCAAAATGCCGTCCTTGGACGCTTGCGTGAATTTTATAACCGCGTCGAACGCCATGATGGACTTTCCTTTTCTCGTTGATCTGATTGGGCCTGGATTGCATCGGCCAGCCCGGGGCAGCTATTCCGGAGTTTTGGCGCCGAGAACGGAGCACAATCATCTGCGGGTTTTCTCAGTCCTTGCGGGCGGATGGCAGGCGCGAGACAAGTCTCAAAGAGATGGTTAGGCCTTCGAGCTGGTAGTGTGGCCGCATGTAAAATCTCGCAACGTAATATCCGGGATTATCTTCGACCTCTTCCACCTTGACCTCGGCTGAGGAGAGCGGCTGCTGTGCCTTACTCTCTTCGCTCCCAAGCTCGGGCGAGGGGTGGACATAGCCCTGAATCCATTGGTTGAGCCACTCCTCGACCTCGTGGCGCTCCTTGAACGTGCCAATCTTGTCCCGGACCATACACTTCAAATAATGTGCGAAGCGGCAGGTTGCGAAGATGTAGGGTAGCCGGGCACTGAGTTCGGCGTTCGCTGACGCGTCGGGGTCTTCGTATTTGACCGGCTTGTTAATAGTTTGAGCGCCAATAAATACGCCGAGGTCCGTGTTTTTGCGGTGCAACAGCGGTAGAAGACCGTTTTTGGACAGTTCGGCCTCACGGCGGTCGCTGATCGCGATCTCAGTGGGGCATTTTAGGTCGACGCCACCGTCGTCGCTGCGGAAGGTATGTACCGGCAGACCCTCGACCAGGCCGCCGGATTCGACGCCACGAATTCTGGAGAGCCAGCCATAGAGCTTGAACGAGCGCGTGATATTTACGCCCATGGCGTAGGCTGCGTTCGTCCAAAGGTATTTCTCGCTGTCGCCGCCGTCTGTGTCCTCCTCGAAGGCGAATTCATCGACCGGGTTGGTTTTGGCCCCGTAGGGCAGCCGGCCAAGGGTGCGTGGTAAGGTCAGGGCCACGTACCGAGAGTTCTCGCTCTCGCGGAACGCCCGCCAAGGGGCATGTTCGGGCGTGAGGAAGATTTTTGTGATGTCACGCGGGTTCGCAAGCTCACGCCAAGAATCCATCTGCAGCAGATGTGGTGAGACGGCAGATATAAGCGGTGAGTGGCTCGCCGCCGCGATCTGCGCCAGTCCCGAAAGCAACTCTACGTCCGGTGGGGTATGGTCGAAATAGTAGTCGGCAATCAGGCAGCCATAGGGTTCACCGCCGATTTGGCCGTATTCGTCTTCGTAAATTTTTTTGAATAGCGGACTCTGATCCCAGGTGACACCCTTATATTTCCGCAGAGTTCGGGACATCTCCACCTTTGAAACTGGGAGAACGCGAATCTTCAACGTTTCATCGGTTTCGGTGTTGATGGCAAGGTGATGCAAGCCCCGCCAAGCTGATTCCACGCGCTGGAAATTTTCGTGATGGAGGATCTCGTTGAGTTGTGCAGAAAGCTTCTGGTCGATCGAAGCAATCATTGCTTGGATAGTCGTGACGACATCGTCGCTGATTAGCGACGTGTTTTGAAGTGCCTGCTCGGCCAGTGTTCGGACGGCACTCTCCACCAAGTCACGGGAGTGGTCCGAGCGGATCTTGAACTCGAATCGAAGCATGCGGGTGAAATCGCCGAGATCAACGGTGGCGACCTGTACATCTGTGGCATCTGCAGGCATCATGATCAGTTCTCCTCTGTGTCTGGGGATGGCAATGGCGGAGCGGCAACCAATGCATCAGGCTTCTCAGTCTCGATGCCATTGCCGAGGGCGCTTAGCAGTGCCGAATCCGCGAGGAAGTGGGTGAGCAACTCTTCGGCACCGTTCTTACCGTCCATATAGGCCAGCAGATTGGAGAGCTCCGTTCGCGCCTCGAGCAGCCTGCTAAGGCTGTCGACCTTGCGCGCCACGGCCGCCGGCGAGAAATCTTCGAGCCGCTCGAACGTCAAGTCGACAGCGAGTTGGCCTTCTCCGGTCAATAGGTTCGGCACCCGCATCACCACCCTGGGCCTCAGCGATCTGAGCCGATCATCGAAATTGTCGATATCGATCTCCATCATCTTGCGCTCCGCGACAGGGGCAAGCGGCTCGGCAGCATTGCCGGCGAGGTCGGACATCACGCCGACCACGAAGGGAAGCTGAACCTTCTTCTGAGAGCCATAGGTCTCGACGTCGTATTCGATCTGTACGCGAGGCGGACGAACCCGCGCGATGAACTTTTGACTACTCGCCTTTGTCATGTGTTCCACTCTCCTGATAGGGAAGATTGCGCACGTCACGTGCCCTCGCCGACCGCCAGACCGGCAATCGAACGGTATTGGGCAACCCCTTCTGGCGCCAACTCTTTGATAAGAGCCATGAAGTCCTTCGAGACAAGTCGCTGCGCGCGCTCCAGGAGGGCTGGCAGCGGGCTCGCGGGCTCATTCACCTGGTACCAGTGGCAAATGCGGCCAAGAATTTCGACAACGTCATCGCGGTTGCGGATCACTTCGGGGTAAGAGGCCTTGCTAGAGTCTGGCAATGGAGATGCCGGGGCTGCAGGCTGGGCCCTTTTCCGATGGGCGTCGACCAGATCCTTGGCCTGGGTGAGTAGCACTATCAGAGGGTCGAATCGAACGGCCTCGTCACTCGCGACGTGCTGCCGAACACTCGCGTCTAGATGGGTGGCGGCTGCCAGGCTGGCGTGGAGACCAGTGCTGATCTGCTCGAGCTGCAGTGGATCGGTGTCGATGAAGGCGTGCTCGATGGTCGAACGATCAATTTCCGTAGATTGGGACCGTAGCGCACCAGCCCAATCGCGGAGCGTGAAAGTCCCGAATTGCCTGGAGGAGGTGAGTGGGACTTGGCGTATTTCTGCCAAGAGCCCGGAGAGATCGCAGAGGCTCGCTAGAGCGTTGAGGCGAACGGTCTGATCTTCGTCATCTTCTGGATCCGGTCGCGGATGTAGCTCTGACCAGTAGAGCTCGACATAGGCCGCGAGCAGCTCAAGCCCCCGACTTAGACCAGAGAAGCCGAACTGACTGAGGGCGGATCGTGTGAGCAAGATTCCGACTCTTAGATCCTTAGTGCGGGCAGAAAGGTCGAGGCCAAGCCGCCACACCTCTGTCCAATCGGGAGCCTCCTCGGTGGCGATGGAGTCGCCTATCTGCTGGTGCGGCTTGCCATGCGACGCTATCTCCAGCTCCAGGAAGCTCAAATCGTAATCGAGAGCATCCCCGCATGCGTTGCCGTCGCTGATCGGTTTTAATAGATGATCTGCATCGAGCATGACCCAAATCCCAGTTTTCCCGACATAAAAGATCGTCGCGCCTCTGTTTCTCAATGTTTAGCAATGAGCAGACGCGATTGCTCATGCACAATCGACATTCGTATATGTCGTGAATGCTTGGGGCGTGAATGCCGCCGCTTCGGATCTTGACGCAGCTATGTGCTGCTCAGGCGCGAGGGACACCTTGTGAACAACAAGAAGCTCTTCCGGGTCCATCGGGAGGAGAAGCTCACGATGCGCAAGCGCCGTGGCCGGAAACGAGCGAAAGGCAAGCGTTGGTGTTGATCCCGCTGGCTGCCAATGATCGTTGGCGCGGGTTCAGGCTTCTGATGGTCGTGAGGAAAGCCGGACTCTCGTCGCCGATACTTCGCTCTCCGGCCTGCGGTCGCCTGTGGACTGGATCGGGTTATCGAGGAGCGTGGCAAGCCAAGCACTCTGGCCTCGGCTAACTAACCCTGCAGAGTTCGCCCAGATCGGCAACCCGCGACGTGATGCAGTGCTGCGCAGCCGGAATGGTCTCCGCACCTAAACCCGCCGATGCCGCCGCAGATGCGCAACCCACCGCTGGAGCGAACCCCAAACTGGATAAACTTGACGGTACAAGCTCAGCCAGATTGAATTGACATCGTCGGGCAGTCGTTGCAAAGGGCAACCTGCGGAGTACCGTTGCAAACGTGAGCCTGAAGGCCTCCAACTACGAAGTCTTCGCGCGGCCGCCTCCGCGCCAGTTGCTGCATAAGGTGGATGGCGTCCTCGGCGATCGCTCTTGGGGGTGTCGGCGCCATCGCGCGTGCAGCGACCCGGCGTCAGTGGTAGAACGGCTCGAGCACTTCAACGGCATTATATCTCCTGCGCTCCGCCGGACCGCCGCACGAGGCATATAGGGCGACAATCTGGATGAGATCCGTATTGACCGCATGTAACGATGCTCCCCGAGATTCGCACGTTGCCTCATTCATTTTGCTCCCAGTTGGAGCGAAGGAGTGGGGTGCGGAGATGGCGGGGTTTCGCAGCGGCCGGCCTCCTTCGTGAGCGCCATTGCCGTTTTCGACGGAAGTCGAAGGTTAATAACCATCGTCGCGGTATTTACTTTTGACAATGGGTGTGATGCGGCTTTGCGTGATCTTCTAAAAAGAATCGAGTCCCGCCGCCAATCCCCCGTTCTATCGCGCACCTACCGCATCCCAACGTGACTGTCGACCCTGCTTCCATTAGTCGTGCAGGGCAACCACGCGGTCTCTCGTGCAGATCCCTGCGATTTCGAATTGACGGACACCGACCCCGTTTGACGGTCGTGGAGTGCACGCACTTAGTCACCCTAGCCGCCCGCGCACTGCAACCCCGCTGTAGCGATCCTTCTACCTCTATGCTAAAGAAAGTTTTGGAAAAACTTGCCTCGTCGCCATCGTTCGACGGCGGCCTTGGCGCCAATCTTGCGAGGAGCGGGCTGATGGTCGCAGCGGCATGCGAGCCGACATTCTGCGCTCCCGACCGTCGAAGACGAGGTCGCTCTCGGCGTGTTAGTCAGCCGGAATGCGCCGGCCGTCGTGCCCCTAAATATCGATCTCGAGCCAGGTATTGGCCTCCAGACTGAAGAAAAATTCGGCGCTCTCACATGCTCATGCAATCCCGTGGTGGACAACCAACGCACATGATGGTGCAGTTCCTAGGGAATGTGGTGATGAGTCATGAGCCGTCCTATATCACCTTGAACGCTGCCCTCCTGGCTATCCGTTTCTTCGAGGCACCCACGATTATGGCGGCATCGGCGGCGCTGAGATCGGGATGGGCCGCCTTCAGTGCGTCTGCCCACGCCCCCTTGCTCTGCCCCGGCAGCTGCGGTGTCTGCCTAGCGATTTCGTCCAGCCTCGCCTGGTCCTGGGCCGACACCGTCTGGAACGCCGTCCTCACGGCGATATCGCGCCTTACGGCACCCACGACTATGGCGGCATCGGCGGCGCTGAGATCGGGATGGGCCGCCTTCAGCGCGTCCGCCCACGCCCCCTTGCTCTGCCCCGGCAGCTGCGGTGTCGCCGCCTTGATCTCGTCCAGCCTCGCCTGATCCTGGGCCGACACCGTCCGGAACGCCGCCCTCCTGGCGATATCGTCCCTAAAGGTGCCCAGGATGGTGGCGGCATCGGCGGCGCTGAGATCGGGATGGGCCGCCTTCAGCGCATCGGCCCAGGCCGCATTGCTCCCCCCCTGCCGCGGTGTTGCCGCCGCGATTTCGTCCAGCCTCGCCTGGTCCTGGGCCGACACCGTCCGGAACGCCGCCCTTTTAGCAATATCCTGCTTTATGGCACCCACGATTACGGCGGCATCGGCGGCGCTGAGATCGGGATGGGCCGCCTTCAGCGCGTCCGCCCAGGCCGCATTGCTCTGCCCCGGCAGCTGCGGTGTCTGCCTAGCGAGTTCGTCCAGCCTCGCCTGGTCCTGGGCCGACACCGTCCGGAACGCCGCCCTCCTGGCGATTTCGTCCTTTGCGGCGCCCACGATGGTGGCGGCATCGGCGGCGCTGAGATCGGGATGGGCCGCCTTCAGCGCGTCCGCCCAGGCCGCATTGCTCCGCCCCTGCCGCGGTGTCACCGCCGCGATTTCGTCCAGCCTCGCCTGGTCCTGGGCCGACACCGTCCGGAACGCTGCCCTCACGGCGATATCGTCCTTTAAGGCGCCCACGATTGTGGCGGCATCGGCGGCGCTGAGATCGGGATGGGCCGCCTTCAGCGCGTCCGCCCACGCCCCCTTGCTCTGCCTCGACTGTCGCGGTGTTTGCCTGGCGATTTCGTCCAGCCTCGCCTGGTCCTGAGCCGACACCGTCCGGAACGCCGCCCTTTTTACAATATTATGCTTTACGGAACCCACAATTATGGCGGCATCGGCGGCGCTGAGATCGGGATGGGCCGCCTTCAGCGCGTCCGCCCACGCCCCCTTGCTCTGCCCCGGCAGCCGCGGTGTCTGCCTAGCGATTTCGTCCAGCCTCGCCTGATCCTGGGCCGACACCGTCTGAAAAGCCGCCCTCCTGGCGATAACCCGCTTTACGGCGCCCACGATGGCGGCGGCATCGGCGGCGCTGAGATCGGGATGGGCCGCCTTCAGTGCGTCCGCCCACGCCCCCTTGCTCTGCCCCTGTAGCTGCGGTGTCTGCCTGGCGATTTCGTCCAGCCTCGCGTGGTCCTGGGCCGACACCGTCTGGAACGCTGTCCTTTTAGCAATATCCTGCTTTACGGCATTCACGATTATGGCGGCATCGGCGGCGCTGAGATCGGGATGGGCCGCCTTCAGCGCGTCCGCCCACGCCCCCTTGCTCTGCCCCGGCAGCCGCGGTGTCACCGCCGCGATTTCGTCCAGTCTCGCCTGGTCCTGGGCCGACACCGTCTGGAACGCGGCCCTTTTAGCAATATCCTGCTTTACGGCACCCACGATTATGGCGGCATCGGCGGCGCTGAGATCGGGATGGGCCGCCTTCAGCGCGTCCGCCCACGCCCCCTTGCTCTGCCCCGGTAGCTGCGGTGTCTGCCTGGCGATTTCGTCCAGCCTCGCCTGGTCCTGGGCCGACACCGTCCGGAACGCCGTCCTCCTTGCAATATCGTCCTTAAAAGAGCCCACGGTTATGGCGGCATCGGCGGCGCTGAGATCGGGATGGGCCGCCTTCAGCGCGTCCGCCCACGCCCCCTTGCTCTGCCCCGGCAGCTGCGGTGTCGCCGCCTTGATCTCGTCAAGCCTCGCCCGGTCCTGGGCCGACACCGTTCGATACGCCGCCCTCCTGGCGATAACCCGCTTTACGACGCCCACGATTACGGCGGCATCGGCGGCGCTGAGATTGGGATGGGCCGCCTTCAGCGCGTCCGCCCACGCCCCCTTGCTCTGCCTCGACTGCCGCGGTGTCTGCCTGGCGATTTCGTCCAGCCTCGCCTGGTCCTGGGCCGACACCGTCCGGAACGCCGCTCGATTGACGAGATCGCCCGTTGAGGCCCCCACGATTATGCCGGCATTCGCGGCGCTGAGATCAGGCGCCAACGCCAGCGGCCTTTGAGCATATAACGTCTGCCTGCGGCTGGGCCTGGGATCTGCGTCCTTCTCAGTAGTCCGCCTCTTGCGCCCGCCACCGGTCGGATCGCTGGGCTCCGCGGGCACCTCGGACATGGCCGAATGCTCCTCTCTTCCACCCGGCACCTCGGTGGGCCCGGCAACCGCTGAGGCTTCTAAATTCCCAAGGCCATGCAGCCCCCCGCGCTGAGGGCCAGTCTCCAGCGGCTGGCCCTCGACGAGGTGAATAGTGCGATCGGCATTATTGTATTCATCTGTTGTCCTCGTGAGGTTGAACGCGGTCTCTGCCGGGACGACCGGAACTCTCGTCAGTTCCGTCATGTCAGCCATCATTTGCGGGGTTTGTTCTTCAGGGCTTTGAAGCTCGGTCGGCGGGCTTGGCTGGTCGACGCTTAGCCTTTCCACGTAACGCAATACCGAATTCTCTTGCCAGATGTCGTCCGAATTGAAGTTGTCGGCCACTTGATCGACACGCGCCACTGAAGACTGCGCTCTTTGATCCGCTGGGTGCCGGCCCTCATCCGGCCGCGAAGAGCCCTGCCCCTTAGTCCGAGGGTCCCTGTCAACCATGCTCACCCCCCTGGGATATGGCCTTCAGGAAACAAGGGGTCAGCTGTCGGGCACCGACTGCTGACGGAAGGTCAGAATTTATCAGGGGCTCAAGCGACTTAACCAGAGTGCAAGGGGCGCGACTGCGACCATCGACCGCTCCAGCTTGCCGAGCCTCGTTCGGACGCCGCTCAATCACCGTGGGTCCCGTTTTTTGCTGTTGTGGCATGGGGCGGCTCTGCGGAATCGAGCTCAGGTGACGGGAGGCCGGCAGATCCCGAAGACATGGCCAGGCCGTTGATAACTGGTAGCGTAAACGCATCATTGCAGCAGAACCTCAAAAACCACGGAGAAGAGCCCGCGATTCAAACTAGCGCAGTCCCGGTATTGGATTGCATGCACAGGTGATATGCTCGCATCCGGTTAGTGAGCGGCTATGGCGCAGCTCCTGCGTGAACCCATAACGACAGCGGCGATCCTTCGAGAGATGCAGCGACGACCCGTTCTCCAGACCGGAGGTCCGTGCTTGATGTGGCGATCGGCTCGGATTGCTATCAACGCTGACGGCCGCCGGTGCCGCGCAAGCCGGTTACGACGAAACATCGACATGATCTCTTCTATGGTGGGATTGGCCCAACGATACCAGGGTAGTGGCAACTGTCGCCAATTGCGGCGCCAGTGAGGTCGGCCTTCGTCTTCGAACTCCTTGCTGGCTTCCGCTAAACAACGCGGCCTTATCACAAAAGGCTGGGAGATCTAACGATGATCCCGGCATCCGGACTTCTGCGCATTGCCGGCCGGTAATAGCGCGAAAGACTTGCAGCAATCGCAGCGCCGGCGGCACCCGTGACTAGTATCCGCACTGCCTGGCCCGTAACAATGCGCTGTGACCAGCGGAAGCCGATCTCGTGGAAAGACAAGGCATGCTGCGGGCTGATATGATGAAAGACGCCGGCAATGGTGCGGCGGACCCGGGACCTGAAACCTCCCACCGAGTGGACGGCGACTTGGACGAATTCGCGGCTCGAATGCTTTACGTTCTCATGCGTAGCAAAGCTCTTGCCAATCGCCATGAACGCCTCACCGCCCATCAGGCAGGTTGCGGTTCGATCCCTTTCGCCGTCGCGCGCCCTGCATGTATCGAAAGGCCTTTTCGGCCCCGTCCAGGCGGTAGACCGTCCGGATCCATTCTCGGTCGCTCACCGAGATGAAAACGGTCGATCTCCACCGTGCCATCTTGCATGTGCTCGCGCGCCAACATGAGGCGCAGCGCATATCCCATTCGCTAGCTATTGGGCATCACCAAATGTGGAAATGCCTATCTTCGCCGCATGAATGATCCATGCCGCCAGGCTGCTATCCCGCACCTGGCGCGAACCGGGACTGCAACCGGTTCGTGGATCGTGTCCAGGAGGTGGTTGTCTAATCGCTAAACTGGTCGTCAAGGTGCTTTAGGGGCGGCGGCGCGTGAAGACGATGTTGGCGGCGGCACTGCCTCAGCGTATTCAGGAACATTTTCGACGAGGCAATGCGCATCACGTGTCACCTTGCCTGTTGCGCTGCTCTTTTGGCCCCGTACTTGCGGCGCCGGGTCTCAAGGCTTCCGGGCGGTCATTTGCGAGATTCATCCCGTACGAGTGACAGGACAGGCGAATTGGCGCGTTGTAGGTCAGTGTGAACATGAACGACCAATAAGGCTCTGAGGGCAACGGGCTACTGAGCGACAGTCTAGATGAGACCCCTTGCTTGTCGCGCTGCAAGGGGGCTCATGACCAATCCTGATGAGCTTCGGCGCTTGCATATCTGAGCTGTCCCGACACGCGATGCCCTTCTACCAGCGCATTGTTGGATATCAGATGTGCATGCAAGGGGGCAGTGAAGCTCTGCTACTTTTACGGAGAAAGCCGTTCTGTCAGGTGGACGCGAGGCGAGTCTTGAATGTCGTGGAATAATAGGGTCGTCTGGTCGGAGGGCTTGTTCCTCCGCCCGCAGCATTTTCAGCAGGCCGATCGTCACGTCGAACAGCTGGTGCGCAGCAGGACGGCGGTTTTGCATGGGTACGGGTGGGGTATCAGCGAGCTGCGGCTCAATCGAGAGCTGCTTGGTCTCGGTAAGATCGCCATCGAAGCGGCTCGCGGCGTCTTGGAGGACGGGATGCCCTTCAGTATTCCTGACGAAGCCAACCAGCCAACTCCCTACGACGTTCCGCCGGATTTTCGAGATTCGCTTATTCACTTGGCGGTACCGTTTTATCAACCCGGCGCTCTTGAAACCGACGCGCAAGCGGGAATTGACGTACCTATCCGCTTCGCAGTCTCCACTGAGGATGTTGTCGACACCAACGCTGGCGAGCGAGGCAGCGCCTCCATCGACGTAGCGAGGCTGGATTTTCGACTGCTGCCGGACGCGGCAGACCGGTCTGGCTACACTTGCATCCCAATCGCCCGTATCATAGAGGTCCGGGCCGACCGACAGATCATTCTGGACGAAACGCACGTGCCGCCAACCCCCGACTGCGCCAGCTCCCGGGTCCTCTCGAACTACATCACTGAGATCACCGGCCTGCTTCACCATCGTGGTGAAGCTCTGGCCACTCGGGTCTCCCAGTCGGGAACGAACCGGGTTGCAGAGCTCGCGGACTTCCTTCTGCTGCAGGCGATCAATCGGTACGAGCCGTACTTCTGCCACCTGTCCAAGGCCGCCGTTGTAAATCCGGAATCGCTGTATGTTCTCATGCTCCAGTTGGCGGGTGAACTAGCCACGTTCGCCCGCGTCGATAAACGTGCCCCGACCCTTGGTGTTTACAAGCACGACTCTCTCGCGGAGGCGTTTTTGCCAGTGATACAGTCGATCCGGGCTTCGCTGGGTGCAGTGATTGAGCAGACTGCGGTCCCCGTACCGCTGCAGCGGCAAAAATACGGTGTCCATGTGGCTGAGGTGGCCGACCGCTCTCTCTTTACGACCTCGAGCTTCGTGCTGGCTGCTCGGGCTGATATTGAGGTCGAGCGCCTCCGGCGCGAGTTCCCGTCTCAGATTAAGATCGGCCCGGCGGAGAAAATCACGGAACTCGTCAATGTCGCACTGCCCGGCATTATCATCAATCCCCTACCGGTCGCGCCGCGTCAGATCCCCTTCCATGTTGGATTCAGCTATTTCGAGATCGATCAAAATAGCCGCTTCTGGAAGGATATGCCCCAATCCGCCGGCTTGGCGCTGCACGTTGCTGGCGACTTCCCAAATCTCGAAATGGCTCTCTGGGCCATCCGAGCCGGACAGAACCCACATTTGAGTTAGCCCACCAATGCCCCTCACGCTACGTGTACACAGCAATAGATGTAGTTTTCCGGAATATCTCGTGCCGGGCGACGCGGCTGGTGGACTGACTACCAGCCGAGCAGGCAACAGCCTGGTTCTGCCGGATGATCAGCAGATGGTCTCGAAATCCCACTGCTCAATCGAGTGCATGGCACGGCGATACGTACTGATCGACCGAGGCCGCGACGACACATGTCAAAATGACGAGGCGGTGCCGCTTCCGTCAGAGGCGCCGGTCGCCCGGAAAACCAGCGATGTTATTCAGATCGGCGCCTATATGACCGATGTCGTCGCGGTGTCGCCTTCGATATCCATTGCGGAGAGTGCCGCCGAACCGGAGGGACAACTTGCAGCGACAAGTGAGGAGTTGAGTCTTCTTGGCCCCCTCGAAACGGCCTCGTCGCTCCTGGCGGGCAATTGCACCCGGGGTGAAGAAGCGCTGCTGGACCTGAGGGACGGCGAGTTCCTACCATTGCCGTTCTTAGGCACTCGTTTAGACGCGCTGGCGGGCATGATGAGAAGTCCGTGGGATATCTACGCAGACAGTGTGCCAGATCGGGCCCCCATCTTGACGCAACCCAAGGTGGAGCAATCATCTCGCCAAGAATCATCGAGCGGCGGTCACGGCTTTCCTTGCCGCCTGCGGCTTATCATTGGCAGATGTCCGGAATGCCGGCATCGTAAGCGTGCTGGATCGTGCAGGGAAAATGCTTCTGTATTCCGCCGCGCTGCACAGCATACTCTCCGAGCGAGAGCTGGCGAACAATTATTCAGAAATAAGAGTTCCGACGAAAAAACCCTGAGTCTCGTTCCCGATGTCGGCGAGGCGTTGCGCGCAGTTCTGTGCAATGACTCCAGCGGGTCCCTCCGCGGAGACCTGGCCGTTGAGCAAGCCTTCACCGACCGTGGGACGCATGACGTGTCATTCGCGGTTGTGCAGAAGGCTCTGTCCAGCGTCCGTGCACGCTTGTCCCTAGCAGGGATCGAGAAGGCGATGGGGCGGCCCCGTTCCCTTTTGCACCGCAACCATAAGGCGCGAAACCGGAGTGCGTACGTGCGCGTCTTCAATGACGTCGTATCGAGCATCGAAACCGATTTGCTCCGGAGCTTCGGCGCCGACTTCGCGCGCCCAGTGCGAGAGCGTAGTCGACCCGCCCGCCGATCCCACGATGAGAGCGTCCGCTCCGAAGGGAAGTGGGCGGGTTGATGGTGGTGATTGAGGAAACGATGCCAAAATCCCAGCCACTCGTCCTCCTTCACGCCGAGGAGCAGTTGGCTGTCCCTTCGCCGTCATCGCCAGTGGCGGACGAACTTACCTGGGAGATGCTTGCGCTCGACCGACTTAATCCACTGGTCGCGGCCGCGGCGGCGCTGCTGGGTCTCAGCGCTCAGCTCAAGAGCAGTGCTAGCCATATCGACGTTGAAGCACTGCGCCTTAGGGTGCTGCGGGAGATCGATGCTTTTGAGCGTCGGATCACGCCGCTCGGATTGCCCTCGCGAGCGATCAAGGTCTGCAAATACGCCCTCTGCGCGACCATCGATGACATCGTTCTGAACACAGCCTGGGGCAGCAACAGCGTCTGGACGACGCGCAGCTTGGTGGGATCGCTGTTCAGCGATACCTGGGGCGGCGAGCGCTTCTTCGATCTGCTGACGCAATTGAAAAATGAACCGGCCATCAATATAGAACTGCTGGAGCTGCTCTACTACTGCATGAGGTTGGGCTTCGAAGGCCGCTACCGCGTCACTGCGGGAGGAGCCGCAGAGCTCAGTGTGCTGTGCGAAGACGTCTACCGCCTGATCCGAGCAGCCCGTGGTGACTTCGAGCGCGAACTATCCCCGCACTGGCGGAGGAACTCAAATAATCCGAAGCCACGCCGCACAATCGTTCCAATCTGGGCCGTCGTAGCGTTTGGGGCAGGATTACTCCTCTCGATCTATACCGGACTCCTGCATGCATTAAATGCCCGCGCCGACGCTGTCTTCAACGATATCGCGACATTGCCGCCGAACGGCGTTGTCAGATCGGCGAGAATCGCATTGCCACCAAAGGTTGTTATGAGCAGCGACCGACTGCGTAACTTCCTCGAGCCCGAAATCCGCGAAGGGCTTGTCACTGTGTCCGAGGACCCACAGCAGATCGTCGTTATCATTCGCGCCTCCGGGATGTTCGATTCTGCTAGTCCGGAAGTGAAGAAAATGTTCCTGCCGCTTCTTTTACGAATTGGTCGTTCTCTGAACGGTGAGTCGGGATCGGTCCTCCTGACCGGGCACACCGACGCCATTCCGGTGCAATCACTCGCCTTCCCTTCAAACGATTCCCTTTCGCTCGCGCGTGCGAGCGCAGCTGCCGAGATTATCAAATCCATGATGGATGACCCAGGCCGCGTGCGAGAAGAGGGCAGAGGGAGCGGAGAACCGGTCGCTTCGAACCACACGCCCGAGGGCCGCGCGCGGAACCGTCGGATTCAAATCATCATCACAAAGACACAATGAAGACAAGCCATGCAGTCAATCAAGAAAGCGCTTAGGTGGCAATGGCTCCGTGTCGGCGGGGCGGCGATCGTATGTGCCTTAATCTTCACGCTCGGACCGCATATCTCGGTCGGAGGATTTGCGCCGCTTGACAGCCTTCGCAGCCAGATCGCGGCATCGATGCTGATTCCGGTCGGATACACCGTGATCTACTTGATCCAGTCCCAGCTTTACAAGGTTCAGGCCTATTTTGAAGACCTCGTCCAATCACGAGTGTCGGGAGCGCTGGACGCGGGTGGGGCCGAGCAGAAGAAGGGAGACCCAAGGCCTTCCGACCGAAGTGTGGGGCAAGCCAGCACGCTTGCTGAAAGAGAGCTGGAGGCGATTCGTCATCGTTTCCGCGAGACCCTTACCACACTCAAGGGGCGCCGCTACGCAGGAGGTATCAGCAGGCGGTGGCTCTATCAGCGGCCCTGGTATGTGATGATCGGTCCGCCCAACTCGGGGAAGACCACAGCAATAGTCAATTCCGGGCTCAGCTTTCCGATGGCGGCGAGGTCCGGTCTGAGAGCCGCCGGTGGGTTAGCGGGTACGGAAAACTGCGACTGGTGGATCACCGATGACGCGGTGTTCGTCGACACTGCTGGGCGCTACACGGTACAGGAGGGTGATGCAGACCGGGACAAAGCGGTTTGGCGTGGCTTGCTTCGTATGCTCAGACGCTCCCGGCCACGGCAGCCGCTGAACGGTGTCTTAGTCACGATCGCAATCAGCGAGCTGAATTCTACATCCGAGGAAGTGCTCGCCGATCGCGCGCGCTGTATCCGTGAGCGGCTCCTCGAAGTGTACAGGGAGCTTCGCCTGCAACTGCCGATTTATGTGCTTTTCACTAAGAGCGATCTGCTGGCGGGATTTGTTGAATTCTTCGACGATCTGGGTCGCGAGGGGCGGGAGGCGGTGTGGGGGTTCACCTTTGCGCAAGAGGCGTCGGAGGACGAAGGCGATCCGATGGCGTTTGCCGCAGCATACGATGCGCTTGTTGGCCGCCTAAACGAAAGGCTGCTTGAACGAATGCAGCACGAAAGCAACCTCCAGCGTCGTGCGCTCATGTTCGGCTTCCCACAGCAGGTCGCTAGCCTCAAGCACCTGACGCAACAGTTCTTGAAGGAAGCCTTTGGCGGGAATTCGTTCCAGGAACCGCTTATGCTCCGCGGCGTCTACTTCTTAAGCGGCACGCAAATTGGCATGCCCTTCGATCGAGTTGCGAACGCCAGATCTCAGACCTTCGAGATCGCTCAGCCGCCCTGTACAGCGCTTCGTGGCCCGGGCCGTAATTATTTCATCAGCCGGCTGCTGCGCGAAGTCGTTTTCGCCGAAGCTGGGCTCGTCGATGCCAATCACCGCTTCGATCGGCGCCAGCGGCGGATCCGGTATGGCGCCTACACGATGATAGCGGCGGTCATTGTTACCGCCAGCGTCTTATGGACGTTCAGCTATATTCGGAATGTTCAGCTGATCGAGAGCGTTCGCCTAATGGCTGGCAGCTATGCCAGAGGGGCTGAAAAGCTGAAGCTCGACCGGGTTGAGAGTGGCGATCTTCGACCCATCCTGCCACTGCTTCAGCGGCTGCGTGATGCCAACGGCGACAGCGCGGGCGGCCGCCTATCAAGTTCGGGTCTCGACCAGAGTAAGAAAATCAAGGTTCAGACGCTCGCGGCGTACCGCCGCGCCGTGAACACCATCCTGCTGCCGCGGCTGATGTTCCGGTTGGAAACCTTATTGGTCGAGCGGCACGACGATGATCAGTTCGTCTACCAGGCGTTAAAGGTTTACCTGATGCTGGGTCAGCAGGGTCCGCTCCAGCGCGCGGTCGTCAAAAACTGGATGGCTGCCGACTGGCGAGTGATGTTTCCGGCCGAAGCCGATGCCGGCCTGCGCAGCGCGCTCGCTGATCACCTGGATGCACTCATGGAAGGGCCGCTGCCCCATAGTGAGCTTAATGGCGAACTGATCGAGAGGAGCCGCGCGAAGCTCCAGACCGTCTCGATGGCGCGCCGCGTCCTCGACATCATCGCGACCAGTCCCGAAGCCTCGCGGGCGCCAACCTGGCGTCTGGCCGACCATGCCGGGCCGCTGGCGCAGGGCGTCCTGGCTCGCAAATCGGGACAGCCGCTCAGCGAGGGGGTTCCTGGCATCTACACGAGGGCGGGGTTTTACGGAACCTTCCTGCGATTGCTGCCGCAAGTGGCTGACGCTGTCGCTGCAGAAGGCTGGGTTCTCGACTCACAGGTAGTCGCGCCGATTGCAGCCGGTGATGTGAGCCAGAAGCTGCGGCGTTCGGCGGCGGATCTCTACGCTCAGGAGTTCGCGTTGCGCTGGGACCAGCTCATTGGCGATATGTCCATCCGCCCGTCTGGGGGTATCGATGACGCGCTGCGCACCTTGAACACGCTGTCCGCGCCGACGTCACCAATGCGCCTGTTCCTTTTCGCGGCGGCGCAGGAGCTAAAGCTCAAGCAACCACCGGCTCCCGAGGACGGCTTGACGAAAGGTGACAGTGTCCCCCAGGGCGAGGTGTTGCCAAGCGAGCTCGAGGCACTGTTCCGGTCTCAACCGGCCGCGGACACGCCTGAAGCTCACGTCCAGCTCTATATGGGCGATCATTTCCGGTGGCTGCACCAGCTGGTCGAAGTGCCGTCGAACAGCCAAGCGGGCGCGCAGGCGCCGATCGACAGTGCTCTCCGGGATCTCGGCGAACTGTATCGCTCCCTCAGCCAGGCGCAGGGGCTGGCGGGTTCGAACATCTTGGAACACAACGGGCAGGCGGGCGTCGCCATCCAACAGATCGAGGCGGGGGCGGCCGATCTGCCCGAACCCATCCGGCAATGGATCCTCGGCCTCAGCCGCCACAGCTCGGACCTAACCGTCAGCGGCATGAGGCGCGGGTTGGCGAGCGGTTGGGCGGGCGGCCCCGGCGATTTGTGCCGACGGGCTACCGAAGGACGGTATCCCTTCGCGAGCGGATCCCGCCGGGATATCCCTTTGAGCGATTTCGCCCGGCTGTTCGGCCGCAAGGCGGAGATCGACACTTTCTTCGCCGAGAACCTTTCCCCATTCGTCGACAAATCCAAAGGTTCGTGGCAGTTTCGGCCAACGAGCGGTGTCGATTTCCCTATCGGCCGCAATACCTTGGCCCAGTTCCAACGGGCAGCCACGATCCGCGACACCATGTTCGATGATGCCGGCCAGGTGTCAGTTGGATTCCTGCTCACCGTCGCCGAGACCGATCCGTTGACAGACCAGGTGGTGGTAGACATCGACGGCCAGCGCCTCGAACATCGACGAGGAACGGCCGCCGCGGCCATGCATTTCCATTGGCCTACGGCCGGCGGCGTCGGCGGCGCTTCCGTCGCTTTCATCGGTTTTCAAGGCGCCACCCTCTCCAAGAGCGGCCATTGGGCGCTGTTTCGCCTCTTAAATGAGGCGGATAAGCAGCCATTGGGAGGAGGGGACCTTATTCAGGTACGACTGGTGTCCGGTCGCCATTGGGCGGTTTTTAACCTCCAGCCTGACAGCGTGATGAGCCCGTTGTCCCGCAATCTGCTGTCAGAATTCCGATGTCCAGATTTCTTATGAACGCCGGGATAGCATCCGACTGGCGCTGGGAAAGCCCTATGGGGTCACGAGACGCCCACGCAGGTCTGCGGCGGGAGAGGTCGGCATGTCGGTTGCCGGCCGGATCGGAGGCGGTCACGGCTGCGACTGGCGGCGATCGTCGCTTGATCTCGGCGCGCCGCTTTCCCGCTCGACTAGACCGCTGGAGAGCGCGGTCACCTCCATCAGGCAGATCTTCGGGAAGTTGGGTGATCAGATCCTGTCCCACCCTATCAACCGACGTACACTGATCTAGAACAGGAAACTGGAGAGATATAATGGCCGGAATGAAGCACAATAGGACAAGAGCGAAGAAATTTCTGCAGTTGATCGACCAGACGAAGAACAGAGCGGATTTGGAGTTCTGCTTTGCGGTCGGCACGGTTGGCGATCTGCGGAAGCCTGCTGTCCTGGTGAGTAAGAAAAAGCTCAATGGATTGGCACAAACTTTGAAAAACATGCCTTTTGAAGATGATGAGGATAGTAGTAAGGAGAACTTTTCGCTTCTGCGGAGAGGCACGGGCAGGATGAACGAAAACGGCGTTATCCTCGTCAAGTTGGCTGATGGTGGAAAGGCCGGGTTCCCGCAGGTCCAAAAGGTGATGAAGAAGTATTTCGTGAACTTCCGCATGAGGTTGCCTGACATGCAGGAAGCAGGAATCTTAACTGAAGAAGACATTCAGCAGTTTGAGATGAACGCCGAGGAGAACTCCCAATTTCTTCCACCCGACGACTCTGAAGAATTCAATCGGCCGATGACGGCGCTCGATAGCGCGGAAGGGAACTCTGCAGGGAGTGTTGAAGAAACTGAAGAGAGAAGCAAGCGTGAAGGCGGGGCTGAGCTCCTGGAGCAGCTTCTCCCGGAAGTGAAGGAGGGCATTGCCGCCGCGGCCGCGACCATTTCCAATCACGCAGTAAGTCTCAGCGCGCAAATTGGCGCGGGACAGACCGCAGAGTTGTCCCATCTGACCACGAAGATCGCGGATTGGCTGCAACGTGTGCTGGCTGCGACGCCTCCGGAAGAGCAGGAGGCAACGCTGCACAACTTCGCCGGCCGACTTCTGTTGATGCTGGCCTATCCTGAGAATCTGCGAAATCTTCAATATGTGGATGACATGCCCGATGGGGCGGGGCAGGGCGAGACAAACGGCGACCGCCGCGAAGAGGTCGTGGTGAATGGGATCGATCTGAACAGAGTTCCAACGGGCGCTCTCGATCAAGACGAGGTAGTAGAGTCCTTGTTCCGTCTGATCAAGGCAAAGGCTCAGGAGCGACAGCTTTCTTATCCGCTAGAGAACGCGAATTCTGAGAGGATTGCGAAGATAGTGTCGTCGCAATGGCCGAAGGAACTAGGCGATGCAGCCCGTAGGCGCGCGGTTGTGGAGCGTCTGATCGCAGCGGTGGTCCCGCGGCTCGGTAACGATGATCAACTTCTGGTCCTTCTTGGCATCGCAGACCAGCCCGAAAGGACCAAATCCATCGAGAACTCGGTCGAAAGTATCATAGCTATATGGCAGGCTCATCTCGACACTGCCTTGACGCTGCGGGATGAGGTAAAGAGCAAGATCAACCAGATGGTCGATGTGGAAGCCCGCGGCGGAACGTGGAGGTATGTCGACGACATCTTCCTGCAGTTCGGAGGAGAGCTTTCAGATCAGCTCTCCGCCATCACCGAACGCAACGGTGAGGCACTGTCGAGCGCGACCGAGCGTGTCCGAACCACAGTCCAGAAGAAGCTCGATTATCTCAACGGCAGCGACATTGTAGCCATGCTTGACAATCCTCCAATCGACATCGGTCCGGGCACTATAGGGCAGACGCTGCGGGAAGGGCTCGCGGCCATCACCGATGGACTGAAGCGCATCGAAACCTCGCGCGCCGCGCCCGCCGCGTAATAATCGCCTGTCTCGATGCCGGCCGACCCACCGGAAGGCCGGGCGAGCAGGCCATCAACGGCCTCATCAGCGACGGAAGGAGTTCCGCCGCTCAGGTGGGTCAGCGAAGCGGTGAAGGAGCGGCGCACCAACAGAGGCTCTTCTTCATCGGCTGCCGCTTCAACGACCAGATGCTGCGCACCTACGCCCGACGGATCATGACGCGATCCAACGCACCACGTTTTGCGGTGCTGGATGCGGCAGCGCCGACCAACAACCAACGCCGTTTCCTTGCAGCAAGCCCGATCACGCTTATCGACGTGCCGACTGGCGAAGCTGCGGCTAGGTTTATCGGCTGAAAACCAGAGTAGAGAAGGAGTGTTGCGGGTACGACGATACACGAGGATTTCGGAGGTCGGTCGTCGGCACCGACGTCGGAGGCGGATTTGCCGTAAACGTTGATCATCACGGCCGCTGTTTGAAAGTGCCGCTCGCCTTGCTATGAATCCACCCATTCCTTTTTGCACGCATTCCATCCACAAAAACGATTTTACTGCTCAAAACGATTGCCCTTAGAAAACGCTGAAGAGCGCTGTGTAGATTATGTGGAGTTCTAAAAAAATGGGTCCTCAGGTGCGGAGACGATGCTGGAAATTCGACCTGGAGCCCTCTGTCAGTTGCCTGGCCTCGATTGTTATCTTACGCTGGTCGTGATCGGGCAGAATCTTCACCGTTGCTTCTCCCGTTTCAGTGCTGATAGGGCTCTCACAAGAAGCACTGTTCCCTGGTCGACTAACCTGTGAGTGCATCTCCCACAATCACTAGAAGCCAGAGCAGGCGCGCTCGCAGCCGCGAGGACTTGGTCTGCGCCTTTTGCAGGGCCACCAAACCTCGTGATGTTTTCTTGCGGCTGTCGGGCCGAAATATGAAGGATTGAGTGATGTGGATAGGTTAGGCAGTTCTGCTGCAAGCGCTTCGGCCCGGGTTTCTGTGCGGCGTCGCAACAATGATCAAGAAGGTTGCGCAGGATCGGTTGTCGGCAATGTCGCCGCGCCGGTCACTAATGGTATCGGCTTCGACCCCGTGAGCTCTAGCTGCACTGTCAAGCGCCACCCTATGAAACTACGAAGGCCGGTGGCCAGGCCAGAGCGACCTACCTTCCGAAACGAACTGGAGAGCAACATGCTGTGTCTAGGGCTCAGTGGCGGTCTAAGCAAAGATTACGAAAATTCGTCCGATCTACCGAGCACCTTTATGCACGATGGGGCTGCGGTTCCCGTTCGCGACGGGCGAGTGATAGCGGCGGTCGAGGAGGAGCGCCTTAACCGGATCAAGCACTCCAACAAGTTACCAATGCGTTCGATTCAATATTGCCTCGCATCTGCAGGTGTTCACCTGAGCGACATCGACCGCATCGCGTATTATGCGACCGAGGCCTATTGCAACGCTGTGCTCGAGCGCGTGCGCCTCTTTCACCCAAGCACCCCAGCATCGGATCCGAGACTGTTGCAACGGGCTCGGGGAAGTCGACACGGGCGCTATATTCCTGTGGGACACCCCGATGTTCCATGTGATCGCCATCGTCACACAGATCTGGCCGCCCCTTGGACGCGTGATGGCACAATGCCATGAGGTTGTCACCCGCGCTCCACCGCCGAGATGAACTCGAAAACGTTGGACCCGGAATTGATTGTTGAGGAATGAACGTCATGAAACGCTATGTAGAAAAAGAGGTGACGGATCAACTCGCTTATAGGCGAAAGATGTTGCAAGATTGGAGAGGAGAGCGCCTCACTGGACACCAGATAAACTTGGCATCAATAGACCTCAACCTCCTGGTCGCGCTCGAGGCTCTGCTCGAATACCGGAACGTGACGCACGCGGGCCAGCACATCGGGCGGAGTCAACCGGCGATGAGCCGGGCACTGGGAAGGCTGCGCGGCATGTTCAATGATGACCTGCTGGTGCGGTCTTCAACGGGTTTGATCCCAACGCCGCAAGGCGAACACTTGGCTCAAAGGCTGCCGTCGGCACTGCGTACGATCCGAGAGATGGTGACAAGCCGCAGCGTAATCTCAAAAGAATGGGGGAGGGGGGCAACGCTGGCGATCCCCGATCATCAAGCTTTGGCTGTACTACCGCGCCTCCTGCCGTGGTTACGCGAGCGTGCCCCTCATCTCGACACACTCGCCTGTTTGCCGTTTGATCGTGCCGTGCGGGGGCTTGAGCAAGGTGATATTGATTTGGCCGTTGGGCATATTGACGTGCAACTGCCTGGCTATTTTCGGCGCAGTCTCTATACAGACCGCTTCGCGTGTTTGTTGCGCCACGACCATCCCGCGCTGGCGCAGGAATGGACGATCGACAACTTCGCGACCTTGCGTCACGCTGCCATCAGTACGGACTCCCCCGACCATTTCGGCCCGATCTACGACCACTTGCCCAACCTGCGAGAGGATCGTAGTCCCATACTTTTTTCCAGCGTTCTCACGGCAGCGGTGGTGGCTTCGGGGACGGATTTGGTATTGCTCGTCCCGCGCCGCGTTGCGACCCAAGTTTCCGCGATGCTGCCGCTTAGGGTTGTTGATCCACCCCTCGAGCCGGCACCGTACAAGGTCATGCTCATCTGGCACGAGCGGTGCCATCACGACCCGCAGCATAAATGGCTGCGCAAGGAGGTCGCCGCAGCGTTGGAGACGGGAGCAGACTGACACAGAAGCGGTGATCGGGATGCTCCCGAAGCATCAAAGAGAGCAAACGGGGATTTTGCGCGGGGAGATGACCAAGAGCTCAGCGCTGCTGCGCCCGAGAGTGCCAGGCATGTTGGACGAATATCGAGACTTGGATGCCTATGTGCTCGCGGGGTCTGCTTGTATCCGGGCTTCTGCTGAGCTGCGGCTCGGCCCTGCAGTGGCGCGGATATCTTCGCGCCGGCTCTCGGATCGACCATTTTGATGGTGATCGTCAAGTGATCAACATTTATGTCAGCAGGCTCGCCGACACGGTCTGGCACTGCCGGACCGTTGGTTGAAAGACACAGCTTGATATCGGGGACCTCTGTGGCTCCGCGTGCAAATGTCGCCTTTGTCTTCTTCCGGTCATAACAGGCATCGCTTGGTCCGGCGATAAAGAGCACGGAAAGCTGAGGGACTTCATTGGCGACCGCAACGACCTTTCGCAGCGCCTGGTCAGGCGTAGGCCGGCTTTCGTTGGCGCAGTATTTACTATTGCAGTAGTTGCACTGGATATTGCAAGCTGGTGCGGCTACGACGTGCATGCGCGCGAAATAGTAGTGCGCTTTTTCTAAATAGCAGGAAAGGTCCGTGATTTTCTCCCAGACAGCCGGCTCGACGTGGTGCGGCTTTGCGGACGAACCGCACAATGACGCGGCGCAAGCAGTGGACTTCGCTGTGGCCAGCAGTTGGTTCATAGTTGTCGTGCTGGTCAGGTTCTTGAGCGAAATCATTGGTGGGGGCATTAAAGGCTCCGTTGCTGCTTAACGTCGCGGTTCAAGAAGCAAGGGCCATGCCAATGAAAATTGCGTTAGTTTTCAATTGGTTAGAGTTTTTTGTCCGGTTCCCTCCATTTGCGACCCGACATAGGGTTGTCAGGCATTCGACAATAGACCTACACCGGTAAAATGGCGGCTCGCCTCGAGTGCTTGAGTTGAGGAGGGCAGGTCGGGCCGCTCGACCACACCAGGCTTAGAACTTTCTTTCACCCCGATTTGATGCCCGCGGATGGCATAACCAGCCTAACGTGGGGTGACGCCGAGAGGCGAGCCGCCTGGCCCCAGATTTCTCCCTCGCGTCGATCAGCCGCTCCCGCTCGGTCAGACGAGCCCGATTGGGAGCCAGGCAGGATCGTTCGGATACAGGCTTTGGAGGAGACTTCGCCGAGACAGGCACCGGCAGCCCCGGCGGCCGCAAACGGGGATCCAGTCGACATTGGGCTCTTTCTGGCGAACTCGTCGATCGCATTGTCGCCGAATGGACCGTTAGCTACCTTCCACACAAGCGCAGAGAGGCCCTGGCTGTTCTTGCAGACAAAATCCAACGCACCAATGGTCCTTGATTGCGCGGGAGTTGCTGTCCTACGCACGCTGTTTGAGTTCACAGACGTTCCCTGGGAAGTGGCATTGCGAGGCCAAGTCAAGCGCCGACGGCGCGAATGTCCGTTCGCAGATGCATAGAACGCCATTTTCAACTCAAGACCAGACTTGCGACGGGCCATGGACCACGAAAATGGGTCGAATTGCATGATCGCGAAACGATCCGCGACTGTCCTATCGGTATTGCCGCGGGATAGACGGGCGGACGAGGCGGGGCTGCGCAGCTCCTTCTGGCCTGATGCGCAGGACGTTCACGGAGCGTACACGGGCTCCGCCGAGGGATTCATTGAGTTCACGCTTGGTGTCTTCAAGACCGAACCGCGCAACATCCACCAGATCACCAACGTTCTGATTGAGTTTATCAGCCCGGCTGAAGCACCTGTCGAGAGCTACTTCACTGCGCTCCAACGAGGGCCGGACTGCGGCCGGATCAAACGTTGCCAGGTTTCTCCTATGTGGTCGATATTGCGACCATTTTCTGAAAAGGGAAGGGGAGTGGAGAATTGCCGACCGCACAGTGGTCTATGATTGGCTCGAGGAGCAGACACAGCAGGCGGCGTCGCCAGAGTTTGAGCGGTTCGGTTTCAGGCAGCCGATCGGAACATCGCATTCTAACGACCCGGTCTATACGCTCGGAAGCGGCAAAGAGCATGAAAAGCCGAGGCGGAATAGCGGCGCGTTCAGCTGGTGCCGAACTCTTCTTTTCCGGGACGTGGTGCTAACTTGCTGTCATCTGGCTCCTTTAGCGTTAGATCGCATACGCCGGAGCAGGAGAAGCTAATCCATGAAGCAAGCAGACACCCGCCGTCATTACACGCGCTGCAGGCGGGATTGGCCGCGCTCTGGTCGATGCCTTTGCGACAAACGGCGACATTGTCGTTGCCGTGGATCTTCCTGGAAGCGGAACGGTGCGGTGCGGCGTTGCCGCGCGGCCCTGCGATCTTCAATGTGGCCTCGCTGGGCGGGTTGCTGGGCGCCCCAGACGCAACGGCTACGCTGCCTGGAAGGGGCCTGATCTTGATCACGAAAAGTTTGGCATGCGAGTTGGCGTCGCGTCGAGTGGGCCTGACGGCCATAAGAGCTCGGCTATGTGCGCACGCCGATGGTCGAGAACTGGAACGCGCCGACGAGACGGATCTCGCCGCTATTCGCCGACGCGTGCCGATGGGGCCCATGGGCGCGTCCCGATGATGTCGACCGGACCTTGCGGTTTCCGGTCAGCTCGCACGTCGATCATTCATCGACATCGTGTCGGACGGTCGCCTTGGGCTTGGCGACGGGTCCGGATACGAGCGATTCGAGTTCAAGCGCTTCGGTGTCGTTATTCATGAGGCGCCTGGGGAGTACCTGGGTGATCTTTTAGGGGCTCAACCAGAAGGTTTTCGAACCCGACGGCCATTATCAGAAGATACCCCCAACGGCGATATCGTTGCGGACCACCCAGAAGCCAGCCCCGCCAATCTGCATCGCGGCAGGATCGGAGTGCAGCATGAGGCGGGCCGTCGCAGAGAGTCGCAGCAATTATTGCAGTCTCTAATCTTCGCCTGCGTCCTCCCGTAATACAAGGGCGTATCAACTCAGCCGGCGGCGCAAAAAGTCCTCACGATGAGGCAAGCTTTTAGCCGCGGTTCAAATTGAGGTGTTCGAAGTACCAAGACGGGTCATCATCGGATGAATCTGTCTCGACACTGGCGTCACTCGAATGCTCCTCGACACCTGCTTCATCGTCGCTAAGATACTCCACGGTTTTAGAGAGATAACTCCAAGGTTTGTCGGCGCGCTGCCATCCACCCTTGCTATTCTTTGTCCACTTGTCGGGATGTTGCGTAGGGTCGAGCACCCAGCGATTTTCACCCACATTAACGAAACCCATCTGCTCTAGACGGGTTCCCATCTCCGGCGTAGCGGGACGTGACATGATCAACGGCTGTTCGCCGTCGAGTTGAAGTTGATGTTCGAGCAGAATATCGCCTGCGTTCTCGACAAGCGGATGAGTAACGCGAAGGTCTGCAATCGACGTGATTCTTCTTCGACCGGGAAATAGTTCCCGCCACGGCTCGTTTTCGATGCTAAATCCATCCTCTGTTCTTAAAAGCCCAACGCTTCGTTCTCCCAGATCATAGCTGAAATATCGCGCGCTGGGCGTATCATTGTCGGTGCCGCCGTAGAGTCGAGCGATGGTAGCCGTACGCAGGGCTTTAGAGGACACGAAGGGCGAGTACTCTTGTGGATTGACGGAAATGTGCTTGATTTCATCACCGTAAAATTCCCTTACTTTTCTGGCAAATGTCGATCTGTCGAGCACCTTAATTGGAGGTTCGGAAGAGAGCGAGTATGGTCGCGTTGGCGACGAAGGCGAAAGAGCATGGGGATCTGGCGTTGATCGGGACGGCATGCCCGTAAGCGTTTGTGCCCCGGTCATATTCTCGATCCACCCCGCCATGGCCCGGGTGCGATCATCTTCCTCGGAAATGTTGTAGCGCAGCGATCGTTCTGAGTTATCCATGGCGGTCTCTCCTGAGAGTGAAAGGTGTGATGAAGCGCATTCTTTTCAGTCGCTTCACATGGGAACGGTGCGCTCACATGTCCGGCCTATAAAGCGGATACGTGACTGCTAGACTCGATGAAGCGGGCGGTGCGCGTTGCATGCGCCGCTCCTGATCCCTTTACCTCAGCCCAAGCCTCGAGGATCCGCGAAAGCGTGGCTCCCTTCGCCAGACCATCGTCGAATCGGCTGACAGTCCGTCGGAGGTGTCTGCGCCGCGGCAGGGCTAAGATTAGCTTGAATGTTAGAGGCGTCTCGGAAAATTTACCGCCCCGCGGGCCTGTTCTGTTTTCACCGTTGTTGGTCTCCAATTGCAGATTACGCATATGCTAGTGCAACCGGACTGGTCGCCATCATGCAAAATCGATATTCTAAAATGCTTTGGAAAAGCGGAGCCACGTGACCCCTTAGGTGGTGAAGGTGACCTGCCACTGCGAATTTCCTCCAGAATTGATTAGAGTCCGGCCCATCAAAGGACGGACGAATGAAGAAGCAGAGGTTTACCGAAGAGCAGATAATTGCGGTACTGAAGGAGCAGGAGGCAGGCGCGAAGGCGGCCGACCTCTGCCGTAAGCACGGGATTTCGGAAGCGACGTTTTACAACTGGAAAGCCAAATACGGTGGTATGGAAGTGTCCGAGGCCAAGCGGCTGAAGGCGCTTGAGGACGAGAACGCCAGGCTGAAAAAGCTGCTGGCCGAACAGATGCTGGATGCGGCCGCGCTCCGCGAGCTTCTTGCAAAAAAAAATGGTAGGGCCTGCCGCCAAGCGTGAAGCCGTCACGCATCTGAAGGCCGTGATGGGTCTTTCGGAGCGGCGGGCCTGCCAGATCATATCCGCCGACCGCAAGACGGTGCGTTATCGGTCCTGCCGACCGCCGGAGGTGGCGCTGCGGGCAAAGCTGCGTGACCTTGCAAACGAGCGTCGGCGTTTCGGCTATCGGCGACTGTTCGTCCTGCTTCGACGGGAAGGAGAGCCGTCCGGCGTCAATAGGATCGAGGTTCCAAATTTGATTTCCGGAGGACCGGCATCGATGTACCCAAGACGGAACCAGCCGCGCGATGACGATTCTCGCGAAGTAAGTGAGTGGATCGAAGGCGTGACCGGAGCTTTCGATACGGACGCCTGGATCCGGGAGTACAATTCACAGAGACGAGATGTGGAACAGGATCTGAGCGACTTGCGCCTCGGTTCGCACGACAGTGACGCCGGCGACCGTGTGCCGCGTCGCAGATCCGTGGGCGGTTCGATGCGAGTGACGCCGCAGTCGTTGGCGCCGGAGAACTCGTTGAGCGGCGCCCGCCACAGCATAGACGTCTCTCGGGCGGGCTCCAGCAGCTTGCGATTCGGCGGCTCGGGGAGCAAGACATCGAGCAATATGGCGGAGGCGGGCGAAGTCGCCGCGGCGCCGCAGGGCAAACGCCGCGGATTTACGTCGCGCATGGCGTCAGGGTTCAAGAAGGCGTTCGGATTGAGCAGCGGCAAGACGTCGTCGCGGAGTTCGGGGCAGCAAGACGTCGATGCCGCAACGGAGACTCACGTGGTCTCAACCAAGGCTCGCGTCGGCGCCAAGCGTGGTCGCCCCGCCGACCGGGACATGCATCCCGATGACGAGACCCGCATCAACCAGTTCGCGGAAGCAGTCCGAAACTACGAAATTCTACCCGACGGTAGCGTCGGCCGAGGGGACGGAAGGGTTCCCGAGGCTACCGTCGAGAACAATTTAGGGATTCTTAGGAGGTTCGCTCGTTGGCTCCGAGCAGAAAACAGAGATTCGATGGCTTCTCGGTTTTTAAACGATCCAGATTCGCTAGCCGGTGATATCGCGGATTACTGGGCAAACGGTGGGGACGATCGTAAGCGTCTTAACTCAGCACTGTCTCATTTCAGGAGGCTCTCGCCTGAGGGGCAAGAACTCCAAGCCGTTGGACCTGGGCCGCGCCTGATGGGCCGCCGAATTCATGATCCTTATCCCGACGACGCCCTCATTATTGAGGCCTTGGCCAACGAAGAGCGGAGTAAGCTCCGACCGGTCTCGACTTCCCGGAAAAATGCCAGTAACCAACGAAAATTTAGCGCTTGGCTCAAAAGGGAGGGCAGGGAGAGCATAGTCAGCCGACTCACGGGTACTGATGAGCAGCAACGGTCGTTGCAGGAGGATTTTAGGAAATTTACCGAGGCCGAGGGAAAAGTGGTCGTGAGTTTAGATCGGCTGCGGCAGTATCTAGGCGCCGAGTCCCAGTTGAAACAGCATCATCCTTATCCCGACGACGCCCGCATCATTGATGACCTAGCCAACGAAGAGCTGAGCAAGCTCGGATCGGACTCGACTTCCAAGAGGAATGTTGTCCGGATTACGGCCATAAATCAACGGAGGTTTAGTAATTGGCTCCAAAAGAATGGTAGGGGGAGCATAGCCAGTCGCCTGACTGGCAGTGATCAGCAGCAAGGGTCGTTGAAGGACGATTTTAGGGGCTTTACCAAGGCTGAAGGAAGAATAAACGTGGGTTTTGATCGGCTGCGGCAGTATCTAGGCGCCGAGTCCCAGTTGAAGCAGCATGATCCTTATCCCGACGACGCCCTCATTATTGAGGCCTTGGCCAACGAAGAGCAGAGTAAGCTCGGACCGGTCTCGACTTCCCGGAAAAATGCCAGTAACCAACGAAAATTTAGCGATTGGCTCAAAAGGGAGGGCAGGGAGAGCATGGTCAGCCGACTCACCGGTACTGATGAGCAGCAACGGTCGTTGCAGGAGGATTTTAGGGCCTTTACCAAGGAGGAAGGAAAAAAAGTGGTCGTGAGTTTCAATCGGCTGCGGCAGTATCTAGGCGCCGAGTCGCAGTTGAAACAGCATGATCCTTATCCCGATGACGCCCGCATCATTGATGACCTAGCCAAGGAAGCGCTGAGCAAGCTCGGATCGAACTCGACTTCGCAGAGGAAAGTAGTCTTGAATCTGGCCAGCAATCAACGGAGGTTTAGTGATTGGCTCCGAAAGAAGGGTCGGGGGAGCATAGGCAGTCGCTTGACTGGCAGTGATCAGCAGCAACAGTCGTTAAAGGACGATTACAGTAACTTTACCAACGCTGAAGGAAAAAGAATAAGCGTGAGTTTCGATCGGCTGCGGCAGTATCTAGGCGCTGAGTCGCAGTTGAAACAGCATAATCCTTATCCCGACGACGCCCTCATGATTGATAGCTTCGCCAACGAAGAGCTGAGTAAGCTCGGACCGGACTCGACTTCGCAGAGGAGAGTCGTCTGGAGACTGGCCAGCACTCAACGAAAGTTTAGTGATTGGCTGCAAACCAGGGGTAGGGAGAGCATAGCGAGCCGGCTCAACGGCAGTGATCAGCAGCAATGGTCGTTGAAAAAAGATTACCAAGACTTCACCGAAGACATGGGAAAACACACTATCTCTTTCAAGCGGCTTCGGCAGTACCAGCAAGTCGTTGAGGCGAACGCAGCGTCGGGGTTGTCCCCTGAGCCGGCAAGTGGCCGCGAACCGGCCGGTCTGGACGGCCGTTCGGATTCACGTGCCGAGTTCAGATCAACTTCGCCGCTGCAGCAGGTTGATCCATCGATCGAAGGCCGCAGCGGATTGTCGCTCGACCATATCGAATGGCTGGGCGACCAGCATATCCAGACGGATTATGAGCTGCTAATGCAGGACTTGCAGCGAAACGATCCGGATCTCGCAGCCAGGACGCGGCTTATCGATCCCCTGATAGCCCATTATCATCTGCGCCTGGGCGATGAGAGCACCGCGCTGAGCGCTTTCCAGCGCATCGTTAATGATCAGAATGGAAGAGATACAGCCGACTTCCTGTTCCTTCCAGTGAGCGATGCCAGTGCTTCGGATCCTGATCACCGCGGCACCCATTGGTCGCTGCTACTCGTTGACCGTCGCAACCGCGAGGGGCCGGCTGCCTATCACTATGACTCCTTCCGGGGCCAGAACGACGAGTTTGCAGCAATGCTCGCACAAAGGTTGGGTACCCGTCTGGAGCCCGTCCGCATGACCCAACAGCGGAACGGCTATGATTGCGGAGTCTTCGTGGTTGACGGCACGCGGGCGCTCGTTAGACGTCTGGCGCGAAGAGACCGGCCAGCCGTGCTGCACCTCGACAACCTCGTCGCCGATCGGGAGCAACTCCAACGACGTCTGAGCACCGCGACCAACAGTGCTCGAGCGGGGGCTGCGGCGGCTGAACCGGAGTCCTCCACACAGATCGCCGATCCCGCAGAGTTTTGGCATGGAGTGGGTCAACCCGGCCAGCTTCCCGATAGCTGGAATACAGCGACCTTCCGGCAGGATTTGCCGTCAGCCGCCTATTCACCGGTGCAAAGCGTCAATCCGCCAGACGCACCATGGGAGCAAAGCTTGGGGGCATCGATCTTCGGCACCCCACAGTACACGCTGCCTGTGGACGACTTGGGAGGATTTGTCCCTCCGAGCTGGCAACACGGCAATCAACCGGTACCAGATGACCTTCTGCCTGCAATGTACTTGTTTGACTTGCTGCCGAGCGCGGACAAACCCACCAACTTCAGTATCCATGGTGTGCCCTACACGGCCACTCTGGGGCCATCAGGCATGCAGAGCGACATTTACCTTTTCCTGCAATAGGGTGGAGATGGATCGAGCAATAGATGCCAGTCGTTCTTACATTCTAACTTTGCGGTTACAATTGCTGTCAAAGCTGATTAGAGGGGCGACATTGTCAGCCAGTTAGAAACGCGACGCTGGCTCTGATGATCAGCCCCGATCCGACCGGCTGGGCCGGGTTGAAAGGGCGGAGCGGGGGCGGGTGAGGGGCGCCCATCGGCTTTAGATCCCATGAGGAGTGAACAGCGGCCGCCGCTCTGGCAGAGTGAGGTTGCATCAAAACACTCGCTCAGGAGGAGCAGTTTATGGAACCTGCATCCATTCATCCGACCGCTGTCCGCATTGATCTTGGCGCAATTTTTGTATCATTGGAACTGAGCCGATCGACCTGGTTGATCACTTCGCTGTCGCCTGGCAGTGGCGAGAAGATGTCGAAGCACGTAGTGGCCGGTGGCAATGTAGCCGAGCTGCTGGATCGATTTGAGCAGCTACAACAGAAGGCGCGGTTGAGAACAGGGAAGTTATTTCCCATCGTGACGATCCAGGAGGCAGGATTGGACGGCTTCTGGATACACCGCGTGCTGGAGACTCACGGCATCGAAAGTTACGTCGTCGACGCAGCTTCGATCGCGACTTCCCGTCGACGTCGGCGTGCCAAGACCGACAAGATCGATGGAGAGGCTCTGACGCGCACATTGCTTGCATTCAAGCGCGGCGAGCCTCGCGTATGTGCGATGGTCAGAGCGCCAGATCCGAAGGACGAAGATCGACGTCGGATTTGCCGGGAACGCAAAGTTTTGATTGCTGAGCGGGTCAGGCATGTCAATCGCGTGAAGGGGCTACTCTTCGCTCAAGGCGTCAGCGGCTATCAACCGCTCCGTAAGGATCGCCGTCAGCGGCTGGAGGAACTCCAGACCGGAGATGGGCGCGAGTTACCGAAACACCTGAAGGCTCAAATCAATCGCGAACTCGACCGTCTCGAGTTGCTGCTAGAACAGATCGCTGCAGTGGAGAGCGAGCGTAATTCTCTCCTATCGATGGACGAGCAGCCAGCGGTTGAGGCAACCTCGCCCGCAGCGATGCTGCTGTCCTTGAAGGGTGTTGGCGCTGAATTTGCCGCCGTTCTTTGGACCGAAGCCCTGTCCCGGCATTTTGATAATCGGCGGCAGATTGCCGCCTATGCAGGTTTGACACCAACCCCATGGATGAGCGGGACCATCGACCACGAACAGGGTGTCTCAAAGGCAGGAAACCCTCGGCTGCGCACCACGATGATCCAACTGTCTTGGTTGTGGCTACGCAATCAGCCAGCATCAGCGCTTAGCCGTTGGTTTGTGGATCGGGTTCAGTCGAATGGTGGACGCTTAAAAAAAGCCGCGATAGTGGCCCTGGCGCGCAAACTCCTTATCGCACTGTGGAAGTTTGTCACCGCGGGTGTTGTCATCGAGGGGGCTGTCATGAAGACCGCCTGACGACCCCAAAAGATTGCCGAATACACAAATCTTCCAGGACTGATCACTCCTGGCGGATCCAGGTGAGCGAACCGCCTCAAAGTCGGGCTTTAAATGCCGCGCTTTAGATTGGTCCCGTTCTCCTGAGCCTTGCCGCTACGCAAGCGGGATAATGGTGCTGCCGGACAAAACGGCGACCGTATGTGAGTTTGAACCGGTGACGGAAACGTGCCGCGTCAAGCAAAGTGGCTCAGACCATGGGTTCGAAACGAAATTGAAGGGAACAAGCTATGAAACTATGATTGATCTTGACGGCAAAATCCTCATGTGAGCTTTAAGACGATGCGATCGACGCCTCACTCGGCAGCATCGCGCTTTGCCAGCGCAGCTTTATGGCGTTCGATGACGGCCGGATCTTTCGTAAAATCCTTCCGCCGTCCCGGACCGTGAGCACGTCGCACATAGCCGTTCATCTCGCTATTGCTCTTTACCACAGGCTTCGATTGCTGCTCCTGCCGCTCCTTGATATAGGCCAGAACATCGCCGAGCCGCTTGTTCTCGACGATCGCCGCATGCGTCACCCGCTGGTCCTTGTCGAACACCTTGTAGGGCAGGGAGTGTCCCTTCCACCGCACATCGAGCCGGCCGTCCGCATAGGCATAGGTCTCGACATAGCGACCAGCCAATCCGCGCGTCACCTCGCTTTCCACCAGCATGATCCGCTTGCGCTCAAACGAAAACGTCAGCTGCGATCCGACATAGCGCTGCTCGCGTTTGCACAGGATCTCTTTCAACCGATCCGGTGCAAGATTTACCGGCCGGTGCAGGTCATCGGATCGGGCAGGGACAATCGCAAACCGCCCATTGTAGTCCACCATGAAGCCCGGCAGAAATGCATTGCCTGCCTCCATGCTGTCGATGCCTGCCAGTCGCAATTCCTTGACCAGACGATCCTGCAGCGTCCGGTTCATCCGCTCGACACGGCCTTTGGCCTGGCTGGAGTTTGCACAGAGAATCTCGATATTTAGCTCCGAGAGTGCCCGAACTGGGTCATGCCCTGACCACCCTTGGCCTCCTTCTTCGTCACCCGGAAGACCGAGTGCTTGTCGGAATAAAAGGCAGAGCGCACGAACCGCAACTGCATCAACTTGCCCGTGGCATCGTCGACGAACACCAAGAGCGAGCACGGATCTCCACGATCTTCAAACCAGCGATGCTCGGACCCGTCGATCTGTACCAGCTCGCCATAGGCTTCTCGCCGCAACCGCGGCTGATGAAACGTCCGCCGCTGCTTGCGTGACAGCCACAGGCCGGCCTCCGACATCCAACTGCGCAACGTCTCGCGCGACACACGCAATCCATCGCGCTCGGCAAGCTTCTCGGCGGCCAACGTCGGACCGAAATCCGCATATCGTTCACGAACCAGCGTCACCGCGTAATCCCGAACACCGTCGCTGATCCGGTTGTTCGACGGCCGGCCAATCGCCTTATGGCGGATCGAGGCCGCGCCGTCGGTGCTGATGCGATCCAACAGCCGCCGCACCTGGCGCTCGCTCAAATCAAGCACATGCGCCGCAGACACCAGCGTCATCCGGCCGGCGATCACCTTCGACAGAACCTCGATCCGCTGCAGGTCGCGCTCGCTCATCGCTATCAATCCCATCCGCAAATCTCCGCCGTCATCGAAAACGGGGAGAGAGTGACATTCTTACTTTGCAGAATCAGGACATTCTAACTTTGCGGTGTGAGTTCATGCCGAACTGCGACTTGCGCGTTTGACGCTAGCCGACACGTCGGATTTGCGCGAGTAGTTTCTTGCGAAAGACCTCCGCCGGGGTTCGGTAGCCCAAGCACTTCCGCGGTGTCGAGTTGAGCCGATCGCAGATGTCCTTCAGCTCGCCGTCGGTGATCGACAGCGGATCCACCTCTCTCGAAAGCCATTTGCGAACGCGACCATTGGTGTTCTCGACCGTGCCTTTCTGCCAGGGCGACTGCGGGTCGCAGAACCAAGTCTGCGTTCCGATGCCAGCCTGCAGATAGGGCCATTCGCTGAACTCAGTGCCTCGGTCGAAGGTGATTGAGCGTCGAGCAGCGCGGGGCAGGGGTTGGAGCACCTTGATCAACCCGTCCATGATCGGCTTCGACTGCCGGTCGTTGTTGCGCAGGAAGACAGCAAATCGGCTGACCCGCTCGACCAATGAGGTCACGTTGGCCTTGCCGAACTTCTTACGAAACTGAATGAGATCGCACTCCCAGTGGCCGAACTGCTTGCGCTCGGCGACAGTATCGGGACGATGAAGGATGTTGAGTTCCGGGCTGAAGCGGCGACCGTGACGCCGGCGGGCATGCCGCGGTCTGCGTCTCGCACGACGCTCCGGCAGGTGCCGCCACAGTTTGATGGCCTGACCGTCTGCGGAATAGGCGAACTTGTAGATCGTCTCGTAACTGACGCAGATTGGATGGCGCTCCAGCCGCATGCGGCCGGCGATTTGTTGTGGCGACCACCCATGCATGATCCGTTCGATCACCGATTGGCGCACATCAGAGAACCGGGCGAGCTTGCGCAGCTTGGCTCTACGCTCACGCGTCATCTCCTGGGCAGTCACGCAATAGTAGCCGCTCAGATCCGGCATCTGCCGGTCTTCAAAAGCATTCCGCTTGAGCTCGCGGAAAATCGTCGAGCGGTGCCGGCCGAGCTTCTCGGCAATGACGGTGGCGCTCAGGCCAGCCGCCCGCCAGCGAGCGATCCTGCGACGTTCATCCATGTCGATCTGGGAGTAGGTGCGTCTCATCAGCCATTCCTTGCGAGTGATAACCATTGGTATCTATCGCAAGTCGCACTTCATCCTTGAACCCACCCGGCTACAACACCTGTGGCGGGGAAGTTGGAATGTCCGCCGTTGTGCAAAGTAGAAATGTCCGCGAGGTTGCTACGCGGCACACCGATCAGCCCCGATCTGAGCGGCTGATACCGGTTGCAAGAGCAGATCGGGGCGGGTGAGACACCCCTTCGGCTTTAGCTTTGAGACTATCCGATCGACGGTTCACTCGGCAGCCTGCTGCCTCAACAGCGCTTTCTCTCGCCGCGCAATCACCGCCGGATCATTCATGTAGTCCGTGCGCCTTCCGGGCTTGCGACCTCTCGGCTTATAGCCATTTTTGTCGCTGTTGCTCTTCACGACCGGCTTTTCCTGCTGGTCCTGACGCTCCTTGATATAGGCCAGAACATCACCGAGCCGCTTGTTCTCGGTAATTGCCGCATGCGTCACCCGCTGGTCCTTGTCGAACACCGTGTAGGGCAGGGAATGTCCCTTCCAGCGCACATCCAGGCGGCCGTCAGCATAGGCATAGGTCTCGACATAGCGGCCCACCAGACCGCGCGTCACCTCGGTCTCCTCCAGCATGATCCGCTTGCGTTCAAACGAAAACGTCAACTGCGCCCCGACGTAACGCTGCTCGCGCTTGCAAAGGATCTCAGTTAACCGACCCGGGGCCAGATTCAGCGGCCGGTGCAAATCCTCGGACCGGGCAGGGATGATCGCAAACCGCGCATTGTAGTGCTCCATGAAGCCAGGCAAAAACGCATTGCCAGTCTCCATGTCGCAGATCCCCGCCAGCCGTAATTCCTTGACCAGCCGATCCTGCAGCGTCCGGTTCATGCGCTCGACGCGACCTTTGGCCTGGCTCGAATTTGCGCAAAGAATCTCGATGTTTAGCTCGCAAAGCGCCCGCCCGAACTGGGTCATCCCCTGGCCACCCTTGGCGTCCTTCTTCGCCACCCGGAATACCGAATGCTTGTCGGAGTAGAAGGCCACAGGCGCGCCGTGACGCCTGAGGTATAGCGCCAGTGCCTCGAAATAGCTGAAGGCGCTTTCCGAGCGCACAAACCGCAACTGCATCAATCTGCCAGTCGCATCGTCGACAAACACCAGCAGCGAGCACGGCGGCCCGCGATCCTCGAACCAGCGGTGTTCCGACCCGTCGATCTGCACCAGCTCGCCATAGGCCTCGCGCCGCAGCCGCGGCTGATGAAACGTCCGCCGCTGCTTGGCAGATAGCCACAGGCCAGCCTCCACCATCCAGCTGCGCAACGTCTCGCGCGACACACGCAATCCATCGCGTTCGGCCAGCTTCTCGGCCGCCAGCGTCGGACCGAAATCCGCATAGCGTTCGCCAACCAACGTCATCGCATAATCGCGAACGCCGTCGCTGATCCGGTTGTTCGATGGCCGACCGATCGCCTTGTGCCTTATCGATGCCGCGCCGTCAGTGCGGATCCGATCCAGCAGCCGACGCACCTGGCGCTCGCTCAGATCAAGCACATGTGCCGCCGACACCAACGTCATGCGGCCGTCGACCACCTTCGACAAAATCTCGATCCGCTGCAGATCGCGCTCGCTCATCGCTATCAATCCCATCCGCAATCTCCACCGTCATCAAAAACGGGAAGAGAGTGACATTCTAACTTTGCAGAAACAGGACACTTTAACTTTGCGGCTACAACACCAAATAGCATAATCAACGTTATGGAACTTTACGCTGAACCGGCCGCGATAGTTACAAGCAGGTCCTTGGCATCGATCTGGTCGCCGGCTTTGACGAGAACTTCGGCGATCGTGCCGTTCTCCTCGGCGTGAATTGCCGTTTCCACCTTCATCGCTTCGGTCGACACCAGCACATCGTCGGCATTGATCGCCTGTCCGGGCGACATAAAGACGCGCGAGATGGCGCCCGGCATCGGTGCGCCGACATGAGCGGCATTGCCGGGTTCGGCCTTGGGTGCGAAGACGGCGGCCGGTGACGCTGAGGAATTTTGCGAGCTCTTGCTGTTGGTTCCTCGCGGACCCGAGCCGCATCTCGTTGTGCACCTAACCGGCTCGGCTCACGTGACAACAAACACAAGAACATCTGGTTGTTTCTATCAAGTTTGGCGCAGGAGGCGCAGGAGGAAAATCAACATGACTGTCGCGGCTAGGCCCATGATTGCCAAAGCGTATAGGCCTGTAGAAAAACCTCCGGGCTGACTACGGAGATACCCTATAACGAACGGCCCCACAAATGCTCCTAGGTTCCCGAGTGAGTTAATGAATGCGATCCCGCCGGCGGCAGCGGAGCCACTAAAGAAGCAGAAGGCAGCGCCCAAAGGGTCCCTTGCAACCCAATATGCCGCGCATGAGCATCCCTCGCCAGAACCCGTCAGGGCCGGGTTGATCTACCGTACGGCCGGGGCAATACTCCAGGATTGGCTTAGCTCCTCCGATGCGTCAAAATTCCGCTTGATGAGTGCCATATCAAGGCATAACCAATCGGCCATTCTCCGATTCCCGGAGAATTGCCGGACATGACTTGGAGCAGGTGCCATTTCTCCGCAGCCATCCCGGATATTGCAAAAGGACCGATACCATGTGCTTTGAATGCAATTCCTCCCCACTCAGCCGTCGCTCCCTGCTGAAATTTGCCGGCATCGGAGGCGTGGCCGTCATGACTGCAGGCTTTGACATGACCATGCCGGCATTCGCCTCGAACGCTCCCGCCCTCCTGCCGGATGAAGCACTGGCAAAACTCCAGGAAGGCAACAAGAAATTCGTCACCGACACGGAAGCCTGCGCCGCCAATATTTCCAAGCGCCGGCAGGACGTCGCCAAGAGCCAGGCACCTTGGGCGATCGTGCTGACCTGTTCCGACAGCCGTGTCGTGCCGGAACTTGTATTCGGCGGGGTGACGCTCGGCGAACTCTTCGTCGCCCGCAATGCCGGAAACGTGGTCGACACCGATGTGCTCGGCACGATCGAATATGGCACCGAACATCTGCATGCGCCGCTGATCGTCGTCATGGGCCACAAGCGTTGCGGGGCGGTCTCCGCCGCCTGCGAGGTCGTGTCCAAGGGCACCAAGCTCGATGGCTCAATCGGCAAGATGACCCAGCCGATCCTGCCCGTGGCTTTGGCGGAGACCGATCGCGGCGACAATTTTGTCGACAAGACCGTCCATGCCAATGCCTTCAACGGCGCCGAGCGCATCCTCACCGAAAGTGCGATTGTTTCTCGCCTGGTCGAGGAAGGCAAGGTGAAGATCGTGCCCGCCTATTATGATCTCGATACCGGCGTGGTCGATTTTCTGCACAAGGTCTGACCTACGAGGCGACTTCATGTTGCCGACGGCTATCCGCGGGCGCCTCGTCGCGTTCGCGGAACCATAGTCGCTGATGACCCTTGCCGCCCGCAGCATCACCCGGCGGGTTACGCGGGCCGGAGCTGAGGTCGCGAGCTGGCTGCCTGGGCGACGCTCTTCTGGAAATTTCCGACCATACGCCTGCGCAATTTGGTGAGCTCAATCGACAGGTCCGACAGCTGCGCGATGACATCTATCGGAACCTGGGCAGCTGGGCCGCGCCCTCCTGAGCCAGTACAAGGACATAGGCGTCGCTCGTTTCAAAGAACGCGAGACAATCGGCCTCCGGCAGGATCTCAACAAGATCAAGACGGCGAAACCGCCTGTGGAGCTTGAACGCAAAGGCGCGATCTGGGTTCAGCCAACCCTATTCGCTGAATCGAGTATCGCGCCTGGAGGCATAACGGAAAACTACGGCATCGAAACTGGCCGCATTGATCGAAGATTGGTACGAACCGTGAAATTGACGTAAGCGACAAGCTGACCCCATCTGGCGTCAGTAGCGTTGGCCGCTGTATTGCGGACAGACGATTCACAAACTGTGAGCTTCTATGTCTGCGCCTAGCTCTGGAACTAGAAACTTCCATATGATCGAGGCTGTTCCGGAACGGCTTGAGGGCGCCCCACGGCAATTTCGGCGCCGCTGGTCCGATGATTTTAAAGCGCGGGCTGTGGCTGAGGCAATGGAGCCCGGCGCAAGCGTCTCAGCCATTGCGCATCGCATCGGCATACATCCCTCGCAGCTATTTGGCTGGCGTCGTGATGCTCGTGACGGACAACGATCTTCCTCGCAAATCGGGCTGGTCAGACGGAGACTGGGACGATTGGCACACGTGCGATGATCGAGCTTATCATCGGCGACGTCGTTATCCGGGCCGACGCAGATATCGGCGAAGCACACCTGCAGCGGGTGATCCGAGCGGTGCGGTCGGCATGATCCCGTCCGGCGTGAAGGTCTTTCTTGCGAGCCATCCCATCGACTTCCGAAAGGGGCCGGACAGCTTGCTTTCGCTGGTACGAGATGCTGGCAGTGATCCGTTCAACGGTGCACTTTATGTCTTTCGGGCCAAGAGAGCAGACCGAGTCAAGATCGTGTGGTGGGATGGCTCCGGCGTTTGCCTCTATGCGAAGCGGCTGGAAAAAGCCCAGTTCTGCTGGCCCCGGATCGGCCATCATCGCGTCCAGCTCAATCATGCCCAGCTTCTGGCTTTAGTCGACGGAATGGACTGGAAGCGGGTTCGATCCACGCCGGTGAAGCCTCCCGAGATTGTTGGGTAAAACCGCTGCGGCGAAGTGAATCAGGTCCCTGAAAGCATGGGCGGAGCGCGGCAAAATATGCTCTGATCATACCCATGACGCGGCCCGAGATTGAGCTCCCGGATGATGTAGAGGCTCTCAAAGCCATGGTTCTTGCCATGGCCGCAAAAGCAGCCCGCGTCGAGGCTTTGGAGAAGCAGGTTGACGATCTAGAGGCCCGCAACGCGGACGCCGATGAGCGCATCGAGCGGCTGACGCAGATCCTGAAGGCTTTCGATCGCGCCCGATTTGGCCGACGCTCGGAAAGGCTTGCATCATCCACCGTCGATGACGAGCAGCACGCCTTTGTCTTCGAAGAGATCGAGACCGGCATTGCGACGATCAAGGCTCAGGTCACGAAAGGCCGCGGTAGCGCGGACAGCAAACGCGCTCCGCGGCCACGCAAGGGCTTTGCGCCTCATCTTGAGCGCGTCGAGGTCGTGATCGAACCGGAAGAGCTTCCAGAACATGCAGGTAAGACCAAAATCCTGATTGGAGAAGACGTCTCCGAGCGGCTGGATGTCGTGGCAGCGAAGTTCCGTGTCATCGTCACCCGTCGGCCGAAGTATGCCTTTAGGAACGAGGATGGTGTCGTCCAGGCGGCGGCTCCGGCACATATCATCGAAGGTGGCATTCCAACGGAAGCACTTCTGGCCCAGATCGCCGTTTCCAAATATGCCGACGGGCTGCCACTCTATCGCCAGGAAGCCATCACAAGGTCGAACTCGACCGCAAGCTGATGGCTCAATGGATGGGCAAGCTGGGGTTCGAGCTCAATATCCTCGCCGACTACATCCTCGATGAGATCAAGAAGGCCGAACGGATCTTTGCCGACGAAACGACCTTGCCCACACTTGCACCTGGTTCCGGATCAGCGAAGACGGCATGGCTATGGGCGTATGCCAGGGATGACCGGACTTTTGGGGGCAGCGGTCCACCGATGGTAGCCTATCGCTTCGAGGACAGTCGAGCCACCGAGTGTGTCGCACGACACCTGAGCGGCTATCGTGGAATCCTGCAGGTCGACGGATATGCCGCTTATAACAAGCTCGTCCGGAAAGATGGAGGCAATGACAGCGCCATCCTGGCCGGCTGTTGGTCGCACAGCCGGAGAAAGTTCTACGAGTTGCATGTCGCAAAGAGCTCGAAGGTCGCTACAGACACCGTCGAGCGTATGGCGAGGTTATGGGAGATCGAGGAGCGTGTGCGCGGCCAAAGCCCTGAAGCTCGTGTCGCTGCACGCCAGGAGATCTCCGCAGCGATCGTCCGTGACCTCTTCACTCTCTGGCAGGCGACCCTGCCACGGGTCTCTGGAAAATCCAAACTCGCCGAAGCTCTGCGGTATGCCATCTCGCGTCGAGACATCTTCGAGCGCTTCCTGACCGACGGCCGCATCGAACTCGACTCCAACATAGTCGAGCGAGCAATCAGACCCCAAGCGATCACGAGAAAAAATAGTCTATTCGCTGGAAGCGACGGTGGCGGCCGGACTTGGGCGACCATCGCGACGCTCCTGCAAACGGCAAAGATGAATGCAGTCGATCCGCAAGCTTGGTTGACCCAGACGCTTGAGCGCCTTGCGAATGGATGGCCCAGCAGTGAAATCGACGCGCTCATGCCATGGAACTACGCCGCCTGAACGGCCACGGCTTGTCGCTTACAAATTGACGCATGGTGGCTGGAAAAAACGCCGAGCTATGCATCCGGTTCGAGGATCACGCCCGCTATGGAATGCCTGCGATACAGGGCTCCAAATTCGGTTCAAAATCCTAATCCGCCCACTCAGGATCGGTTGTAAAGGCGATGGTGAGCCGACGACTCGGACCCTCGTTACCAATCGCGAGCCCGATTTCGTCACGGATCTTATCCCATTCCTGCAATTTCCTCGCCGGGAGGTCCTCTGAGACAACGAAATGTAGCTCGATTTGCCGGCCTCGGCCGACCCGGGCCACATAAGCCCGGTGGGATATGAATCCATGTCGTTCGATGATTGTTTTGGCGACCGCGTCAACTTGTTGTTTGAGATCTAATGGCGTAACAAGCAGTATGTCGGCGAGCGCTCGCCGAACCGTGCCCGCCGGAATGGGAATGATCACAATGCAGATTAATGCCAGCGCGACCGGGTCAATAAACGGCGAGATCCATTCGTAAGAAGACCCCTGAATGAAATATCCGATGGCAAACGCGACGAGTAACCCGATCGTTAGCCCGGCGGACATCAGCCAAGCTTTCGTATCCAGGGCAACGAAATCAGATTTGATCTTACGATTAGCTCGATCACCAATAACCCCCATGGTGGCTGTCACACCGAGTGTTACGACGGAGTAGACGATCGCTTGACTAAAGTTGAGCGGACGTCCCCCATGCAAAATGCTGCCGATTGCGTTGACAAGTGCGTAAACAGCCGACCCGGTTATGAGAATGCCGTTGAGAGCCAAGACTATGGGCTCAAGATGCCAGAACCCCATCGTGAAATGCTCGATAAGTTTTCCTTTGCTGGAGGGCGCTTCGGATGACGCGATGAGCTTTGTAACAAGCAGAGCTACGACAGTCATAGCAGCGTCCGTCAATGCGTAGACACCATCGAATATGATTGCGAACGAACCTGAAATGATCCCGAACAAAATGCCGATGCAGGCAAGGAGGATGGTAACGGCAATTGAAACGCAGAGAAGCCCCTGCTCCGTTCTCATGAAATTCATAGGCTCAGCCTTATAACTTACGTTTCTTTATGGTCCTCTGGACGCGGTACAGACCATCCAATTCAGCTACTGAAGCGAGCACATCCACTTTTGGATCAAGGTACCTTTTTAAATTCAAATGCTGACCTCTCCTGTCCAGTGGGCTCGCATGAGCGTCTTTCACATACCTGGCCACAAGACAAAATCGCCTCGCTGTGTTCTGGCAGTGCGGCCTCGACTATCTAAACAAGGGCCAATTTTGCTTTGCAGGTAAAGCGGGGCTGGACATGATGCACGACACGGAAGGACGCATGAACATAGTCCAGCACTTCGCTGACGGTCTCGCCGCCGCGAATGAAGTCGGAGCCACCACAGATAGGGCATGAGCAGGCCACCTGTTACACGTCATCATGGCACGGCCGAGGTTGCAGAGCTTGCGCGGCGATAGGGCTCTCGACGCATCCACGTCATCCGGCAGGTTCGAATTCCGTTGACTCATGGTTGGATCTGATTTGATGAGAGGCGTTCCAAAGAACGCCGAGGTTTTCGCCCTCATGATAGGCTGTGGCTGACACCACGTTCTAGTCTAGCGATGATCGGATCGTCGAGCCCTTTGGCGACTCCTGTAATTACGGCTGGATTGCCAGATGGAAAAGAGCAGGCTTGCGATATACGCCCACTGAAGAAGCAACAAACTAGCCACCATTGCAACGATGACTTCGTGGATGGAATGCCAGACGAAGTAACTCGTTAGTGCCTTCGCCCAGACGACGAGCAGCAGGAGGCCGCAAAAGATTGTGAAACGCAACACCGTTCTCCTGATTTGTTCGCGAGATTGCGCAGCAATGTCGTCTGCGGCAACGAGAGTCTGGCAGTTCTTCAGGCGGCAACCGCCGCGTGGTTGAGAGCCATGATCATGCCAGTGAGCTCACCATCGAACTCTCGTTCTGGCCATTGCAAATGCTGAGATTTTGGCAGCGGCGGCGCGGGACTGCAGCTTGCGGACCTTCTTCAGCTGCTCCACAATGTCTGACATGATCTCTTTCCTCGAAAATTGATTTCATGATGCCCGCGCCACGTCGGGATAGGTTTCGATAACTTCAATAGCGTCATCGACCATTTTCGTGCCGGTCTCGGCGAGCTTGCCTAGCGTCTCAAAGCCGAACCGGTGGACATCGCGCAGGGTCTTCGACAGAACGACCAACCGTCCAGTCGTGAAAAGCAAGCGGCCGAAGCCCTCATGGCCGATCGTCATGATCGGCGATGCCAACAGGCCTGTGCACTCTTCGATCACAAGCCCCACGCAACTGTAAAAGTTCTGTAGCCTCCACAGCACATACGGATCCGGATCGCCTATGATCGGGATCTTACGGCGCTGCTCCTTGGTGAGGATGAAGTCGGCCAGCAGGTCAGTGTCCGATTTGCCTTCCCACGCCCCATGGGCATCCTGAGCGCGAATGAGCCTTATCAGGCATCTGAGAAAAGGGGTGGCGAGATCCCCATCCTCGTTGACAGCAGGGCCATCCGTACTTCCTGTCAATGTACCCATTTCTTAGTCCTCCTCATCGAAAGGCTTCTTTTCAATGGCGCCTGCTTCGGTTAGCACCTTGCGTAACCAGGGTGGCGGAGTAGTCCTGAGCATCGCCCGAGTTCGCGACAAAACATCTTCGATCAGTTGAGGATCGGATACTTTAATTGGGTGGATTTTGGCCGAAACAACTCGGGCTGCCGATGGCCCACCGATCGCCAGACAGAACAATAAGTGACAACCTTCCAACGCCTTCACCTTCGGGTTAATACGATCGACGTCCTCGTTCCGATGCTTTCCGCTCTGGTCGGAAACGTCTTCGAAGTCCAGGACTTCCACCAGTTTCCAGTCGTCGGGACTCACATCATAGACGACGAAACGTTTTGCCGATCCGAAATGGGCGTCGAGAGATTTCATATCTTGAGTGGCGATTGCGACGCGCAACGCGCCAGCCTTCCGTTTTGGAGCTGACGAGTGAACCCCGTCAGGGACGAGGGAAAGGCGACGAGCGGCGATCATCTAGGCAGTTCTCCTTTGCGGGAGGGATCAAGCGATCCAGGACACGGCGCGCGCTGATTGGCCTGGAAGATGTTGGAAACATCGAAGATCAGGTCGCGCGTTCCCTGATAGAGACTTGTGAGCTTATGCTGGCTGCCGAGTCGGTCGTATATCGGGAAGCCCACCCGCATGAGCGGAATCCCAAGGCGCTCCGCCGCTTGTCGTCCATGCGAATGCGTGACGAGAAGATCAGCGCCGACGGCAAGTTCTTCGAGATCGCCAAGATCACCGACCTGGAGCGATTCGGCCGGCATTTCCGCGAGTATTTTTGAGGTGCCGGTCGTGGTGACCGCTGCCGCGATTTCGGCGCCCATGCCGGTGAAGAAGGTAGCGAATTGGTAGAGCTGGTCCGGCTCCACAGCAATTGCGATTTTCTTGCCTCCGAAATGGAAATGTCCGTCGAGCAGGGCGTCCTGCAGCTGTGCTCGGCGACGGCGGATGTTTGCTGGCACCGGCGCACCAGAAATCTCAGAAAGAAACGAGACGAACCGGTCGGCTCGTTTCAATCCTGTCAGCGACTGGAACAATGCGTAAGGGACTCCCGTCCGGGTCCGCAGTAGCTCTGCGGGGCGGCGCATATGCTCGCCGATCGCGATACATTGCGCCGCCGTGCCAAGCTCTTGTATCTCGTCGACGGGAGTACCGCCATAGGTGGTCGGAACCCAACGATCGCCGGGCACCGTGCCGTCGAGAGAGCCGGAAATGTCCGGCAGGATCACCGGCTTCAGACCGAAGCTTTCGACCGTTTCGCGCAGAAGCTCGATGTCAGCGACTGTCAGATGCCATCCTGGTAGGATCGCAATCTTCTTTTGGTGGCGGCTCTGCTCGCCTGGAGTGGTGATGCGCTCGACCATAGAGATGACGGCCTTCGCCCATCCCTCTTCGATCGCTCCCTCGAAATCCGGGGTATTCGCCAGCACAACCTCCGTACCCGCGAGCTCATCGGCACGATCCCGCTTGATGTTGGCGAGATCGCCTGCGAAATCTTCGCCGCGGGTTTCCACCAGGGCTGTCGTGCAAATTCCGATCAGCTTGGGTTTTGCGCGCCTCTTGAGATTTAGGATCGCCTCTTCCAGATTGCCTGCGCCGCCAAGAATGGTCGCCACTGCGTCCAATGCCGTTGTCTGCAAGGGAATGGCTTCCTTAAAGTGCCGGACTAAAAGTACCAGCGCCAAGCTGGTGCAGCCCTGGCTGCCGTGGAACAGCGGCACGGCACGCTCGACGCCAAGAAAGGCGAGCGCGGCGCCGAGCGGCTGCGACGATTTCAGCGGATTGACCGCAGCTGATTTGGTCTGGGGAAAGACTTGAACCATCGGCTTTCCTCAACGCTTGCCGAAGCTGCCGGCGACCGCGCCGACAAAGTTTTGCAAGACGTACCCAGTCTCGTTCTCGCTCTTGGTATTCGTCAGTTCTTCTTCCACCGCATGCTGGCATTCCCACGGTGCCGGCTCCCGCACCTCCATCCAGATCGGATTGTGAATAGCAAGATCGATCTGGCGAACGAGCTCCACCATGCCGTCATAGCCGGCATAGGGGTGGTGGCGTTCCTGGTTGATATCGAGCCAAGGTGTCTTGGCCTTCAGCGCGATGAATTGCGTGCGCCCGCCAGACAACATGATGTCGGCTTTACCGTCGGCGAGCATGTTATAAAGCTCGCGCGGCGCCATCGACTCGAACAGGTGTTTTTCGTCTTTCAGGAGTTGCTTGATACGTTCCTTGTCTTCAGGCGTGGATTTCTTGACCGAGGTGCCCACGATCTCGATGCCCACCTCCATCAGCGCATGGACAACCGACCAGGACTTGACGCCGCCGGTGTTGAGCAACACGCGCTTGCCTTCAAGCCTTGGTCGATATGCTGCGAGTTTCATCCAGGCAATCGCCTCCTCCTCCGCGATCAATGCCTCGGTGCGCTCGAGGATTTCGGGATCCGCCCCCTGCATCACGAGCAGCTTGGCGATCTGTCTGAGTGCTTCCGAGGTGTCGGTAATTCCGTAAAAGGAGCCTTCGAAGAACGGGATATCCCAGAGCTCCTCCATTTTGCGGGCGAGGTTGATGAGTGCTGTCGAGCACACCAACATGGACGCCTTGGCGCGATGCGCAGAAGCAATGTCAAGATATCGGGCGTCTCCTGGAATGCAGGCCCTTACTCTGATCCCCAGCCGGTCAAGAAGCGGCTTTACCAGCCAAAACTCGCCGGATAGGTTGAACTCACCAATGATATTGATGTCGTAGGCGGTCACGTCGTTCGGCTCTACGCTGCCGATCACATGATCGAGCAACGCTTCACCGGCGAGCTTATTGCCAAGGTTCTTGGAGCCGGCAAAGCCCGGTGCGTTGACCGGCACCACCGGAAGGCCGAATTTTTCCGCGGCCCGCTTGCAGACGGCCTCGATGTCGTCGCCGATCAATGCTGTCACACAGGTCGAATAGACGAAAATCGCCGGTGGAGCATAGGCCTCCTTGATCTCGCGGATTGCTTTAAAAAGTTTCCGCTCGCCGTGCCCCATCACCACTTCGGTTTCAGTGAGGTCGGTCGTGAAACTGGTGCGCCAGAGCGTTGGACCTGAGGAAGCCGATCCTCGGTTGTCCCAGGAATTGCCCTCACAGCCGAGAGGCCCATGGATCAGGTGCGCGACGTCGGTGATCGGCTGCAGCACGATCTTGGCGCCATCGAAAGCGCATCCGCCGGCTGCCGCCCCGGGGATCAGCGGCTTCGAACAGCCGTTTTTGCGCGCCTTGGAATCCTTGCTGCGGTTCTTCTCGCAGGCAGGCTCGTCGAAGACATCCTGGACTTTAGCATTGAGCAAGGGCATTGCGGTCTCCAAGTTCAGATGAAGGCGGGCCGGCCTCACAAGGCCGACCGCCGCGCTCCTAGCGGGTCAGGTCGTACGAATAGTCCGTCACACCCGGCTCGCTCGTCTCGCGATCGAGCTTGTCGAAGATCTTGTCGAGGATCGTCGTCAGGACGCGCAGGCCGCCCTGGTAGCCCATGAGCGGGAAACGGTGGTGATGGTGCCGGTCGAATATCGGAAAGGTCAGCCGGATCAATGGGGTGCCGGTGTCGCGCTCGAGATACTTGCCATAGGAATTGCCGATCATAAGATCAACCGGCTCGGTAAAGAGCAGCGAGCGCAACGCCCACAGGTCCTTGCCCGCCCAGACCTGGGCATCCTGGCCGAAGGGCGAGGATGCGAGCAACGCCTTCATCTCGGCTTCCCAGGCCGGCGTGCCGTTGGTAGCAAGGCAGTGGGTCGGCTCACCGCCGGTTTCCAAGACGAACCGGGCAACGGCGTAGACGAAGTCAGGATCGCCGTAGATCGCGTATTTCTTCCCGTGCAGCCAGGCCTGACTATCTGCCATAGCGTCGACGAGACGGCCGCGTTCCAGGCCGATTGCCGGAGGAATTTCCTTGCCGGTAATCTCCGAGACCTTCATCAGGAATTCGTCGGTCGCCTGGACACCCAGCGGATAATGGAACGAGGCCGTAGCCTGACCGACCTCCTTGCAATATTCCAGCGTCTTGCGCGTGTTATAGTGCTGCAGCGACAGGGTCGCTTCGGCATTCAACGCCGTTTTCAAGTCCTCGATCTTCGTGCCGCCGTCATACATGCGGTACGTACCGTCAGACGGCGTGTCGAACTGGTCGGAGGCATCCTGGATGAAGATGTAGGATACGCCCATCATGTCGAGCAGGCGCTTCAGTTCGCGGTTGTTGCCGACGCAGAAGCCGTCGAAGCCGGGAATGATGTTGATGGCTTGAGCAACCTCCTTCCGCTCGTTGCCTTTCCAGAAGTTCTCCAGAATGCCCTTGATCATGCCGTCATAGCCATCGACGTGGCTGCCGACGAAGGCAGGCGTGTGGGCGAAAGGAACATCGAAGTCGTGCGGGACCGACCCTTCGTTCTTTGCGTTTTCGATGAAGCCGTGGAGGTCGTCTCCAATGACTTCGGCCATGCAGGTGGTCGAGACGGCGATCATCTTCGGATCGTAGAGCTTGTATGTATTGGCGAGCCCGTCGACCATGTTCTTCAACCCGCCGAACACCGCCGCGTCCTCCGTCATCGAGGACGAGACCGCCGATGAAGGCTCCTTGAAGTGACGCGACAGATGCGAACGGTAATAGGCGACGCAGCCCTGGCTGCCATGGACGAAGGACATCGTTTGCTCAAAGCCTGCGGCTGCGAAGACGGCACCGAGCGGCTGGCAGGCTTTGGCCGGGTTCACGACCAGGGCTTCGCGGCCCAGGTTCTTTTCGCGATACTCCCAGGTCTTCGTGAAGTCGTTTTGATCGGCAACGACCTGATCCGGGTGGGGGCATTCGAAATTGGCTTTCTTCTCGGCGAGCATCTGCCTGTATTCCGGCTCGCGGAACAGGGGAGCATGGTCGAGAACTTTTTCCGCCGACTGCGGCATAGTAAGCACCTTTCTTTTCATCGCGCCGCACCGGTGGCGGCAATGGGATGTCATCTGTCACGAGTGCGGATCAAGTCCGATGGGAAGAGCCTGGCCTGCCCCTTCCCAAGACAGGCCAGGCTCTCATTCGGCCGCAACCGCCTCAGCTGGCGCGGCCTCTTTTTTCCAGGGGACGTCGTAGAGATCCCACACCGGATTATTGATGGCCAGATCCATGTCGCGGGCGAATATGGCGAAGCCGTCATAGCCGTGATACGGGCCGGAATAATCCCAGGAGTGCATCTGGCGGAAGGGGATGCCCATCTTCTGCACCGGATACTTCTCTTTAATACCGGACCCAACAAGGTCGGGGCGGATGCCTTCGATGAACTTTTCCAGCTCGTAACCGGTCACGTCGTCATAGATCAGCGTACCCTTGTTCACATAATGGCCGGTGCGCTGATAGTCGTCGTTGTGGGCGAACTCGTAGCCGGTGCCGACGATCCGCATGCCGAGGTCCTCATAGGCCGTGATGACGTGGCGAGGACGCAGGCCGCCGACATAGAGCATCACCGTCTTGCCTTCGAGGCGCGGCCGGTACTTATCGACGACAGCATCGACCAGGGGCCGGTACTTGGTGATGACAGCCTCGGTCTTGTCGACGATTTCCGGACCGAAGTGCTTGGCTATTTCGCGCAGGGAGGTTTCGATCTGGGACGGACCAAAGAAATTGTATTCCATCCACGGGATGCCGTATTTTTCCTCCATGTGCCGACAGATGTAGTTCATCGAGCGGTAGCAGTGGATGAGGTTCAGCTTGGCCTTTGGCGCGCGCTCGACCTCAGCGAGCGTGGCATCACCCGACCAGTTGCCGACCACGCGCAGCCCCACCTCCTCCAATAGAATGCGCGTAGCCCACGCGTCGCCACCGATATTGTAGTCGCCGACGACGTTGACATCGTAAGGGCCGGTCTCAAACTCGACTTCGTTCTTGTCGAAAACCCAGTCACGGATGGCGTCGTTGGCGATGTGGTGGCCGAGCGATTGCGAGACGCCGCGGAAGCCCTCGCAGCGCACCGGCACGATCGTCTTTTCGTGCTCCTTGGCCTTCTTGCGCGACACCGCCTCAATGTCGTCGCCAATCAGCCCGATCGGGCATTCCGACTGCACGCTGATGCCGTTGTTGAGGGGGAAAAGCTCCTCGATCTCGTCGATGACCTGTTCAAGCTTCTTGTCGCCGCCGAACACGATGTCCTTTTCCTGGAAGTCTGAGGTGAACTGCAGCGTCACGAACGTGTCGATGCCCGTCAGGCCGACGTAGTAGTTGCGGCGTTGCGACCAGGAATAATGACCGCAACCGACCGGCCCGTGCGAGATGTGGACCATGTCCTTGACCGGCCCCCATACCACGCCTTTGGAACCGGCATAGGCGCAGCCGCGGATCGTCATCACGCCCGGAATGGACTTGATGTTCGATTTGACGTCGCATTCGGAAAGGGCCTTCGGCTCATCGCCAGGCTCGTCGCCGCTCGTTGCGACGCTGAGGTGCTTCTTGCGGCGCTTCGCCGCCTTGTCTGGATATTGCGCTAATACTTCCGCAATGAGCTGTTCATGCAAAACGCTGTCATTCTCGTAATCAAGGCTCATGGGCCCCTGCCCCCTTTCAAGGTTCGGGTTAGGTCGTCGTCGCCGAAGCGGCTTTCTTGGAAGGACGCGCTGGCGCAAGGGCCAGCGCGTCCTGTCGACAGCGGCAGTTATTGAGCCGCAACCACCGCTGACTCCTTGGCCTGTAGTTCGGCCAGCATCTGCTCGTCGCTCTTCATGATGCCGAAGTCGAGCAGCATGTCTTCGAGCTCTTCCATGGTAATCGGGGTCGGAATGGTCCCTTGGCCCGAATTGGCATGGATCTTCTCGGCTAGCGCCCGATATTCCCCGGCCTGCTTGGAGTCCGGCGCGTACTGGATCACCGTCATCTTCCTGAGCTCGGCGTGCTGGACGATGTTGTCACGCGGCACAAAGTGGATGAGCTTGGAATTGAGCCTGGCAGCCAGCGCCTCGGAGAGGTCGAGCTCGCGGTCCGTCTGGCGCTCGTTACAGATCAGGCCGCCGAGCCGCACGCCGCCGGAATGGGCATATTTCAGGATGCCCTTGGCGATGTTGTTGGCGGCATAGAGCGCCATCATCTCGCCGGACATCACGATGTAGATCTCCTGGGCCTTGTTCTCACGGATCGGCATCGCGAAGCCACCGCACACCACATCGCCGAGCACGTCATAGGAGACGTAGTCGACATCGTCATAAGCACCGTTCTCTTCGAGGAAATTGATCGAGGTGATGACGCCGCGCCCGGCGCAGCCGACGCCCGGTTCCGGACCGCCGGACTCCACGCACTTGATGCCTTTGTAGCCGGCCTTGAGCACGTCCTCGAGCTCAAGGTCTTCCACCGAACCTTCCTGCGCCGCCAGATGAAGAACCGTGTCCTGTGCTTTGGCGTTCAGGATCAGCCGGGTGGAGTCGGCTTTCGGGTCGCATCCGACGATCAGGATCTTCTGCCCGAGGTCGACAAGCGCTGCGAGCGTATTTTGGGAGGTGGTGGACTTGCCGATCCCCCCTTTGCCGTAAAATGCGATTTGACGCAAATCTGACATATCGCCTTCCTTCTTTCGTTCCATCCATCGCTGAGTAAAAGGCAGGCAGCTCGCGCCGCCTCGCATGGCAATCTTCAAAACCCGTGCCATGTGGGCCGATCGAGCCAAAGGAAAGATCTTTTTGTTGGGTTTCAGAAAGTTACTCCGAACCACCACAGGAAACTGCCAAACAAACCTAATGTCGCCGATCAGACAAAGCCGACAGACGGTGTCGTGATGGCATCACTTGCACCGCTAGGTCGACCGCGACTATCAGCAGGACAACGGATCCGAAAACTGGAGACAATCGCACCCAGCTCCCAATCGAAAAATGTTGAAGCTTTCGATCCTGACCTGCCGCTGACGGCGATTAGAGCCTCGGCGGTCTTGAACCGCTCCCAAACGTTGGACCACCGGATGCTAGAGTTTTCCGGCTTCATTCAGGGAGGCGGGCTGGTTGCGCCTCCCGAATTCACCAACGAGATCGGCGCCTTGTTGCCGATCGCACCATGAGGTCTTTCCTCATTGTAGTATCTACGCCAATCCTCCATCTTTTCGCGGGCATCCGCAAGGGTCAGGAACCAATGCTGGTTCAGGCATTCTGCACGGAAGCGGCCATTGAACGCTTCGATGAAAGCATTATCAGTCGGCTTTGAACTCAATCAGAATGTTCGTGATTTGATGGATGTTGCGCGGTCCCGTCTTGAAGACACCAAGGGCGAACTCGATGAAGCCCTCGGCCGAACCGGAATAGGTCCCGTGATTGTCACGTGCATCGGGCCAGTAGGAACTGCGCAGCGCCCTTTCATCGGCGCGGTCTATCCCGCGGCAATACCGATAGAGGCAGTCGCGGAGCGCCTCGCGGTCGAGCAATTCGGTAATTTTTTTGTGTTTCATCGCTTGTCGCACATCTGATATCGGGGCGCTTACCCATCCAGTGACGCAGCCAGCTTTCAACTGCTCGGCTGACGTAAGGAAAAACCCTCCCTCTGCTTAGGCATGCATGTAAACAACTGCCCTTAGAAGTAGACATCAATGGGAGAGCTGCGGGTAAGGTGTTTGGACAGCGACGGCGCCGTCATGCACCAGTTGCGTTGCGTTTCAACCCCCACAATGTTGGTTGAACAAAAGGCGATCGAGCAACGCATCCGAAACGCAATCTATCTCCAGCGCACGTTCAGGGCAGGATCGAGCGCCTCGCGACGCGAACAGTTCGTCCCTCTCCTCGACATCGATTGCACCGGGCAGTATGTATCCCTCGTCGTCAAGATTGAATATTTCGGGCGCTTGGGCCCAGCATCTTGCATGACCTTGGCATTTGGAAGTGTGCACTATGACGCGCATACGGTACTCCATGTCTTTCCTCCTCTCAATTATCAGGACCAGTCCAGGATCAGATTCTCCATTCCAAACACGTGGCCCCCATAGGTGATGGGCGCCGTACCATCCTTGATACGGAAGTCAGGGATGCGCGACAGCCACTCCTCCAGGCCGATGACGATCTCTCGCCGGGCAAGGTGTGATCCAAGACAGCGATGGGGACCGTACGCAAAAGCGGTGTGGCGATTGTCTTCTCGTGCCAAATCGATCGTGTTCGGATTTTCGAATTCCACCGGATCACGATTGGCAATCATCGTGGCGCAGGAAATGTAGTCCCCCTTACGGATCGGCGCGCCTTCGAAATTGATATCTTTCGTCGCCACACGGATCATCTGCACGGTCGAATAGGCGCGAAGCAGTTCTTCGGCTGCGAGCACAATTCGATCCGGTTTGCTCCGCAGCAATTCCTGTTCTGTCGGATTGCGCGCGAGATAGGCCAGGTCAAAGCCGATCGCCGTTGCCACGGTGTCCAGTCCCGCGACGAATAGAAGCACGCCTATTCCATGGATTTCCTGGTCTCTCAACAGGCGGCCGTCGACCTTTGCCTGCACGACGAAGGTCATGAAATCGTCGGCCGGTTCTTTGCGGCGCATCGCTGCAAGTTCATCGATGAACGCCAAAATTGTTCGGGCGGCTGCGGTTCGTCTGATGCCGTCGCCGTGGAGCAGGTCCTTCCCCCAGCCCACGAATGTATTGAGGCGCTCATCGGATAAGCCGAGCAAACGGAGGAAGATACTAACCGCAAAAGGAAAGGCGAAGTCCGTCAAGATGTCGCAGCTTGTGCTCGACGCGGAAATCTTGGAAATCAACGCAATCGCCCGATCACGGACCGCCGGTTCAAGCTCCATTATCCGCCTGGGCGAAAGCAGCGGATTGAGAAGTGAGCGAAACACGCTGTGAGCCGGGGGGTCGAGTTCAAGCGGGATCAGCGGCCAGTTTTCGCCAAGCGCCGAGGCGAAAAGGCTCCGATGGCTGGAAAAGGTTCCGGTGTCCTGCAGCAATTTGCGTTGGTCCTGAGCGCGAACGATGACCCAGGTACCTCGGCCATCGCGCGTATTGCAGGGAGAATAAAAGATTCTCGGTCCATTATGGAGGCAAGCGACAGCTGCGTGCGGATCCCCATTTGGCATGCGCTCCATGCCGGGCGACGTGAACAGGCTGAAGTCCTTCACCATTTCGGGAGGGACATGTTCTGGAACCCTAATGGTAGCCACTGCTTTTCTCCTGTCATCAAAGCCCCTTCGCCGAGAACGAATTCTCCTCGGAGAGGGAGCGAGCAAAATCGTTGAGCGCCAGATTTCCAATCTCAGCAGCGCGAGGCGCCAATGACATGCGATGCAGCGATCAGATCGCCGTGCGGCTCGAAATCCACGCTGCTTTGTTGGCCGAAGTCGAAATTTCTTGGATGCCTCGCCCGCCCTTCCGGTCGACATCGGATTTTCACGGGTACCTCTCTTCCGGTAAATGCGTTCTGAGCACAGATGCATTTTGATTTCCTCCGCTCCATGGCGGTCACCAAAGAAACCGGCCGACAGTCCTTGCCGCCCCGCAAGAAGAACTTCAAAGTTCATGCCAATTTGATTGATTTGGCCGGAAAGAAATTTTTCAATTGCCTTTCAGCGCTTTGGCTCAAGGCAGAACTAAAGATTGGCTGATCAAGGCCGTGTCGCGTATCTAACAAAACCCGACATCAGGTGCCGGATGCCATCTATTCAGGTGCGACTTTTTTCCAGCCACCACAGCCGGGGGCCAGAGACAGCGCGACGAGTAACGAATGTCCTGATGTACTGCGATGCAGTGGGATAGCTTGAGGGTGGGTAGCTTTGAATTGTGGCATCGAGCTAGCGGCGGAATTCCGGGAACAGCTCGAAGCGTGCTACTCCTTTGTCCTGAATGTCAGTTCTACCAGCCCGACGACACCACCCTAAGAGTCGGCGGCAATCTGCCGATTGGGTGTTGCCTGACAGCAATGGGTATGGTGGCCTACCGTCCGCCGAGACGGAAGGCGATGGCCGCAGAAAGCCCGCTCAAGCGGCGGGCCGAAAATGCCGTCCGAAACAAATCCACAAACTACCCTGCCTGGCACGGCAAGAGCGTGGGTACGGAGATTTGATCTGGATCAAATCGCAATCCCGATGAAATTGATAGCCATCAAAGACGCGCTGGAAGAAATAGGGATAGCCGAAGTCGCAACGGCCGCGTGGTCGTCTCGGGCATGTCCGGCATAGGCGGTTTTCGAAGGGATCAGGACATGGACGTCGCACGCAGTGAGGTTCTCGTGATTGGCACTTCCGTCGCTTGCCGTTCCTGCCAGGCGCGGCACGGCGTCGTTTGCGGCGCCTTGTCGGCTGGCCAGCTTAGCGAACTTGGCCGCCACTCGCTGCGCCGCAAGGTCGACGCAGGCTGCGAGATCATTGCACAAGGATCGGAAAACTCTTTCTATTCGAACATCACGCGCGGCGTGGTGAAGCTCTGCAAGGTGATGTCGGACGGGCGCCAGCAGATCGTTGGCCTGCAATTCGCCCCCGATTTCGTCGGCCGCCCCTTCGTGCGCGAAAGCACGCTGTCGGCCGAGGCCGCGACCGATGCGGAGATCTGCGTGTTCCCCCGCAATTTGCTCGAACGCATGATATTGGAGACTAGGGAATTGCAGCGTAGCCTGCACGCTCAGGCGCTGAACGAGCTGGATGCCGCGCGCGAATGGATGCTGACGCTCGGCCGGCGGACCGCCGAGGAGAAGGTCGCAAGCCTGCTCCACCTCATTGCCGCCCACGCCGAGACGGCGACGAGCACTGCCATCGATCTGCCGCTATCGCGTGCCGAGATTGCCGACTTTCTCGGGCTGACGATCGAAACCGTCAGCCGCCAGTTGACCCGGCTTCGCAAAGAGGGCGTCATCCGCATCGAGAACATCCGGCATATCACCGTGCCCGACATGGATGCGCTCGCAAAGAAAATCAGCGGGTAATTACCACCCGCGTATTGGAAAGGCCAGCCTGGCGCGCCAGCGTAAAGAACTAGGCGGCATTGTCGGGATGCAGACGGACGTGCCGGGCGCTACCACATCGAGCATTCCGGGCGAGAAAACTTCTAGTCCCGGAGCCGCCGGCTTGCAGCTCGGGATAGCCGCCGGGCAGGTGGGTGGCGTCGCCATCGGCGCCGGGCGCCCAGCAGGTCGCCAGCGAGCTGAGCGGTGAGCGGTGAGAGGAACAAAATATCAGCTCCGCGGCGACGTCAGCCGAGCAACAAATGCTCGTAGGCCAAAGGCTACATAGCGCGACCCGGGTGCCGGTCGGCATCAGCCGATCGATATTGGCGGCTGCGAGCTCTTCACGCCCCCAACCTGCGGATATCCGCCATCGTCGTCTTCTGTGACGAAATTATCGCAGCCGTTTGCGTTTCACCATTTTTCGATGCGCGGTCCGAGCCTGGCGCCCCCTTTTTGTCGGACCTCAAACTTTCTTGTGCAGTTTCAAACAAGAAAACGTGCGCGGGTAGACATACGCACGAGCAGAACCTCAAACCTCGTGACCCGCGCCTTCCCGCCGCGACCGGACTGGCGGGCAGTATGCTAAGGTTCTAAAAGGCGGCAGAGAAACCTTGATCGAGATGCGGTCGGAAGTAGCCGAAACAGCGCCCGGCCGTCAGCGCGGCACAACGGCTTCACAATTCGCTCGCCCGCACGAGCAGCGCACGAGTGCGGCGACGAAGGCCCTGTGCTGACCGCAAGTCCATCTCCTTCAGGCCAAATGGCATGACGCTTGCTTGCCCTGGCGTGTGGGCCGAGGTCGGATTCGTGTTAGCCGTGACTGAGAGGCCGCAAATAAATTTTCCTAGAGGAGCTTCATTGATGACCATGGAAAAGCAGGTCCCTATTGTCACCTTTCGCACGCGGGTTCGCGACGAGTCTATATCCGGTCCCAACCCCTACCGCTGGGAAGACAAGACGACCGACGACTATTTCAGCGGTAAGCGGGTAATCCTTTTTTCGCTGCCGGGCGCCTTCACGCCAATCTGCTCCACCTTCCAACTGCCTGATTTCGAAAGTCTTTATGTCGAGTTTAAGAAGAATGGCATTGACGACATCTACTGTCTCTCCGTCAACGATGCCTTCGTCATGAATGCTTGGGGCAAGTCTCAGGGGTTGAAAAATGTCAAGCTTATCCCGGACGGTTCGGGAGAATTCACTCGGAAAATGGGTATGCTCGTCGCCAAGGACAATCTCGGTTTCGGTCTGCGCTCCTGGCGCTACGCTGCCGTGATCAATAATGGCGTCGTGGAGGGGTGGTTCGAGGAAGAAGGCTTTGGCGACAACTGCGCGACCGATCCGTATGGCGTTTCTTCGCCGCAAAACATTTTGAAATGCCTTAAGGCCCCAGCCTTCGTATGAGCATTGAAGCCAACGACCAGCAGCTACGACTTGTCGTGCACACCTGCGCCGAATGATAGGAGTTTTGCTCGAACCATGAAGTCCTTTACAAGCCTTCATCAGCGTCAGCAGCAATCGCTGGTTATTACGCCCCAGCTCATCGCGTCTATTCGCTTGCTGCAGCTGGCGCACACCGAACTGAATCAGTTCGTGGAACAGGAAATCGAGAAGAACCCATTTCTCGACCTGGCGTCGAATGACGGCGGGGCTTCTGGCGTATCGCCAACTGCGGCGGATGATCCAAATATCAGCGCACGCGAAGACCACGTTGATGGACCGGCCAGGACGGACATGCCTGAGCTGTCTAGTCCCTGGAAATCAATCCGTGACACAGGCAACCTTTCGCCGGGGGAAAGGCCTTCCCTGGATGAGTTCGCCGCCTCAACTGAGACATTGCACGAACATGTCGCCCATCAGATCGCCCTCACTGCCTTCACACCCCAGGAGCGGCTGATTGCTGGCGCGCTTGCCGACCATCTGGATGACACTGGGTATCTGCAAGTGAACCTTCTGGAGCTAGCAGAGAGGCTAAATAGCCCTGAGGCTGGAGTGAAGCGGGTTCTTGAGGCTTTGCAGCTATTTGACCCGCCGGGCATATTTGCGCGAAGTCTGGGCGAATGCCTCGAGATTCAGTTGCGCCAACGAGACCGGTTCGACCCGGCCATGGCAGCTCTGGTCGCAAATCTCGAGTTGCTTGCGCGACGCGATTTTCGAGCACTGAAGCGACGTTGCCGGGTCGATGAAGACGACCTTCTCGATATGTTGAACGAAATTCGTGCACTTGACCCAAAGCCTGGAAACCAGTTCCAGTCCGCAAGGTCGGAATCCATCATACCCGACGTCTTCGTCCTACCCTCGCCGGGAGGCGGATGGCACGTCGAGCTTAATCGGGAGATTTTGCCCAAGGTACTGATCAACCAAACCTATTTTGCGCAAGTTACTCGCCTAACCGCCCAAAGCTCGAAAGATCAGTCATTCCTGAACGAATGCTTCCAGAGCGCGAGCTGGTTGGTTCGGAGTCTCGATCAGCGCGCCACGACGATCCTTAAGGTGGCGACCGAAATCGTGCGCCACCAGGATGTCTTTTTGGAAGATGGCATTGCTCATCTTCGCCCTCTCAATCTTAAGACCATCGCTGACGCGATCGACATGCACGAGTCCACTGTAAGTCGGGTAACGTCGAACAAATACATTCTCACGCCCCGCGGCGTGTTCGAGCTCAAGTATTTTTTCACCGTCGCGATCCCGTCCTCACAAGGCGGTGACGCGCACTCGGCCGAAGCTGTGCGCCATCAGATAAGGGCACTTATTGCCGCAGAGACGCTCCATGATGTGCTGTCCGACGATGGCATCGTTGCCAAGCTCAAGGAAACAGGCGTCGACATTGCTCGCCGCACAGTCGCCAAATATCGCGAGGCGATGAACATCCCCTCGTCCGCGCAACGCCGGCGGGAGAAACGGTTTGTACTGGCGGCCGCGGAGGGATAAGTCCTTTGTACCGTAGGTGATGCCCTTTTCCCAAAAACCGCGGAACTGAGGCACATGTGACATTGTGCTTAGTCCTCTCCATGGAGGATCGACTTCATATGGGCTGGCGACCGCAGCCTCGTCACGGGAGCTTCAAAAGTTGTTCCGGCCGCTTAAGCTGACGTTCCAGAAAAGATTAGATGTCTGTTCCATAGCCCAAGCGCTTAGGGGCTAAGCGGTTAATCACGAAAACTCGTGCAGAATTTTTATGTCGCGCAAGCGACAAATCTAGAAGCAGTTGTCGCCTCCCATTCATTTTCGCCGAACCGCTGGGATTTCGGTGCGGCGGCAACGAGAGCCTCAACCGAAAATGATAGACGGAGATACGCGGGCAGACGTTCTGGAGTTGGCGCGCTTTCGAGATCTCCGATGTTCGACGACGCAGGAATACAACACGCGGGCTGATCGAACTCTTGGCCTTCCTCACCGCTTGGCACGACGCATGCACGGTAATCCGAAAATGCGCCATCGAACAAAAAGGAATCATCCCATGATCAAGCTCACAGAGAATGCCGCCGCCATCATGAACGTAACGCTTTCCCGAGCCGAGCAGGCGGAAGGCTTTCGCATCGCGGTCGAGGCAGGTGGATGCGCCGGCTACAAATACCTGGTGGGGCTAGAAAGCGTCCAGGGCCAGGGCGACGCGGTGATCGAAACAAATGGGGTCAAGGTGTTCGTTGACGCAGACTCGCAAGCACACATCAACGGCATGACGATCGACTTCGTGACGGGACCAGAAACCTCCGGTTTTGTCTTCGACAATCCCAATGCGCACCAGAACTGCACTTGCGGCAAATCCTTCGGCTGATCACCGAGAAAGCGAGAGAGCCATGCGGAATTATTGCGAAAAGGTCATGGTTTCCTTTTTCAATCCGAAGAACGACGGCGTGCAGGAAAATCCCCTCAGCGAGACCGGGGCAGTTTCCTACGGTAGAGGGCCTGAATTGATAATTGGAGTCGATCCAACGGTGGAAGCGTTTCTGGTGACGCCGTCGTCCTTGCGTTCCAACCCAGCGACCGCCTTCTCGCCAGCGCTGGCCGAACTCATAACCCTAAAGCCCGCCGAAGCGCCTCAAACCGTCCGTCAGGAGACAGCAGGCTTTTTAAGCGGTTTGCTGCCGGAGAGAAAGGTCTGCTCATCAACGGATTATCCTGAGGCAGCAAAATTTTTTGGCGGGCATCCGGGCCAGGATTCCAAAGGAGACGCCCCCTCTGCAAGCAGTTCCGCGCCGAGGAAAGGTGAGCGAAGACGCGTGCGTGTCAAGAGGCTTGATTTCATGACCAAGTCGCTCACTTCGCTAGATCTGGCAGTAGACGGACGACACTCGTTCAAGCCGTCGAAGACGTGTCAGCGGTTTATACAATACTGGTCGTCGAAAGCCTCGTTCCGGCAGAGGAGGACGATCAGACCGTCACAACAGAAATCTGAGGCCTGGAGAAATTGGCAGGGTCGAAATGGATGTTGTAGCCGGCAATCGCGTAGGACAGGGTCTAAAAATCGCCGCAGCCTGCAACAGTTCAGTTCTCAGCGACAAGCTAAGCTGGCGACCCATCTAGTTAAGCAGCCGCGGCGAATCCAACCGTTGGAAAAGGCGCGAGCGCACAACGTTCTTCCCTTCCTACTGATGGCGGCTATGCGACGTTATCGATGCCAACAAGATCGCGTGACGCGCCATCGCACGACTCCACCCCGCGCTGCTTGCCCGAGGCTATCAAACAACAGCATGTGCAAGACGCCGCAGCATTGTCACCGCTTCCCCTCAGTCGAGATCCACCCATGAGAGCGATCTATCTCGACAATAATGCAACGACCAGAGTCGATCCTGAAGTGGTTGAAGCCATGCTGCCGTTCTTTGCGGATCAGTTTGGAAACCCTTCGTCGACGCACGCTTTTGGCTCCTCCATCCGCGAGGCGGTGAGGAAGGCGCGCCGGCAATTGCAAGCGCTGATCGGCGCCGAGTTCGATCATGAGATCGTGTTCACCTCGGGGGGGACGGAAAGCGACAATGCGGCGATCCTTTCGGCGCTGGAGGTGATGCCTGAGCGCACAGAGATCGTGACTTCCGCAGTCGAGCATTCAGCGGTGCTGACACTCTGCGGCCATCTGGAGAAGACGCGCGGCATTAAGGTACACAGGATCCCAGTGGATCGACATGGACGTCTCGATCTTGACGCCTATGAGACCGCCCTCACTCATCGTGTAGCGATTGCTTCGATCATGTGGGCGAACAACGAGACGGGAACCATTTTCCCGGTCGCTAAGCTTGCCGAGATGGCCAAGAGAATCGGTGCACTTTTCCACACCGACGCGGTCCAGGCGGTCGGCAAGGTTCCAATGGACCTCCAACCTACTGCAATCGACATGCTTTCGTTGTCCGGACACAAATTCCATGGACCAAAAGGCATTGGTGCACTCTATCTCAGGCGGGGCTTATCTTTCTCCTCACTGATCAAGGGAGGTCATCAGGAGCGCGACCGACGCGCAGGGACAGAAAATACGGCCGGGATTGTCGGTTTAGGCAAGGCTGCCGAACTCGCCCTGAAATCAATAGACGACGAGAGCACCCGATTAAAGTCGCTCCGAGATCGATTGGAGAACGGCATTGTCCAGCGTGTTCCAGGCGCCTTCGTAACCGGCGATAGGCTTAAGAGGTTGCCGAACACGGCGAACATCGCCTTTCAACGTGTCGAAGGAGACAGTATGCTCCTTCTTCTCAACCGCTATGGCATCGCCTGCTCTTCCGGCTCTGCTTGCTCCTCCGGTTCGCTGGAGCCGAGCCATGTCTTGAGGGCAATGGATATCCCTCATGCTATGGCGCACGGAACAATCCGCTTCTCGTTCTCGCGCGATAACTGTGACGAGGATGTCGACCGGGTGCTCGAAGTTTTACCGGGCATCGTTGAAAGGCTCCGGAGCCAATGCCGTTCCGGCCACGTGGCCGACACGAGCAGCCGGGTTCGTTCAGGGGAGTAGGAGCAGGCACGCTCATGAAACGGCAATTCCTTTTCACCGATACGACCTGCATGACGGCACCGGCATCGTATGAACGATCAGGTAAAAGCCGGGGCTCTCAGTCACATAGATCGCCGGTTCACCGCCCATGCGTGTTCGTGGAGGGGGCCCAGCGCCATATCATCTTAATCAATCTCTCGACACCATCGGTGGATCGCATCCGACCACCAGCCTATGCCGACTCCAGTTGCAACGCGACTGCCTTGCGCCTAGCCGCGTCGAACCACGCATTCCGTACGTTGCAGCTTAAGCTACGGGAGAACGATCTCGCGATCACCGCTCACGACCAGGGGGAATCTTATGTGCCGTTGCTCCGCTGACAGCAGTCCCGTCGATGTCAAAGACATCCTCAATCGGCTGAAATCTCTCTCGGCTGCGGAGGAGTTCTTCGCAGCCCTAGGGGTCCCCTATGACCCTAAGGTTCTCGATGTCTCACGACTCCATATCATGAAGCGTATGGGCCAATACCTCGCGGCAGAGGACTTCTCCCATCTCCCAGACCGGGTAATCGCTGCTCGTGCCCGTGCCATACTGGAAAGGGCCTACTGTGATTTCGCGACCTCCGCGCCGCTCTCGCACCGGGTCTTCAAGGTGCTCAAGGACCACAATCCGAACAGACCTGTCACACCCGGCCGCACCGTTGTCCCGTTAGACTCTTTCCTGAAGCCGTTCGAAAAGAAGTGAGCACGGTTGCGACACGACAATGTCGGGAAGCTTACAATTCAGTCATATGCTAGCAACGTCGGAATCGAAGCCATTTCAATGTGATAGAGAACGCCAAACGGTTGGCACGAATGATGCACGCAAGCATGTGTACTGACAAGCCCGCCACCCATAGAGGGAGGGAGTAAGAAACCGCCATGCACATAGTTATCTGTATCAAACAGGTACCGGACTCCGCACAAATACGAGTGCATCCGGTGACGAACACAATCATGCGTCAGGGAGTGCCAACCATCATCAACCCCTATGATCTGTTCGCCCTTGAAGAGGCGCTCCAGTTGCGCGACCGCCATGGCGGCGAGGTGACCGTGCTCACCATGGGGCCGCCCATGGCAGAGGACGCGTTGCGCAAGGCGCTCACCTACGGCGCCGACCGCGCCGTACTCTTGACCGACCGTCATTTTGCCGGCTCCGACACTCTGGCGACCTCGTTTGCTCTTTCGCGAGCCATCGCGAAGATCGGAGAGGCCTTCGGTACGCCCGATATCGTCTTTACGGGCAAACAGACCATCGACGGCGATACCGCCCAGGTTGGGCCTGGCATCGCCAAGCGCCTCGACCTCCTGCAGCTCACCTACGTTGCCAAAATCGTCTCTGTCGACATCAATGGGCGCGAGATTACGGTGGAGCGCCGCTCGGAAGGGGGCACGCAGACGCTGATGAGCAAGCTCCCTTGCCTAATTACAATGCTCGAAGGCACAAACGAAATCCGCCGCGGCTCGCTCGATGACGCGCTACGGGCCGCGCGCAGCCAGATCGTGAAGTGGAATGCGGCCGACGCTGGCATAGAGGACCTCACCAAGTGCGGCCTGCGTGGCTCGCCAACCGTCGTTAAGAGGGTCTTTGCCCCTCCTGAGCGGGCGGAAAAGGCGGAGCAGATCGACACCGCGGAAAAAACACCGCGCGATCTCGCGGAGGAGTTGATCGCTGGGATCTTTTTGCGCCAGCCGGCGCTCGAAAGCGAACTCGCCTTTGACGGCGAATGAAGGCAAGGAGCGACGATGTTGAGCACGAATCGAGAGAGCCCTCCTCCAGCCGCTGGCCGTGCCGCCATGAAGAAAGAGCTGCCCGATCAGTTTAAGGACCATCGGCACGTTTGGGTCTTCATGGAGCTGGAGCGCGATCAGGTGCATCCCGTCTCCTTCGAGCTGCTCGGCGAAGGCCGCAAGCTCGCCGACAAGCTGGGCGTCCAGCTTGCCGGCGTCGTTCTCGGACCACCGGGAGAGGCCACGTGGTTTGCCATCGCCGAGGCTTTTGCTTATGGCGCCGACCTGGCCTACCTCGTCGAGGCCCCACTGCTCGCCGACTACCGAAATGAGCCTTTCACCAAAGCATTGACGGATCTGGTTACTAACTACAAACCGGAAATCCTTCTTTTAGGGGCAACGACGCTCGGGCGCGACCTTGCCGGTTCCGTGGCGACGACCTTGTTGACAGGGCTCACGGCGGATTGCACCGAACTTGATGTGGATGCGGACGGCTCGCTTGCGGCGACCCGGCCGACTTTCGGCGGCTCCTTGCTTTGCACGATCTACACGCTCAACTGCCGGCCGCAGATGGCAACGGTCCGGCCGAGGGTCATGGCCATGCCTCCGCGCGGGAATAATAAGATCGGACGCGTCATTCAACACAAAGTGTCGATGATCGAGGAAGAGATCGTCACTAAGGTCCTCGGTTTCTTGTCCGATGGCCAGTCGGCGACGGCGAATCTCGCCTATGCGGACGTCGTGGTTGCTGGAGGCCTCGGTCTCGGCGCGGTGGAGAACGTGAAGCTTATGAAGAAACTCGCGCGGACGATCGGGGCCGATTATGGCTGTTCGCGCCCCCTCGTCCAAAAGGGCTGGATGCCTGCTGATCGGCAGATCGGCCAAACTGGCAAAACTATCCGGCCGAAGCTTTACATAGCAGCCGGCATTTCCGGCGCCATCCAGCATCGCGTTGGCGTCGAGGGAGCTGATCTTATTTTAGCCATTAACACCGATCCTAACGCGCCGATTTTTGATTTCGCCCACCTCGGCGTCGTCACCGATGCGATCCGTTTACTGCCGTCATTAACGGAACTCTTCACCCATCGACTGTCGCCGCACAGTCGCGATAAGCTTGCAAACTGAGGGCGCCCCATGACTGAGGAAAACTTCGACGCCATAGTTATCGGGGCCGGCATGGCCGGAAACGCAGCTGCTTACACGATGTCGAACCGCGGCATGAAGGTGCTGCAGTTGGAGCGTGGCGAGTATCCGGGCTCCAAGAATGTGCAGGGCGCCATCATGTACGCGGACATGCTGGAGAAAATCCTGCCGGATTTCCGGGATGATGCGCCTCTGGAGCGGCACTTAGTCGAGCAGCGCTTCTGGATGATGGACGACTCGTCCCACATCGGTATGCAATACCGGTCGGACGACTTCAACGAGTCGAGACACAATCGCTACACGGTCATTCGCGCCCAATTCGACAAATGGTTTTCACGCAAGGTGCGCGAGGCCGGAGCGACGCTTCTATGCGAGACGACCGTGACGGAACTCGTTCGTGATCCAAAGGGCAAGGTGATTGGCGTTCGCACCGACCGCGCCGGCGACGTGATTCTTGCTGACGTGGTCGTTCTCGCAGAGGGCGTCAATGGGCTGCTCGGCACGCGTGCTGGATTGCGTGACACGCCAAAACCGGAAACTGTCGCGCTCGCCGTCAAGGAAATGCATTTCCTGGCCGAAGAGGTAATTGACCAGCGGTTCGGCCTCCAGGCCAATGAAGGCTGCGTCATCGAGGCAGTTGGCACGATCTCTCGCAACATGGCCGGGCTTGCCTTCCTCTACACCAACAAAGAATCGATCTCGATCGGCATTGGCTGCCTTGTCTCCGAATTCGCGGCAACAATGGAAAGTCCTTATGATCTGCTCGAAAAATTCAAAAGCCATCCGTCGGTAAAGCCGCTGATCGCAGGAGCGGAAGTCAAGGAATATGCGGCGCATCTCATTCCAGAAGGTGGTTACAAGGCAATTCCGCAGCTTTTTGGTGACGGCTGGGTCGTCGTCGGCGACGCGGCACAACTTAATAATGCGGTGCACCGCGAGGGGTCCAACCTCGCCATGACGTCGGGGCGCATCGCCGGCGAAGCAATCGTCCAGATCAAGAATCGCAAAAAGCCGATGGTCAAGGAGAACCTCTCCCTTTACAAGTCGATGCTTGAAAAGTCGTTCGTTATCAAAGACTTGCGGAAATACAAGGACATGCCTGCCCTGCTGCACACCAATTCCCGCAATTTCTTCACGACTTATCCAAGGTTGCTGTCGCAGGCCGCACAGAACTTTGTGCGAGTCGATGGCACCCCGAAGATCGACAAGGAACGGGCGACCACGGGCACCTTCATCAAGGCACGCTCCCGCTGGGGGCTGTTTGGTGACGCGGTTCGCTTGGCGCGCGCGTGGCGATAAAGGAGAGATGAGATGACGGTTGCAGTGACGAACATACGCGTAGAGGACAAGCTTTACCAAAATCGATACGTGGTCGATGCCGGACGCCCGCATATTAGGGTGCGTCCACACGATTGGCCAAGCGTAAATCTGTATGCCCTCACAAGTGTCTGTCCGGCCAAGTGCTACGAATTGAATGACCAGGGCCAAGTGGAGGTTATCGCCGACGGGTGCATGGAGTGCGGCACGTGCCGCGTACTCTGCGAGGCAAGTGGAGATATCGAGTGGAACTATCCGAGAGGCGGTTTCGGCGTTCTCTTCAAGTTCGGATAAAGGTTTGCAACTCCACGATTCAGAACCAACTTGGGTTTGCAGACGGGCGCATCGGAAACTTGCAGAGGTGCGCGTTGCAGATTGGTATTAGAAATTACTATATATACATGCAAGCAAGGGTGATAAGAAACGTTAGACAACCCAAGGCCATATAATGACCCACATGCCCGCCCGACCGGTCGATGGAGCGGAACCCCTATCTGCGCTACCTGCTGGACCTATGCGCCAAGCGGGCACGCAGCGCAGCGGAATCTACGAGATATCAAAGGTACTGACTGCCCCCGCCCGGCTAGAGATTACGCTTGCCAACGTCGTGAACGTCCTCTCTTCCTTTCTGCAGATTCGATGCGGAGCAATCGTTGTTCTAGACGCTGAAGGTCAGCCCGAGATTGCCGCAACTGGCGACATCCCCCCATCCTCTCAATCAGCCGCTCGAGGCGTTATACCTAAGGCCGTAATCGACCATATCGCGACGACCGGTATGCCCTTAATCGTAAAGGATGTCAGCAAGTCCGAATTATTTCAGGCTGAGCCGCAACCGCCTTGGAGCAGCGGCACCGTCCCAATTTCTTTTATTGGCGTTCCGGTAAAAGCCGATAATAAAATACTTGGCACAATATCGATCGATCGCGTCAGGAACGACGCCGCCCCCTTCCCCGCCGACGAGGACGTTCGCTTTCTGACCATGGTCGCCAATCTGGTCAGTCGGACGATCAGGCTTCATCGTTTCCTGAACCTGGAGGGTCGGCGACCTATCGGCGAACAAGAGAGACCGGAGAAGCCGATCATCGCGCAAAGGGGCGCGCCGGGCCGACATCCACCCGTCAAAATCGACGGGATTATCGGGGATAGCCCGGCTCTCCAGCAGGTGGTTGAAACCGTCTCGGTGGTGGCGAGGACGAATTCCACCGTGCTTCTGCGGGGCGAAAGCGGCACCGGCAAGGAATTTTTTGCACAGGCGATCCATGAACTTTCCCCTCGTAAAAACAAGCCGTTCGTCAAATTGAACTGCGCCGCGCTGCCCGAAGGCGTCCTGGAATCGGAGCTGTTTGGGCATGAAAAAGGGGCTTTCACCGGGGCCATCGCGCAGCGCGCCGGACGCTTCGAACTGGCAAATGGCGGAACGCTTCTACTTGACGAGATTGGCGAGATTTCGCCCGCCTTTCAAGCCAAACTGCTGCGCGTCCTGCAGGAAGGCGAACTGGAGAGGGTGGGCGGAACCAAGACGCTTGCGGTCGACGTCCGGCTCATATGCGCCACGAATAAGAACCTCGAGATGGCTGTTGCAAACGCCGAATTCAGGGCCGACCTGTATTACCGCATCAGCGTAGTTCCAATTGTCCTGCCGCCGCTTCGAGAGCGACCCGGCGATATTCCACGCCTTGCGAACGCTCTTCTTGACCGATTCAACAAGGAGAACCAACGCGAGCTGACGTTTTCGTCGTCGGCGATCGAGGTGATGTCGCAATGCTATTTCCCAGGTAACGTCCGGGAACTCGAAAACTGCGTGCGAAGGACTGCCACCCTTGCGCGTTCAAGCTCGATCGTTTCGTCTGATTTTGCCTGCAAGAACAGCCAGTGCCTTTCGTCGCTCCTCTGGAAAACCGACGGGTCGCCCGGCGGCATCACCGTCGATGGGCATGCCCGGAGCAATGTGATGCCGACTTCATCGCCGCGCTCGGGCGGGAGCATCGGTGCGTCGGACGAGGTATCTTCCGTCAAGGCTTGTGATCCGCACGGTTCCGGTTGTCCCGCAATGGAGTCGCGCCTCACGCAACGGGACCGGTTGATCGAGGCGATGGAAAAGGCCGGATGGGTTCAGGCCAAAGCGGCTCGTATTCTCGGCCTTACGCCTCGTCAGGTCGGCTATGCTCTACGCCAGCATCGCATCGAGGTGAAAAAGCTTTAAGCGCCTGGGTGATGTTGGACCTTCTCGATCTCCAATGCCTGGTTTGGTGGCTTACGGACAACTCTTTTGTCGACTGTCGGAAGCTTGACAAGTCTGTGTCCGAACACGGTCGGAATCGGGCAATAAATGCAAATTCTTAAAGCAAATCCCGTCCTTGGGATGGCATGGCTTTTGCGTTTTGAAAGGCGACGTCAACTAGCAACGGAGCACTCAATGTCCGCACCGATGATTTCGCTTGAAAGTGCGACCAGCACGACATCCTTGTATCAATTGCTGGCGACCGCGAAACCGAGTGGCTGCACATCCTCGTCATGTGGCGTGTCCACAAAACCGGCCGACGTGGACCAGGCTATCTGGGCGAAGATCAAAAACCACCCCTGCTATTCAGAAGAGGCTCACCATTATTTCGCGCGCATGCATGTCGCGGTCGCACCAGCCTGCAATATCCAGTGCAACTATTGCAATCGTAAATATGACTGCGCCAACGAAAGCCGCCCTGGGGTCGTCTCGGAAAAGTTGACGCCAGACCAGGCGCTGCGCAAGGTCATTGCCGTCGCCAACGAAGTGCCGCAGCTTTCCGTGCTGGGTGTCGCCGGACCGGGCGATGCCTGTTACGACTGGAAGAAGACAAAGGAAACGTTCGAACGAGTTGCGGGGGAGATCCACGACATCAAGCTGTGCATCTCCACCAACGGGCTTGCGCTGCCGGATCACGTCGCCGAACTTGTCGACATGAATGTCGATCACGTGACAATTACGATCAACATGGTTGACCCTGAAATCGGCGCAAAGATCTATCCCTGGATCTTTTACCGCAACCGTCGTTACACCGGCATCGAAGCTGCGAGAATTCTGCACGAGCGGCAAATGGTGGGCCTGGAGATGCTGACCGCGTGCGGCATCATCACCAAAGTCAATTCGGTGATGATTCCTGGTGTCAACGACGAACACCTGGTCGAGGTAAATAAATGGGTCAAGGAGCGGGGGGCGTTCCTGCACAACGTCATGCCGCTTATTTCCGATCCGGCCCATGGCACCTACTACGGCTTGACCGGACAGCGCGGCCCGCGGGCGCTCGAATTGAAGGCGCTCCAGGATCGTCTCGAAGGCGGCGCAAAGCTAATGCGCCATTGCCGGCAGTGTAGGGCCGATGCCGTCGGCCTGCTTGGGGATGATCGGGGCCAGGAGTTCGCACTCGACCAGCTTCCCGGAGAGATCACCTATGACGCCCGTAAGCGCGAGGCCTATCGGGAAGTGATCGCCCGCGAACGCGGCGATCACGCGACCGCCAAGAGCGAGGCAATCGAGACAGTCAAAGCAGCCGGCGATGGGTCCCTCCACGTCGCGGTCGCGACAAAGGGTGGCGGTCGCATCAACGAGCACTTCGGCCATGCGAAGGAGTTCCAAGTATACGAAGCTTCGTCGAGAGGCATCACCTACGTCGGGCATCGCAAGATCGAACAGTATTGCCTCGGAGGCAGGGGCGAGGAAGCCACCCTCGACGGCATCATAACTGCGCTGGTCGGTATTGACGTCGTGCTATGCGCCAAGATCGGGGAGTGCCCTAAGACTAAGCTCATGGAGGCCGGGGTTCGGGCAACGGATGCTTATTGCTATGACTACATCGAGACCGCCATCGGCACCCTCTACGCCGCCAAGTTTGGCGTCGAACCACAAGCGGCGACGGCGTGAGCGCTCTTAATCCAACATCTTCAGGAGTTTAAAAATGGCCTTCAGGATCATAGCGTCCCAATGCACCCAGTGCGGTGCCTGCGAGTTCGAATGCCCCTCCGGTGCGATCAGGTTCAAAGGTGAGATCTACGTTATCGACCCGGAAAAATGCACCGAATGCAAGGGTACCTTCGAAACGCAGCAATGCGCGGAGGTTTGCCCCGTGCCGAAGACCTGCGTCCTCGCCGCACCTGCGATTTGACCTTCAGCATGGTCGGGGCTCCTGCGGAGAAGCCTTCAATGATATCCTGCAAGGAGGAATGCCCATGGGCCTTGGACGTGAACAGGAGGTCGAAATCCACAGGCCTCCACGATTTACACCCGGCGAGCGGGTGCGGGCCAGACTTCACGTAAAGAATGACGGCACCTATGCTGGCAAAAAAATTGGGGAAAGTTTGGTGCGGAAGGGCGACGAAGGCTATGTGCGCGACATCGGCACCTTTCTCCAGCAGTTTTACATCTATGCCGTCGAATGGGTCGAACGTGGCACTATCGTCGGCATGCGTGCCCGTGAACTGACGAGTCTAGACAACGCCGCTGCTTGCGGCGCTGCTGAAATCGCGGGGCCCCCAACGAAGGAATAGCGACATGAAGATAATGATTCGCAGAACGAGCGCCGGCTTGTCGGCTTACGTACCAAAGAAAGATCTCGAAGAGCCGATCGTAGATGTCGAGGCTGATGACATGTGGGGCGGCACGATCACTCTCAGGAACGGCTGGAGACTCGTCTTGCCCAAGCTATCGCGGGATACGCCTCTGCCGATCACCGTCCACGCAAGGAAGATTCCTGACGAGGACTGATGCTGCAAACGAGAGGTAAGAGAAAACAGCATGAATAAAATTTTGACCTCGGACCGTCTCCTGATCATTCGCAACGGTGACGCCGAAGAAAGACTTAGGCTGCTTCAGGAAGCGCTCGCTGCGGATCGGATCGTTCCCTATCTCGGTCCGGATCTCCTTCGGCTGCAATCCACGGAACCACCTGTACCGGACACCCCGGAAGCCGTCTCCGCGGCACTCAACGAACGCACACCTGCCCCTTCCAGGATACGCAGCAATATGTGGTCAGTCGCGCAGTTTATTGAACAGCGACGGCATCGCCGGACGCTTCAGGCCTGGATGGCAGAAATATTTGGAGCACCCGTGGCGCCGACCGCCCTCCACGACTGGCTCGCAACGCTGCCGCTCTCCCTTATCGTCGACGGTTGGTACGACGGGACAATGCGTGCGGCTTTCGCGAAGACCGGTCGAACGGATGTCGTCGAGATTCAGGGCGTCACGCGTGCAAACGGCGGCGGCGACATTTGGACAAAAACTTACGATCTGTCCGGGAGAGACGTCGAATGCGTCGCAGCGCCAAAGACGGTCCTCTATGCGCCGTACGGCAGTGTTATACCAGCTTCGAACTTTCTGGTGTCCGATTCCGATTACGTGGAAGTCCTAACCGAAATCGATATCCAGACGCCAATACCTGGAATGGTGAAAGAACGGCGTATAGATCGCGGTTTTCTTTTCATTGGCTGCCGCTTCAACGATCAGATGCTCCGGATCTACGCTCGACAGATCATCAAGCGCTCTCACGGCCCCCACTTTGCAGTACTTGATGCGGAAGGCCTTACCAAAAACGAGCGCCGTTTCCTTGCAGCAAGCGGAATCACGGTGGTCGACCTGCCGATCGGCGAAGCCGCGGCTCTGCTTGTACCATTTGGTAGCAAGGCGGATGGTGACCATGGCCGCACGGCTCCCGCTTCGAATCTCTGTAGCGGCTAGAGTGCCGCAGATTGAAAAAGTTCTGTTTCTGCCAAGTTCGAATGCCATACTGCCCACGTTTGCTGGCGTAGGGGATTGCGGGTGGGATCAATGGCGATGAGCGAGCGTGATCTTTAGCGGATCGAGGTTCTGTCGCAGGTGATCGACGGAAGATCGGCGACGACCGCAGATTACTGTTCGCTCAATGTCAATGCGAAGGACCGATTATGAAGAAACCTAAACCATTCCCAATACAGCGGCAGAGCCGCGGCCGAATCGCCAGAAATAAGCCTCGCATCGGCCACCGGGTGCTCCACTCGTGCGCCAATAACACGCGTAATCAACGGGATCGAGACGGCACACGCTTTACGGTCTTGCGCTTATTTGTGATCTTTATCCCACAATATGGACTTCGATACTTGGTGTTTCCAAGTGACAAGCAGTGTGGCCAATAATTCTAACCGCCTAGCTCTGCGTCTTCATACTTCCAGAAATGATGTCCCTGGCGGCTGAAAGGAACGCGTCCATTTGGGTTCTGGTGCCGATGCTGACGCGGATAAAATTTTCCAAACCGGCATCGGGAAAGACGGCTACAAGTATGTTCTGCCTATCCAAAGACGCTTGCCACCATTTGCCATCTCGTCCGGGTGGCACCCGAGCTAGCAAAAAGTTTGTGTGGGAGGGAATGACAGAAAAGCCCAATTGAGACAAGGCAGTGGTCGTTCTGTGTCTTTCATGTTTAATATATCTGTGGTTCTCGTCGTAGTCGGCGCGGTGCGAAAGGATACTAATGCCCACCGCATGGCCGATCACGTTCATGTTAAAGACATTTTGCAGGTTGCGTAGCCTCCCAATAAGTTCGGGATGACCAAAGCCGAAACCGACGCGAATTCCCGCGGCTGCAAAGCCTTTCGAAAGTGTTCTCAATACTAGAAGGTTTGGATGACGATCGACTAGGCGCAGGGCATCATCGGGTGCAAAGTCGACATACGCTTCATCCACCACTATCAACTGGTCCGATTGCGCGACGAGGCGGTCGATTTCAGCCACCGGAACGAATGTTCCCGTTGGATTGTTCGGATTGGCCAGCAGTATGAATTTTGCATCTTTTGCTGGACCAAGAAGCAGCTGCTCGATTGGCAGAGAATAAGACTCGCCCCATTCGATTTCGAGAAATCTGGCACCCTGCAACTTGGCCAGTTTGCGGTTAAAGGAAAAACCTGGCGATATCATCGCAACGCTATCTCCCGGGTCGAGGAATGCTCTGTAGATGAGCCCAAGCAGCTCCGACGAGCCGTTCCCGGCGACCACCTGATCCTGGGAGAGGCCATACGCGCTGGCGGCTGCGTCGCGCAAGCTCAGATTGTCATCTTCGGGATACAGATAATGCCGTTCGAGGGCCGCCAGCGCACTTTGCAACACCATCATCGGCAACGGAAACGGATTCTCATTCGTGTTTAGTTTAACGCAGTTCGCATCTCGCCCCGGTTGATTGGAGGGTAGCGCATTTAGCTGTCTCGCCATCGGCGAAAGAGCCGAAAGCACGGCTTGCAGCTTTGCATCAGCCATATCTTTTCTCCGTTTCAGTAAGCCGAGTCGTGAGCGCGTGATCGGCCGTCTCCTGTTGAAGCCACATCGGACGTTGGCGCGGGCCGCCTGCGGGCTGCTACGGTCGCCGCGTAGTTAATAGGCCAAGGACCGCCGCGGCCGCTTCAAGCCGCCAATGGTCAAGCCTCCCCACTCTCACACTCATGCGTCACTTGCTCCATTCGCCTTTCGAGGAACTGTTCGATCTCAAACGCCAACGCCGCAGGGTCGTGGCCAACCGTTTCGAGATGTAATTCAGCGCCCTCAGGGATTTCGTACGGCGAGGAAACGCCGGTGAAATTGGCGATCTTGCCGGCGAGCGCCTTCCGATAAAGCCCCTTCGGATCGCGTCGCGCGCATTCCTCAAGCGGCGTGTCGACGAGGATTTCAATAAGCTCCCCTCCTCCATCAGCTCGGCGACCTCGGCAACGCGGCGGATGTTCTCGACGCGATCGGGTTGATTGAAGCCAGGTCGCGATTGAGCCCGTGGCGCACGTTGTCGCCGTCGAGGATGTAGGTGTGCTTCCCGTGGGCATGCAGCAGCCGGTCGAGCGCATTGGCGATTGTCGACTTGCCGGAGCCGGAAAGTCCAGTGAACAAAAGGACGGCTGGCTGCTGACTCTTCATCGCCGCGCGCGCCCTTGTCAGCGTCGGTCGCCTGCCAATGCAGGTTGTCGGCGCGCCTTGCCCAGCTTTGGCTGCCACTGAAATTGAAGACCCCGGTCGGCCCTTGGGCTTTGCGAAAGAGCTCGGGAGGATCGACGTGGTCGATGAGTTCCAGCTCGTTTTCCCAGCACAGCTTCCACCGCACCTCAGAACGCATGCAAAGACCTCCTTTGGTATTTCCTGCTGCTGTTTTTGAAGCCCGCACTGTGCGATCGAAGCAGTGGCCGCCCCGATGCATGTCGGCGCCGTTGCTCGGGTTCGCGCTATAGCCAGTCCGGATCGTCAAATGTTTCGCCGTCACTCGCGTCTGAGATCATTCCTAGTGCATCATCACGGGAGATTGGTAAAATGGATTGTATGAATGGAATTATCGATGCTTTGTATGTCGAATATACGGGTTTCTTAGACTTTGACGTGACCTCCCTGGCACTCGCGGCGTAAAGACGACCGCGCGTCCCCTCCAGCGGCCGAAAGCAGGGATGCGTTGGACCAGTTGACCCAACTGCGCCCTCCCCGGTTTACCCACCTATGTCCCGGAGTGGCGATGAACGGTCGCCAGCTAGTCCTTCGCGGTTTCTGATGGAACTTCATCAGGGACGCACGTTCTGTTTATTGAAGCTAGCGATCTACGTCCTATTCGCGATCGTCTGCAGTGGCGCTGGTAGACGCGACTTTCATGGCACGATCGCCGCTATCGCTACCGGTCTCGTCTATGCGGCTTAGTAAGCTGAAAATATCTTGCAAGATCTCTTCATCGAAAGTCCGCAACTTCACGATAGTAGCCAGCAGCAGAACCGCTTTGGTTTCAGTTTCGCCCCAAAGATAAGGTGCCGCCGGGGCGATAATCTCTTCCGGAGTGGCATCCAAAACCTCACACAGATGAATCAGTCGGCTCACGGTCAAGCGGGATACTCCATTTTCGTACCGGCCGTAGACCTGCTTAGTGATGCCAAGCAAGGGCGCCAGTTTCGAGCGCGGGAGTTTTCGCTTATCGCGGGCTTCGCGAAGGCTGATGCTGATCAAGTTTTCGAGTTCGGCGCTAAGTGCAATCCGTCCGTCAAAAGGTTTTCGATAGACCGGCTTGTCTATGCCTGGATCATCGACTTGTTGCAAACCGAGTTCATTAATCCATTGCTTCAATGGTGGTCCTGACATTGCTCCGACTGAGGTAAATGCGCCAAAGCTCTTTATACGGAAAGTGATGTGCTTGGAACCACCAATGTTTCGTTTCGATCTAATTTGGCGCATTTTGGGCCACGCGGACCTCACCCGATAGCTATCGTTCACCAAAATATATAAGTGATCGCAAGTACATAGACATAGATCATACCGAAATCGCTTCACGCAAGGATTATCCACTTGCGCCAAATTGGCTATGACCCTCAGTGATTTTGGTGATAACGGTCGCTTCATTTCCTCGTCTAGCTCCCGGGACGTCGTGTGCGGGCATGGTGGCCTTTTGTCCTGCACGTGGAGCTCTCGGTTCACGGCAGACCAATCACGGCTCCGCGCGCTGGCTGCTCTGGTGTTTGGTTCCGGCATTTGATGGTGCAATATTTTCCTTGGCATGGAGGGAAGCACTATGGGCCAGGTTCTACACGGGAGCGCCACGACGACAGAGGCAATCCGTCGAGCAATAGTGAAGAGAGCCTGAAAACGCTTTCGAAGCGATACGGGATCAACCAGAAAACCGTGGCGAAATGGAAGAAGCGGACATCGTTGGTCGACCTTCCTACAGGCCCAAAGGACCCGCACTCGACGACCCTTTCCCTCGAAGAAGAGGCCGCTATCGTCGCCTTCCGCCGGCACACGTTGCTGCCGCTCGATGATTGCCTCTACGCTCTTCAGCCGACCATTTCACATCTGACGCGTTCGTCGTTGCACAGGTGTTTGCAGCGCCACGGCATTTCACGTCTGCCGGAGGTCAGAGGCGACAAGGAGCCGAAGAAGAAGTTCAAAAGCTATCCGATCGCTTACTTCCACATCGATATTGACGAGGTGCAGACGGCTGAGGGCAAGCTCTATCTCTTTGTCGCAATTGACCGAACATCCAAGTTCGCGTTCGCGGAACTCTACACCAAAGCCGGCAAGATGAATGCCGCTCAGTTCTTGCGCAATCTGATCGCGGCAGTGCCCTACACCATTCACACCGTTTTGACCGACAATGGCATTCAGTTCACCAACCGAGCTTGTGATCGAAATGCCTTCCAGCACATCTTCGATTGGGTCTGCGACGATCACAGCATCGAGCATCGCCTGACCAAGGTGAAGCATCCCTGGACCAACGGACAGGTCGAACGGATGAACCGAACGATCAAGGAGGCGACCGTCAAGCGCTTCCACTACGACGATCATGCGCAGTTGAAAAAACATCTGGCCGACTTTATCGACGCCTACAATTTCGGGCGCCGGCTCAAGACGTTAAAGGGCCTTACGCCTTACGAGTTCATCTGTAGACGATGGACTTTGGAGCCGGATCGATTCATCATCGACCCCATCCATCAAATGCCGGGACTAAACACCTAGGCGATGCCCTTACCTCTGAACGGCGACAGCCATGAACAGCGTTTCCAGTCTCAGCGACTCGACCCCGTTTTCGCGGAACCTGATCGTGATGTCAAAAGACTGTTTCCGAGCCGAATGGCAAAAAGGATCGGCGCGATGGAACGGAGGCGCGGAGAGGACGGGCTTAGATTCAGCAATCGAAATCAAAGCATGCGCGCCGGCAGCTCGAATACCCACATGGCATTGAGCGGGAAAACCCAACGAGGGAGTTTAACACAGACCCTACTGTCGAAGCAAAGCGCATGCAAATAGACTTGGCGTCGCTCGCCGACGAATCGCTCGAGCATCGAGCGAGATCAACGCCAACCAAACATCGAAAAATTGCGCAATCGGCGCGTATTGTTGATCAGACGGAAATTCGAGTGAAAAACTAAGTTGTGAGATTGCGGGTGTCTGCACACCGACGACAGCGCGTCGGCTGCGACAGCTATCACCAATACTGCTAACTACTGGTCGGGGCGTCATAGACAAACCCAGCTCACTTCACGGGCTCCGCTACATCACTGATACCTCTGTCGCTCTCGTCGTCATCGGGGATCATTCGCTGCAGGAGCCGAATAAGATCGCGCGTCGTGCCGTTCGGAAGTCTCCTAAGAATCCTCGCCAGTGTGAGACAATCCTCGGCCTCCTCCGATGTGCGGCCCCAAAGATGTGGCGCAGCTTCAAAGATCATATCGATAGGCATGAAGCCAAGAATCTCACACAGATGGATCATCCGAGTAACAGTCATTTTGGAAAATGCCCGCTCGTAGCGTCCGTATACAGGGATGGACAGACCAAGCATTGGAGCAACGTCTGCGCGAGACAGGCCCTGCGCTTCGCGTGTCTTTTTCAGGAACGCGCTGATCAATTCCTCCATGTGACCCAACGATGTAATTTCGCCGCCGAAACCTGGCTTTCGATAGATCGCCTTGTCAACCTCCGGATCGGCGGTGCTGACGAGGCCTCTCGAACTTCTGTAGCTTGCTAGATCTTCCGTCACCGCACGTCCCTGTTTTCCTGCCACTCGTTGTAGGCTTGAGCCAACCTGAACCGATTTGAACCACTTGTCATCGCCACACTACAACCGTTTTAAATACCCATTTTGGGCATTTTTTGCGTTATAGCAAATATTTGAGAGTTTAGCCAAATTGCTTCATGAATGCATTCAAAACAGTCTCGCTAGACCGGTGGCCCAGTTCCATGAAAGATGAGTCGGCTATGGCCGCACCCGCGACTGAAACATCTAGGTTGCGTCGAATTTGAGCGAAAATTCACATTCAATGCTCAACATCTTCTAAGCGGTCTTCGTTGAGGACGATAAGACATAATCCTCGAAAACCGATCCATTTCCCCGTCCCACGATATCCCATTTGGCTAGCTGGGAAAGCTCCGCCGTGCTGGAAATCACTCAGCCAAGAACCCATATCGGTTACCGCTCCCGCTAGCGTGTAGGTTCGATGCTCTCTGAAAATTCCGGCATCATGGAGCAAGTGCCACAAACGTGAACTTTGCTAAACGAAGCCGCCACCTTATCGCATCCACACAAAGGGCTTGAAATAGTCGACCGTGAGGGTTATATCTTTGTGAGCAGCAGACAACGAGGCTTCCGAAAGGTCGCTGTTGCAGGTGCACCCTTAGAGGTCGGTACACCACGGTAGGGCACACGCGTTCGGCGGAAACGCCATGGGAAGGCTCCTTTAGGGGGCCTTTTTTGTTTCTAGGGCACCCTTATTTGCTGGAAATGAGCCTTTTTTACGAGTTGGCAGACGTTACACCTTCGCTTGATGCGGCTGAAATTAATTTCTTTCTGATCAGCGCTTTTTACCACCAGTTCTACGTTGTGTTCGTCTGATCTGCTCGGGAAAAGGTAATAAACAACAAGATCATTAAGGCCAGAGGTCAGGACAGGGCCTGAAACGGCAATGTTACCTGCCCAGTAAGGCATACAGAGGTAGGCACAAGATGCTCGAACGTGAATCTACCTTGCGGATGTTCGATTGTTGGGAACGAGTCGTTAATAGTCGTCATGAGGCGCGGTCACCCGAAGACAGCTCTCACGATCTGGACCCATTCACTGAACTGGATTATAGATTGCGCTGGGTAGTCTGGCTCTGAGACATTGAATTTTCTCCCGATATAAGGGCACGGGTTTGACAACCTTACGAAAGTGCTAACCCCTGAACGTGGTTTCGTTCTCCTGGTAAGGGTCCTTTCATGTTCAAATCGATACGAATAGAGCACTGACCTTTCGCTTCCGTCCTTACGACGGAGTTGTCTGCTTATGTCTCGCGTATGGACCGGAAGCCTGAACATGCTGCAGGAGCGAATTCCATCCTGAGACCGAATTCCTACGACGCTTTCTCCGCAGGAGACCGGAGGTTCGAAATACGACCAGTGCGCCTGGCCCGACCCGAGAGAGGCTTCGGGCAGCCGAGGACGACACCTACGGCCTGTTCGTCGACTTCCGTTGGCCCAAGAACGTCGGGAAGCCATATTGCCCTCGCTGTGGCTGCCTGGCGCCGTACGGCGTCGTCGTTCTGATGCTCGGAGCCGGAATGCCGCGCCGAATTTTCGGTTTTCGCCGACCGCAAGCTTTCATTCAAGAAGATCATCATGGCAATCTGGGAGGAATCACGGCCGCCAAGGGCATGGCGGCGCTCCATCTGAGCCGCAAGGTCAACGTCCAGTACAAGAGTATCCATCCGGCGAAGGCCGCGGCACTTATGATTTCGGCTCGTCTGCCATGATGCGTTCGAATCTTGTCGCGATCGCATTGCTCGTCGACAAGGAACTGCCGAACACCTCCTTCCCAGGTGCGGATATCGGCGAGGAACTCCTTCAAGCTTTCGATGCCCCGGTCGGTGAAGGTCGTGATGCCCTCTTCGCTGCCGTCATGGGCATGGATCATCTCACCATAGTCGATGTTGTCGGAGTTGCTGGCGACCTCCTGGATGAGTTCGAGGTTCTCGCCAATCAGCGTGGCGACGTAGTTGATCGTGTAGACATGCGTCGGGCGCGCCATCAGGCCGCCATCTGCCGGGCGCTTCCGGCGGGCCAGTTCCACGGCAGCAGTTCCGGCAGCCGTGATACGGGAATGCCAGGCATGCGGGCGAGCACGTCCGCCAACCAGGCCTGCGGATCGATATCGTTCGTCTTTGCCGTGACGATTAGGGAATACATGAAGGCAGCACGCTCGCCTCCGCGCTGGGAACCGGCGAATAGCCATGCCTTTCTTCCGAGAGCAATGCCCTGTTCATTCTGCCCATGTCGGCGATGAAGTCGAGGTTCACTATTGCTGGCATCCATATTTTGGCCAGAAGGTTTCCATTCGTCGCGTCGAAGAACGAGCGACAGGCCGGTTTTTGAAGGTTCTGGGGCCGACAGGTGTCGTCATCGCGATCTCAGGGTGGATGATCGATCCCGTGGTCTGCCGCGGCATGACCATGGGAACGCCACGCGTCGATCTTGCGACGCTAATCGAATTGAACAGGCTGGTCTCTGGCGGCAGCAAAGCGGCACCCTTCCGAAGTGGACGTAGAATCACTCAGGAGGACCATGATGAGATCTCGCAATACGCTGGTGCCGGCGTCGGGCCGGCAGCTCGACCTGATATTCGAGGAGCTCAACGATGACCATCACTGATTTGATTCCGACAGCGCTGCTCGCGCGCAAGGCCGTCGTTTATGTGCGGCAATCCACTCAGTCGCAGGTTATAACCAATCTGGAAAGCCAGCGACGGCAGTATGATCTTGTTGACATTGCGCGACACCACGGCTTCAGCCACGTCGAGGTGATCGACGACGACCTCGGGCGCTCTGCCAGCGGAACCGTCGCCCGTCCGGGCTTCGATCGTCTCGTCGCCCTACTGTGCGCCGGCAAAGTTGGTGCCGTTTTCTGCTTCGATGCTTCACGGCTTGCGCGCAACGGTCGGGACTGGCATCACCTGCTCGAACTGTGCGGCCTGGTCGAAGCCCGCGTCATTGACCATGACGGCGTCTACAATCCATGTCGACCCAACGATCGGCTGCTGCTGGGAATGAAGGGCAGTATCAGCGAGTTCGAACTGGGCGTGCTGAGAGCCCGGATGCTCGATGCCGCCAGGTCGAAGGCGCGCCGTGGCGAACTGCGACTTTCTGTTCCGTTCGGCTACATTTGGCATCGGGAGGCCGGGCTTGGGCTCGATCCTGATCTGCGTCTGCAAGAGGTAATTCGATCCATCTTCGCCCGCTTCCACGACCTTGGAAGCGCGCGTCAGGTGCTGCTGTCGATGACGAAAGATCACATTCACTTCCCTCGGCCGTCGGATGAAGGGCGCATGACCAACTTCGTATGGATGCCAGTACGTTATCGCAATGTGATCGGCATCCTCAAAAACCCCTTCTACGCCGGCGTTTACGTCTATGGGAAGAGCGAGAAGCGGACTGCCATCGTCGATGGATGGGCTCGGCGCAGTTACGGGCACGGCAAGCCCGTCGGTACCTGGGAGGTGATGATCCGGGACCATCACGAAGGTTACATTAGTTGGGGCGAATACGAGCGTAACCAACAGCAACTGGCCCTCAATAATTATGGCCGATCGGGTGGGACTAAATCGGGCCGCGGCGGCAAAGCATTATTATCAGGTCTCCTGACCTGCGGACGGTCTGGACGGCGACTGAGTGTTGCCTATACGGGAAATCCACAAAATCCTGTCTATCGCTGCTATAAACAGAACCTGATGATGGGCTTGCCCCGTTGCATGACGTTCGGCGGCTCGAAGGTCGATGCGGCGGTTGCGCGCGAGTTGTTGCGCGCGGTAGAACCATTAGCGATCGAGGCGACTTTTAAAGCAGAGCGGATGCACCGGGAGCGACAGGAAGACCAGCGCCACATTCACGATCTGGAGCTACAACAGGCCCGCTACGAGGCTAGCCTCGCCGAGCGCCGCTATGCGGCATGCGATCCCGACAACCGCCTGATAGCTGCACAGCTTGAGAAGAATTGGGAAACGGCGCTACGCCGCGTCCGTGATCTGGAAGTGCGCAGGCCTACCGAAAGTCCTTCAACCATCGAAGTTGACCCAGGCACTTTCGCAAACCTCGCCGACAATCTGCAGGCGGCCTGGGAGTCGCCGGATGTCACCATGCGCGTGCGCCAGCAACTGCTACGTACATTGATCGCCGACATTGTTGTCGATGTCGATGATGAGGTGCGCGACGTGGTGCTGACCATCCATTGGAAAGGCGGTCAGCATTCGGAGCTCAAGGTTCGCAAGCCCCAGACGGTTGAACACGGGTGCGCCACAACGGAAGATGCTTTGGCAGTGATGCGGAGCATGGCAGGACGCTGGTCCGATGAACATATCGCCGCGTCGCTCAATCGAATGGGAATGCCCACGGGGCAAGGAAAAACCTGGACTGCACACCGGGTCGCTTCAGTAAGGCGGGTCCGGGCCATTCACGCGTACAAATCAGCCGATAAAGAGGGCGAATGGCTGACCATGACAGAGGCGGCGGCGGTTTTGGGCGTGACCAACCACCGAATACGCCACCTGATCAAGACGAACGTGTTGTCTGCCGAGCAGGTGGTTCCCGGCGCGCCGTATCAAATCCGGGCCAGCAATCTGACTTCGGCAACCGTCCAAGCCGCGATAGCCCGAAAGGGCCGCCCGTGTCGCATTGCTGACACCGAGACGCTTCCAATGTTTACAGATACTTAAAGAGGGAGTGCACAATGACTCAGGTACGGCAACGCCGCGCAGGGCTCGTTCGGCGGCATTGTTCGTCAGACACAGTCTGCCGTCGTCGAGGAACCGGGCGAAGGCTTCCCAGCGACCCTCCTTCTCGAACATGTAGTTGATCGCCTCGGCGACGGGGTTGTGCTTCGACATTTGCCCGCGCTGGGCCATGAGCCAATCGTGCAGTTCTTCGACGAGCGGGCGAGCATGTTGCAGCCTCGCTGCGAGCCTATCCTCGGCAGGCATTCCGTTTATGCCGCGCTCGATGTCGAAGAGCGCGTCGATGCGGGCAACGGCCTCAAGCGCGACGGGCGATATCTCGTGGGCAGGTTTGCCCTTGCGCACGTTGCCGGCGATGTCAGCGAGTTCGAAGAATTTGCGCCGCGCGTGGCTCCAGCAAAGTGCGCTGATCACCAGCGCGGGGCGGCGGTCGGCACGATAGAGGTCGTTGTAGCCGCCATAGGCATCGGCTTGCAGGGTGCCGTGCCATCCGGCGAGATGCGTGTTGGGGTGGGTCTTCTCGCGATCGGGAGAGAAGTGGAAGAGTGCGGCGGGAGGCGCGCCGCCCGCGAAAGGGCGGTCATCGCGGACGTAAGTCCAGAGCCTCGCCTGCTTTGTTGCTCCCCTGGCCAGAAGCGGCACGGTGGTGTCGTCACCATGCAGCCGCTCGGCGGCCAGAACATGGGCACGGATCAGGTCATGGATCGGCTGCAGGGCCGTCGTGCAGGCTCCGACCTGATCGGCCAGTGTGGAGAGACTGAGAGCGACGCCTTCCCTGGCGTAGCGCTCAGCCTGGCGGTTCAATGGCTGATGTTGGCCGAACTTCTCGAACAGGATCGTCGCCAGCAGGTGCGGTCCTGCCCATCCCCGCGTGTCGCATGGAAAGGGGCCGGTGGCTGGCTGATCTTCTCGCAGTCCCGGCAGGTGAACTTCTCGCGCACCGTCTGGATCACCTTCCACTGGCGCGGAATGATCTCCAGCGTCTCGGTGATGTCTTCGCCCATCTTCACGATGCGGTGCGAGCCGCAGCAGGTGCAGGTCGACGGGGCATCGATGACCAGGCGCTCGCGCGGCAGGTGCTCGGGAAACGGCTTGCGGGCCGGCCGGCGGCGTTCGAAAGCGGAGACATTTGTGATTCTCGTCGCCACGCGTTCCGCAGCGATCTCGTCTTCGGTGGCGTCGGCTTCAAGTTCTTCGAGCTGCAATTCCATTTGCTCGATCAGCCGGGCGCGGCGCTCCGAGCTCTGGCCGTACTGCTCGCGACGTATCTTGGCGATCTCGAGCTTGAGATGCCGGATCATCGCCTCAGACGTCGTCACGACCGCGCGCACCTGTGCGAGGTCGGCCTCGGCAGAGGCGGCACGCGCTTCCGATGCCGCAAGCGCGGCGCGCAGTCTGGCTATCTCCGAAGCAGCATCATCCATGGCCGAAAGCTACCATGCCGCATGCCGAAAGCCCAACAAAAACAGAGGAATGCAGGCGGTCAGCCTGCCTTCGAAGGCCGCTGCGTCCAGCGCGGGTTGCGCCAGTCGATCCCTTCCAGGAGATAGCCGAGCTGCGCCGACGATACAGGCACGGCGGAGCCATTCTGGCTGACCGGCCAGATGAACTTTCCAGCTTCCAGCCGCTTCAGGTAAAGCGACATGCCGACGCCGTCATGCCAGAGGACCTTGATCAGGTCACCCTTGCGACCCCGGAAGCAGAAGACTTCGCCGCCATGAGGATCGCGGCCAAGACCTTGCTGAACCTTCAGCGCCAGGCTGTTCATGCCGCAACGCATGTCCGTCACCCCGCCCGCGATCCACACCTTTACCCCCGCGGGAAACGCGATCATGACCCATCCACGACGGGCAACAGGCGGGCAAGAATGGTCGGATCAAGCGAGGCTGGGATCGTCAGCCGTCGGCCATTCGGCAGGCCGATCTCGATCGTCATGTCGTCTTCAAATCGCGGCCGTGAGGCTACCTCGCAAGATGCCGCCGCCGGTGGCGAAATCGTAAGTGGCACGAAGCCCGTTGTAGCGGAACTGCTCAGAAGACCACTACGGTATTCCCGACGCCAACGGGTCAACAATGACCGTGACAATCCATATCGCCGCGCCGTCACCGAGCCTTTCCGAAAGCCTTGTAGACTTTCCTCGACGATCCGAACCTTCTCTTCGTCCGACCAATCCCGTCGGCGACCAAGATCGTCGACGGACAAGACCTCAATGGGGGAAATGATTGTAGCGCATGACATAAGGCATGGACTTAAAGCCAATCAGCAAGTCAGGACAGACGGCCTTCGCCGGATGGGTACGTACAAGACCGCCTACTTCCTGCTGCAGAAGCTCCGGGAGGCAGCCGACCTTCGCCGTGATGCGATCAAGCTGCACGGTACGGTGCAGATCGACGGCAAGTATGTGGGCGGCGTCCTCCGCAAGGTGACAAGAAGGAAGAGCGCAAGGACGGGCGCAAGAAGGAAAATCAGAACGGCAAGCGTATGTGAGTTCTGGCGCTGAGGGAGGCCAACCGCCATGCACCGAACAGAACGGTGACGCGGGTGATCCTGGACGAGAACGGCAAGGATGCATGGGCGGCCGTCGCCAAGCATGTGGAGCCGAAGGCGCTCCTGATCGCTGACGAACACAAGGCGCAACCAGGGCTTTGAAAGAAAGCGCTGTATAGATCCACCTGCTCCGCCCTTTTAGTCCGCTAGCAAAAGGCGGTAGGGGACCGACTTTTCGAAGCGGTTTCCTGCCGGCCGACAAGGGCTACGGCAGCGCTGAAATCCTCGCCAAGCCGGTCGAGTGTAAGGCTTCGGCAACATCGCGCCGAAGAACAACTGGAAGGCTCAGTCGTCTTCTCACGCTGGGTCTATCGGCAGCGTAACCTCGTGAAACGTCAAAAGCATCGGTTCGATCGTAATTGACGCAAAGCTGACAGTCGTGTGCGATCGCGCACATTGACAGGCTGGCATGATGCAAGCGCCGACGTGCATTGTGACCTCAACCCAAATCACTCCAATGCTGGGTTGGCCTTCGGACGGATCGCTCGCAAGGTTGACGCTGTTCAAATACTAGGCGGAGTGGCACAATCCGCGACTCCCGACACACGGTGAGCACCGGAAGACGCCTTCTGTCGCCATTGAAACATTCACTAACAATGATCTGGTGGCACACCAATTGCTTGTAGGAGCCCAGATCTCTGCCAGCAATGGTTCCGGTCCAAGCTCCAGTGGCTACTATCGACGATGACCAACACCTTTAGATGTAAGGCCCATCTTCGCCCATGTCGTACCGTACGAACGGAGCTCGTCAGCGATCATCACGCGCGGCGGCGTGCAGCCGATCCAAAGAGCTTTGTCACCAGCCACTGCTCAGCGCGGGAGCCTCTTCAGCTTTGGACCAAGACGTTGAGAGCGATGCCATTCTGGCCGACAGCGCCGCCGGAGCCAATGTTCTTCGCGCGCGATCGAAGTAACCGACGTTCAGATGTCAGGTCGCCACGAATGAGACTGCTTCAAGGGATTCCAGTGGGAGATCGCCTTGCCGAGTTAAGGCTCCCACTGGCACACGGTTTCATTGGTCACGCCGGTGCCGCATGTTGGCCGCCGCAATCCGCTAAACTTAACGGTGCCTTAGAACCTGAAGAGACACAGCGAAATCGGCCTTTTGTTTGGCACCGGTTGGACTAGGCCCGTTTTCGTTTTCGTCTCAAAAGTGGAGATGCGATATGATTTCGAATCACCAAGCCGACGTGGTTGGCGATAGCGACAAGCTCATCGAGCAAGCGCTGCGAGCTGCCATGGATACTGCTCTAAGTCCGGCTGCGCCGGCTCACCTGCGTGGAGCGCTGGACGCGGCAGTGTTTCCAGGGGGCTCCCGGATGCGCCCCAAGCTCTGCTTGAAAGTCTCCTATGTGTGCGGCGAAAAAGATCCTGAGCTGGCGACAAGAGCCGCGGCAGCAATTGAATTGCTGCACTGTGCCTCGTTGGTGCATGACGACTTGCCTTGCTTCGATAACGCGGCGCTACGCCGCGGCAGACCAACGGTGCACCGGCTTTTCGGAGAGCCTATCGCCGTTTTGACCGGCGATGCCTTGATTGTGATGGCTTTCAAATACCTCAGCTTGCAGGCTGCGCTAACACCTGAGTTGGGCGCGCGCATGATCGAGGTGGTTGCGGAGGCGGTCGGCCCCAGTCACGGACTGATCGCCGGACAGTCGATGGAGGCAATGACGCACGTCCCAATCGACCGCTATCACCATTACAAGACCGGCTCCCTCTTTGTCGCGGCGGCCACTTGCGGTGCCCTGGCAAGTGGTGCAGATCCGGCCCCATGGTCTAAGGTGGGGGAATTGCTCGGGCACGCGTATCAGATCGCCGACGACATCGCAGATACAGTCGGCCGCGCAGAAGTGCTTGGCAAATTGCCTGCCGTGGACACGCAGCTGAATCGACCCAGTATCGTTCGCGGCCAAGGATTGGACAGCGCAGCCGCCAGATTTTATGCGTATCTCGAACAGATAGGTGACACCATTCCTGCCAGCCCTCAAAAACGGTCCTTCGTTGACTGGCTTAATCATGCACTTTGCAAAGGCGTGGCTGGACCGGGAAAAGCCGGTCTGATTCAACAAACGGCGCTGGATTGCGCGCCTTTGTAAGCCCGAGTTACGGTACGCATAACCTAGCCGGCGGCATCATTACCGCTTCATCGTCAACAGCTGCTTCATGAACATTTCGTTCCCTGCATCGAACCGCTGGGCCAAGGTGGATTAGAGGTCTAGCTTTAGCGTTAACGGTTTTTGCAACCAGCTTGGAGGGCCGGCCGACAGAGCGGGCGACGCCGGCATCATCCGACTGGCGGATGCGCGGAGGGCAACAAGTGCGCGGAGGGCAACAAGCGCGCCTGGCGCAACGTCGCCAGATCAGGTGAGCCGGTGCAAAAGCAGGCGACGGCCAACTGGCGGATGACGACCTCGAAATGCGCAACGACCGCTTCGGTCGATACCGTAGCCGCCGGCAGCACGCCGGCTGCCTGCCCGGCAATGTCCGCACCCAGGCGAATGGCCTTGGCCACGTCGACGCCGTCGCGGATCCCGCCGGACGCGATAAGCTTCACCGTTGGCAGTGCCCGACGGACCGCCTGCAAGCTGGCCGGTGTCGGGATCCCCCAATCGGCAAACGCCATCGCCACTGCACGGCCGGCGGCATCGCGGGCGCGCTCGCCCTCCACCGCGGCCCAACTGGTGCCGCCGGCTCCGGCGACATCAATCACCTCAACACCCGCCTCGACGAGCGCGCAGGCCACCGAGGCGGACAGGCCCCACCCGACTTCTTTGGCCACGATCGGCACGCCCACGCTACGCGCGGCGCGAGCCACCTGCGCCAGTACGCCGTGCCAGTCGCGGTCGCCATCCGGCTGTAGCACTTCCTGCAGCGGATTGAGATGGACGATCAGCCCATCAGCCTCCAGCGCATCGACAGCCCGGCGCGCCAGATCAAGGCCGTCGGCCTCGCGCAGTTGCGCAGCGCCGATATTGGCCAGCAAGGGAATGTCAGGCGCCAGGCGGCGTAGGGCGCGCGTCAGCCCCTGGGAATTGCGCGATTGGAGGCTCACGCGCTGCGAACCGACGCACATGGCGATCCCCAAGGCTTGCGCCGCCTCGCTCAGGTGCCGATTGATGGCCTTTGCGCGTGGCATTCCGCCGGTCATGGAACTGATCAGCAGCGGCGCACGTATGGGCTTGCCTAACAGCGATGTGCGCAGTTCGATCTGCGTCAGGTCCAGCTCGGGCAGTGCGCAGTGTTCGAACCGGATTTGCTCCCAGCCGGCAGCGACCGTGGCTGGCGCCGTTCGCCGATCCAGCACGAGGTCCAGATGGTCGTCCTTGCGCCGGGTCAGGGCGTCGTCGCACCCGCTCGCTCGATCCGCCGTATTGGGCGTTGGCGTTGCGTCGGATCGGACCGAGGGCGCCGCGCGCACGCCGCCGCCTCCCGCGCGTTCACGCCGGCGCACGCTGGCCTCCCCCCGCCGCATCGTTGCCGTAGCGGCTGATCGAGGTCTGGTAGTACTTCGCGCGAATGACCGCCATGGCCTCGATTAACGGTCCCCATGGTGCAGGAAAGCGTTCTTTCACCATCACTCGGTGCAGCATGCGCGCATGGCCGACCAGCTCGTCGTTGAGGAAATCCTCCACAGGCATAGCCGGATAACGCTGCAGGAGCAGGATGGCAGCGTTGTCGGCTTCTCCCGCCGCCCTATCCTTGGCGCATCCATGCAGATCGTTCTGCAGGCGCCCTATCGTGGAGATGAGCCGCAGCACCTGGCGAAACGCCGGACGCGCGCGCAGGGTCGCCATGTCCAGCCCCCATAGCAACGACAGGCAACAGAACACGTTCGCGTAGGCGATCGAATCGATGGAATTGTGCAAGTATTCGGCGTACGACCAGCGTTCAGCCCCCGCCGCCTGCGCGGGTCCGGCGCGCAGCGCCGCGCAGTAGCACCGGGTATCGTTTAGAAGCTCAGTATAGTCGCGCCTATCGTAGGCGAGCGCGGCCAGGGAAGCGCGCAGCACAGCGCAGCCCTCGAAACCGGGGACCGCGCATGGCACGCCCTGCCCCAGCGCCTGCTCCACCGCGGCCAGCTGCTCCGGCGCGATCAGGCCAAGGTCGTTGCAATCGTCGAGCCAAAACAGTAGCGCCAACTCGCGATAAAACGCCACGATCAGCTTTTCGTCCTGCGGATCTCGGCCGGTGCGGGCGCTGATATCGTGCAAGCTCGGTTGGATACACTGCAGGATGTACTGTCCGCCCCTAACTGCTTCTACGGCATGCTCGTCGGCGAATCCGGTCAGGGAACGCCCCCACTCCAGTACTTGCTGCAGCGCGCTTTCCGTCGGGATCATTGCGCCATTCCTCCTGCTCCCTCGGTCGGGATGCGCCGCCCCCAACGAAGAGCCAGCCACAAGCCGGCGAGTTCGATCACGCGCACGACCCGGGTCGGGCAATACAATTCCTTGCCGATCCACAGCGGCGTCTGCGGCAATTCATGCGCCTCATGGCGAGCGAGCATCCACTCCAGCGCGCGCGCGACCGCCAGCGCGATGCGGGCGCGCCCTGTCGGCTCTTCGCGCCCATCCATCACGTGCAACGCGAACAGCGCATAGGCGGTTTCCTCAAATGTTGACGCGCGACCCGCGCCCCAGCCGCCGTCGTCGCGCTGCGCCTGCAACAGCGCCGCCAGCGCGCGCTCGTCGCGCCACTGGGGCGCGCCTTGCGCGAGCGCAGCGATTGCATGCGCGGTGGGATACAGCCACGAAACATGCCATTTGTCATTGTCCCATAGACCGTCCGCGTTGCGATTGGCCTCAAGGTAAGCGCTGGTACCGGCGGTGGGCTTTCCCAACAGTCTGAACGCATGCAGGGCGTGGATGTTGGTCGACACCGAGGCATTGCGCTCGCCGGGGAAGGTAACGAACAGCCCGCCGATTTCGAAGTGGCGCAACGCGTTGGCAGCCGGGTTGCGTCCTGCTAGGTGCAGGATGCACAACGCAACAGCAGTGTCGTCCGCATCGGCCGCGAAGTGCAAGGCCGGACCCAGACCGCGCACGCCCAGACAGGCATCGAGCTGCGCGACGATCACGCGCACCGCCTCGGCGAGCGCGGGATGCGAAAACAACCCGGCCAGATGCAGAGTGTACAGCGACCAGCATGGCTCGAACACGTTGATCGGCCAGACGCTGGGAACGACACCTTCGATGCCGCTGCGCGCCGCGCGCGATGCGGCCTGAAGATACCTGTCGGCACGCTCGACCTGTGGCGCGCTCGCCTGTGTGAGGGCGTGCGCACGCCACGCGGCGGTTGCCGCCGGGCTGATGCCGATGCTGCCGTCGTCGTCCAGGCATGCCGTGGTCGGCGACGTCCCCCAGGCTTCCCAGGAGTGCAACAACGGATGGCCGCTCGGCAGCGGTCCCACCGTCCCCAACTTAACCAGGCACGCTTGCCGCAACGGCAACAGCGCCGGGTAGCGCGGAAACACCACGTCGCCCACCAAGGATGTGGCCTCGCCGGAGATCTGCGGCAGGATCAGCTCCGCGCCTACCGGCGCGTCTTCCGGCACCGCATCTGCGTAGGGATCCGGCTGGCGCTCGAGGAACCGCGTTGCAGCCTGAACTGCGTCCGCAGCGCCGGGAAGAGGATCGGCACGCTGCAATGCAAGCAACGCCGCCCACGTGGGTACATGGCGGAACAGTGGGAAGTCAGCACTTCCCCACCCGCCATCGGCCTGTTGCTGCGCCATGAGCCACGCGTATGCGTTCTGCCGACCGGTGACGTTGCTGCTGAACTGCAAAACGCGCGCCGTGTCGTAAACGGACGGACTCACGCTGCCGCCATCGCGCGTCTCGTTCAGCAGGTGGCGCAATTCAGAAAGGATCTGTTCGGACAGCGCATTCATGCGGGATGTTCCTTCTGCAGGCAGTTGACGAGAAGCAGAATCGGGCGGACGCCGGGCACCGCGGCGGGCCGCGGTGGGCAACCGCTCCGATCTGCGCCGTGGAATCGGACACAATGTAGCATCTAGCGCTGCCGCCGGCCGATCGCAGCGGTACGGCGGCGCCTCCGTGCGGACCGGCGCCAATGCGCACGGCGCGTGCTTAAACAGATACCCCCCCGCTGCACGGCCTGCGCCAACCGCTCCGCACGCGGCCGCAGCGAGGTGATGGCTTCTCCGGCCCCTTGCCATAGGCCCGGCACTGACTGGGGCGCTGCATGCAGCTCCGTGATCGGCACGCCGGTTGCTTTTTTCTCCGCCGCATGCTTGCCGGGGGCTTCCCCAGCGTCGCGTCATCCGCTGGCGTGTCATCCTCGACCACCTACAATACAAGGCCGAAACAGGCGCGATAGCGATCCAGCGCGCGGTACAGCGTAACGCGCGGCATCCTCCGCGACGGCGCATAGCGCGCCCATGCCTATGGACGCGCGCACCGGCAATCCGCCGCACGCCAGCGCGCCCGATCCGCCGAACAGGGAAACGCCAGTTCGGTCGTCGTTTAGCGTGGAATCCTTCTGCATGTTGTTCATCTCCTTGTACCTGACAGAGAATGCCGCGGCGAGCGGCGAGCCGCCGCGGTGCTGCCGGCGTCGCACTGCGCGCGCGCCGAGTGCAGCAATGCCGCTCATCGCCGTCGCCGCTGCCTCTTGACACGGGGCAGAGGATCCCAGCTCATGAGAATCCGATGCGGATTGTCATGGACGGATGCGGTCGGGTAATAACGCCGGCCTTTTTCGACGCCGCTCATCAACCGCGGCCGCACCCCGGCCTCCTGCATGGTCAATGCCAAGGCGATGCTGAACTGCACCAGCTCCAGCCATACAAGGTGATAGCCCATGCAGACGTGTGGGCCGGCACCGAACTGCAGCATGTCCACCGGCCGGATCGGCTCCGTGCGTTGCAGCCACCGCCCCAGACGAAACGGATCGGGCGCTTCGTGCAGCAGCGGCGAGGTCGAGAAATGCAGCAGTGGGATGCACAAATGAGTGCCCGCAGGAATGCGCCGCGGGCCGAGTTGTAATTCCTGCATCGCGCGACGCGGTACGAGCGAGGAAGCCGGATGCATTCGTAGCGTCTCCCGAAACAGCGCCTCTGCGACCGGACATTGCGCCAGGTCCTCGTGCCCGGTCGGCACCGCGCCCACGCGTTGCGCCTCTTCGACCAGGGCGTCCCACAGCTCTGGATGCTGCGCCAGCTCGATCACCATCCAGGCCATCGTCGAGGCGGAGGTCTCGTGGCCGGCAAGCAGCAGCAAACGGATATTGGCGACCAGGACGTCATCGGAGAGCGCGCCATCGCTGCAATCGAAGGCGCTCACCATGTCGTTGATCAACCCGGTGCGCGCGGCGGGCGCGCGCGCGTCCCGGATGAACTGGCGCGACTGCGCGTCGATCCAATCGCGGGCGGCGCGGCCGCGCCGCAGTGGCATCCCCGGCAGGTCGATCGGGGTCGCGACCATCAATTGTAGCAGTTGCCGGTACTTGCGATGCCACTCCGACAGGTCTTGGGCGGGGATGCCCATGAGACTGAAGGTGAGTTTGAGCATCAGGTTGCGAGTGTCTGGCAGGATAGCGACTTCACCGCGGTCGCGCCACGCCTTGACCTGAGCCCTAATAATTGGTTCGAACAGCTCGCCAATGCCGGCCTCGGACAGACCCCTGGGCAGAAACGCCGCCTTTATCCCATCGCGCGCCTGCCGGTGCGCGCTACCGTCCAAAGTGACCAACGTTCCGCCAAGGATGTCGGGCGCCATCTCTTCGATCAGTGCCGAGGACACTTCCTTGTGCCGGAGCAATGCGAGCGCATCCGGATCCAGGCATGTGATCAGGTGTCCGGCCGGGCCGAAGTCCAGCCAGAAGTGGCTGCCTAGCGTCCGTTCCGCGCGCCGCAGCAGGCGCGGCAGATCGCAGACGATGGCGGGAAGATGCCCGACCAGGGGGAAAGCGCCAGGCATGACCGGGATGTCGTCCCGTAGCCGGCGCCAGCGGTTCAGCGGGTTGAGCAGCATGTCCATCACCAATGCGACGCTGCGGCTGCTTCGGCGGCGTCACCGGCCGGCCGAGCCGCGCTGTTGCCACCGTCGGCGTAGGTTGGAACATGCGCCAACATGCCGCCGTCGATGCACACCACTTGGCCGGTGATGAACGCAGCCTCCTCCGAGAGCAGGAACGCGACCAGCGCGGCTACGTCCTCGGGGCGGCCGACGTGCGGCAGGAGCTGGTGCCGGTGTAGATGCCGTTGCATGCACTCGTCCAGCTTGGCGAAGAGACGTTCGGTCATGACAAGACCTGGCGCAACCGCGTTGCAGCGGATCTTCGCGTGTCCGTACTGGGTGGCAAGCGAGGCCGACAGCATGTTCATTGCGGCCTTCGACGCGGCGTATGACGTCAGTGCGGTGTCGCCGCTGAGCCCTTGGCACGATGACATGTTCACGATCGCGCCACCACCACGGCCGATCATTTGTGGGATGGCCTGCCGGCAGCAGAGGAGCGTGCCGCGCAAATTGGTCGCCATGGTCTGGTCCCAGACCGCCACGTCCAGGTCGAGGATCGCGCTGTCGAGCGGGGTCAAATGCATGGCGCTCGCATTGTTCACAAGCACGTCGACCCCACCGAAGCGCCGCTTCGCCGTTTCGAACAGCTCTGCCACCGCCTGCGCATCTGCGATGTCCATGGCCACGGCCAGCGCTTGGCCCGCTTCGGCTGCGATCTGTGCGGTGCAGGCGATGGCAGCGGGGCCATCAATGTCGGCAACCACCACTCTGCCGCCCTCGCGCGCGATGGCGAGGGCGCATGCCTTGCCGATCCCGGCGCCGGCGCCGGTCACCACGGCCACCTTGCCTTTAAATCGTTCCATCATGTTCTCCTGGATTGCGTAGGTCTTTCGCTGCATGTCGCTCAGCGTCTGCCGGAGAGGGCGTAGGGCCGGGGTTGGTGCAATGGTCATCGCCGGCTTCGCTTTCGATCACCCGATGGCCGCGACGGGGCACTGGCTGGCTGCGAGCCGCACAGCGGCATGCAGCGCCTGCGGGACCGTCGCCATGCACACTTCGGCCACGCCGTCCGGTTCGCGCTGACGAAAGGCGCCCTGCAGCGTCAACACGCACTGACCAGTGGTTCCGCACAGATCCTGGTCGACCACGACGCGAACCTCAGCCGCCGCCTGCGCGCGCAGCCGCACCGGCAGCGCGCGGAACGTCCTAAGGAACGCTGAGCGCTCCCGGGTCGGCTGCTCGGCCAAGGCCAACGTGGGGAAGCGAGCCTGGATCTGCGGCAGGCTCTCGGTCAGCTGCACCCTGGCGAGTTGCGCACCTAGGCAGAAGTGGATGCCGTGGCCGAAGCTCAGCATAATCTTTCCGTCGCTCGACATGCCAGGCCTGGTGCCGTAGAACCGCACCGGATCGAATCGGTCGGGATCAGCGAAAGCGTCCGGGTCGCGATTGCCGGCCGCGATCAGCACGCGCACGTCCGCGTCCTTCGGGATCACCACGCCATGCAATTCGATGTCGCGCTGGGCGATACGCGGAATGGAGCTGAACATGGCGGGCGCCTCGCAGCGCAGTACTTCTTCTACAAATGCCTCCACCCCTGCGGCGTCTCCCTGCAGCCAGTGCCGCTCCTCGGGGTAGGCCAGCATCGCCAGCACCGCATGGTCGATAGTCGCAGCAGTGGTGGCGAAGCCGCCCAGCAACATGCCCCACAGCATGCTGATCAACTCCGCGTCCGAAAGCGTATCGGCGTCGTCGCTGTGTGCGCCGACCAGTGTCGACACGATGTCGCGGCGGGGATCGGCGCGCTTGCGCAGTATGAGGTCGCCGAAATAGGCCTTCACCCTGGCGCTGGCCACGTCCGCCGCGGCGAGCTGTGGATCGCTGGCGTGCGGGCTCAGGCCTTCTAGAATGGCGCTGACGATCGCTGAGAGCTCGAACATGTCGTCTTGGGGCATGCCGAACAATTCAGCGAAGACAAGCATGGGCAAGGCCAGTGCGAATTCCCGATGCAGGTCCACCGCCTCTCCTCGCTCCAGTGCGGGCGCCATGCCATCCAGGCGGGCTGCGACGATGCGCGCGATGCTCGGCCGCAGGTTGTCGATCTGGCCCACGGTGAAATCGCGCGAAATCAGCCGGCGCAGACGCGTATGCGTCGGTGGTTCCTTCATGGCTAGCGTGGACGCCAGCAGATTGAGCGACAGGCTGGACGCCGCACGCGGGAAATAGCGCGCCAGTTCGGATGGCGCCGGCCCCCGAAACGCATCGCCCGTGGCCTTGAACGCCCAGTAGATGTCGGCGTGGCGGCTCAACAGAAAGAGGCCCGACGCCGCGCGGTGCACCGGATCGTGCTCTTGCAACCACCGCATGAACGGGTACGGGTCTTGGATGCATGCTGGCGACGCTAGCTCGGCGAAGGCGTCGTGGCATGCTGCCTTGGTTTCTTGCACGTCCATCTTGGTTACCTGTCGGGTGGCTGATCTGACCGGCCCGCGCCAGGCGCCGTCAAATGAGAAGATTGCGATGCCGGGGGGCGTCCGCACCAGAGCACCGGCATTTCCTCGAACCCGCCGGTGATGATCTCCTTGCGCGACTTCAGTTCTTCGGGCGCCACGGCCAGGCGCAACGCGGGAAAGCGCTGGAAGATCGAACCGAATACGGCCTTCAGTTCCAGCCTCGCCAGCGCCGCCCCGATGCAATTGTGCTGCCCGTAGGAGAACGCCAGGTGGGGATTTGCGTCGCGTCCGATGTCGAAGACTTCCGGGTCTTTGAGATGGCGCGGATCAAACGAGGTCGCCGGCAGGCCGACCAGTACTTTGCTCTCCGCGGGTATATGCACGCCCGCGATGGTCACGTCGGTCCGGGGGTAGCGCATGATGCCGTCCCAGCCCGCGCCAGGCGAATACATTCGCAGTATTTCCTCCACCGCCTTGTCCACCAGGGACGGATCGCGGACCAGGCGTTCGCGCTGTTGCGGATGGCGAAACATGGCCAGCAGGCCGAATTCGATCTGCGCGACGGTGCTCTCGTGCCCCGCCACCAGCACGCCCGCCGCGAGGCCGACCGCCTCTTCCTCGGTCGCTTCACCCTGGTCAACCGCGGCTAGCAGATCCGTCAGCAGGTTATCGCCCGGATCCTGTCGCTTGCCCCGTATTTTGCCGTGAATGTAGGCGCGGAGCTCTTCCCAGGCCAAGCCCGACGCGCTGCGCGGGCCGCTTTCATGCTGGTGCGTCATCACCTCGTCGGAGAGCTCTGCGAAAAAGGCGTGTTCCTCGAAGGGCACGCCCATCAGCGCGCTGATTACCTTGGCCGGAAGCGGAAAGGAGAGATGGCGTCGCAAGTCTGCGGGCTGGGGCTGAACCGCCAGCGTATCGAACAACTGCACGGTGATCGCCTCGACCTGCTGCGTAAGCAGCTTCACCCTGCTGTTGCTGAAGGCCGGCGCCACGATCGTGCGTAACCGAGCATGCTCGTCCCCTTCGTGCGAGACCAGCCATCCCGGCGAACCGAGAATGACCGAATCGGGGGTGAAATCCGCCGGAGGCATTCCCGCGGGCAGGAATGCCGCGTCAGACAGCACCGCCTTGGCCTCGTCATAGCCTGTCACCCACCAGCATTCGTGCCCGGACGGAAGGCGCACGCGGTGGATCGGACCTTTGGCGCGTAGCGCTAACATCTCGGGCGAGGGCTCGATGTGATCGACCCGCCACATCGGCAGCGTCGGCAAGGATTGTTCGGACATGGTGACGCTTCACTCTTTAAGCCCGGAAGGGGCGGAAGATGATGGGCAGACTGCGGGCAGCAAATGAGTTAAGGCAACGTGTAGACCACGCCCTCTGCGGCGATTGCCAGCGCCAGATCCTCCGGCCGCACGAACGGCGGGGGGAAGACACTTCCCAATTCCAGGCGCGCCAGCGCAGCGCCCAGGCACAGATGCGGCCCCTGGCCGAGCGGCAGGTGCGGGTTTTGCAGCCGGTTGAAATCGAACATGTCGGTATCGCCATAGGTCGGCCGACCGTAGGAATTGGCGCAGCAGGTTCGACCGCACCCGCCCACCGACCCGTCCGCAAACAGAACTTCCAGTCCAGTCCCACACCCCCGGCTTCCCGCCTGGCTCAAGGTCTGCCGCTTTGGCTGTACCGCTCGCGACGTGGGCGATTGTTGTGGGTCGCAAACGAAGAACTCTAGATCGCATCTAACACTCCTCACATTTTCCCGGCACACACAACCGAGCCACTATCATTGCCCAGCAAACCATCGGAACTCACGAGACGCGAACAGCGATGCGCCGCCCGAAGGCCATCGCGCTGCGATTGGCGACATACCGTGACCAGAGCAAATCGCGTGCCGAAGTGAATTCGTGGGTTCAGCAGGCATTTCGTAGCAGCGCGTAGTGTCAAGCTCCCGCCATTCAGTCTCAATGCCGACAACCGCGGAGTACATGTCTGACAAAAGACTGCTCTAACGCCGGTCTGCGTCCGATAGTCGGCGACCTGCATGGGATGCCCTCGCGGCGGGCTTTCGTGCAACAATCCGCGCCATCTTCGACGTCGAAGTTGCCCCGCGAGTTTTCGTCCGATGGGCGGGAACGTCGTCGACTGCGCCGAGGCCGCCGCGTTAAAAGCGCCGGCTCTGGGCAAATCAGACTGGACCCGCCTCGACCCTCCGGTAGTAAAGTTTGCGGAGCTTATTTCCGCCAAATGCAAGTTCTGAGCTTGTAGTCATCTCGTTGACGTTGTTCTTAATGTTTCCACCCCCGCGCTTACCGAGACGGTCGAGCTTCTCGATCGGCGTAGGTCGAAAAGGCAACGGGAAACGCTCAAATTTCGAAGCATGTTCTCTTCCGGAAACATGTCATCTAATCAGGAGCGGCGGTCGGCAACAGTCGCCTGAGTCGGAGGTGCTTTCTAAACCAGACGATGCCCAATCAAGAAGCCTCCTGCCGAAGATGAAGCAATCGGGAGACCAATGCAGCATCTCATGGACCGCCGCACCGTGGTGAAGAAAGCGGTCCTCGGTTGCTGGAGGTTGTTGAGTAGTTCCATGACATCGAATTGAGCTTTAGCCTGATGAATTGGGTCAATACCTACACCGCTAACTAAGGGGTGCGCCGTTTACGCCTTAGGTCAAGCTGGGGGACGTTGGACTGCTCTGACCTGCCCCTGCGAATTTCCTCCAGAATTGATTAGAGTCCGGCCCATCAAAGGACGGACGCATGAAGAAGCAGAGATTTACGGAAGGCAGATTATTGCGGTGCTGAAGGAGCAGGAGGCGGGCGCAAAGGTGGCCGACCTCTGCCGCAAGCACGGAATTTCAGAAGCAACGTTTTATAATTGGAAAGCCAAATACGGCGGTATGGAAGTCTCCGAGGCGAAACGGCTGAAGGCGCTTGAGGACGAGAACGCGAGACTGAAGAAGCTGCTCGCCGAGCAGATGTTGGACGCAGCAGCACTCCGCGAGCTTCTTTCAAAAAATGGTAGGGCCTGTCGCCAAGCGTGACGCCGTCACGCATCTGAAGACCGTCATGGGTCTTTCGGAACGGCGGGCCTGCCAGATCATATCCGCCGACTGCAAGACGATCCGCTATCAGTCGAACCGACCGCCGGAAACCGAGTTGCGAGCGAAGCTGCGCGACCTCGCCAATGAGCGGCGGCGTTTCGGCTACCGGCGGCTGTTCGTCCTGCTTCGGCGGGAGGGAGAACCGTCCGGGGTCAATCGCATCTATCGCCTTTATCGCGAGGAGGGTCTCTCTGTCCGCAAGCGCAACGCCAGACGCCGTGCTGTCGGCACGCGTGCTCCGATTCCGGTCGAAGCTAAGGCCAATGCCCGATGGTCGCTAGACTTCGTGCACGACCAGTTCGCTTGCGGAAGGAGGTTTCGCGTGCTCAACATCGTCGATGACGTGACGCACGAATGCCTGGCGGCGATCCCGGACACCTCGATCTCCGGTCGTCGTGTCGCTCGCGAACTGACGACCCTGATCGAACGACGCGGCAAGCCGGGGATGATCGTCTCCGACAACGGCACTGAACTCACCTCGAATGCGATCCTCGCGTGGTCGAAGGATCACAAAGTCGACTGGCACTACATCGCGCCGGGAAAGCCGATGCAGAACGGCTATGCCGAGAGCTTCAATGGTCGGATGCGCGACGAACTGCTCAACGAAAGCCTGTTCTTTGGCCTCAATCATGCCCGAAGCGCCATTGCCGAATGGGCGGACGATCACAATAATTTCCGGCCGCACTAATCGCTCGGATATCAGACCCCGGAAGATTATGCCGGGACCATCGCCGCAACCGGCTCCAACGCTGCGCAAGATGAAGGCTTCGCGTTTCCGCCGGTTGCTCACACCGCGCCACTTGACGTATTCAAAACCGCCGAGGCTCTAATCGCCGCCGGATGAAAATTCAGTGGCAGGTCAGCTCAGTTTCATCGCGATCATGTTTTTGTGGCTGGTTTGCCTGCCGAGTTCCTGAATGTATCGACCTGTCGCTCTCGCGCGTGGGCCGGAAGGACATAAATAGCAGGCTCAAGAAATAAACGACCTGAAGGAAAACCGAAGCCGCTAGTGTTACGGCGAACGCTTTGAAGATGGAAAGCGACGCGGCGTAGGCCGAAACAGCGCTGGTGCACGTGACCAGTAGCAGGATGCAAAAAAAAGTTCTAAAGGGCAAGGTCTTGCTCCCGTTCGTTCGTCCAATACTTGAACTGCGTCGACGCTGACGTTTCGCCCGATTCGTCCACGCTATGAACGTGCATGACTTCGCCGTGAGTGCCATAGGTTGCCAAAAGTTGGGTCAGCGCGAATACGCCAAAGTGACGACTTCTTCTTTCGCGGCTTCCGACTCGGCAAATCCTGTTCGCCAGACTCCGAAGGCCGCCGCCATAGCGAGCAACAAGGCGGCGCCAGTATCTCTCCGGGATACGCAATAAAATCTGCCGCTTCCTATCTATTGCATTTTTGTACGTTCTCCGCTGAGGTCGCGATCGGCTTGTTTGGTGAGACACCTTGGTCATGCACCAAGGTCGCTAATCAGGCAAAATAGATTGATTGGATGCCATCATCCGCGTTTTGAATAACGCTAAAAACGCGGCACCGAAAACGCCTGGGGACCGAGCGCGAACTCGCGACCGCGGCACTCAGCACACTTTAAGTCAGCCAACAGTGAGCGCGGCTGTTGCCCCGGTTGCGCTAGCCAAATGTCGTGATGCTCGGATGGAACTCGCCGATTGCAAATTTTCTTTCTGCTTTATACGTCGTAAGGGGTGCCTTTGACCTTGCCCCGTTGAAATAATCCATTTTGAAGTAAGCTCTGGCCCATTGAGAGGACCAGGGAATGAAGCGCAATCGTTTCACAGACGTACAGATCTCGTCAAACTTGGAACACGCACCCGTTTGCATAGTTTGCCCAAGGTCGGGATCCCGTTCCGCAAATTTGGGACAAATTCGAGCCATACGTGCGGCGACGCCGATGGCCGCCGCGTTCGATTGCTGAACCCGCTTAGTCGACTGCGCGGCTGCCGGTATGGTCTAACATCGTCGCGTTCATGTTTGGCCCGGAGTTGGTATGGGGGCTGGCCGGAATAAAAACACGCCCATTAAAATATCTCAATAGAATCAACTGGCTGGGCGACATCGGAGCGACGCGTCCGGAGCCTGGCTTGAATTGAACCGAACCGAATTGGCGCAGGACCATTTACACAGCACGCTGAAATCTGCATATTGCCGCGCGTTGTCGCTATCCCAAGTTGATGCACGAGTCGTTTTCGCTCCCGTCAAAAGCAGCTGGGCACGAGCTCTTTTCAAGAATTTAGAAGGCAAGGATATGGAAAATTTTGTGTATCTGTTGGAGCCGGAAAGTGCGATCTTTCGCGCCGCTGAGCTCCCTGATCGCAACAGCATTGCATCGATCGCCGGTTTAATTGGCAGTGATCTTATTCAGACGATCCGCTTCGACGACATGCACTCGCTATTTGTTGGCGAAGAAGCTTTGCGAGTTGGGTTAACCGCCTTTACGATCTTTGACGGGTACCCGATCCCTCTTGCCGGGCAGATAGCGCTTTTGGGAGGCGATGGTAGTAAACCTTATCGTTCGCCGTCAATAACGATGACGGAAGCCGCGCGACGTTTTGAATGTTGCCGGCCGGTGCTTGATCCTGTGTTTGTTCCGATGGACCGAGTGGCGAACAAGGGCCTCATCGTTGCGGGCGCACTGGAAGGCCTGCAAGTGCGTATTGATCGCCGCTCCCCGGTGCTCCTATGAGCGCAATGACGAATGATAGGATCCAGGAGAATGAACTCTATCGCGCCGATTCGCTGAGAGTCCGCGAGCGTGGCGACATGGGCTCGAGAAACGGAAAGCTGACGCCTCAAAGCGGCGTTTACTACGTTGCCGAAGGCCTCCCGTTCAACTGGACAAAGGTCAACACTGAAGGTCGGAAGACGTTCAGTGCCGGTCTCCAACTACTCTGAGGACTATCGAAGAGACATATGATAACTCTATCGGCGGCTAACACGTCGTTGCGCAGCAATTGATCTTTGATCTTCCCTCAGATTGCTACACTCAGACTGCTCGATCGGCGCCGCAGATTGAAAGCCTGCGTTTGTCCGTTTGGCGATAACTGGGAGGCGGGATCGCCTCCCCGCTGCACGGGCGATCGAGTGATTGAAAAGCCGGCTTCAACTGTCACTTGCTCAAGCTGGCACAACCTTTGAATGCTCGCCTTGCGGGGATCAAAGCAGCCAACTGAATTCGATTATTGGAGAAAGCGACGAAGCGCATGCCAAATGTGCATCACATCGGGGTCTCGACGGTGGCGGTGCCAGCTGCGGACGCCGCACGTCAAACCGGCATAGCCGTCGACCACTGCGACGATTGCCAAACACGCTATTTCAGCCGACCATGCCAGATGGGTCTCAAGTTATATTTTGATGACTATGTGCTCTTCCGCGTTTTTTCGCGCGCACTTGAAGAAATTGAGATGGGGATTGCCACCGCGACCGAGGCAACCGGCCTTTCGCTTAGGGAGCTGCGGGATATACCAGCCCGCAGTTTTCCGGCAAGGCTTATCCGCGCTTTTGCCCTGCAAGAGGCGAGTGATTGCATGCCTGATGCAGAGGAGCAACTGTTGCGCGATATGCTCCTAGGGCATGTGCGGCCAGGCGACCCTGAGGGCGTGCGTTTTGCTAAGATCATTGCGCGACGTTCCATGCGCGAAGACCACCTCTGGCGGGATCTCGGCTTGCTTGACAAAGCCGAACTTAGGAGATTGCTGTTCGCGCATTTTCCGGCGCTGGTGGCAGGCAACACCAACAACATGAGGTGGAAGAAGTATTTTTACCGCAAGATTTGCGAAGCTGAAGGCTTTTCCCTTTGTAGCGCTCCCAGCTGCAAGGAATGCGGCGATTTTAATGAATGCTTTCTCCCTGAGGAAAGCGGAAGTCTTTCTGGAGCGGCAGAGTTCGTCGGGCGCGAGATCTTGAAAACGTGAAGGCCACAGATGCAACCTGGCGGGCTTGTCCGGCGACGTTGAACCGATACGGGGGATTATTGCTCCCGATATTACGACTGTGCGGGCACGCGCAAATGCCACTTTCCTAAAGATGAGCGGTGATGTCGTCGTCGGATAATGATCATCGGTCAATTCTGATAGCACCTACTAAAATTGCCTTAAGCTCTTCGCCGTATTCGACTACGCGATCCACATTTGTCGGAGCTGAGCGTATGGCCGGAAAAAAGCGTCCGCGACTAGCGCTTTAACTTGATAGCTTGCTCACGATCTTTGCTGTAGCCTTCGAGCATTTCCTCAGAATCTGGCCCGCTGACGATCGAAACCGGCTCCGTTGTCAATCTCAGCCAATGGCGAAACAATCCGGGCCTGCAAGACTGCAGCTGCCAAGCTGTCGGCATTCCCCCTATTTGTTCATGGAGACAGCATAACAGCGAGTTTGTTGTAAGCGACAATCTCTACTGTGCCTTCATATGCGTTCTGCTGATCATCCGGCCTTGATTCGGACGCGTGGTGCGAGCCGATCGGCCGTCAAGACGGTACCGATCTGCTTGGCTCTACGACTTGCCACACTACTTCTGTCCCTCGCCTGAGATGTAAGGATACGGACGAGATTTGTTGATCTTTGACGCAAGCGATTTCCAACCGACAAGACCTCGCAGCCGCTTCGTCCAGTTTGGCGGTTTCGAGACAAGAGTTTGTCGATCCCGCCTTCGAAAGTTTGGAACTAAATAGCTGAAGATCAGCAAAACAGCTGTTTTATATGCTGCTGCCCACATGGCACGGGTTTTGAAGATTGCCATGCGAGGCGGCGCGAGCTGCCTGCCTTTTACTCAGCGATGGATGGAACGAAAGAAGGAAGGCGATATGGTAGATTTGCGTCAAATCGCATTTTACGGCAAAGGGGGGATCGGCAAGTCCACCACCTCCCAAAATACGCTCGCAGCGCTTGTCGACCTCGGGCAGAAGATCCTGATCGTCGGATGCGACCCGAAAGCCGACTCCACCCGGCTGATCCTGAACGCCAAAGCACAGGACACGGTTCTTCATCTGGCGGCGCAGGAAGGTTCGGTGGAAGACCTTGAGCTCGAGGACGTGCTCAAGGCCGGCTACAAAGGCATCAAGTGCGTGGAGTCCGGCGGTCCGGAACCGGGCGTCGGCTGCGCCGGGCGCGGCGTCATCACCTCGATCAATTTCCTCGAAGAGAACGGTGCTTATGACGATGTCGACTACGTCTCCTATGACGTGCTCGGCGATGTGGTGTGCGGTGGCTTCGCGATGCCGATCCGTGAGAACAAGGCCCAGGAGATCTACATCGTGATGTCCGGCGAGATGATGGCGCTCTATGCCGCCAACAACATCGCCAAGGGCATCCTGAAATATGCCCATTCCGGCGGCGTGCGGCTCGGCGGCCTGATCTGTAACGAGCGCCAGACGGACCGCGAGCTCGACCTCTCCGAGGCGCTGGCTGCCAGGCTCAATTCCAAGCTCATCCACTTTGTGCCGCGTGACAACATCGTCCAGCACGCCGAGCTCAGGAAGATGACGGTGATCCAGTACGCGCCGGACTCCAAGCAGGCCGGGGAATATCGGGCGCTAGCCGAGAAGATCCATGCCAATTCGGGCCAAGGGACCATTCCGACCCCGATTACCATGGAAGAGCTCGAAGACATGCTGCTCGACTTCGGCATCATGAAGAGCGACGAGCAGATGCTGGCCGAATTACAGGCCAAGGAGTCAGCGGTGGTTGCGGCTCAATAACTGCCGCTGTCGACAGGACGCGCTGGCCCTTGAGCCAGCGCGTCCTTCCACGAAAGACGCTTCGGCGACGACGACCTAACCCGAACCTTGAAAGGGGGCAGGGGCCCATGAGCCTTGATTACGAGAATGACAGCGTTTTGCATGAAAAGCTCATTGCGGAAGTGTTAGCGCAATATCCAGACAAGGCGGCGAAGCGCCGCAAGAAGCACCTCAGCGTCGCAACGAGCCGCGACGAGCCTGGCGATGAGCCGAAGGCCCTTTCCGAATGCGACGTCAAATCGAACATCAAGTCCATTCCGGGCGTGGCACATGCCCAATAGGACCCAGCTTTCGAGGGAAAAAAACGTGTCAAATATTGAATGTGAACGTGACACGGACTGCAGGCGAAAGTCTTTGCGTGCACCGTCGTCGATTTTCGTTCCGAACACAAATAGCGGGGCGCAGTTGCCTTGGTATACTATCTACCCAACAATACAGGAGTTTTCTCCAGAAATCGGCGCCCACACATATGAGCAATGGCTGAGAAGCCAGGGAACTGATGACGCTGTCTCGCTCTATCTCCACATTCCATTCTGCCGCTCGATGTGCTGGTATTGTGGTTTTCCGACTAGGGCGTAGACTCATAACGATCTGATCCAGATGCGTGCTGCTGCCAGCTTGATTGCGGCGAGAAAGTTGCGCGGGTCTTTGTCGTATCTGGTTGCAATGCCCCGGAACTGTTTGAGTTTGTTGAAGAACCGTTCGATCAAGTTGCGTTGGCGATAGACCCATGCACTGAAGGGGAAGCTGGCCTTGCGATTACGTTTTGCCGGAATGTTGGCCCAGGCCCGTTTTTCCTTGGCCAAGTCTCGCAAGGCGTTGGTGTCGTAGGCGCGGTCAGCAAGGAGGATCGCGCCTTCTCGCATGTCCTGCAGCATCGGCTCTGCCATCCGGTTGTCGTGGGCTTGCCCCGCTGGCAGATCGAGGCTGATCGGCCTGCCGTCTGCGTCGACGACCGCGTGGATTTTCGTCGTTAGGCCGCCGCGGGAACGTCCCATGCAGCCATCGTCTCGATCCCCCTTTTTCCCGTGGCCGCATGCTGATGAACGCGGACACAGGAACTATCGATCATAACGATGTCGCCGTCGAAGGCCTTTGCGATCTCGCGCAAGACATGATCCCAAACACCCGCTTTTCTCCATCGCACAAAACGGTTGTAGCAGGTGGTATAAGGCCTAGCATCACTCGTCGGGACACTTTGATAACCGATTATCTGGCAATGCTGCGCGAGGAAATCCGCCTGGTCGCCGAGCAAGTGCCGCAGGCACTCTCCGTGGGTGACGTGCACTTTGGCGGCGGATCCCCGACCATTATGCCATCGGCAGACTTCCTGTCGCTAATGGAACTCCTGCGCGGCCGTTTTGCGCTTGAGCGAGGTGCAACCATTGCCATTGAGGTCGACCCGCGCACGTTCACCACCGATATGGCCGAAGCCCTAGAAAGAACCGGTGTGAATCGCGCAAGCGTCGGTGTGCAGAGCTTCGATCCCGTCGTACAAAAAGCGATCAACCGGATTCAGAGCGAGGCGCAAGTGATGACCGCCGTCGAAAACCTCCGCCTGTATGGGGTCAGGCGTATCAATTTCGACCTGATGTTCGGTTTGCCGAACCAAACCGTCCAGTCCTGTCTCGAGAGCGCTATGTTCGCTATTGCGATGCGTCCCGACCGCCTCGCGGTTTTCGGTTATTCCCACGTTCCATCTTTTCGAAAAAATCAGCGCTTGATTGACACAGCAGCACTGCCCGATATAGCCGCGCGAGCTGAGCAGGCCTCAGCCATGGCCGATACGTTAGTTGCAGCAGGCTATCTGCAAATTGGTCTCGACCATTTTGCTTTGTCGGATGACGAGCTTGCAATAGCACAGAGAGCTGGTCGTCTGCGCCGAAATTCGCTTGGTTACTCTGCCGAAACCTGCCCAACTGTCATCGGTTTGAGCGCGTCCGCCATTGGTCGTTGCGGCGACGGTTACGTTCAAAACGATCTCACGCAAAGCTGTTATAACCGACACATAGCATCCGGCCGCTTGGCGATCTCAAGGGGCTACCGTTTAACTACCGAGGATCGCGTAAGAGCTGCAATCATCGAACAGCTCATGTGCTACTTGGAGGCGGACATATCAACAATCAGTACGGCTCAGGGATTTGATCAGACCCATCTAGTGAGTTCAGCTAAGCAGCTAGAGATTCTGGCTGAGGATGGGATCGTTGAGTTTGACAACGGTTTAGTCCGTGTGCGGCACGAACGTCGCTCTGCCCTTCGCCATGTCGCTGCCGCGTTCGATGCTTATCTTGGCCGCCAGCCGATCTAGACTGGCAAACGGAGGGCCTTGAAGTGGTCACATAATCGAGCTCGAGTTCGTCGAGAGGTTAGGCAGGAGGCAAGCTCCCAATTGCTCGATTTTAAATCGATCGCTGAATTCGCAGTCCATGGCATGTGTCGGTCTCGATCGCGTCACAGTTCAGCTCTCGCCACTGGCAAAGAAATCCGCCGTCAATATCGTGAAAGGTCTGGCGCAGCACGGCTTCACCGGCTCGGTTGCGCGCGCCAACTTGAAGCAGCGACACCTTCGTTCAAAACCGACCAGACGCCCGGACAGTTCAGCTTGACGCCACCAATGCGGCTTCGATTGCGCAGGCGGCGGAGACGCGCATCCAGGAAACCTGCGGCAGGCTCGATGTTCACGGTGGCGATCGAGCGCGGTTAATTGCCTAGAACATGGCCTAGGTGTTTAGTCCCGGCATTTGATGGGGCAATATTTTCTTTGGCATGGAGGGAAGCACTATGGGCCAGGTTCTACACGGGAGCGCCACGACGACAGAGGCAATCCGTCGAGCAATACAAAATAGTGAGGAGAGCCTGGGAACGCTTTCGAAGCGATACGGGATCAACCAGAAAACCGTAGCGAAATGGAAGAAACGGACATCGTTGGTCGATCTTCCCACAGGCCCGAAGGACCCGCACTCGACGACCCTTTCCCTCGAAGAAGAGGCCGTTATCGTCGCCTTCCGCCGGCATACGTTGCTACCGCTCGATGATTGCCTCTACGCTCTTCAGCCGACCATCTCACATCTGACGCGTTCGTCGTTACACAGGTGTTTGCAGCGCCACGGCATTTCACGTCTGCCGGAGGTCGGAGGCGACAGGGAACCGAAGAAGAAGTTCAAAACTTATCCGATCGGCTATTTCCACATCGATATTGCCGAGGTGCAGACGGCCGAGGGCAAGCTCTATCTCTTTGTCGCATTTGACCGAACATCCAAGTTCGCGTTCGCAGAACTCTACACCAAAGCCGGCAAGATGAATGCCGCCCAGTTCTTACGCAATCTGATCGCGGCAGTGCCCTACACCATTCACACCGTTTTGACCGACAATGGCATTCAGTTCACTAACCGAGCTTGTGATCGAAATGCCTTCCAGCACATCTTCGATTGGGTCTGCGACGATCACAGCATCGAGCATCGCCTGACAAAGGTGAGCATCCCTGGACCAACGGACAGGTCGAGCGGATGAACCGAACGATCAAGGAGGCGACCGTCAAGCGCTTCCACTACGACGATCATGCGCAATTAAAAAAACATCTGGCCGACTTTATCGACGCCTACAATTTCGGGCGCCGGCTCAAGACGCTAAAGGGCCTCACGCCCTACGAGTTCATCTGCAAACAATGGACTTTGGAGCCAGATCGATTCATCATCGATCCCATCCATCAAATGCCGGGACTAAACACCTAAACACTCTTGTCGTCGATCTCGACGAAATGGGGCCGTGTTCGGAACCCAATTATTTGTCCTTGCCGTACACAGGTGATGCTGCCGCTGGCTCCACGACATGCCCGGGGCGACAGGTTGTTGCACTGCGACAGGTCACCGTTCAAACCGCTCCAGCATTGTTCTCAACTGCGCGTTTTGCAGCCTTAGCTTTCTGGCTAACTGCCCCCTGAGCACCCTGATGTCTTCGTCGAGGCTCATCTGGTCCGCAGTGTGAATTGCCGGGGCAGCGTTTGCAATCGCGGCTGATGCCTTCTTACGCGGGGCGACCTCGAGAGTTCGCTCAAGCCTCGTAGCATCGTGCCCAGCGGCGATGTCGGTACCAAGCCCGCCGAATGGAGGTGGATCGGCCGCCTCAACGTTTTTGGCATCTTGGCCGTCGACCTGATCGTGGCCACCGATTCCGACTTCTTTAGAAACAACAAACTCGGTGGAAATTGCAGGAGAATGGCCGTGACGGGGAAGCCCCTCGCTTGCCGGTCGAACGGCGCTTATCAGGCTCTTCTCGGCAGGCGTTTCGGTCGGACCGGCAATGGCCAATGTGTCCGGCGTAACCTTCTGGTCCGAGCCGTTTTCTCGCTTTTGTTCGCGGCCCGGTGAGATCAGTCGGGCAAGAAGTTTCCAGGGAGACGCCATCTATCTGACCTCGCGTTTTATCCCGCAAGCAGGCAGTGAGTTTGGGGTCCGGCAACAGCATTCACCGTTGCCGAATTGTTTGTCTCGATAAGAATGTAGATACGGTCGCTTATTGACCGGCCGCTTATATCATTCGAGCTTGAGCCGTTTGCGCAGATCTTCATTTTCAGCGCGAAGTTTTTCAGCAAGAAGCTTGCGCAGCCGCTGATTTTCCTCTTCCAACTGCAAAAGGTCTGCCATTTCATCGCTCGCCGTCATCGGGGCAGCCGGCGCTGCCTGCACAGCCTTTGGAGCACGGCGCACAGGTGCGCGTTTGGCCCTCGCCGTGGCTTCGATAGCCTTTGTCTTGCGCCCTCTCCTCTTCACACCACCGTCCCCGGCCAGCGCACCTGCCGGCTCTGCCGTAGCGTCAGCTAACGCGGTCTCGAGTGCCGCGACTTTTTTGGCGCGCGGTTTGCGCTGTTTCTTCGGCGCATTAGGCGTTTCGACAACGGTCTGTCCATCGACCTTGGTTGTCGTATTAGTCTCGTCGGCCATGCTCATCTCCTGTATATCTGATGCAGTTGTCGACGGCCCGATGGGCGCTGTCAACAACTGCTCGGCCTGATCTTGTTCCGGCAAAGACATTTCGCTGTCGGGTTTGCCACTCTGAGAGCTACCTGACAGAAAAGGCAATGCCTCTTCCTCTAGATCGCGCGCGACTGACTTTAGATCCACATTGCCCCAGATCGAGTTCGATCTGGCATCAAGTTTTCGCCTGCCGTTCTTGTACTCGACGGCAAAACTGCGTTGCACTTTTTTCAATATAAGAGGCCTTGGAGAATCCACGGGGTGGCTGATGTTATGCTGGAACAGCACGAATAGCGCCTACTGGACTACCAGTCTATACCCACGGTCTAGCCTGAGGCCAATTTTTTAGCGCTGCGCTATTTTTTTGGAGTTACCGCGGCCTCTGCCGATTTATCGTCCCGATCCCTAAAGTGGTGAAGGAGCCGCGCACCAACCCAGGCTTCTCCTTCGTCGGCTGGCGCTTCAACGACCAGATGCTGCGCACTTACGCCGGGGGAAAATGTAGAAGCGCTTGGCCCACGTTTCGCGGCACTCGCAGCGCCAGTGCTGATTAAGACCGAACGCAGTTTCCTTGCAGCTAGCGCCGCCATTAGGCTCATCAATGTGCCGAGACGAACATGCGGCTTGGCTTTGTCGGCTGAAACAGGAGTAGCGAAGGAGTGTTGCTTTTACGACAAGACTGCCTTGCACACGGCCGCCATTGAGAGAAGGGTGGGGTCGCCGCTCGCTTCACTGCTGAGTCACGCCATCGTTTTTATGAATGCATTCCATCCAAACAATCGATTTTACTGATCGAAACGGTTGCCCCTAGAAGACGCTGAAGAAGCGTTTTGTAAAAGCCATAATTCGGAGTTCTTAAAATGGGTCCTCGGGTGCCGTGGAGACTGTGCTGGGAAAACGAGATGAGGCAGTCGGTCTGCTGCCTGGTCTCGATCGTTATCTTGCACTCGACGTGATCGGGTAGAATCTTGGTCGTTGCTTCTCGACGTTTCAGTGGGCTCTCACGGGACGCACTTTTGCCCCGGTCGATGCCGCCTCCTATTCGTCTTCACCGCGCGCTGGTCATCTTTCTACTGCTTCCCCTTCTCGCGTTGTGCACATTGAGCGCAGATCGGTTCTCACGCTGTGGGCGCCGTTCGACGTGATTATCAATGGCGGTCCCACCGCGTGGAGCTGAGTTCGGTACTGGCGCATAGTGACGGAGGCCGGCGGCGGAACTCTGTGTGCTATGCCTCGGAGCAGGCGCACTCGCCGCTGCAAGGATACGGTGTGCGACCTTTGCAGCGACCACCAAACGTCGTTGTGGCTGTCGGGCGGAAAGATGAAGGACTGGGTAATGTGGATGCGTTACGCGGCGTTACTGCCGCAAATGCTTCGGTCTGGGTTTCTGTTAGCGCCGATTGTCGGCAATGTCACCGATCCGGTCACGATCTGATTTCAGCTTCGACCCGTGAGCTCTAGGTGCACTGTCAAGCGCCACCCTATGAAACTACGAAAGCCGGTGGCCAGGCCAGAGCGACCTACCTTTCGAAACGAACTGGAGAGCAACCCGGCGTTCCGATCTTGCTCAACACGTCGTTTAACAACAACGCCGAGCCGGTAGTGGATTCGGTTAGGGATGCCGTAACGACCTTTTTGACGACCGACCTGGATGCACTTGTGATCGGTCCATTTCTCGTCAAGAAGCGAATCTCAACGATGGAGGAGTGGAATAAACTAGCAGTTTCCTTGCCACCTTACGCAAGTCTCCATCAGGCGCGTGCATATTCCACCCTGGATCGGCAAGAGACTGTATGTGAGATCCGCACAGGCCCCTCCAGCCTGCAGGCCGTGAGTATTTCTAATTAGGATTGAGGGAGAAGCCCTGGTTGGCGACATTTTGGATGGAATCGCGCCGGTTTCAGGTAGTCGTGAGACTTTCCTAAATGAACTTCGGCAGATTTGGGAGCAGCGTTGCATATGCTTAAGCCCGGTACGTGGCCGCAAATCACAGGTATCCGTCCCCGCTGAGGCCTCGGTGACTAGTGGGCTTTCAGCATAGCTTGGAATCGCTTCGTTACGCCAAACAAACTCGCGAATAGCAAAGCCCGCGACCGACAATGCGCCGTGCCCACGTAATCGCACGGCGAAGCGTCAACAACCATGTCGAAAGAAGGGCCATATGGCTCGGTATTTCAGTGATATCCTACCCGAGCTCGTTCAGCAGGGCACTTCGAAAACTTAAGGAGACTGTGATGGATCCGGTGTGTGAGTTAAACGTACATCGACAGATCGTTTCGCTTCTCGATAAGCCTAACCCTGTAATCTTTGACATTGGGTGCAATGACGAAGCGATGCTCAACGCTTTCTGCGCCTTCTTCCGAGCGCCCAGCTCTATTGCTTTGAGCCAGACCCCAGAGCCGCTGCACGCTTCAAGGAAAAATGGGTTCTTATCGGGATCGGATGAGGCTATCCGAGGTTGCGATCAGCGACCGAAACGCGAGGATCGAGTTTCATCCCAGCAATGGCAATGACAGCGCTAAGGAATGGGATCTCTCGGGCTCGATACGCCGTCCCAAGAACCATCTTTCTGAGTACGAGTGGGTTCGGTTTGACCCTCCGATTTCGGTTGAGACTAGGAGGCTGGATGACTGGTGCAGCGAAGCTGGCCTAGAGAACATAGATCTCATCTGGATGGATGTGCAGGGAGCCGAGGCCGACGTTATTGCCGGTGGCAATCAGATCCTGATGAGAACGCGTTACATATATACTGAGTATAGTGATCATGAGCTCTATGAACGCCAGCTTCCCCTGCGCGCCATTCTTGAGCTCTTACCTTCCTTCCAGATGGTAGTTGAGTATCCCCGAGGAGTGGAGGGTGACGTTTTGCTTAAAAACACAAGCCTATAGCCGGTTCCCTTTTTAGGATTCAAGAACCGCGCCGAGTTTGCCGGAGGCTTTAACTCATGAGAGATTGGAGCCGATATGAGCAAGACAACGAACAAATTCTCGCCTGAAGTCCGTGAGCGTGCCATCCGCACGGTGCTGGATCACGAAGCCGAGCACCGCGCGGTGGGCTGCCGTTTCATCTATCGCGGCCAAGATCGGCTGCTCGCCGGCCACGCTGCACGAATGGGTGAAGAAGACCGAGGTCGATAGCGGTAAGCGAGCAGGCCGGCCGAACGATGTCGCCGAGAAGATGAAGGCTCTTGAGCGGGAGAACCGCGAGCTTCGTCAGGCCAACGAGATTCTGCGCAAAGCGTCGGCGTATTTTGCCCAGGCGGAACCTGCCACCGGGAAAGACGCTCGACAGCTTTGATTTTGATGCAGTATCTATGGTCTCCAAGGCCCAGGTCATGGCCATTGCCGCTGGCGATAGCTGGCTCGCCAAAGGTGCCAATATCCTCATGTTCGGTCCGCCGGGCGGCGGAAAGAGCCATCTCGCCGCGGCCATCGGCCTCGCGCTAATCGAGAACGGTTGGCGGGTGCTGTTCACTCGCACGACCGACCTCGTCCAGAAACTGCAGGTCGCACGGCGTGAACTCCAGCTCGAATCCGCCGTCGCAAAGCTCGACAAGTTCGATCTGCTTATCCTCGACGACCTGGCCTACGTCACTAGGACCAGGCCGAAACCCGCGTGCTCTTCGAACTCATCTCCGCAAGATATGAGCGGCGCTCCATCATCATCACCGCCAATCAGCCCTTTGGAGAATGGAACCGCGTCTTTCCGGACCCGGCCATGACGCTTGCCGCGGTGGACCGACTTGTTCATCACGCTACGATCTTCGAAATGAACGTCGAAAGCTAACGGCGACGTTCCGCGATGGAGGCCAAACGTGGTCGACCCAGCCGGCTTGCGGCCATACCTCTATCTCATTGCAAAACGACGACACTGAAACGTCAGGAATTCGGTCTTCTCCATACAAGGCAGCCGATCGAACAAAATGTCGTAGCCTGACGGGAGACGCGGGGGTGTCCCTCCCGCATGCGGCGCCCTTTGCTATCCCGGATGAAGGGGATGGCGGCAACGACATGCGCAAGCCCACTGAGGATAGAAGGACTGGGTGAAAACGCGCCCCTGAAAACAGTGGGGTTGGCGACACTTGTTGGTTCGGGCAGGCAAGACATCGTCTGCATGCATCAAATGGATGACTCGCATTTAAACAATAGATTTCACCAATTTTCGCGGATGCTCCATAGACGGCCGTCTCCACTCCACCGGGTATGATCCGTTGAAAGGCTCTCAACCAATCCAACAACGCCTATAGCCCCGAAGCACTGGCGGCGGAATGGCATCAATCCTACCTGGTATCGCCTGGCCTTAGTCGAAGAAAGGAAACGTCTCATGAAGGTTATTGGTTACTACGTCATCGTTGCAGCGTTGCTCGCATTGACATTGCGGGCCGGGCCGTCACTTGCAGCAGATGATCGTAACCAAGATTGCGGCCCGGCGACAAGTGACCCCCGCGCAAACCTGAATGGTGCTGACAAAGCCCATTCAGCGGAGCACACTCAAGACTTCAATTGCCAAGATACTCCTGCCGAAGAAGGTGAGTGCTACGAGTGCGTCTTACCCCCCGAAGTACATATTCAAGGCGCCGAAGTGATCGACGTCGCAGACCGAAACCTTTATCCGCGGAAAACACTGCTACTCGCCAGATTGATCAGGCACCACTGAATCGTGTCGGTTGAAGGTAGCAGTAAGACCATCAAAGCCACGGCGGCTGGAACATCGATACTTTCTCAATTTTAGGCGACCCTTTGCTTGCTGGTCTCTCGTGGCGCCGCACCGCGAGACCAAGCCTTTTCACCTTTTATCTCGCCACCTCGCTACGGATGAAGACATGCGGTTCAAGGGCCTTGATCTGAATCTCCTCGTCGCACTCGACGCCCTGATGACCGAGCGTAATCTCACGGCGGCAGCGCGCAGCATCAACTTGAGCCAACCGGCCATGAGCGCGGCGGTCGGCAGGTTACGCACCTATTTTAATGACGACCTTTTTACCATGGTCGGTCGCGAACTCGTTCCAACCCCGCGTGCGGAGCGGCTCGCGCCTTCGGTCCGCGAGGCTCTGCTTCACATCCAGGTCTCGATCATATCCTGGGATCCGTTTTGCCCTGCTCAATCGGATCGCTGCTTCAGGGTCATTCTTTCCGATTACGCCGCATTGGTTTTTTTTGAAAAGGTCGTGACGCGTGTCGCCCGAGAAGCGCCCGCCGTCAGCTTCGAGTTGCTGCCGATCGCCGATAACTACGATGATTACTTGCGGCGCGGTGACGCCGATTTTCTCATCTTTCCGGAATTGCTCATGTCGCGCGCACATCCTAAGGTGGCGTTATTCGAGGAGACCCTCGTGTGCGTGGGCTGCCACTCGAACAAGCTACTCTCGGAGCAACTTACACTCGAGAGGTATATGTCGATGGGACACGTTGTGGTGAAGTTTGGGAACGCTAGGACGGCTTCCATCGAGGAATGGTGTTTGCTTGGGCATGGGCTTAAGAGACATGTCGAAGTAGTCGTGCAGGGCTTCAGCATGGTTCCGTTCATGCTTTCAGGGACCGAGCGCATAGCGACAATGCCCTTACGCCTGGTCAAGCAGCTCGAAAAGACAATACCCCTACGGATCGCCGACCTTCCGATACCGTTGCCCGCATTCACACAAGCCCTCCAATGGCCCGCGCTTCACAATAGTGATCAAGCAAGCCTCTGGATGCGGGACGTGCTATGTCAGGAAGCATCCCGCATGCCCTCGCCCCATGAGGTAATGAGACGTCTCAGGATTTCCTAGCATTCTTTCGTGGTTTTGTCGTTCGGCGTGATTCATGGCGTCGGAATGAGGAGCCTCTTTGAGACGCCGCCGCTACAGTCTCACGGATGATCGATCCTGTCGCCGCTGGCCCAACAGCCGCGCTGACTGACGACCAAGTATGGAGGAACTGGACAGATGCTCTCCTACGCCCGCCGTTCAACCGACCAATGAAACAACCTCCTCGACAGTTTGTCGACGACGCAAGTCGAAGGTTCACGCAGCTCCAATCGACATTAGCAAGGAGCGGCAAACCAACCCCTAATATGGGACGGGTTCACCACATCCGAGCCGTGGCGCCAGATTGCCCTCCGGTGATACCTCAACGTCTTTATTTTTGCGGCAGAACATTCTCACTGCCCTTTTCCACCTGATCGATCACGAGCAGCTTTACCGGCTCGGTGCCGTTGTTCGCCCCTTTATGCCATATCCCCCAGGACTCGACAATAAAATCCCCTGCCGTGAAAATGCTTTCTGTCCCAGTTTCTGTATTGGTGACCGTGATCTCCCCGGAAAGCACATAGCCATAGCGCTGATAGCGATGCTGATGAATTGGCAACGTCGCACCGGGCGCAATCTCATAAATCGAAGCGATGACCTCGACATCCTTCCGTGGAACGATGATGGGCTGACCGGCAATCGTACGATCGGTCCTTAGGATAAGCGTAGCCGCGACCGCTTTGTTTTCGAACGCGTTCGCGGGACACGCCAGAGCAAAGAGCGCCGTAGCGATTGAGATGACCTTCATTTGCTTTTCTCCTGATACACGCCGGATCTTCCTGAAGGGTGTTTGCTTCCGAGTTCGGCCAGTTGCAGAGCGAAAAACCTGCATCGTCTCACCGGCGCCGACACGGGTTCATTTGTTCCGGACTATGATGATTTCTTCAGAGCTCTGCGGGTCTTTTCAAGATACTGCATCGCAATACCCCTCATGGCGCGGTGGCGAGTAGCGTCAAGACATCAGGCGCCGACGCAACAGCGCTGCCGACAGGAAGAACGGCAAAATCGCGTAGATGCAAAGCGCGCCTATATGCAGGCCCATGCTGCCCGCGGGGCGCCCAAGCATTGCCGGGCGTATGAGGTCGATCGCATGCGCTAGAGGCAAGAACTGCGCTACCTGCTGAAAGGCCTGGGGCAGTTGCGCGATTGGAAACACCGCGCCGCACAAGAACAGCATTGGTGTCAGGACGAGCGTCTGGTAAAAAATGAAATACTCGTAACTGGGCGCAAGCGCCGTGACTACCATCGCAAGGCTCGCGAATGCAAATCCAGTGAGCATGATAACTGGCAGCACATAGACGACTGATGGCCACGTCGCATAGCCTAGCACGGTGGCGACGATTATGATTCCCGTACCGGCAAGAAATGCCTTGCTCGCTGCCCATGCCAACTCACCCAGGATGATGTCCCCAAGTGTCATTTGTGTGTAGAGCATGGCTTCCCAGGTGCGTTGGGCGTGCATTCGCGTAAAGGCCGCGTAAATCGTCTCGAACGTCGCAGAGGTCATCGCGCTTGTCGCCACCATGCCGCCCGCCAAGAACGCAACGTAGGTTGTGCCGTCAACGCGACCCACAATAATTCCGAGGCCAAGGCCGAGGCCAAAAAGGTAGATCATAGGATCGGCCAGACTTCCAACAATTGACGCAAGTGCTACTTTCTTCCATGCCAGATAGTTGCGTCGCCATATCGCAATCCAGTTAAAAGCGTTGGCGGGCAGAGCCGCGGCACAACCTTCACCCATCGTTCACTTCTCCATCTCGCGCCCGGTCAACCGCAAAAACACATCCTCAAGATTCGGCGGACGCTGCAGAATGCGCAAGCCCGCGCGCTCCCGCAACCGCACACGCACCTGCTCCGGGTCGGACACATAGCAAAAAAGGGTCTCGCCGCTAATTTCGACGCGATCGGCATATGGCCCGACCAGCGATTCCAATTCATGCGGATCGCCGCCGTAGATCTCAATGACTTCGCACCCGATCAGTTCATCGATCAGGTCATGCGGACGCCCTTCGGCAATGCTGCGACCTCTTTCGAGTACGCAGAGTCGATCGCATAACCGTTCGGCCTCTTCCATGAAATGGGTGGTCAAGATGATCGTTTTGCCGCGCGTAAGCAGGGAACGCAGGCGCTCCCAGATCAGGTGGCGCGCGTGCGGGTCGAGACCGGTGGTCGGCTCGTCCATGACAAGTAGCTGCGGGTCATTGATCAACGCACGCGCTAGCGTCAGGCGCCGCTTCATGCCGCCTGAAAGTTCAGATACACGCGCATTCACCTTGCTCTCTAGGCGTGCAAACTCAAGGAGCGACGGCATGACCGCCTCGACTTTGCGTGTATTCATGCCGAAGTAGCGGCCGTAGACCAGCAGATTCTCGCGCACAGTGAATTCAGGCTCAAGGTTGTCGAATTGCGGCACCACGCCGATACCCTTTCGCGCCAAGCGAGCCTGGGCAGGCACCGGCACGCCGAGCACAGTAATCTTCCCCGCATCAGGGGCTGTCATGCCAAGGATCATGCGTGCGATCGTGCTCTTGCCCGCGCCGTTCGGTCCAAGCAGCCCGAAGCATTGCCCCGGGGAAACGCGGAACGATAGCGCGTTGACCACGGCCTTGTCGCCATATGTCTTGCTTACGTCGAAAAAATCTATTGCGGACATGAACATGCGCTCATCTGACCGTCGGGCGCCGTTGACTGGCATTTCTTCGGTTGGTTGTGTTCTTCCTGGTCCATCGCACCGTATGTGTTCATTGCGTCTCCATTAAAGGGCTGGCAGCAGCATCCGGGAAAACGCCTCGTCCGTGGTAATTGGCACTCGTGTTGCAGAGCAGCCGAATGTCCCGAGCTTGTTACATTCGAAGAGTAGCTCGGCGACTTCACGGAGAGAGTGCCTGGGATGGTCTGCAATTGTGCAGATTCATCGAGATGGACAACAGCCGGAATTCTGTCCTGGCATCTCATCCGCGTCTTTTTATACCACAGACGCGCATAGTGTCTCCATGTCTGAACGTCGAGGGTTGGGGCCGTTAGGAGGCAGAAATTGGATTCCGGAAACAGGCGAGTAAGCAATCTTCGTTGACCGACCCACCCCGACACTCAAGCCGCTCTACCTCGAGCAAAGTTTCGTTCAGCATGCCGAGGACCGTCTCAGCACCAGCAACGTGGCCCCAGCGACGACAATTAGCGTCGCGCGCCGATCCGAAAACCAGATATCCATCTGGCGCAAGCATCCGCACTAAATTCCGAACAGCCCCTCTCATCTCGGCTATTCCTCCAATATAGTAGAGCACTTCCGCCACAACGATCAAATCAAACCTCTCGTCAGGTGAAAACTGTTGAACATCAGAGACTATCCAGCTGATGTGCGGAGAATCCCTCATGCGTCGACGCGATCTTTCTATAGCGTGAGGCACAACATCGATCACGGTGAGCCGTTTGCAGTGGGGGGCTAGCTGCACCGTAAATGCGCCGGCAGCGCATCCCACTTCGAGCGCATTTGAGATGGATCCCTGGGCAAGCGCCAAGCGGAGCATTTGCGTGTGACGCTCACGCTCGAATGGATTGGCGTCGAGTCCCCATGGATCGGGTGCAGCCAGTTCCCGATTCAGCAATTGATAATTGTCGCTCTGTGTCAACTCGTTCACCTCGGTAAATAGATCTTACTCGTCGCTGCACATGCAGTCAGACGTCGTTCGCCTGGCAGAATCGCGGGCGGGGTTGAGCCTTCGAGGCGCTGTCGCATGTCCAGAACATTCTGTAGTGCGCGCATCAGTCGCCGGATGTTGATTCGAGTTGCCAGCAGAGCTGCGCGACAGCCAGTCGCTATTGCTCAGCGTGCACAGCGCGTAGGCTTTCAAGGGCAGTAGCAGAAAAATATTGATGAATGCATGCAGAGAGAACCCGAGGAACCGTCGTTGGCGGGCCCGGAGCGCGACAACGCTGCAGTGGATCATCGTCATGGCCACGATCATCAGGGATGCCAACCAAGGCACGGTGCCCGTCAATGCAAGCTGTGCGAGCCCCGTCAGCACTGATAGTGCCAGAAGCAGCGGTCCGAGGTTCTGTCCGACAACGTCGAGCGTAAGGAAGCGATTGAGGTTGGGCAGCAGGCGCAGCCCAAGCAACGTGTCCCGGTACGTGCTCCGCGCCCAGCGTAGTTGTTGGCGCAGATACGGTCCTAGCTTGTTCGGAACGACTGTCGCTGCGATGGCGCTCGGCACGTACTCCGTTCGAAAGCCTGCCTTCAGCATGAGAATGGTGAGATGCCGATCCTCACCGAAATCGCTTGGCTTTCCCCGAAAATACTGTGATTCGTACTGGTCAAGCAGCGAAGCGAGCGCAGAGCGACGGTAGATAGCACATGGACCGCAGCAGCACATAACGGCTCCGAAGCGAGCTTGTGCCGCACGCTCCTCGTTGCAAGCCAGCCAGTACTCCATATCGATCAAACGGGTCAGCCAACTATCGTTTCGGTTGCGGGCCGTCAACTGTCCCATGGCCGCGCCGACAGCCGGATCTTGCATTTTAGGCACGAGCTTCCTGATGACGTCAGATGCGAGGATCGTGTCGGAGTCGACGTTTAACACCATATCTCCAGCAGAGCGGCGTATCGCGGCGATCTGTGCCTTCCGTTTACCGACATTCTGGGGAAGCAGGAGAATATTGAATCTGGGGTCTCTTGCGAAGGCCTCGTGCACAGGTCGCAAAGCCTCGCGATTTTCGGAACCGTCATCAACTAGGTAAACCTGCAGCCTTCCCCCGTATTCCTGACCCGCAATAGAAGCCAGGCACTCCGAAAGCGTGCGGGGATCCTCGTTGAAGCTTGGCACGATGACATCTACGCTGGGCAGCTCGTCAAAGCCGGCCAAGCCCTGGGACGCCAATGAAACATCGGTCGGCAGAGAATAAACGGCCTGCATGCTTTTATAAGCAGTCGAGAGAAGTGCATAAAGCGAGACGGCTACAGTGCTGGTTGTGTCAAGCATATCCATCGGATCTTCAGAACTCCCGAGTAAGCGAGCGGAATACAAAGCCGCGATCATGTAAAGCTGGAATTATCCTAGATAACGCCATAATAGTCTGGTGGCGCAGACTGCGGTCAGTTCCTTGCTGCATTTCACTGGAGGGACAACCGTCGTGCAAGAGCACGATTGACCCCGGTCGGACAGACTGCAGCACATCATTGACAATGGCGTCGGCCCCGGGAAGAGACCAGTCTCGTGGATCTACCGACCAGTGCACGGCAGTGAGTTCCGCATTCGCCGAAGCCTTGAGTACTTCTTCGGTCCAGATGCCGTAAGGAGCCCGGATGTGCCGCACCACCGCCTGAGGCGACGCCATTTTTATGGCTCTGTTTGTCTCGAGTATCTGACGTTGCACCTCGTCGGGTTCGCAGTCAGACAGGTCTGGATGCGTCATTGTGTGGTTGGCGACTTCATGCCCCTCTGCAATCATTCGCTGGACCAATTTCGATTGATCGGCCAGAAACTCGCCGATGACGAAGAATGTTGCCGGCACCCGGTGTTCAGCCAGAATATCAAGAATCTCCGGTGTACAAAATGGATGCGGACCGTCGTCGAACGTCAAATAAACGCTGTGACGACCAGTGCCGTCATCGCGCTCACCGTGCACTTCGCACGAGCAATCGAGTTGCGTCATTGCTCTCGTCCTTTCCGGTAAATTATCTTGGTGGGCCATTCGGAGACCGGCCGCCCAAAGGGTAGGATGATGACGCCGCGCGTGGACGCAGGTCAAAACGCGCGCGTGGCAGCGTGTAGCGTAGGCCGTTTCCCAAAATAGCGGTCACCAGGCCGCCTCGTCTGAATTGTCAATACCGCGGCTCGTTGCGGACTGTACCGAGTGCGATTGGTGGTGAACCCCCGAGCTGTCGACGATTGCAAGGTGATGCAATGGGCTGATCGACCGCTTATGCAAGCATTACATTCCAAAGCCACACATTTGATCCCTCTACACCACTGGCGCGCCATCGACAACTTGATTTCCGTCAAGATGCTCGTCTAATGGATCACGCCATTTAATTCGTAAAATCGATTGTTTGGATGATACCCATTCACGGCATAGATAAAATTCGAGCTCCACGGTTCCTGCTAACGGACCGAGCCTGTTGTCGTGACTGGCGGGGGACTTGCGTCGTCGTTCCCTGGAAGAACTTATCATGGCTCGGCATTGGCGGCTTTCTAACCTACTCTGGGTAAAGCTCTGGAGCAGATTGAAACCTTCCGGAAGCCTGAAAGCGCCGGATAGAATCGCTCGGCTATGGCTGTCAAACGACTCGAGGAACTAGTCCCACTTGCCGAATTGAAGAACTGACCCCATCGGTTTGTGCTTCGTTAGATCCGAGCACTGGCCCCAATCTTCCGCAGATTGCCGGAGCGTCGCTTTTGGCTAAGCCGATAACTGCCGCCCGGATGGTGACCACCGTCGAGAGGTGAAAGCAGGCGTCTCGCAAGGCGTTGGTGTCGTAGGCGCGGTCAGCAAGGAGGATCGCGCCTTCTCGCATGTCCTGCAGCATCGGCTCTGCCATCCGGTTGTCGTGGGCTTGCCCCGCTGTCAGATCAAGGCTGATCGGCCTGCCGTCTGCGTCGACGACCGCGTGGATTTTCGTCGTTAGGCCGCCGCGGGAACGTCCCATGCAGCCATCGTCTCGATCCCCCTTTTTCCCGTGGCCGCATGCTGATGAACGCGGACACAGGAACTATCGATCATAACGATGTCGCCGTCGAAGGCCTTTGCGATCTCGCGCAAGACATGATCCCAAACACCCGCTTTTCTCCATCGCACAAAACGGTTGTAGCAGGTGGTATAAGGCCCATATCGTTCCGGCACGTCTGCCCAAGGCGAGCCTGTGCGGAACCGCCACAAAATGCCGTTGATCACTCGCCGGTCATCGACCCGCGGCACGCCGCGAACCTTGTTGGGCAACAAGGGCTGAATAATCGCCCACTCGAAATCAGTCAGGTCGAAACGACGGCGAGTCACGCAAGGCCTCCAAATCAAAGCCTCATTGAATCATCACCCATCCGGTTAGAAAACCCCGTTTATGAGTTTGCAGCCTAGATCGGCGCCATCCTCGATGAATCGGCGAAGCGCGCCAACATGAGCCGTACCGCAACATACGTCACAGCCAATTTGCGCGGAAGCTCCGGCCTCTCGCTCCGACCCAAGTGCGATGCCGATGGGTTGGATCGGGTGCGAGATAAACGACTGAACGATGACGGAGCGATATGCGGCGACTTCACCGCCCGGACTGAAAAGGCGTATGGCGCCGCAACTTCCAGTCTGGCGGAAAATCGTAAATCTGTGAGACGAAGGGTCATGCATAAAAATTGGCGAGAATCACGATCGCTGATGCAGGTCCGGGAATTGATATGCAGAATTTCAGCAGAATTTAAGCCGATGCGCTTTTCCAGAACAAGGCAACGAACATGCTCGCTGGCGACCTGAAGAGGGATCGGTATGTTGTTTCTCGACGGCGGACTGGTTTCGGTGATTGTCTCTGTTCGCTGGCGGCAGCTTGGCGCTATGCACAGCGAACGGGGCGGACGCTGGCCATCGATTGGCGTGGCTCCTGCTATCTCAATCAACCCTTCACCAACGCTTTTACGGTGTTCTTCGAGCCGATTCAAGATATTGCTGGCGTACGGGTTATTTGCGATGACCAGATCACCAGTTCTCATTTCCGGGACCGTTCTTCCCATCATGGTGGAACAAGCCCTCAATCGAGAGCGTTTACCGCCCCGATGAACAAATTTTCCGGGAACGTGAACCGAGCTTCTTTAAGCCCAGGACGATACTGATGCCAACACGGTAGTTTGTGATGCCTATGTGGCGGTGCGACCAAGCTGCCGAACGCCAGATATTTCAGAGCCTCAACCTTAGACCGGAAATTCCGGCTCGTATTCACGCCATCGATCAGGAGCACTTCAAGGGGCGCAGTATCATCGGTGTGCACGTACGGCACGGCAATGGCGAAGATATAATGGACCATGCGCCCTACTGGGCCGATCCGGAGTTGGCCTTACGCCAGGTGTGCACTGCCATCGAGAAGGCCAAAGCGCTACCGCATCGACGCCCTGTGATGGTTTTCTTGTGTACGGACAGCGCGCAGGTACGGGACCATTTACTCGGTGTGTTTCCCGATCAATCACTATCCCGAAATGCTTCCAGGCGGGCCAGGCCGGCCATTACACAGTGCATCGCTCGGAGTGGACGGCGGTATCTCTGCTCTTACAGAGATGTACCTTCTCGCCCGATGCGATACGGTAATTCGCTTTCCGCCGGCCAGCGCCTTCACGCGCTATGCCCGTCTCTTCGTGCCACGTGTTATTGAGTTTGACTTGAAAGATCCGACTCGCTTGATCTTGACTGATGAATCGTCCGAGCATGAGCCGGCTTGATGAACCGGCACTCCGCTGAACAAATTCTCGGCGCCCTCGCAGGATTGAGGAGAGGTGTTCACTGGATCGCGATGTGGGCGCAGCACGCGACGAGACAAGGCGGGGGCGCATCCTCTCCTAGCGTCTAGAGCAAATCCTGTTCAATCCGGATCATATCCAGCAGCCTTGAAGCAATTGGCGCATTCTGCGGGGGTGAAGCGGGGTATCAGGGCGCCAACTGCATCCCAGAGGGCGTCAATCTTTCGCTCTGCCCGACCTCGCAGCATCGCCTTCAGTTTGGAGAAGGCGTTCTCGATCGGATTGAAGTCTGGGCTGTAAGGGGGCAGGAACATGAGCGTGGCGCCGACACGTTCGATGGCGTCGCGTACACCCGCTGTCTTGTGAGCCGGTAGGTTGTCCATGACCACCACGTCGCCGATCTCCAGGGTAGGCCCCAATACCTGTTCGACGTAAGCCAGGAAGACAATTACCGTTCATGGCGCCATCGTAGACAAACGGCGCGGTCATCCCAGTGAGGCGCAACGCTCCGGTAAAGGTCGTTGTTTTCCAATGGCCATGTGGCACGCCAGCTCGGCAACGCTCACCTCGAAGTGCACGTCCGCGTAGCCGTGCCATCTTGGTCGAAAGGCCGGTTTCGTCGATGAAGATCAGCTTTTCTGGATCGAGATCCAGTTGGCCGTCGAACCAGACACGCCGGCGCTTTAGGACATCCGGCCGGTCCTGCTCCAGTGCGTGGGCGGTCTTTTTTCAAAGGTCCATCCGCGGCCTCGAAGCCAAGCGCCAAGTGCGCTGCGGCTGATCTTCACCTGCCGCTCGACGGACAAGCGCTCAACCATCTCATCGAGCGTCACATCCCTACGCTCGTTGATCAACGCGACAACGAATTCCTCGTGTGCATCCACTGCCGAAGGTCGTCTCCAGCCCTGTGGCCGAGCAGTTAACTCACCCTCTTTCGCTCTTGCAAACCAGCGGATCGCCGTCGAAATCCCAACTCCGAAACGAGCCGCAGCCTGTCGAGCCGACATGCCGGCCGCAGACGCTTTCAAAACCCGTATTCGAAGATCATCGCTCAGTGCTTGTCCCATCATCCACCTCTTCTCTGTGGATGTTTGAATCAGCATCGATGGACGCCGTCACATCACAATCGATTCATCGATCGCAGGACTTGCTCTAGCGCGTCCAAAGGCTTGCTGGATCATTGTTGTGAAGGGTAGCTATTGGGCGCCTTCGGTGAGTGGAAACGGCACCGCGCGCTCGACCCGCATCATTGGCATAGCAAGCTCGCACGTCGGCGATTCCGATGGGACGAGGACGTTCGCGCGCCACAGCCTCGTCGGCGCCTTAGCCGACGCCCTGCCTGATGCGAGGGCGTTCGTCGGGCTTGGTCGACAGATTGCCATCAAGCTGATGTTCGTGCTCTATGCGGTCGTGGGCGTGGCCGGAGCCGTTCTTTATTCCCGCATCCCGACACGTCTGGCAAACCGCTCGACCACAGAAGCCGCCGCCGCGCTAGGTCCTTAGCGCGCATCGTCCTTGCAACTCGCAACTCCCTCAGCCTCGACGCATTCGCAGGCGTGATAACGCCGGCTGCGAAAGACAGAAGATGCACTGTTGTAGTCTCCGGCTCCCGCCGCTGCTTGCATGACGGCTTGCGCCAGTCGTTGACAAAACTCAATTGGCCAGCCACCATTCCCGTTGCCCGGCCATTTGTAATGAGTAAGTCTGAGGTGGTGCCATGCCTCGCATGATCAGGTTCATGCTCACGCGTTTGGCGACGGGGTTCGCAATTGGATCCGCCGTGGGCTTCTTCGTTTGGCAAAATGGATTTGCCGCGGCAGGCACGGTTGAGAGTTATCTCGCGCAGGGCCTGTTCATCTACCTCTTCGCAAGCACCATCAGCATGGGTTATCTCGCGACGGCCCTGCTCCTCGAAGAATAACGCCGGACGCTCTCCGTCGCATGTTGGTGCTCGTTGCGAACGTTCGTCTGCACTTCCCTATTAAGCCCGCCAGTCCGACGGTATCCGCATGTGTCGTCAGCGCCACCGTTGATGCGGACAAGGCCTGAAGCAAGCGATGAAAACAGTCGAGATGACAAGAACAATCCCGATGAGCATGACGTCCTGGTACATTTTGCGCCTGGCCATAACGGAGCAAGCGATCGCCACATTGACGGCGGTCGAATTCCGGCGCGGTTATCGCCCTACCCCGAGGTCAGCACGCCTTCCGCAGCAGGTCGACGCTGTCGACCACGACGACCCTGCCTCTGACTTCGACCCCTGCAGGACCGAGGGCAGCGAAAGCCCGCGAAAGGGCTTCGGGCGCAACCCCCAGTTTGCCGGCCAGAATTCTCTTCCGGTAAGGCAGGCGAAAGGTGGCCTGCGATGCTGAGGCCGGGCAGCGGCTGACGAGGTAATTCGCAACACGCTGTGCAGCCGTGTGCAGCCGGTCTCCCGCTATGCAATCCATGGCACCGAGCAGATGCCGGGCCATGATGCGCATCACGTTGCGACGCATGACGGGGTCCCGGTCGGCAAGCGCCCGCAACTCCACAAGGTCGAACAACGCGACCTCTGCGCCGTCGGCGGACCATGCGCTGTAGGTGTAGGAGCCGCCTCCCGACAGGAGATATTCGCCGAACGTCTCGCCCGGTTCGCAGATGCAGATATCTGCCTGGCGCCCCGCGGATTCCGACTTCGAAAGTCGCACGAAGCCGCGCATCACGCAATAGACGAACGACGCCTGCTGGCCCTCGGCGATAATCCGCTCGTCCGGTGCGAAGATCTGGAACTGAGCCGTGTCGGCCAGTTCTTCTATCCTTGCTTTGTCCAGGCCGTGAAACAGGTCAGATCGCAAAAGTATGGGATGTCTCGATAGCATCGATCTTCCTTTCGTTTCGGCCGTGAGCGGTTCAAGGTCTTTTGCAATCGGTTTCGTCCTCGACGAGGATTCGCCAAGCTGCTCCTTCAAGGTCGTCGTACTGGCGGCTCGTCAGCGACCAGAGGAACGCCAGGAGACCCATTCCCCCCATCAGCAGTGCGATCGGCATCAGATAGATCAGCATGTTCATGTGGTTTCAACTTCCGCACGTCCGCCGGCAAGCGGCTCGCTCCGTAGGCCGGGGCGCCTGCCGAAGGCATTTAATCGCAGCGCATTCGTCACGACGATGATCGACGAAGTCGACATGGCCACCGCCGCTATCAGCGGCGTTGCCAGGCCGGCGATTGCGATCGGTACCGCAAGCACGTTGTAACCGATGGCGAGAGCAAAGTTCTGTCGAATGAGGCTGGCGGATCTTCGCGCAACGGCGATTGCCTCAGGAACGGCATCGAGACGATCGTTGAAGAAGATAAGGTCGGCAGCTTGCCTGCCGACGTCGGATGCGGTTGCGGGCGCCATCGAGACCTGCGCGGCGGCCAGCGCCGGTGCGTCGTTGATCCCGTCGCCGACCATGAGCACACGATAGCCCTCGGCGCCCAGCCTCTGGAGTTCCTCGACCTTCTGTTTCGGCGCCAGGTCGCCCAGAGCTTTGCCGATACCGAGAGCCCGCGCTGTGTTGTCGACGACGGCCTGCCTGTCGCCGGATACTATCAGCGTTTCGATACCGGCTGCAGCGAGCTGGCGGAAAGCCTCGGCGGCGCCCGGACGAAGCGTGTCGTCAAACAGGAAACGGGCGAGATCGACGCCGTTTTTCGACAGGACCACCTCCGAAAACGGAGTATCGCCCGCGGGCGTGAGCCCGGTTCCGCAGGCAAAGGCCCGGTTGCCGAGCCGATAGAAGTCCGCTCCTTTCCAGGCTTCCAGCCCCCCGCCGGCGATTTCCGTGACCCTGTCGAAGGCGAAGGGGTAAGAGATGTCTATGTCCCGCACCAGACCCTGGGAAAGCGGATGCCGTGAATGCGCCGCCATTGCGCAAACGATGGCGCTATTGCCCGCGATCGCGTCGCTTCGGACGAGGCGGGGCCGGCCCATCGTCAGGGTGCCGGTCTTGTCGAAGGCCACCATGTCCGCGTCGGCCAGTCTTTCGAGCGCCGAACCGTCCTTCACCACGATGCCCCTGCGGAAAAGTTCGCCGGCGGCGACCACCTGGACCACCGGTACAGCAAGGCCCAATGCGCAGGGGCATGTGATGATCAGCACCGCGACCGCGACCAGCATGGCCTGTTTCCAATCGCCCCCAAGCAAGCCCCAGGCGAGAAAGGAGGCCAGCGCCAACAGGTGCACGGCGGGAGAATAAAGTGCTGCGGCGCGATCGGCGACCCGGCGATAACGAGCCCTGCCGCCCTCGGCCGCTTCCATCAGGCCGATGATCTCGGAAAGAAGCGAATCCCTTGCCACTTTGGTCGCCCGCAGGACGAGCGAACCGGTCAGGTTCATCGCACCCGAATTCAGCGCGCTGCCTGCGGCGACGGCGACCGTGCTGCTTTCACCGGTGACGATGGAGAGGTCAACATCGCTCTCGCCGCTGACGATCATGCCATCGACGGGAATGCGTCGGCCGGCGGCAATCGCGATGTTATCCCCGACGGCGATCTCTTCGACCGGGATGTAGTGCCGCGACCCGTCCGGCATCATCAGCTGCGCCCCGCGCGGCGCCAGTCTGGCAAGCCCGTTGATCGCGGCGCGGGCTTTTTCCCGCATTACATGATCGAGGGTTCTGCCGATCAGCAGGAAGAACAGCAGAGACACCGACGCGTCGAACCAGGCATGTTCGCCATGGTGCATGGTTTCCCATAGGGAGACCGCATAGGACAGCGTCACTGCAAGCGAGATCGGAACATCCATGTTGGTGCGCCTACGCTTGAGCCCGCTCCAGGCCGATTTGAAGAAGAAGCGTCCACCATAAATCAGCGCCGGCGCCGCGATCATCGCCGAGATCCAGTGAAACATGTCGCGCGTGGCCGCATCGGCGCCCGACCATACCGACACCGAGAGCATCATGATGTTGGCGGCCGCAAAGCCGGAAACTCCAATCGCCAGCAGTAGCTGGTTCCGGATCCTGTCGGTTTCGGGTGCTGTCGACGTGATGAGATGGGCGCGGTATCCGGCCAAGGTGATCGCGGCGAGGATTTCGGAGGGATCGGTCGCCTTCGCCTCGATCTCTTCCTGATAGACGCAGGTGACACGCCGGGCGGTGAGATTGACCCGGGCTTTCCTGATGAACGCAAGCGCCGACAGCGCTTTTTCGAGGGTCAATATGCAGCCGCCACAGTGGACGTCGGGTACGCTGAGGTCGATCTGGCGTAACCCTGCCCCGAGCGGGTGGCTTGCAAGGCATACCTCCTCGGCGCTGGCGGATGTCGCGCTGAGGCCGAGAACGCTTTCCGCATCCATCGAGCAGCAGGTCATTGGCGGAACTCCGCGGTGTCGAAGCGTTTGGCCTCATGCATGACGACCGCCCCGTTCATTCTCGATATGGCCTCGACGATCCAGTCGCCGGCGACAACCTGGTGATCGGCTTCGAACCGCCCTTCGCCCGTCTTCCGGAGCGTCACGCGGAAATCCTCATGATCGCCGACGGGCCGTTTGAAGTTCAGCGTGACATCATCGATGATCGCAGGCGTGCCGGCCTTGTCGTGGATGTCGTAACGGATTTGGATGCCCTTAACGACGAGCGCGCCCTCGACGCCGGAGGCGGCCATTGCCTTCATCGCTGCCGCCCTGGTGTTGAATTCCTGGCTGGCCACATAGGTGTTTTCCACGACGATGCCACTCCAGCTGGACGCAGCATAGAAGGCCATGGTGGCGTTTACGGCGATCACTACGGCGAAGAATGCCGAGGTGGCAAGCAGCACGTGCAAGCCGGTAAAGCCCTGAGTAGAAGTCTTCATTTCACGTCTCCCGGCGCGTTGAACGCGGCGCGATAGCTCGCCCGGTCGGCTTGACCTGCGTCTTGACCTATATCTTCGATGACGAAGAGGAATTCGTTGATCTCTGCCCCGTCTGGGGCGCGCGTGACGAAGACCTTGAGCGTCGTGGCCGCGTCGGGTTCGACGTGAGCGGTGAAGCTGCGGGCATCCTGCCTGCCGAACTCGGGAATGCGCATTGTGCCCCCCTCCAGCCCGACGAGGGTGATGGTCACGTCCCGCGGCTTCGGCACCATGTTGAGGACATGCAGCGTGTAGCCGTTTCGGATGGAGCCGTCGCTTTCCAGAACATATTGAGGGTTCCGGTCGTGGATAACGTTGAGCCTGAGCCGATCGCGTAAGGCGAGATGGACGACCATGGCGACGCCGATCGATGCCCAGACGACACCGTAGAAGACAATTCTTCGGCGGAAGATGATGCGCCAGTCGAAATTCCGGACAGCTGGCATGAAGCTTCCGTCGTCGTTTCGGACATTGGAGGGCTGGATGGCTGTCCGTCCTCCGTCAGTAGCAAGCGACATGTTGCTCGAATATTCCTTGAGCGTCGCATAGGCGATCAGGCCGTGTGGCTTCCCGAGCTTGTCCATGACGCCGCCACAGGCGTCGATGCAGAGGGCGCATGTGATGCATTCCATCTGCTGGCCGTCGCGGATGTCGATCCCCATCGGGCAGACGGCGACGCAGGCATTGCAGTCCACGCAATCGCCCACCGGCAGACCCTGAGCCTTCTTGCCATGGCGCGACCGCTGCTCGCCCCGCCAGTCGTTGTAGGTGACAACAAGCGAATTCTCATCCAGCATCGCGCCCTGAATGCGCGGCCACGGACACATATAGGTGCATGTCTGTTCGCGCATGAGGCCGCCAAGCACATAGGTCGTCGCGGTCAGGGTGGCGATCGTGGCATACGCAGCGGCAGGAGCGCTGCCGTCAAACAGTGAAGCCGCCAGGCTCGGCGCGTCGGCAAAATAGAAGATCCATGCTCCGCCCGTGGCGACGGCGATCAGCAACCAGATCGCGTGCTTGATCACCCGCTTCCTGAGCTTGTCGAAAGTGAAGGGGTCGGCATCGAGCTTCATCCGAGCGTTTCGGTCGCCTTCGACGGCGCGTTCGACGACGATAAAGAGATCGACCCAGACGGTCTGCGGACAGGCATAGCCACACCAGGCGCGGCCGACAGCGGCGGTGAGGAGAAAGAGGCCGAAGCCCGCCATGACGAGCAGGCCCGCCACATAGTAGAATTCCTGCGGCCAGATCTCGATGAAGAAAAAGAAGAAGCGCCGCGAGGCGAGGTCGACGAGGATTGCCTGATTGGGCGCATAGGGACCGCGGTCCCAGCGAATCCACGGCGCGAGGTAATATGTGCCAAGCGTGAGCAGCATCAAGACCCATTTGAACCGGCGAAAGGGCCCTTCGGCTCGTTTCGGAAAGATCTTCTTGCGCGGCGCATAGAGAGACTGGCGGTTGCGCCGGGCGTTGACGGGTTCGACGCGAACGTGGTCAATGTCATTTAGATTAGGGCGGGTATAGAGATTCATAGGACCTGTCCGATTTTCACCACTCTTTTCCCAGCCGTGGCGGATCCGTTCCTTGATGCAGATCAAGAACGACCGTGCAGAAGCGAAAAGGCCACGCCCCAGAGTAAGGGCGTGGCCGGAGGACAGCGGCGGAGAAACCGCTGGGACGTCCTCCACAGGAGCTGAAACTATCGGCTCGTCTGCTTGTGGTCTTTGAGGCAGATCAAACTCACCATCGAATTGCCGATTTTTGCCGGGTCGTCCTGCTCCGAAGACGCAGGCATCTGTTGGGCGCGGGCTGAGACACGCGATCGGATAACAGCACGCGGCGCGCCGTAGAGAGGGAGGATCGGATTGCGGTCGTGGGCTGTCATGTCTTTTCTCCTTACGTGCCGCCGCCGAGCGCATGAACGAAAATAGTAAGCTCGTTTACCGTTGTGTCCCCCAGGCGCGCTGCCCAGGCAGGCATTACGCCATGTTTGGGAGAGGCAACCTGACGAAGGATGGCGTCTTCACCCCGCGACTTCAGCCAGATTGCGTCGGCGAGATCCGGCGCACCCATTTCCACCTTTCCTTTGGCGTCCTCGCCGTGACATGGGGCGCAATTGTCGAAGAAAACCTGTTTTCCGGCCGCCGCCAGACCGACATCCGAGGGCGTATTGGTCAGCCCCCAGACAAAGGCGGCGACCTGCTTCATCTGGATGGGCTCCAGAACACCGGCAAAGGGCGGCATTTCGGAGGAATGGCTATCCGTATCGCCGTCGAAGCGGATGCCATGAGAGATCGTGGCCTGGATGGCATTCAGATCCCCGCCCCACAGCCAGTCGTCGTCGTTGAGATTCGGAAACCCCGGACCGCCGCTCGCTCCCGATCCATGGCAGGGCGCGCAGTTCACCTTGAAAGCGGATGCGCCGCCAGCGATCGCGAATTTACGAAGAGCAGGATCCGCGTCGATCTCCTCCACTGTCTTGGCAGCGATCAGGTCATGGAACTCCGTCTGCGATGACTTAGCGAGATTGAGGTCCTGCTGCAGCTCGGCGCGCGTTGAATAACCGAGATAGCCGTTAGTGGCGGAAGTGATCATCGGGATGGCCGGGTAAGCGATGGCGTAGCCGATCGCCCAGAGGATCGTCACGTAGAAGGTCCAGATCCACCAGCGCGGCATGGGATTGTTGAGCTCTTGGATGCCGTCCCATTCATGACCCGTCGTTTCGACGCCGCTCAGTTCATCGATATGCTTTTGCGACATCTCAATCGTCCTTCAAGGGAATATCGGCGGCATCTTTGGCCGTCTGCTTGCTACCTGGGCGAAGGGTGAGCATGACCGCGCCGACGAAGAATGCGGCCATTGCCAGGAGGCCCCAGCTGTCGGAGAAGTGTCTCATTGCAGTGTAAGTTTCCATGGATCACCTCACCGGTAGCCGGTCGCGTCGTCATAGGTCGAGAAATTAACCAGCGTTCCGAGCATCTGCAGGTAGGACACCAGCGCGTCCATCTCGGTCAGCCGGGTTGGATCGCCGTCGAGATCGCCGACATTCGCATTTGGGTAGCGCTTGAGTAGAGCCGCCGTGTCCGCGTTCGGATCGGCCTGGGCTCTCATGTCGGCCTCGGCATTCGCCAGCATGTCGTCGCTGTAAGGCACGCCCACGTCCTCATTGGCCTTGAGGTCCTCTCCGATACTCCTGACCGTCACCTCCTTCTCTTCGAGGAAGGCGTAGCTCGGCATGATTGATTCCGGCACCACGGCCCGCGGATTTGCGAGATGCTGGACGTGCCATTCGTTCGAGTAACGCCCCCCGACGCGGGCCAGATCGGGCCCTGTCCGCTTGGATCCCCATTGGAACGGGTGGTCGTACATCGATTCCGCGGCGAGCGAATAATGGCCGTAACGTTCGACCTCATCACGGAACGGCCGGATCATCTGGCTGTGGCAGAGATAGCAGCCTTCACGGATGTAGATGTTCCGTCCGGCGAGCTCTAGCGGCGTGTAGGGCCGCATGCCTTCCACTTTTTCGATCGTGTTCTGCAGGTAGAACAGCGGTGCGATTTCAACGATGCCGCCAATGCTGACGACCAGCAGCGAGCCGACCAGAAGAAGCGTCGCGTTCTTCTCGAGGGTCTTATGTTTATCAAGTAACGATGCCATGTCTCACCTCACTCGGCAGGCTGTGCCTGGGGCACCAAACTGGTCGGGATTGGCGCTTCGTCGCGCAGGTGGCCGCGGATCGTCATGAACACGTTCCAGGCCATGACGAGGCCACCCGCTAGGTAGAGTGCTCCGCCGACGGCACGCAGCACGTAATAGGGGATCATCGCCGCGACCGTTTCAGCGAAGGAATAGACGAGGAAGCCCTGGGAATTGTATTCTCGCCACATCAGCCCCTGCTGGATGCCCGCGACCCAGAGCACCGCGGCGTAGATCACGATCCCGAGCGTCGCGAGCCAGAAGTGCCAGTTGACCATCCGCAGGCTGTAGAGGCGCTCGCGCCCCCACAGTTTCGGCGTCAGGTAGTATATCGCCCCGAAGGTGATCATACCCACCCAGCCAAGTGCTCCGGAATGCACGTGACCGATCGTCCATTCGGTATAGTGGCTGAGCGAATTGACCGCCTTTATCGACATCATCGGGCCTTCGAAGGTCGACATCCCATAAAATGCGATGGCGACGATCATCATCCGGATGATCGGGTCGGTGCGAATTTTGTCCCAGGCGCCCGAAAGGGTCATCAAACCGTTGATCATGCCGCCCCAGGAGGGCATCCAGAGCATGACGGAGAAGACCATTCCGAGCGTCTGCGCCCAGTCAGGCAGCGCCGTGTAATGCAGATGATGCGGGCCGGCCCAGATATACATGAAGATCAGGGCCCAGAAGTGGATGATCGACAGCCGGTAGGAATAAACCGGCCGGTTGGCCTGCTTCGGCACAAAATAGTACATCATCCCCAGGAAGCCGGCGGTGAGGAAGAAGCCGACGGCGTTGTGGCCGTACCACCATTGGGTGAGTGCATCCTGGACGCCGGAGAAGAGAGAATAGCTCTTGGAGCCGAGGAACGACGCCGGAACAGCGAGGTTGTTGACCACATGCAGCATCGCAATGGTGACTATGAAGCTGAGATAGAACCAGTTTGCCACGTAGATATGCGGCTCTTTGCGCTTCAGGATCGTTCCGAGATAGACGGCCAGATAGGCGACCCAGACGATGGTAAGCCACAGGTCGACGTACCATTCGGGCTCGGCATATTCGCGCGACTGATTGATGCCGATCACGTAGCCGGTCGCAGCCATCACGATGAACAGCTGGTAGCCCCAGAAGACGAACCAGGCGAGTGTTCCTCCGAAGAGACGCGCGCGACAGGTGCGTTGCACCACATAGAAGGATGTCATGATCAGCGCGTTGCCGCCGAAGGCGAAGATCACCGCCGATGTGTGAACCGGCCGCAATCTTCCGAAATTCCAATAGGGCGCGATGTTGAGGTCGGGAAAGGCGAGCTGCAGCGCGATGATCACGCCGACGAGGAAGCCGACGACGCCCCAGAACACCGTAGCGATCAGGCCGTAGCGGATTACCTCGTCGCAATAGCCCGTAAGCTCTGTTTTGCGCTGTTGGCCCGTCGGCGAAAACTCTGCGTTTCTGACAAGCAGCAGCGTTCCCGCAACCAGGCAGAGGCAAAGTATACCCATATGGACTGCAAACAGATGATCGTGCGCGAATGCGGCCGCGAGCAGCGCCAGAAACGCTGCGACCGCGATCACCATCGTTTCTGTCGTGTAATTCATGATGTCGTCTCCAGTGCGCAGACGACCGCCTCGCGGCCGGCTTTCTCGGATTTCGAGGCAGGACTGTCACGAAGACGGGAACGGCTCCTTGATCTACATCAACAAGCGGACTGGAAGCGGTGGACGAACCGACGTTGTTACACTCTGTTGCAAACTTCCCCCTTTGGCACCGCCCGCTTACTCCCGTGTGACGCAGCTGCTTTCTACCGCACCCACTGCCACAAGGGGCGATGAAGATGCTGTGCAGAACAACCACGCGTTCGACAATGGCGCGAAGGGGCGCGAAGCCATACATGCCGGCCAATCCCTCTCTTCGCTGTTCGTAGGCTCGGCGGCCGAGGCCGTCGCAGCCGGTAAGGCGATTTGGTGGGAGGGTGATAAGCAACCATCTTGTCCAGGTGGAAGAAGGTGTCGTGCGCCTGCTTCGTATCATCGGCGAAAGATCGTCGGGTGATAATCGCTCTTCAATTCGCCGGCGATCTCAACGGCGCGTCGCTGCAAAACGATTTCCTATTTACGGCTGAGGCCGTCACGAAATGCAAGATCCGCCGGATATCGCACATGAGTTTCCACGGGGAAGTCGCTCGGTCTAATGCGCTCGCTCGACCTAGCTCTCGTTGCTCTGGCAGGAGGCGGCCGCTTCGCATGAACAGATGGTGCTGTTGCCGAAGAAGAACGCCGAGGAGCGCCCCTGCAGCTTCATCGTGAAGCTTGCATTCCGGCGCAACCCGCGTCCGCCAAGGTCCGTTGCGCGTTTCCATGAATCGTCAAGACATTGCGGATCATCTCGGCCTGACCATTGAGACCCTGGCCCACACCGTTACGAAACTTGCGTCGCGCAACATCGTTATTCCCGAGGGCAGGCACGACCTGCGGAACGTCAATCTTGCCCGCTGGTACGGTTATCGGGCGACACTGATGATTTTTCCGAGGATTTCTGTCAGAGGGTAAACCTCAACACACGCGACAAGCCGCGGGATCGACATTCATGCCCTCCGCGAACTTCTCGACGCGATATGAGCTCAGTCACGGCAATCCTAAGCTGTTCAGCAGCGCCGACGTTCGCCGAGCGTGCTTGTCCTTCGGTGATTCCTACATCGCTTGCAGGCTGCCATGTCCCTCGCAAGGGCGCTGGGCAAGCAGGCAAAAATTGGGACCTTCTGCCTTTTTTCCCCGAATTTGACGGGCGTCAAAGAGCCCAATTCCGGCATCTGCTAAGACACATTCATGAGGCTGATTGGGTCTCGCAGAAAAGGAGCTTGCAAATGCGGTTAAAATTCGGTCTGATCGCTGCAGCGGCAGCCTTGATTGTTTCGGCAGCGCCGTTGATGGCGGCCGACCACCAGGTTCGGATGCTCAACAAAGGCACGGAAGGCGCGATGGTGTTCGAGCCTGGCTTCCTGAAGATCGCCCCCGGCGACACCGTCACCTTCATCCCCACCGACAAGGGCCACAACGTCGAAACCTTCAAAGGCCTCATTCCGGATGGCGTTGCCGACTTCAAGTCAAAGCCGAATGAGCTATATCGCGCGAAATTCGATGTTCCAGGCGTCTATGTCCTGAAATGCACCCCACATTCCGGCATGGGCATGGTTGCCCTGATCCAGGTGGGTGACAGTCCGCCCAATCTCGAAGCGATCAAGACTGCAAAGGTGCCGAACATGGTGCGCAAGCGGCTCGATGCCGACCTCACAAACATCACCCAGTGAGACACAGCAGGTGCGGATGACCGCGCAGCCCATGACGATGGCTTTCGTGGCAGCTGTTTGCCTCGCCAGGAGCAGCTGATGCTCAGTGAGCATCGAGCAGAGCCAGGCGCTGTCAGGCAAGACGTCCAAGGCAGTGGTCGGACACGGTTGTCGGCAAAGCCGATGCCGAAACCTGGTGGGACCGTCGAGAAAGTGAATGTGGCCTGTGAAAAGAGCTATGATCTGCACGGCAGACCTGTGAAGGAACGCGTGGGCAAGATCACTAGCCCGGCGGCAATCTCGCTGACGACGAATATAACGAGGTCGTTTTTTTGCGCGGCAGTCGCGAAGGAGATGCCAGCCAAAACCCGTGGTCTCGTTCTGGTTACCCAAGAATTGCACGGAAGGCGCCGTCGAACGTTTGATCGAAATCCCCGCGGCAGGCAAGTCCTACAACTAGGAGACCCCTGCCTCGTCCTTCGACGTGCTCGAACAACCGCGTTCGTGAGAGGGCGAGAGCCGTCGATCATGTGGCGCTCGGTAGCTCACCTCGCGAAAAGGCTCCTTCAGGCGCCTGCGCGGCCGCCATAATCGCGATGGGCACAACTCTGCGGACCGGCGCTTGCCCACGCCACCTTAAAGGTTCGACGTCAGTCGCCAACGATACCCTGGGCCGGGGCCTGCCGAGATCGAGCTGTATTTGAATGAGCCGAAAAGCTCGACGATAACGACCTCGACGTCCAGGCGGTGATACGGGCGCCCATCTACTTGTGACAGGGCGGCCCGATGACCGTATTTGTGAGTGCGCCCGCCCTGCTTCACACGAACTTGCGACGTCGATCCTCCTCGACGTGCCGTTGTCGACGGGACTCCTGGGAAGATAACTGCAGGGTCCTCGATCGAGAAACGGGAACTCGATGTCTTCTCGCGCGGCCTTTGATGCGTTTCGTGTCGCCGGAACCGATGCACACTTCCGGCGACAAGTACTAGGCTGCCTTGCTGTGCGTGTGCCCGTGCGAGCTAAAATAGGCGTCGAATGCCGCCGCGACTGCACGGACCATGAAGCGCGCCTCCTCGCATACGACAATCCGCTCACCGCTGATCGTCACGACGCCGTCGGCCATGAGCTCGCCGAGACGGTCGTTGCGCTCGACAAGGAAGCCGGTGTCGAAACCCGATCCGCTGCTCAACTGGCCGAGATCGGCTTCGAAATCGCACATCAGCCTCTCGATGACCCTCGCCCGAAGCTTGTCCTCCTCGCTGAGAAGATATCCCTTGGCGGTCGGCAGCACCCCGAAGGCAATTCGCTCGGCATAGAGGCCGAGAGGCACGTGGTTCTGCATATAGCCGGCCGGCAGCCGCCCGATCGCAGATGCGCCGAGGCCGATCAGGCTATCGCAATCATCCGTGGTATAGCCCTGGAAGTTTCTCCTCAGCGTTCTGTTGCGCGCGGCGAGCGCCAACTGATCGTTCGGCAGTGCAAAATGATCGAGCCCAATGCGCAGATATCCGGCCTTCTGGAGCTCCTCGGCGATCACTTCCGCCTGCTCGTTCCGCTGTTTTGCGTCCGGCAGCGATGCTTCGTCGATCAGGCGCTGATGTTTCTTAAAAGCGGGTATGTGAGCGTAACCGAAAACGGCGAAACGTTCGGGACGCAGTTCTGCAGCCAGCCGGACCGTCTCGATGCAAGATTGGACAGTCTGTTTCGGAAGGCCATAAATTAGGTCGAAGTTGATGCTGCTGACGCCTGCTGAGCGCAACCCGGCGACCGCCCTTTCCGTCTGCTCAAAGGATTGCAGCCGCTTGATACCGGCCTGCACGATCGGATCGTAGCTCTGGACGCCGAGGCTTGCGCGGTCGACGCCGTTTTCGGCGAGCGCATCGATCATGGGGGCGACCAATGTGCGAGGGTCGATCTCGACTGCGACGCCGGCTTTCGCTTCAAACGTGAAGGCACTCCTGAGCTTTGCCATTAGAGCCGAAAATTCCTGCGGCTTCATGACCGACGGCGTGCCGCCGCCGAAATGCACGTACTTGACGGGCACGTCGTTTCCGGCCGCAAAAGAGACGAGCTCGATCTCTTCCTTCATCACGTCGAGATAGTCGGCGACCGGAGCGTCTTGCCGGGTGATGGTCGTGTGGCAGCCGCAGTACCAGCATATCGAACGGCAGAACGGGACGTGGAGATAAACCGAAACCGGGCCAGCCGCGGCGATATGGGCGAGATTGCCGGCATATTCATCCGGCCCCACGGCTGCAGAAAAAGCCGCCGCCGTCGGGTAACTCGTATAACGCGGAACCCGCGCATCGCCGTATTTGGCGATCAGATCATCAGACATTTTCGCATCCCTTTTCAAAACAGGATGCTTTATGACCTCCGGCCGCGCCGGCTTCCTTGTCCCAAATCAATGATGACGTCTCAGGCCAGAATCAGCCGGATCTTTGTCCGCTGTGAAAGTCAGCACTTTCGAACCCGCCTAACATCTCGTTCTGACATGGGTCGAGCCGCGGTCCCGGCTGTTCGAAGAGACGTGCCACAAGGAAATGAGCAAGAATGACTGATACGCAAAACGGGTGAAACAAATTGGTGTCCGCGTGCTGTCGCCGGTCGAGCCATCCCACGGTTTCGGCTCGCTCCATGCGCTGGCCCCCGGCGATAGTTTGTTGATCGCCAGTGGAACTGGTGCCGGCCTAACGGCGGGAATCTCGAGCGAAGCCTACCGAAACGCGGAAGTCGTGGTCGTTTTCCAATTCCACAGGCCCTCGCCGCGGCCGCCGACGTGATCGTCAAGGTGCGCCTCGATCAATGAGGTCGCCCTGCTGTCGCCTGAAAAGACGCTAATCGCTTTCTTCTATCCCGCAGCCAACAATGAGTTGCTCAAGCGGGCTCTGCATTCGGGCGCGAATATAAGCGCCATAGACATGGTCCCGCGCATCAGCCGTGCACAGAAGATGAATGGGAAAGATCGGGGTTACCGGGCGGTCATCGAAGCGAGTGCGAACTTCAGGTGTTTCTTCACCGGGCAGATCACCGCGCGGTATTTCTAGGGTCTCCTCAGTTTTACGTCGCCTTGAGGTCCGTCAGCACCTTGTCAAAAGCATCCTTGACCGGCTTTGAGATTTCCTCCACCGCCCTGCTTGAGAGCACCCGGACTTCCTTGGCGTGCTGCAAACTTGTCTCAACGCGCTTGCGGAAAAAGGTCGACTGCTGTTCGAGGATCTGCGACGGCGAATTCGCGCCCAGCAAAGCTTGCAAATGTGAGAAGCTGGCCTCGGCGTCGGCCTGCAGTGCAGCGATCGTCTTCCACCACAATTCGTTGCCGAATAGACTTGTCGTTTCGAGGATCGGAGGCAGCATTTTCTGTGTCGCTTCAGCGCCGGACGCAAATTTCAAAAAAGCCTCTGTCACCTTCTTGTTCCCCTTTTCAACAGATGCGCCGAACTGATCTGGCACCTTGAGCGACGATGACCCCGGGTTTTCGATCGTTTCAAAGGATCTTTCGGAAATCTTGGTCATTGCATTTTCCTTCTCTTTGAGTTGGTTGCAAGCTGTGACATCGGGATTGACCCTTCCGCCGGCGGATGCATGGCCGCTTGGTAGAACGCGGATCCGATGACGAACGGTCAGGTGGCCTCCGTTCCGTTCGTTTCATGAACCGGCATAATGCAGACTGCTTTCTGCCGCTTGTAACCAGGGATCAGCAAACACCATGCCAACTGCTCCGACGCGCCAAGAAGATCATTTTCTTTTATCAATGGGCGGGTTGAGGGCAGGTTGATGTGTATTTGACGGAGAGACCGGCGAACAAAACGTTCCAATCACGACAAACCTGACAAAAGTGGCGGATGCCCGACATTTGCGAGAAATGTCGACGGTTGCGCTGGGGACAAGGGAATTAGCATGTAATTCAACCGCGCTCAGGATCGTCCTGTGTCGGATCGTATTGAGCCTGCGGGGTGGAAAGTGGCGTTGCGGTCCTCGCCGCAAGTGCCTCCGTCAGCTGCGCACTGGTGCTTACCTTGACGGTCAGCTTGCGCGAGACATTGCGTGCAATTGCAGTGCCTTCTTTGCACCGGCCGCCATTGATTAGAACCGCCGCATCCGCGGATCAGGCATGGGACACGAACGGCACGATCTGTGGCGATCCAATCGCGGGGCATCTGCCTTGGCAACCGGATAAGTTCATCGCCGAGGGCGACGAGACAGCGATCGCCACTTCGCGCTTTTAAAAAAGTCCTATTGAAAGAAGCGACGAACTAGCCACCATCGCAGCGCTAACTTTGTGGATGGAATGCCACACGAAGTAACTACGTTCGTTCGTTTGCGCAGACGACGAGCAGCAGGAGACAACAAACGATCTGAAGGTAACAGCGTTGACTTGTTCGCGAGATCACGCAGTAACCTTGTCTGCCGCGACATGGGTCTGACAGTTCTTCGGGCAGACGCGCGCGCAGGCGCCGCAACCAATGCAGCGGCCGGCCTCATCGACAACCATGATCATACGATTGAGCTCGCCATCGAAGTCTTCCTCCTCGTCGTCGCAGATGCCGAGGATTTCACCCGCTTCACCGACGCCATAGAGGTGCATGACTTCGCGAGAGCAGGCTTTGAAGCATCGGCCACAGCCGATGCAGGTTGTAGCATCGATGCAGGTCAGGTACTCCGGCACCCAGCTGGAGCCGTCGCGCGTGACGAAAGGGCCAGTCATCGTGAATTCTCCAATGCAGCGAGCTCTTCCTTCGCAGCGTTCAACTCGGCGAAGGCGTCGAACGTCTCTCCTGCAATGGTCTTGATTCTAGCCCAATTAATCGGAAGGTCCTCGGCAAGATCGTGCAACTCCATCTTCGCAGCGGCGGCGCGGGACTGCAGCTTGCGGACCTTCTTCAGCTGCTCCACAATGTCTGACATGATCTCTTTCCTCGAAAATTGATTTCATGATGCCCGCGCCACGTCGGGATAGGTTTCGATAACTTCAATAGCGTCATCGACCATTTTCGTGCCGGTCTCGGCGAGCTTGCCTAGCGTCTCAAAGCCGAACCGGTGGACATCGCGCAGGGTCTTCGACAGAACGACCAACCGTCCAGTCGTGAAAAGCAAGCGGCCGAAGCCCTCATGGCCGATCGTCATGATCGGCGATGCCAACAGGCCTGTGCACTCTTCGATCACAAGCCCCACGCAACTGTAAAAATTCTGTAGCCTCCACAGCACATCAGGATCGGGATCGCCTATGATCGGGATCTTACGGCGCTGCTCCTTGGTGAGGATGAAGTCGGCCAGCAGGTCAGCGTCCGATTTGCCTTCCCACGCCCCATGGGCATCCTGAGCGCGGATGAGCCTTATGAGGCATCTGAGAAAAGGGGTGGCGAGATCCCCATCCTCGTTGACAGCAGGGCCATCCGTACTTCCTGTCAATGTACCCATGTCCTAGTCCTCCTCATCGAAAGGCTTCTTTTCGGTGGCGCCTGCTTCGGTCAGCGCCGTGAAGCTCGTGCGCCAGAGCGTTGGACCTGAAGAAGCCGATCCTCGGTTGTCCCAGGAATTGCCCTCACAGCCGAGAGGCCCATGGATCAGGTGCGCGACGTCGGTGATCGGCTGCAGCACGATCTTGGCGCCATCGAAAGCGCATCCGCCGGCTGCCGCCCCGGGGATCAGCGGCTTCGAACAGCCGTTTTTGCGCGCCTTGGAATCCTTGCTGCGGTTCTTCTCGCAGGCAGGCTCGTCGAAGACATCCTGGACTTTAGCATTGAGCAAGGGCATTGCGGTCTCCAAGTTCAGATGAAGGCGGGCCGGCCTCACAAGGCCGACCGCCGCGCTCCTAGCGGGTCAGGTCGTACGAATAGTCCGTCACACCCGGCTCGCTCGTCTCGCGATCGAGCTTGTCGAAGATCTTGTCGAGGATCGTCGTCAGGACGCGCAGGCCGCCCTGGTAGCCCATGAGCGGGAAACGGTGGTGATGGTGCCGGTCGAATATCGGAAAGGTCAGCCGGATCAATGGGGTGCCGGTGTCGCGCTCGAGATACTTGCCATAGGAATTGCCGATCATAAGATCAACCGGCTCGGTAAAGAGCAGCGAGCGCAACGCCCACAGGTCCTTGCCCGCCCAGACCTGGGCATCCTGGCCGAAGGGCGAGGATGCGAGCAACGCCTTCATCTCGGCTTCCCAGGCCGGCGTGCCGTTGGTAGCAAGGCAGTGGGTCGGCTCACCGCCGGTTTCCAAGACGAACCGGGCAACGGCGTAGACGAAGTCAGGATCGCCGTAGATCGCGTATTTCTTCCCGTGCAGCCAGGCCTGACTATCTGCCATAGCGTCGACGAGACGGCCGCGTTCCAGGCCGATTGCCGGAGGAATTTCCTTGCCGGTAATCTCCGAGACCTTCATCAGGAATTCGTCGGTCGCCTGGACACCCAGCGGATAATGGAACGAGGCCGTAGCCTGACCGACCTCCTTGCAATATTCCAGCGTCTTGCGCGTGTTATAGTGCTGCAGCGACAGGGTCGCTTCGGCATTCAACGCCGTTTTCAAGTCCTCGATCTTCGTGCCGCCGTCATACATGCGGTACGTACCGTCAGACGGCGTGTCGAACTGGTCGGAGGCATCCTGGATGAAGATGTAGGATACGCCCATCATGTCGAGCAGGCGCTTCAGTTCGCGGTTGTTGCCGACGCAGAAGCCGTCGAAGCCGGGAATGATGTTGATGGCTTGAGCAACCTCCTTCCGCTCGTTGCCTTTCCAGAAGTTCTCCAGAATGCCCTTGATCATGCCGTCATAGCCATCGACGTGGCTGCCGACGAAGGCAGGCGTGTGGGCGAAAGGAACATCGAAGTCGTGCGGGACCGACCCTTCGTTCTTTGCGTTTTCGATGAAGCCGTGGAGGTCGTCTCCAATGACTTCGGCCATGCAGGTGGTCGAGACGGCGATCATCTTCGGATCGTAGAGCTTGTATGTATTGGCGAGCCCGTCGACCATGTTCTTCAACCCGCCGAACACCGCCGCGTCCTCCGTCATCGAGGACGAGACCGCCGATGAAGGCTCCTTGAAGTGACGCGACAGATGCGAACGGTAATAGGCGACGCAGCCCTGGCTGCCATGGACGAAGGACATCGTTTGCTCAAAGCCTGCGGCTGCGAAGACGGCACCGAGCGGCTGGCAGGCTTTGGCCGGGTTCACGACCAGGGCTTCGCGGCCCAGGTTCTTTTCGCGATACTCCCAGGTCTTCGTGAAGTCGTTTTGATCGGCAACGACCTGATCCGGGTGGGGGCATTCGAAATTGGCTTTCTTCTCGGCGAGCATCTGCCTGTATTCCGGCTCGCGGAACAGGGGAGCATGGTCGAGAACTTTTTCCGCCGACTGCGGCATAGTAAGCACCTTTCTTTTCATCGCGCCGCACCGGTGGCGGCAATGGGATGTCATCTGTCACGAGTGCGGATCAAGTCCGATGGGAAGAGCCTGGCCTGCCCCTTCCCAAGACAGGCCAGGCTCTCATTCGGCCGCAACCGCCTCAGCTGGCGCGGCCTCTTTTTTCCAGGGGACGTCGTAGAGATCCCACACCGGATTATTGATGGCCAGATCCATGTCGCGGGCGAATATGGCGAAGCCGTCATAGCCGTGATACGGGCCGGAATAATCCCAGGAGTGCATCTGGCGGAAGGGGATGCCCATCTTCTGCACCGGATACTTCTCTTTAATACCGGACCCAACAAGGTCGGGGCGGATGCCTTCGATGAACTTTTCCAGCTCGTAACCGGTCACGTCGTCATAGATCAGCGTACCCTTGTTCACATAATGGCCGGTGCGCTGATAGTCGTCGTTGTGGGCGAACTCGTAGCCGGTGCCGACGATCCGCATGCCGAGGTCCTCATAGGCCGTGATGACGTGGCGAGGACGCAGGCCGCCGACATAGAGCATCACCGTCTTGCCTTCGAGGCGCGGCCGGTACTTATCGACGACAGCATCGACCAGGGGCCGGTACTTGGTGATGACAGCCTCGGTCTTGTCGACGATTTCCGGACCGAAGTGCTTGGCTATTTCGCGCAGGGAGGTTTCGATCTGGGACGGACCAAAGAAATTGTATTCCATCCACGGGATGCCGTATTTTTCCTCCATGTGCCGACAGATGTAGTTCATCGAGCGGTAGCAGTGGATGAGGTTCAGCTTGGCCTTTGGCGCGCGCTCGACCTCAGCGAGCGTGGCATCACCCGACCAGTTGCCGACCACGCGCAGCCCCACCTCCTCCAATAGAATGCGCGTAGCCCACGCGTCGCCACCGATATTGTAGTCGCCGACGACGTTGACATCGTAAGGGCCGGTCTCAAACTCGACTTCGTTCTTGTCGAAAACCCAGTCACGGATGGCGTCGTTGGCGATGTGGTGGCCGAGCGATTGCGAGACGCCGCGGAAGCCCTCGCAGCGCACCGGCACGATCGTCTTTTCGTGCTCCTTGGCCTTCTTGCGCGACACCGCCTCAATGTCGTCGCCAATCAGCCCGATCGGGCATTCCGACTGCACGCTGATGCCGTTGTTGAGGGGGAAAAGCTCCTCGATCTCGTCGATGACCTGTTCAAGCTTCTTGTCGCCGCCGAACACGATGTCCTTTTCCTGGAAGTCTGAGGTGAACTGCAGCGTCACGAACGTGTCGATGCCCGTCAGGCCGACGTAGTAGTTGCGGCGTTGCGACCAGGAATAATGACCGCAACCGACCGGCCCGTGCGAGATGTGGACCATGTCCTTGACCGGCCCCCATACCACGCCTTTGGAACCGGCATAGGCGCAGCCGCGGATCGTCATCACGCCCGGAATGGACTTGATGTTCGATTTGACGTCGCATTCGGAAAGGGCCTTCGGCTCATCGCCAGGCTCGTCGCCGCTCGTTGCGACGCTGAGGTGCTTCTTGCGGCGCTTCGCCGCCTTGTCTGGATATTGCGCTAATACTTCCGCAATGAGCTGTTCATGCAAAACGCTGTCATTCTCGTAATCAAGGCTCATGGGCCCCTGCCCCCTTTCAAGGTTCGGGTTAGGTCGTCGTCGCCGAAGCGGCTTTCTTGGAAGGACGCGCTGGCGCAAGGGCCAGCGCGTCCTGTCGACAGCGGCAGTTATTGAGCCGCAACCACCGCTGACTCCTTGGCCTGTAGTTCGGCCAGCATCTGCTCGTCGCTCTTCATGATGCCGAAGTCGAGCAGCATGTCTTCGAGCTCTTCCATGGTAATCGGGGTCGGAATGGTCCCTTGGCCCGAATTGGCATGGATCTTCTCGGCTAGCGCCCGATATTCCCCGGCCTGCTTGGAGTCCGGCGCGTACTGGATCACCGTCATCTTCCTGAGCTCGGCGTGCTGGACGATGTTGTCACGCGGCACAAAGTGGATGAGCTTGGAATTGAGCCTGGCAGCCAGCGCCTCGGAGAGGTCGAGCTCGCGGTCCGTCTGGCGCTCGTTACAGATCAGGCCGCCGAGCCGCACGCCGCCGGAATGGGCATATTTCAGGATGCCCTTGGCGATGTTGTTGGCGGCATAGAGCGCCATCATCTCGCCGGACATCACGATGTAGATCTCCTGGGCCTTGTTCTCACGGATCGGCATCGCGAAGCCACCGCACACCACATCGCCGAGCACGTCATAGGAGACGTAGTCGACATCGTCATAAGCACCGTTCTCTTCGAGGAAATTGATCGAGGTGATGACGCCGCGCCCGGCGCAGCCGACGCCCGGTTCCGGACCGCCGGACTCCACGCACTTGATGCCTTTGTAGCCGGCCTTGAGCACGTCCTCGAGCTCAAGGTCTTCCACCGAACCTTCCTGCGCCGCCAGATGAAGAACCGTGTCCTGTGCTTTGGCGTTCAGGATCAGCCGGGTGGAGTCGGCTTTCGGGTCGCATCCGACGATCAGGATCTTCTGCCCGAGGTCGACAAGCGCTGCGAGCGTATTTTGGGAGGTGGTGGACTTGCCGATCCCCCCTTTGCCGTAAAATGCGATTTGACGCAAATCTGACATATCGCCTTCCTTCTTTCGTTCCATCCATCGCTGAGTAAAAGGCAGGCAGCTCGCGCCGCCTCGCATGGCAATCTTCAAAACCCGTGCCATGTGGGCCGATCGAGCCAAAGGAAAGATCTTTTTGTTGGGTTTCAGAAAGTTACTCCGAACCACCACAGGAAACTGCCAAACAAACCTAATGTCGCCGATCAGACAAAGCCGACAGACGGTGTCGTGATGGCATCACTTGCACCGCTAGAGCAAATCCTGCTCAATCTGGGTCATATCCAGCGGCCTTAAGGTAGTTTGCGCATTCTGCCGCAGTGAAGCGAGGTATCAAGGCCCCGACCGCATCCCATAGAGCATCGATCTTTCGCTCGGCTCGGCCTCGCAACATGGCTTTCAGCTTCGAGAATGCGTTCTCGATTGGATTGAAGTCCGGACTATAGGGCGGCAGGAACATGAGCTTGGCGCCGGCACGTTCGATGGCATCGCGGACACCGGCTATCTTGTGTGCAGGCAGGTTATCCATAATGACGACGTCGCCGATCTCCAGGGGCGGCACCAGCACCTGTTCGACATACGCAAGGAAGACGTTGCCGTTCATCGCGCCATCGTAGACGAATGGGGCGGTCATTCCGCTGAGGCGCAACGCACCGGTGAAAGTCGTTGTTTTCCAATGGCCGTGCGGCACGCCGGCACGGCAAACGCTCACCTCGCAATGCACGTCCGCGCAGACGTGACATCTTGGTCGAGAGGCCGGTTTCGTCGATGAAGATCAGTTTCTCCGGATCGAGGTCCAATTGACCATCGAACCAGGCGCGCCGGCGCTTCAGGACGTCCGGTCGGTCCTGCTCCAGTGCGTGTGCGGTCTTTTTTTAAAGGTCCACCCACGGCCTCGAAGCCAGGCGCCAAGTGCGCTGCGGCTGATCTTCACCTGCCGCTCGACGGACAAGCGCTCAACCATCTCATCGAGCGTCACATCCCTACGCTCGTTGATCAACGCGACAACGAATTCCTCGTGTGCATCCACTGCCGAAGGTCGTCTCCAGCTCTGTGGCAGAGCAGTTAACTCACCCTCTTTCGCTCTTCAATCCAGCGGATCGCCGTCGAAATCCCAACTCCGAAACGAGCCGCAGCCTGTCGAGCCGACATGCCCGCCGCAGACGCTTTCAAAACCCGTATTAGGAGATCATCGCTCAGGGCCTGTCCCATCATCCACCTCTCCGCTGTGGATGTTGAATCAGCTTCGGTCGCTCTCGTCACCTCACAATCGATTCATCAATCGCAGGACATGTCTAGGTCGACCGCGCGCCAGCGCGACCGCGACCATCAGCAGGACAAAGAGCTTTGAAAACAGGAGACAATCGCACATCCCTGTAGCCAAGAGAGAAATGGCGTATCGCACGGGAGACGCTGCGAGCGCCCAGGTGATAGAGCTTCGCCTTGTGGCTGAACAAGCCAACTTCGATCGCGCAGGCCCGCCGCGCCCGACAGCTGGCCAAAAACAGCGCCAGGAGCTACGACTGGGGCCACGCACGTGAGTATGTCGAGGGCATGTCGCGCATGCTGCAGCAGGACAAACCGGATGGCCACGTCTTGGCGACCGGCGAGACGACGAGTGTCGGCCAATTTCTCGAGCGGGCTTTTGCCGACGTGAACATTACTTTGGAATGGAAGGCGTCCGGCGTCGACTGGCTACGACTCCGCGTCCGGTGCCTGCCTTGTTGAAGTCGATCCTCGATACCTCCGCCCGACGGAAGTTGATCTTCTGCCGGTGATCCGACCAAGGCCCGCCAGAAGCTGGGCTGGCAACACAAGGCCCCGGTTCAGGAGCTCGTCGCCGAGATGGTGCGCGAGGATGTCAAGCACTGGAAGGCCCTGAACAGCCGGGAAGAGCTCTGAGTGTACGACTTGTCCAACAAGAAGATCTGGGTTGTCGGCCATCGCAGTATGGTCGGCAGTGCGCTTGTGCGCAGGCTCCGATGCCGTGCTCTGCGGCAGTGGCGTCAGTTAGCGGGTCGAACGAGGAGCGCGGATCGTGAACCCGCGAGCGCGCAAAAATACGGCATTAGCCGATGATGTTCATACTTCCACCAGGTGCCCGGATTGCGGTACCGAGGCTTCGGGGCATATGTTCCTGATGGTCCTGCTTGTCTCGAATATCTCACGCTTGACGTCTAAGCGTTCGCAGATCGAAAGGTGCGGGATGTGTCATCGTGTGGGTCGGTCCGTCATCGAGGGTTAAATAGACGCACCGATCACTGGGCCGCCACCGTCTCTTCGGATAACTTCAGCTATGGGACCATGCTCTTTCATAGCTCAGGGCCATTCCGCTCGATCAAGGTCCCCGATGGCCAATCACTCATTGAGCATCCTATTGGGAATACTACCAAAATTACGTTTTCACAGCGCGTCGGCGGGAGGTTGAGATAAACATCGGCAAGGGTGGATCGCACGCGTACCCCTTCCAAAACCGTCGCAAGACCATTTCGGCAGAGCCTGAGAACAAGGTTGCGCAACGCCTGCCGAACACCGCCGAACGCAAACCGAACGCCAAGTTGCTGCAGCACTGGGTAAACAATGCGCATCGAATTAATGCCGTACCCCTCAAGATCTGGACGCACGCCCCACAATCCAAGCTCGCATACGAGTAGATCGACCTCGCCAACCCGAACGAAACGACGCAACAACCCCATGTGAGCGGCCACACCGTGCGCATCATAGCCTATTACGCGAAGCTCGGGCCTAGCTCCTGACCAACTACGAGCACCTTCGAATGGAAGGGCGTTGTAAGCTCCAGTTGGCCCATAGGTCTTCCGAAAGAAATCTGCGAGCTCCGTGTGGTCAGAGAGCTCCAACTCGTTTTCCCAGCACACTTTCCACCGCACCTGAGGGCTCATACCTAAACCTCCACTTAATACTCTGTCCAGGCGTCGACAGAGCAACTACTTGATACGCACTCGTTGGGGCGCTTCTAATGGCACTGGTATAAGCTGGTGAAATCATTTGTTTGGATGGAACTCATCCGTCCAATGGATGCGTTCCAATCAATCGGCCTGCCATCGGCTGCCGACGCCAGATGAAGCGGCTGCTCCAACTTCTTCGTGAACATGCCGCCTTGTCCATCATGCTGGATCATCTTGATCAGGCATCCAGGACATTGAACTGAAAAGTTGACCATGACTGAGAGGCTCGCTACTCAGGCAGAAGCAAGCCAAAGACGTTTTCGGCGATAATCAGGCAAATTGTCGAGATCACATTAGAACCCTCGGCGGAACCGGGCTGGTCTATCCCGGCGTCGAAAGTCGTCGAACGACCCGACCTGGCGGAGGGGTTTTTTCGGAATGTTCGGTTTGCGACAGTCTGATTCCACACAAAATGGGACGCGGCGATAGGCAGCAGCATTCTCCTGTTGAATCTGAAAGGGGTTCCCCTCGCAAAACGCCCTGGTTCGCTTTGGCTATCGCAGCCCATGGACCGGCACGCTGGGTATCGGCGAAGATTGCCAGAGGACATACTTGCCTGGCGATCCCGACCTCGGGAGAAGATGATGGGTACAGGAATGGATTCCTAGATCAGTGCGTTTCCGGTGCAAGTTTTAGGACCCCGGACACAGCAAACGCCTCCCAGGACTGGCGAGGCGGCCGCGAGATCGCAATTTTCTCCTAGATAACGGTATGAGGTGATCGTCATACCCTGGTCACCGGATGCCGATCGTCACGCACATGGTCTGGTACAGAGCCGGCGGCGCCGATGAGCCCCCGAGGAAATACTTAGTGACTGGCACGGTTGTTGCGTCGTCTCACGAAAGACAGCCGTTAACGAGAGGTCACGATGATGGATGTATGCTCGATGGGGATGGTGTTGTGCGGTGGGTACCTTCTTGCTGCATCCGCAGGCAGACTCGGCGGCGCTGAGAATGTCTTATCTGACTCGCCTTTGTCCGCGGCTGATGTATCGAGTTTCGAGACTTTCATAGTTCGCAGCCCACCGACATCACTCAATCTGGATCCATTTTATGCCAAATATGCTGACGCAGCGGGCATACCTATTATTTCGTCAAACAAGGTTCCAGACACGGCACTATTGATCTCACGTGACATTGTCCTCTACATGTTGTCAGAACGCCGTGATGTCCGCGATGCTTTAATCCAGGCTGGAGCGCGGGTGGGCGTCATGGCAATTGACGAGACGACGACTGATATTCCCGAGCAGCGGGATTGGAAGAAGCCTCTTCCCGATGATCCACGTCTCACCCCTGACGAGCGGCGGGATTACGCCAACACGATCGGCAAGATGACTGCCCGAGACTACTGGGCACAAAGGGCGCGCGGCATGGGCGGGCTCTACACGACGGGAGCTGTGGAGAATTTGATGGGCGTGCCGGGCACGCGGTATTACGGCGGGAACATTCTTGTTCACGAATTCTCACATAATATTTTCAACGCGCTGCGCACGGTAGATCCTGATCTCGTTGCACGAGTTGAACGTGCCTATTCGCACGCCTACGAGAAAGGCCTCTGGGCGTGTTCCTATATGGAGAACAACGTCGATGAGTATTGGGCCGAGGGCACGCGATTTTGGTTCAATACGAACTTGGCTTACAGCCGAGGCAATCTCACCATTGCCACATCAGAAGATTTCGAGGCTCACGATCCAAGCCTCTATAATATCATGGCCGAAGTCTACCGCCATGACCACCACATTCTGGCGGATGTCTATTACCGGCATTCGGCGAAGTCGCAGTAATGTCCTTTGGTATTGACTGCCGGCCTCATGCTGCAATCCCGCTGGAGACCCGAACTATCGCTGATCGTCCGTAATTTGTCAGAGCCAGCCATAAATTTGAGTTTCCGTTCAATTGAAGCGCCCATGTTGTTCCCACGGGTGCATACCAAGTACTTCGTGGCCGCTGGAATTGGCTCCTTGTGCAACATCGAGACCAAATGACCTGCCACTGAATTTTCATCCGGCGGCGATTAGAGCCTCGGCGGTCTTTGAAACGCTCCCAAACGTTGGACCACCGGATGCTAGAGTTTTCCGGCTTCATTCAGGGAGGCGGGCTGGTTGCGCCTCCCGAATTCACCAACGAGATCGGCACCTTGTTGCCGATCGCACCATGAGGTCTTTCCTCATTGTAGTATCTACGCCAATCCTCCATCTTTTCGCGGGCATCCGCAAGGGTCAGGAACCAATGCTGGTTCAGGCATTCTGCACGGAAGCGGCCATTGAACGCTTCGATGAAAGCATTATCAGTCGGCTTGCCGGGGCGTGAGAAGTCCAACGTCACACCCTTGGAATAGGCCCACAGGTCCAAGTCGCGCGACACGAACTCGGTCCCTTGGTCGACACGGATCGTTTTCGGATAGCCGGCTTTTTGGCACACCCGTTCAAGGGTTTGCACAACGTCTTCGCCTCTATAGCTATGACGTGGATCAAGCACCGGCACGTAGCGCGAGAAGGTGTCGACCACCGTCAGCACGCGCAGTTTCTTACCCGTTGCGAGTTGGTCGTGAACGAAGTCCATCGCCCAGACGTCGTTGGGTCCGACGGCCATGTGCCGATCCTCGCGAAGCTTGGCTTTTACCCCCCGCTTCGGTGTCTTGTTCCGCAACTGTAGCCCCAAGTCCCTGTAAATGCGGTAGGTTCGCTTGATGTTGGTGCCCCAACCCTCGCGTTCCAACAGCACATGCACGCGGCGATAGCCGTACCGCACACGGATCTCGCAGATCTCGCGAATACGACGTTCCAGACCGGCCTGATCAGCACGGCGAGAGGTATAGTGGTGAGTTGATCGATCGAAGTTCAACGCTCCACAAGCACGTCGGATCGAGATCGCCCAATCGCAGCACATGCCTTTCACCATCTCCCGCTTCCGAGCAGGCCTTAGAGCTTTCGGCGGATGACATCCTGCAACATCTCGCGGTCCAGCGTCAGATCCGCGACGATCTTCTTCAGGCGCGAATTCTCGTCCTCGAGCTGTTTCAGCCTCTTCATCTCCGGTGGCAGCATGCCCGCGTATTTTTTCTTCCAGTTGAAATAAGTCGCCTGGCTGATCCCCGCCTTCCTGCAGATTTCAGCAACCGACACGCCTTCATCACCTTGCTTCAGAATGAACGCCTTCTGAGCGTCCGAAAACTGCGACGCTTTCATCGTCTTCTGGTCCCTTTCCCAGCCAGGAAAATGCACCGGAAAACTCTAACCAAAATTGGTCCAGTTTGAAGGGTTCAGATCAGCATCAGCCGCAACTTTCTACCAGCGCCGTCGCTTATCCGATCCGACGACCATGTCTATTTTGTGGGGGAGAACGGTGTTGCCGGTGGTCATGTTGGCGATCGGTGCTTGTACGTTCGCAGGCCTGTCCACGTTTCAAAGCATATATGCCGAAACGCGCGGACTCTCACCGAATGTCTTCTTTCTGACATTCACCGTCACGACTGTCACATTGCGATTCTCCGTCGCGGGTATGATCGGTAAGTTGCCGCTTGGGCGCCTAGCACTCACCCTCTTCGTGACGACACTGATTGGGATCGGACTTTTGGTTTTGAACCCGGGAAGCGAGCTGCTGTACGTCGTCGCCACCGTTCTCTTTGCGATAGGCTACGGTCTCACTTATTCGACCTTGAATGCGATGGTGGTGAACCTCGCTGGCGAACGTGGTCTGTCAATCTCAACGGCCTCCCAAGTCTTTACACTCGCTTATTTTCGTGGGTTCGTTCGAATTCCCGTATCTCGGTGGCACATTAATTGCTGTTTATGGCATCGACGTTGCCATGCTCGTGATGGCGGGTCTGGTCGCTCTCAACATCGCAATCGCCAGTCAGACATTGTGGAGGGCGGTGTAGGAGACAGACGTCCTTCGATAATGATTTCCGTATCGCTGCCCACGTGCCCGCCCAACCAAAGGAAGTGTGTTTATGCAAGTGCTGGATCTCATCGGTATAGGCATCGGACCCTTTAATCTTAGTCTTGCAGCACTCGCGTGTCCGACGCCGCTGCGCACTGCCTTTTTCGAAAAGGAAAGCGGCTTCGATTGGCATCCTGGGCTGCTGCTGCCCAACAGTCGCCTGCAGGTATCTCCGCTGAAGGACTGTGTGACACTTGCAGATCCGACCAGTCCGTTTTCGTTTCTCAACTACCTCGCGGTGCATGGACGGCTGTACAGCTTCGTAAACCGGTGCGACGCGACCACGTCGCGAAGAGAGTTCACACAGTATTTCCAATGGGTTGCGCATCAGTTGCCACAACTCCGGTTTGGGGAGGAGGTTACCGACGTAACCAGATTAGACGAGGGTTACCGCGTGACGACGACTCGAGATCACTACCATGCACGCTCAGTTGCGATTGGCGTCGGTGTCGTTGCAACAATTCCCGAATGCGCCAAACCTTGGCTGGGCGAGAAGGTCTACCATGTGGCGAGCTATCTGGATCGGCCACAAATCGACATCGGTGAACGCGTATTAGTCGTTGGTGGGGGGCAGAGCGGTGCGGAGGTTGTTGAACACCTATTGGGCAGTCCGGGTATCGGTAAAATTACATGGGTGACGTCACGCGGGAACCTGTTCACGAGGGATGACAGCTCTTTTATCAACGTGTCATACACGCCGTCTTACAGCCAGCGCTTTCATTCGCTGCCACTTAAAAAACGTCGCACTATTGTCGACGACGAAAAACTCACCAGTGACGGCATTTCAGCAGAATTGAGCAACCGCATTTACGAAACTATCTATCACCGCAGCGCGACTGGCAATATTGACGATGTCATTCAACTGCTACCCGCAGTCGTCATGAAGGAGTTGTCTCCTCATGCGGACGGTTGGCACGCGCTGTTGGCTTCGCACGGCACCTGTCAGCGACCGACTGTAGTGGCTGATCGGGTCGTACTCGCCACCGGTTTCGAGCCTCGCCCGCTAGCGTTTATCGATCGCCTATTGGCTTCCGCTTCTATGGAAGGCGGTCTGCCGGTCGTGAAGGACGATTACTCCGTTCAATTCGAGGACAACGCCCCCGGCCAGGTATATCTGCAAAACCGATCCCCAGTCCAAAGTGGCTTGCAGAGTGTGAATCTATCGCTCGTCGCCTACCGAAACGGTCGCATCATCAATAGCCTGCTTCGGCGTGAATACTATCTGAACGTCCCAGATCGGCCGATCCTTGGGTGCCTAGGTTTACTTCCCGCTCAAGAGACACAAAACGCAAGATAACACTCCAGTGCAGTGCAGCTCGGGGCGCCTGCTCACGACGCAGCTTTACCAGGCGGCTTTAAATCTAAAAAGGAGTTACACATGTTAACCAAAGAACAAAAATCAACATGGGATGACGTTGGATACATTAGGATTGAGTCATTTCTCGATCTAGAAAGCCGAGATAAACTTTCAGCTCTTGTGGCTGATGTTTCGTGCTGGGAGACAAGTGAAGACAAATGGCTGATATGGTTCGAAAAAACAACTGACGGTAGGAGGATCATTTCGAAGGTCGAGAACTTCCTCGAATTTAACGCCCCCCTGCGTGATTTACTGCTGGCTGACCACCGTATCGAGTCGATCGTCGAAGAGTTACTGGGGGAAAATGCCCGCATGCTCAAAGAGTTGCTGATCTTTAAGTACTCCGACAGCGGCGGCTATCGCCCGCATCAGGACATCTACCATATCCCACATAAGCTACCAGACCGGATGGTGCACGCGATTGTTGCAATAGGCATCGACGATTCCGGCCCAGACAACGGAGGGCTTTTCTTCAGCCCCGGGAACCACAAAAAGGGCGTGTTCCCAATGGACGCCGGCGGCGTAATGTACCCCGAGGTCGCGGACAGGCTGGCCTGGGAGCCCGTAACGTGGAAGGCCGGTGACATTTTCATCTTTGACGACTATGCCCCACATTACTCAAAGCCCAACAAAAGTGAAAATTCTCGAAGGGTGATTTATCTCGTGTTCCAGCGTGCCTCAACTGGTGGGCCAACGAGGGCCGAATACAACAAACTGAAACGCGCCTACAACCCTCCCGAGGGCAAGGTCTCCAACATCGACGAGCTCAAGCCGCCGAACGGCATTTTCTATCGCGATTGAAGGCAGAGGACAGAGGCAAACATGTATACGAAACAGATCGACCGCTCAATCATGCGCCAGGAGTATGGCGTTCTGGTGTGCCGGTTACTTGAGCATCTACCGCAGGCAGTCGCAACGGCTTTCGGCACATCGATTGTGGAGGTGGTACCTGGCGATGCGGTCGATCTTCATTCGCACCCAGAGCACGAACTCTGGGTATTGATCTCGGGCAGCGGCGTGTTTCAATCCGATGGAGAAACCTCCGCAGTCAGTGGGGACACGATGGTCTATATAGCGCCGCACCAAAAACACGCGATCAAAAATAGCAGCCCTCAAACCAGCTTAAAGTTCCTTTCGATATGGTGGGATTGAATTGAGAGCAAACCAACATACTTTTTTTGCCTGCTCGGCGCCGCCGTGCCCGAACGGCAAGCTGCATCTTGGGCATATAGGTGGCGTGTACCTTCTCGCCGACGTGTTCGTACGCTACCACCGCATGGTAGGCAACGCGGCCTATCACGTGACAGGTGCGGACGAACATGGCACTTACACGCTGGTGAAAGCCCGAAAGCTTGGCAGGCCGGTTGATGACGTCGCACACATGCACATTGAAGAAATTCTGCAGTGTCTGCGGTCAGTTGATATTGAACCGGACGTATTTGTAAGGACTTCAAGCGAAGACCACAAAGACCGCAGCTTGGCGATCTACGACCAACTAAGAGCGTCCGGCTACGTTGAGCTGCGCGACGGAGAGCAACTGTATTGCGGGACGTGCGAAGAGTTCGCCGCAGACTCACTCGCGGTCGGAGAGTGTCCAGCTTGTAACGCGCCAACAGATAGTAACCTTTGCGAAGATTGCGGCTCGGCGCTGCAACACAATCTACTACGCAACCCGATTCACACGACATGCGGCCAGAGCCTTATCTTGCGCCCGATTCGACAGGTTCATTTTGAGCTTGAAAAATTTGCTCCGGGGCTCGATCACGCCATTGAGGCGAGCGGATGGCCGGAATCCATAAAGCGCAAAGAACTTGACTGGCTACGGTCAAAACTGATGGCATTGCCGATGTCGCGGCATTTCGACCGTGGTGTGACTTTGAACTACCCGGTGGAGGTGGCAGGCCAAACTTTAATGACTTGGTTTGAAGGATTGTGGTGCTATGAGACAGGAATCGAACGCCTCTGCAAGCAAAATGGCGCAGATCTCGATGACACTATGCGCAACGCGAGCACGAGACTCGTATTCTTCATGGGTCAGGATAACCGGTTTTATTACACGATCGGCGTTACTGCTAGTTTGTTCTCGCGCGGTTATGCGATTCCATACAACCATGCAATTCAGGACTTTTATAAGCTCGAAGGCGCGAAATTTTCTACTAGCCGTGACCACGCTGTGTGGGCTGACGAGGTGGCAGCAGATATCGACACGAACGTGCTGCGCTACTATTTGGCTAGCCTCGCCAAGCCATTTGGCGCAAACGACAACGATTTTCTGATCGAGGGGCTGCTTCAGACCGCGGCTAGAATTCGTGCTTTCGAAACGGCTTTGCGCAAGTACGCCGGATGTAACGAGACGCTGACGGCCGACAAGCTGACAGTCGAGCAGAACCACAATGTTAAACGATATTCCGAAGCGGTGCAGGACTTGCGCGTCTGGGATGCCATGGACGCCATAGACGCCTTTTTCGACGTTGCGTCTTTTTCAAGGGCAGATACCTCAGTCAGCGCAGCGGAAGTTTCCGTATTTCTAAGCCTTCTTAATCCTGTGACCCCGATGCTTGCGGCGCGGTATGGTGCTTTCTTTTTTGGAGCCGGATGGCGGCCGGGGCTCGATGGCGGCACTATCCGGCCAAGCACCGGCTTACGCAAACCGGTTGATTTCCCATTGTTTAGCGACCCGATTCCGGAAGCCTTCATAGAGGCTTATGAAAGACGATTTAGGCAAGTCCGGCCGAATTCTTAGCTTTTAATGACGGCAACCGCTTTGACGATCCCGAGGCGAGTAACGCGGACGCCGACCGGATGACGGCATCTCGATAGCGGAGAACGCAAGGCGGCAGTCGGGCGACCTACTTCGTTCCGAAAGGCCCACGACGGCTTTCTGGCGTGCGACGGCGTCGCGCTTGGCGGCGGGCCTTTCTATTTTTTTAAGGAGCTCGGGAAGTGGGGCCGTATCCAGGATCTGCTCGGCGAGCAGTCTCTTCAGTGTGGCGTTCTCTTCCTCAAGCGCCTTCAGGCGCGTTGATCTTTTCATCACAAATTACTGGCACGCCACCAATATCTTGAACATGCTTCCAAACAGAAGGAGCCCGCCAGTCGATAGCCAGCGTACGGCAAAGCCTCTCCGGTATCGCGATATGATGAACCTACTTCCGCCCATCCGTTCACTAGCATTTCATGTCGCTCGGTGACGCCGCTCCACATCGCCTATTGCTAAGGTGCCATTCGATATTTAAAGTGGATTATCTGCAACTATAACGTCTATCGTAACTATGCGGCCTACTTAATTGATCACCAAACTAACCTAAGCCTTTTTGACGAACCTTCATTGGATCTATGCTGGAAGGTTCTGTACTGGAAAAATCGATTGTTTGGATATAAAATATCCGTTGTTTGGATGTGACTAAAGATGCGTTTCAAGGGCCTTGATCTAAACCTGCTCGTTGCATTGGATGCGCTCACGACCGAGCGCAACCTAACGGCTGCCGCACGTAGTATCAATCTAAGTCAACCAGCAATGAGTGCCGCCATTGGTAGGCTTCGGGACTATTTCCGCGACGAATTGTTTACAATGAATGGTCGAGAACTTCGGCTGACGCCCCGTGCCGAAGGACTTGCCTCGGCAGTGCGTGAAACTCTCTTGCAGGTACAATGCTCAATCATCTCTTGGGAGCCGTTTAACCCGTCGAAGTCTGACAGATGCTTTAGAATAGTTCTGTCCGATTTCATGATGCTGATATACTTCAATAAAATCATTGAGCGAGTTGCTCGAGAAGCGCCCGCAGTCAGCTTTGAGTTGCTGCCTTTGGATAGTGATCCGTACGAGATGCTTAGCCGCGGTGACGTCGACTTCCTCATCGTGCCTGAATTTTTTCTCTCGGGCGCACACCCGAGCGCAAAACTGTTCACAGAGAAGTTTGTATGTGTAGCCTGTTCGACAAATGTGGACCTACCTTCAGCGCTGACGATCGAGCAATATGTCTCCACGGGACACGTCGCTGCCGCGTTTGGGCGCTTTTTGAAGCCATCGGTCGAGGGCTGGTTCTTGCTCGAGAATGGTATTCAGAGGCGGGTGGAGGTCGTCGTGCAAGGGTTTAGCTTAATACCACCAGTCCTGCGTGGCACGAACCGCATAGCTAACCTACCGCTTCGCTTAGTCGAGCATTACGAAAGTACTTTCCCTTTGCGGATCATCAACCTTCCGTTACCGCTCCCCGTCTTCACAGAAGCTGTTCAATGGCCAGCGCTCCATAATGCCGATCCAGGGAGCATCTGGTTCAGGGAGATATTGGTTGAGGAAGCTTCCCGTATGATGTCCTCCAACGCACCTAAAATACATGGGTTGCTACAACAATCCGGTTCCTGACCAAGGTTCCTGCTTGAGTAAGATCCGCCCGAGCCCGAATAAGTTCAACAGCCACCAAAGAGGCTTTTCAAAGGTATCCATCCGGGGAAGGCCGCTGACCTTGCCCCCAAGTTTTATCCAGTTTTGAGTTCGCTCCGACGGTTTTGGGTTGCTGTATTTGCGGCGGTAGCGGCGGGTTGCGGTGCGGAGCAATTGTGGTCCCCCAGCACCCTTCGATTTGCCGCCGAAGGTGCTAGACAGCACGTCGCGCAATCGTCCGAAGGGCGGCCGATCGGCGACGGGCGTAGCGCTCAGCTTCGTCGATAAAATGGCCTGCGGGTCACTCACAGGTGGTGCCGTCTTCAGCTAATCGGCCGCGTCGCGGGTCGTCGCTCCCAATGCAGCCCAGCTTCCTAGGTTTCAGGATGGTCACGGCAATCGCGCTGCCTCCTGAACCATTATATCTCGCATCCAGATATTTGCCGGATCTTTGTCGTGAAGTACCGGCCATTGGACTGCCTCGGTGAATGTCGGCAGCGCTATCGGGGGCGCAGTCATCCGCAATGGTATCGTGTCCTCAAAAAGCCCAACTAGTCGTAACGGAACGGTTGCGATGCGATCGGTGCCCATTAGGGCGGCGGGGATCATGCTAAAGCTTGAAACAACGACTTCGACCCGCCTCTTGAGGCCATGCTCCTGCAAGAAGCAATCTTCTATGGTAGGCTGCTGCGTCCGACCGAACCTAACTACCGCGTGCCCCATTGAAGAATACTCCTCGGCAGTAAGGGCTTCCTCAAGTTGTTTGTTATTACTGCAGCCGACGCAAGTCAGTCGTTCCTGAAATAGATCTATCTTAGGGTGCGCGCTCGACATGAATAGCGGTGGGCTAATAAGGAAGTCTACGTCGCCGCGTCGCAAAAGCTCGTCTGGATTGTCAGTAAGAGGCAGCAAGTCAAAACTAATGCCGGGTGCTTCCCGCGCAAGACGCTCCAGTATCTTCTGAAAAAGAACAACTGTAACGAAATCGCATAAGCTTACTCGGAAATGACGATCTGATTGATCAGGAGTAAATTTATCCCAGGGTATGATATTGAGCCGAATATGCTGTAAAGCCTCACGAATCGCAGGCGCGAGGTCTTCCGCACGCGGAGTTGGAACGAACTCACGACCACGCATCGTAAATAGTTCATCGCGGAAATAGGAGCGGAGCCGGCGGACAGCTGCACTCATTGCGGGCTGGCTCAGATTAATGCTACGTGCCGCCGCAGTAAGGTTGCGCTCAATCATTAGTGCATCGAGCGCGACAAGGAGATTTAGATCGAGGCCCTTAAATCGCATATCTTTTAACTATCCAATAGTGCAGCCCATTCCACAATGGCTGTTCCTACGGCGATGGCTGAATTCGCCTTGACGCTCCTCAATCGATTTGAGGGCGCGGCCACAGAGACTTAATCTCTGTGATCGGAAAGCAACCTGAGGCCAGTCCAGATTAAGCCATAACTCCAGAGTGAACGCTCGTTGCAGTGTAATAGGAAGCCTCCAATGGCAAATCACCAAACGCCAGCTGGCAAAGAAGATAATTAGCACCTGCTTCCTCGACATGATCGAGAAGATCTTGCCTAACTGAAGCAGCAGTACCAACTACGCACAACTGACAGTCTACTGCTGCATCAAAATCCGGCGGGAGGTTCTGAGGAGTCTGTATCCCGTTAATCTCGTACAGAAACCTAAAGCTCCGAAGCCACCGTTGATAAGCCGGGGCCGCGAGCGAAATGGCATGCTTCGTCGTGCTGCCGGCCACCACCATTCGGACCAACCCAAGGAACGGCGCCCGTTTCCTGTCCCCGGCGGTACGTCTCTCGTGTGCTCGGTAGGCATCAGTGATCTGGCGAACAGCAGAAGCAGGGCCCCCGCAGGCAAGATTTGTATCGTTCTCAGCCGCCCAGCGCGCAACCTCAGGACGACTGGTTGTAATCCATGTCGGAGGCTGAGGACGTTGATGTGGCCGCAACATCAACGGGACTTTGTCTAGTTCAAAGTGGTCGCCTTTGTAGGAAAGAGCCTGAGCTCCTTCCTTCATCGCTTGGATGACGATCTCGCTGGCTTCGAGATAGCGCGATGTCGCCACCTCCTCATCAATACCGAAAAAGCTCCATTCGATTGGTAAGGAGCCGCGCCCCATGCCCAACTCGAGCCTGCCACCGCTCAGATGATCCAGCATGCAAATTTCTTCAAACGCACGTAACGGATGATAAAGGTTCAACAGCATAACCAAAGGACCGAGACGAAGATGCTGCGTGCGCTGAGCTACGCTTGCTAGAAATAGATTCGGCGAAGGTCCTCTGCCGTGGGGAGTACAGTGGTGCTCTGCGACGTGATATCCATAAAAGCCAAGGCGATCGCAGACCTCTGCCAACTTCATCCGATCTTCATACTGGCGCCCAATCTCCCTTCCGTCTTCGTCCAAATGGTCGAAGATACCAACCATCAGCTTTGCGGGAAGAGAGTTTGTCATTTAAATGTCTCCAAGTTTGGCGGCGAATTTTCGGTGACCAAGACCGGAGGGTGGCCCCGATGTCTTTCGCCAGGAATCATCGAAAAGCTGCTGGTTCTAAAAAACGATGCTGACGCCGATGAGCTAATCATAATGCTCACGTTGAAATGACATTGAATCATTCGTATTCATGTATGACTTCGCGGTGGGTAACACCCCATCTCGCATACCCACAGCTCCGTTCACTTTTGAGAAGCCAAGGATTGGCAAGATCGGATAGTGGTTGTTCAGCTTTTGTGGCGACCCAAATGTGTTAAAGCTGGTATTCGGTTTAATGCGACGAGGCTCCTGCAGTAGGCGAAGAAAGGACCCAGAGCTATGTCTCGGCGCTTGATTGGCAGACGAGAGCGCCTTCTGCAGTTCCACGTTGGCCATGTTCGTCTCCATTTACCGGCCAGGTCTGTGACCTTGCCCTCGGCTGCTCTCGGTGGAGCAACATCATGGGGTCCCCAATTCATAATCGAGGTGTTTAATAACATCCCATGGCTTCGTAAAATTGATTGTTTGTATGGCATTGATCCACCAGGTGAATAACCAGGAATCTTCACCGTCAAAGGGTTGCTGATCGAACTAGCATACGGTCGACCCAGGCGAGATCACGGCCCCTTCCGAAGGTGGAAGGATCAGGAGCCAGTGCGGTTTTGGCCGCAGCGCAACAGCGCCGATACCAGAAATAGATGTGACGCAGTTGGCTTCCGCGTCTTTCGTGCACGCTGTTGTATGTCCTTAACATTCCCCATCTTAACTTCATAGGATCACAGGTTTTACGATAGGGAAATTGCTCTCAACCCTTCAAACTGGACCAATTTTGGTTAGAGTTTTCCGGTGCATTTTCCTGGCTGGGAAAAGGAACGGAACACGATGAAGGCATCGCAGTTTTCGGACGCTCAGAAGGCGTTCATTTTGAAGCAGGGTGATGAGGGCGTCTCGATCGCGGAGATTTGTCGCAAGGCGGGGATCAGTCAGACGACTTACTTCAACTGGAAGAAAAAGTACGCCGGCATGTTGCCGCCAGAGATGAAGAGGCGCAAGCAGCTTGAGGACGGGAATTCGCGATTGAAGAAGATCGTCGCGGATCTGACGTTGGACCGTGAGATGCTGCAGGACGCCATCCGCCGAAAGCTCTAAGGCCTGAGGGGTAGCGGGAGGTGGTGTCATGTGCCGCGATTGGGCGATCTCGATCCGGCGTGCCTGTGGCGCGTTGAACTTCGATCGGTCGACCGATCACTACATCTCTCGCCGCGCCGAGGCCGGTCTAGACCTGTGAGCGCGGGTGCGCTACGGCTATCGTCGCGTGCATGTGCTTTTGGAACGCGAGGGTTGGGGCACCAACATCAAGCGAACCTATCGCATTTACAGGGACTTGGGACTGCAGCTGCGGAATAAGACTCGGAAGCGCCGTGTTAAGGCGAAACTTCGCGAGGATCGGCAAATGGCTGTCGGACCAAATGACGTGTGGGCGATGGACTTCGTGCACGACCAGCTCGCAACCGGAAAGAAACTGCGGGTCCTGACGGTGGTCGCCACCTTCTCACGCTATGTTCCCGCGCTTGATCCGCCTCACAGCTATCGAGGTGAAGATGTCGTGCAGACGTTGGGACGGGTGTGACGATTTTCGTTATAGTGCGCACTATGAGTCCGATTACGCAACATACGTATTGAACCCTCATTCTCTAATCGAGGCGCCGTTACGTGGAACCGCATTTCCTTTCCCGAAGAAATAACCTACCTCACGGCATCTCTATGAAAGGTGACGAGGCGTTAGGTTTGACTGGCCCGTCCACGCGTCTGTAACGGCTGCCCGATCTTCCAAAGCATGCTTGTGTCGATCTCAAGCTCGACTCCAACCTTGCCCGCACCTGTGACTACGGTAGGATAAGAAAAAAGGGCGGTGTCGATCAGTACAGCGATCTTCTGGAGACCGAATGGTGATACGCTTCCTGACGGGTAGCCGAAGAGATCGAGTACCTGTTCTTTCTGAGCAAGCTCGGCTCGTTTCCATCCATACGTGCCAGCAACCGCTTTCATGTCAATCTTTGAAGGTGATGGCAGCAAAACGGCACAAAGGTGGCGCGCAGGATGAGACCGGCGCATCACATCGTTCGCTTTCTGCTCGGCAATAATCATCGTCTTTGCAACGCGCCCCACGGGAACGCCGATAGCGGAGGCTAAATCGGAAGGAGATGTAATAGGGGTGGCGAACTCACTATAGCGCCACAATCGTACCGTCGACGCTCCGATCTGGTGCAGTTCAGCAAGTACGTTCGGATGAACGTCCAACATAGTCGTTTCCTTCCGGTTCACCTGGTAGGACGATCGAGGATAGCTGTTTCAGCGACTGCGAGTACAGCCCTCTTGCGAGTAAGTTTCAGGCGGTTCGCTCCAAAAGCTGCCTAATGCGGCGGCGACCCTCGTTCCCAAAAATACTGAAGTAAGCCTCCAGGCACTTATCGCTATCGAGCATGAAAGGAGCATCATATTTGGTGATATGCCGAATAGCCAAGGCTGGAACCGTTGTGTCGAGCGGTCGAAACATCCTGTTGTGCAAACCGGGCTCCGGGCAACCTGGATAAAATTCACCGATCATGAAACCTTCCTGAATGAAGTCGGGCTTCAGCCGTTTTTGCAGTTGACCAATCCTGATAATCTCTCCTTCATCCTGTATTCCAGGAAGGGCAATGATAATGGCCTTATAGATCCAGTCGCCCGTTCGATCGTTGAAGGACTTTACGGGTTTCATCTGGCTGAAGACGGCGAGCATACGCGCCAAATCGTTTTCGATTTCGTCAACTGCAACAGCTTGCGACGCGGCAACCCGTAAAAGCCCCTTCGTCAGAGCCTCGGGAACGAAAGGGCAAACGCTCCCGTCCCGACCTAAATGAGGATGTGGATTGGAGAGGAATTCTGAGGCATACCGAGCAAATTTCTGAAGAGCTGCGTTTGCATACTCATCATAGGCGTTGTATCCCGCATCAATATTCTTTTCCAGAATTTCGCCCACTGTCATCAATGGACCAATCGTCCCGAAAGGTTGGCTGTAATCTTTCCAAATTTCTTTATTCATTTCGGATCCCTGGTTCGAAAAGCCACGTGCAAAACGGAAGGTCGGGCTCTTGCATGCCAGCTCGGGCGGCGGGCGAGCTGGTCGGGGGCCAATCAAGAGACCGACCTTCCATCGGAAGCGAAGCTCCCGAATTTTTGGTAGCACTCGTAGTTACACTTGTGTAACTGTTTTTTTAAATGGATGTGAAAACAAGAGCGGGGGCTCGTGCACGACGAAGGTTAGTCTCACGACCGCCCGCAAATTCTCATATTCGTCGTAGTTATGAAGACATACATATGATAAATGTCGCCGCGATGGGATCCGGTAACAGGCTTTGGGTGAAAACAGAACGACCCATTGCGCAGAGGCGTGGCCGTGGCGAAGACAACACGAAGAGAAATATATACGCCAGAACAGATCGACGTCGGCGTAAAGCATAAGCTTGAGAAAATTGACTCGTTTTTGTCAGATCTCGTTAGCGAAAATTCCGAAGAAAAACTATTCCTGAGGAATATTCTTGGATTGATGCTTAAAGTATATCATATGGACGCCAATAACAAACCCATGACGAAGATGCAGGCGTGTCGCTATCTGCCTTTCAAAAACCAGACTGTTTGCCAAAAGTATGTCGAGGCAGCGCATTTGCGTGGGTTCATCGACATCACTCGGGATAAAACGGACAAACGGCGTCTGATTGTTGTTCCAAAGGAGCCGTTGGTTGTCTATGTCAATGAATATATAGCTGACTTCCTTGATGACTGCCGTAGAGCGATTGACAGTGCCGCTCAAGTAGCTACGCTTCCTGAGGAAGGGATGGCAACGGCAAGTTCTTCATCTATTGATAAATCGCCAGCGTCTTCTGGGGCACCTGTGGGTTCCTCTCAAAAGAGAGTCGATCGAAAAGCCAGGAAATTTTAGCGAGTTTTATTGTGGGAAAGCAAAAGTAAGAAGCCGGTCTCGCGCGCGTTTATCCTTTCATCAATCAAATGTTTCCTCCGTAAACAAGCTTCATCGAGGTAACCCGCTTCGCTTAACCGGCCTGACGGCCGGTGCAGGCGCTGCTAGGGGGAGCGGCTGTATCGTCGTTTCGGCCAAGAAACTGCGCGGGAAGTTCGGCGGCATCCTCAGCCTTATCACCTTGGCATTTACGCTATCTTTTTAGGCGAGGCGGAAACCGCTGACGCGGTCCTCCATCTCTTGGTCGAGACAGTGTGACCTGCCACTGAATTTTCATCCGGCGTCTGACCTGCCACTGAGAATTTCTGAACCGCTCCCAAACGTTGGACCACCGGATGCTAGAGTTTTCGGGCTTCATTCAGGGAGGCGGGCTGGTTGCGCCTCCCGAATTCACCAACGAGATCGGCACCTTGTTGCCGATCGCACCATGAGGTCTTTCCTCATTGTAGTATCTACGCCAATCCTCCATCTTTTCGCGGGCATCCGCAAGGGTCAGGAACCAATGCTGGTTCAGGCATTCTGCACGGAAGCGGCCATTGAACGCTTCGATGAAAGCATTATCAGTCGGCTTGCCGGGGCGTGAGAAGTCCAACGTCACACCCTTGGAATAGGCCCACAGGTCCAAGTCGCGCGACACGAACTCGGTCCCTTGGTCGACACGGATCGTTTTCGGATAGCCGGCTTTTTGGCACACCCGTTCAAGGGTTTGCACAACGTCTTCGCCTCTATAGCTATGACGTGGATCAAGCACCGGCACGTAGCGCGAGAAGGTGTCGACCACCGTCAGCACGCGCAGTTTCTTACCCGTTGCGAGTTGGTCGTGAACGAAGTCCATCGCCCAGACGTCGTTGGGTCCGACGGCCATGTGCCGATCCTCGCGAAGCTTGGCTTTTACCCCCCGCTTCGGTGTCTTGTTCCGCAACTGTAGCCCCAAGTCCCTGTAAATGCGGTAGGTTCGCTTGATGTTGGTGCCCCAACCCTCGCGTTCCAACAGCACATGCACGCGGCGATAGCCGTACCGCACACGGATCTCGCAGATCTCGCGAATACGACGTTCCAGACCGGCCTGATCAGCACGGCGAGAGGTATAGTGGTGAGTTGATCGATCGAAGTTCAACGCTCCACAAGCACGTCGGATCGAGATCGCCCAATCGCAGCACATGCCTTTCACCATCTCCCGCTTCCGAGCAGGCCTTAGAGCTTTCGGCGGATGACATCCTGCAACATCTCGCGGTCCAGCGTCAGATCCGCGACGATCTTCTTCAGGCGCGAATTCTCGTCCTCGAGCTGTTTCAGCCTCTTCATCTCCGGTGGCAGCATGCCCGCGTATTTTTTCTTCCAGTTGAAATAAGTCGCCTGGCTGATCCCCGCCTTCCTGCAGATTTCAGCAACCGACACGCCTTCATCACCTTGCTTCAGAATGAACGCCTTCTGAGCGTCCGAAAACTGCGACGCTTTCATCGTCTTCTGGTCCCTTTCCCAGCCAGGAAAATGCACCGGAAAACTCTAACCAAAACTGGTCCAGTTTGAAGGGTTCAGATCAAAGTGCACAAGATGGTGGCGAATGGGAACGTAGGGTCGTCGCCTCGATCGCCAAGAAATTGAAAAGGGGCCAGCGAGGAGCGCCTTTTGGCTCGCATCGCCGGGTCCGCGATCAAGGCCCTCGACGGAGCGGTGCCGAAATTGCCGAACAGGCGATACTTTCGGCTCTGGTCCGCAAATACAAGACTGGCGGTTCCTAAGCAGCGAGCCCAGGCGGTGCCACGTTCCTCCTACGGCATTTCATTATCCACGCATGTTGCCGAGGCTGCTGAGCCTGCTCGAATTCCGGAATAATGCAGCACATCGGGTCCGCCATCGCGGCGCTGGAATGGCTCAAGCGTCTGATCGACGAGGACGACAGACGGATCGACCCGTATCGATCCGAGACCTGGCTGTAGGCCTGAAGGCCTAGCATCCTGCCGTATTTCACGTTTACCAGGGCGTCGCCTTGCGCTGTGGCGGCAAATAATAGGCCGTCGCTCGAAGCCGGAGTGCCCATGGATCGGTAACCCCGCCTGCGCCTCGACCACCCTGGCTAGCGCCCGGTCGTAGGCTTCGCTCTCGACATGCCACTGTCGAACACGGATTAACACCCACAAGGTGTGGGTGTCTGTGGCATCGGCCATCATGCGCAGGCCAAAGCTAGTCTCTTCTGCGAGGATGACGTTCATCGCAGGGCGCTCCTGTACGCAGATGACTGAATGCTTCGCAGAAGCCAGTCGCAGCATCCACGTCTGGACGTCGCCTTCGCAATCGAGCCGCCCGGAATCGTAACAGCCCGAGCTGGCGCGGCCAAGCTCGCGTAACCGGATGTCGAGGTGAGCTTGAGATTTGCCAGCTATCCTCCTGTCGCAACGGCCCCGCGAGACGATCGCTGTCGGCCACAGCCTGGGCCGGAACAAGTGCAGGTCTGAGATCGCCATAGCGTCGGGACCCGCCCAAGCATTGCCCAATAGGTCTCGTGTTTCTTTTCGCATCCGGTGGATCTTTTACTTGACACATCCGGCCATAGCATCTGCCAATAGGGACAAGGCCCGCGGCACCAAGCGGCGCATCCGCGCCCACTATCGTGCGGAGGGCCACTAACAATTCACCAGGTTTCAGAGTGAATCAGCAGCAACAAAAATCGACGGCAAACTCGATGGGGGCTACGCGGATGGGGGCGCGCTTACTGAGCGCCGAGTCTCAACTGTACCGTCGCCACCGAACTTTGGAGCTGTCGATCCTGTTCAGGACGTTCATTCAGAACCCTACTCGGTTTGTCGTGCTTGCGACAGCGTGATGTGCGGTTTGGCACGTCTCGGCGCTCTAGGGCAGCCATTGAATAACATACAGAACAGTTTTCTGATGCTTTTCGCTCCTTCTGCATTGGCACGAATCTTGAACCTTTTTGTTGCGCGCCGCTAGGAGCTCCCAACGGGGGCCTTGGCATCTTCTCAATCCAGCTCTGAACGGAGACACCAATGATGAACAACATGGCAGCCTATCGTGTAACCGAATTAACCCCTCAAGAAGCAGCTGAAACCTCCGGAGGTTGGTATTTTTGGGTTTACTTGTTTTTGCGACGTTACGGACACTTGTTTGGTTGATAAGCGAGCTGGCTCTCGATGGCTCCTAGTGACTACAGACTAGCAGTTCCCCTTTCTGCTGAAACGGCCAGCTGCACCGCAGAAAGCATACTGGCGCGACGATCAGGACGATCCTTGAGCATTTATAGGGCGATCTTGCTCTTCGTCGCCGCGGCATTTGGCTCACTGCCACTCGTTACCATACCGGTCTCCATGCAGAGTGTCGGTACTATTCGCCCGATCGTGGAGAAGACGCCCCTGATAGCGCCCGTCTCCGGACGCATCTCCCGTGTCCTTGCCTTTGAGAACGATGTCGTTGCTAAGGGGAAGGAAATAATCGCCTTTGACGATCATGTAATCGAGGAAAAGCTCAGCGGGGTTTTAGCCGACATTCATGCCAAGAGCGATCTTGCCCATGACTTCCAAACGCTGATTTCTTCCGGCGCAAGGCTCAGCGTCTCGCCCCCCCTCCAAACCGAATCCGCGACGGCTGAAAGGGTGCATTTTCTCAACTTGCTGCGCGAGAACCAAAATGCGCGCAGTAACGCCGCGGCGGAACTCGACCGCGCAAAGCGACTTGTCTCGGCTGCTGCGGCGCCGGCGAAGACCGTTGACGAGAAGGCTTTCGCTCTCCAAAATATCGAGGTCCAAGGCGAGATCCTCGTGCGACGCAAAACCGCTGATTGGAACCAGAAGCTCCTTGATGCTAACCTGCGCTTAAAGGAACTCACGGCCACCTTGCATCAGCTCGAGCACGAACGGGACCTGCACCGCATCCGCGCCCCAGTATCGGGTGCTCTCGAGCAGTTCTCCGGCCTCGCGCACGGAAGCTACGTGCAGAGCGGGCAAACCGTTGGTTGGATCTCGCCGAACGACGATCTGGTGGCGGAAATCTACGTCTCCCCCAACGACATTGGCTTTGTGCAGCCTGGTCAGCCGGTGCGGCTCCAAGTGGATGCCTTTAACTACAACCAATGGGGTGTCATCAAAGCAAGGGTGGTCGAGGTGGCGCAGGACTTCACTCTGCATGACGGGAACCCGGTCTTCAAGGTCCAGTGCGCGCTCTCTCGCAGCGAACTCGCGCTGAAAAGCGGGGCCATCGGCCACCTGAAGAAAGGCATGACCGTGCGGGCTCGCTTTCTGTTGGCCAATCGCACTCTCCTGCAACTGCTCTACGACGAGGCAGACGATTGGCTCAACCCGATGCTGGCGGGGCGCTAATATTGTCCCAACAGCCAGCGAGCCTCCATGTCGAGTAAGGCCATTAAGTTCAAACAGCGTGACATCACGGATTGCGGCGCCGCCAGCCTCGCATCTGTCGCAGCCTTCTATGGCTACAAGTTGCCATTGGCGCGCATCCGCCAGTATGCGTCGACCGACCGCTCCGGTACGAGTGTGCTGGGGCTCACGGAAGCGGCGCAGAAGCTGGGCTTCATCGCGAAAGGCGTCAAAGGTGGCTTCGACAGCCTGTACAAGATCCCCAAGCCCGCTATCGCGCACGTCGTCAAGGAGGACCTGCACCATTTCGTAGTGGTCCATGCGATCGACGCCAAGTGGGTCATCGTCATGGACCCTGCCTTGGGCGAAATCTGCAAAGTGCCGCATCAGGAATTCATGGAGCAATGGACCGGCGTTCTGGTTTTGCTGGTTCCGGCAGACACATTCAATCGTCGAGACGAGACCACGTCGCCCCTCGCCCGATTCGCCCGCCTACTCGCGCCACACCGCACGGTGATGGCGCAGGCTCTCGTCGGCGCTCTTGTGACGACCGTCCTCAGTCTCTCGACGGCGATCTACGTTCAGAAGATCGTTGATCACGTGATCCCAGCGGGAAACCGCAACCTGCTCAACTTGATGAGCATCGCAATGCTGCTGATCCTAGCGATACAGATCCTGATCAACCTCCTAAGAGGCCGACTCGTCCTGCAGACGGGGCAGAAGATCGACGTATGCTTGATCCTCGGCTATTACAATCACATCCTGGCCCTGCCCCAGAAGTTCTTCGATAGCATGCGCATGGGAGAAATCGTGTCGCGCATGAACGACGCTGTGAAAATCAGGAGCTTCCTGAACGACGTTTCGATAAACATGTTTGTTGACATTTTAATGATACTGTTCTCGTTCGGAATGATGTTCATCTATTCCTGGAATATTGCTTTGATCGTGGCGCTCGCCATTCCAATGTACATCCTGGTATATTGGGCCATCAATCGGATGAATCGAAATCTCCAACGAGTCATCATGGAAAATGACGCCAAACTCGAGGCGCAACTGGTAGAATCACTCGGAGCTGTCTCCACCATTAAGACTTCCGGCGTCGAGAGCTTCGCAAACTTCAAAATGGAGACCCGCTTCGTAAAGATGCTGCATTCCGTCTACAGCTCCGGGCTGATCTCAATCTGCGGCGACAACGCCTCGACGTTGCTGTCGGTCCTGTTCACCATCGTGCTGATGTGGTTTGGAACCACGCTTGCGCTCGAACAGGCCGTCACGCCCGGCGAATTGCTGTCCTGCTATACGTTGCTTGGCTATATCACCCGGCCGGTCGCCCGCCTGATCCAGACCAACCGGATCGTTCAAGACGCGTTTATCGCGGCGGATAGACTTTTCGAGATCTTTGAACTGGAGTCGGCAAGCAGCAGCGGCATCGATGCTACGAAGACCGATCTCGGAGATATTCGCCTGGAGAACGTCACATTCCGCTATGGCGCGCAGGCGGAGGTTTTCAGCGATCTAAGCGTCTCCTTTCGCCAAGGAGAGTTGACGGCCGTCGTGGGTGAGAGCGGCTCGGGCAAAAGCACCCTTGCGGCTCTGCTGCAGAATGTCTACCAGCTTGAGGATGGATGCATTCGGATCGGCCAATATGCCCTCCAGGATTTCTCGAGCGCATCACTGCACAAGGTCATGGCTGCAGTACCGCAATCGATAGACGTCTTCTCCGGTTCCGTGATCGAGAACATCGCCCTGGGCGAGTTCGAACCGGAGTTCGATAAGATCGTACGCATCTGTGATCGAATAGGACTGCGGGAGTGCATCGAGCGCTGGCCCGGGCGGTTCCAGGCCCATCTGGGCGAGAACGGGGTTCGCCTCTCCGGAGGTGAGAAGCAGCGCCTCGCATTGGCTCGGGCCCTGTACCGGGATCCCGACGTTCTAATCCTTGACGAAGCGACCTCCTCTCTGGACTCGGCAGCCGAAGAATTTGTGCTGCGGGTTGTTGAGGATCTGTCTCGCGCTGGGAAGACCATCATAGTCATCACTCATCGGTTGAGCACCGTTCGTGGGGCGGACAATATTGTGGTCCTGGACAAGGGGCGGGTCATTGAGGAGGGAAAGCACGCTGACCTAGTGAGAACTGATGGCCCTTACGCTCGATTATGGCGGGCGCCAAGGTCGTGATCCGTGTAGGCCCTGTCGGCTCGAGGATTGAAAACGGTTGTGAACGTCACGGTTAAGCAGCATGGCAACATTGTCGGCTGTGAACTTGAAGCGGCGGTGATCGGAACGTGGGCGATGGACTTCGTTCACGACCAACTCGCAACGGGTAAGAAACTGCGCGTGCTGACGGTGGTCGACACCTTCTCGCGCTACGTGCCGGTGCTTGATCCACGTCATAGCTATAGAGGCGAAGACGTTGTGCAAACCCTTGAACGGGTGTGCCAAAAAGCCGGCTATCCGAAAACGATCCGTGTCGACCAAGGGACCGAGTTCGTGTCGCGCGACTTGGACCTGTGGGCCTATTCCAAGGGTGTGACGTTGGACTTCTCACGCCCCGGCAAGCCGACTGATAATGCTTTCATCGAAGCGTTCAATGGCCGCTTCCGTGCAGAATGCCTGAACCAGCATTGGTTCCTGACCCTTGCGGATGCCCGCGAAAAGATGGAGGATTGGCGTAGATACTACAATGAGGAAAGACCTCATGGTGCGATTGGCAACAAGGTGCCGATCTCGTTGGTGAATTCGGGAGGCGCAACCAGCCCGCCTCCCTGAATGAAGCCGGAAAACTCTAGCATCCGGTGGTCCAACGTTTGGGAGCGGTTCAAGACCGCCGAGGCTCTAATCGCCGCCGGATGAAAATTCAGTGGCAGGTCATTTGAAGGCCAACCACCTACCTTCCTGCCGAACACTGGCAGACCAGAAAACAAGGGGCGCAGCCAATACACGTCGCTTGATCAGTGCTTGTGAGATACGCCGGAGCCAAAGAGGAGCCGTAGTGAGTAGTGAACGCACTGTCATGCAGGTTCCTCCATGTCGCCCCCCCCCGCGCCAAGAACGCTAGGGCACACCCCCGGATTGCTTGATTGCTGGGCAGATTAGCGAAGAATTCCGCCCTATATGAGCCGTTTCAACCGCACTTAAACGCGCGCTACATCTGAATAGGTCTTAATTGTTGTTAAGCCATTATCGACCAGGCCAGTTCCCGCCTCGGCGAGCTTTTGGAGGTTGTCGAAGCCAAATCGATGTACGTCGCGGAGCGTCTTCGAGAGTACTACGAGCCGCCCCGCCGTGAGTAATATCCGACCGAATCCCTCATGGTTCACAGTCAACACCGGTGACGCCATCAGTCCGGACTGCTCCTCTATAGCAAGTGCTACGGCGGCATAGAAGATCTCAAGCCGCCACTGCACCTCTAGGTCAGGTCCCCCGATGAGAGGAATCGCCCTACGCTGCTGCCTCGTCACGATGAAATCACAGAGCAAATCGGTGTCCGATTTCTCTTGCCACAATTCAAAGGTGTCTTGAGCACGCATCAGACGCAAGAGGCACTTAATGAAAGGCGTGGCGAGAGCATCTTTCTCATCTAATCGAGCATTGTTGGGGACAGGGGTGACGTTTGACATCAGTTAAAATCCTCCTGAGTGTTGGATGCGGTTTGACTAAGGGCCACACCCGCTTCCGGTAACACCATCCCTTAAAATGGTGCGGCAGATGGGACCTGTGGCGACGCAACTTGGCCCGGACGAATGACATGGCCCCTCGAAACGGGGCGGCCGCAACAACAACGGCAAGCGGCGGGCAACGCTGGCGGGCTTGACGAAAAGCGCTTCACAAGCGAGATTCCCGTCGCGATAGTCCAGTGGCGGTAGGTTTCGCCGCGAACTCCACCCTCAACCAACCTATTCGCCGCCAGGTGTAAAACCGTGTCTCGGGCTTTCGAATTGAGGATCAGGCGGGGGGTGGAATCAGCTTTTCGAGGTCGACAAGGACAGTGAGAGTATCTTGAGAGGCCGTGTACTTGCCGATACCCCCTTTTCCGTGCGAACTGATGCAGACCTGCCATGTATTTTCCCTTCAAGGTTCAAATCGACTTCGACCGGACGCCACACGTTCCACCAGGCGATTGCCCGCCGCGTAGTTCTGGGAGTTCAAGACTCATGCCAGTCTCCTCCGCTGAGGTTCGGAACACGGCATCTGTATTGTTTCCAGCTTCTTAGCTAGCCCATGAAGAATTGATCGAGGACAACGTTGTCGTGAACCGGACAAGACGCGGTGGGGATCGAAGAAATGGCATCCCGGTGCAGCGGCGGAACCTATTCTCCGGCCACGTCAGCAACAAATGACACCCGCCGAAGCCGCTCCGCTCTCAATTCGCGGATTGGGCGCAATGTCCGGCCGCTTGCCGAGGTGCAGCCGGTCGATCTTCTTTGCTTGGCGATCACAGCGCCTCCCAGTGATGGACTCCGAGACCCGCATGCATCACTGGCTGGAGCTCCCTTCCTCGACAGTTAGCGCCGTCATTTGGGGGAATGCCGCGGGCAAATGGAATGCAGGCATAGGCCCCCGCGACGCCGGCGACAGCTCAACAACGCTCTGAATTTCCACAGTGAACGGCTGTTAGACGTAGCCGGCAAAGGGGAAGCTCACGAAGATCAGATGGCCCTTCAGGGCCGGGTCCTGGTCCGATGCCCACCGGATCGACCGGCCGCAAGGTTTTAGGACCGTTTCAACAACCAGCCCCTGGGCGCCTCGGCGGCGTGTATCTTAAGTTGCCGGCGTGCGTCGGCCGCGTTCACTCTCTATCCGCACCAGAACACGGCACCCGGGGGATCATGCTGCCGGCACGACCTAGCTGGCCGGTACCGTCGGCGCCGGCAAGAGGATGACTGTGGCAGCGGCCGTCATGGAGCAGTGCTGCCTCGGTGTGACCGCTGAGGCGATACTCGCTGTTTCCGGTCATTGCTTAGCACAGGCCGGAAAAGCGTTTCTGGTACCTTAGCGAACGCTCGCGATTTTAGCAGGGACAACGGGACCTGGCGGCAAGCGGACCCCAAACAAGTGCGAAGCAAACCGAATCTTTGGCAACCTCAAAGAGGGTGGAGTCGATACCCTGGGGGTCAAGCGCCCGCGTCGTCGCGGAGCATTGGGCGCGGAGGGGTTTGCGGATTCTCGATACGTGATTGGCACATCAGTCGGACCTCAGCCGATCTTCGTGCAAAAGGATCCTTTAAAAATGGGCCCCTTAACGCGTGCCTTGGCATGCTTGCTTGCTGACGAAGTTTAGGTTGAGAATTGAACACCGCTAGTTATTCGCAGGATTGCTCGGCAAACGAACGAGGCGGGGTGGCGTTCCAAGCATGAGCTGGGACAGATAGGGAATGTCGCGCACGCTCCAGCGAACTGCTAGTGCTACGGCAATGATCATCGTCCCGAGAATTCCCGCCGCGCCAGACCTCATTGTGGGAGCCCATTGTTCTCCGTAATGTATCAAATCCATGAGACGGAATACCGTAGCCTGCACCAGGTACAACACGAGCGTGCTCTGCCCCACTTCCACGGCGATAAAGCGAACCACCCGGTTCGAGCGTCCAATTTCCAGGATTGAAGCAGAATCTCGATCATCACTGCAGAGGCCACTGTCGAGCCAAAAAACATCAGAAGGATATCTTTTGCCGACTGCAGATCCTGGATTAAGGCGAGATTGTTGTAGACATAGGTGTCCTCGCGCCACGCCATGAAGCACAAGCTAGCCGCGATAGAGGCGGACATCATCAGGAGTGGCTTATGATACCGCATTATGCTCGTCCACCAATCTCTCGACTGCGCAAATGAAAATCCCATGCAGAAAAAGGGATAGGTGTACTTTATGAGAGGGAATATAGAAAACGTCACGGGGGCAACTGCGACCAGTATGGATGAGACAAGCAAAGAGCGTGCCGACCCGGAGTTGAAGATCGAAATAAGTTTGACCAAAAGAAAAGAAGCAAACGCAGCCCAGATGAACCAGTATGTGCCGACGAAATCGTGCATGAATTGCAACAGGTTGCCAGGTGCGTCCGGCGGCCGGGGAAACATGAGCAATTTGACTGCCTCCAAAAGGGTGAACCAGAACAGCGTCGGCACCAGGAGCTGCAGCGCGCGATCACCGATGGCTTGCCTGAACGATTTGCCTAGTAGCCCTGATCTAGAGAGATATCCGCTTATCGCCATAAAGAGAGGCATGTGAAACATGTAGATCGATTTGAAGCATGCCGAATCCCAGAAGCCATCACCCTCGTAAAAGATATATTGTATCAGGTGACCGAAAATCACCAAGACAATGAGTATTCCTTTGGCGAAGTCTAAAGCTAGATCGCGATCGTCGGCCTCTGGCGCCTCAGGCACTGTCTTTCCACCTACAATTCTTGCTCGCATTCTCAACATCTCACGATGCCTACGGGAGCCTTTGAAAGCGGCATTTTCCAACCTCTCGTTCATCATGCAGGCTAATCCAGCTTCCGATCAGCGCTCCGACTTCGGCATGCTGAACGACGGCCAACGGTCATACAATTTGCCTGGGTTCCAAGTTCACAGGGCGACCGTGGCGACTTAGGCCCAGTAGCCGTTTTCGGCGTGTCCATTGGCTGTTTTTCGCCGCAACGTACGCCCCGCCTAAACTCGCTGCCGCGCAACTGCTTGGGCTGCCACGTCGTCGAAATCTTCTAACGGACATTTGCGCGTATGCAAGTAGCGCTGCTTGACTCTGCACTCGGCTATTGTTGCGATTGCATATGATTCTCCATGCCAAACTTGCGCGACACCGTATCAAAAGAACATATTGCCGATTCAATGGCTCCTAGCCGCTGTGGGTATCGTCTATCACCTACCGGCGCTTGGGTGTGGATCGGCACCCCAGCGCAACCCCCAGACGCTGGAGATTTGCTCCATTAGATCCGCCGCCCAACGTGTCCTATATGGCAGCCTCACCATTGTAAAATTCATGCTCCTAATGACACGCATCTGCGGTATGGATGAGTATCGCGGACCCTTGACAACCTTGAGCGGAAGGTCGGTGAGTATCGCGATACACGAGGCTTTGGCCGCGATCGCCGCCGTTTTGGATCGCCGCCAATGATAGCTGGACGTTGGGCTGCCATTGTCGATCCGTATGCGACGTTTGTCGATACGTCAGAGACGACCGTGGTCCCAATCCGTAGGAAGATCGCAGTAAGCGTCAAGATATGCGGGATGCAACGGCCAGTGTCTGGGGATGCGCTCCCCTGTCAAGGTCGAGACCCCCTCCTCGATCAGTGGCTTTCCCTTTTTGGGATACCTCTCCTTCGGTGGCGAAAGAATGAAACCGGGCTGGATATGTCGCTGGTCATTTCGCGCGATTCAAATTGGCGCAGACTTTGCGGCTCGCTTGACGCGACGATCCCCCTGAGCTGAAGAAGGCCGGCCGCAATAGCGCCGAGCATTGGCGCACATATATAAAGCCAGAGTTGAGAGAGTGCCGCCCCTCCTGCGAAAAGTGCTGGGCCGATCGATCGTGCTGGATTCACAGAAGAACCCGAAACGGTGATACCGCCAAGGTGGATCGCAACTAAGGCAAGTCCAATCGCCAATCGTGCAACAGCGCCGCGTCCAGCCGTGCATTTGAGGAATACAGTTACGAACAGGAACGTGGCGATAAACTCGAATAGGAACGCAGCTCTCCATCCGTAGACTACCCAGCCGGTTTGGGCGAAACCTTCTAGGGTGATATCGTAACCGCCGACCTTGTTCATAGCGATAAAGTAGAGCGTGCCTGCCGCCGCGATAGCTCCTGCACATTGGGCGGAGACATACGCGAGAAAGTCCCACACTCTCAATCGGCGCGACACGAGGAAACCCAGGCTGACCGCCGGATTGAGATGCGCGCCCGAGACTGGGCCAATCGTGTAGGCCATTGCAACCACGGTCGTCCCGAAGGCTAAAGCGACACCCAACAGGCCCACCTCTTGACGCATATAAAGCAATGTGCCGCAGCCGAGGAAGACAAGTGTGAAGGTCCCGAAGAATTCGCAAACATACTTTTTCATTTTTCACTCCATTGATTAGACCCCACGTACTTTTCGGTGTCATCCTCGTGCCGCCAAGCGTTCCGCATGCACCGAACCAATCATCGTGTCAGGTCCCGAAAACCTCCGTAGTTGACTTCAATTGCGTCCTTGTCCGACGAGATCGGCATCAGAGCCTATGGTCAACCAGCGTCACCGATCACCAGCAAACGTCGTACCAAATGAAATATGTTGCGCATCACAGCGATCGCTCTGATGACGTTCGGTCTTATGTTCGAAAGTGCCGTGAACAGGATAGGCAGGCGAACCGTACCGAGACGTATGGACCCGAGCTGGGCTACGAACAAATCGCCAAGCAGCCCATCCTCAAATTATCGAAACAACGACCCTCTTCATGGCTCCAAGCGGAAGGTGGTGCAAAGCAGGAACCAGGACAAGGGTTGATAAGACCGCCAGGGACGTTCACGAGAAGTCGAGTAACGCCCCTTAGCCACGAACAGGCACATGATCCTTGGCGCGATTTGAAGTCCGCGTGAATTCCCTTGTCCCCAGCGCAACCGTCGACATTTTTCGCAAATGTCGGGCATCCGCCACTTTTGTCAGGTTTGTCGTGATTGGAACGTTTTGTTCGCCGGTCTCTCCGTCAAATACACATCAACCTGCCCTCAACCCGCCCATTGATAAAAGAAAATGATCTTCTTGGCGCGTCGGAGCAGTTGGCATGGTGTTTGCTGATCCCTGGTTACAAGCGGCAGAAAGCAGTCTGCATTATGCCGGTTCATGAAACGAACGGAACGGAGGCCACCTGACCGTTCGTCATCGGATCCGCGTTCTACCAAGCGGCCATGCATCCGCCGGCGGAAGGGTCAATCCCGATGTCACAGCTTGCAACCAACTCAAAGAGAAGGAAAATGCAATGACCAAGATTTCCGAAAGATCATTTGAAACGATCGAAAACCCGGGGTCATCGCCGCTCAAGGTGCCAGATCAGTTCGGCGCATCCGTTGAAAAGGGGAACAAGCAGGTGACAGAGGCTCTTTTGAAATTTGCGTCCGGCGCTGAAGCGACACAGAAAATGCTGCCTCCGATCCTCGAAACGACAAGTCTATTCGGCAACGAATTGTGGTGGAAGACGATCGCTGCACTGCAAGCCGACGCCGAGGCCGGCTTCTCACATTTGCAAGCTTTGCTGGGCGCGAATTCGCCGTCGCAGATCCTCGAACAGCAGTCGGCCTTTTTCCGCAAGCGGGTTGAGACAAGTTTGCAGCACGCCAAGGAAGTCCGGGAGCTCTCAAGCAGGGCGGTGGAGGAAATCTCAAAGCCGGTCAAGGATGCTTTTGACAAGGTCCTGACGAACCCCAAAGCGACGTAAAGTTGACTCGGCACTAAGATCAGGGCTGGACGAATCATGATCGGAGCCGCTTTCGAGGAGACAACATTATGCGGCCGACTGATGTTTCATCTGTTCGCGGCGCTGGCGAATTCCGGCGTGATCTGGTCAGAGAGCGGACCCGTGCCGGCCCGGAGGAACGTGGTAGGCGCGGCGGCGGCCGCCGCTGATAAGCTTGCCAGGGCCTCATCTGGTGGCTGGCCACAAAGTGCGCGAGGCCATCGCACCTTACGAGGCTCTTAGATGGTTACATGTGGGGGATAGTAAAATGATTGTAGCTGTTCCAAATAGCGGGGCGTCACGGATTAACCAATCCGGTGTAGAAGCATTACGAGAATTTCCTAACTTTCCGATAGGCGGGATCTTGTTCAAGGATATAGCGCCTATGCTGGCTGGTAGAGGTGCATTGGGCGAAGTCGTTTCTACCGTCGCAAGCCAAGTGTCGGGAACAGAAATCGATGCCATTTTGGCGGTTGATGCGCGTGGTTTCATCTTGGGCGCCTCATTGGCTGATAGGCTCGGTTGCGGTTTCATCATGGTAAGGAAACCCGGTAAACTGCCGGGGGACGTCCTCTCATTTGAATACAGCTGTGAATACTGCTCCGGAACCCTGGAGGTAACTGCCGGCCTCATCGGTGACGGCCTGCGATGCCTGATTGCTGATGACCTTCTAGCGACGGGTGGCACTGCTCGGGCGACTGGGAATTTTGTCAAGTCCCAAGGCGGAGAGATCGCCGGATACGCATTCATACTCGAAATCGAAGTTTTGAAAGGCAGGCGTCAATTGGACGACGCACCAGTGATCAGTGCGATGACGTGCTAGCGCAGCAACATAGACGTAAGGAGGCAAGCGCATGAATACCCCTGATTGGCTTTCGACACCGCAGGACGTGCATGTAGCCAGTCAGACGCTACAGGCCCTCGTCACAAGTGAACTTTCGAAACGAGTCGTCTCGGAAAACGAAATTAAAACGATCTATCTGTTTCTAACCCGCAAGTGCAATTTGGGATGCCACCACTGTTATATCGCAGGCGTCGGGCCCAAGGCCAAGGGCATTGATTTCAACCTGGAGGCGATCCAAGGACTGATCGAGCAAGCACTACCCAATGGGCTGCGCAAGGTTAAGGTTTCCGGGGGTGAACCGATGGTTCACAAGGAATTCATGGCAGTCATGGAATATCTCGCATCCTGTGGGCTGAAGGAGCTGGTTTTCGAGACGAATGGAACCCTCTTTGACGAGTTCACGATCGAGCAGCTAAGTAGGCTCCCCAATTTGACGGTCTTCATCAGCCTCGACCATTTCGACCCAGAGGCGCACGACGCTTTCAGAGCAAAATCGGGTGCGTTCGCCAAGACTGCGATTGTCCTGCAGCGGCTTGGAAAAACTGACATCTCTACGGTGGTAACGACGACTGCCTATCGCAACAACTATGACAAGGTGATTTCGATTATAGATTTGGTGCTCGGCTGGGGCATCAAGAAGCATCGGACGCTGCTCAACATACATCCGATGGGCAACGCGCGCAGCCATGAGGACAATGCGATAAGCTTGGAGGAATGCAAGCTACTGATAGGCGATCTTTTGAAATCTCCCCATTTTGAGAGTGGCGCTGCATACATGACTCTGCCGCCGGCTCTGATGCCTCTCAAGTATCTGAACGGCGTGCATACTTGCGGTTGGGGCGACAACGTACTGGGCATACTGTCGAACGGACAAGTTTCGATGTGCAGTGCCTCCTACGATGATCCGGAAATGATCGCCGGCAATGCCTTCGAAATGCCCTTGATGGAAATCTGGCGCAACAGCCCGTTCTTCCATGAGCTACGCGAGGTGGTGAGTGGCGAGGTTAAGGGCGTCTGCGGCAACTGCGTGTTTTATCCAGTCTGTCGCGGCGTCTGCAAGATGAGTAGCTGGTCGCACTATGGTGAAAAGGACGCGCCCTATCCGCTGTGCCAGGAACTTTACAATAACGGAGGTTTTCCGGAGTACGCCCTGGTGGACCCGACGAAAGATTCCACCTACCGCCGCGGAGTTATAGCGAAAGAGCGTCGGCCCGCCGCCGAAGCTCCTGTCTATAACTTCTCGGAGGAAATCGCGGCTGCTGCGCAACACACTCACTAACGCAGGAGGCGCGACGTAATAATTGCTGTGTCGACGACGTAATTTAACCAGGTCAACAAAAATAACGTGGAGGATTGAGGATGAGCAGAGCTTTCCGAGGTGCGGCGGGTGTGGCGCACACACTTGCGAACAACGCGATACGATCCGGCAACAAAGCAGCCGCCCAGCAAGCCCAGGTGATTTCTCGTCTCGCGGAAGGACTCGCCCGGCTGCAGGCGGGTTTGGATGACCAAGCTCAGCAATTGACGGCTGGCCTTGTAAAATTAGAGCAATCGCTAAAGGTGTCACGCAGATCGCAACGGTCGAAATCCGGCTCACTCGCTGCTAACGGCGAACTACAAGACTACTACGTTGATATAACCGCCTCGAAGAAATTTGGCAAAGCCAATTGGCCGCGCGCCGCCGATTCAGGTCTTGTAGGACGCCGCATTGGGCGAGGACCGGTTAGGATGACTGGTTCCGACACACAATCGGCAAAGGCGGTTACCGCCGCATTCGCCAAACTTCTCTCGGCTCAGGCACAATTGCTGCAGATACGCAGTGAAGTGGAAGACCTCAAGAAGGTTCAGAGGTAGCGGCAATGGCTAGTTCCCGACTGTTTGGCTACGCCGTTGACGAAGAGGATGGCAAGCTGGTAATCGTGATTGACGGATTGCTTGCCGAAAGTTGCATCCGGCAAATTCGGGACAGCGCCCAGACGGGCCGCGGTGGTGAACTCTTGTCGCGATTGCTGCCGGTAAGTTCGGTTTACAAGCTTATGTCTGGACAAGAGGAACGCGCTGAAGAAACGCTCAGCCTTGAACAGTTGCTTGGACAAAACGTCGACCAGAGTTTCGCTTCCTTCGAACAACAGTTCGCCGACCTGAGGCAGACACTAGCCGAATTCGGCAGCCCGGAAAGTTCGAAATAAATCACGCAGCCGTATCAGGAGTCTCCGCGATGCTTCGGTTGTCACCAGAAGACTCTATTTTGCTGATCACCTGCCGGGCCTACCTACGACCCGAGGATGAAGAGCGTTTGGTTCGTCTCTGCAAGGAGCCTGTCAACTGGCCCTATGTGGTATGGCGCGCCGAGCATAATCGGACGGTGCCGCTGCTTGAGAATCACTTGCGCCGCCTCGATTTGTTGACACTATTGCCTACTGAGGCGGCGCATTACGTTCAGTGCTGGACTGTCATGTCAAAGGTCAGGTCCGCACTCGAATTTCGCAATCTGCCAGAAATCATGGATGCGCTGGATCGGGCCGGCATCGCCTGGTTCCTGGTGAAGGGACCAGATCTCGCGCTTCTCCACTATCCCGATCCACTCCTACGGCCGATGACCGATCTCGACATCATGGTCAAGCCCGCTGACGCGCAGCGCGTGCAGCGGCTCATGTTCGATCTCGGCTACCGGCACGGTATTTTCGACCCTTCAAATGGCAACTGGCATCCGGAACGAAAGGAACTCGATGACGAAACCTTCCGCGAAAGCTATTCCTTGCCGGTGTTTGTAAGGATAGAATCCGTTGAATCTCCGTTCCCTGGTCCCGCGGTGCCACGCCAGCTGCGCTACCGCCACGTAAAGGGATACATCGATTCCGCGAAGAAGCTGCACATGCCCATCTTCATTGATATGCATGTAAATCTCTCCGTCGGCATCGATGTCGAAGACATATGGTCAGGCGTGCGTCTTGCAAACGGTCTAGGCCGCATATTGCAGGTCCAATCCGCGACTGGCGCCGTCTGGTTCCTTTCGGCCAGGCTTTATCACGAGGCCTTCCTTTATAATTCGCTTCGACTATTGATGTTCGGCGATCTTCATGCGGTTCTACACAAAGAAATGGCGAATATTAGCTGGGCGGAGGTCGCTGCGATAGGTTACAAATACGAGATGAGGCCGGCGTTATATTTCGTCCTGACGCAGATGAAGCGCATCTGTGGGATAGACATACCGTCCGAGTTCCTAGAGCTCATTCGACCTGATCAAACCGAGGTACCACTTCAACATGATTGGGGCGACGTGTTGCCCAAACTGCTGTCTATTCCCACTGTTAACGATCTTGAGCTGGCGTAAATATGGCGCCCGAGTCACCATATCGTACAGATCCTGCGGCGAACGACCTTCGTATCGCAGCAACCGAAACCTCTGCAAAGTTTGCGTCAACAGTCCATCGGGCCCTCACGCGGTCAGGAATAACGATCCTAAACACGCAGGTGTTCAGCAATGGCCAGATGGCTGTCACTCCGCGCGACGGCGGGCTTGGCGGAAATGTGGTGGTCGTGCAAACATTTCCTGACAGCGTTCATGATCGTCTTTTCGAGTTGTTCCTAGCGCTTGGTGCCGTGCGGGCGCGGGGTCCCCGCACGATTACCGCTGTTCTTCCCTACCTCCCATATTCGCGTTCGGATCGCCCTGCCTTCGACGGCGGACCTGTACCGGTGCGAATCCTTGCGGGGATTATCGAAACGCTCGGTATAGATCGGCTGATAACTTTCGAACTCCATGTTCCTCAGCTGTGCGCCGCATTTGCCTGTCCTGTCGTCAATCTTCAGTTCGCTCCCGCCCTAGTTCGCCATCTCGGTTCTGCGGCCGTCGATGGCGACATGGTCGTTTCACCGGACTTCGGCGGAGCGAAGCGAGCTGAGCACTTGGCGGCCCTGCTCGGCTGCCCATTCGCTGTCATGCGCAAGCACCGCAGAGACGATGATGACTTTCGGGAGAGCGTCGAGATTCTGGGGGACGTTGCTGGCCGGACGATCATCCTGATTGACGACGAAATCAACAGTGGTCAGACGGCTTTTTCAGCCGCCGCACATCTCAAAGCGGCAGGCGCTCGCAAGATAACCCTTGCCGCAGCCCATGCCATATTCACGCCGTCGCTGAACGAAAACTGGGGACGGTCTCAGATCGACCGCATCGTTGTGACCGACAGCGTCGGACGTACCGACAATTTCCCCGACAGTGTCGAAGTAGTCTCGATCGGCAACGAAATTGCAGGCGCGCTGCAGGCACGCTGAGAAGCATTACCTGAAATCTAGCATCACGCGATTAACACGTGGATCGAGCGCCTGCTCGAATGCCTCTTGGGCGTTTGACGAGGGCCAAAGATTGACCTGCAGCACGTCGAAGCGTGCGGCGTGTTCAACGATGGTTCGAATGGCATTTCTCACGTCGTCCGCGCTTTGGGCTATGGTGCCGATCAGTTCAATTTCCCGGTAATGCAGAAAGTTAGCGCCTACCGATAACAAATCGGACGTCGGAATCGATTGGTAGAGTACAATCCTGGCACCGCGTGACGCCGCAGCTATGGCCCCCTGAATGCCTCTGACACCGAAGCGCGTGCAAAAGATGCAGTCGAAGCCCCAGCCATCCGTTAATTTCTCGACGAGTTTCGGATCAGACAGAGAATGAACTGACCCCGTTGCATGGGCGCCGGTCGACATCACAGGCCCATGCGTTGCCACGTCGTCATCGAAAAGGTAAACGTCGCATCCTTTGGTTGTCAGAAGTATCGAATGGAGAAGGCCCATCGTGCCTCCGCCGATGACGGCCACAGTGTCTCCAGCCTTTGCACGCGCCCTATTTATGCCGCGTGCCACGCAGGCGACAGGTTCAACTAACGCGGCACGCTCGGGAGCCAAAAAGGAAGGTACGGAAAAAACCTGATAGGCGGGTACGCCCACAAAATTGGCCAATCCCCCCGGCCCCTGCGGCACCCCTCCTCTCGCTTTAGGATTTAAATATGCACAGTGGTTGTCCAGTCCGAGGCGGCAGGCACGACATTGGCCGCATCTGCGCATTAAAAGCACCGCAACGCGGTCTCCTACGCGCAGGCCATCCGGTACATCGTCCGGCAGAGACACGATCGTGCCTGACAACTCGTGCCCGCCCCAATAGGGGTAAGTCGGCTTGGCGCCCCGATAAACGCGTTGCTCCGGTGTGCAGAGTCCACACAACTCTATCCGCACACCGACTTCGGACGATACGGCGAGTGGAACCGACAATGTCCATTCTTCAACCTTGCGGGGGCAAGTAATTACGAGTCCACGAACCTCCATACGAGACCTCTCGCTCCCCGACACACCGACTATCCTAATATGTACACTTACTTGCATCCAGAATCTAGCCAACAACCACAGGCGGCAGTCAGAAAGCTGATGAAATCACGTGCCTTGCTGGCGGGCTTGCTTATGTCCTGGGTCTTGACAAGCTTCTCGGAGATATCGTCGGCGCAAACGGCAAAGGACGTTTCAAGCGGCAGAAGTGTTCCCTTGCGCAAGGAGCGACGAAACTATTGAAGGTAGAGTGGAGCGCTTGGGCCGCGTCAATGCCACCAGCCTCAAACACGAGCCGCGGTTTACCAGCCCGTTCTTCGATGCATCCTCATCTCTGCGAAGATGCCATGTCGCCTTCCCTCATCTGCCCGCGCGAACCCTCCTAAGAGCCTATCGCCACATCGTCCAAAGCTTCATCCTTCGTGGCGCACCGGTTCGAACCGAACAGACCAACAATCCGAGTCGCACCGAGAAGGATGACGGCAACTAGATCGGTAGTTGGGCGGCCGCAACATCAGAAAGGTCTCAGCGTTTGCTGGACGCGTGCCTGCGATGGCGGTGGTGGCAACGATCTTCTCTGGCTGCCCCAAGCGCGGGAGAGGCCATTCGACGCTAGCAAGAGTTCGCTCGAACCTGATATCCGTTACCGCAACGACTTCGCTGAGACCACCTCCCAGGCACCATTCTACGATGCCGGCGAACAAGGTCAGCGTTGCCTCGTGAACGGAACCATCTCCCCTCCCCTCCCCTCCACTCTTCGAGGTGTCGACGCAAAAGCGAGAACTCTAGACCATCAGGGGATTGGCGTTCAGGCGGCCCTTCGGGAGCAGAGACGGAAATACGTCTACCAGCATGGTCGGTCCCATCGCAGACAAATCGCGTGCACATCCTGCAAGTGGTCCAGCCGCGGTGACATCCAGGATGGCAGTCGGGGCGAGAGCGTCAACCCCATCTGCCTCGCACTCGTCGACTACTTCTACATCCCAAGTGCGAGTGGAAAAGATCCTCGCACGTAGCCTATGATCGTCCTGAAGCAGCTACGCTTCGTAGTAAATTTTTGGTGTCGAGATCGCGAATACCTGCATGAATTTCTCCGCCGCCGTTAGGCGCCGGGAACTCTGCACGAATTGGAATCGGGCGTCCGTTGTCGAATGCTTACGGTTTTGTGCGAGTGAGTCGCGGCAAGGGGATCACCGACTTTGCCGAGGTCTTCTGCTTTTCGTCTAAATCGCCGGGGCACATTTGTAGGATTCACAATAAAACACACCATGACCAATCGGTACCGCGGTCTTGCTAAGCTGCAGGATATAAACGGAAAAATCCATTTACTCTACGTTCCGGGTTTATCCACGTTAGCCTTTCGTTAACCTAAAACCCCTTGCTCAAAATGCAGAATCGGCTCTAATAGCTAGTGGCGGAACTTTAGCGGTTTCGCGAAAAGTTCCGCCACTTGCAGGAAATGGATTTTGAGATGGCGAAAACCGCAGCAAACACAGCGCCGGTCGTCGAAGGGTTGACCGCATTGATGGAGCGTCATGCTGACGCTCTCTCCAGCCAACTTCAAGCACATCATCTCAAGGTCTTCCCGCCGACGTCCGAAAAGGGCATTCGATCCTTTGCACCGTCAGAAGCCTCAAAATTGCTTGGCATCGGTGAGTCTTATCTTAGACAAACTGCTTCGGAAATGCCTGAACTGCACGTTAGTATGAGCCCTGGCGGTCGACGCACGTTCACGATCGAAGATATTCATTCAATCCGTAAGCACCTGGACCTGATTGGCCGCGGGAACCGGCGCTACCTGCCCCATCGTCGCACGGGGGAGCAGCTTCAAGTCGTCTCGGTGATGAATTTCAAAGGCGGCTCGGGCAAGACGACGACAGCCGCGCATCTGGCACAGTACCTGGCAATGCGTGGCTACCGGATTCTCGCGATTGATCTTGATCCCCAAGCAAGCCTTTCCGCACTCTTCGGCAGTCAGCCAGAAACTGACGTTGGTCCGAACGAAACACTCTATGGCGCCATCCGGTATGATGACGAGCAGGTCCCAATCGAGCAGGTTGTCCGAGGAACGTACATCCCGGATCTTCATCTAATTCCTGGCAATCTTGAACTGATGGAGTTTGAGCACGATACCCCGCGCGCGCTTATGAACCGGAAGGAAGGTGACACGCTTTTTTACGGTCGGATCAGTCAGGTCATCGAAGACATCGCGGACAACTACGATGTCGTCGTTATCGATTGCCCTCCCCAACTTGGCTATCTCACGCTTTCAGCTCTGACCGCCGCAACCTCGATCCTCGTCACCGTCCATCCCCAGATGTTGGATGTAATGTCGATGAACCAGTTTCTGGCGATGACCTCGAATCTCCTTCGGGAAATCGAGAACGCAGGCGCCCAGTTCAAGTTCAATTGGATGCGCTACCTCGTCACTCGTTTTGAACCGAGCGATGGCCCGCAGAACCAGATGGTGGGCTATCTGCGTTCGATCTTCGGCGAAAATGTCCTCAATTTTCCGATGCTCAAGACGACCGCCGTTTCGGACGCTGGCCTGACGAATCAAACCCTCTTTGAGGTTGAGCGCGGACAGTTCACGCGCTCGACCTATGATCGGGCCTTAGAGGCGATGAACGCCGTCAACGACGAGATCGAAACTCTAATCAAAAAAGCATGGGGTAGAACCACATGAGTCGGAAGCACCTCCTTGACGTCACCACGGACGCGCCCGACAGCTCATCAGCTGCTGAACACAGAGCGGCAAAGACTCGCTCCATGCCGCTTCTCGGCGTGACCAGAAAAGAACGAGATCCAGCGACGAAGCTGACTGCAAACATCGGTAACGCGTTGCGCGAGCAAAATGATCGTCTTGGTCGTGCCGAGGAGATCGAGCGGCGTCTCGCCGAAGGTCAGGCCGTGGTTGAACTGAACGCGTCGTCAATCGAGCCGTCCTTCGTTCAGGATCGCATGCAAGGTGATATCGAAGGACTTCTTGCATCCATCCGCGAGCAAGGACAGCAGGTCCCAATCCTTGTGAGACCTCATCCCGTTAAACCCGCGCACTACCAAGTTGCCTTTGGACACCGCCGGCTGCGCGCCGTTTCGGAGCTAGGACTGCCGGTCAAGGCGGTTGTTCGAGACTTGACGGACGAGCAGTTGGTTGTCGCACAGGGTCAGGAAAACAATGAGCGCGAAGACCTCACCTTCATCGAAAAGGCACGTTTCGCACACAAGCTAAACAAGCAGTTTCCACGAGAAATCGTCATCGCGGCTATGTCAATCGATAAAAGCAACTTGTCGAAGATGCTCCTGCTTGTTGACGCCCTCCCCTCTGAATTGATCGATGCCATCGGCGCCGCTCCAGGCGTTGGACGCCCAAGTTGGCAGCAATTGGCAGAGCTGGTTGAGAAAGCATCGCCTCCGGCAGGCGCTGCGAAATATGCTGCCTCGGAGGAGGTGCAGGCGCTGCCGTCGTCGGAACGGTTCAAGGCAGTGATCGACCATCTGAAACCGCGTCGGACTGCGCGCGGGTTGCCAGACGTCCTGTCGACCCCCGATGGCGACAGGCTTGCGCAGGTCACGCAGAGCAAGAGCAAGCTAGAAATTACCATTGACAGGAAAGCCACGCCGGATTTCGCGGCTTTCGTACTCGAGCATTTGCCGGCGCTTTACCAGGAGCATCGCGCAAAGCATCAACGGAAACAGGGAGTGTAACCCGCAAAAGAAAAGAGCTCCCTCAACGTCGCCGTCGTGGAAGCCCTTCTGTCTCTGTAGCAAGAACAGAATCGCATTTCCTCGAATCCTCGTCAAGAGTCTTTGGCGCCGTTTTGGTGAGCGAATTTCCTTTGCCTGCTGAAAGGTGAGAGACAATGCAGTCGGGGAATGTAGCGACGCCGTTCGGGCGGCGGCCAATGACGCTTGCGCTCGTGCGGCGCCAGGCGGCAATGGAAATCAAGCATGGAAAAGCTGCCGATAAGTGGAAAGTGTTGAGAGACGCTTCCGCCGCGATGGAACTGCTCAAGATCCAGTCGAACAGTCTGGCTGTTCTTGACGCACTTTTGAGTTTTTATCCTGACAATGAGTTGCGTCAGGATGCACAATTGATTGTCTTCCCCTCGAATGCCCAACTGGCGCTTCGGGCGCATGCAATGGCGGGCGCAACGTTGCGGCGGCATATTGCCATTCTGGTGGAGTCGGGGTTGATCGTCCGTAAGGATAGCGCCAATGGCAAGCGCTTCGCCCGCAAGGGCGACGATGGCCAGATCGAGAATGCTTTTGGCTTCGACCTGTCGCCCCTCCTGGCGCGATCGGAAGAGTTGGCGATGTTGGCGCAAAGAGTGGCGGCCGAGAGAGCCTCGCTCAGGAAAGCCAAAGAGAGCCTTACAATTTGCCGGCGGGATGTTCGCAAACTTATTACTGCTGCAATGGTCGAGGGCGCCGACGGCGATTGGAAGACGACCGAGGACATCTACATTGCGCTCGCGAGCAGAATTCCGCGCGTTCCGACCCTTGAAGGGGTCACTAGCGTTCTCAATGAAATGGAGATGCTCCGTGAGGAAGTGCTTAATCGTTTGGAAAACCTCGAGAATGCTGAAAAAATTAGCACCAATGCTGCTCATATCGAGCAGCACATACAGAATTCAAAACCCGAATCCGTAAATGAATCTGAACCACGCTCCGAAAAGGAGCAGGGGGCAAAGGCGAGCTTGAGCCTTCAGCCGAAGAATGAATCGCAAAGGGCGTTCCCCTTGGGATTGGTGCTCAAGGCGTGCCCGATGATCAGCGACTATGCACCGCGCGGCGTGGGAAGCTGGCGAGATCTGATGTCTGCCGCTGTGGTGGTTCGATCTATGCTGGGGGTAAGCCCTTCCGCCTACCAGGATGCCTGCGAGGCGCTAGGACCGGAGAATGCTGCGGTGGCAATTGCGTGCATCCTGGAAAGGGCTAACTTCATCAACTCTCCTGGAGGCTATCTGCGGGATCTAACGCGCCGAAGTGAGCGCGGTGAATTCTCGCTTGGCCCGATGATAATGGCGTTGTTGAAGGCCAATGGGCAAGGCGGTTTGAGGGCTGGGTAA
>NZ_CP013498.1:0-501077 GCF_001664325.1 Rhizobium sp. N621
ACAGCCCAAAAGCTTCGCGCCAGTCGCAGCGGTTAAAGGGAGTGCGGATCGGCTATCTTCTTCGCTTCCTTCACGCGCTTTCTTGAAACAAACCGTTAACCATGTCATAGATGGCGGAAGGAAACGGGTGTTTTGCTTCCATTTGTGAAAAACCGTAAAGCTTAACAATGCGCTACGATATCGATGGTGCGATGCTTCAGACACTGCTCCCATTCCTTGCTGCGGCGGAGGATGCGGTGGCGCGACTGGACGAGCGGGTGTTGCGCTCGCCGGTGGGGGAGGGCTTTGCCGAACGCAGCCATTTCTTCGATGCCGCGGGGGCGCTATGGGTCGCCGGCGAGCTGGTCCACGTCGAGGATCTCGTTTTGCACGACGCGCATATGGATAGCCGCGCCCCCAGCCACGAACTGACGATTGCCCATTCGGTGCTGCGGACTCGTCGGCGCATCTGGAACGGCGAACCATCCTGGGCGCTCGGCGCCTCCGGCCTTGCAACGTTGACCGCGACCATGGGGGAGGGGGAAGGTACCGCTCAGGAAGCCAAAGGCCTGACGGTTGTCGGGGCCGACGACGAGGGCGACGATGAAGATGCGCCGCTTGCTGCCGAGATGGCAGAGATCGACGCGCTTCTTGCCCGCTCGCAGAAGCTCATCGACATCCATACTGGGAAAGCGCCGGCCGAGACAGCCGCGATATCCCCGGCCAAGCGCAACGAGGATCCGCTCGGCCTGCTCGGCGACGAGGAGTGGGACGAGGAACAGCGGCTCGCGGAGTGGCGCGGCCTGCTGCCCTTGGCCGACCGCCTGCCGCCGATTCTCGGCGCCGTCATCCTGTTCGAAGCCTGGGACAGGATCGAGCCGTTGCGGCGTCAGCATTGGCTCGGCGGGCTTCTGGTCGGAAGCTACCTGCGCGCCCGCGGTAAGGTCGCTTCGCATCTCTTTTCCTTTTACGGCGGGCTGAAATTGGTGCGCCACGAGCGGCGTCGGGCCCGTGACCGGGCGACGCGGCTGCAAGCTTTTCTCGAAGCGATGCAATTGGCTGCGGCGGCCGGCCTCAAGGAAATCGACCGGTTGTCGCTGGCCCGCACGCAAATGGAGCTGCGCTTTCGCGGCCGTCGCTCGAACAGCAGCCTGCCGGAGCTTGCCGATTTCGTCCTGTCGCGGCCGATGGTGTCGGCGGCGATGATCGCCCGTCATCTGCGCATCACGCCGCGCGGCGCGCTGAACCTCGTCAATGAGATCGGCATTCGTGAAATCACCGGCCGCGGCCGCTATCGCGCCTGGGGCATCATCTGAAATAAAAAACACGGCCGGTTCGACGTCCGGCCGTGTCCTTTGAGAGTGAGCGCCCGGTCTGCCATCCTGTCACAGATTGCAGGCCGGGCGCCCTTGCGCTTCCATTGCCCCCAGAAGCGCGGTCCTATTCCCGCTCGCCGGTGAAGTTGAGCAGAAGCTGGAAGATGTTGACGAAGTTCAGGTAGAGCGAGAGCGCACCGAAAACGGCAAGCTTCTGGTTCGATTCCTGATCGTAGTTTTCCGAATATTGTTCCTTGATGTTCTGCGTGTCGTAGGCGGTCAGGCCGACGAAGACGACGATACCAATCACCGAGATGGCGAACTGCAGCGCACTCGAGCCCAGGAAGATGTTGACGATGGCGGCGATGATGATGCCGAAGAGGCCCATCATCAGGAACGAGCCCATCTTCGAGAGGTCACGCCTGGTCGTGTAGCCGTAAAGGCTGGTGGAGCCGAACATCGCCGCGGTGATGAAAAAGGTCTGGGCGATGCTCGTCTTGGTGAAGACCAGGAAGACGGAGGCAAGCGACAGGCCCATCACGGCGCAGAAGGCCCAGAAGGTGATCTGGGCGGTGCTCGCCGACATCGTCTGGATGCGGAAGGAGAAGAAGAAGACGAAGGCGAGCGGCGCCAGCATCACCACCCATTTCAGCGGCGAGCCGAAGATCGGGACATAGAGCGCCGGCGTCGAGCCGACGATGAAGGCAACGATGCCCGTTATGACCAGGCCGAGGCCCATATAATTGTAGACGCGCAGCATATGCTGACGCAGACCCTCGTCGAAGAGGGCCTGTGAGCCGGCGACGGCTCCGTATCGGGGATTGATCGGGTTCATGCTGATCTCCTCGGTTTGAACTAGTAGAGCGAACGGGCGAGCCGTTCGGCCGCCTGATCGAGATTGAGTCCGCTATCGTCGGCGATCAGCGCATAGGCGACCTCGCCGATCTGCCAATAGGCGGCTTCTGCTTTTTCGAGTGCGAGATGGCTGACCGGCCGGACCTCGAAGGCTCCCGGCCGGACGGCGAAAAGCGAAAGCCGCTTTCCATCGGCCACCGTGATCGCCATCTCGATGCTCGGGCCGAATTCGGACGGGAATATCTGGACGTCGGCGATCTTCCAGTCTTTCGGCAGTTCGGGCATGACGATCGCGGTCGCGGCGCGTATGTCCTCGGCGCTATAGCTGGTCGGGGTCTGCGAAGGCATCGAGGCGCGCAGGGCCGCGGTCTGATAGGCGCGGACGGCATCCTCGACATAAGCAGGCGCCGGAACGGAAGCCGCCACTTCGGTGGCCGAAAAGGCGCCGAAGGAATTATGCGCCACCCAGCCGGCGGTCAGCAGAATGCCGACGGCGGCGATGCGCTGCATGGACTGGAGGATGCGACCATAGGAAAGGCCGCGCTCCAGCCGGCGGGCGGCATCGCGGGTCTCGGGATGGCCGAAGGCGTTTTCGCCGGCAAGCGCCAGACGCAGCTCGCCCTTCATGCTGAGGTCGGCCATCACCTTGGCGGCAATCGCCGGGTTCTCCGAGAGATAGGACTCGACCTGAATACGGCGGGCGACACCGAGCTCGCCATCCACATAGGCATCGAGATCGGCATCGATGATCGGATCAACTGCTTTCATTGCCGCTCCCTCCGATTAACTTGAGATGCGAAATGCGCGGCGTCTTTTCCTCGAATTCGCGCAGCTGCGCCCGGGCGCGCGAGATGCGAGACATCAGCGTGCCAATCGGAATACCGAGCGCATTGGCGGCTTCCTGATAGGAAAGGTCTTCGATGGCAACGAGATGCAGCGCCTCGCGCTGCTCCTCCGGCAGGTCGAAGAAGGCGTCGCGCACCTGCTGCAGGCGCACGGCATGTTCCTGGCCGGCCGGCAGCGACTGCTCGGCTTCGACAGCCGCTTCGTCGTGGCGACGCGTCAGCGACCGATTCCGGCGAAGACGATCGATATGGGCATTGTGCAGGATGGAAAGCAGCCAGGTGCGCAGATTGCCGCCGCTTCGGAAGCTCTTTCTCTTCTCGAAGGCGCGCACCAGGGCATCATGCACCAGATCCTCCGCCTCATCCGAGTTGCGCACCAGCGCGCGAGCGTAGCGCCTCAGCGCTGCAAGCTGTCCGATGACATCGAAGGGGCGGTCTTTGCGTTCCATGCTTGAGTATACGCAAGCGCGGCGGATTTTATTCCCGGCGGCATAAAAAAATCATGCCCGCCGGACATCGCCGTCGACGAACCGGGGAAATACCATCCGCCAGCGCATGTACGCCTTAAATCGGCGATTGTTTATGACAATTACATGACAGATCATCACGCCGCTGATTTGCAGGGGAAGATAAAGAATGAAGGAAAAGAAGCGGGTCTACGAAGCTCTCGTGGACGGCGCCATGGAAGGGCTGACGGGTGAGGCACTCTATGATTTCGTCAAGGCGCGATGCTCGAAAGCCACCAGCAAGAAGATCGTCAGGGCTTCGCTTCTCGCTCTGACCGATCCTCATCTCAGGGACCGCAATATTCTCGACGTGATCTACGCGCTTGCGATCAAGCATCGTCTCGATGAAGGCGTGCTTGATGACGGCGACGAGGACGAACCCGCCGCGCAGGCTCCCTTCAGGACGTTCAGCTAGTCTCTCCGGCTTTTCTAAAGCGGTCAGCGACCGTCCGAGAGCTCTTCGAGAATCGGACAGTCCGGCCGGTCGTTGCCATGGCAGGCATGCACGAGATGCTCGAGAGTGCGGCGAAGTTCCGTCAGTTCGCGAATCTTGCGGTCGATCTCCCCGAGTTTCGTCTCGGCAATGTCCCTGACGTCGGCGCTCGCCCGGGCTTTGTCCTCATAAAGCGCCAGCAATTGCCGGCATTCCTCGACCGAAAAGCCGAGACCGCGCGAACGCTGCAGGAAGCGCAGCTTGTGAACATCGGCCGCAGCATAGTCGCGATAGCCGTTTCCGCCCCTTTCGGGGCGGATCAGGCCGATATCCTCGTAGTAGCGGATGGTCTTCGAAGGCAGGCCGGAGCGCTCAGATGCTTCGCCGATATTCATGGCCGTCTCCTATAATTTTGCAAAGCGCAGTCTCAGCGCATTTGATATCACCGATACAGACGAGAGGCTCATCGCCGCCGCAGCGATCATCGGCGAGAGCAGCAAGCCGAAAACGGGATAGAGGATCCCGGCGGCGACCGGCACGCCGAGCGCATTATAGCCGAAGGCGAAGCCGAGATTCTGGCGGATATTGCGCATCGTCGCCTCCGCCAGCCGCCGCGCCCTGACGATCCCGTTGAGATCGCCTTTGACCAAGGTAATGCCGGCGCTTTCCATTGCAACATCGGCGCCGGTGCCCATGGCGATGCCGACATCGGCGGTCGCAAGTGCCGGGGCGTCGTTGACCCCGTCGCCGGCCATGGCGATCACCGCGCCTTTGGCGCGCAGTTCGTCGATCAGCGCCTTCTTGCCTTCCGGCAGCACGTCGGCGCGGACCTCGTCGATGCCGAGGCTTTTCGCCACCGCACGCGCCGTGCGCTCGTTGTCGCCGGTCGCCATGATGATCTTCAGCCCGCTGTCGTGCAGCGCTTTGATGGCGGCTGACGTCGTCGGCTTGATCCGGTCGGCGACGGCGACGAGACCGGCAAGCTTGCCGTCGAGCGTCACGAACATCACCGTCTTGCCATCGCCGCGCAGGGCTTCGGTCTTCTCCGACAGCGCCGACGGATCGACGCCGAGATCGGCGAGCAGCGCCGCATTGCCGAGCGCCACGCTTGTACCGTGCGCTATGCCCTGGACCCCTTTGCCGGTCTTCGCCTCGAAGCCGCTCACCTCCACGAAGGCGGCACTGCGCTCTTCGGCGCCGGCAACGATCGCTTCGGCCAGCGGATGCTCGGAGCCGCGCTCAAGGCTCGCGGCCAGCGACAGCAGCCGGTTCTCCTCGACGCCGCCGACGGCGACGATGTCGGTGAGCACAGGCTTGCCTTCGGTCAGCGTGCCGGTCTTATCGACGATCAGCGTGTCGACCTTGGAAAAGCGCTCCAGCGCTTCGGCGTCCTTGATCAGCACGCCTTCACCAGCGCCGCGCCCGGTCGCGATCATAATCGACATCGGCGTCGCAAGGCCGAGCGCACAGGGGCAGGCGATGATCAGAACGGCGACGGCGGCAAGCAGCGCATTTGCCAGGCTTGGCTCCGGCCCGATCGCGGCCCAGACGACGAAGGCAAGGATGGCTATGGCGACGACGGCGGGCACGAAGACGGCCGACACCCGGTCGACGGCGCCCTGAATCGGCGCCCGCGAACGCTGCGCCTTGGCGACCATGTCGACGATGCGCGACAGCACCGTGTCTGCGCCGACTTTCTCGGCCGACATGACGAGGGAGCCGTTCTTGTTGATCGTGCCGCCGGTCAACCCGTCGCCCGTCGCCTTCTCGACGGGCAGAGGCTCGCCCGATATCATCGATTCGTCGACGGTCGACTGGCCCTCGAGGACGGAACCATCCACCGGTACGCGCTCGCCCGGGCGCACCCGCAGCCGGTCGCCGGTCTGAATCTCCTCTACCGGCACGTCCCTCTCATTGCCATCGGCGTCAATGCGCCGCGCCGTCTTCGGCGCGAGGTCGAGCAGAGCGCGGATTGCCGAGCCGGTCCGCTCGCGTGCCTTCAATTCCAGCACCTGGCCGACGAAGACCAGGGCGACGATGACGGCGGCCGCCTCGAAATAGACAGGCACGGTGGCGCCATGGCCGCGAAAGCTCATCGGGAAAAGACCGGGCGCAAGCGTGGCGACGACGCTGTAGACATAGGCGGTGCCGACGCCGAGGCCGATCAGCGTCCACATGTTCGGGCTTCGGTTGACGACAGACGCCCAGGCGCGGCGGAAGAACGGCAGCGCGGCCCACAGCACGACCGGCGTTGCCAGCACTAGCTCAATATAGGTCGCCAGCGGTTCGCCGATCGCTTCCCGGAGCGGCAGGCCGAGCATCGGTCCCATCCCGAGCGCCAGCAGCGGCAGGGCAAGGATGGCGCTGACCCAAAGCCGTCTGACGAAATCGACAAGTTCCGGATTCGCTCCTTCGTCGGCCGGCGGAATGCCCATCGGCTCCAGCGCCATGCCGCATTTCGGGCAATCGCCGGGCCGGTCGCTGACGACTTCCGGATGCATCGGGCAGGTATAAAGCGTACCCTTCGGCGCCGGCTTTGCCGCCGGACGGGCGCCGTTGCGATAGGCCGAGGGGTCGGCCTCGAACTTTGTTTGGCAAGCGGCCGAGCAGAAGTAGAATTTCTCGCCCTCGAGTTTCATGAAGTATTTTGCCGTCGAACGATCAACGGCCATGCCGCAGACGGGATCCTTCGCCGTCAGGTAATCCTGCGGCTGAGCCGCAAACTTCATCCGGCAGCTCTCGGAGCAGAAATGATAGACACGACCCATGTGTTCGAACGAGGGTTTGCCGGCTTGCGGATCGACCGTCATGCCGCAGACGGGATCACGGATCACCGCTTCGGCGGCCTTCTCCTGATGATCATGGCCGCAATGGCAGTGACCGTCGCCGTGGCTGTGGTGATGGTGGTCGTGTTTGGTATCCATGACTATCTCCTTTGCCCTCAAGGGCAGTTGGAGAGGCTTATCCACCTTCCAGCAACTGGAAGGTCAAGCGCTAATTTCGACGACATCGAATTTTTCGAAAACGCCGCGTTGCGCAGCGCGACGGCGGCATCGCCCGATCCTCAAATCGCGCCCGATCCTCAGATCGGGCTGATCAGCCCGAGCGGCTGGCTCCCGAGCAGTGTAGCGACCGAAATGCTGCCTCCCGGCTCGATTGTTTTTCCCGTCACGAGATCCGCCTTCAACCCATGAAGAGGGGAGGGCACCGCGATCGCCGTGTCTTCCCAGAACTCCGGACCGGCAAAAAGCACGCCGGGATCGAGCCAGCCGAACATCAGCCGCGGTACGACGGTAATCGCGAATTCGCTGTTGCGCACGCGGGCGAAAGCCAGCACGTGATTCCGGCGGCAGCCAGTCGTCTTCAACGGCAGATAATCGCCTTTGGCAAAGAGAACCGGCTGCCGCTGACGCAGCTGCAGCCCAATTGTTACGATCCGCTGCTTCAAGGCCGCCGCCTGAAGCTTGGCGATCGGTCCGGCTTCATCAAGCCAGGCCTTCAGCTTGGCATGATCGACCGGCCGGCGATTGTCGGGATCGACAAGACTGAAGTCGAAAACTTCCGCGCCCTGGTAAATGTCGGGAATTCCAGGCGCCATCAGCTTGAGCAATGTCTGTGACAGACTGTTGACGTAGCCGGCCGCAATGAAGGGCTGCAGCACCCTTTCGAAATCGTCCAGAAAGGCGTCATTGTCCGGCGACACCAGCGCCGCCGCATAGACTGTGATCGCCTCCTCGTAGGCACCCTCCTGTTCGGTCCAGGCGCTGCGCAATTTCGCCTCGCGCACCGCCTTGACCGCGTAATCGGTAAAGCGTGCGCGAAGGTCTTCTACCTGTCCTCTGTCGAAATCCTCCGGCCAGACGCCTGCGAGCGCTTGATACAGCATCCATTCAGTATTCGGCTCGGGTGCTGCAACGTCGGGCAGATCCTTCAGCCACGGCCTATTCATGTCACGCCAACGCGCCACCGCCTGGGCAAAAACATCCGCACCCTCGCTCAGCACATAGAGCCGCGCGCGCGCATCCTCGCCGCGTTTGGTGTCGTGGGTGGCGCTGGCCGAAAGCCCATGCGGCTGCAGCCGCGCCCGCTCGGCCATGCGACGATGGAACCCGTCCGGCCCCTCGGGCGTCTTGCCTGGTTCGCCGCCGACCTCGTTTGCGGCAAGCAGCCTGTTATAGCGGTAGAACAGCGTATCCTCTGTCGCCTTCGCCATGACCGGCCCGCTCAGCTGCTGAAAGCGGATCCGGAATTCATGCGCCGTATCGCCTTCGATCTTGCCTTCAAGAAGCTTCAGCACGTGGTCGAGCGCGCGCCGATCGTCGAGCCCAGCCATGACCTGTGATGCGGTCGCGGCAAGGACGGCCGAATCCTGCCAGCTCAGCGGACCGCCGTCGCCATAGGTGCGGTAGACGGGGAATGCGATCAGCAGCTCGCGCACGGCGGTGGCGATCTCTTCCCGGTTTATTTCGGGAAAGATGCCCGCCGCCATCGCAACCAGCCTGCCGGTCTCGCCAGCGAAATTGCGCTCGACCATCTGTCGCTTGGCAAGCCGCCGGCCCTCTTCGAGATTGCCCGCCTCGCCGACGAGGCCGCGATAGGCATCGTCCAATATCCGCAGGCCGCCGGCGTCGATGAAGAGCTCGCTCAGCGCCGCGATGAATTCATATCCGGTGGTGCCGGCGACCGGCCAGCTCTCCGGCAGGATCTCGCCCGCCCCGAGGATCTTTTCGACAACGATATAGGTGTCGGCCCCGACTGCTGCCCTCAGCCTGTCGAGATAGGCCTTGGGTTCGGCGAGCCCGTCGACATGGTCGATGCGCAGGCCCTGCACCTTGCCATGGCGCACGAGTTCGAGCACCAGCCGGTGCATGTCTTCGAACACCAAGGGATCCTCGACGCGGGTGCCGACCAGTCCGGTCACCTCGAAAAAGCGGCGGTAACTCAGATGCCGCGCCGCTTCTTTCCAATGGATCAGCCGCCAATGCTGCTCGTCATGCAGGCTCTTGAGGAATTCGCGATCGGACGAGACGTCTTCGAGCTTCTCCCGAAGGAGCGCCCGATCGCCGCCCTCGAAGAGAATGTCGCGCAACGCGCGGGCGAAGTCCTCGCCTGACGTCGCGGCCGCGGCCTCTGCCATTCGCGTTGCGACCGGATCGTCGAGCCGGTTTGCGACCACGCCGTAACTGCTGGGTTTGACTGGCAACAGCGTCTGAAAATAGGCCAAGGCGAAGCTGCCGTGCGTCTCGTCGACTGCGAGGCGCAGTTCGCCTGAAGCCAGCGCCTCTTCGAAATCCTGGCCGAGCTGCGGCAGGGTCAGCGGTTCGCTCCAGTCGATGTCGAAATGGCGGGCATAAGCGCTCTGCGGGCCGAGGGCCAGCACGTCCCGCCACCGGTCATTCTCAGGCGAAGCGGCCATATGGTTCGGAACGATGTCGAGAACCAATCCCATGCCCGCCGAGGCGAGGCTTTCCGCCAGCCGGTCGAACCCCGCACGGCCGCCAAGCGCCGGATCGATCTCATTGGCGTCGGTGACGTCATAGCCGTGAGTCGAGCCGCTAACGGCGGTGAAGATTGGTGAGGCGTAGAGGTGGCTGATGCCGAGCGTCTTGAGATAGGGAACGAGGTCGCAGGCACGATCGAAAGTCATGCCGTTGCGGAACTGTATCCGGTAGGTCGCTGTCGGAAGAATCATGAGGCCGTCTGACGTTGGAGGGAGACCCTTTCCAACGGTTGTGTCCGGTCTTTGGTTCCATCACAGCGCCGCGCGTCTGGAGCCTGCAAATGTCTCGTCTTGCGCAATTGCGGAAACCAACACCACCACAGAACCGACACTCCGATCGTCGCCGCGCCGCCGATTATCACCGCCGGAACGACGCCAAAGGCCCAGGCCGAGATGCCGGCCCGGAATTCGCCAAGCTCGTTGGAGGCGCCGACGAAAACCATGTTCACCGCATTGACGCGGCCACCCACGGCATCCGGCGTCCAGATCTGGATCAGCGTCTCGCGCACATAGACGCTTACCATGTCGAAACCGCCCCTCAGGCCAAGCGCCAGCACCGACAGCCAGACTGCCGTCGAGGCGCCAAACACGGCGATGAAGAAACCCACCAGGGTGACGCAGACGAACATGATCACGCCGGCGTGGTCTTTCACGGGATGACGCAGCAGGAAGGCCGCCACCAGGATCGATCCGATGCCGGGCGCTGCGCGCAGAAGGCCGAGCCCCCACGGGCCGACGGCGAGAATGTCGCGTGCATAAACGGGCAGCAAGGCCGAGACTCCGCCGAGCAGCATGGCAAAAAGATCGAAGATCGGCACCACCGTCTGCTTCCCCGTCGTGGTGAATATAAGCAGGGCCAGCGCGCATAGGCCTTCGCCGACAATGCAGCCCGTCATGATCAGGACACGTTGAAACGGTCGGCAACGGTGCCGGTCACCAGCACGAGCAGGAAGGCGGGCAGGAACAGCATGAGACCCACCATGCCGAGATCGAAGGGGTCGCGCGTAATGTCATAGACCTGCCAGCCCACCGATACACCCATGATCTGGGCTGGTGCCTCAATCGATGAAAACGCCGACACTTGCGGCGCGTCCGGCTGAATCGATGACGGTCAGTTTCGAATAGCCGCCGCCGTCGGGCAGCCATTGCTGGGTGCGCCGGCGCGAGAGATCGGGCAATGGCTTGCCGTTGGCAAGCCAGCGGAAGGGGGCGCGGCCGCCCTGCAGCTTCAACAGCAGCGGCGACAGATCGCCCCCCTTTGCGCCGAGATCGATATGGGCGCCCTCGGGCGGATAGACGATCTGCGGCGCGGGCTCGCGGCCGGAGGCGACGAGCAGGCCGCTGGCGTTGAGCGCAAAACGCCGCTGGCTGATCGGCAATTCGGACTGGGCGATGCGCACGGCTCCCGCCGGCGGGCGGGGTAGGGGCGTCGTGGCGATGCCGGATTTAGCGAAAGCCTCGAACAGGATCGGCGCGGCGGTGCCATAGCCGGTCAGACCGGGCACGGCGCTGTTATCAGGCCGGCCGACCCAGACGCCGAGCACGTAACGGCCGTCATAGCCGACCGACCAGGCGTCGCGATAGCCGTAGCTCGTGCCGGTCTTATAGGCGATGCCGCGCTGCGGCGCGCCGGCGGGGGGAATGACGCCGGAGAGAATATCGGCGACGTTCCAGACGGCGATCGGCTCCAGCAGCGGTTCGCCCTCGATTTTGCCCGGCGTGCCGGTGACACCGTCGCCGAGCCTTGCCGGCTGGCCGCGATTGGCGAGCGCGGTATAAAGCTGCACCAGATCCTTCAGCGTGAGGCCGACGCCGCCGAGACCGATCGCCAGTCCGGGCGTTTCATTCGGCGGCAGGGCCGGGCGCACCTCGGCGCGGCGGAAGCGCACCAGCAGGCGCGACGGCCCGACGGCGTCGAGCAGCTTGACGGCCGGCACGTTCAAGGAGAGCTGCAAGGCCTCGCGGACGGTGACATCGCCCTGATAGCTCATGTCGAAATTGCGCGGCCGGTAGCCGAAGAAATCGGCGGGCCGGTCTTCAATGATCGTCTCCTGGGAGACCAGGCCCTGCTCGAAAGCGAGACCGTAGATGAAAGGCTTCAGCGTCGAGCCCGGCGAACGGTTGACGCGCGTCATGTCGATCCAGCCGGAGCGGCTGGCATCGAAATAATCGGCCGAGCCGACTTCGCCGACGATCGCCCCAGTCTGCGCATCCGCCATCACCATGGCGAGCGAAAGTTTCGGCCCGAGTTTCGTCGCCGCTGCGCGCGCCACGGATTCCAGCCCCTGTTGCACCTGCTTCTTCAACGTCGTCCGATGCTTGAGGACCAGAGGCTCCTTGCGCAATGCGGCTTCGCCGAGATGGGCGGCAAAGGCAGGCAATTGCAGGCGTCGCGGCGGAATGGCGACAGCTTCGGCTCGTTCCGCCTCGCCATCGCCGACGGCCTCGGCCACTGCGACGCGATCGAGCACGCGTTTGCGCGCCTCCTGCGCCGCCTTCAGATTGCGGTCCGGCCGACGCCGTTCCGGCAATTGCGGCAGGGCGACCAGCAGCGCCGCCTCGGCCACCGTCAGGCGGCGCGGCTCCTTGCCGAAATAGGCAAGGCTTGCGGCGCGCACGCCCTCGAGGTTGCCGCCATAGGGCGCGTGTGTGAGATAGAGGTCGAGGATCTCTTCCTTCGACAGCCGCCGTTCGATCTGCACGGCGCGTGCGAGCTGCAGAAGTTTTGCCGAAAACGAACGTTCGGCGCGCGGCTCGATCAGCCGGGCCACCTGCATCGACAGCGTCGAGGCGCCGGAGACGATGCGGCCATTGCGGACGAATTGCAGGCTGGCCCGCCCGAGCGCCCAAAGATCGATGCCGCCGTGATCGTAGAAACGCTGATCCTCATAGGCAACAAGCATGCGCAGGAATTGCGGATCGACATCGGCGACCACAGTCTTCAGCCGCCAACGGCCTTCTGGCGTGGCGAAGGCGCGCAGCAGCTGCCCATCGGCATCCAGCACCTCGGGTGAAACCACATCAGCCTTGTCGAGCGGCGGCGGAAAGGCCCGGTCGGCGGCGTCGAGCGCGAAGAGAGCCGCGCCGGCAAGCAGGATGCCGGCGGCGGAGCCGATCGCGAACTTGTGCCACAGCCTCATTATTGTGCTGCTACGACCTCCATCTTGCCGGTCGCCGTGCGGGCCGAAAGCTCCGGCCGGTACATGTCCTCGACGCTTGCGGCCGGATGGTCGTAGGTGCCAGGGGTGACGGCGCGTACGACATAGGCGACGTTGAATTCACGCTCGTCGCCCGGTGCGCGGTTGAAGGCGGCGACGAAGCGGTCGAAGCGGAATTCCGTATGGGCGGCTGATATTTCGCCGATCCAGTCGAAATTCGTCATCTGGGCGCTGTCGACGAGGTTCGGATTGTCGATCTCGAAGCCGGCCGGCAGAAGGTCGGTGATGACGATGCGCGACTGCCAGTCATTGGTTTCGCGCACGTGGATGACGACCACATAACGCTCGTTCTGCTTTGCCTCACTGACATTGGCCTCCTCGCCGTCGAGCGTGTAATAGCTGCGCTCGATGAGGAAGCCGTCGCCGCCGGCCGGCAGCGGCACGGTAGGGGCGGCAACGGTGGTGACGACAGCCGAGACCGCGTCATTCGTCTGGTTGGTCAGCGTCAGCGGATGATCGGCGAGCGCATCGCCGGTCATGCGCGCCATATAGGCGCCGCTATGCGCCGCGCCGTTGACATCGATCTTCAGACCGTCATCACCGCCCTGGAGGGCGCGCGCGGCAAGTAGCATCCAGGCCTCTTCCTGGGTGCTCTTGTATTTGCTGCGGCCCCATTCCTTGGCGACGGCCTTGGCGAGATCCGGGACGACAGGCGGTACCGGTCGGCTTTCGGCGGCGAGCGCCAGGATCGCCGCACCGTCGCGCAGGATCGTGCCGTAGTCGGTGCGTGAGAGGTTGACGCGCGACACCATCGATTGCTGCGACATCTGCAGCGCGTCGATGAAAATGTTCTTCGAACGCTGGGCGTCGCCATAAAGCGCCAGTGCAGCGGCGATATGCGCCTTGGCAAGCGGCGTCGGGAAGTCGTTGATCATCGTATCGGCGTAATAACGCAGATCGCTGATCGCCGCCTTCTTGTTGCGGGCGAGCACATAGATGGCATAGGCGATCTGGTCGCCCTGGCCCTTGATGTCGGTGGTGTAGGAGAGCGTATTCTGCAGGTTTTCGAGGGCCTGCACGAAGGCCCGTTCCGGCACGTCATATTTCATTTCGCGGGCACGCGTCAGGAAATCGGTGACGTAGGAATCGAGCCAGACGTCGCCCGAATCCGGCCCCCAGAGGCCGAAGCTGCCGGCCGAGGCCTGGTAGGAGAGTACCCGGTAGATCGCGTCCTGCACGCGCTTGTGCACGTCGTCGTCGTTTTCGATGCCGGCCTGCTTCGCCACTTCGGCGAAGTAGAGCAGCGGCAGCGCCCGGCTGGTGGTCTGCTCGGCGCAGCCGAAGGGATAACGGTCGAGCGTCATCAGCAGCGCCGGAATGTCGAATGCCGCCGAACGAGTGACGTTGACGCTGATCGAGGCGCCGGGCAGCACGCTGTCGGCCAACAGGTTCTTGTCGACCGTCAGCTTGGCCGCCGGCTTCAGCGCCAGCACCCGGCGTTGGGTGATCGGCAGGGATGCCGGACGAACCGGCACATCGACGGTCTGGTCAAGTGAAAGGCCGGAGGCGTCGGACAGGTTGATCGAGACACTGCCGGCGCCCGGCTGTTTGCCGATGAGCGAAAGCGTCAGTTCGGATTTCGCCCCGGCTTCGAGGCGGATCGTCTGCGCGGCGGATGCTGCTTCGATGCCGACCGCGTCATTGCCGGTCAGCTGCAGCTTGTAGTCGCCGGCCGGCGCATCGGTATTGGCGATGTCGAGGCGCAGATTGGCCTTGTCGCCAGGGGCGAGGAATTTCGGCAGGCTCGCTGTCACGACCACGGGATCGCGGATGATGACGTCCTTGATGCCGTGGCCGACACCTGATTTCGACCAGGCGACCGCCATGACGCGCGCCGTGCCGTTGAACTGCGGAATGTCGAAGGAGACCTTGGCCTTGCCTTCGGCGTCGAGCTTCACCGGACCGGAGAAGAAGGCGACGAGCTTCTGCGTCGGCGGGCTTGCCTGCAGCGCAATGGCGCCGCCGTCGCCGCCGGTCCTGAGCTTGCCGGTCGCACCCAGCGAGCCGTCGATCAGCCGGCCATAGAGATCGCGGATCTCGAGACCGAGCTGACGCTGGCCGAAATACCAGTCTTCCGGGTTCGGCGGTTCGTAACGCGTCAGGTTGAGAATGCCGACATCGACGGCGGCAACCGTCACATAGGCATCCTCGTTGGCGCCGGCGCCCGTCACCTGCAGGCTGATATCAAGCGGTCGGCGCGGCAGCATCTTTTCCGGCGTATCGAGCTTCACATCAAGCGCGCGCTGTTCGGGGTCGACCTTCAGCCACTTGATGCCGATCGAGCGCATCGGCATATGGCTGTCCTGCGCGTCGCCCGGGCGGAAGAGTGTTGCCGTGACATAGGCGCCGGCGCCCCAGTCCGCCGTGACCGGGATGTCGATCTCGCCGCCTGTCTCGCCGATCGTGGCGTTCTCTACGGCAACGAGCTTTTCTGTTCCGGCCGTCACCATCAGTTCGCCGCCGTAGCGCGACGTGATTTTCAGCTTGGCGGTTTCGCCGATCTTGTAGCTATCCTTATCGAGGGCGATTTCCAGGCCGTCCGGCGTTTCGGTCGACGTCGAGGCGACGAACCAGCCGGCGTCGAATTCGACACTGGAGGTCGGGCCGTCGGCGTCAGGGCTTTCCACTTCGAGGCGGTAGCGGCCCCAGGTCACCGGCACGGAAATCTTGCCGCCATCCATCGTCGCGTCGACGCTGCCGTTGGAAACCTGCTCGGCGGTATAAACCGGCTCGTATTTCCAAGCCGTTCCCTCGCGATACCATTGGTATTCGCGGTTGAGGCTGTAGAATTTCCAGCGCAGGCCCTTCGTCTCCTGCTTGTGTCCCTCGGCATTGACGCCGATCACCGTGAAGTTGGCGACGGAATTCTCGGGCAGCTCGTCGGAAAATTCCGGCTTGATGCCGATCGAAGCGCGCTCGCTCTTCACCGGAAGGACAAGCGAACGCTCGATGGCGCGCCCACCCGCTTCCTGCATGCGTATATAAACGGTGGCGTTGAGCAGCTGCGTCGTTGCCGGCAGCTCGCCGACGGTGAGGTCGGTCGAAGCTTCGCCATTTTCGTCGAGTGCGGGCAGCCCCTCGATCGGCAGACGCGAATCCTCGTTCGCCTCCTCGTCGGCAAGGCCGAAGAAGAATCCCTTATAGGCGGTGCTCTCACGCGTCGGCTTGACGACGACGTCGCCCTCGAGCGTCAGGCCGACGGCCGGAGCGCCATAGAGATATTTGCCTGAGATGGTGATGTTCGCCGGCGTGTCCGGGCCGATCTCCTTGGCCTCGGTCTTGATCTCCATGTCGGTACGATCGGGCACGAAATCGTCGACCAGGAAACTCTTGCTGGCGATCGCGCTGCCCTTCGGATCGGTATAGATGTTCATCGTCCAGGTGCCGCGCATGGCGTTTTCCTGGGTGGCGAAATCGACGGAATAACCGCCGAGATTGCTGGTCTGGCTGACGATCCGGCGGTCTTCGACGCCATCCGGCCGGCTGAAGATGAAGGTCAGCGGCAGGTTCTCGATGGCATTGCCGTCGGTATCGCGGGCAAGCGCCTGCGCATGCACCGTTTCGCCGGCGCGATAGATGCCGCGTTCGGTAAAGGTCAGCACGTCGATCGCGCCGGGTGAGGCCCGGCCGGTGACGCCGCGGTCGGAGAGATCGAAGCCGGCGCGTGTCATATCGAGGAAGACATAATCCGACGCGCCGTTCTTGGCGGTAATGACGGCGGGCGTCAGCGCCGCCGTGCCGCGGATCAGGCCGGCGGTGAAGGTCGCGCGGCCGTTTTCGTCGGTCGTTGCCGTGCCGAGCACCTCATTGTTCTTGGCAAGCAGCTGCAATTCGACGCCTGCTATCGGCTTGGCCGAGGCGAGCGAGCGGGTGAAGACGTTGAGACCGTCGGTGCCGGCATAGGTGCTGATGCCGATATCGGAGACCAGGAACCATTGCGTCGCCTGCGAATCCCACTCCTGCGCCGGGCCGTTCGGCGCCGTCGCCGTCATCACATAGATGCCGGGCTTGCGCTCGGGCAGCGCCTCATCGACGGGGAAGCTGGTGATGATGTCCTTGTTGAGCTCGTTGGCGATGTCGATCGAACCCTGCCACACGAGTTCGCCGCTTTGATCCTCGATGTTCTGGGCGCTGTAGCCGTCGAGCTGGGTCAGGAACTGCGAGTTGGTCAAGAGCGGCGCGATGGCGCGGTCGCCGATGCGGTAGAGCTTGAGGTTGGCCGAGGTCAGATTGACCGAGACGATCGGAATGCCGCGGCGCGCCGTCGAGGGCAGCACGAAGCTATCGCCGGTGAAACGCACCATCTGGCTGCGGTCCTTGATATAGACGTCGATGGTAACAGGCGCGTCGAGCGTCTCGTCGACCGATGACGGCAGGCCGGTGCGGAAGGCGATCTTGTAGGTCTGGCCATGCGTCAGGCCCTCGACGCAAATCTGCTTGTCCTTGGTTTCGACCGCCTTTGGCGCTTCGCCGTTCAGCGTCACGAAAGGCGTGTAGTCGGTGGTTTTGATCAGCGCCTCGGAGAAGGTGGCGCAGGCGCGCGGCGTGGCGCTGTCGGCGTCGACCGTATGTTCGGTGATGCGGAAGCCCTGCGTCGATTTCAGCTGCAGGTAGGCCGCCTGCACATCCTCGGAGGCAACCAGCGCCAGGCTCGCCTTGTAGGCGTCGAGAGCCGGACGGTAATTGGCGTTTCGGTCCAGGGCGTCGGCGAGAACGGCGAGCGCCTCGGCGCGCTTCGGCTTGGTGCGCGTCAGCTCGTAGCCGTTCAGCGCGTCGAGTACGGCCTGGCCTGATGTGTTGGTCTCGGCGCTGCCGAGCGAAGCGGCGGCGCGGGCGGTTTCGAGCCAGAGATCGGCGTCGTCAGGGGTGATCGACAGCGCGCCATGGAAGGACTTCAGCGCCTCGGCCAGATTGTTGCCGGTGAGGTCGATGCGGGCGTTGGCCGTCAGGCTGTCGACGCCCTGGCCCTGCTGGTCGTCGGCAAGCGCGAGATTGTCTTTGAAGTCATGCGCCTGCTGGACGAGGTCGTTGCTCAGGAAGGTCAGGCGCGGTGCGGCGCCGAGATCCGGCTCCTGCTTGCCTGATGTCTCGACGATCTTGCCGGCGATGGCGCCGGGGAAGGCGTTCATCGTCTTGAAATCTGATTTCAGGAAGCACCATTTCACCTTGGGATTGTAGGTGAAGGCCTTGCAGCTCTTGTCGCCGATGCAGGAGGTCTTGCACTGGTCGAGCGAGACGTTCTGCTCGGTGCGAAGATCGAAGCCGAAGAAATCGGCGTCTTTTATCGTCTGGATGTCACGCTTGGTCTCCGCAGCGGCGGCTGGAAGGCCGATGGCAATGGCGGAAAAAAACGCGATGATGGCGAAAGCAAAGAAAGAGCGCACGGACATAGGTTCCCCCCGGAATGCTGGCTCTGATCGGCGGCACTCTCCTCACTCCTCATGCGATTGTCAACTCAACTTGAGCGGTGTTTCATCTCCAAACACACGCTTTCATCTGGTTGTCACATCGGCGTGAGTGAACGCCTTGTGATTTGCCGCTTTTGCAAGGATGAGCAAGGATTTGAGCGATCGTCAGGAGGTCGTGCAATGTCGATGTCGTCGCGCCGCCGCAATAGCCTTGCCGGGGTTTTTGCCGCCACCATTCTCACACTCGGCGCCGGTGCTGCCGGTGCGGCCGAGGAAGCGGTTGTGATACCGCCGCCGGCCATTGACGAGACCGCCGGGTCCGGCACCGAGACCGCCATTTTCGCCGGCGGCTGTTTCTGGGGCGTCCAGGGTGTTTTCCAGCATGTGAACGGCGTCGAGAACGCCGTCTCCGGTTATGCCGGCGGCGAGGCTGAAACGGCGCAATACGAAACGGTCAGCACCGGCTCGACCGGTCACGCCGAAGCCGTCGAGGTCAGGTTCGATCCGAAAAAGGTGACCTACGGCAGGTTGCTGCAGATCTTCTTCTCAGTGGCGCACAACCCGACGCAGCTGAATTTCCAGGGACCGGATCGCGGCACCCAGTACCGCTCGGCGCTGTTCGTCACCGCTGCCGAGCAGCGAGAGGTGGCCGAGCGCTACATCGATCAGCTCGACAAGGCGCACGTCTTCCCGAAGCCGATCGTCACCAAGGTATCGGATGCGCGCGGCTTCTATCCCGCCGAGGCCTATCATCAGGATTTCCTGACGCGCAATCCGACCTATCCCTATATCGTCTACAACGACCTGCCGAAGATCGAGAATTTGAAGTCGCTGTTTCCCGCCGACTACCGCAGCCAGCCGATGCTCGTCGGGAAGACCAAGGGCTGATTTGAGCCTGTCGGTCTCGGGGTTGATGCCGGTGGACTGGTCGCACTCGCTTAAGGCATGATGTCGATGGGCGTATGGTCGGGAACGCGGGCCCAGACATCGCGCATCTCCGCATCGGTGACCGCGATACAGCCATCCGTCCAATCCCACAGGCGATGGATTCCTCCGAGCAGGCCCCAGCCATTGGGCAGCCCGTGGATCATGATGCCGCCGCCGGGCGGATAGCCGCCTACGTCAGCCTCATGCTGCTCTTTCGGATTCGGATAGGAAATGTGCAGGCTGAGATGGGCCACGGATTTTGGATTGCGCCAGTCTATTTCATAACGCCCTTCCGGTGTTTTCTCGTCGCCTTCGCGTTGTTTGGGGCCCGCATCGGCGGCACTTCCAAGCGAAATCTGATACGTCGAGATCGGAGCGTCTCCCCTGAAAAGGACCATGCGGCGTTCGGACTTATAAACGCGAATGAGGTCCGCGCGCTGCACCGGCGGTGCATTCGCGGGCGGCGAGCCCGAGCCGATCCTGGCCATCACTTTGGTATAGGCGAAAAGGCTGACGGCCACGATGATCAGGACGATAAGTTTGGTTCGCAACGTGATCCTCAATCGCCGAGCCCCATGGATGATTCGATCGTATCATTGCCCGCTCTCATCCAGAAGTAGGCGGTTGAAATTCAACGTGATTGAGCGGCGGATTTTTGCCTTGTCGGCTTCGTGTTAAGGATTTATCAACGTTAACAATAGGTTAAATGGCGAAAATCGCGTTCCACCGCGGAACATATCGTCAGGTTTCCCGTTACGACAATGAGTTTCGGCAGGGACGACTGTCGAGCGGCTCCTTCTTTCGAAGTATGTGCGTAACAAGAGGACAGATCATGGCCACCAATGTCGTGCGGCGCTGCCAACGAGATGATCTCATGAAGCAGAGAGTATTGATCGTCGAAGATGAATTCCTGATCGCGCTTGATCTCGGCGCGACGGTGGAAGGTATCGGCATGCAGGTCGCAGGCCTTGCGAATAATCGCGAACAGGCGCTGCGGCTGGCGCCGTCCGCCGATATCGCCTTCGTCGACGTCAATCTCGCCGATGGCCGGACCGGGCCTGATCTCGGCAGGCGGCTGGCGGAAGAGCATGGTCTCGCCGTCGTGTTCATGACCGGCAATCCCGAGACCGTCGCCGGCGGCGTCAAGGGAGCGGTCGGCGTCGTCCAGAAGCCGGTCATGCCTTCGCTTGTCGAACAGCTGCTGAAATATCTGGCCGCGCGCCGTGTCGGCCGCTTCGCGGTCGTGCCGGCGCAGATGACGGTTTTTGCGTGATCGCAGGGGAGATCAGCCGGACATGGCCGCGAGCTGCGGCTCTCCGGCGCCCTTTTCGGCCTTCGGGTTGCCATAGGCCTTGAGAAAGGTCCGCACGGCATTGCGCGCCGCCTTTTCCAGTTCTTCATTGGTGGGTGTGCCGCCGAACAGCGTCATCATCTGCAGGTCGGCATTGGCGAGCGCCACGAACTGCCGGGCGGCGACGTCGAAATCATCGATAGCAAGCGCTTGACTGTGGGCAAGGCGCGCGAGAAGCGCGGAAAGCGCAGTGGTCAGCTTGCCCGGCCCCTGCTGGCGCCAGCTTTCGAAGAGGTGCGGATATCGCTCACCCTCCGTCTGCACCAGTTTGCGCAGGAATTTTCCGTCATGATTGCAGATGCAGTTTTTGTTGAGGCGCACCGCAAACGCCGTCAGACCGTCCTCCAGATCGTCGGCGCTGTCAGGAAAGGTCGACAGCACGGAAAAGAGCGTGGCGTTGGCGCGGTTCATCACGTCCTCGACGACGGCGACGAACAGCGTCTCCTTTTCCCGATAATGATTGTAGATCGTCTGGCGGGAGACACAGGCAACGGCGGCGATCTCGTCGATGCTGGCGGCTGCAAAACCCTTGCGGCAGAAGACGTCGGCGGCGGCATCGAGGATCGACATACGCTTGGCGCATTGTCCACGCTGCGTATGCCCCGCCATCCGGCCTGCCGGTGTCACGCTGTCTTTCATGGAGCGAAGATAAGACGTCTTGACGGTTTAGACAATGGCGTCTAGTTTTACAGGCGTGTCCAAATTTATTGACACCCTTGGTTCCGCCGCTGGAGATATGAGCTCCCAACTTCGTCTTCGCGCGAACGATCATCATTGAACCCAGCGCATCGGCGCGAAAATCGGACTGATTTTCGGAGAGCACGATGCGTCGATTCCAAAGAGTGCGGAGCGACGATCCGGCGCCTCCGCTGCGCTTTTACGAAAGATCACCATTATGACGGCTTCCTTCTTTCGCATTGCCCTCATTCTCGGCCTGTTGTCGGCCATCGGTCCTTTTGCCATCGACATGTATCTGCCTGCGCTGCCCTCCATCGGCCAGGACCTGCATGCCGATAACAGCGTCACCCAACTGACCCTGCTCGCTTTCTTCATCTCCTTTGCGCTTGCGCAGCTCGTCTACGGGCCGCTGTCGGACATGTGGGGCCGCAAACTGCCGCTCTATCTCGGTATCGGTCTCTTCGCCGTCGCGTCGATCGGCTGCGCATTTGCGACCGATATCGAAACGCTGATCGCCTTCCGCTTCGTCCAGGGCATCGGCGGTGCCGCCGGCATGGTCATCCCCCGCGCCATCGTCCGCGACATCCATACCGGCGTCCAGGCCGCGCGGCTGATGTCGCTGCTGATGCTGGTCTTCTCGATCTCGCCGATCCTGGCGCCGCTGACGGGCAGCGCCGTCATCGAGCTCACCGGCTGGCGCGGCGTATTCTGGGCCGTGACCGGTGCCGCGGTGATCGGCCTCCTCCTGCTTTCCACCCAGCTCGAGGAAACCCGCCCGGCCGAGGAGCGCAATGGCAGCGGCCTCGGCAGCGCCATGAAGGCCTATCGCCTGCTGCTCGCCGACCGCAATTTCCTGACGCTGACTTTCATCGGCGGCCTCGGCATTTCGAGCTTCCTCGTCTATCTCGCCAACTCGCCCTTCGTGCTGATCCAGCATTACGGGCTGACGCCGACCGAATACAGCTTCGCCTTCTCGATCAATGCCGTGTCCTTCTTCGCGGTGTCGCAGGCAACGGGCTGGCTCGGCGAGCGTTTCGGCCTGGTGCGCGTCATGCGGCTTGCCGTCAGCGCCTTTGCGCTAGCCATGGTCGTCATGGCGGTGGTGATGGCCGCAGGCTTCAATCAGCTGCCTGTCATGGCGAGCCTCCTGTTCATCGGCTACGGCTTCCTCGGCCTCGTCATCCCGACGAGCGCGGTGCTGGCGCTTGAGGATCACGGCGCAATCGCCGGCACCGCCTCGTCGCTGATGGGCACGCTGCATTTCGTCATCGCCGCCGTCGCCATGGTGATCTCGAGCCTGTTCTTCGACGGCACCGCCGTTCCGATGGCCGCCGGCATCGCCGTCTGCGCCTTCCTGGCCTTCGTGCTGACGCAGGCCACGATCGGCCGCCGTGCCGCCGCCGTCGCCGCCGAATGATCGTGACGGGCCGCACCGGTCACCCGGCTGCGGCTCCTCACTGCTCTGCATCATGGCGTCGCTTCAGCTATGCCGGCTTTGCGGCGGCATAGCGCAATCCGTCCATGAACAAGCCCACCATCCGCCGCGGCTCGGTCGGTTCACCGCAGTTGGGCGGCACGCATAACATGCCGACACCGTGGAGAAGTTCGTGCGCCTTCACGCCAGCCCGTATTTGACCACCGGCGGCTGCCGCATCCAGCAGCGTCTGCACCAGCGGGCCCAGCCGCTCCAAAAAATAGGCGGGCAGCCCTTCAAGAGCCGGATCGCCCGAATTGAAGGCTGCTGCCAGCCCACGATGCGCTGCGATAAAATCGACATAGCCCTCGACCCAGCGCTCGAGCGCCTCGCCCGGCGGGCGCTCGGCGGCCAGCACCGACGCCGCCTCGACGGCCTCGTCGACCTCTTTGCGAAAGACCGCGACGACCAGGTCGGACCGTGTCGGAAAATGGCGGTAAAGCGTGCCGACGCCAACGCCCGCCCTGTCCGCGATTTCGCGTATCGGCACGTCCAACCCTGACTCGGCGAATACCTCCGATGCCGTTTGAACAAGCGAGCCGATGTTGCGTTGCGCATCAGCCCTCCGACGCCGGCCGGTCGCCGCCATCTCAGCATCGCTCGGCAATTTTGTATCCCCGGACAAATTCTACCCCTTGATAAACGGAACGTGGTTCCGTATATGGCTAAGCGGACGATCGTTCCGTATATCGCATGAAGGATCGTCTCTGCCAAGTCCCAAGGAGAATGAAACATGCATCACCAACCAGTTGCGCTCGTCACGGGAGCAAACAAAGGAATCGGCCTTCAGATCGCGAAAGATCTCGCACAGCAGGGCTTCACAGTGCTTTTGGGTTCGCGACGATTTGAAGCGGGCGAAAACGTCGTTCGCGGCGTGGGACCCGACGCCCGCACAATTCAGCTGGACGTTACCGATGGAGCCTCGATCGCCCAGGCGGCAGCGCGCATCCGCGAGACCTATGGCCGGCTCGATGTTCTCGTCAACAATGCGGGCGTCGGACATGGCGGTGCGGCGGGACGGAGCAATGCCCAGATCGTCACCGAGACGCGAATGTCTGTCGTCAAGCTCGACGAACTCCGGACGGTGTTCGCGACCAACGTCTTTGGCGTCCTTGCCGTCACCCAGGCGATGCTGCCGCTCCTTCGCGCGGCGCCGGCGGCAAAAATCATCAACATATCCAGCTCCACCGGCTCGTTGACGCTGAACAGCAATTTTTCGAACCCCCTGCGCCAATATGCGAGCGCTTATACGACCTCGAAAAGCGCCCTGAATGCGATCACGCAAGCGCTGGCGATTGAACTCGAAGGCACTCACATCAAGGTTCACGCTGTCTGCCCGGGCCTTACCGCCACGGACATGAGCGAATATGGCGGCCCGGTCGAGGACGCTGCGCGTGAACCGGTGCGAGTCGCACTGCTCGGATCGGACAGCCCCACGGGTACCTTCTCGAATGCCGAGGGGACGCTGCCTTGGTGAGGCAGCCGGTGTTGGCGCGATGACGCGTCAATTGTCGAGCCGCGAAGCTTCGGCGGCACCAAGCCGGGTCTGAGCAGTGTGCTTCAAGCCGTGAGCGTGAAGGCGTCGCTTTCGCCCGGAACGAGCTCCATCGGCCAGATCCTGCTTCGGGCGCCCTGCGGGTAATGATCGGCATAGGCCGGCATGGTGGCGAGCAGGGTTTCGCCGAGCTGGGCGCCGAGATCGCGCAGCGACATGCGGAAGGAGGTCAGCGTCGGCTGCAGGAAATGGGTGCGCGACTCTTCGCGGAAGCCGACGACGGCGAGGTCGCGGCCGGGCACGATGCCGGCCTCGGCCAGCCTGCGATAAAGCCCGATCGCCATGAGCTCGTGGATCAGGATGATCGCCGTCGGCCGGTCTTCGATCATCAGCAGCTCGTGGCCGGCCTGATAGCCGCCCTGTTCGCTCGATTTCACACGGATGACGAGGGCGGGATCGAAGGGAATATTGTGGCGTTTCAGCGCCTGACGGTAACTGTCGAGGAAGATATAGCCGAGATTGATGTCGGAGGAGGGGGCCGCCACGGCAATCCGCCGGTGGCCCTTGGCGACGAGCCGGTCGACGCCGCGTGCCGCTACACCTTCGAAATCGAGGTCCATCCAGGTATAGCTGCCGCCGGACGCACTGCGGCCGAGCGCCACGAAGGGGATGCGGGCCTTTTCCAGAAGCTCGATGCGCCGGTCGGTGCGCCGCGTCGCCGAGATGATCAGTGCGTCGACAAGGCGGCGCGCCACCATACGCTTCAGATATTCGTGCGGATCCTCGTCGTCGGGGCAGGGCAGCATGACCAGATCGAGCTTGTGACGGGAAAAGACGCTCTGCAGCCCGTCGGTGACGCCGAGGAAGAAGTCGTCGCTGTTTTCGACCGTTTCGCGACTGACCTCGAGCATCAGCCCGATGACATTGGTCATGCCCTGGCGCAGGCTGCGGCCCGACTGGTTGGCGACATAACCGAGCTCTTCGGCGGCGGCGAGCACGCGCCGGCGCGTGTCTTCATTGACATCCGGCTTGCCGTTCAGCGCCCGCGACACCGTTCCGATCGAAATGTCGAGATGCTCGGCGAGCTGGCGAATTCCTTTCATCTGCAGCGATCTTCCTCCCTGACGACGCCGCGCGATGGAAACGCGCAAAGGACGTAACGCCTCGATTGCCAGATCCTTCTTGCCACAGGATGGCGCCTGCGAAAAGCTAAGGCTTGAAGCTCTGCCGGATGATGAGTTCCGGGATGACGCGTTCGTAAGCCGGGGGCGAGTCCGGATTTTCGAGCCGCCGCTCCATCAGATCGACGGCGCGCTGTGCCATAACAAGCGGGTCCTGGCGGAAGGTGGTCAGCTGGTAGCTCAGCCAGGCGGATTCGGGCACGTCGTCGAAACCGATGACGGCGACATCCTCCGGAATGCGCAGCCGCGCTTCCAGGCGCGCGACGTCCATCAATCCGAAGGCGATCAGGTCGTTGGCGCAGAAGATGGCGTCCGGCTTTATTCTTTCGGAGAAGAGGGCGCGGCCGGCGGTGACGCCGCCCTGATAATCCGAATCGCCGCCGCGTGCGACGACAGCGGATGCACCGAGCGACTCGGCTGCCGAAACGAAGGCGCTTTCGCGCTCGACGATCGCAGGCGTTCCCGAGTTGGAGCCGATCACCGCCAGCCGACGCCTGCCGCCTTTGTAAAAGGCCGTCGCCGCCATGCGCGAGGCTTCGGAATTGCCGGCGCGCACATGATCGGCGTCGGGCTCCGAACGGCCGATGACGACGAGCGGCTGGCCGTTGCGCTGGGCGAGTTCGAGGAAACTCGCCGGCGGCGAGCCGGACAGGATGATGATCGCCTCGGCGCGGTGGCCGATCAGCATCTTCTGGGCGGCGAGCAGCTCCTCTTCCGTCTGGCCGGTGTTGATGAGGATCGGAATGCTGCCGCGCCGGATCAGGGCTTTGGCAAGGGCGGCGGCCAGATGCGCGCGAAAACCCACTTCCGGCCGTGTGGCGACGATGCCGACGAGGCGGCTCTGATTGGCAAGCACGCCGCGCGCCAGATCGTTGACGTGATAACCGAGCTCTTCAGCCGCCCGCAGCACCTTTTCGCGCGTTGCAGGCGCAACGCTTGCACCTGGCGTGAATGTGCGAGACACGGCGGAACGCGAAACGCCCGCCAGCTGCGCCACCTGCTCGGCGCTGACGAAACGCATGCGCTCTTTTTTCGGCATCCTGCCGTCGGTCACGGGGCCATCATTCATCGGCTGTCAGCTATTGCTTGTCTCTGACAGCCGGATGACAGGCGGGGGGATGAGCGGGATTTTTTTGCGAAGGTGCTCTCGCCCGCATGCCGGCTGGCGTGCCCTCGCATCCGCTTCACCCTTTGCATCCGCAGAAAGGCTGACGTCTGCGCAGTTGGCGCAGTGTGTTAGCCCCTCCCCCGTGAGGGGAGGGGTTGGGGAGGGGTGCGCAGCAGCCGGATGGGGCTCATCTCTTGGAGGGATGTCGCTGATATTGAATAAAAAAACCGAGGCTGCGGGAGGCAGCCTCGGCTGGAGACAAACCGGGGGCGATTAAAACCAACGCCGCCGCAACAATTCAGGGCTATTCGCAGACCCGCACGGTTTCGGTATGGTAATAGCCGTCATAGCGGTTGCGGACGTCGCGGTCCTCATACCAGCACCTCGGCGCCGGCTCGACATAGCGAGGGCCATCGACGTAGTAGCGCGGGCCGCTATTGGCGATCGCGCCGCCGATCAGGCCGCCCACCACACCTGCGGCAACGCCGCCGGCGATGACTCGGCCAGTATTGTTGTGGTGATGGTGGTCACGCGCGGCAGCAGGCTGGATAGCCGATCCAACAAGGGCCGTCGCGATCAACAGGCTGCTAATGATTCTCTTCATGACATTCTCCTCAGTGGCATTTGCCCCGGATAAAAGGGAAATGCGGCAGCAACGCGTTTGTTCGTTCAAACTTTGCGACAAGTGGTTAATCCAAGTCATAGGCGCCATCAAGTCGCCGACTGCGCCGCCGTCGTCTCTTCCAGCACGTCCTCGGGAATATCGTCGAACGAGGCGTAGTTGAGGTTATAGAGCCGGGAATAGAGCTTGCCGTTCTTCATCAGCTGGCGGTGGTCGCCGCTTTCGATGATCTCGCCGTTCTGCAGCACGATGATGCGGTCGGCTTCGCGGATCGTCGCCAGGCGATGGGCGATGACGAGGCCGGTGCGGTTTTCGAGCAGCTTTACCAGCGCCTTCTGGATCAGCATCTCGGTATAGCTGTCGATGTTGGCGGTCGCCTCGTCGAGCACCAGGATCTTCGCATCCGCCACAAGGGCGCGGGCAAAGCTCAAAAGCTGGCGCTGGCCGAGCGAGAGATTGCCGCCGCGCTCGCCGAGAATGCTGTCATAGCCATCGGGCAGGCGCATGACGAAATCATGCGCGCCGACGGCTTTCGCCGCCTCGATCACCTGCTCGCGGGTCGCTTCCAGCTTGTGATAGCGGATGTTTTCGAAGACGGTGCCGGTAAAGAGGAAGGGCTCCTGCAGCACCATCGCGATCTGCGCTCCGAGCGAATCCTGCATCAGGTTGCGCACGTCGTGGCCGCCGACCAGCACCTGGCCCTGTTGCACGTCGTAAAAGCGATGGATCAGCGACATGCAGCTCGATTTGCCCGACCCCGTCGGCCCGACCAGGGCCACCGTCTCGCCCGGGTTGACCTTGAAGTTCACATGTTTCAGCACCGGATGCTTGGGATTGTAGCCGAAGACGACATCCTTGAATTCGACCGAACCGTCCATGTCGCGCGACAATGTCTTGGCGTCAGGCGCATCCTTGATGTCGACGGGCACGTCGAGCACTTCGGTTAACCGCTGGCCCGACGCCATGGCGCGCTGCATCACCGAATATTGCAGGGTCAGCGAACGGATCGGATCGAAGAAGCGCTGGATGTAGAACAGGAAGGCGACGAGCACGCCGACATCGAGCGCTTGGTTGAGAACGCGGGCGCCGCCGACGACGATGACAAGCGCCATTGCGACGCCGGTGAGGCTGTCGACGATCGGCACCATCACCTGCGCGTAACGCGCCGCCGTCAGATGCGTCTTGAGATTGGCACGTGCCTTGTCGTCATAGAGCGTGAAGTTGACGCCCTGGCGGTCCATGCTCTGGACGGCGCGCACGCCGTGGATCGCTTCGGCGAGCGCGCCTGCCGCAACCGAATTGGTCTCGTGCGCGGCCATGAAGGACTTGCGGGCGAGCGGCAGCCAGAAGAGGCGGACGACGAACAGCACCGGCAGCACCGAAAGCGTCAGCAGCCCCAGCTTGAAATCGAGATAGAGCATGACGAAGACGATGCCGAAGAGCAGGACGATGTCGCCGACCGACAGCACCGAGCTTTCGAGGAATTCCTGCATCGAGTTGACGTCGCCTTGCAGGCGCGACATCAGCCGCCCCACTTCGGTCTTGTCCATGAAGGAGAGCGAAACCCGCTGGAGATGCGAAAACATCGCCTTGCGGATGTCGAACAGCACCTCTTCCGCGACATTGCCGACCAGCGTCTCCTGGGCGTAGCTTGCCGCATAATTGATTGATATGGCGACGGCAAAGGCCGCGATTGCCCAGATCAGCGCCGCATGATTGCCGGCCGGCGACATGCCGTGATCGATGGCGTAACGGATGATCAGCGGGATCAGCAACTGCATCGTTGTGAAGGTCAGCACGGCGACAACAGCCCAGAGGACCTGGGTGCGGTAGGGGCGAACGAAAGCCCAGATCCGCTTGATGATGTTGCCGTCGAAGGCCCTGCCGAACATCTCCTCCTCGACGCGATGCGAGCCGACCACCGCCCGCGGCGGGCGGCGTCCATCCTCGCGAATGTCGGGACGCTCGGTTTCCAGTTCCTCGGCCATCGTCGTTCCTCCTGCAGCCATCACTTGAGGTGGTCCGCGCGTGAATTCTTTGTCCGCTTCTCCCCAGCGGGGAGAAGGTGCCCGAAGGGCGGATGAGGGGGCCGCACGGCACGCCCTCCGTTTGCCCTTCGCTACCGCGCCTCGCCCCCTCATCGCCTCGCTTTGCTCGGCACTTCTCTCCAGCGGGGAGAAGAGGGGAACTACGCGCTCAACACCTCGTCGCCCGGCCGCACCTGCAGCTCGTAGAGCGCCTTGTAGCGCCCGCCGAGCGAAAGCAGCGCCTGATGGGTACCGCGCTCGACGATCCTTCCGTCTTCGACGAACAGGATCAGGTCGGCATGCATCAGCGAACTCAGGCGGTGGGCAACGATGATGGTCACGCGGTCGGCGGCATAGCGGCGCATGGCGCTGCGGATGCGCTGCTCGGTGGCCGCGTCGATTGCCGCCGTCGAATCATCGAACACCATCACCGCCGGCCTCAGCATCAGCGCCCGGGCGATCGACAGCCGCTGCCGCTGACCGCCGGAGAGCGACACGCCGCGCTCACCGACGACGGTGCCGTAGCCGGTGGGAAGGCCGAGCACGTAGTTGTGCAGCTGAGCGCTTTCGCTGGCGCGTTCGATGCGGCTTTCCTTTGCCCAGGGATCGCCATAGGCGATGTTGTTCTCGATCGTCGTCGTGAACAGAAAGGAGTCCTGCTGCACGACGGCAACGGAACGGCGCAGCGACTGCAACGTCGCCTTGCGGATGTCCTGTCCGTCGATGGTGATCCTGCCGCCGGTCACATCGTAGAAGCGCGGGATCAGATGGGCGATCGTCGACTTGCCGCTGCCGGGAGGGCCGACGATGCCGATCGTCTGACCGCGCCGGGCTTCGAAGGAGACGTCGTGGAGCACGGTGCGCTTTTCCGAGCCGGGATAGGCGAAGCTGACATTCTCGAAGCGCAGCACGCCCTCCGATACCGCCAATTCTTTGGCATCCGGCGCATCCTTGATCGCGATGTCGAGGTCGAGCAGGTTGAAGAGCCGCGAGCCGCAGGTGGAGGCGCGGGCAAAGGCATTGACCATCAGGCCGAGCTGGCGCACCGGCATCTGCAGGATGGTCATGAAGGTCAGGAACGAGGCGAGCGTGCCGACGGTGATCTCGCCCGCCATCACCTTGCCGCCGCCGACCCAGAGCACCAGACCCATCGCGGCGAAGAAGGAGAAGGTCATGGCGCTGGTGTTGACGACACGGATGCCGACGCGCTGATGGGCGAGCGCGAGCGCGTTTTTCGATGCCGCCTCGAATTTCGTCAGTTCGTGCTCCTGGGCGGCAAAGGCGCGCACGACGCGAATGCCGCCGAGATTCTCCTCCATGATCCGGGTCAGCACCGAAAGCCGCTCCTGCAGGTCGAGCCAGGTGGCGCGCAGCCTGAGCTGCGTCGCCGAGGAACGCCAGCCGACGAAAGGCACGAAGGAGAGCGCCAGCAGGCCGAGCACGACATCGGTCGACAGCAGCATATAGGCGCCGATGCCGATCAGGACCGACAGCAGGATCATGCGGACCAGCGCTGTCGAAAAATACATGCGCACGCCTTCGAGATCGAGCAGGCCGACGGTAATCAGATCGCCGGAATGGACCGTGTCGTGAAAGCTGAAGGAGAGGCGCTGGATCTTCTCGTAGCAGGCCAACCGCAGCTCGTAGCCCATGTGGTGGCCGACGGATTCACTGAAATAGTTCTGCACCATGGTGAAGAGGCCGCGCAGCACGCTGGCGCCGAGCAAGAGCAGCGCCGTGGTCAGAAGCGCGTCCTGCGCCGCCTGGCCGGCCGCGCCGCCGCCCATTGCCATCTGCGTGTGGTCGACGGCCCGGCCGAGAAGCCGGGGAATCATCAACTGGAAGGTGGAGGCGATGAGGGTGGCGCCGATCGCAAAGCCGGCCTGCCAGGGGTGGCGGAAGGCCATCACGGTGATGCGCACCAGTGTATAGAGGCCTCTGCCCCAGCCTGCCGCAGTTGCAAGCGCCATCGAAGCCGAAGGCTTCGTCGCGCGTGTTGACGCATCGCTGCTCACGGTATTTTTCCAATAGATGTGGTGCTCGGACGCTGGCCCGAAAAGACGGCAAATCCATGAAGGGATTGATAGCACCGTCATTTTTGCCGATTCCAACTGGGCGTTCAAGTAAAGAATTCACCAACTGGTTATTTTTACGTGAGGCTCCCCGCGCGTCCCTGCGGGAACAATCGGCGCGCGGGTGGGTTGCAGCAGCAGACCCCCGTCAGGCAACCGCTACGGAGAGACCCATGCCGCTGAAAGCCCTTGCTCTCAACGCGACGCTGAAGGCGAGCGACGCCAAGGATCCGTCGTCGACCGAGCGGATGATCACTCTCATCGACAAGGCGATGGCTGAATTCGGTGTTACGACCGAAGTGCTGCGGCTTGCCGATTTCAACATCAAGCCGGGCGTCACGTCGGAAGAAGGCGCCGGCGATGACTGGCCCGACATTCGCGCCAAGGTGCTCGCCGCCGATATTCTGTTGGTGGCGACGCCGATCTGGCTCGGCCAGCCCTCCAGCGTCTGCAAGCGGGTGCTCGAGCGCATGGACGCCTTTCTCGACGAGACGGACGATCAGGGCCGTATGGTGTCTTACGGCAGGGTCGCGGCCGTCGCCGTCGTCGGCAACGAGGACGGCGCCCATCACGTGTCGGCCGAACTCTACCAGGCACTGAACGATGTCGGCTTCACCATTCCGGCGAATGCCGTCGCCTACTGGGTCGGAGAGGCGATGGGCTCTACCAATTTCGTCGATCTCGACAAGGTGCCGAAGGTCGTGACGAAAGCCGTCGATATGCTGGCGCGCAACACGGCGCATCTGGCGGGCCTGCTGAAGGCGAAGCAATATCCGGGCGAGGGCGGCTGAAGGCGACCGCTGGCGCGTCGCACAAAATCTAAAATCTGATCAATGGTTTAGAACAAGAGATAATAAAGCTCTTGCCAGGGGTGCCGTTTAGCGCTTTCATACACGACCAGTTTGATAGACTATCGCCGAGAGATCGGCCCCTCTTTTTTGGCGGGTTCCCCGGTTGGACCCGAGCTGCGGCGTGAATGGCCGCGTGACCCTCATCAACGCGTGATCCGCTGTTTATGCGTTGAAACCTCGATCGACCCCAGGCTGCGGATGAAGCGCAAAGGAGTTGCGATGACGGTTCAGGGACTTTTTTCCGCAAGGGCCAAGGCGGCGGCACAGATCTCGGCCGTGCCGCGCATAGCGATTGTCGGGCGCGGCTTCTCCGGAATGATGACGGCCATTGCGCTGATGAAGACGGTGCGCGCACCCTTCCATCTTCAGCTGTTCGATCCGAATTCGTCGGTCAGCGGCGGCCAGGCGCTGGCCTCGGCCCGCGCCTCGACGATCCTCAACACCCGCGTGCGTGATCTCTCGGTTTCGGTCGGCGACAGCGACGATTTCAACGACTGGCTCTGTAGCAACGCCGCTTTCCGCGCCGCCGTGCCGGCCGCCATTCCCGGTTTCCGGCAGATCTTCGTGCCGAAGGAGATCTTCAGCGATTACGTCTACCAGCGCTTTTCGGAAGCGCTCGCCGCGCGCCGGGACATCACCGTTCAGGTCTGCAACGATCCCGTGGTGGCGATCCGCCGGAGCCATGGCAACCGCTTCCTGCTCGAAAGCGCCAATCCGGCCAATCCACTGTTCGATACGGTGATTCTTGCGACCGGCTATGGCCTGGGCGATCCGGATGCCGAGGAGCCGGGCGCGTCGCCGGTCAGGGCCCAGCGCCTCGTCGCGCGGCCGCATGCCGTGTTGCTCGGCAGCGGCATTCGCGTCGTCGACCAGTTGCTGCAGCTGCGCGATTCCGGTTATGCCGGCCAGGTGACGATCATTTCCCGGCGCGGTTTCCTGCCGCAGAGCCATACGCCGAATTCCGCCGATCCGGTGTTTCCGGCCGAAGCGCTGCCGGAAAGCCTGCCCGACATCGTGCGCTTCATCCGCCAGGCTTGCCGCGAGGCGGAAGAAGAGGGGCAAAGCTGGCAATCGGTGATGAACGGGCTGAGGAAACATGCGCGCTCTCTGTGGAGATCGCTGCCGGCCCGCGACAAACATCAGTTCAACCGCCATTTGCGGGCGATCTACGACAGCCACCGCAATCGCCTGCCGGAGGCCATGCACCTGCGCCTGAAACGCGAGCTCGTCGAAGGTCGCACGGTGCTGCGCCGCGGCCGGGCCGGCCGCCAGGGGCTGAGCGGCCTGTTCTTCACGCCGGCCGGCTCCTCTGTCGAAGAGGTCATCCATGCCGAGCGCATCATCGATTGCCGCTGCCAGGCGCCGGATCTTTCAGCGCCGCTGATGCAGAGCCTGTTTTCCGCCGATCTCGCCATGCCGGACGAACTTTCGCTCGGACTGGCGGTCAATGCGCGCGGCGAGCCCTTCCTGGAGGACGGTTCGACGGTTGCCGGACTTTTTGCCGTCGGTCCGCTCGGCCTCGGCAGTCTCCCCGATATCGATCTCGTGCCGGAGATCGTCTCGCAGGCCTATGCCGCTGCCGAGCGTATCGGTGAGCGGTTCCATCCACAGGTCAGGGCAGTCTGAAAAGTGTGATATTTTCGGAACCATCTGTTCGGTGCCGCGTTAAAAGCGCTGGTAACCGAGAGGGGCAGATGGAAGTGCTGGATCGATATGATACGTCTCTTGATGAAGAGGGACGCTTTCGTCTTCTGGTCGATGCCATCACCGACTATGCCATCTACATGCTGAGCCCGGAAGGCATCGTCACCAGCTGGAATACCGGCGCTCAACGTTTCAAAGGTTACAAGCCCTCGGAAATTCTCGGCGAGCACTTTTCCCGTTTCTATGTGGACGAGGATCGCGCCGCGGGCATTCCCGAGCGCGCCCTCGCCATGGCGGTGGAAGAGGGCCGGTACGAGGGGGAGGGCTGGCGCCGGCGCAAGGACGGCAGCCGCTTCTGGGCGCATGTGGTCATCGATCCGATCCGCCATCCCTCCGGCGAACTTGTCGGCTTTGCCAAGATCACCCGCGATCTGACCGAACGCAGGGCCGCCGAACAGGCGATCCGCCAGAGTGAGGAGCAATTTCGCCGTCTGGTTCAGGGCGTTTCGGACTATGCGATCTACATGCTCGATCCTGACGGCAATGTCAGCAGTTGGAATTTCGGCGCCGAGCGTATCAAGGGTTATCGGCCTGATGAAATCATCGGCCGGCATTTCTCGACCTTTTATACACCCGAGGATCGCGCGGCCGGCCTGCCGGAGAAGGCGCTCCGGGTCGCGCGCGCCGAAGGCCGGTTCGAAAGGGAGGGCTGGCGTGTCCGCAAGGATGGCAGTCGCTTCTGGGCGAGCGTCGTCGTCGACGCTATCCGCGACGAAGACGGCGAAGTACTCGGTTTCGCCAAGATCACCCGCGACATCACCGAAAAAATGGAAACGCAGCGGGCGTTGGAGCAGGCGCGCGAAGAGCTTTTCCAATCGCAGAAGATGGAGGCGATCGGCCAATTGACCGGCGGTATCGCCCATGATTTCAACAATCTGCTGATGGCCGTGCTCGGCAGTCTCGAACTCCTGAAGAAGCGCATGCCGCAGGACCGCTCGCTGACGTCGCTGGTCGACAATGCCATGCAGGGCGCCCAGCGGGGTGCTGCCTTGACGCAGCGCATGCTGGCCTTCTCCCGCCGGCAGGAGCTGCACCTGGAGCCGATCGACGTCTCGGGCCTGGTGCGCGGCATGATGGACATTCTGAGCCGGTCGCTCGGCCCCCTCACCACGATCCAGACCTCCTTCCCGGTCAGGCTGCCGACAATCCTCACCGACCCCAACCAGCTCGAGATGGCGATCCTCAATCTCGTCGTCAACGCGCGCGACGCCATGCCTTCCGGCGGCCGTATCATGCTTCGCGCATCCGAGGAAACGATAACCGCAGGCAAGGGGCCGCTGTCGGCCGGCCGCTACATCCGAATCGCGGTGATCGATGAAGGCGAGGGCATGGATGCAAAGACGCTGGAGCAGGCGGTCACGCCGTTCTTCACCACCAAGGGGGTCGGCAAGGGCACCGGTCTTGGCCTTTCCATGGTCCAGGGTCTCGCAAGCCAGTCCGGCGGCCGGCTCATCCTGAAGAGCACGCTGGGCGAAGGCACGACGGCCGAGCTATGGTTTCCGGTCGTCATTGCCGAACAGACTGCCGAAGCACCGGCCGACATGCCGCAAAAGCCAGATAACGCACCGCAGGGGCTGCGCATTGTCGCCGTCGATGACGACGGCCTGGTGCTGATGAATACGACGCTGATGCTGGAGGATCTCGGCCACACCGTTTTCGAGGCGATGGCCGGTCCGGAGGCGCTCGACATTCTACGCAAGGAGCCGGTCGATCTGGTCATCTGCGATCACGCCATGCCGCGGATGACGGGAGCGCAGCTCGCCGAGGCGATCCGCAGCGAGTGGCCTGAGATGCCGATCATTCTCGCCACGGGTTACGCCGATCTGCCCGATGGCGCCGGCGCGGCCAATCTGCCCCGCCTCGGCAAGCCCTTCTCGCAGGCGCAGTTGGCCGAAGCGATCAGCCGGATCGCTTGTTAACCGGTCTAGTCTAGGCGCGAAGCTTCTCGTCGCCATTATCTTGGATGACCGCGTGGTCGGCTCCGAGTTCTGAGGTCGTCGGAATTTGCTGCTTACCCGTCGTGGCCGGAGTTGTGCCGTCCAGCAGGCGCTTTTCGGTCTCTTGCAGGTCGAGGATCGCCTGCTCAATCGTCTCAGCCGGAGTTTCGCGCGCGGCTGCGCGCCACCGATAATGCCGCCACAAGCCGACGAGCAGGCGTCGGCTCGGAACTTCTATCGTCTCGTGAATGAACCATGCTCCTGCCGTCGCAACAAAAAGCGCCACCATGATGAGCACCGGTTCCGGCATCAGCGCCTCGAAAGCCCGGCGTACAAGGAACATGATCGGGACGTGGAAAAGATAGAGCGAAAAGCTGATTGCGCCGAAGAACCGCACGGGTGCCGCTGCCAGAACATCGGCTGCGATGGGAGGCTGCCGAGCGACGAGCGCCACAATCACGGCTGCGGCGGCCGCGCTTTGCAGGCTCCAGAATTCAGGGGAGAAACCAGGCAAGACATGCCTGTAAACAAAGAACGCCGCCAGAAGGAATAGCGTGAAAGCGCCTGTGGAGGCGGATGGCCTCCACCTGTCCCAGCAGGAATGCATCGCTCCGGCAAGGGCGCCGAACAGAAAATAGGGGAACTTGGAAAGAAGCAGTATGCCTGGTCCCGGCAGTTCAAGCAGACCATCCACCACGAGCAGCACCGCCAAGCCTACGATCACACCGCTATAGCGCTGCGGGCGGGTCAAGCAGAGCCAAAGGATCGGGAAGAACAGATAGAACTGAATTTCGGGTGGAATTGACCAGAAAACCCCGCTCGAGCCCAGAAGAAAGACGTGGCGGAGAAATTCCGTGCCGCCGATGATCGGCTGAACGAAGTTTAGACTTCGCATTCCGGACAGCATCGCCACAAGCAGGACAGCAGCCAGATAGACCGGATAGATACGGGCAAAGCGGCTTACAAGAAAATCCAGGACGGTTTCCTTGGTCACCGGTCGCGAGCCGTAGAGATGGGCCATCAGAAAGCCGCTGAGGGCGAAGAACAGGCCGACGGCTTCGCTGCCCATCGTCATGTCACGCAAGACTGTATTCGGAAAGATGAGCCCGATATGCGCCTGCACGACCAGAAGCGCGGCGATACCGCGCAGACCATCGAGACTGGGGATGTAATCCGGCCGGCTCATGTACAACTTTGAAATGTTCTGTTCAGGCAAGCAGTATCGGACATCGCTTTACAAGAGATTAATCCGGCGCGCGCAAGCCATCGGTGTGCAACTGCTGCTTGCCGGTGCGCTCGAATGAAGCAAGCGACCGCTCTAGTCTCGGCGCCTTGTTCCGATCTTGCCGCGAAGAATAAACATCAGCAACGCCAGCACCATCACCGCCAGTCCGTACCAGGTGATCGCATAGACGAGATGGTTGTTGGGAAAACGGATGACGGTGAGGCCGCCGACGGGCAGGCCGCCGGGATTTGCAGCGGCGTCGGCATCGATGAAATAGGGCGCGACCGCGCCGAGGCCGCGCTTTTGCGCGATCGCTGCGACATCGCGCGAATACCAGCGGTCGGCGGCGACGTCATTGGATTGGAGCAGCGATCCCTTCGGCTCCGTCATCCGCATGAGCCCGGTGATCTCGATCGGGCCTGATATCTGACCGTCGCGGCGCGAGGCGGGGTCGCGCCTGTCCGTCGGCACGAAGCCGCGATTGACGAGGATGGCGGTGCCGTCGGCGAGCATTAGCGGCGTCATCACCCAATAACCCGGACCGAGCACGGTCGAGGCGTAGACCAGCGTTTCCTTGTCGTTTGCCAGCATTCCCTCGACGCTCACCCGTCGATATTCGCCTTCTGCGGCATTGACCTTGTCCCAGTCGGGGCGCGCCGGGGCCGGCACGGCGGCCGCGTGCACGCGCTGGTCGACGCGGGCGATGAGAGCGCGCTTCCAGCCCAGGCGTTGAACCTGCCAGGTGCCGAGACCAAAGAGCATGGCGGCAAGCAGCGTCAGACAGACGGCGAAGAGCGCGCGTTTTGCCCGGAAATGCCGTCTTTCCGATTTATCCGTGGGGGCTTCGCTCATTGGTCTCAGGGCGGCGCTGCGGCCGCCCCTTCGTTTGCCGTTACGGCATGTTCTTCATCATCTCAGGGCTCATCGGCATCATATTGGAGTTGAGATGATGCATGACCCAGAGCGAACCGGAGAGCGCGATGGCGACGATGATGAGGGTGAAGATCAGCGCCATCATCGTCCAGCCGCCTTCGCTCCTGGGGTTCATGTGCAGGAAGAAGACCATGTGGACGACGATCTGGATGGCGCCGATACCCATCACCAGCACCGCCGTCAGCGCCGGGCTGGCGAAGACGCCTGACATGACAAGCCAGAAGGGAATGGCGGTCAGGATGACGGAGAGCGCGAAGCCCACCATATAACTGCGGAACGTGCCGTGGCCGGCCTGGTGGCCGTGGCTGTGGCCGTGATGCGCCTCGTGGGCATCCTCATGGGTCGGTGCTTGCGAACTCATCCGAGAACTCCGAGCAGATAGACGAAGGAAAAGACGCCGATCCAGACGACGTCGAGGAAGTGCCAGAACATTGAAAGGCACATCAGGCGGCGGCGGTTGGCCTCGACCAGCCCGTGCATCGACACCTGCACCATCAGCGTGATCAGCCAGATGATACCGAAGGTGACGTGCAGCCCGTGGGTGCCGACGAGCGTGAAGAAGGAGGAAAGGAAGGCGCTGCGCGTCGGCCCGGCGCCCTCGTGGATCAGGTGGATGAACTCGTAGAGTTCGAGCCCGATGAAGGCCGCGCCGAACAGACCGGTGACGGCGAGCCAGAACAGCGTTTCCGCCTTGGCGTTCCGCTCCATCTGCAGCATGGCGAAGCCGTAGGTGATCGAGGAGAACAGCAGCATCGAGGTGTTGAGGGCGACGATCGGCAGATCGAAGAGATCGGCCGGCGACGGGCCGGCGGCATAGTTGCGGCCGAGCACGCCGTGCGTGGCAAACAGCACCGCGAAGATCAGGCAGTCGCTCATCAGATAGAGCCAGAAGCCGAGATTGGTGCTCCCTTCCGGATGATGGTCTTCCGTCAGATAGAATTCAGGCTTTTCCGCCGTGTCGATGGTTTGATCGCTCATGGTCATTACACCTGCTCGGCAAGCAGCGCCGTGCGCTTGCCTTCCGTTTCGGTCACCCTGCCGGCGGGGATGTAGAAGTCGCGTTTGTAGTTGAAGGTATGGCCGATCGCCACCACCAGCAGTGCGACGGCGGAGAGGATCACCAGCCACCACATGTACCAGATCAGGCCGAAGGCAAGCGCGACGCTGATCGCCGACAGGATGGCGCCGGTGCCGGTATTCTTCGGCATGTGGATCGGCTTGAACCCGCCGAGGGGGCGTTCGTAGCCGCGCCTTTTCATGTCGTACCAGCTGTCATGGTCGTGGACCACGGGCGTGAAGGCGAAGTTGTAGTCCGGTGGCGGCGAGGAGGTCGACCATTCCAGCGTCCGGGCATCCCAGGGATCGCCGCTGTCGTCGCGCAATTCCTCGCGTTTCATGAAGCTGACGACGATCTGGATCAGGAAGGCGGCGATGCCGAGCGCGATCAGGCCGACGCCGAAGGCGGCAATGATGAACCAGATCCGCAGCGACGGGTCCTCGAATTGGCTCATACGGCGGGTGACGCCCATCAGGCCAAGCACGTAGAGCGGCATGAAGGCGAACCAGAAGCCGATCTGCCAGAACCAGAAGCTCGTCTTGCCCCAGAAGGGATCGAGCTTGAAGCCGAAGGCCTTCGGGAACCAGTAGTTCACGCCGGCGAACATGCCGAACAGAACGCCGCCGATGATGACGTTGTGGAAATGGGCGATGAGGAACAGCGAATTGTGCAGCACGAAGTCGGCCGGCGGCACGGCCAGCATGACGCCGGTCATGCCGCCGATAACGAAAGTCACCATGAAGCCGACCGTCCACAGCATCGGCACCTCGTAGCGGATGCGGCCGCGATACATGGTGAAGAGCCAGTTGAAGATCTTCGCTCCCGTGGGGATGGAGATGATCATCGTGGTGATGCCGAAGAAGGAGTTGACGGAAGCACCCGAACCCATGGTGAAGAAGTGATGCAGCCAGACGATGTAGGACAGGATCATGATCACGCAGGTGGCGTAGACCATCGAGGCGTAGCCGAACAGTCGTTTGCCGGAAAAGGTCGCGACCACTTCCGAGAAGATGCCAAAGGCCGGCAGCACCAGGATGTAGACCTCCGGATGGCCCCAGATCCAGATGAGGTTGATGTACATCATCGGATTGCCGCCGAGGTCGTTGGTGAAGAAATTCGTCCCGGCATAGCGGTCGAGCGACAGCAGCGCGAGCGTTGCCGTCAGGATCGGGAAGGAGGCGACGATCAGCACGTTGGTGCAGAGCGCCGTCCAGGTGAAGACCGGCATCTTCATGAAGGTCATGCCGGGCGCGCGCATCTTGACGATGGTGGCGATCAGGTTGATGCCGGACAGCGTTGTTCCGACACCGGCCACCTGCAGGCCCCAGATATAATAGTCGACGCCGACACCCGGACTGTAGGCGGCCCCCGACAGCGGCGGATAAGCGAGCCAGCCGGTCTGGGCGAATTCGCCGATGAACAGCGACAGCATGATGATGATGGCGCCGGCGGTGGTCATCCAGAACGAGAAGTTGTTGAGGAAGGGGAAGGAGACGTCGCGCGCCCCGATCTGCAGCGGCACCACGAAGTTCATCAGGCCGGTGACGAAGGGCATCGCCACGAAGAAGATCATGATGACGCCGTGGGCGGTGAAGATCTGGTCGTAATGGTGCGGCGGCAGGTAGCCCTCCGAACCGTTGAAGGCGATCGCCTGCTGGACGCGCATCAGGATCGCGTCGGAAAAGCCGCGCAGCAGCATGATGACGGCGAGGATCACATACATGATGCCGATCTTCTTGTGATCGACGCTGCAGATCCAGTCGTGCCAGAGCGAGCCCCAGAACTTGAAATAGGTGATGGCGCCAAACACGGCGAGACCGCCGATGACGACGCCGATGAAGGTCACGACCAGGATCGGCTCGTGATAGGGGATGGCGTCGAGGGTCAACCGGCCGAAGATCAACTTCAGGAGGTCAGGATTGGAAAACATGGAACAACCCGTTCATTATGTCTTGCGACGCAAAGCGCCAGGTTAATTGTTGTTGTTGAGCTGCGCCGGCGCCGGGCCGTTGCCCGTGCCGGGCATGGAATGACCGTCATGCCGCATGTCCGTGCCGGGCGTGCTGTCCATTCCGGGCATGTCATGCTGCATGCCGTTGCCATCGGTGTTCTTGGGCGGCTCGACCTGTGCCGGAACGCCCGTTGCCGGCACGGTAGCCCCAGGCTCGACGACGTCTTCGCCGGCATGGCGGTTGTCGTATTGCAGCTTCTCGCGGTTTTCGGCGCTTTCCTTGCCGCCGCCGCCCGTCATGTCGATATGCATCATCTCGTTCATGCACATCTTGCCCGGCGTGGCGCACATGTTGAGGATGGCGTCGTAGAGATCGGCGTCGGCGCCGGCATAGTAGCGCACCGGCTCCTTCTCGCTCGGCTTCTCGAGCTTCAGATAGGCGTCGCGGTTGAGCATCGTGCCCTGCTGCTTGACCTTGGCCACCCAGGCGTCGAAGCCTTCGCGGGTGAGGCCATGGAACTTGAAGCGCATATGCGAGAAGCCGGCGCCGCTGTAATTGGCGGAGAAGCCTTCATATTCGCCTTCCTGATTGATAACGGCGTGCAGCTTTGTCTCCATGCCGGGCATGGCGTAGATCTGACCGGCAAGGGCGGGGATGTAGAAGGAGTTCATCACCGAGGAGGAGGTGATTTTGAAATTGACCGGCATGTCGACGGGCGCGGCGAGCTCGTTGACGGTGGCAATGCCGAGTTCGGGATAGAAGAACAGCCATTTCCAGTCGAGCGCCACGACCTCGACGGTCAGCGGCTTGGTATCGGCCGGGAGTGCGCGCTCGGCATCGAGCCGGTCGAGCGGGCGGTAGGGATCGAGCTTATGCGTGGAAATCCAGGTGACGGCGCCGAGCGCAATGATGATCGCCAGCGGTGCCGCCCAGATAACGATTTCGAGGCGGGTCGAATGATGCCATTCCGGCGCGTAAGTCGCGGCCGTGTTGGAGCGGCGGTAGCGCCAGGCGAAGAGCAGCGTCAGGAAGATCACCGGAACGATGATCAGAAGCATCAGCACCGTCGAGATGACGATCAGATCGCGCTGTTGCGCGGCGATGTCGCCGGAAGGCGCCATGACCACCATGTTGCATCCTGCCAGGAAAAGCAGCGGCAAGACGGATAGAAGGCGGGAAAACTTCATGAGTTTTGGCACGTCTCTAAGCTCTTGTTGTTTCGTTTTGTCCGCGACTAAAGCACTGAACCGGATAGCGACATGAGGCGGAAGGTCGCAGTGCAGCAAACATGCCGCACTGCGGCAAAATCATCGGGCGCTAGTGCTTTGAAATCCTGATGAAATATAGAAGGATTTTAGGCCTGCGCATATTTCAGTCCAATATATCCGCAACTGCCGGTCAGGCCAGCATTTGCAGGGGAAAATCACCCTCCGGATCACGCATTTTTTCCGTCCGCGCTTCATTTGAGCCGTGATGATGAACTATTTCGGTCTCACGGACTTGATAAGCCTGCCGGTTTGATCAAGATCAGACCTGAGGCGCCTTGCCGGAAGCGCCTTAACGAGGAGGCGTTTTATGGCAACAGCATCGCATTACGGACCGTCGTCGTCGTCGCTTGAACGCGACGCACGGCGCATTCACGACGACAAGCCGGTGTCACCGGGCAGCATCGCCATCGGCGTGGTGATCGGCCGCATGTCGGAATTCTTCGATTTCTTCGTCTACGGCCTCGCCTCGGTCCTGGTCTTTCCGCAGCTCGTCTTTCCTTTCGCGCCCGACAGGCTGACCGGCACGCTCTACTCCTTCGCCATCTTCTCGCTCGCTTTCCTCGCCCGTCCCGTCGGCTCCGTCGTCTTCATGACCATCGACCGAATGTATGGGCGCGGCACGAAGCTGACGATCGCGCTCTTCCTGCTCGGCGGCTCGACCGCCTCGATCGCTTTCCTGCCGGGTTACGCGGAGATCGGCGCCTGGTCGATCGCCCTTTTGGCGCTCTTCCGTCTCGGCCAGGGCTTCGCGCTCGGCGGCGCCTGGGACGGCCTGGCGTCGCTCCTCGCACTTAACGCGCCGCCCAATCACCGTGGCTGGTACGCGATGATCCCACAGCTCGGCGCGCCGATCGGCTTTGCGCTGGCAAGCACGCTCTTCGGTTATTTCGTCGCCAACCTTTCCAGCGAGGATTTCCTTTCCTGGGGCTGGCGCTATCCCTTCTTCGTCGCCTTCGCGATCAATGTCGTGGCGCTGTTTGCGCGTCTGCGCCTGGTCATGACCAAGGAATTCGGCACGCTGCTCGAGCAACATGAGTTGGAGGCCGCACCGATCCTCCAGGTGCTGCGCGTTCACGGCCGCGACATCCTGATCGGCGCCTTCGTGCCGCTCGCGAGCTTCGCCATGTTCCACCTGGTGACCATCTTCCCGCTCGGCTGGATGAGCCTTTACGGCAACCAGCCGATCGGCACCTTCATGGTGGTGCAGGTGGTCGGCGCCGTGGTCGGCGTCTTCGCCATCATCGCCTCGGGCCTGATCGCCGACCGCATCGGCCGGCGCGCCCAGCTCGCGATCTGCGCCGTCATCATCGCCGTCTTCAGTTTTGTCGGGCCCATCCTGATCGCATCCGGCAATAACGGCCACGATGCCTTCGTCATCATCGGCTTCGGCGTGCTCGGCCTCTCCTTCGGCCAGGCGACCGGTTCGATCTCGTCGCGCTTCGGCCGCGGCTATCGCTATACCGGTGCTGCCTTCACCTCGGACCTCGCCTGGCTGATCGGCGCCGGCTTCGCACCGCTGGTGGCGCTCAGCCTCTCCAGCCGCTTCGGCCTGACCTTCGTCGGCTACTACCTGCTCTCCGGCGCCATCTGCACGCTGGCGGCGCTGGCCTTCAGCAAGGCGCTGGAACAGCGCGAATAGGTCGAACCACAGCAGCACGCCGGCAAGTCCGGCGTGCTGTCTCATTCTTTATCGTATCGAAGAACGGCACCGCCGAATTGATGCAAGACTTGTTGGTTGTTAGCGATATCCACGGCTTTCCCGAAACCTTCGACGAACGATTGGATGGCAGGTGCTCTAAGCATCGTCTATTACAACTGGCCGAGCTGAGCGGTCGACCTGGCCTGCGCGGAGACGAGCTTCACGACCATCTTTTCAACGAAGATGGCATGCGGCATGCGGTTCGGGCACTTCGCGAGGTTGGCGGACACAGGTGCTTGGGGATTGGTTTCAGCGCCGGTGGAACCGCTTTGTGGAATGCGGTCAAAGAGGGCATGGAGCTTCAGGCTCTGATCTGCGTGTCGTCAACCAGATTGCGCTTCGAATCGTCTCCATTGAATATACCCACAATGGTAGTCTGGGGAGAGCTTGATCCATATCGGCCGCCTGAAAGCTGGAACCACGCTGTTCCCCAGCGCTGGAAAACCTATGCTGGCAAGCAACACGATTTTTACCGCATCGAGGCGCTTGCATCCGAATCGCCGTTACGGGCCGATATCGCCGTGTTCATCGAAGACTCTTTCCTCTTTGCATAGCGCATATTGCGGCGCTTCGGCCGGCGCCGGCCGGCCGCCGGATCTGTAATCGTTGGGGGCGAATGGTGCTGGTTTGTTCTGAGTGGATGCCGCAATCCGCGAAATCGACGAACCGACGGCCATTTGCGCGATAGGCGATAGCTTGATCTTCGGTCGACGGGGAACGGGCGCGGGGTTTCATCACCTGTGGACGAAGGCCCGTGCGCCCTTCATCGCGCTGCTGCCCAGATCCTCAACTGAGAACCTTACTGCGCCATCTGCGGCTGCTTCGCCGCCCGCGCCGCGGTCAGCTCCGCGGTGGTGTGGTTCAGGCGGTCGGCGAGCACGCGCATGATTTCGACGGCCATTTCGGGGAAGTCGCTGAGCAGCTTCAGGAAGTGCTCCTTGCTGATGCGCAGCACCTCAAGCGGCGAGGTGGCGCGAACCGTTGCCGTGCGTGAGACATCGCAGAGAATGGCGATTTCGCCGACGATGGAATTGAGTTCGACATCGGCGACCTTGATCTCGCCGGCCGGCGAGGAGACGATGATATCGGCGCTGCCGGAAAGGATGACATAGGCGGCGTCGCCGACATCACCTTGATGGAAGAGATCCTGACCGGCCTTGTAGGTCATACGGTCGGAGGTGAAGGCCAAAAGCTTGAGTTTCGCTGGTGCAATCCTCGAAAAGATCGGCACCCGGCGCAGCATTTCGACTTCGTCTCTCAACAGCATGAGCGTTTCAATCCCCTGACGCAGGGTTCTTGGAACCAGGCGCCTCAATTCCGGGCGTTCCCCCGGGAACGCCTACCATCGCCGCCCCAATAGAATATTACGATAACAGTTCCTTGAACATACCGTTTTTCTCGGAAAGTTCCGGATAGTTCCCGGCTTCCGCCAGCCCGCCGCGGTCGAAGAGCAGAATCCGGTCGAACATCTCGGCAAGTCGCGCATTCGAAAGCACCCAGATGATCGCCGGGCGCTCACCTTCCTTGTGCAAGTCTTCGATGATATTGCGGGTGATTTGATCCTGAACGCGCTGATCGAGTGCGGACAGCGGCCGGTTGAAGACGAAATAATCCGAACGCTTCAGAAGAGCGCGGGCAAGGTTCAGCTTCTGGCGCTGCACCATGGTCAGCCGCTTGCCGCCGGAGCCGACGTCGAATTCGAGGCCGATCGACAGGACATCGTCATAAAGGTCGAGCGCGTCGAAGAGCTCGCCCATGATGGCGCGGATGCGGTCGGAGGCGTCGGCCTGCTGATAGGCGATGCGGCCGAAGAGCACATTGTCCATCAGGCTGGCCGATGGGGTGAAGCGCTCGGCGTCGTAGCGCTCGATCAGCTCGGCGAGATCGGCCGGAATATGCGCATGGAACTGCTTGCGGGCGCTGACGATCTTGTCCATCAGCTCGTTGGTCAAAAGGCCGAAGCGATGGCGCGGCTCGATATAGGCGAAGCTCAGCCGGATAATGGCGGAGCGCTCCTCGGGTGTGGCGTCCTCGAAACGTCGGCTTTGCAGCTTCTGCAACAGCGCCTGATAGGTCGGAATGTCGTCCGCCGTCATGAAGGTCAGCTGCTGGAAGAAAGGATGATCCGGCGGCAGGTCGTGGAAGAGTTCGACGGCGTTCTCGGCGATCTCGAGGCCCATGGCGTAGAGATCGGTGCTGAGGCCCGTCTCGCGGAACAGCTGCTGGAAATAGGGATGGGCGGCAAGCCGGCGATTGGTCATCAGCGGCCGCTTCATCGTGCCGAAGAGCAGGTTCTCACCGACCGTCGCCTGGGCGTTGTAGGCGTCGAAATCGAAAGGCACGACGATGCCGTCCAGACCTTCGTCGCGCAGCCGGTCGCGCAGCGAGGCGCGCAGCGCCACGACATGGTCGCTGACCGCCACATGCACCTCGGTATTGACGTTCGAGCGCAGCGCCAGGTCGAGGATATCCTGCGAGATCAGCACGGCGTCGAGCACCGGCCGGATCGCTTTCAGGAGATCATCCGGTCCGTTGGCGCCGGCCGCCTGGTAATCCACCCAGTCGCTGTTGAGGTCGAGCGTCGGGTTGCCGGCCTTCACCGCCTCGATGGAGTGCCATTTATACTCCTGCGCTTCCTTCTCGTCGTAGACGGCGTCGATCATCGGCGCGTGCTTGAGGCCGTAGAGCAGGTTGCTCGCGAGCGTGCCATGGAAGAAGAAGGTGTCGGCCGAGGCATAGGAGATGCGGCGGCCGGTGATCGATTCCGGCAGCTCGAGCAGGTCGCGTCCGTCGATGGTGATGCGGCCGGAGTCGGGCCAGATCATGCGGCCGAGCGCTTCGGCGAAGGCTTCGGCGCCGCTGCCGTTCGGACCGACGATCGCAACTGTCTCGTTCGGCTTGATTTCGACCGAGACGTGGTCGACGAGGCGGGCGCCGCTATCGTCGGAGAGCGTCAGATTGGTGACAAGGAGTGCGCTGGTCAGTGCACCCACGGGTGCGGTCGCCAATTCCTGGATGTGGCTCTCGATCAAGGGCTCGACGTTGAACTGCTCGTAGACCTGCTGATACTTCACCTGCACGTCCTGGCGCATCTGGTCCCAGTCGATCAGCTCCTTCAGTGGCCCGGGCAGGTCCTTGTAGGCTGATATGACGGCGACGAGCTGGCCGATGTCGAGCCGGCCCTGCAGCGCGAGATAACCGCCGATCGCGTAGAACAGGAAGGGGGTGACCTGGGCGAGAAAGTTATTGATGAACTTCACCAGGAACTTCCACTGGTAAAGGTCGTAGCGGATCGAGAAGATGCGGCCGAGCCGCCAGGCGATATCGGCGCGTTCGAGGTTGGATGTGTCGTTGCCGTGGATCGTGCCGATGCCGTCGACGATTTCGCCGACGCGGCCGGAAAGCTCGCGCGCCGTCAGCTGCCGCTGGCGGCCGAGATCCAGCAGGCGTTTGCGCATGCGGGGAATGACGACCGCCTGGACGCCGACGATGGCGGCGGCGATCATGCCGAGCCAGAAATTCTGCACGATGATGAAGGCGAGCGCGGTGATCGCCTGGCCGCCGAGCAGGGCGGGCGAGACGAAGGCGTCGCCGGTGAAGCCGCCCATCGGCTCCACCTCGTCCTTGATCATGGTGGCGATCTCGGCCGATTTCACCCGCTTGAAATGGGCCGGCGGAAACCGCAGGACCCGGTCGATCAGCTCGAAGCGGATGCGCCGAAGCATGCGTTCGCCGAGCCGGCCCTTATAGGTGTTGATGTAGAACTTGAAGAGCCCGTTCAGCACCACCAGCGCCAGGAATACCAGACTGAGCGCCATCAGCATCTGGAAGCGGTCGAGCTGCACGCCCTTGAAGAATTCGACATGGCCGATCAGCGGAATGTCATAGGCGATGTGCATGAAGGTCTGGGTTGCGCCGGGGCCTTCAAAGCCGTCGCCCTGGATCGGTCCGTTGACGATCTGCTTCGGCAAATCGAAGGACAGGAAATAGGGGACCATCGAGGCCGCGACGACAGCCAGGATCCACAGCTGCTGCAGCCGCGTGTTCTTCCAGATATAGCGGGCGAGGCTCTTTTCCATGGCTAACCGTCAGCGTGCTGGGAAATTCCGAAGGCGCGATCCGGGCGCGGGGAGGGCAGGAATTGTCGAGAACAGGACCATGCAGCCGGACCGCCGATATCGCAATGAAAACAAGGCGCAGGGACCGGCTGCAGAAAGGCCGATTCTCGCCCGAACTCTGCTTATATCACAGGATTTTTAAATTAGGCGAGCGATTCGGCAATCATCGAGCGAATGATGGCGGCCGTCTTCTCCGCCCCTTCGAGATCGAGCGAGACCGGCTCCTGCCGAGGCGCTGCCAGCGCCTTTTCGACAGCCTCTTTCACATGGGTCGAGGTCAGCCCTTGTTCCGGCAGGATATCGGCAAGACCCAGCGCCTGCAGCCGTTCGGCGCGCACCGTCTGTTCGGTCTCGCCGCCAGCGACGAAGGGGATGAGGATCGGCCTGCACTCGGTGCGCAAGAGGTCACCGACCGTGTTGTAGCCGGCCTGCGAGATCGATACTCTGGCGCCACGCAAGAGCGAGGGAAAATCCTTGCGGAAGCGCACCAGCGTCACATTCGGGGCTGCGTCCCGCGACAACCGGGCGAAATCGCCTTCCGGCAGGTTGGGGCCTGAGATCAGCAGCCAGCGAAGATTGCCGGGCAGCAGCGCCGCGGCCTCCTTCGCCGCGCCGATCAGCTCGGCGCCGACCGCGCCACCGCCGGCCGATGCGATGATGTCGAAGGTTTCCGTCGGTTCGGGCGCCGGCGGCGGCGCGACGAGGCCGGTATAACGCAGCCTGTCGGCGATCTCTGGCGTCTGCGGGAACGTATCCTCGAGCCTGACGAAGCCGGGATCGCCATGGACGAGCACGGCGTCGAAATGATCCCTGACCAGCGCCACCGTTTCGGCGTCGCGGCCGGCCTTGCGGTTTTCCTGCAGGATGTCGCGCACCGAGCTTACGAGTTTTGGCCGCGGTTCGGCCGCTTCGATCGCTTGAAGCAGGGGCAGGAGTTCGAAGCGCATCTGCCGCCGGCCGAAGGGGAAGGCCTCGATGATGACGACATCGGGTTTTGCTGCATGGAAGGCGTCGAGCAGCAATTGCCGGCGGTCGGCGAGGAAATCTTCGCCGGCCGGCCGGCCATCGGCATCGGCGAGGCCGGAGAAACCGGCATTGCTGGCGACGACCGCCGGCAGGGCAAAAGTCTTCACACCCTCGCCGGGAAAGCCCGGCACCGGCAGGCCGCCGGTCACGACGGTGACGTCGAAGCCGTCCCTGACCAGTGCATTGGCGATGCGGCTGGCGCGGGCGATGTGGCCGATGCCGAGCAGATGCTGGACGTAGAAGAAGATGCGCGGTGCCGTCATGAGGCCTTCTGCCATTCGGCCTCGAACAGGCCGGTGAGCTGTCTGATGCTGGAATGATAGTCGAACTCGTCGCGCACCCGCGTTTCGGCGGCGTCGCCGAGGCGCTGGCGCAGCGCCGGATCGCGGATCGCCGCCTCCAGCGCCCGGGCGAGCAGCGCCGGATCCTCCGGCGGCACGACGAGGCCGTTCTCGCCGTCCGTCAGCAGTTCCGGCACGCCGGATACTGTCGTGGAGATACAGACGAGGCGCTGGCTCGAGGCCTCGACCAACACGTTCGGCAGGCCGTCGCGGTCGCCGTTGGCGGCGATGCGGCAGGCGAGCGCAAAGAGATCGGCGCGGCGGTAGTGATCGAGCACGTCTTCCTGCGCCATGGCGCCCTTCCAGACGATGCGGCCGGAGAGGCCGAGCTCGGCGGCGAGCGCCTTCAGCGTCGCAAGCTCGCCGCCGCCGCCGATATGCTCCAGGCGCCAATGGAGATCGGCGGGCAGCAGCGCCAGCGCCCGCAACAACACGTCATAGCCCTTCTTCTCGACGGCGCGGCCGACGCTGAGGATGAAGACCGGATCAGCCGGGTCGTTGCCGGTTCTCTCGGAACGCGCGCCGGAAAAATGGCCGAAGCGGGCGAGATCGAGGCCGTGATAGCTCAAATGGACGGCCTGCTTGCGCGATGTCAGCATGCGCATGTGCTCGTAGCCGGTCCGGGTGCAGGTGACGGTCCAGCTGGCGCTCTCCAGCTTCTCCTTCAGTTCCCAGTCGGGCGAGGTCCAGATGTCCTTGGCATGGGCCGAACAGGTCCAGGGCGTGTCCGTCAGGATGCTGGTATATTCCGTCACCGAGGCCGGCGTATGGATGAAATGGGCATGCAGCCACTCGCCCCCATCCGGCCATTCGCGCGCCAGTACCAGCGCCTGGCCGAGGCGGCGGAAGCGGTTGCGGGAGAGGTCGCGCTTGAGGTCGGCGAAGAAGCGTTTCATCAGCGCCTTGAAGCCGGTTTTGCCGAAGCCGGCGATGAGGCCTTTCAGCACGCGGATCGGTTCCTCGTGCAGATATTCCGGCAGATAGACGACGCGCGCCTTGATCTCGTCATGCACGGGATGGCGCTTCTTGTCGGTCGGCCGGCGCATGGAAATCAGCGTCAGGTCGAAGCCGGCCCTTTCGAGGCCGAGCAGTTCCTGGGCGATGAAGGTTTCCGAAAGGCGGGGATAGCCTTTCAGCACGACGAGGATCTTGCGGCGTGGCGGCAATTCTGTGCCCTATTCTGCGCCGACAACGGCAAGGTGGGTGGCCCGGCCGTCGAGCCATCGGCCGACGGTCTGCGAGATGTGGTCCAGCCCTTCGAGATGCATATTGCTGCCGCTTTTCGACGGCGGCAGGCGGGAGGGCAGGCGCTTCAGCGCCGCGGCCATGATGGCGGGATCAACCGATTGCTCCGGCAGCAGCATGTCGACGAGGCCGAGCTCGCTCGCCCGCTTTGCGCGCAGCAGCTGCTCCTCGCGCGGCTTGACGCGAGGCACGATAAGGGCCGGCTTGTCGAAGGAGAGGATCTCGCAATAGGTGTTGTAGCCGCCCATGGCGACGACGCCGGTGGCGTCGGCGATCAGCTCTTCCATGTGATTGTCGAATTCGATCACCTCGATATAGGGAATGGCTTCGCCCTTCTGCACCAGCTTGGCGCGCTCGGCGGCCGGCATATAGGGCCCGAGCACGACCAGCGCCTTCTGCGTCAGCGTCGGATCGGCCTCGTAGGCGTTCATGACGTCGTGGACGAGATCGGAGCCGTCGCCGCCGCCGCCTGTGGTGACCAGCAGGTAATTATCCTTGCGGGCGTTGATCGAGCTCTTGCCTTTGGAGACGCTGCGCTGCAGGAAGCCGACAAAATCCATCTTGCGGCGCAGGCTCGCCGGCACGTCGAGACCAACAAGCGGATCGTAAAAATCCGGCGGTCCGTAGACCCAGACGCTGTCGTAATATTGGTCGATCTTCTGCATGACGCTGTTCTTCTTCCACTCGGCCTCGAGCAGATGCGGCGCGTCCATGATTTCGCGCAGCCCCAGCACCAGCACGGTGCCGCGGGCCTTGAGATAGGCGAGCGTATCCTCGACCTCGCCCTTCAACCCCATCGGCTCTTTGTCGACGATGAAAATGTCAGGCTGGAAAGTCTCGGCCGTATGGCGGATGCTCGATTCGCGCATCTTCAGCGTCTCGTGCAGATCGATATGGCTGGCGAGCGACGTATATTCGCCGTTGCGCAGCTTGATGACGCTCGGGATCTTCACGAAATCGACGCGGGCGCGGTAATCGAAGGCGCCGGCGATCGTCGCCCCCGAAATGATCAGGATGTTGAGGCCGCGATAGTCTTCGACCAGCGCATGGGCGATGGTGCGACAGCGCCTGAGATGGCCGAGACCGAACGTGTCGTGGCTGTACATGAGGATGCGAGCATCTTCGAGACGTCTGGCCATGGGTGTTCCCTCCGGGGTGAACAACATGAATTAGTACCCCCACCGTCCGGAGGCCAAGAGGCGGGCGCGGTGCCGGAAGGCGCCGCCGAGCTTCCCGCTATTTGTAGGGATCTGCCGCATCGCGCAAGCCGTCTCCCAGAAAGTTGAACGCCAAAATGACAAGAACAACAGGAATGATCGGAAAGAGCAGCCAGGGATAGAAGGCGATGACGCTGACGCTTTTTGCCTCCGTCAGCAGAATGCCCCAGCTGGTGATCGGCGGCCGAAGACCGAGGCCGAGGAAGGAGAGCGCGGTCTCGCCGAGGATCATGCCGGGGATCGAAATCGTCGCCGAAGCGATGAGATGCGACATGAAGCCCGGCACCAGATGGCGGCCGATGATGCGCGGCGTGCTGGCGCCCATCAGCTGCGCGGCCTGGACGTAATCCTCCTCGCGCAGCGCCAGCAGCTTGGAGCGCACGGCACGCGCCAGCCCGGTCCAGTCGATGATGCCGAGGATGACGGTGATGCCGAAATAGATGACGATCGGGCTCCAGGTCACCGGCATGATGGCGGCGAGCGCCATCCACAGCGGCAGGCTCGGCAGCGACTGCAGCACCTCGATCAGGCGCTGGACGATGAGGTCGAAGACGCCGCCCCAGTAGCCGGCAAGGCCGCCGATGACGATGCCGAGCACGAAGCTGATCGAAATACCGATCAGGCCGATCGTCAGCGATATGCGTGCGCCGTAGAGGATGCGCGACAGCACGTCGCGGCCGAGCCGGTCGGTGCCGAGCAGGAACATCTGGCCGCCGATCGCCGGGCAGATGAGATGGTAATTCGAGGCGACGAGGCCCCAGAATTTATAGGAATCGCCGCGGCAGAAGAAGCGGATCGGCTGCACGTCGTTCGGCCGGTCGGTATAGACGCGATGCAGCGTGTCGAGATCGAGCGTCATGGAGCGGCCGTAGACGAAGGGGCCGACGAACTCTCCCTTGTCGAAGAAGTGGACGCGCTGCGGCGGCGCATGGATGAAATCGACATTGCGGGTGTGCAGGCCATAGGGCGCAAGGAATTCGACGATCAGGATCATCAGGTAGACGGCGGCAAGAAAGATGCCGGAGATCAAGGCCAGCCTGTGCTGCTTGAACTTCCACCACATCAGCTGCTTCTGCGAAGCGAGATGGATGCGCGATTGCGCCGCCGTCATGGTTTCGGTCGCATGCGGATCGAAAGGCGCGGTCGAGACGTAATGGGGAAGTGGCGCGCCGGGTGCGGGAAGGGGCGACATTATTTGGTGCTCCTGCCTTGCAGACGGATACGGGGATCGAGGAAGCCAAGGGCGATATCGGAAATCAGCACGCCGATGACATTGAGAAAGGCGAGGAACATCAGGAAGGAGCCGGCGAGATACATGTCCTGGCTCTGCAGCGCCTTGATCAGCATCGGCCCGGTCGTCTCCAGCGACAGGACGATGGCGACGATTTCGGCGCCCGAGATGATCGACGGCAGGATCGAACCGATGTCGGCGATGAAGAAATTGAGCGCCATGCGCAGCGGATATTTGACCAGCGCCCGCATCGGATGCAGGCCCTTGGCGCGGGCCGTCGTCACATATTGCTTCTGCATCTCGTCGAGAAGATTGGCCCGCAGCCGCCGGATCATCCCGGCCGTGCCGGCCGTGCCGACGATGATGACGGGGATCCACAGATGGGCGAGGATCGACTTCGCTTTTTCCCAACTCATCGGCGCGTTGAGATATTGCTGGTCCATCAGGTGGCCGATCGACAGCCCGAACCAGACATTGGCGAAATACATCAGGATCAGCGCCAGCATGAAGTTCGGAATGGCGATGCCGAGCAGGCCGAGAAAGGTCAGCCCGTAATCGCCCCAGCTATACTGATGCGTCGCCGAATAGATGCCGATCGGAAAGGCGATCAGCCAGGTGAGCAGGATCGTCGTGAAGGAGACGAGGATCGTCAGCCACAGCCGTTCGCCGACCACGTCCGAGACCGGCAGCTGGTATTCGAAGGAATAGCCGAAATCGCCGTGCAGCATGCCGCCGACCCAGTAGAAATAGCGCACGATCTCCGGCTTGTCGAAGCCGTATTGCTGGCGCATCTCCTCGATTTCCTGGAGGTTGGCTGTCTCGCCGGAGGCGCGCAGCTCGGCGATCTGGCTCTCGAAGAAGTCGCCGGGCGGCAGCTCGATGATGGTGAAGACAAGCGCCGAAATGACGAAGAGCGTCGGCACCATGGCGGCGATGCGCCAGAGAATATATCTGAGCACGCCTCAGGCCTCCTTGTACCAGAAAACATCCGGCATATAGACGCCGAGATAGGAGGTGGGATCGAAGCCGTAGAGCGCTTTCTCCGGCAGGTTCTGCAGCTTGGCGGCGCGCAGGATCGGCTGCAGCGTGCTGTTGATGAGGCCGATCGAGAAGACCTGCTGCGTATAGAGCGACAGCATTCGGTGCCAGATCGCCTGACGCTCCTCGAACTTCGCCGTCGAGCCCCACTGGCCGAGCAGATCGACCAGTTCGGCCGCTTCCGGCAGGTCGGGAGCGACACCTTCCTGGCCGGCGGAGAGATAATGCATGCCCCAGAGCGGCCACTGCAGCTGATCGTCGAGCGTCGGCGCAAGACCGGACGGCGACATGTCGGCCGTCGGCACGCCATTGTCGAGGCCGTACCAGATCGACATCATGATCGTGCCGCTCATGGCGCGGTTGCGGAAGACGTCGCGCTGCGAGGTGCGGGTATAAAGCGCAAGGCCGATATCGGCCCAGTGATCGTGCACCAGTTCCAGTACGTCGGTATCGAGATTGCTTTCGCCGGCGGTCTCGACGGTGATCTCGGCGCGCCGCCCGTCCGGCAGCAGCCTTATGCCGTCGTCGCCGCGCCTGGTCAGGCCGAGCTCGTCGAGCAGGCGATTGGCCTCGTCGGGATCGAATTTGACGAAGGCGTCGGCATATTCCTGCTTGAAGAGCGGGCTGTCGGGCAGCACGGTATCGGCGCTCGGCGTGCCCAAGCCATAGAAGGCGACCATATTGATCTCGTGCCGATTGATCGCCAGCGACAGCGCCCGGCGCAGCCGCACGTCACGGAACAGGCCCCGCCACACCTCGTCGGCGCAGTTGAGATTCGGCAACAGTGTGATGCGCGATCCGCGTGCGACCTTCCAGAGATTGACCTTCACCGGAAAGCGCTTCTCCGCCTCTTTCAGGAAGGTGTAGTCGTTGAAATCGATGCCGGTCGCCTGCAGGTCGGCCTCGCCCGCACCCGCCTTGGCGGCGATGATCGACGAGGAAGAGACGTTGAGGACGAAACGGTCGAGATAGGGAAGCTGCCTGCCGTTTTCGTCGACGCGATGGAAGAACGGGTTACGCTCGAAGACGAACTGCTCGGCCGGCAATGCGGTGGTATTGTGCCAGGGATCCAGTGTCGGCAGGTTCGGATTCTCGGGACGGTAGGAGCGCGCCATCTTGATGTGCAGGTCCTGCCATTTCTTGGCGCGGTTGGCCTGCATCATCTGTTCCATCTTCGCCTGGTCGGGCTGATACTTCTTGTGGAACTGCTTGAGGTAGTGCGCCGGCCCGACGATAACGAGCGGTATGGGTCCTGCCAGGGCCGGCAGGAACATCGGGTTGGGTTTTTCCCAGGTGTAACGTACGGTCAGCGGATCGAGCATCTCGAAGCGCGGCAGGCTGCCGTGCGGACGAAGCTCGAGCGCACCGCCGCCGGGTGTCAGCTTGTCGTTGAGGATGACGTCTTCCCACCAGTAGCGGAAATCATCGGCCGTGAACGGCGCCCCGTCCGACCATTTATGGCCCTCGCGCAGCGTGAAGGTGAAGACCGTGTCGTCCTCGGAGCGGAAATCGGCGAGAATGTCAGGCTGGAACTGAAGGTGCTTGTCGTAGCCGATCAGGCGGGCATAGCCGTAGATCGTCATGAAGCGGATGTCGCGCTGGCTGCCGATGATGGTGCGCACCGTGCCGCCATAGGCGCCGGGTTCGAGCCCCATCTCCTTCAGGTTGACGATGCGCGGACGGGCGGGAATGCGCTCGGCCATTGGAGGCAAGCTGCCTGATGCCAGCTTCTCCTTGAGGAATTCCGGCTCGACTATCTGCTCGGCGCGAAGCACCGCCGGCGCGATCGCCGCACCGACGAGGCCGCCCAGAAAGGTGCGACGCGTCACCATCAGCGCAACTCCTTGGCCGTAGCGCCCTTGCGGGCGCGCACCAAATGGCCGTCGCCGAGATCGGCATAGGCAAGCTCGGAAGCATCGTCATGTTCGGCGGTGAAGGTCACGCCCCAATTCTGCTTGTCGGCGGCGCCGTTTTCCCGGAGCGCCTTGAAATCGAGCGGCCGATCGAGATCGGGGAAGGGAACGGCGGCGAGAAGCGATTTCGTATAGGGGTGCACCGGATCGCGCAGGATGATCTCGCGCGGCGCGATCTCGACGATGCGGCCCTTGCACATGACGGCGATGCGGTCGGCCATGTAATCGACGACGGCGAGGTTGTGCGAGATGAACAGGTAGGTCAGCCCCAGCTCCTTCTGCAGATCCTTGAGCAGGTTGAGGATCTGTGCCTGCACCGAGACGTCGAGGGCCGAGACCGGCTCGTCGAGGATGACGAGTTTCGGGCCGAGCGCCAGCGCGCGGGCAATGCCGATGCGCTGGCGCTGGCCGCCGGAAAAGCTGTGCGGGTAACGGCTGAGGTAGCGCTTGTCGAGGCCGATCGCTCCCATCAGCCCCTCGACCTTGCGCTTGCGCTCATCACTGTCACCGCGATCGTGGATCTCCAGCGGTTCGCTGAGGATGTTGCGCACCGTCATGCGCGGCGACAGCGAGGAGACCGGATCCTGGAACACCATCTGGATCTTGGTGCGCATGTCCTGCAGCTCGTCGCCCTTGACGGCAAGCACGTCGATGACCTCCTTGCCGTCGTTGAACACGACCGCGCCGCTGTCGGGTGTGATGGCGCGCATCAGGATCTTGCTGAGCGTCGTCTTGCCGCAGCCGGATTCGCCGACCAGGCCGAGACATTCGCCGCGGCGGATGTCGAAGCTGACATCGTCGACGGCGCGCAGGACGGTGGCCTCATGCTTGCCCAGGAGACTGCGCTTGCGCGTCTTGTAGGTCTTCGAGAGATTGGTGACCGACAGCAGCGTGCCCGGCGCCTCCGCCTGCAGCAGCTTCTTCTTGCCGACGAGAGTCTCGAGATTGACCGGCACGTCGCGCAGCGCCTTCAGCCGCTCGCCGGGTTTCATGTCGAAATGCGGAACGGCGGCCATCAGGGCCTTGAGATAGGGATGCTGCGGGTTTCGGAAGATCGCCTCGACCGGCCCGGCTTCCATGATCTCGCCGTGATAGATGACGACCACCTCGTCGGCCATGTTGGCGACGATCCCGAGATCGTGGGTGATGAGCAGCATCGCCATGCCGAGCTTGGCCTGAAGATCGCGCAGCAACTCCAGGATCTGCGCCTGGATCGTTACGTCGAGCGCCGTCGTCGGCTCGTCGGCGATCAGCAGCGCCGGCTTGCATATCAACGCCATGGCAATCATGGCGCGCTGGCGCATGCCGCCCGACAACTCGAACGGATACATGTCGTAGGTGCGGTGCGGATTGGAGAAGCCGACGAGGCCGAGCATTTCCTCAGTCTTTTGACGCGCCTCCTGCTTGTCGGTCTCGGTATGGATCAGCAGCACCTCGCTGATCTGGTTGCCGACAGTGTGCAGCGGCGAGAGCGAGGTCATCGGCTCCTGGAAGATCGTCGCCATGCGCTTGCCGCGCAGATCGCGCATCTCCTCGCTGTCGCGCGAGAGCGACAGGATATCGGTCGTGCTGCCGTCGAGCGGGTCGGTGAAGAGGATGCTGCCCGAGGCCCTGGCGGGGTTGGGCAGAATGCCCATGATGGCCTGGCTGATCACCGATTTGCCGGAACCGGACTCACCGACGAGAGCGGTGACCTTGCCCGGAAGGATACGAAGATTGGCTTCCTTTACGACGCGCAGCCGGTCGCCGAAAACGGAGAAAGAGACATCGAGGTTCTCAATACGCAACAAATCGGCAGCGGACGCCATACCAATGAAATTCCCCAGTCTTCTATGTTCCCGTTAGGGCACACTATCGTACCGCAAACGGGGTGTCTAGCTGATGACAATCAAGGGGATATTGCCGCCTTTCGCCGTGGTGGTGCGGACGAAACACGCAATTTTATCGGTGCCGACCTGGCATTTTACTGGATGAACTTCTCCATGCTGGTGCGCTTGACCTGTTTCTTCGCATCCCGGTGCAGCAGAATGACCTGCTCGGCTTCGGAAAGTCCGTTCTGCACGGCCTCGCGGAAATGTTCGTCGACATGGATCTCCGGGGCCGGGGCGCGTGGCTGGAGCACCGTCACCTTCTGGCGGATGCCGCGCAGCTTCTCCTCTCCGAGGGTCGTCCATTCGCCACCGCAATAACCGGCGAAGGCCTGGCTGGCGACGACCTCGCGGCCGTATTTCTTGGTCAGGATTTGCAGACGCTGCACCTCGTTGACCGCCGATCCGAAGGCGGAGAAGGTCAGCCGGTCCTTGAGGCCGACATTGCCGAACATGACGTTGCCGACATGCAGGCCGATGCCGTAACCGATCCTGGCCAGACCCTTTTCCTCGCGGTCGCGGTTGAGTTCGGCCACCCGCGCCTGTGCCTGATAGACGGCCGAAAGTGCAGCCTCGCAGGCGATTTTGGACGGATCCTTGTGACGCCCGCAGGGATAGACGGCGAGGAAGCCGTCGCCGAGGAAGCTCAGAATCTCGCCGCCATTGCGGTTGAAGGGGGCGGCGATCGCGTCGAAGAACTGGTTGAGCGTATCGATATAGGCCTGGCGGCCTTCCTTTTCCGCATACATGGTGGATTCGCGCATGTCGCCCATGACGAGGGCCGCACGGATCGTTTCGCCGTCGCCGCGGCGGATCTGGCCGTTCAGCACCCGCTTGCCGGCGTCGCCGCCGAGGTAGGTGGTCAGCATGTTGTTGGCGAGCTTGCCGAGCACCGCCATCTTGGCGGCGACCGCCAGATGGTTCTGCATCCGGAGCAGCGCGTCGATCATGTCGTCGGTAAAACCGTCATGGTGATCGGTCGACCAGGAGCCCATCATGCCCTGCACCGAATCGTCGCCGAAGGGCTGCACGAAGGCGAGATAATCGGTCATCCTGTCCTTGCGCAGGTCCTCGAAAATCGGGAACTCGGCCGGCCCTTCCTGCATCAGCCGCCGGCGGATGTGCTGCAGGTTGTTGTCGAGCAGGTAATAATAGGGGCTCTGCAGGAAGCGGTCCGGCTTCTGCCCGGCCGGCATGCGGAAACCCTCGATGGTGACGCCGCTGGCGCGCCGCCAGGTGAAGCTCAGCGCATCGTAGAGCGGATGCAGCATCGAAAAGGTCAGGTGCACGCGCGCAATCGGCAGGCCGGCGGAGGCAAGCCTTTCGCAGAAGCCGCGCACGATGTTTTCAAGGTCGTCGCCTGCCAGCGAGGAATGCGTCAGCCATTCGGCGACCCGGTCCAACAGGATGGAGGACACGCTGGATTCGATCGTGCTCATTCGCGGTATGATCCTCATAAGGCACGCCATCCCTAAGAGCCAAAAGTCCCTCGGCCGACGCATTTTGATGCGCAGGTCACAAGAAAATCAGGATGTACGAGCGGTAATATTTGTCAACGATCCGCCGAAAGCCCGGCAGCAGCGCCCCTGAGTTCCCCGAGCGGGGACCGGACGGGAAGTCCTTTCTCGATGGTTCAATATCAAACTCAGATAGGGATGCTGCAGATGCGAAACAATGGGAGGCGGACGCTTTTGTGCGCCGAAGTTGCAGCAAAGGCCGCCGCCGGGGCATTTTCGCCACACCCGGCTAAAGGGATTCATCTGGCCTAAGAGATTGGTGAGGCCAGCCCCTCATTGGCACCAACCAGACGGCATTGCCGCCGGGGAAGAAGCCCCGGGTTTAATTCCCCGCCATCATGCATTAGATCAGCTTCCTGAATTCCCCAATTGAAAGAGCCCGCCTTGGCCACCTCCACCTTCGACACGCTTTTGCAGAAGATCGAAACCCGCGCGGCGCGTGCCGGCATCATCGGGCTCGGTTATGTCGGCCTGCCGCTGGCGATTGCGGTCGCGCGCAGCGGTTTTGCGGTCACCGGCTTCGACATCGATCCCTCGAAGATGGTGGCGCTCGAGGCCCGCCGTTCCTATATCGACGCCGTCAGCAACGAGGCGCTCGCCGCCGAGATCGAGGCGGGGCGGTTCCAGGCGACCACGGATTTCGCAGGCCTTGGCGAGTGCGACGTGATCATCATCTGCGTGCCGACGCCGCTCACCAAACATCGTGACCCCGACCTTTCCTTCGTCGAGGCGACCTCGCGCTCGATCGCAGAACATCTGCGCTCCGGCCAGCTCGTCGCGTTGGAATCGACCACCTATCCCGGCACCACAGACGATATCGTCAAGGTCATCCTCGAAGGCTCCGGCCTGAAATCCGGCGCCGATTTCTTTGTCGGCTTCTCGCCGGAGCGCGAGGATCCCGGCAACCAGCATTATCACACCGCGACCATCCCGAAGGTCGTCGCCGGCGACGGGCCCGAGGCCTTGGCTCTGATGAAGACCTTCTACGGCGCTGCCGTTTCGACCGTCGTTCCTGTCTCCTCGAATGCGACAGCCGAGGCCGTCAAGCTCACCGAAAACATCTTCCGCTCGGTCAACATCGCCCTCGTCAACGAGCTGAAGACCGTCTACGCGGCGATGGGCATTGACGTCTGGGAAGTGATCGACGCGGCCAAGACCAAGCCGTTCGGCTATATGCCCTTCTATCCCGGCCCCGGCCTCGGGGGCCATTGCATCCCGATCGATCCCTTCTACCTCACCTGGAAATCGCGCGAATACGAGTTGCCGACCCGCTTCATCGAGCTTGCCGGCGAGATCAATTCGGCGATGCCGCGTTATGTCGTCGGCAAACTGGCCGAAGCGCTCGACATACGCGCCGGCAAGGCGCTGAGCCGCAGCCGGGTGCTGGTGCTGGGGCTCGCCTATAAGAAGAACGTCGCCGATATAAGAGAGAGCCCGTCGCTGCGGCTGATCGAGATCATCGAGGAGCGAGGCGGACGGGCCGATTACCACGATCCCTTCGTCGCCGAGATCCCGCCGACGCGCGAACACCAGGCGCTGAAAGGCCGCAAGTCGGTGACGCTGACGCCGGAGGCGGTGGCCGGCTACGATGCTGTGCTGGTCGCGACCGACCATGACAGGATCGATTATACGATGCTCGCCAAAACTGCGGCGCTGATCATCGATACGCGCAACGTCTTCGACCGGCTCGGCCTCTCGGCCTCTCACGTCATCAAGGCATGACGGAAACGGCCGAAAGCGATTTGCCGGTCATGCGGCTGGCGGCGACGGCATAACCGCCTGATGCGCCATCGATGAAATGCATGTGGTCGCGCGAGATCGGCGTCGGCACGAAGCAGGTCATCAGCGCCGAGGACTGGCGATGCAGGCCGTAGCGGGCAATGCCTCTCGCCCGCGCTTCTTCCAGCAGCGTCTCGATCCGTTTCAAGCGGGCGGCGTCGACGTCGACCGTCATCTTCAGTCCGTCGTCGAACTTGCGGAAATCGGAATTGCCGGCGACGTCGCGCTTGTAGCGGCGGGCATCGAAGCGTCCGAGCGGAAGGCCGAGCCTGTAGCACGCGAGGATGATGCCGAGCTGCAGGAAGATGATCAGCTTCTGCCGCAGACGTTTGCCGGCCGGCGCCGTGGCCTTGGCCTCGCGATTGATGCCCTTCAGCGAGAAAGCGAATTTCGGGCCCTCGGCCGGCACCGGATGGCTGCCGCGGTTCTGCTCGGCGGTGATGGCGACGATGCCGTTGACGAGATCGCGGAATTCTTCGCCCGGCCGGCCTTCGCCGGGCACGGCGATGATCGAGACGATCTCGCCGTTCTCGGCCTCGATCGGGCTCCAGCGGCAGGAAAGGCCGGTGAGATCCGGCCGCGTTCCCGGAGCGGCGCGCTCGATGCCGTAGCGGCCGAGCTTCATCTGTCGTTCCGCCCAGCTCGTGCCGCCGCCCCAGAACATCGCATAGGTGACGTGCGGGCTTGCGGAATAGCGCGCGACACGGACGTCGAGGCCCTCGGCGCGGGTATCGGCGACCGGCACGATGGCGATGCGCAACATCAGGCCGAGATCCTCCTCGACCCAGACCTGCACGGCGGCGAGCGCATCGCGCGCCGCCTTCTCCAGCGAACCCGGAAGCGCGATCAGCGCGCCGTCGCCACCGAAGACGAAGGGATAGTCGCCCTTGCCGACGGCATTCAGCACCGCCGAAATGACGCTAGCGCCGGCCATGTTGACGTCCTTGTAGCGGCCGCCGGCGATCGCCTGTGTCGAGCCGACGATATCGGCAAGCGCCAGCACCCATCCCTCCGGCAGCGGCCGGTAATTGTCGGCATCGGTCACGCCCTCGAAGGCGCTGAAGAGCGGCACGTTCGCAAAGAATTCTTCGTCGGTCTCAGTTGTCATGTCATCGACCTTAGCACAGACACATATCGCTGCTGCAACGCCAATTCCCATTTACGGCAATCGACTTGGCAAGGTTTCATGTGTTAGCACGCGCTCACGATTTTCATCACGGATACGGATTTCGATGAGCCGCCTCGACAGCTTCATTCGCCGGTTGACGGCCCAACGCGACATTCTGAACGCAATCGCCGATTTGGTCGAGCACATCGAAGGTCCGGTGCTGGAGTTCGGCCTCGGCAACGGCCGCACCTATGATCATCTGCGCGAAAAATTCCCCGACCGCCGCATCATCGCTTTTGACTGGGAGGTCCGCTCCTATTCGGCCTCGACCCCAGAGCCGCAAGATATGGTGACCGGTAACATCCGCGACTCCGGCCAAGCCTTCCTCGGCATCGGCGCAGCCCTTGCCCATGCCGATATCGGCACCGGCCATGACGAGATTGACGCCGTGACGCTGACCTGGCTGCCGCAGCTGATGGCCGGCGTGCTCGCTCCGAACGGGATCGCGGTCAGCGGTCTGCCGCTGGAGCATCCGGAGCTCACCGCACTGCCGCTGCCGGAGGGGATCAAGGAAGGACGGTATTTTCTGTATCGGCGGGTGTGAGGGGAGAGTAAGCCCCACCCGCCTCTTGAAGGAGGAGAAAATGAAACGCATCGAGACGGAAGTGAGTGGCGGCTGCCAGTGCGGTGCCGTGCGCTACCACGCCACCGCCATGTTCGACAATTCGCATCTCTGCCATTGCCGCATGTGCCAGAAGGCCTCGGGCAACATCTTTGCCGCGCTCGTCGCCGCGCCCGACGATGCGCTCAGCTGGACACGCGGCAAGCCGAGCGTCTGGAAGAGCTCGGAGCTTGTCGAGCGCGGCTTCTGCGCCAATTGCGGCACGCCATTGTTCTTCCACCACCTGGAAAACGGTCGCACCAACCTGATGATCGGTTCGCTGGACAATCCTCATCCCTTCGCGCCGCTTGCCAATACCTGCACCGAGAACATGGTGGCATGGTTCGAGACGATCACGGACATAGAAAATACCGGTGCAACCGAAACCAACGGCGCCGACTGGGCCGCGGCGATCAGGGCGAGCAACAACCAGCACCCCGATCGCGATACCGCCTCGTGGACGGTGAGGGGGCGTGACGGCTGAGTCCTAGGAGCGTCCGCTCACGAGGCACAGGAATAAGCCGCAGCCGAACGCGCCGTCAGTTTTGCTTCGAATTCAGCCGCAATTTCCTCCAGCGTCACGCTGCCCAGCCGCCTCAAAAGCAGCGCCTCCGCCTCCTTCATTACATCGGCCAGCGCGTTATTCACCGCCTGTTCGACCAGACATTTGGGCTGATCGTCGGCGGGGCCGATGGCAAAGACGTGCGGTTCGCCAAGCGCGTTGTAGACGTCGAGCAGGGTGATCTCTGACAAAGGCCGCACCAGCGTCCAGCCGCCGCCATGGCCCTTTTCCGAACGCACATAGCCCTGTTGGCGAAGCCCCGCCATGGTGCGGCGGACGACGACGGGATTGGTGTTCAGCATCTTTGCAATCATTTCGGAGGTCGCCGCATCCTGATGCCGATCCATGTGGATCAGCACGTGCAGCATGCGGGAAAGGCGGCTGTCGTTGCGCATGGTTCTATCCTGTCGACCGAGCGCGCCATTATCGCAGCCAGTTTGTAACAAGACAAGTGACATGAGTCTTGACTGCTCCGATTCATGTAACTTATGATGATTCATGAGCCAATATCGAAGGAGTCAGCGCATGTCCTACGAAGTCATCGTCATCGGCGGCAATTTTGCCGGCCTGTCGGCAGCCATGCAGCTCACCCGCGCGCGGCGGCGGGTTCTGCTCGTCGATGCGGGCGCGCCGCGAAACCGATTTTCGCAGGCTTCGCACGGTTTTCTCGGACAGGACGGTCAAGCGCCGGCGGCGATCATGGGTGAGGGGAAGAGGCAGCTTTCGCTTTATCCGAACATAACGCTGCGCGACGCCAAAGTTATCCGCGCCCAGAAGGAGGGCGAGGAATTCGTCGTCACCGTCGAAGGCGGCGGTGAAGAACGCGCTGCCCGCCTCATTCTCGCAACCGGCGTCAGCGACACGCTGCCCGACATCCCCGGCCTTGGTGACCGCTGGGGCCGGTCGGTGCTGCACTGCCCCTATTGCCACGGCTATGAGGTAAGCGGCGGCGAACTCGGTGTCCTTGCAAACCATCCGCATTCGGCCCATTCCGCCATGATGATCCCGGACTGGGGCGCGACCACCTTCTTCACCCAGGCACTGTTCGAGCCCGATGAAGAGCAGCTGGCACGGCTGACTGCCCGTGGGGTACGCATCGAGCGCAGCCCGATCGTGGAGCTGTTGGGCGATAGCCCGAAACTCCAGGCGGTGCGTCTCGCCGATGGCCGTATCGTTCCGCTCGACGCCATATTCGTCGCGCCGAAGACGGCGATGGCGAGCCCCATCGCCGAACAGCTCGGCTGCGCCTTCGACGACGGTGCCTTCGGGCCGGTCATCCGCGCGGGCGAAAACAAGGAGACCAGCGTCAAGGGCGTCTTCGCCGCCGGCGATGCCGCAAGCTCCATGCACAGCGGCACGCTCGCCTCCGCCTCGGGTGTCCTCGCTGGCGTGCACTGCCATCAGTCGCTTATCGTGCAGCCCGCGGCTTAACGCAGGCGCAGTCAGCAATACCGGTCGAGTTCACACCAGTGGGCTAGAGACCCGGGGCCCAGCTGCGCGGATCGCTGGGTGGTAAAAGTACAAGCGCAGTTTCTAAGGCTGCGCCAACCCGGTCATATTGCAATTTCTGCGTTTAAATTGTAGTCACTTTCCGGCGGAATGATCTTCGTTCCGACGCTGGTGAGACATCAACAGATTTGCGGCAAATAAGAATGGGGCGTTAAAGTGGGGTTTGCTGAGGCTGCCGGAATGGCGCTGGTGCAGAAATATGCAACTTTCTCCGGCAGGGCCTCGCGCTCGGAATTTTGGTGGTTTGTCTTATTCTATTTTCTAGTGCTGTTCGCAATCGGGCTCGCTTGTCTTGTGACCGCCAGCTTTTCGGATCTTCGAGACGGCGTTCCACCCCCAGTCGCCCTTCTCTTATTCATCGGCGGATTGATTTGGCTCGCAATGTTTTTGCCACAGGTGGCCGTTCAGGTTCGTCGCTTTCATGATCGCAACATTTCCGGCTGGTGGTATCTCGCACTGTTTGTCTGTGGTTTCGTTCCCTACGTTGGTTTCATTGCGGGTATCGCAGTCCTCGTGATCAGTGTGCTTCCCGGCACCGAGGGGCCCAACAGGTTCGGACCTGATCCGTTGCGCCCCGAGGCGCGAGCTGAGGTCTTTGCCTAGCGCGTGGCCACCCGCACTCCGGCCTGCCCTTAGCTCTGCTGCTGCCTACGGGCTCAGTTTTCCGCCTGCATAACGCCCCCTTTCAAGAAGGGGGCTTATTGCAATTTATGCGTTTGAATTGTAGCTGTTTTCATAGAAGTGACTATTGTGGCAAGGCGATGTAAGGTTCGCTGTGCTGCAGCAAGCAGGATTGAGGGGTTAATATGGGGTTTACTGAAGCTGTTCGAACAGTTCTAACGAAGAAATATGCAACTTTCTCTGGGAGGGCCTCCCGCTCGGAGTATTGGTGGTTTCAGCTATTCTATATGCTTATAGCGATCATACTTGTAATTCTGGCCGCCTTGAGCGGCGCTTTTTCCGTTAATCAGAATGAATCTTCGCCGGTGATCTTTATTTTCGGGGCCATCGGCGGATTGTTGGGGCTTGCATTGGTTTTGCCGATCCTCTCCCTTCAGGTTCGCCGCTTTCATGATTGCAACATGTCCGGTTGGTGGTACCTCGCAATTATTATTTTGGCGGGCACTGTTCCCTTTATCGGTCGGGCTACGGGCATCGCAGTTGCGGTTCTTTCCGCGAGGAAGGGCACGGAAGGTCCAAACAAGTTCGGGCCGGATCCGCTGCGTCCCGAAGCGCGAGCAGAGGTCTTTGCCTAGAGCATGACCACCCGCAACGCCGGCCTGCTGGCGGCCCTTTTCCTCGCCGCCTCGGTTTCATTTCCGCCCGTCTGGGCGCAGGACAGCGGCGGTCAGCCCGCCGACAGCCATCAGCCGATCAGCGCCGTCGGGACGGAATATGCCTCGCAGTGCCTGCTGAACGGCCTGCGCTGCACGCTCGTCTACGGCGATGCGTCCGATCAGGCCAAAGCGGCGTCGGGTACGACGTCGTCTCAAGACAAGCCGCCGCTGCGACGCGCGCCGTCATCTTTCCCGCGGGAGCCGGTGATCAGCGGCGGCCCTCTGGCCGTTGCCGTCGTGCTCGTCGGCTTGGCAGCGGCAATCGGCTTGTGGATGCGTTTCGGAAACGGCGGCGTCCTGCTGTCGTCTGCTCCGAGCGACATCAAGCAGCGCCAGGAGGCGCCGGAAAGTTGGCGGACCGGCGCCGAAGAGGTTGAGGAAAAGCCAAGCGATTTCCTGCAGCGGATTGCGGCCATGGCCGATCGAAGGCAGGCGCTTGTCCTGCTGCTCAGGCATTGTCTGCTCCACGCCGCCGACATCACGGATACGCGGCTTTCCCGCGCCGATACGGAACGTGCCGTCTTTGCCCGCTTGCCGAAAACCATGCCCGGCCGCGACCGGCTTGCCAGCTTCCTGACGGCGGTGGAACTCGTTCATTACGGTGGCCGCACCGTTGCGGAGAACCATTTCAGCGTCCTTCTTGCGACCGGGCGCGATCTGCTTGCAGCAGGCAGAGTGGCCCATGCGTAAATCCGCCCCCGTTTTAATCCTGGGGCTGGTGCTCGCGCTGGCTGCACTGGCGGTCTTTGCGGTGTCGCGGGGCAGCGATTACGACCGTTCGCCTCTTGGCAGCAAGGGGCTGGAATTGTGGCTGCAGACCAAGGGTATCCCGGTCGTCCGTTCCGACCCTCATATTGCCCAGGCGCGCTCCAAAATCTCGCTGCGCATCGTTCCCCTGTCGATACATCAAGGCGAGGCTGTCACACCTCAATCAGACGATGAAACGGACGGTCTGGACCCGGAAAACCCCGTTGTGGAGGCGGACCAATATGCCCTGCCGACGCTGATTGTTTTGCCGAAATGGCGCGGCATCGTATCGACGGAAGGCGTCGCCGGCAAATCGGGGCTGATTGATCTCGCCGACATCAGCAATGAACTTGACAAGATCGGCTACTCGGATTTTGGCTTCGCCCGCAGTGAGACAAGTTTTGAGGAAGCGCAGCCGCAGCTGCAACCGGGCCAGCCGATCAAGATTGCCCTCTATCGGGCGCAAACCTTCGAGCGGTCGAGCCTGCCGAGCGGCTGCGGGGAGGTCGTGGGTACGCTATCGGGTGTGCTGCTTCTGCACTGCGCGGCCGATCCCACCGTCTATCTGCTGTCGGATCCCGATCTGCTGAATAACCACGGACTGGCGTTGGCCGATAACGCCGCCTTTGCCGTCTCACTGGTCCAGTCTCTCCGCGCCGCCGGCGAGTCGCGGCCGATCTATCTGGATACATCGGGCGAACCTCTCGATAGCGAGGCAACGGTCGACGAGGGGCAATCCTATGAGCGCTCCACCACCGATCTGAAGCGCTTTTTCGCCTATCCCTTATCGGCCATCTGGGGAACCGTGCTGGTTGTGGCGGCGATCTGCTTCTGGCGGGGCGCCTATCGCTTCGGGCCGCCTTTGCGTGAGGTCTCTGGAAATATCGAATTGTCCAAGACCGCCGCGATCGAAGCCACGGCGCGGCTCTTGCGGCTTTCGGGCAATGACGGCCGGATGACGGGACAGTTCGTGCTGCATCTGCTCGCCGATAAGGCGCAATTGCTCTTCGGCTCCGGCGCCGGCAATCAGGCAGGCATCGCACGATTGTTCCAACGCCTGGCGCGTCAAGACAAGGCAGCCGCACAGGCCTTGCACGCCGCAGCCGAGGCGCTGATCGAACGCGGACATATCATGACGCGCTCGGATCTGCATCGCAATCTCGAGACATTCAGAAAATTGCTAGGGAGCTTTGAGTTTGGATCTAGGTGAGTTTCGCGATCTTATCGCTACGGTTCGTGGGGAAATAGGCAAGGTGGTGCAAGGGCAGGACGCGATCATCGATCTCGTTCTGATTTCGATTTTTGCCGGCGGGCACTGCCTTGTCGAAGGGCCTCCCGGCACGGCCAAAACCCTGCTGGCCCGCTCGGTTTCCGCGGCCATGGCGCTGGATTATCGCCGTATCCAGTTCACGCCCGACCTGATGCCGGGCGATGTGCTCGGCGTCAATCTCTTCAACTTCCAGACCAATCAATTCCACCTGACCAAGGGCCCTGTCTTTACCGACATCCTTCTGGCCGACGAGATCAATCGCGCTCCGCCGAAGACGCAATCCGCCCTGCTGCAGGCGATGAACGAGCGGATGGTGACGATCGATGGGACCGATTATTTGCTGGGGTCGGATTTCTTTGTGCTTGCCACGCAGAATCCGATCGAGCAGCAGGGCACCTATCCCTTGCCCGAAGCACAGCTCGACCGCTTCCTGTTCAAGCTCGTCGTCGATTTCCCCGACCGCAACACCGAAATCGCCATCCTTTCCAAACACGCCAGGCAGGCGCTGAAATCGGACATGCGCAATGCCGGCATCCGTCCGCTTGTCACCAGCGCAGCGCTTGCCGACGGGCGGGCGCTGATCGACGCCATCCATCTGGATGAGACGACCCTGACCTATGTCGTCGATCTGGTGCGCGCCACGCGCTCCGATCCCGATATTCTCTACGGCGCATCCACGCGCGCTGCCGACGCCCTTGCCTCGGCGGTCAGAGTGCGGGCGGCCTTCGAAGGCCGGGATTACGGCTTGCCGGACGATATCCAGGCGTTGCTGGTGCCCGCGCTTCGCCATCGCATCGTTCTTTCGCCTTCGGCCGAAATCGATGGCCGTACCCCCGACGAGGTGCTGCGCAGCATCATGAACCGCGTGGATGCGCCTCGTTAATGCGGCCATCCCGTTACCTGATCGCGCTCGTTCTGATTTTGGCCGCGGTGACGGTCTTCGTCAGCGTTTGGTGGCGCGATATGGGTTATCCGCTGCTGATGCTGTGGGTCGCGCTTGCGGCATTGACGGCAGGCGATCTGGCGATGTCGGCCTCATCGGGCCGGATGACGGTGGAATTCGATCTGCCGCCGCAAGGTTTTGTCGGTCACACCGCTGTATTTGCGGTGGCGATCCGGCCGCAGAAGGACGCGGTGCCCGACAATGTCGAGATTCGGATCGATTGTGCTCCCGAGCTTGCCGTCGGCGAAGGCAGATTGGCGCGTGCTGCGTCCGTCGCCGGAGAAAGCCATGTCAGAGCCACTGTGAATCTTCGTCTGACGCGACGGGGGCGGTATGCGATCCATGTGCTGTGGCTGAAATGGCCATCGCGGCTGAGGCTGCTGGACATTATCGCGCAGATGCCGGTGGAAAAGGAGATCGCCGTCCTGCCTGACATATCGCCGGTCCTGTCGGGAGCGATAAGGACCCAGATCCTGCCGCTGGAAGCCGGCCAGAAGGATTTGCGGCTGCGCGGCGAAGGATCGGAATTCCATCAGCTGCGCGAGTTTGCCAGCGGCATGGACCCCCGCAGCATCGACTGGAAGCGATCCGCCCGGATGCGCAATCTCGTCGTGCGCGAGATGCGGGCCGAACGAAACCATCAGATCATCCTGTGCATCGATTCCGGGCGGCTGATGGCCGAGCAGCTCGGCGGTTTCACCAAGCTCGATCGCGCCATCAACGCCGCCTTGGCGATGTGCTGGGGGGCCGGGCTTGCCGGCGATCTCGTGGGCTTCTACAGCTTCGATAGCCGCCCGCGGCTGTTCGTGCCTGCCTTGCCCGGAAGAGCGGCCTTTCCGCGGCTTCAGACGAAATGCGCCGAGCTACGCTATGAGACCCAGGAGAGCAATCATACGCTCGGACTGACGCATTTGTCGGGACGGCTGAAGCGACGTTCGTTGGTCGTGATATTCTCCGATTTCGTCGACAGCATCACGGCGGAGCTGATGATCGAGAACATCCAGGTCCTCGCCCGGCATCATTTCATCGTCTACGTCGCCTTGCGCGATCCGATGCTCGCAAAGCTGACGGAACCGGAGGAAATCAGCTTGGACGCGGTCGCCCGCTCCGTGGCAGCGCGTCAGATCGTTCAGGAGAGGCGCACTGTCATGGAAAAGCTGGTGCGTCTCGGCGTACTCTGCCTCGACAGCACGCCGGAGGCGCTGACTTCGGATCTCATTGCGCGCTACATCGAAATCAAATCCCGCGAGATGATATGATGGATCTTGGGATCGACAGCAGGACAGAGACGGGCGCGTCGGTAAACGTCGGCGCCATCCAGACCGATTTGCTGCGCTCGGCGCGCTTTCGCATGGAGCGCGAGGCGCACTGGCGTCAGCTGGACGAGCTCGTGACGCGGGCGGAGAAGGGTGGCGCAGCGACGCTCGGTTATGACGATGTTCGCAACCTCGCCGCCGGATACAGGCAGGCGATGAACTCGCTGAGCGTCGCGCGTGACATTTCCCTCGATCGCGCCCTCGTCGCCTATCTGGAGAGCCTCTGCGCCCGGGCCTATCTGGTCGTCTATGCGCCGCAGGAAAGTCTCAGGGGGCTGATTACCCGCCTGCTGGTCCAGGGCATTCCTCAGGCGGTGCGCCGATCGGCATTGCCCCTGTTCATCGGCTTCCTGGCTCTCATTCTCGGGGCGGCCGCCGGATACAGGCTCTTCACCCACGACCCGAGCTGGTTTTATACCTTCGTGCCGCCCGACATGGCCGATCAGCGCACCCCGGCAGCGTCGGTCGATTTTCTCCGCTCGACGCTTTACGGCGATGAACGGCATGCGAGCGACAGGCTCGCGGCATTTTCCGCATTTCTCTTTTCCCACAACACCACCATCGTCGTCTTCATTTTTGCGCTCGGCGTTTTCATGTCGGTGCCGAGCTTCATCCTGACCTTTTACAATGGCCTGATGCTGGGCGCGTTTTTTGCGATGTTTTCTCGCAAGGGGCTGGGCTACGACATTTTCGCCTGGCTCTCGATTCACGGGGTGACCGAGCTTGCGGCAATCGCCATTGCCTGTGCGGGCGGTGCAAGGCTCGGCCTTGCCGTTCTCGTTCCGGGTATGCGAACGCGCAGGGAAGCCCTGCGCCACCAGGCGCATGATGCCGTCAAACTCGCGATCCTCGCGGCTCTGATGCTTATCGTGGCAGCCTTCATCGAAGGGGTTCTTCGCCAGACGATCCAGGAGCCGATATGGCGCCTCGGCATCGGCTGGGGTATGGGTGTCTTCTGGGTGAGCTGGCTGCTGTTCAGCGGACGCGAAAGCAAGATTTCGCGGGGGCCGAAGCGATGAATCGGCCAGTGACGGACGGCAGGCGCACCGAACAGTTCATCCCGCCCGAAGGAGTGCCGATCAATTTCGCGATCGCCTCGCTGGCGAGCCGCTTCGGCGCGCAATTCCTCGACATCCTCTTTACGGCGCTCATCATCTTCATTTGCGCGGCCGTTATCATCTTCACGGGGTTTCTGCCGGTGAGCGCCGATCTGATGCTCGCCGCCTTGCTCGGCTTTCTCTTGCGCACCCCTTATTACATCCTGTCCGAGCTCATCTGGAACGGCCGCACGCTCGGGAAAAGAATTACCGGTATCCGCGTCGTCAACATGGACGGGCGGCGGCTCACCCCGCACCAGGTGACCGCACGCAACCTCATGAAGGAGGTCGAGATCTTCGGTCCGATGGGCCTATTGGCGGGCATGGAAACCCAGGGAGCTTGGGAGAACGGTCTGGCAGGCCTCTGGCTTCTGGTGGTGGTGGTCGTTCCGCTGGCAAACCGACGCCGGCAACGGCTCGGCGATATCATTGCCGGCACGCTGGTCGTCGACACGCCGCGCTCCGTGCTGCTCGCGGACCTTGCTTTGTCCGCACCCGCCGCCGCCTCGTCGCAGCCGGCCTTCGATTTCCAGCCGGAACATCTCGATGTCTACGGCAAATATGAGCTGCAGACGCTGGAGGATGTGCTTCGCGACTCGGTGAAGACGTCAGACCATAAAGAGATCATACAGATCGTGCGAACCATTACTCGAAAGATCCGGTATGAAGACGTTGTGAGGCCGGGCCAGGAGCTCCTATTCCTCAATGACTTCTACCGCGCTCAGCGCGAGCATCTGGAGAGCTTAAAGCTTTTTGGAACGCTGCGGGAGAACAAGTATCATGAGCATACGCGGACGGAGGCGAAGAAACTCGTTTGAGGGTCTACCGATCGAAACGTGAAAGAATCGTGGTTTTGAGCTGCAGCCAATTGACCGCGGAAATTCACGGACGCCGACGCCGGAATACGCCGCCCCGAAATGAAAGGCGTGCCCTGATGCCCCCTCGTCCGACCCTGCGGGCCACCTTCTCCCCGCTGGGGAGAAGAAGGGAGAACGCCGGTTCGTCATCGCCAGCTTGGGCGGGGCCCCTTTAGTAGGCGTTGTTTCGTGCAGGCATGCCGGTGCGGCTTGCTCGCTCTTCTCCCCAGCGGGTGGCCCGCAGGGCTGCACGGCACGGCGCCAATGGTCCGCTTTTAGGGCGTAAGCCTAGGGCAAAAACAGCACATTGTACTGATCGAACTCGTCAGGCAGATCCCGCACCTTCATCTCCACCTCGCGATCCTCGAACAGCACGACACAATCTTCGTAAAATCCTGACAGCATCGCTATGAACGCCTTCGTTCCCTCGCGCCCGTAGAACAGCGGCGTGAATTCCATGTGAAGCGGCACGCGGCGGGCAAGCAGCGGCTGCATCGAGCGGCAGGCGACCGGCTCGTAGCCTTCGATATCCATCCATACAAGGCCGATTGCGGTCGGATCGATCGAGAGGCCGGCGAGGATTTCGGAGACCGGCTTCACCGGCACGCTGATCTTCCGGTCGGTCGGGCTCTGGCGGATGGCGCTGCTCTTGCCGTGATTATTGAGGTTGAGAAAAAAGTCGATCTCGCCTGCGTGCTCCCCCGCGGCGCAGTTGACGAGCCGAACCTTCTCCTCCAGCCGGTTCTGGCGGATGTTGAGTTCAAGCAGCGGGAAATTGCGCGGATCGGGCTCGACGCTCACGATATCGGCGTAGGTGCCGCTCAAGGCGAAATAGATCGTCTGGGTGCCGATATTGCCGCCGATCTCGAGCAGCGTCGCATCCTTTCTGAGCAGGCCGCGCTCGCGCAGGATGACGATCAGCCGGTCGACGGCGTCGCGCTCGAAGTGGCCCTTACGGAAGACCTTGCGGCCGATATAGTCGGAAGGCGAGAAGGTCATCAGGTGATCACCGGCATCGACTGTCATCGAGACGACGCGCGGGCCGATATTCTCGATCAGCAGGCGACGGCCGAGGCGACTGTCGAAGAAGCGCGAGGCGGCGCGATTGCGCGCCTTGCGCAGCCGGCGGCTCCAATATTTGGCGGTGAGCCACGGCTTGCCGGGCATTAGGCTTTTCCTTCGAGCGGTTCTGCCGCTTTCTCTCTCGGAACGACATAGACTTTCAAGGGCAGGGCGCGGCCGCGCACGCTGATTTCACGGCTTTCGACATCGGCAAGATCGGCGCCGGCAAGCCTGGCCACCGGCTCGGAGAAGACGATCGCCGCGTCGAATTCCTTGGCCGCACTTTCCAGCCGGCTCGCGACATTCACCGTATCGCCGATCGCCGTCATGCTGCGGACCCGGCCGTAGCCCATCGTGCCGACGACGGCCGGGCCGGTGTGGATGCCGATGGCGATCCGCAGCGGCAGCGTCAGCTCTTCGGCCAGTTCGGCGGCGAGTTTCTCGATTCCCGCGACGATCGCCGCCGCCGCGTCGAGCGCTTGGCGGCAGGCCTCCTCCGGCGCGGCGTTGAGGCCGAAGAGCGCCATGGCGCCGTCGCCGATGAATTTGTCGAGCCGGCCGCCCGCCTGCTCCACCGCCTTGCCGATGATGGCGAAATAGCGGTTCAGCAGGAAGACGACGTCGAAGGGCAGGCGGGTTTCCGTCAGCGTGGTGAAATGACGGATATCGACGAAGAGCACGACGATTTCACGCTCACGGCCAGGGCTCGTCTCCTGGCTGTTGGCGGGAATAGCCGCCTCGACGGCTGGTACGAGAAGGGGCGCGACCGCGACGTCGGCATCCGGCCGAAGCTGGCAGGCGAGGCGGACATCAGGGCCGGCATTGATGCGTTTCAGTGTCGTCTGTTCCAGCTTGTCGGGCGGCGGCAGCTTCTGGTAATCACCAAGAATCTGCACCCGGCAGGTGGAGCACTGGCCCTTGCCGCCGCAGACCGAATAATGCGGCAGGCCGCCGAGCCGGCTCGCCTCCAGCACCGTGAACCCACGCGGCACCCGGATCACTTCGCCGCCCGGATAGTGCACGGCGACCTGATCGAGACGCTCCTTCAGCCTGCGCCGGGTGCGGGCGGCAACGACGATGATCAGCGAGGCCGAGAAGGCGCCGTAGAGTCCGGCGCGGACCATGGCGATTTGGCTGCGAATCGCGGGGTCGGAGACATAGTGGGAATTCACCGTGGTCGCGTAAGGCTCGATCGAGGTCAGCTGATAGGCGGGGTCGGCGAGTGTGCGGCCCATTTCGACGAAGCCGAGCAGCGACAGCACCGGCGCGAGGATCGCCAGCGCCAGCAACAGCGGTGCGAAACCGCCGTACCAGGGGCGATAACGCAGCCAGTAATGGATGCCGATGCAGCCGTGGAACCACACCGCGATCAGGCCGAGTGCCTGACGCACGCCCGTCGCCGGCGTCCGCAGCCACAACATGCCGACGATCGTCTCGTAGTTGTCGATATAGCCGTAGAGTTCATGAGCGATGCGGGTGCCGATGACGTGATCGATGAGAAGCAGCGGGATCAGCAGGCCGAGCACCATCTGGGTTGCTTCCCCCTTGGGCATGACCAGGCTGCGCCTGATGTAGATGGCGCGCAGCACCAGGGTCACATGGACGAGGACCGATCCATAGAACAGGACGGTGCCGAGGGGATTGCGCCAGAGGGCCAGGAAAAGGTGGCGAGCCTTATCGGCTGCGGCAATCGAAACGAGTCCGAGCGCATGGTTCGACAAATGCAAGAGGACGAAGACAAAGATGACCAGCCCGGAACCGAGCCTTGCCCTTCTGATCGAGCGTTCCGAAAAAATCCCTGTGGCCGAGACCGTCGTCATTCATTCCCGTTCTTGCCGATGCAATCGCAGGCCCATAGAGAGGGGGGAAAGAGGCGGAATTGCTTCCATTGCGATCACATTGCATATGCTTATGCGCAAGTTTTCGGGAAGGCAGCAATAAGGGATTTTTTCGCCGCCGGCTACGATGGCGCAAACCATGGGCGGGCTGAATGCGACCTCCTCATCCATCTAACTGATTTGGTTACGGATTCGAATAATCTATGATCGCCCGTGGAAACTGATTGGAAACAGTGTGTCTATGCGAGGGATGCGCATGCGGGTCGCCTTCTATGCGCCGATGAAATCGCCGAACCATCCGGTGCCCTCGGGCGACCGGCTGATGGCGCGGCTGCTGATCCGGGCATTGCAGCTTGCCGGGCATCAGGTCGAGGTCGTCTCCGAATTCCGCACCCATGCCGCGACGCCCGAGGCGGCCGCGGCGCTCGAACCCGCGATCTCAGCCGAATTGGCGCGGCTGCGGGTGAAATGGCAAGAAGAGCCCCGGCCGGATCTCTGGTTCTGCTACCACCCTTACTACAAATCCCCCGATTCCTTCGGGCCGGTGATCTCAGCCGAATTCGCCATTCCCTATGTCACGGCCGAGGCCTCCTATGCGGCAAAACGAGACCGGACCGGTTGGGCGGCCCGGCAGAAACGCGTGGGCGAGGCGGTCATGCAGGCGGCGGTCAATATCAGCTTCACCGAGCGTGATCAGGCCGGGCTTTCCGCCGCCTTTCCGCAGGCGCGGCTTGCAGCTCTCAAGCCGTTCATCGACCCGGCGCTGTTCGAGGCGGTGCGGCCGGCGCCCGATCCCAGCCGGCTGATGACCGTCGCGATGATGCGGGCCGGCGACAAGATGGAAAGTTACGCGATGCTCGCAAAAGCATTGCGGCTGATCGAAAGCCGGCCATGGACCCTGGCGGTCATCGGCGATGGGCCGATGCGCCGGGAGGTGGAGGCACTGTTTGCCGGCTTTGCCGGCCGCATCGAATGGCTGGGCGAGCAAGGTGAAGCTGAGATCGCCAGCCTGCTCGCGCGCGGGGGCATCTATGTCTGGCCCGGCTGCGGCGAGGCCTATGGCCTTGCCTATCTCGAAGCCCAGGCCGCCGGCCTGCCTGTCGTGGCGCAGCAAACGGCGGGCGTGCCTGCCGTGGTCGAGGCCGGGGTCACCGGCCTGCTGACGCCAGAGGGCGATGTCGCCGCCTATGCCGGGGCCATCGCGGACCTGCTTGGCGACGGGCAAAAACGCGACGCTATGGGACAGGCGGCGCGGCGCTTCGTGCTCGAGGAGCGCTCGCTTGCGACGGCTGCCCGCGCCCTGGACGAGATTTTGCGCAACAGCGCAGGAACAGGAGTGAGGTGATGAGCGAAGGGATGAGCTGGGAACCGCTGCGCCGCGAGCTCGACCGCTGGCGTGCCGCCGGCCGCGTGGCGCGGCTCTGGCTGCGCGACGACGACGCCGTCGAGCCGACGCCCGATCTGGAGCAGTTGTTGGCGCTGACCGGCGGGAACGGGATTCCGCTGACCCTTGCCGTTATTCCTGCCCTGACCGGCGAGGCCTTGGCTGCGCGGCTGGCGGCGGAAGCGGGCGTTGCTGTCGCTGTGCATGGCTGGTCGCACAGCAATCACGCCGGGCAGGAGCGTAAGAAACAGGAACTCGGCGGCGAACGGCCGGCCGAGGTGGTGCTCGGCGAGCTGCGTGCAGGATGGCAGCGCTTGAAGCGGCTCCATCCTGCCCGCTTCGTGCCGGTGCTGGTGCCGCCGTGGAACCGGATCGACGCCACGCTGATCCCGGCATTGCCCGAACTCGGCTTTGCGGCGCTCTCGGTGTACGGGCGGGCAAGAGAGGGCGGGCCGATCCCGCTTCTCAACACCCATATCGACATTATCGACTGGCACGGCACGCGCGGCGGCCGCAGCGCGGAGGAACTGGTGGCCGAATTGGTTGCCGAACTCCGCGATCGGTTTGCCGGCAACGAGGAGCCGATCGGCGTGCTCACACATCATCTGGTGCATGATCATGCAGCCTGGGATTTCCTGTCGGCCTTGTTTGCGGCGACGGCCGATCATCCTGCCTTCGCTTGGTCGTCGGCGCCCGAACTCCTGCAAGATTAGGCTATCGATCATCCGGCGTGAACACGCCTGAGGAAATCCCGCATGAGTTCCGCGACCTCATCCAAATGCGTTTCCAACAGCCAATGCCCGCCGTCGAGCAGATGCAGTTCGGCCTCCGGCAGATCGCGGAGATAGGCGCGTGCCGACTTTTCTGGCATATAGTGGTCGTTCGGCCCCCAGACGATCAGGGTCGGCGGCCGGTACTGTCTGAGATATTTCCGGTGCTCGGGGAACCAGGCGCGGTTCTCCTTCAATCCGGCGATCAGGTCGATGGCGATTTCCTTGCGCCGCGGCGTGATCAGCGACCAGTGCAGCCTCCAGAGATCCGGCGGGATCGTGTCGGCCAGAGGCGGCGGCAGGTCGTTGAGAAACTCCTCCTTAAACGTCTCCTCGCTGATTGCTTCCGCCAGCGCCTTCCTCATCTCCGCGTGCGGCAGCGCCCATGTCGCCTCGATGTCAGCATACTTGGGGCCGAGCGCATCCTCATAGGGAATATCGCCGTTCTGGATGATCAGCGCCGCGATGCGGCTGGGGTTTCTGATTGCCAGCCGCGCTCCGATCGGCGAGCCGAAATCGTGGAGATAGAGGGCGAAGCGGTCGACATCGAGCACGCCGATAAAAGCCTCCAACCAGGCGGCATAACCATCGAAGCTATAGTCGAAATCATCGGGCGTGCCGCTATAGCCCGCGCCGGGAAAATCCGGAGCGATCAGCCGCCAGCGGTCGGCAAGGCGCGGCATGAGATTGCGAAATTCGTAAGACGAGCAGGGATAGCCGTGCGGCAGCAACAGGACCGGCGCATCAGGCGGACCAGCCTCACGGTAAAAGATCTCGATGCCTGCGATCGTAACGAGCTTATGCCGGACGAGCGTGGCCAGGTTCACGTTCGGTCCTCCTCATACTGCTCTGCGCCCTCCACGGGTCGCAGCCACGTCTCGCGGCGTTTGATCCAAAGTTCATAGCGCGGCACCAGCGGCGTCGGCGCCTGTGAGAGGATGCCAAGCTTGATTTCCGCCTCTTGATCATCGGCGGAAAACAGCCGCGAACCGCAGCCGGTGCAGAAGCGTCGGCCGTGGAATTCGCCCGTTTCACCGGAATGTTCAAACTGGCCGGCGGGCCAGACCCCGTAAAAGGTAAAGGCCGAACCGCTTTCCTTTCGGCAGTCGGTGCAGTGACAAATGCCGACGCGCAGCGGTTCGCCACGAACAGAAAGTTTCACCTGCCCGCAAAGGCATTGTCCGGAGAGCACGGTCATGGTTGATATCCCGTTTCATCGATCTTGCGCTGCCGGGGAAACGGTCGGACCCGGCATCTGTTCCGTCAGCAAAGCGCGAACGGGCCGGCGCCTGCTTGCGCCGGCGCAGGAGACTTGGTGTTCTAAATCACTACTGTCTGATTGTCGCGGGCGGCGAAGGCGCCGGGGAAGGCGGCCTCGGCCTGCGCTTCCATTTCGGCCAATTGTTCGTCCGTGCGAGAGGGCGCGTGGTGGAACAGGGCGAAGCGCTTGGCGCCCGCCATTTTGGCCAGTTCGGTGCCGTGCTCCCAGGTCGAATGTCCGAAGCCCTTGAAGCGCTGCATCTCGTCTTCATTGTAGGTGCAATCGTAAACGACGAGATCGGCCTCCTGCATCATCTCCAGCGAGACCGGATCATAGCTGCCGGGGATATGCTCGATATCGTAGATCAGAGCGATCGAACGGCCCTGCCATTCGATGCGGTAGCCGATGGCGCCGCCCGGATGGTTCAGCGTGAAGGTCTTGATCTCGATGCCCTCATGCGGGGTCAGAATCTGGCCGGCATGGAAATCGCGGAAGTTCATCGTCGCCTGACAGATGTCGGTCTTCACCGGAAACCAGGGCGGGCTGATGAACTGCTCGACCATCTCACGCGTGCTCATCTTGCCGTCGAGATGGCCGGACCAGATGTTGACGTTGATCGAGGGATAATAGATCGCCTTGAAGAAGGGCAGGCCGATGATGTGGTCGTAATGGCAGTGGCTGAAGAACAGATCGACGTCACTGACGCCGTCGGCCAGCAGCGACAACCCCGCCTCGCGCAGGCCGGAACCTGCGTCGAAAAGCAACCGATGTTTTCCGCAGCGAATCTCGATGCAGGAAGTGTTACCGCCGTAGCGATCGAACTCGGGGCCCGATACGGGAATACTGCCGCGGACGCCCCAAAATTTTATCTGAAACAGTTCTGTCGTCATCGTTTTTCAAACCGGCCTTCCCGCATCGCCATCGTAATCGTAGTTTATCCCGATGCGAAGCAGCAGAATTCCACGGGTTTGCCTGCGCCCCCTTTCATTCTCCTAACCGCTAGCGGAAGAAGAAGTATATTCTCCTAAGCAATCGGCTTTCGCTTCGGAAAGCAACCCAGTATGGTTGGTTTTCGGTAAATGGGCTGCTCGGGCGGGGCGTTTTCCGCAAGTCATGCCTATTAGATGGTTGCGCACGATTGAAAAAGCAAATCGCTATGCTTGTGGCCATCCCGCCGCATTCCTTTGCCGCCGCGCCAGCCTTCAGCTGCGGCCTCAGCCCGTACCAAGCCGCTTGATATTTCCGGTCAGTTCTCGGGCAAGCCGCAGGCTCGCAGCGGTTCCCATCGTCATTTGCGGCAGCAGCAGCCATTCGAGCGTCCAGGCCGCTCCGGAGCGTTCCTGTTCATGGACGAGGGACTGGTGGATGCCGGAGAGCGCCGTGGCGTTGAAGCGGGCGAGCGAGACCAGGACTTCAGCGGCAACCGGATTCCGCTTGTGCGCCATGGCCGAGGAGGTGCCGCCGCCTGAGACTTCGATCTCGCCGCCCATCTGAGCGAGCAGGGCGATGTCCTGGCCGATCTTGCCGAGGCTGCCGGAGATCGAGGCGAACAGGCCTGATATATCGGCGATCACAAGGCGCGAGCTCTGCCATTGGCCGATGTCGGTGAGGCCGAGCTCCTGGGCGAGCGAGGCACGGACGGCCACAGCCTGTGGGCCAAGCTTGTCGAGCGTGCCGGCAGCACCGCCGAACTGGACGGGAAAACTCTGCTCGGTCAGGCGGTCGCGATAGGTCGCCAGCGGCGCACGCCAGGTGTTGAGACGGTCGGAGACGCTGATCGCGATCGCCGCCTGCATGCGGGTATGGCCCATCAGCCGGTTGCCGCCGAATTGCCGGTCGAGCCCGTCGATCGCTGCGAGGATGGCGGATAGCCGGGCGGCAAACAGGAAGGCCACCGCTTTCAGGCGGATCATCAGGCTGGTGTCGATGACGTCCTGGCTGGTGGCGCCGAGATGCAGGTTTTTGCCCGCTTCCTCGCCGACCTCAGCGCGCAGCTGCTTGACGAGGTCGGGGACGACGACGCCGTCCTTCGCCGTTGCCGCGCGAAGGCTGGCAAGATCCGGAGAAAAACCGGCGCAGCCTTCGGCAATCTTCCTTGCGGCTTCGCCGGGAATGAGGCCGTGCGCGGCTTCGGCCCTGGCGAGCGCGGCCTCGAAGGAGAGCATTGCGCGGATCTCGGCTTCGGCGGAAAAATAGGGTGCGATTTCGTCATCGCCGACGAGGCCGGAGAGGAAGGGGTGGTCGAAGGGCGATGCGGTCATGGTCGGCTCGTTGTGGTGGTGGCCCCTCTTCCGGCTGCCGCCACCTTCTCCCCCAGGGGAGAAGGGACTCGGGGCGCGGCCCTGGTGTTTATGAGCGGGCGATCTCGTATGGCACTGTTCCCCTCTCCCCGTCGGGGAGAGGGCAGGGTGAGGGGGCCACTTGCGCGAAGCTCTCCGATTAAAGAGCCCGCATACAATCAAATATCCAGAAACACGGTTTCGTCAGGCCCCTGCAGATGGATATCGAAACGGCAGATCGTGCCGTCGCGGGTGGCGACCATGGTTGCGACGCGCTCGCGATGTTCGATGCGCAGCAGCAGCGGGTCGCCCGCGTTGGCTTCGGCCTCTTCCGGGAAATACATCCGCGTATGTAGGCCGATATTGATGCCGCGGGCGACGATCCAGAAGGTGATGTGCGGCGCCTGTCTGCGGCCGTCCTTGAAGGGGACACGGCCGGGCTTGATGGTCTCGAAGCTGTAGACGCCGTCCTCGGCGCGGGTCGGGCTACGGCCCCAGCCGGCGAAGTTCGGATCGGCGGCGCCGCGCATTTCCGAGGGGCTGTTGTAAAGGCCGGCGCTGTCGGCCTGCCAGATCTCGACGACGGCGTCGCGCACCAGCGCGCCGGCGCCGTCGAAGATGCGGCCGGTGACGGTGATGCGTTCGCCGAGCGTCTTGTCGTTGAGCATCACTGTGCCGAGATCGCTGTCATAGACGCCCGCTATATCGCAGAAATTCGGCATCAGGCCGATATGCACATAGGGACCGGCCGTCTGCGACGGGGTTTCCTTGAGATAGCCGAGCTGCTGCATGGTCAGTTGCCCTCCAGCGTGTTTTCGAACATCGTCGAGCGGCGGCCGCGCAGCACGATATCGAATTTATAGGCGCGTGAATCCATCGGAATGGTGTTGCCCCAATCGAGCGGTGCGATCAGCTGCTCGATCGCCGCCTTGTCCGGGATCGTGCCGACGATCGGACATTTCCAGATCATCGGATCGCCCTCGAAATACATCTGGGTGATCAGCCGCTGGGCAAAGCCGTGGCCGAAGATCGAGAAGTGGATATGGGCGGGGCGCCAGTCGTTGACGCCGTTCGGCCAGGGATAGGCGCCGGGTCGCACGGTGCGGAAATGGTAGCGGCCCTCCTCATCGGTGATGGCGCGGCCGCAGCCGCCGAAATTCGGATCGATCGCCGCGAGATAGGTTTCCTTCTTGTGGCGATAGCGGCCGCCGGCATTGGCCTGCCAGAATTCCACCAGGGCGCCGGCAACCGGCTTTGCCCGCTCGTCGAGCACGCGGCCGTGGACGATGATGCGCTCGCCGATGGCGCTTTCGCCGGGGCGCGCATAGTTCAGGATCAGGTCGTTGTCGAGTTCGCCGATGATAGAATGGCCGAAGACCGGACCTGTCGTCTCGGAGATCGTGCCGTCGAGCGACAGCAGCGCGCGCTGCGGCGCGCGCAGCACCGAGGTTTTGTAGCCTGGGGTCAGCGCCGGCGCGTGCCAGGCGCGGTCGCGGGCGAAGAAGGCGCCGGTCTCCGGCTTGCTGTTTGCTCGTTCGGACATTTCTCCCCCTCAGGCCGCCTTCTCGGCGTCCATCTCCGCAAAGGCCTGCTTGGCAATCTTGATCGCATGATTGGCGGCGGGAACGCCGGCATAAATCGCCACATGTAACAGCGCCTCGCAGATATCTTCGCGCGTCGCACCCGTATTGGCGGTCGCGCGCACATGCATGGCGACCTCCTCATCCTGGCCGAGTGCGGCCAGCAGGGCGATCGTGACGATCGAGCGCTCGCGCTTGGTCAGCGCCGGGCGCGACCAGACATGACCCCAGGCGGCTTCGGTGATCAGCTCCTGGAAGGGGCGGTCGAAGCCGGTCTCGCCGGCCGCGGCGCGGTCGACATGGGCGTCGCCGAGCACGGCGCGGCGGGTCGCCATGCCTTGCCGGTAGCGTTCGGAGGGGGAGGCGGTCTCGTTCATGGGCTGCTTTCTCCAGGCGAAATCGATGTGAGGAAGGCGCGGATGATCGCCGTCAACGCCTCCGGCTGCTCGACGCAGGGAATGTGGGCGCAATCGCGGATGACCTCATAACGGGCGCCCGGAATCAGCCGCGCGGTGGAGAGCACGAGATCCGGCGGCGTCGAGCCGTCCTGGTCGCCGACGATGCAGATCGTCGGAACGGCGATCGCCTTGGCCGCTTCGGTGAAGTCGGCATCGCGGATGGCGGCGCAGGCGGCGAGATAACCCTCGACCGGCTGACGCGTCAGCATGTTGCAATAGCCGGAATAGGCGGTGTTCTCGGGCCGGCGGAAGGCCGGCGTGAACCAGCGCTCCATGACGGCGTCGACGATGCTGCCGATGCCCTTGTCTTCGACGGCGGCGATGCGGGCGTTCCAGCTCTCTGCCGTGCCGATCTTATGGGCGGTGTCGCAAAGAATGAGAGCGCCGACGAGGTCCGGCCGGCGCTGCGCCAGCGACTGGGCGATGAGGCCACCGACCGATAGGCCGCAGATGACCGCATTTTTCACCGACAGCAGATCGAGCAGGCCGGCAAGATCGGTCGCATGGTCCTCGATCGACGAGGGCAGCTGGCCGACATCGGAAAGGCCGTGGCCGCGCTTGTCGTACAACACGACGGCATAGTCGCCGGCAAGTCGCACCACGACATCGCGCCAGATGCGGAAATCCGTCCCGAGCGAATTGATAAAGACGACCATCGGCCGGTCGGCGGGCGCGCCGATGACCTGATAATGGATCGTTACGTCGTTTATGCGGGCGAATTGCATGCCGCTCTCCTCCCTGTTCAAGTTAGCGCACACCACCCCTCCGTCATGCTCGGGCTTGACCCGAGCATCCACACGGCACCCACCAGCAGCCGCGGCATGGATCCTCGGGTCAAGCCCGAGGATGACGGAATTTGGGGTTAGCCTTCCCGCCAAACTGATCTCGTCCAACAGTGACACATCGCATCGCGTGTTTCACCAAGCCGCACTTTCTTTCCTATTCTCATCACAGGAGCCCGGCCACAGGCGACAACGCCGCGAATGGCTCCTTATGCCTCCCCACCCTCCGTCATGCTCGGGCTTGACCCGAGCATCCACACGCGCCCACCAACACCCGCGGCATAGATCCTCGGGTCAAGCCCGAGGTGACGGAATTTGGGGTTAGCCTTCTCGACACCATCTCTTGACGACAAAACTGATTGGTTGATCCGGTTAGGTAAAATGATATTTTACGGCTTTTCGATAACTCTGGAGTTATGAAAACAGATGATCGACAGCCGCGTTAAGTTTCGCCATCTGCAGACCTTTGTCGAGGTGGCGCGGCAGAAGAGCGTCATGAAGGCGGCGGAACTGCTGCATGTCAGCCAGCCGGCGGTGACGAAGACGATCCGCGAGCTGGAACAGGTGCTGGGCGTCAACGTCGTTGAGCGCGACGGCCGCGGCATCAAGATCACCCGTTACGGCGAGGTCTTCCTGCGCCATGCAGGCGCCGCGCTGACGGCGCTGCGCCAGGGTCTCGATTCCGTCTCGCAGGAGCAGTTCGCCGATGCGCCGCCGATCCGGATCGGCGCCCTGCCGACGGTATCATCGCGCATCATGCCGCGGGCGATGGAGCTCTTCCTCAAGGAAAATACCCGAAGCCGAGTGAAGATCGTCACCGGCGAAAACGCCGTGCTGTTGGAAGAGCTTCGCGTCGGCGATCTCGACCTCGTGGTCGGCCGTCTGGCCGGGGCGGAGAAGATGGCAGGCTTCTCCTTCGAACATCTCTATTCCGAACAGGTGGTGTTTGCCGTCCGGGCCGGCCATCCGCTGCTGAACAGCCGGCAATCGCTGTTTTCGGGCTTCGGCGACTATACGGTGCTGATGCCGACGCGAGGCTCGATCATCCGGCCGGTCGTCGAAAATTTCCTCATTGCCAACAGCATCTCCAGCCTGTCGAACCAGATCGAGACGGTGTCGGATTCCTTCGGCCGTGCCTTTCTCAAGGCAAGCGACGCCATCTGGATCATTTCCCACGGCGTGGTAGCAGGCGATGTCGCCGATGGGCGGCTGGCGCTGCTGCCGGTCGATACCGGTGAGACTAAAGGGCCGGTCGGGCTGACGATGCGGGCCGGTGCCGTGCCGTCGGCGCCGCAATCGATCCTGATGCAGACAATCCGGGAAGCGGCCGCGGAGCTTTCCTGAACTCCCCTCTTCCAATTCCCTTGCCGGATGCCCAGATTTGGACTAAATCTAGTTCAAGACAGGAGATTGCTAATGCAGCAGGCAAGACGCAGGGAGCAGGAGCCGGAGCGGCTTGAAACGGAGCGGTTTGCACCTGCCAATCGAAGGCGGCTGAGTCCGCCGGCTTTGCGGACCTTTCTGGCGATCGCCGATCTGTGGGGTTTGAGCGAGGAGCAGCGCCTGCTCGTGCTCGGCTATCCCTCCCGCTCGACCTATCACAGCTGGGCCAAGCAGGCGCGCGAGCACGGCGCTTTCACTCTCGATGTCGATACGCTGACCCGCATCTCCGCCGTGCTCGGCATCCACCAGGCGCTCCGCGTGCTGTTTGCCGACGAACGCTTAGGTGTCGACTGGCTGCGCACGCCGCATCAGGCGCCTGTTTTCGGCGGCCATCCGCCACTCGATATCGTCACAAGCGGAACCCAGGACGGGCTGATGACCGTGCGCCGGTTCCTCGACGGTGCGCGCGGCGGGCTCTACATGCCGCCGAACGGGCTCGACGAGGCATTCACGCCGTACGAAGATACGGACATCGTCTTCCGGTGAGCGATCGTTTTGCCGAGGCGCCGCGCCCATCTTACCGGCTGATCCCGTCGCAATTTCCGCCAATCGGTTTGTTCGATACGGTGGCAAGGGCGGCCGATCTCGAAGCCGTGATGGAACTTGTGGGATGGACCAACGACCGGCTCGTCGCCGACCGCATCCGGCGGCTTCCCGAAAACGAGTGGGTTTACGGCAGTGCGAACGCCAGTATCGTGATGGCGGCGTTCCTGCATGTCGCACCGGGCGGCATGCGCTTCAACGGCCCCGATCTCGGCGCCTGGTATGCCGCCGACAATCTCAAGACGGCCGCCGCCGAGGTCGGTCATCATCTCCGGCGCGAGGCTGTGGCGCGTGGGGTGGCGACGATGGCGCGCACCTATCGAAGTTATGCCGCCACCCTGATCGGTGACTATCTCGACATTCGCGGCGAACAGGCGCTGCGGCCCGATATCTATGACGGCACGAGTTATGCGGCATCGCAGCTGCTCGGCGAGGCGGTGCGCTTAAGCGGCGGCGCCGGCATTCTCTATGACAGTGTGCGGCTGCGAGGCGGGGTGAACGTCGCGGCGCACCGGCCGAGGAATATCCGCGACGTGGTGCAGGCCGATCATTTCGAAATCACCGTTTTCGCCGCCGACCGGCGCATCGATGTGAGGAAGCTTTCCACCCGACGGCGACCGCCGAAAGGGCGCCTAAACCGGTAGGCGTTCGGCCCATGCCTTGGCCGTCTTCGCCATCGTCGCAAGGTGGTCGGCGGCGGAGAAGCCGGAGATTTTCTTGCGCGGCTTGAGGTCGTGGTCGCCGTCCTCGAGCCAGAGGATCTCGATCCTGTCGGAGAGATCGTAGCCCGGCACTTCGTCCTTTGTCCCGAACTCGTCGCGCGTACCCTGACAGATCAGCGTGGGTGTCGCGAGCCTTTTGAGGTGGCCGGTACGCAGCTTCTCCGGTTGGCCAGGTGGATGGAAGGGATAGCCGAGGCAGAGCAGGCCGGCGATCTTTCCACTGTCATAGAGACCGTCGGCGACCATGCTCGCAACCCGTCCGCCCATCGACTTGCCGCCGATGATCAGGGGACCGCCGGCGTCGAGCGCGGCAATCGCCGCCTGATATTCGGGGTTGAGCGTTTCGGCGCGCGGCGGCGGCTTGCGGCCTTCCGCAGTGCGGCGGGCGGCCATATAGGCGAATTCGAACCTGGCGACGCGAAAGCCGACGCCGGCAAGCGCGTCGGCCGCCGCTGTCATCGACGCCGAATCCATCGGCGCGCCGGCGCCATGGGCAAGTAGGATGGTGACGCGCGCATCCGGCGGCCCCTGCAGCAGAAACCTCTCAAACATCGGCAGTCCTCCATTCACCGCCGGAACCATGTCGACGGCCCCGACTTCCTCTCTGGAAAGGAGACAGACAATGTCGACGAATGACGAAAACGTAAAGCCCGAGCAGCGCCGTCCCAAGGATGTCGGAACCGTTCCCGAAAAACCGGAGCCGGGCGACGCAGAATCGATGGCGACGCCGGCCGTGCAGCCGGCTGGGGAAGGCGACAAAAGCGAGCGGCCGGTGGTCAATCCCGTGACCGGCGTCGCCCTTTAGCAGCCGTTCGCCAACGATGATGCAAAAGACCCCTTGAAATGACGAATGCGAGCGTCCATATAGCGGCCCTGCCTGAAAAATGGATGCGCCCGGTATCGACGTCGTCGAGCTGTTCGCTGTCCGACAGGATAAGGGCGCTCCCCGCAAGGGTCGAGCGCCCTTTTTGCTTCTCGCACCTCGGGTGGAATCATTGCCTGGTGGCGGTAGCGAGCAACTCCCACCAGAATCTATATAGCACTTCGGAATCCCGAAATTGGCTGCATCATTGAAATCACTGCGTATTTTCTTACGCCGACGGGGCGGAAAACGCGGCGAATTTCGGAATCCCGAAGCGGGGGAATTTCGGGATTCCGAAGTGAGATTTTTTCATGCCGCCGTTTTTCGCGTTGCTGCCGTGCTGGAGGCAAGATGGCCTACGGTTCCAATGAGGGCGGGGATTATCCCATCTCCCGGGTGCTCGCCGTCAGAAAATCGATGAAGGTGCGGACCTTGGCCGAGAGATATTTGCGGCTCGGATAGACGGCGTAAAGTGTGCTGTTGAAGCCGAGCATAATGGCCGGAAGCACGATCTCCAGTCGGCCGGCCTCGATATCCTGCTCAGCCAGCCATGCCGGCAGGAAGGCGAGGCCCATGCCGCGCAGGGCCGCCAGGTGCATAATTGTCTCGTTGTCGCTCAGCATCACGGTGCGGAAGGTGATCTTGTGTGGTCCGTCCGGACCTTCCAGCGACATGCTTTCCCCGAGGTTGACGCCGGAGTAGCGAAGCAGTGCGTGGCCGTTGAGGTCGGCGACGTTTTGAGGACGCCCGGTTCGCGCGAGGTAATCCGGCGAGGCCATGAGACGGAACTGTACATTCGTCAGCGGGCGAGCGACGAGACCCGGATCGAGCCTGTCCTGCGACGTCGCCCGCAGCGCCAGATCGAAACCTTCGTCAACCAGGTTCACCAGCCGGCCGCTGAGATCCAGGTCCAGGCAGACATCGGGGTAGCGCCGGTTATAGGCTGCCAGCATGTCTGTAAAATAGCCGGTTGCCGCCCAAACCGGCGCACTCAATTTCAGGGTGCCACGCGGAGCCACCGTCACATTGCCGATGGCATCTTCCACCTCGTCAAGCCGTTCGAGCATCTCCCTGGTCTGGTTGAAATAAAGCCGGCCGCTCTCCGTCAGGCTGACATGGCGGCTGGTTCGGTTGAGCAGCCGCGTCCCCAGCCGGTTCTCGAGCTGCATCACATGCTTGCTCGCCATTGCCGGTGAAACGCCAAGGCGATCGGCGGCAGCGGTAAAGCTTTTCAGTTCGGCGATGGTGCAGAACACCCGCAGGCTCGTCATCGTATCCATTTATCATCAACATCCAGGAAATGGTTCTTCAATATCTGCCACATTGATCAATAACGGAGAAAAAATCAAAATCCTCCCATCGAAGCGCTGCCCCAATGCTCGTGGCAATGATGCGAAGGACAATTCCGATGACAAATTCCAGACTCCCGACTTATTTCGTCAGCCATGGCGGCGGCCCCTGGCCCTATATGACGGGTGAATTCCGCCGCAATTTCGATGTGCTCGAACAGTCGCTGGTCGATATGCGCGCCGAACTCGGCGATGCGCCGAAGGCGATCCTCGTGGTCTCGGGTCACTGGGAGGAGAAAGGTTTTGCCATATCGTCGGGCGTCAAGCCGGGCATGGTCTACGACTATTACGGCTTTCCCGAACACCTCTATCACATCACCTACAATGCCCCCGGTTCGCCCGAACTCGCAAACCGCGTGCAGCATCTGCTGCGGGCGAACGGCATCGAGGCGGCGCTCGATCCGACCCGCGGTTACGATCACGGCACGTTCAGCATCATGAAGCCGCTCTATCCGGAAGAGAACATCCCTGTCGTGCAGCTTTCGCTGGATGCGGGTTACGATCCGGCGCTGCACATCAGCGTCGGCCGGGCGCTGGCGCCCTTGCGTGACGAGGGCGTCCTGATCATCGGCAGCGGTCTCAGCTATCACAACCTTTCGGCCATGCGCGGCACGGGCGGATATGAGCCGTCCCGCCGCTTCGACGCCTGGCTTCAGGAAACGCTGGTTCACACGCCATCCGACAAGCGCACCGAGCGGCTGCTCGAATGGCAGCAGGCGCCGGCTGCGCGGGCGGCGCATCCGCGCGAAGACCATCTCATCCCGCTGATGGTGGTGGTCGGCGCCGCCGAGAACGAAGCCGGCGCGACCACCTATCACCAGAAGGACTTCGCCGGCGGGCTCACCGCATCGAGCTTCCGTTTCGGCCGCGTCCCCGCAGCCGCGCCGTCGAATGGAGACCTGCAATGACCAGCGGAAACGTCAGGCCGTCTTCGCCATGTCGATAAGGCTCTGGAAAGAAAATCAGGAACTCAAGAAGGCGGCCTCCGCCGCCTGACCTCCCCTCAACCTCGTTGGAGAAACTCGATGACCAATACCGGCAAATGGACGCCATACGTCCTCGCACTTCTGCGCATTATGGCGGCCTTACTCTTCCTCGAACATGCAACCATGAAGTTTCTGCAGTTTCCGGGTCCGATTCAAGGCGTCCCCTATCCGCTGCCCACCATCATGCTGGTTGCAGGCGCGATCGAAATCACCTCTGCTCTGATGCTCGTCGGATTTCAAACGCGCATCGCAGCATTCATCGCTTCGGGCGAAATGGCTGCCGCCTACTTCATGGGCCACATGCCGTATGGCTTCTGGCCGGCGCTCAACATGGGCGAAGGCGCCATCCTGTTCTGCTTCATCTTCTTCTACATCGCCTTTGCCGGCGGCGGCGCCTGGACGCTCGACACTGCGCGTCGTCCCGCCACGGCCTGAGACGGCACTATCCGGAAATCGCCTGTGCCCGGCTGCCGGGCGGCAATTGGGCATAACGAAACGCTGAAATTCTGGAGACGCCATGAAAGCGGCACTTCTCAAATCCTACGGTGATGTCGACCAGTTCGAAATCGCGGACCTTCCGGCGCCGAAGCCAGGACCGGGCGAAGTCCTGATCAAGATCGAGGCATCCGCCGTCAACCCTTTCGATCTCATTCTCCGCCAGGGCCTCATGGCCCAGTATATCCCGCTTCCGCTGCCGGCCGTGCTCGGCGGTGACGCCGCCGGCACCATCTCGGCCCTCGGCGAAGGCGTGACCGGTTTTGCGGTCGGCGAGCGGGTCGTCGCCGATTTTGCCGCAAACGGCAAAGGCGCCCATGCAGAGTATGGTGTCGTTCCCTCGACATCCATCGCAAGGCTGCCCGCCGCACTCGGCTTCGAGCAGGGCGCCTCGCTGGTCAAGGCAGGTCTTACCGGCCGGCAGACCGTCGAAGCGCTCGGCGTCAAGGCCGGCGAACGGGTTCTGGTTTCCGGCGGCCTCGGCACGGTCGGACGGTCCGCCATTCAATATCTCAAGCAGATCGGCGCCCAGCCGGTTGCCGGCGTCCGGCCCGAGCGGCTGAACGAAGGCCGGGGGCTGGCGGGCGAAGCGCTCGACATCACGGTTGCCGCCGCAAGCCCAAGCTTCGACTATGCGATCAGCACGGCCGGCCCGGTGGCCGGCAACCTCATCGGTCATGTCCGCGACGGTGGCACGGTTGCGAGCATCGTTCCGGTGCCGGAAGGCGCCAATACCGCAGGCCGCGTTATCGTCCGTGAACTCTACCATCGCACCGACGCGGCCATGCTCGACGCTATTCTGGCATCCGCCGCCAGCGGTGAGCTGGTGATCCCGATTTCCTACACCTTCACCCTGGACCAGATCGGCCTCGCCCAAAACGCGGTTGCGGCAGGCGCTCCCGGGAAGGTCGTTCTCAAGCACTGAAAGACAGAGAAGCGGCACGGCATCACGCGAACGGTAGCACCGGCATGAAGTTCTTCATGCCGGTCGCCTCGGTCGCTACCGCGGTTTTCTGTTCCACTCCTCCTCGAAGGCGGATTTTTCCAGCCGGTCCTGTCGATTTTCGCATCTGCGGATCGTCATTCTAACGATGTGCTGGAAATCCGTTGCGATCGCGGCACATCCTTTGAGCGCCAGAGACGCGACGATAGAAGGAGGATATGTGATGGATGATCAACAGCTGGTACCCGCCGCCGTGCTCGCGGCAAAAAACGGCGTCCGTTTTCCCAACGAGAGCGAGGAATATCGCAGAGCCCGCGACGCGCTGCTTGCCGAGGAGATCGAATTGCGCCGGCACATCGAGCGCGTCGCGAGACAGCGCCGGGCGCTGCCGCCGGGCGGCGCGGTGAAGAAGGATTACCGCTTCGAAGGTGCCGACGGGCCGATCTCGCTCACCGAACTCTTCGCCGGCAAGGACACGCTGATCGTCTACAGCTACATGTTCGGCCCCGAGCGCGAGCGCCCATGCCCGATGTGTACCTCGCTGCTGTCGGCCTGGGACGGTGAGGTGCCTGACATCCAGCAACGCGCCGCCCTTGCGGTCGTAGCCCGCTCGCCGATCGGAAAGCTGCTTGCCTTCAAGAAGGAACGCGGCTGGCATCACCTGCCGCTCTATTCCGACACGACCGGCGATTACAGCCGCGACTACAACGCCATCGGCAAAGGCGGCGGCGATGACCCTGCCTATAACGTCTTCACACGGCGCGACGGCACCATCCGCCACTTCTGGAGCCAGGAAATGGGCGACGTCACCTCCGATCCCGGCGAGGATCCGCGCGGCGCCCCCGACCTGATGCCGCTCTGGACCTTGATCGACACGACGCCGGAAGGCCGCGCGCCGGACTGGTATCCGAAGCTGTCCTATTGACGCGTCAGCGCGCTTCATCAGCCGGTGGAGCGGTTTCTGGAGGGCTCGATCCATTCGAGGTTTGTGACCGAGGCCTCCGGCAACAGCGACGGATCGATGTCGTAGACATAGCCGCTCAGCATGTCGGCGGCGCGTTCGGTCGCCTTGATCTTCGCCTCGGTTTCCGCGACCGCCTTGGCGATCGCTTCGATGCGGGCGCGGAACATATGGGCGAGCACATCGCGGCCGGACTGTTTTTCTAGGCGCTCCAGGTGCAGGCCGACGCGTGAGGCGTGGCGTTCCAGTTCACTCTTGCTGAACCGCGCCTTGCGCAGTTCCTCCGACAGGCTGTCCTGCATCACGGCGACGGGATCGAAACTTCCGGGCGCGCGCTCGTCGAGCACCGCGTCGGTGACGAGCTTCTCAATGATGACAAGCGCCTGCAGCTCGGCGGCATCGGCGAACTCGACATCATAGCCGGTGTCGTCGTAAACCTTGCGGCGGACCGGGTCGAGAAGCAGCGCATAGGCCTTCTGCAGATTGTCGAAGGCTTGCGAATCGCCGCCCGAATCCGGGTGGGCAACCTTCGCCAGGCGCCGATAGGCGGCCTTCAGCTGGGCCTCGTCCGCATCGCGGTCAACTCCGAGAATATCGTAGGGATCCGTCACGCCTGCTCCATTGCTACCCGGCACGTCCGGACAGTCTAGGTCTTCTTCTGCATCAGCAAGGCGAAGTTTAGACCAAAAGTAGGAATGACGTCCATGGCCGGAAATCGCAATCGTCGCTGCGAAGGCCCAAGCCATTTTTCGATTGTCCCGTTTTTTCAAGCCGTTGTGCGAAGATCAGGGCGTGGCGATCGAGACGAGATAACATCTGGCCTCGCCGTCGATTTCCAGTGCGGTTCCAGCCGCATCCGCAATCAGCAGCGCATCGCCGGCCGCAAGCGTGCCGCTCTCACCGTCCCGCCTGAACGACAATGCGCCGCGATGGCAGAGCAGCAGGCATGTCGACGACGTCAGCGGCACGGACGTGCCGCCGTCGATGTCGATGCGGATCAGCGTGTGGGCGAGACCGTCGCGGCGCGTCATGACGTTGAGATCGGTGATCGCGCCGTCCTGGAGCCTGGCAGCCACCGGGATATCTGCCGGGAAGGCGAGGGGATCGCTCGCCGTCGTCAGCAGCACCGGTATGCTGCCTTCGATGTCGAGCACCATGCCGTTGCCGTCGAGGATCACAAGTGTCCGGTCGATGCCCGGGAAGATCGAAAACGGCCCGTCGGCGGCGACGGTTGCCATGCTGACGCGCCAGTCGAAGCCGGCAAGGCCGCCCGCTTCCGGCGAAACGGCGATCTCCACCGTTTCGCCGCCGCCGTTTTTCCACGGCATGCGCTTGTGATCGCCGGCGCGCAGGATCCGCATGGGGCTCAGTTCCCGAGAATGCCGGGCAGGCGCAGGCCCTTGTCCCTCGCGCAATCGAGGGCGATGTCGTAGCCGGCATCGGCGTGGCGCATGACGCCGGTCGCCGGATCGTTCCAGAGCACCCGCTCGAGACGCTTTGCCGCATCGTCGGTGCCATCGGCGCAGATGACGACGCCGGAGTGCTGGGAGAAGCCCATGCCGACACCGCCGCCATGGTGCAGCGATACCCAGGTGGCGCCCGACGCGGTGTTGAGCAGGGCGTTCAGCAGCGGCCAGTCGGAGACGGCGTCCGAGCCGTCTTTCATGGCTTCGGTTTCGCGGTTCGGCGAGGCGACGGAGCCGGAGTCGAGATGGTCGCGGCCGATGACGATCGGAGCTGAAAGCTCGCCGTTCTTGACCATGTCATTGAAGGCCAGAGCCAGGCGGTGACGGTCGCCGAGGCCGACCCAGCAGATACGCGCGGGCAGGCCCTGGAAGGAGATGCGTTCTCTCGCCATGTCGAGCCAGTTGTGCAGGTGGGTATTGCCGGGGGTCAGCTCCCTCACCTTGGCATCGGTCTTGTAGATATCCTCCGGGTCGCCTGACAGGGCGGCCCAGCGGAAGGGGCCGATGCCGCGGCAGAACAGCGGTCTTATATAGGCCGGCACGAAGCCGGGGAAGGCGAAGGCGTTTTCGAGGCCTTCTTCCTTCGCGACCTGGCGGATGTTGTTGCCGTAGTCGAGGGTCGGAATGCCGGCGTTCCAGAAGGCGATCATCGCCTCGACATGCTCGCGCATCGAGGCGCGCGCCGCTTTTTCCACCGCCTTCGGATCGCTTTCGCGCTTGGCCTTCCATTCGGCCATCGTCCAGCCCTTCGGCAGGTAGCCGTTGATCGGGTCGTGGGCCGAGGTCTGGTCGGTGACCATATCGGGGCGGATGCCGCGACGGACCATTTCCGGCAGGATTTGGGCGGCATTGCCGAGCAGGCCGACGGATTTGGCTTCGCCTGATTTGGTCCAGCGGTCGATCATCTCGAGCGCTTCGTCGAGCGTTTCGGCCTTGGCGTCGAGATAGCGGGTGCGCAGGCGGAAATCGATCGAGTCGGGGTTGCATTCGACGGCGAGGCAGCAGGCGCCGGCCATGACGGCGGCGAGCGGCTGGGCGCCCCCCATGCCGCCGAGGCCGCCGGTCAGGATCCATTTGCCCTTGAGATTGCCGCCGTAATGCTGGCGGCCGGCCTCGACGAAGGTCTCGTAGGTGCCCTGCACGATGCCCTGCGTGCCGATATAGATCCAAGAGCCGGCCGTCATCTGGCCGTACATGGCAAGGCCCTTCTTATCAAGCTCGTTGAAATGATCCCAGGTCGCCCAATGCGGCACGAGGTTGGAATTGGCGATCAGCACACGCGGCGCATCCTTGTGGGTGCGGAAGACGCCGACCGGCTTGCCGGATTGGACGAGGAGCGTTTCTTCTTCCGTCAGCGTCTTCAGCGTCGCGACGATGCGATCGAAATCTTCCCAGGTGCGGGCGGCGCGGCCGATGCCGCCATAGACGACGAGCTCGTTCGGGTTTTCCGCGACATCGGGATCGAGATTGTTCATCAGCATGCGCAGCGGCGCTTCGGTCATCCAGCTCTTGGCATTGAGCTCGCTGCCGCGGGGCGCGCGGATTTCGCGGATGTTATGGCGTGGATTGCTCATGGCGGTTCCCCTGTCGGTGATCGTTATCGTTTCAGGCCTGGTGCGATCTGCTCAATGCGCACCAGAATGTCTTTGAGATGGACGCGAAGCCTGTCGGCCTTGGCGGCGTCATAGGCAAAGGGCGGCGCTTCGGTCTGCAGATGGGTCGATTGCGCGAGCTCCATCTGGATCGCATGCACGCCGGTTTCCGGCCGGCCATAATGGCGGGTCGTCCAGCCGCCCTTGAAGCGGCCGTTGAGCACGCTGTCATAGCCTTCCGCGGCTTCGACGACGGTCAGCGTCGCCTGTTCGATGGCGCTGTCGCAGGTCCTGCCCATATCGGTGCCGATATTGAAATCCGGCAACTTGCCTTCGAAGAGGAAGGGACTGTGCGAGCGGATCGAGTGGCAATCATAAAGGACAGCCACGCCATGGATGGCCCTGACGCGCTCGATCTCGGCTGTAAGAGCCGCATGATAGGGCGCATGAAAATCCCTGAGCCGCGCCGCGATATCGGCCTCGTCGGGCGCCTGCCCATCCTTCCAGATCGGCTTGCCGTCGAAGTCCGTTGCCGGGACGAGACCGGTGGTGTTCTGGCCGGGATAGAGGCTGACGCCGGCCGGATCTCGGTTGGCATCGATTACGTAGCGGTGGAAGGTGGCGCGCACGGTCGTGGCGTCGGACAGCAGCCCGTCATAGAGCTCGTGGATATGCCAGTCGGTATCGGCGAGGATCCGGCCGTTGTCGTTGAGGCGGTCGTAAATCGCCGGCGGCACGTCGGTGCCGGTATGCGGGAAGGCGAGGATGACGGGGGAGGTACCCCGATGGATTTCGTATGGTTCGGTCATAAGCAAAGATCTCCGGCGTCTCGGGCATTACCCCCCTCTGTCCTGCCGGACATCTCCCCCACAAGGGGGGAGATCAGCTCGGCGGACCCGCTCGTTCCAGCATCGATTGTTTGGGCAGATTCCACCCGCGAGTCGATCTCCCCCCTTGTGGGGGAGATGTCCGGCAGGACAGAGGGGGGTGCCAGATGCGCATACATCACGATCAACCCTCCAAAACCGGCAAGATACCTGACGAAACCGAAGCATTCAGCGCCCCCGTCGCCACCAGCTCGGCGGCGGCGGCGAGATCGCCCGCCATGTAGCGGTCGTTATCGAGGCTCGGCACCTGGCTGCGAATCGCGGCGATCGCTTTCGAAAGCTCCGGGCTCGTCGAAAGCGGCGCGCGCAGTTCGACGCCTTGGGCCGCGGTCAGCGCCTCGATACCGATGATGCCGAACAGGTTTTCGGTCATGCCAAGCAGGCGCCGGGCGCCGTGGCAGGCCATCGAGACATGGTCTTCCTGGTTGGCCGATGTCGGCGTCGAATCGACCGAGGCGGGGTGCGACATCTGCTTATTCTCGGACATCAGCGCCGCCGAGGTGACTTCGGCGATCATCAGGCCGGAGTTCAGGCCCGGCTTCTTGGCGAGAAAGGCCGGCAGGCCGTAGGAAAGCACCGGATCGACCAGCAAAGCGATGCGGCGCTGCGAAATGGCGCCGATCTCGCAGACGGCGAGCGCGATCTGGTCGGCGGCGAAGGCGACGGGTTCGGCGTGGAAATTGCCGCCTGACACAACCGAGTTGTCCGACAGCACCAGCGGATTGTCTGTGACGGCATTGGCCTCGATTTCGAGGGTGCGGGCGACCGAGCGCAGCAGATCGAGACAGGCGCCGTCGACCTGCGGCTGGCAGCGGATGCAATAGGGATCCTGCACACGCTCGTCGCCCTCGATATGGCTCTGGCGGATGACGGAATTTTCGAGCAGGCCGCGAAGCGCCGCTGCGGTATCGATCTGGCCCTTATGGCCGCGCAGCGTATGGATATCGGCATGAAAGGGTGCCGAGGAACCCATGGCTGCGTCAGTCGACATGGCGCCGGTTATCAAGGCGGATTGCGCGGCACGATGGGCGCGGAAGAGGCCGGCGAGCGCCAGCGCCGTCGAGGTCTGCGTGCCGTTGATCAGCGCCAGGCCTTCCTTGGCGGCGAGCACCACCGGTTTCAGCCCGGCCCGTGCAAGGGCCTCGGCGCCGGAAAGACGTTCGCCGGCGAAAAAGGCTTCGGCCTCGCCCATCATCACCGCTGCCATGTGGGCAAGTGGTGCAAGATCGCCGGAGGCGCCGACCGAGCCCTTTTCCGGGATCAGCGGAATGACGCCCTTTTCGAGCATGCCTTCGATCAGCCGCACCAGTTCCAGCCGTACGCCGGAGGCGCCGCGGCCGAGCGACACCAGCTTCAGCGCCATGATCAGTCGGACGATATTTTCCGGCAGCGGCGCACCGATGCCGCAGCAATGCGACAGGATGAGATTGCGCTGCAGCGTGGCGACGTCAGCGCTGTCGATCTTGATCGAGGCGAGTTTGCCGAAGCCGGTATTGATGCCGTAAACCGGCGCATTGCCGGCGGCGATCTCCGCGATGCGAGCGGCGGCTTTGGCAATGCCAGCATCGAAGGCGGGATCGAGCCTTGCCGGCTCGCCGGTCCAATAGATGATTTCCAGGTCCTTGAGCGAGACGGAGCCCGGGTGGAGCGTGATGGTCATCGACCGTTCCTTTCGCCTTTGAAGACGCGTGTATGAAGCGGGTTGAAGCCGATGCGGTAGACGAGCTCGGCAAGGCTCTCGATATTCCAGACGGCGAGATCGGCGGATTTGCCGGCTTCGAGCGTTCCGGTCTCGCCGATGAGGCCGAGCGCGCGCGCGCCTTCGCGGGTGGCGCCGGCGATGCATTCCTCGACGGTGAGGCCGAACAGCGTCGCCGACATGTTCATGGTGAGCAGCATCGAGGTGAGCGGCGAGGTGCCCGGATTGCAATCGGTGGCGATCGCGATCGGCACGCCGGCCCGGCGTAGTGCCTCCACCGGCGGCTTCTGCTTTTCATGGATGGCGTAGAAGGCGCCGGGCAGCAGCACAGCGACGGTGCCGGCAGCGGCCATCGCCGCAACGCCTTCCTCGTCGAGATATTCCAGGTGATCGGCCGAAAGCGCGCCATAGGCGGCCGCCAGCTTGGCGCCGCCGAGATTGGAGAGCTGCTCGGCATGCAGCTTGACCGGCAGGCCGAGCGTTTTGGCCTTGTCGAAGACGCGGGCGATCTCGGCTGTCGAAAAGGCGATGCCTTCGCAGAAGCCGTCGACGGCATCGGCAAGGCCGAGATTATACATGTCGTCGAGGCCGGGCAGCACGACATCGTCGAGATAGTCGCCGTTGCGGCCCTTATATTCCACCGGCGTCGCATGCGCGCCGAGATAGCTGGTGGCGACGCGCACCGGCCTGATGTGGCCGAGCAGGCGGGCGCTCTGCAGCATCTTCACTTCACCGCTGCGGTTGAGGCCATAGCCGGATTTGATCTCGATCGTCGTCACGCCTTCGGCAAGCAGTGTATCGAGCCGCGGCAGCGCCGTGGCGACAAGTTCCTCGACCGACAGGGCATTGGTTGCCTGAACGGAGGAGACGATGCCGCCGCCGGCCCGCGCAATCTCCTCATAGGTCGCGCCCTCAAGGCGCATCTCGAATTCGCGGGCGCGATTGCCGCCGTGAACGATATGGGTGTGGCAGTCGACGAGACCGGGTGTCACCCAGCGGCCTTCGAGATCGACGATGTCGGAGCGTTCGATGGCCGATGCCGGCAGCTCGCTTTCGGCGCCGGCAAAGGCGATGCGGCCGTTTTCGATCAGAACGGCGCCCTTTTCGATGATGCCGAGCCCGGCTCTGTCAGGCGCGAGCGTCGCCAAGCGCGCATTGCGCCACAGCGCCGGTCTGACCTCGGCGGATGCGGTTTCTTCAGAAAAATTGTTCCCGGTCATCAGCTTTGCGCCTTTCCTTATGCCGAAACATGTATATACATAATAAGCAGGTGACAAGAGAAATTTTGCGCGCTCTTCTGGAAAAGAAAGATCGGCGGCGCGGCAGAAGGGGAGAAAAGGCCATGACCATACTTCACGCGAGGACGGCGCTGACGCCGCAAGGCTGGCAGAAGGACGTGCGGCTGACGCTCGAGGCCGGGCGCATCGCCCGGGTCGAGGTGGGCGTCGCCGCCGCGCCCGGCGATGAGCGCCATGCCCTGATCGTTCCGGCCATGGGCAACCTGCACAGCCACGCCTTCCAGCGGGCGATGGCCGGTCTTGCCGAGGTGCGCGGTCCGGCAAACGACAGCTTCTGGAGCTGGCGCACGGTCATGTACAAATTCGCTTTGGCGATGACGCCGGAGCATGTCGAGGCGGTCGCGGCCAAGCTCTATGCGGAGATGCTGGAGGCGGGCTTTTCCCGCGTCGGCGAGTTCCATTATCTCCATCACGACAGGGATGGCGGCGTCTATGCCAATATCGCCGAGCTTGCCGAACGTATCGGTGCGGCAAGCCAGGAGACCGGCATCGGCCTGACGCTTCTACCGGTCTTCTATGGCCATTCCGGCTTCGGGGGTGCGGCGCCGATCGACGGCCAGCGGCGTTTCATCAATTCGCTCGAAAGTTTCGAAAGGCTGATGGAGGGATGCCGAGCAGTGGCCGGCCGGCTCGACGGCGCCGAACTCGGACTGGCGCCGCACAGCCTGCGCGCCGCCACACCCGAGCAATTGGCGAAGCTCGTGCCGATGGCGGGCGACGGTCCGATCCATATTCATGTCGCCGAGCAGGTAAAAGAGGTCGAGGACTGCATCGCCTGGTCGGGCGCGCGGCCGGTGCAATGGCTGCTCGATCATATGCCGGTGGATGAGCGCTGGTGCCTGATCCACGCGACGCACATGACCGAGGACGAGACGGGGCGGATGGCGAAAAGCGGGGCGATCGCCGGCCTCTGCCCGATCACCGAGGCCAATCTCGGCGACGGCGCCTTTGCCGCGCCGCTCTTCCTCGACGAGGGCGGGCGCTACGGCATCGGCTCGGATTCCAACGTGCGGATCTCCCTGCCGGAGGAACTGCGCCAGCTCGAATATTCGCAGCGCCTGGCGCTGCGCGCCCGCAACGTCATTGCAGCACCCGGCGGTTCGACGGCGCTGTCGCTGTTCAACCAGGCGCTTGCCGGCGGAGCCGCGGCGCTGAAAGCCCCGGCCGGTCTCGTCGAGGGCCATCACGCCGATCTCGTTTCGCTCGATATGTCAGCCGTTCCTTATCTCTCCGGCGATCAGATCCTCGATCACTGGCTGTTTGCCGGCGGCATCTCCGTCGATTGCGTCTGGGCGTGCGGCCGCAAGCAGGTGGAGGGCGGTCGCCATCGCAAGCGTGACGCCATCGACCGTCGCTTCCTTGCCGCGATGGGTGAGTTGCTGGCCGCCTGAAAAAGAGCTTTTCATGAGCGGGGCATTCGGACTAGATCGGGAAACCAATCGGAACGTGGCGATGAATCAAAGCAGGGATCCCACCTTGCATCAGCGCATCCTGGGCGACATCGAAGGCCGTATCGTCTCGGGCGAATGGCCGCCGGGGCATCGCATTCCCTTCGAGGTCGATCTCGCCACGCAGTATGACGTCTCACGGATGACGGTGAACAAGGTGCTGACCCAGCTCGCCAAGGCTGGGCTGATCGAGCGCCGCAAGAAATCCGGCAGTTTCGTCACACAGCCGCAGGCGCAATCGGCGGTTCTCGAAATCCACGACATCAAGGCCGAGGTGCAGTCGCTGAACCTGCCTTATTCCTATGCGGTGTCGAAGAAGACGAGCCGCAAGGCCAAGGCGGAAGACAGCCGCCGGCTGGAGCTGCCTCTGGCGTCCTCGGTCGTCGAAGTGGTCTGCATCCACAATGCCGGCGCGCGGCCTTTCTGTTTGGAGGAACGGCTGATCAGCCTCGCGACCGTGCCGGAGGCGGCCGATGCCGATTTCCTGACGGTGGCGCCGGGGCCGTGGCTGCTCAACCAGGTGCCGTGGAGCACCGCCGAACACCGGATTCACGCCGTTTCCGCCAGCGCCGAGGTGGCGGCCGCCCTCGACATCGCCCGCAACACCGCCTGCCTGGTGGTCGAGCGCCGCACCTGGAGCGGCGCCGGACCGGTGACCCACGTGCGCTTCACCTATCCCGGCGATCGTCACGCACTGGTGGCGCGGTTCACACCGGCGTCGCAGTAAGCAAGGTTCCATATACAAGATAACAGGTGTTTTAGTCTTCGAACATCTTGCCGCTGCGCGCCTCCAGCCGGTAGCGATAGCCGGGATAGACGAGACGGGCGGTCGAAACCACCTGTTTCGCCGACCATGTGCGCCGGCGGATCGTCAGGCACGGCTCGCTCTTCAGGATGGTCAGCAGCTTGCATTCCCAGGCCTGCGGCATCGCCGCCTCGACGACGTGCTCGGAGCCGCTGAGCGGGGCGGCGGCGGTCAGATAGGCGTTCGGCGTCAGCGTCGTGAAATCCTGATCGAGATATTCGGGAGCGGCCTCCGGATGGACGAACCGGTCCTCGATCTGCACCGGGACACCGTTTTCGCTGTGGACGATCAGCGAGTGGAAAACGGCGGCGCCGATTGCCAGCTCCAGGGCGTCGGCGATCTCCGGAGAGGCGGTTTCCCGGGCCAGAACCACGACCGAGGCTTCATGGATATGGCCGCGTTCGGCGATCTCCTCGGCGATGTTGCGCACCTCGAACAGTGCCGAATAACCCTTGCGCTCGGCGACGAAGGAGCCGACGCCCTGGATGCGGACGAGTTCGCCTTCACTGGCAAGTTCGCGCAGCGCCCGGTTGGCGGTCATCTTGCTGACGCCGAGTTCGACGACCAGCTCGTTTTCCGACGGCACGCGGTATTTCGGCGGCCATTCGCCGCTGTGGATGCGGTCGAGGATCACCTGCTTGACGCCGGCGTAAAGCGGCGTGCTGTCATTTCCCGCCAGGTCGCGCTTCATCTCGCCGGAACGCTTCATTGCCTATTCCTTTTGCACGGATGCAATTTGCCACATAATCGACTTTCCTCTTGCATATCACAAAATATCTCATATGGTACCATATACAACCTCCCAATCGGTCCTCGAGATAAAAATAGGACGGAAAGGGCAAGCCGGCGGAGATCGGCGGTGCCGCAAGGTCTGTTTCAACTCCAGAGGAGAATTCATCAATGAAATTTAGCGCCATCCTGTTTTGCGGCGTCGCCGCTTTTTCCGCCTTTGCCGCCCCCGCCTTTGCCAAGGACTGGACGAAGGCGACCATCACGCTCGAGGGCGCCTATGCGCCGTGGAACCTCACCAATGCCGACGGCACGCTCGGCGGCTTCGAGCCGGAGCTTGCCAAGGTGCTGTGCGAGCGCGCCAAGATCGAATGCACGCTCGTCGCCTCCGACTGGGACGGCATGATCCCGGCACTGAATGCCGGCAAGTTCGACGTCATCATGGATGCGCTGTCGATCACCGAGGAGCGCAAGCAGGTCATCGACTTCACCGTTCCCTATGCTGCGACCCCCGCCGCCTTCGCCACCGCCAAGGACAGCCCGCTGGCGAAAGCCGCCGGCACCGGTGCCACGATCAAGATGACGCCTGGCCAGACCGGCGTGAAGGAGATCGACGCGCTGAAGGAAGCCTTCAAGGGCAAGACGATTGGCATCCAGGCGGCGACCGTTTACGCCAAGTTCGTCTATGACAATTTCGGTGATATTGCCGAGATCCGCGAATACAAGACCGGCGCCGACCGCGACCTCGACCTGCAGAACGGCCGTATCGACCTCGGATTCGACGACGCCGTCTATTTCGCCAATGCCTTCCAGGCCGCCAACGGCGCGCTCGACTTCACCGGCCCGGAAATCGTCGGCTCGATCTGGGGCGAGGGCGAAGGCCTCGGCATCCGCAAGGCCGACACCGATCTGCGCGACAAGTTCAACGTGGCGATCAAATCGGCGCTCGCCGACGGCACGGTCAAGAACCTTTCGATGAAGTGGTTCAAGGTCGACGTCAGCCCGCAACAGTAAGCGCTTCGGCCCTTTGGCCGCAGGCGCCGGTCTCCGGCTTTATCGCCGGAGACCGCGTGTTATTCTCGATCGACAAAACACTGCCACGGACGGGGAACGGACGCTATGGCAACCTTGGAACTGCTTGGCTTCGGCTCGACGGGATGGGGCGCGCTGCTCATTCTCGCTGCCTTGATGACGCTGGCCGTCACCGCGACGGCGCTTGCGATCGGCGCGGTGCTGGGCGCGATCGTCGCGGGTGCGAAGCTTTCCGGCAATCCTCTCCTCGTCTCGCTGGGCAACGTCTATACAACAGTGTTTCGCGGCGTTCCGGAACTGCTGATCATCTATCTGATCTATTTCGGCGGCTCCTCCGCCGTCACCTCGATCGGCAAGGCGATGGGCTACGAGGGTTTCCTCGGCCTGCCCTCCTTCGCCGCCGGCGCGCTTGCCGTCGGCATCATCTCCGGCTCCTATCAGGCGGAGGTGTTTCGCGGCGCCTATCTGGCGATCTCCAAGGGTGAGCTCGAAGCGGCTTCGGCGATCGGCATGCATCGCGGCATGCGTTTCCGCCGCATCATCATCCCGCAAGTGCTTCGCTTCGCCATTCCCGGCCTCGGCAATGTCTGGCAGCTCAGCCTCAAGGATTCGGCGCTGATCTCGGTCACCGGCCTTGCCGAGCTGATGCGCACCAGCCAGGTGGCGGCCGGCTCGACCCGGCAATATTTCCTGTTCTTCATCGCCGGCGGCTGCCTCTACCTGATCCTGACCAGTCTTTCCGACCGTATCTTCAACGGCGCGGAACGCCGCGCCAATCGCAGCATGCCGGCCTCCGCCATGGGCCAGACGTAAGGGGGCGACGATGGATTTCACCTTTCTCGCCTCGACCATGGTGACGCTGCTGAAGGCGGTGCCGACGACGCTGATCCTGTTTTCATTGTCGATCTTCTTCGGCGGTCTGCTGGCGCTGGTCATCGTCACGATGCGGGTCAGCGGCAACCGCTACCTGTCGGGTTTCGCCAAGGGCTATATCTTCGTCTTCCGCGGCTCGCCGCTGTTGATCCAGATGTTCCTGGTGTTCTACGGCCTCGGCCAGTTCGGCGTCATCCGCTATTCCTTCCTCTGGCCGTTCCTGCGCGAGCCGATGGTCTGCGCCGTGCTGTCGCTGGCGCTCTGCACCGCCGGCTACACGGCGGAGATCTTCCGCGGCGGCATCCGCGCCGTTTCCCCGAAGGAGATCGAGGCCGCCCGCTCGATCGGCATGTCCGGTTTCCTGATGGTGCGCCGCATCCTGGCGCCGATCGCCTTCCGCCACGCGCTGCCGGCCTATTCCACCGAGATCGTGCTGATGATGAAGTCGACGGCGCTCGCCAGCCTCGTCACCGTCTGGGAGGTCACCGGTGTGGCCCAGCGGCTGATCTCGCAAACCTACCGCACGATGGAAGTCTTCCTCTGCGCGGCGATCATCTATCTCGTTTTGAACTTCATCATCCTGCAGGGCATGGCTCTGCTCGAATATTCGCTGTCCCGACACCGCCGCGCGATCCCGCAGGCGCTGAAGGTCTAGGCGGAACCTGAATCGATTGGAGCAACCATGCCAGGCGTAACCCGACTTTCGGTCCGCAATATCCGCAAGAGCTTCGGCACGCACGAAGTGCTGCGCGGCATTTCCCTCGATGCTGAGGACGGCGATGTGATTTCGCTGCTCGGCGCCTCCGGCTCCGGCAAATCGACTTTTCTGCGCTGCATCAACCTGCTCGAAACCGCCAGCGACGGTGAGATCTGGGTCGATGGCGAGCACATCGAGATGGTGCACAAGAACGGCAAGACAAGGCCGGCCAGCCAGAAGCAGGTCGACCATATCCGCTCCGAACTCGGCATGGTGTTCCAGTCCTTCAATCTCTGGTCCCATATGACGATCCTGCAGAACGTCATCGAAGGCCCGATCCATGTGCTGAAGCGGCCACGCGCTGACTGCATCGCCGAGGCCGAAGCGCTGCTCGAAAAGGTCGGTATTGCGGATAAGCGTCATGCCTATCCCGCCCATCTTTCCGGCGGCCAGCAGCAGCGCGCCGCAATCGCCCGCGCTTTGGCGATGAAGCCGAAGGTCATGCTCTTCGACGAGCCGACATCCGCACTCGATCCGGAACTCGTCGGCGAGGTGCTGCGCGTCATGCGGGCGCTTGCCGAAGAAGGCATGACCATGCTCGTCGTCACCCATGAGATGAGTTTTGCCCGCAACGTCTCGAACCGCGTCGTCTTCATGCGCGAAGGGCTGGTCGAAAGCAGCGGCAAGCCGGACGATATGTTCGGCGGCGGCGCGTCGCCGGCTTTCCGCCAGTTCATCGGTCATTTCGGAACAGGCCAATGACGATCACCATCGATAGGGTGCTGACCTGGCGCGATGTCGCGCGGGTCGGGGCAGGGGAGGCGCTTGCGCTGTCGCCGGCCGCCTGGGCGCGGGTCGAGCAGGCAAGCCGCATCGTCGCCAGCATCGTCGAGACGGGCGTGCGCGCCTATGGTGTCAACACCGGCGTCGGAGCGCTCGCCGATACCGTGGTCGACCGCGCCTCGCAGAGCCTTTTGTCGCGCAGCATCGTGCTCAGCCATGCCTGCGGCGTCGGGCCGCTGCTGGCCGGGCGGGAGGTGCGCGCCATCATCGCCGCCCAGATCGCCAATTTCGCCCACGGCCATTCCGGCGTGCGGCGCGAGATCGTCCAGCATCTCACAGCCTTGCTGGAGCATGACTGCATTCCCGACGTGCCGTCGAAAGGCTCGGCCGGTTACCTCACCCACAATGCTCATACCGCGCTCGTCCTGATCGGCGAAGGCAGCGCCACTGTGGCCGGTCGGCGCATGAGCGGCCGCGAGGCGCTGGCGGCGATCGGCCTGCAGCCGTTGGTGCTCGGCGCCAAGGAGGGCCTGAGCCTCGTCAACGGCACGGCCTGCGCCACGGGGCTGATCGCAGCAGCGCTTTTGCGTGCCGAACGGCTGCTCGACTGGGCCGATGCCATCGCGGCGCTGACGCTGGAAGCGGCAGGCTGTCAGATCGCCGCCTTCGACGCGGCGGTGCTGGCGCTGCGCCCGTCTGCCGGGATCGAAAAGGTCGGAGCCAGCTTGCGCGCCCGCCTCCAGGGCAGCGGCCTCGTCGCCGCCGCCTTCGGCCGGCGCACCCAGGATGCGCTGAGCCTTCGCTCGGTACCGCATGCCCATGGCGCCGCCCGCGACGTGTTCGACAATTCCGCCCGCATCGCCGATCAGGAACTTGCCTCGGTGACGGATAATCCGGCTGTCTCAGGCACGCCGGAGCAGCCGATCGTTTCCTCCGAGGCGCATGCCGTCGCCCCGGCGCTCGGGCAGGCGGCCGACAGCCTCGCCGTTGCGCTGGCGCAGATCGGCGCGATCAGCGAGCGACGCATGGACCGGCTGGTCAATCCGCTGGTCAGCGGCCTGCCGCCGTTTCTGGCGAGCGATGCCGGCAGCCATTCCGGCTTCATGATCGCCCAATATACCGCAGCCGCGCTGAGCAACGACAACCGTCGGCTTGCCGCGCCCGCGGCCATGGACGGCGGCCTGACCTCCGGCCTGCAGGAGGATTTTCTCGCCCATCCGACGGCGGCCGCCGGCAAGCTGCTCGCCGTCATCGACAATGCCGAATATATCCTGGCGATCGAGTTGATGGCCGCAGCCCAGGCGCATGATTTCCTGGCGGCAACCGCGCCGCGGGCGGCAGGCACGGAGCTCCTCTATCAAGCCGTGCGTGAACATGTGGTTCATTATGGCGACGAGCGGCCGCTGAACGGCGATATCGAGGCCGTACGCAATCTGATCCGCGAGACAGCGCCGCCGGCTGTTTAGGCGAGTCGTCAGAAAGGTTTACTTGTTGCCGAATCCTGCTTGGCCGGCTCGCTGGCCTCGAGCCGTTTGAGGCATTGGGCGAAGGTTGGATAGAGCTGGTCCACCCGCGAAAGCGGCAGCGTCCAGTCACCTTCGTCGCCGGCAAAGGTCAATTGCACGTCAGGCGTTCCAGCAAAGGAATTCTTGATGATCTTCTTCAGTCCGCCGCTGCCCTTGCTGCCTTTGGGCCAGAGGCGAAGCGTGTTCTTGTCGAAGAATTCCGCGGCGACCACCTTCGTTGCCGCTCGATCGGTCAGCGTCACCTCGGTCGTGGTGCCGGTGGGAATGTCCCATGTGTTCTTCGAGACCAGCCAGAAGGTTTCGGTGGCGCTCTGGCGAAATTCCATCGTCTTGCCCAGTTCGCTGTCCCACTGCAGCCGGCAGTAGGCAGGGTGCTCGCTGGCAAAGCCGACCGACCATTGCCTTGCGCCGCCCATCCATTCGGTCTCGCCGAAGGCCGAGACCGGCGGCAGGGCGGCTGCCATCAGAACCATCGCGGTCAGAATTTTCATCGCCGAAACCTCTCCAGGTCAATCGCTCCAGCGATAGCAAAAGAAGGTTGAGCTTTTGCTACCGGACGCCGGGATGGGCAGCGGATGCCATTATGAACACGCCTCAAATGTCGCAAGGTCTTGAATTTGCGGCTCACCTTGCCGATCTGGCGGAGAGCGGCATGATAAGAAGGGAGTTCGAACTCAGGGATGAGCGAGGTTCAACAACGCGGATTTTGGAAGAGACTCGGCGCATATGAACCGCTGACATTGATCACCATGGCATCGATCGCCGGCGGGCTGTTCGTGCTGCAGCGGCTGACGAGCGAGGTGCTCGAAGGCGAGACGCTCCGTTTCGACGAAACGATCTTGCTGGCGTTGCGACGGCCGGGTGAGCTTGGCGTGCCGATCGGCCCCGGCTGGCTGACGCATGCCGTCGGCGACATCACCAGTCTCGGTGGCATCACCGTTCTCTCGCTGATGACCGTTCTCGTCACAGTCTATCTCTTGCTTGACCGGCGCTGGCCGATCGCGATCTTCGTCTTTTCCTCGGTGCTGACAGGATGGCTGGCGAGCACGACGCTGAAAATCCTCGTCGCCCGGCCGCGCCCCGATATCGTCCCGCATCTCGTCGAGGTCAGCGATCTCAGTTTTCCCTCAGGCCATGCGATGGTTTCGGCGGTGACCTATCTGACGCTGGGCGCGCTCTTAGCCCGCACGCAGCGTTACCGCTCGACGCGGATCTTCGTCATGGCCGCCGGCGTTTTCCTCGCCGTCATCATCGGCTTGAGCCGGATCTATCTCGGCGTTCACTATCCCACCGACGTCTTCGCCGGATGGTGTGCGGGCGCCCTCTGGGCGCTCGGCTGCTGGCTGATCTCGAAACGCTTCGTCCCGAGCAGAGCCCCGGGCGATGGCCTCGAAAACGGCAATGGCGACGGTGACTAGGACATAGGCTTAGAACGACTGTGGCGCCCGCATGGGGCGCCACAGGGATTTCAGCGCTTAAGTGCGCGGCTTCAGGTTTTCCGGGTCGTAGATCGGCTTGTAGCCGACGCCGACGACTTCCACCGGATAGGTCTCGGCAAAGTATTCGACATTCAGCTTGCGTCCGACCTGGCAATAGGACCAGGGCAGGTAGGCGAGCGCAATGTTCTTGCCGACCGTCGGGCCGTAGGCGATCGAGGTGGTGTAGGAGCGGCGGCCGAGCTCGTCGACCAGGACCTCGCCGGTGGCGGGATCGACGACCGGCAGGTTGCCGAGCGGATAACGCTTGACGCCCGACTTGTCGGTATTCTCGGTCATCACAAGCGTGCAGAGCATGGCCGGCTGGTGTTCGCGCGCCTTGTATTCGAGATGTTTTGCCTTGCCGCGGAAATCGGCTTCCTTGACCTTCGGACGGGCGAGATCGGCTTCGATCAGGTTGTACTGGGTCAGCAGGTCGGCGTTTTGCAGGCGCAGGCTCTTTTCCATGCGGCGCGAGTTTGCATAGGTCTCGACGCCGAAGGCCATCACGCCGGTCGAGCGCAGCGCGTCCCAGACGGCGAGGCCGTCTTCGTACTTCATGTGCAGTTCCCAGCCCTGCTCGCCGACATAGGAGATGCGGAAGGCGGTGACTGTCTTGCCTGATATTTCGATTGGCTTGATGGCTGCGAAGGCGAAGTTTTCCTGATCGAGCCCGGCCGGATCGGCCACGACCTTTTTCAGCGTCTCGCGGGCGTTCGGACCCCAGATGCCGACCGTCACGAATTTTTCCGAGACGTCGGTGATCGTCACGTCAAGGCCGCGATCCTGGGCGACGCGTCTCATATAGTGCAGGTCGCGCGGGCCGGCATCGGCGCCGTTGACGAGACGGCAGCGGTCGGCCATGCGGAAGACGGTGAAGTCGGCGCGGACCATGCCTTCGTCGTCGAGGAAGTGGGTGTAGACGCCCTTGCCGATATTGGCATCGCCGCCGACCTTGGCGGCGCACAGCCACTCCATCAGCTCGACATGATCGGGCCCCTCGATATCGACCATGTGGAAGTGGCTGAGGTTGACGATGCCGCAATCCTCGCTCATCGCCAGATGCTCGGCATTCGAGACGCGCCAGAAATGGCGGTTGTCCCATTCGTTCTCGCGCACCGGCACCCGGTCGCCGTATTTTTCCAGAAGGTGCTCGTTGGCGGCATAGCCGTGCGCACGCTCCCAGCCGCCCAGTTCCATGAAGTAGCCGCCCAGCTCCTTCTCGCGCTCGTAGAAGGGGGAGCGCTTGGCGTTGCGGCCGGATAGATAGGGTTCGCGGGTGTGAACGGCCGGGAAATAGATCTTCTGCGCGGCTTCGTAGCAGCGGCCTTCGATGAATTCTTCGGTCAACTGATGCGGATAGAAGCGGGCGTAGTCGATGCTGTTGTGGTCGATTTCGGTACGGCCGTCAGTCATCCAGTCGGCGATCAGCTTGCCGTAGCCCGGGCCGTCCTTGACCCAGATGGCAACGCAATACCAGAGGCCGCGCACCTTCTGGCTCTCGCCGCAGGACGCGCCGCCGGCGGCGGAAACCTGCAGCAGGCCGTTGAAGGAGTGGCCTTCGTTATAGCCGAGTTCGCCGAGGATCGGCGTCAGTTCCATGGCACGCTCGAGCGGCTCGAGGATCTGTTCCATCTCGAGATCGCGCTGCGAGGGCGAAAGGCGGGCTTCGTGTTTTTCGAGAAGCTCGCGCGGATGGCACATGCGCGGATTGTTGGCTTCGTAATAGCCCCACTCGATCTGGCCGCCCTCGGTCGTCGCCGGGTCGCCGGTATCGCGCATATAGGCGGAGTTGCCCTGGTCGCGCAGCAGCGGGAAGCCGATTTCCTTGCCGGTGCCTTCGAACTCGTTATAGGGGCCGAAGAAGGTGAGCGGGTGATCGACCGGCATGACCGGCAGGTCTTCGCCGACCATCTCGGCGATCAGGCGTCCCCAGAGGCCGGCGCAGACGATGACGTGGTCGGCCATGATCGTGCCGCGATGGGTGACGACGCCCTTGATGCGGCCGCCTTCGACGATCAGCGACTTCGCCGGCGTGTTGCCGAACACCTGCAGCTTGCCGGCCTTTTCGGCGGCATCGACCAGCTTGCCGGCGACGGTCTGCGAGCGCGGGATGACGAGGCCGGCATCCGGATCGAAGAGGCCGCCCATCACCTGATCTTCCTCGATCAGCGGGAATTTTTCCTTGATCTCGGAAGGGCTGACATAATGGGCGCGCGTACCGAACGCGCGGGCCGAGGAAAGCTTGCGCTTGATTTCCTCCATCCAGGCATGGTCGCCGGTACGCGCCACTTCGAGGCCGCCGATGCGGGCGTAATGCCCCATCTTCTCGTAGAAATCGATCGAATATTGCGTGGTCCAGACGGAGAGATAGTCGTGGCTGGTGGTGTAACAGAAGTCCGAGGCATGGGCTGTGGAGCCGATATCGGTCGGGATGCCCGACTTGTCGATGCCGACGATATCGTCCCATCCGCGCTCGACGAGATGATGCGCGATAGAGGCGCCGACGATGCCGCCGAGCCCGATGATGACGACCTTTGCCTTTTCCGGAAATGCTGCCACGTGCTGTTCCTTCTATTTCCGCACGAATTAAAACTACCTAGCCGCGCTTGGCTTACGCTTCGCGTGAGATGCAGGAGCCATGTCAGCCTCGTGAGCGTGTCACATTTGCCGAAGCTGCAAAACCCCAGACCTCTCCCTCTCGAAGCTGGATAAGCCATTATGCATAAGGCTCATAATCGTCATTGGTCCTACGCCGTCGAGTAACGGCGTAATTGCGCCAGTCCGGATCGGGCTGAAGTTATTCCAGACAGAGCTCGCACGCCCCCGTCACGGTGCTGAAATCGCCTCGAGCCGGTCGATGTCGCCCAACACGATATCTTCGGAAACGGGTTCGCGATTGTGAAGGCGGAACCATTCGGCGGCGTCACGCACGCGGTCCCCGTGCGGCGCGGGATAGGCGCCCAGCCGGAGAACCCACTCGCGCACGGTCTCGCGCTCCATCCGCCCGGCCCGGTATCGCTCGCAGACGGTTTTCGCCGAGGCGACGAGATCATTGATGCTTTTCATGGGGGCCGCCCCTCAATGCACGGAAGGTTCTTCATCGTCGAGGAAGGATCGGATGCCGTCCCGCTCCACGACTGCCAGGAATTCGTCGAAGGCCTCCCGGTCGGTCGCAAAGGGCTCCTCCCAGCGGATCAGATCCTCCGCCTGGGTGACGACTTCCATCGTCCAGTCCTCATTGCTGCCGGAGGTTCGAAAGATGTCGACGAGCACCGTTACTCCGTCATCGGTGAATTCCCCTGCCAATTCGGAGTGCTCAAGCTGCTGTTTCTTTGCCATTCAACCGCCAGCGCCGGGAGGGGCGTCGTTTTTCAGATATTCTTCGTACTGGACCGTCTCGGTCTCGTCAGTGTCTATAGAAGCCGATGCAGGTCTTGCCAAGCGAACGCCGGCGCCGCCGCCGTTTTCGGGGATGAAAAGCACGCCCGCATTTTCCAGGCTGCGCTTCATGTCACGCAAGGCCTGCTCATCAGGGAAAAGCTTTCCGGCCTCGTAACCGGCAATCGTCGCCTCGGGGATCTTCGAGGCTGAGGACAGATCGCCCTTCGACCACGCGATGAGTGCCCGCGCGGCGCGGCACTGCGCTGGCGATAGGCACGACGAACCGTCTTGCATCGAGACTCCGATCCTTGGCCTGGGTCAGCAATGAAGATGTGCCTGAAGGCTGGGAAAGCAAGCACGTGATGATGATCTCCGGCTCGATGCGAGTTTTGACGACCTACCTGATTGGGCGAGGGGGAGGGTTGATTGACTGAATATTATCAAAGTCTAATTTAACTCCTCCTTGTCACGCACCCCGGGAGGTCACAATGCGTGAGCCAGATATGCAGAAACTCGATGCGCTTGTCGGCCGTCTTGTCGGCGATGTCGGCGCCGCCATGTCAGGTGCCTTGGTCGTGCTCGGCGACAAGGTGGGGTTGTTCAAGGCGATGGCCGATGGGACACCTTTGAGAGTCGAGCAGCTCGCCGCGAAAACGGGGGTGAAGGAGCGCTATCTCCGGGAATGGCTTAGCGCCCAGGCTGCCGCCGATTATGTCACTTACGATGAAAAAACCGATCGCTTCAGCCTGACGGCGGAGCAGGCGATGGTCTTTGCCAAGGAAAACAGCCCCGCCTTCTTCGTCGGCGCCTTTGAGGTCGTGCAATCCATGTGGATGGATGAGCCGAAGGTTGCCGACGCTTTCCGCACCGGCAAAGGCCTCGGCTGGCATGAACACAGCACCTGCCTGTTCCGCGGAACCGAACGGTTCTTTCGCCCGGGCTACAACAGCCATCTCGTCGACGAATGGATTCCGTCTGTTGCCGGCATGGAGGAAAAGCTCAAGGCGGGCGCCAACGTCGCCGATGTCGGCTGCGGTCACGGCGCATCGACCATCTTGATGGCGCAGGCCTATCCCGCCTCACGTTTCACCGGCTTCGACTATCACGGTCCATCGATCGAAAGAGCGAAGGCTGCCGCGAAAGAAGCTGGCGTCGCCGATCGCGTCACCTTCGAGCAGGGCAGGGCGGCCGAGTTTCCGGGAGGTAGCTATGACATGGTCGCCATGTTCGACTGCCTGCACGACATGGGCGATCCCGTCGGCGCCGGCCGGCACGTCAAGGAGACGCTGGCGCCGAACGGCACCTGGCTGATCGTCGAGCCCTTTGCCCATGATCGTCTCAAGGACAATCTCAATCCCGTCGGGCGCGTCTATTACGGCGCCTCGACGATGATCTGCACGCCGGCATCGCTCTCCCAGGAGGTGGGGCTCGGGCTTGGCGCCCAGGCGGGAGAAATGAGGCTGCGCAAGGTGGCGCTTGACGCCGGCTTCAAGCATTTCCGGCGGGCGACCGAAACGCCGTTCAACATGGTGTTCGAAGTCCGGGCCTGAAAGCCGGCGGCGAGGCGGCCGCGCTATTTCGGCCTGCCGATGCTGGCATACATGCCGGTCGTGCGGAATTCGGTCGGATTGGTGCCGTAGACGCGGCGGAAGACCTTCGAGAAATAGTTTGCGTCCTCGAAGCCGCACATGATTGCGACTTCCTTGACCGGCAGGAAGTCCGCCTTGGTCAGAAGCTTGACGGCGCGCTGCAGCCGCTGCTGCAGCACGAATTCGGCTGGCGGCACGCCCTCGCTCTCGGCGAAACTGCGGGAGAAATGCGCGCGGCTGAGGCCGACGATGGCGGCGAGTTCATTAACCGGCAGCGGCTTGTCGAGATTGGCGTTGATATGGTCGATGACAGGCTGCATCGGGCTGAGCTCGGCGGCAAAGGCCGGTGAGTTGAAGACGTCGTCATAAAGCGCCATCGCCGCTTCATAGGCGATTGCCGAGGCCGCACCCGGTGAGGCCGCGCCCTTGACGAGGCGCAGGCTGCAATCGGCGAGATGATCGATGGTCGCAGGCTGCAGCTTCAAGACCGGGCCGGCGGTGGAGAGCACCAGCTGATGGATGCGCAGCGTCTCCTCGCCATTCATCGAGATCCAGAAATACTCCCAGCGCTCGCCCTTCTCCAGCCAGTAGCGGTGATTGTGCGGCACGAGCACCAAGAGCGTGTCGCCGCCCTGAAGGCGATAATTGCGATTCAAATAGCGTAGCCGGCCGCTGCCGCTGATCGTGTGCTGCAGCACGGTGAACGGGGTCTGGCCGCGTTTTCGGCCGTCCCAGTCATAGGTCTCGTTCTCCCGCACTTCGTAGCCGGCGCTGGTCGGCATGGCGTGCAGACGCTGGCGTCCGCGGGGCAGCGAAACCGTCCTCATCGACTGTCCGTTGGCGATCAAATCCTGCAGCACAAAATTACCCCTGAAAGCATAATCCTTCTCTGGTCGGCCTGCCGAATTCGGGCATAATCCCGCTCAACAAAACGAGGAGAACGCGGCCGATACAGCGGCCGGGAGGAAAACAGGCAGGTTTTACGGCTCTTTCAACCACATGCGCCGGCATGCGGCCTGATCCCTCACAACCATATTTTCTCTAGCATTCCATCGGGTCGAGGTGAAGATCATGAGTTTCAAAATCGCTATCATCGGTGCGGGCAGCGTCGGTTTCACCAAGAAGCTGTTCACCGACATATTGTGCGTTCCGGAGTTCCGCGACGTCGAATTCGCGCTGACCGATCTCAGCGAACACAATCTCGAAATGATCAAGGCGATCCTCGACCGCATCGTCGAGTCGAACAAGCTGCCGACTAAGGTAACGGCGACCACCAACCGGCGCCAGGCGCTGGAAGGCGCGCGTTACATCATCAGCTGCGTGCGCGTCGGCGGGCTCGAGGCCTATGCCGACGATATCAGGATTCCGCTGAAATACGGCATCGACCAGTGCGTCGGCGATACGATCTGCGCCGGCGGCATTCTCTACGGCCAGCGCAACATCCCCGTCATTCTCGATTTCTGCAAGGACATAAGAGAAGTTGCCGAGCCGGGTGCGAAATTCCTGAACTATGCCAATCCGATGGCGATGAACACCTGGGCGGCGATCGAATACGGCAAGGTCGACACCGTCGGTCTCTGCCACGGCGTCCAGCACGGCGCCGAACAGATCGCCGAGGTGCTCGGCGCCAAGTCGGTGCGCGAGCTCGATTACGTCTGCTCCGGTATCAACCACCAGACCTGGTTCATCGATCTGCGCCTCAACGGCCGTAAGATCGGCAAGGACGAACTGGTCGCCGCCTTCGAGGCGCATCCCGTCTATTCGCAGCAGGAGAAACTGCGCATCGACGTGCTGAAGCGGTTCGGCGTCTATTCGACCGAAAGCAACGGTCATCTCTCGGAATACCTGCCCTGGTACCGCAAGCGGCCGGAGGAAATCACCCGCTGGATCGACATGTCCGACTGGATCCACGGCGAGACCGGCGGCTATCTCCGCCACTCCACCGAAACGCGCAACTGGTTCGAGACGGAGTTCCCGCAGTTCCTCGAATCCGCCTCCAAGCCGATCGATCCGGCCAAGCGCTCGAACGAACATGCGAGCCACATCCTGGAAGGGCTGGAAACGAACCGGGTCTATCGCGGCCATTTCAACGTCAAGAACAATGGCGTCATCACCAACCTGCCGTCCGATGCGATCATCGAATCGCCCGGCTTCGTCGATCGCTTCGGCATCAACATGGTCTCGGGCGTCACCCTGCCGGAAGCCTGCGCGGCCACCTGCATCGCCTCGATCAACGTCCAGCGCATGTCGGTGCATGCCGCCATCTCGGGCGATATCGACCTGCTGAAGCTCGCCGTGCTGCACGATCCGCTGGTTGGCGCCGTCTCGACGCCGGAGGAGGTCTGGCAGATGGTCGACGAGATGGTCGTTGCCCAGGCGCGCTGGCTGCCGCAATATGCCGATGCCGTGCCGGCCGCCAAGGAGCGGCTGTCGAAATCGAAGGTGCAGACCCGCGATTGGGCGGGGGCTGCGCGCCGCAACGTCCGCTCGATCGAGGAGCTGCGTGCGGAAAAGGCGGCGCTGAAACAGGCCGTCTGATTTTTTCGTGGAAGATGGGTCGTCATGGGTTTCCGGGAGGGAAATCCATGACATCAAACCCGCTTTCACATCGTGCGAGGAACAGGAGCCCGCGTGACCGCGCTCCGAAACAGAGGGAGAAACGATGATGAATTTCCGCAAAACAAGCATTCTGGCCGGACTGGCGCTCGGCGTCTCAGTCATGGCGTTGAATGCCTACGCCTCCGAGGCGACCGTTCCGCCGGTGCCGCCGGAATTCCCTGCCGAAGGCAAGATCAACTATGTCGCGCGCGACTCCATCCTGGAGTTCAAGGCGCTGCCCGAATATCACGAGCCCGACTGGGTCACCAAGAATTTCGTCTCCAGCGGCAAGCTGCCGGCGGTCAAAGACCGGCTGCCGAAGGAGCCGCTGGTCTTCAAGACGGGCAATATGCCCGACGGCATCGGCGTTTACGGCGATACGATGCGCCATGTCATCGGCGGCCGGCCGGAAGGCTGGAATTACGGCGCCGGCCAGACGCAGGGCTGGGGCGGCATCGACATCGGCCTGTCCGAATGCCTGACGCGCACCGCGCCGCTCTTCCAGGTGAAGGCCCAGGATACCGAGCCGCTGCCGAACCTTGCCAAGAGCTGGGACTGGTCGGAGGACGGCCATAAGCTGACCATGCACCTGATCGAAGGTGCCAAGTGGTCCGACGGTGCGCCGTTCAACGCCGACGACATCATGTTCTACTGGGAAGACGAGGTCATCGATCCCAACGTCTCGCCGCTTGGCGGCGGCGCTTCGCCCGAGGCCTTCGGTGTCGGCACCACGCTGAAGAAGATCGACGATTACACCGTCGAGTGGACCTTCAAGGAAGCCTTCCCGAAGCAATATCTCTACACGATGGCCTACCCGAACTTCTGCCCGGGTCCGTCGCATATCCTGAAACCCCAGCATCCGAAATATTCGAAGAACACCTACGACCAGTTCAAGAACGCCTTCCCGCCGGAGTTCATGAACATGCCTGTGATGGGCGCCTGGGTGCCGGTGGAATATCGCCCTGACGACATCATCGTCCTGCGCCGCAATCCCTATTACTGGAAGGTCGACGAAAAGGGCAATCAGCTGCCTTATCTCAATGAGCTGCACTACAAGCTCTCGACCTGGGCCGACCGCGACGTTCAGGCCGTGGCCGGATCCGCCGATTTCTCCAATCTCGAGCAGCCGGAAAACTTCGTCGCATCGCTGAAGCGCGCTGCGGAAAAGACCGCGCCCGCCCGCCTTGCCTTCGGCCCGCGCCTGATTGGTTATAACCTGCGCATGAACTTCTCCGCCAACGGCTGGGGCAACCCGGACGAGCGCGGTCAGGCAATCCGAGAGCTCAACCGCAACGAGGACTTCCGCAAGGCCGTCAGCATGGCGCTGGATCGCAAGGCGATCGGCGACTCGCTGGTCAAGGGGCCGTTTACGGCGATCTATCCGGGCGGACTTTCCTCCGGCACCAGCTTCTACGACCGCAACTCCACCGTCTACTATCCCTTCGATCTCAAGGGCGCCAAGGCGGAACTCGCCAAAGCCGGCCTCAAGGATACCGATGGCAACGGCATCGTGAACTTCCCGGCCGGCACGGCGGGCGGCAAGGATGTCGAAATCGTCATGCTGATCAACAATCAGTACACGACCGACAAGAGCCTTGCTGAAGGTGTCGTCGGCCAGATGGAAAAGCTCGGCCTGAAGATCGTCATCAATGCGCTCGACGGCGCCAAGCGTGACGATGCCCATTATGCCGGCCGCTTCGACTGGCTGATCCAGCGCAACACGACGGAGCTGTCGTCGGTGGTACAGAATACCGAGCAGCTTGCCCCCGTCGGTCCGCGCACCAGCTGGCATCATCGCGCCGGCAAGGACGACAAGCTCGATCTGATGCCGTTCGAACAGGAGCTTGTCAACGTCGTCAACAAGTTCACCACCAGCCAGAACAATGACGAGCGCGTCGATCTGATGAAGCAGTATCAGAAGATCTCGACCGAACACGTCAACACGGTGGGACTGACGGAATATCCCGGCGCCCTGATCATCAACAAGCGCTTCTCCAATGTGCCCCAGGGAACGCCGATCTTCATGTTCAACTGGGCTGAAGATTCGGTGATCCGCGAACGCCTGTGGGTGGCTGCCGACAAGCAGGGAAAATACGAGCTGTTCCCCGAGCAGCTGCCCGGCAAGCCTGGCGACAAGGGCCCGACCAACTGAGGTCCGATCAACTGAGGCCCGATCAACTGAGGCTTGTCGCCTGAAACCAAGAGCTGATGCGCGTCGCATCCGATGCGACGCGCGGGAAAAGTTCCCTCCCAGCTGAAGTGAGTTCCGGGCCGCGCGTGCCGCGCGCGGCCTGATATGACCAACGAGCCGGCCGCGCCGACAGGAGCGACTGGCGGCCAAGCGAAGCGAACCGTCCGATGTTACGATTCCTGCTCGTGCGCATAGCCTCCGCGATCCCCGTTCTGTTGATCCTGAGCGTGGTGACTTTCGCGATCATCCAGGCTCCGCCCGGCGACTATGCCGATTACATAAGATCCCAGCTGATCAACCAGGGTGGCGCATCCTATGCCCAGGCCGACGCGCAGGCGCAGGCCTACCGGGTCGAGCACGGCCTCGACAAGCCGCTGGTCGTCCAATACGTCAACTGGATCGGCGGCATTCTCACCCGCGGCGATTTCGGCTACAGCATGTTCTACAACAAGCCGGTTGCCGACGTCGTCGGCGAACGCCTGCCGCGCACCCTGCTTCTGGCGCTCGTCTGCCACATCTTCGCTTCGGTGCTCGGTATCGGCTTCGGCGTCTGGGCAGCAACGCGGCAATATAGCTGGATCGACAGCACGCTTTCGGCAGTTTCCTTCCTCGGCATGACGGTGCCGCGCTTCCTCATGGCGTTGATCATCGTCTATCTCCTGGTCTTCCAGTTCAACGTGACGGAGATCGGCAGCTTCTTCTCGCCGCAATATGGCGGCGCACCCTGGTCCTGGGCGAAGTTCGTCGATCTCATCCACCATGTCTGGCCGGTTGTGGCGATCGCCACCTTCGGCGGGCTCGCCTACAATATGCGCGTTATGCGCGGCAATCTGCTCGATACGCTGAATGCCCAATATGTCGAAACCGCAAAGGCCAAGGGCCTGTCCGGCAGCGCGGTGGTGATGCGCCATGCGGTGCCGAACGCGCTGCATCCGCTGGTCATGTATCAGGGCGTCGTGTTGCCCTACATGCTGACCGGCGAGATCGAAACCGCGATCATTTTCGCACTGCCGACCGTCGGCCCGGCAATCGTCGGCTCGATGGCGATCGGCGACGTCTATGTCACCGCCACCTTCATGATGGTGCTGTCGGCAACGCTGATCGTCGGCAATATCGTCGCCGACATGCTGCTCGCCCTGCTCGATCCGCGCGTGCGCCAGTTCGGAGGAGCCTGAGATGCTTGCTTTCGATTCGTCCGACACACCACCGACAACCGAACCGGCGATCAAGAAGCCTTCGCATGGCAGCGAAAGTTATCTGGCGCTCGTCTGGCGCCGGCTGCGGCGCTCCTGGACCGGCATGATCGGCCTCGTGCTCGTCGGGCTCTTGATCCTGATGGCGGTCTTTGCCGATTTCTTCGCGCCGATGGATCCGAAGGCGACCGATGTCGGCTTCGCGCCGCCCCAGGTGATGAGCTTCCACGACAAGGACGGCAATTTCGTCTTCCAGCCGCGCGTCTATGCGCTGTCGGATAGCGAGGAGCTCGATCCGGTCACCTTCCAGCCGATCGTCGGCATGGATTACGACAATCCCAGGCTGCTCGGCTTCTTCGTCGAGGGCGCCGAATACAAGCTGTTCGGCCTGATCCCGGCCGACCGGCACTTCTTCGGCTCGACCGACGGCCAGCCGGTGCATTTCCTCGGCACCGACAAGTTCGGCCGCGACGTGCTGTCGCGCGCCATCATCGGCTCGCGCATCTCGCTGATGATTGCGCTGACCGTCGTCTTCATCGTCACCCTGATCGGCACGACAGTCGGCATGGTCTCAGGCTATTTCGGCGGCACCTTCGATATCTGGCTGCAGCGCTTCGTCGAGCTGGTGCTCGCCTTCCCGCAGCTGCCGCTCTATCTCGCCTTGACCTCGCTGATCCCGGTGACGGCGCCGACCAATGTCTTCCTCGCCTTCGTCATCGTCGTGATGTCGGCGCTCGGCTGGGCGCAGATGTCGCGCGAGGTGCGCGGCAAGACCCTGGCGCTTGCCCGCATCGATTATGTCCGGGCGGCGATGGCGGTCGGCGCCACCGATCGGCGCATCATCATCCAGCATATCTTCCCGAACGTGATGAGCCACGTCATCGTCGCCGTGACGCTCGCCATACCGAGCGTCGTGCTGCTGGAATCCTTCCTTGGTTTCCTCGGTTTCGCCGTCAAGCCGCCGCTGATCTCCTGGGGGCTGATGCTGCAGGATACGGCGACCTATTCGGTCATCGGCTCCTATCCCTGGATTCTTTCCCCGGTCGGCTTCGTGCTCGTCACCGTCTTCGCCTTCAATGCGCTCGGCGACGGACTGCGCGACGCGGTCGACCCCTATTGAGGTGATTGATATGGCTCTTGCACTGGTCAATTCCTTCGCCCCGCCCGTCCGTCACGATCATGACGGCCGCTCGGACACGCCGATCATCGATGCCCGCAACGTCGCGGTAAATTTCAAGGTCGAGGACGGCATGGTCGAAGCCGTCAAGGACGTCTCCTTCCAGCTCTATCGCGGCGAGACCATCGCGATCGTCGGCGAATCCGGCTCCGGCAAATCGGTGACCGCAAGGACGGTGATGGGGCTGCTGTCGAAACGCGCCGTCGTCTCCGGCAATTCGACCGTCTCCTACGACGGCAGCAACATCCTGAAATTCTCCGAGCGGGCGCGCCGCAAGCTGCGCGGCGACCGCATTTCGATGATCTTCCAGGAGCCGATGAGCTCGCTGAACCCGATCTATACGATCGGCAGCCAAATCGTCGAGGCGATCCGCGTGCATCGCCGGATCAGCAAGCGGGATGCGGAAAAGCGGGCGCTCGAACTGCTCGAACATGTGCAGATCCCCGATCCCGCCGCGCGCCTCAAGCAATATCCGCATCAGCTTTCCGGCGGCCAGCGCCAGCGCGTGATGATCGCCATGGCGCTCGCCAACGATCCCGACGTACTGATCGCCGACGAGCCGACGACGGCCCTCGACGTCACCGTGCAGGCGCAGATCCTCAATCTGATCCGCAACCTGCAGAAGGAACTGGGGATGGCGGTCATCCTCATCACTCACGACCTGACGGTCGTGCGCCAGTTTTCCGACTATGTCTATGTGATGCAGCATGGCGAGGTGCGCGAGCACAACGTCACCGAAGCGCTGTTTGCCAATCCGCAGCACGCCTATACCAAACACCTGCTCGCCTCCGAGCCGCGCGGCCAGGCCAATCCGCTGCCGGAAGGATCGGATATCATCCTCGACGCGAGGGGTGTGCGCGTCGGCTTCATGATGCGCCATGGCACCATTCTCAAACCTCAGATGCGCGAGCTCGTCGCCGTCGACAGCCTGAGCCTGACGCTGCGCCGCCACGAGACGCTCGGGCTGGTCGGTGAGTCCGGCTCCGGCAAGACCACCTTCGGCCAGGCGATCCTGCGGCTGAACACGCCCCAGGCCGGCGAGATCTATTTCGACCGCCAGCCGATCCACGGCCTTTCCCGGGCAGAGATGCGGCCGCTGCGAGCCCGCATGCAGATCGTCTTCCAGGATCCGTTCTCATCGCTCAACCCGCGCATGACAATCGGCCAGATCATCGACGAGGGCCTCGTCGTCAACAAGCTCGGCGCCACGAGGGCCGAGCGGCAGGACCGGGTGCGTGAGGCGCTTGTTGCCGCCGGCATGCCCGGCAATATCCTGTCGCGTTTCCCGCATGAATTTTCCGGCGGCCAGCGCCAGCGCATCGCCATTGCCCGCGCCATCGCGCTGGAGCCGGAATTCATCCTGCTCGACGAGCCGACATCTGCACTCGACCTCTCCGTCCAGGCGCAGATCATCGAACTGTTACGCAAGCTGCAAGACGAGCGGGGCCTGAGCTACCTCTTCATCTCCCACGATCTGAAGGTCGTCCGGGCGCTGTGCCACCGCGTCATCGTCATGCAGCATGGCAAGATCATGGAAGAGGGGCCCGTCGACGAAGTTCTCACCCATCCCAAGACCGCCTACACGGAACGGCTCGTCAAGGCCGCTTTCGAGGTAGCATGATTATCGAATGCCGGAGGCTATAATGGCAGGAAATCCCAAAATCACCTTCATCGGAGCTGGCTCCACCGTCTTCATGAAGAACATCATCGGCGACGTGTTGCAGCGTCCGGCGCTCTCGGGCGCAACAATCGCCCTGATGGACCTCAACCCGCAGCGGTTGGAAGAAAGCGCCATCGTCGTCAACAAGCTGATCTCGACGCTCGGCGTCAAAGCCAAGGCCGAGACCTATTCCGACCAGCGCAAGGCGCTGGCCGGCGCCGATTTCGTCGTCGTCGCCTTCCAGATCGGCGGCTATGAGCCCTGCACCGTCACCGACTTCGAAGTGCCGAAGAAATACGGCCTGCGCCAGACGATCGCCGATACGCTCGGCGTCGGCGGCATCATGCGCGGGCTGCGCACCGTGCCGCATCTGTGGAAGGTCTGCGAGGACATGCTCGCCGTCTGCCCCGAGGCGATCATGCTGCAATATGTCAACCCGATGGCGATCAACACCTGGGCGATCGCGGAGAAATATCCGACCATTCGCCAGGTCGGCCTCTGCCACTCGGTGCAGGGCACGGCGATGGAACTGGCCCACGATCTCGACATTCCCTACGAGGAAATCCGCTACCGCGCCGCCGGCATCAACCACATGGCCTTCTATCTCAAATTCGAGCATCGCCAGGCCGACGGCTCCTACCGCAACCTCTATCCCGATCTGCTGCGCGCCTATCGCGAGGGCAGGGCGCCGAAGCCCGGCTGGAACCCGCGCTGCCCGAACAAGGTGCGCTACGAGATGCTGACCAGGCTCGGCTATTTCGTCACCGAAAGCTCGGAGCATTTCGCTGAATACACGCCCTATTTCATCAAGGAGGGCCGCGACGACCTGATCGAGAAATTCGGCATTCCGCTCGATGAATATCCGAAGCGCTGCATCGAGCAGATCGAGCGCTGGAAGGGCCAGGCGGAAGCCTACCGCAGCGCCGACAAGATCGAGGTGACGCCATCGAAGGAATATGCCTCCTCGATCATCAACTCGGTCTGGACCGGCGAACCCTCGGTCATTTACGGCAACGTCCGCAACAATGGCTGCATCACCTCGCTGCCGGAAAATTGCGCCGCCGAAGTGCCCTGCCTGGTCGACGCCTCCGGCATCCAGCCGACGTTCATCGGCGACCTGCCGCCGCAGCTGACCGCGCTGATGCGCACCAATATCAACGTGCAGGAACTGACGGTGCAGGCGCTGATGACGGAAAATCGCGAGCACATCTACCACGCCGCGATGATGGACCCGCATACGGCGGCCGAGCTCGACCTCGACCAGATCTGGTCGCTGGTCGACGACCTGCTCGCCGCCCACGGCGACTGGCTGCCCGAATGGGCCCGCACGTAAAGTCCAGGCCGCCTGATCCCCTCTCCCGGGTGAGGCGTCGAGAAGCCCCGCGGTGTGGCAACGACCGCGGGGCTTTGCGTAAAAATCTTGTAATGGATACGAGGGGCCTCGTCGAATAAGTTAATCGGCTTAGACTAGTGGGTCGTTGCTCCTAATTTCCAAGAATTCCCAGAGGGACAAACTACGCCACCAAAGCGCGTAGTACCCTCAAGTGACTGGCGACTTGTTACGAAACCACGGCATCCATCAAGCCTATCGTGGGTGTCAATCTGTTCGATAACTCCGGCGCTCCCAGTCGACGGATTTGCCCAGGCGAGAGCTTTCGTTCCGACAGCTCCGCGGCCAACCACATCTGCAATTACAGCTTGATCGCTGACTGGGGCGGCGCCTGGTGAAACGGAAGGCGCGGCAGACACTTCGAGAGGTTCGGTGCGTGAGCAGGCGGCGAGAAACGCCACGCACGCACACGCAATGATGACTATTCGTTTCATGCAGAAAATGATGGATCTGAAGACGACTATTTCAACCCCACGGCGCATCAACTTTGGGGGAGGGCCGAGCTCGCCGTTTCCGCTCATTCGGGCTTGAATCCGATCACCATTGAGTCCGGTCCCAGCAACGGCTCGACGCGTGTGGACACGAAACCGGCGTCGCGCATCCAGGCTTGGCAGTCGGCACCGGTGTAGTCGAACCCTCCGCGGGTCTCGATCAGCATGTTCAAGCTCATCAGCAAGCCGAAGGCGTTGCTGCGGCGCTCATCGTCGATGACGGCGTCGTAGACGATCAGGGCCCCGCCGTTCGGCAGCGCGGCGAAGGCTTTTTCCAGCAGCATCCTCTTCTCGGCAAGATCCCAGTCGTGGAGGATATGCCCCATCACGATCACATCCGCTTTCGGCATCGGGCTGTCGAAGAAGTTGCCGCTGTGGAAGCGGATGCGGTCGGCAAGGCCGTGACGGGCGACGAACTCGTCAAATATCGGCTGCACGGCAGGCAGGTCGAAGCCGAGGGCCTGGAGATGCGGATGGGCCCGGGCGATCACCACCGGTACCATGCCTTGCGCCGCGCCCACATCGGCAAAGGTCGTGTATTTCGACCAGTCGAACTTCGCGGCGATCGCCTGCGCCGCACCGGCGCTGATCCCGCTCATCGCCGCGAGGAATCCGCGCAGCCGTGCCGGCTCCGCATATAGCGCAGCAAAGAAGTCCTCGCTGTGCTTGGCTTCGTTCTGCGGCTCTCCCGTGTGCAGGGCTTCGGTAAGCGAGCCCCAGAAACCGTAGAGCCGGGCATTGGCCATTTCGAGGATGCCGCCGATATAGGATGGCTTCGCCTTGTCGAGGAAGAGGTCCGTATCAGTGGCATTGCGATAGCGGCCATCCTCGCGTTCGAGCAGCTTCAGGGCCACCAGGGTGTCGAGGAAGTCGCGGGCCGAGCGGGGATGCAGTTTCAGCCTGGCCTGCAGCTCGGGCAGGTCGGCCGGGCCGGCTGCAAGCTCGGTGAAGACACCGAGCTCGACTGCGCTTAGCATGGCTTTGGAGGCCCAGAACCCCATGCCAAGCTGCATGATGTTGTCCGGCGTCGTTGCGCCCATCGCTCGTCTCCTCGTAGATTGTGTCGTCGAACGGCACCTGGGATTGGTGCGAAACCGAAGTGGTCCGACGGCGCTGCGAAGCAGAACGTCTCGTCTCGTCGCGGCACCCCGCAAGAAAAATAGAGCGTTTTACGGTGGGGTACAATTAATCAAGAATCACTAGCCAAGAGCTCGGCTGAGCGGTGATTCCGACACCTGACTTTCACTGCGAAGTTGAGTCGCGGATCACCGGCAACGCCTCACAAATTTCGTCGCCCTTTGAAGCAATCCATTGTCTAGATTGTTCCCAGACGGTGCATTTTGCGCCACTCTTCGTACTCTGTTCGGGCATCATCATGCAGCGGATAGTAGCGCTGCAACGACCCGCCCTCCATAAGCTTCGCTCGCGAGAACTCCTCCCAATCGTGATGCTTTTGCGATTCTTCGATTACCTTCGGGGCCATTGCGACTGGAAGCACCACCACCCCGTCATCGTCGGCGACGATGATGTCTCCAGGGATCACGGTGACGCCGCCGCAGGCAATCGGGACGTTGACGGCGTTGGGATAAATGCCGGTCTGCACATGGTAGTTGGGCGTCCAGCCGCGCAGCCACAAAGGGAGATCGAGCTTCTCGACATTGGGCCGATCGCGCATGCACCCATCGATCACGATGCCGGCGCCGCCCCTGCCTTTGAAATAAGTCGACATCATATCGCCAAAGACGCCTGAGCTCATGTCACTGCGCGCGTCGACCACGACCACATCGCCCTCCTGCACGTGATAAAGCACATGGCGGTGCAACTGCGTCTCCGGGTCCGCATATTCTCCCTCGGTGAAGAGGTCCGGCCGCTGCGGCAGGAATTGAAGCGTCAGCGCCGGTCCAACGATCGACTTCCCGCGGGTCTGCGGCACGGGACCGACCATGTGCGGATTGCGGAAGCCCATGTGGCCAAGCGTGCCGGAAACCGTCGCGGCGCCGATCTCCTTCAGTGCGTCGATCATGTCTCTGGGCGGTCGCGTAATATCGGGCGTATGCGTCATTTTAGGCTCCGGTGAATGAAGCTACCAGTTTGTGACAGAACCGTCGCGGCGCTTCAGGTGCGGCGCTTCCCAGAAACGAAAGCTCTCCGCCTTGATCGCCTCTTCGTTGACCTCGACGCCGAGGCCCGGCAGATCGCTGACCGGATAATCGGGGCCGTCGAGCCGCGGTTGCACGGGGAAGAAGTCGGAATTGTCGAAGCCGAGCTTCGCTTCGGGCGCCCTGGTCTCGAGCCAGGCGAAATTCGGCACCGCGGCGGCGAGATGGATGGTCGCGGCCGTGCAGACTGGGCCGAGGGGATTGTGCGGCATCAGATCCACATAGTGCGCCTCGCTCCAGCCCGCGACCTTCATCGCTTCGGTGAGCCCGCCCACATTGCACACATCGAGCCGGTTGAACTGATGGATGCCGCGCTCGATGTAGGGCAGGAATTGCCACTTGCTGGCAAATTCCTCGCCGATTGCGAACGGGATGTCGGTCATGGTGCGCAGGGATTCGTAGGCCTCGGGTGTCTCGTCTCGTATTGGCTCCTCGAGGAAATCAAGCACGCCACGGTCGAGCTTGTTACAGAAGCTCGCAGCCTCTGCCACCGACAGCCGATGATGATAATCGATGCCGAGGACGACGTCGTCGCCCAGCGCCTGGCGCGCCTTGTTCAGCATTGCCGCGCTAGGGCCGATCGACTCCCGCGGCTCAAAGATGTCCTTGCTGTTTTGGCCGATCGGGAAGAAGCGGATCGCCTGCCACCCTTGTGCGCGCAGTTCGCGGGCTCGTTCGATGGCAACCTCGCCTTCGGCCTCGTCCCCGGTCGAGGCGAAGGTCGGAATGCGGTCGCGCTGCTTCCCGCCCAGCAGTTCGTAGGCTGGAACCCCCAGCGCCTTGCCCTTGATGTCGTGAAGGGCGATGTCGATTGCGGAAATCGCCGCCTGCAGAACGCGCCCGCCTTCGAAGTATTGGCTGCGATAAATTTCCTGCCAGATCCGACCCGTCTGCATCGCGTCACGGCCGATGAGAAATTCGCGATAGTGTTCGATCGCACCGGCAACGGCCTTTTCGCGACCGCTCAAGCCGCTCTCGCCCCAGCCGAAGATGCCGCTGTCGGTCTCGATCTTGACCAGCATCTGGTTGCGCGTTCCTACCCATACTGGGTAGGGCTTGATCGCCGTGATGTAAAGCTTCGTCATCCACGCCCTCGTCCCACACGCATCCCCTTGGTCTCAGTTGACCTTCAGCGCCATTTCTGTTTCGCCGTCGAACAGATGCATCCGCTCCTGATCGAACTCGAGCCAAATCTGTTCGTCAGGCGTGACGGCAATGGTCGGCGGCACGCTGACATTGACGATGGCGCCTGATAGGAACACCTGGACGAAGGTGACATCACCGGTCGGCTCCACTGTGTAGGCTTTGGCAGGGATGCTCCCAGGCGTCGCACTCTTATGCAACTTGATCGTCGAGTGGCGCGCGCCGAGCACGACTTTCTTGGTGGATGACCTTGCAACTTTATGGGCATTTTCTGGCGAAAGCTCGAGGCGCCATCCCTCCGCGCTGATCAACACATTGTCACCGTTTGCCGTTGATGCCTCCAACGGGATTAGGCTCATCGCCGGGCTGCCGACGAAGCTGGCGACGAACATGTTCACCGGATTGGCAAAGACCTGCGCTGGAGTATCGTATTGCTGCAGATAGCCGCCGTTCATCACCGCCATCCTGTCGGCCATGGTGACCGCTTCGAGCTGGTCGTGCGTCACATAGATGATCGTCGCCTTGAGATCCTGGTGAAAACGTTTGATCTCCGACCGCATCTGTACGCGCAGTTTTGCGTCGAGGTTGGAAAGCGGTTCATCCATCAGGAATACCGCCGGATCGCGAACGAGCGCACGGCCGAGCGCCACGCGCTGCTGTTGGCCGCCCGAAAGTTCGCGTGGCTTGCGCTCGAGGAGCTGCGTCATGTCGAGCACCCGCGCTGCTTCCCTGACCTTCTTGTCGATCTCGTCCCGTGGCAGTTTGCGCATCTGCAGCGGAAACGCCAGATTTTTGTATACGGATTTCTGCGGGTAGAGCGCGTAGTTCTGGAACACCATTGCGATGTCCCGGTCCTTGGGGTCGAGGTCGTTGACAACCCGCTCGCCGATGACGATGTCGCCGGATGTGATTGGGATGAGCCCCGCCACAAGATTGAGCGTGGTTGTCTTGCCGCAGCCTGAAGGGCCGACGAGCGCAACGAATTCGCCGTCGTTGACCGTCAGAGAAACTTTGTTGACAGCTTTGAAGCCGCCATAGGTCTTGACCAGATCTTTGAGGACCACGTGGGCCACCGGCAACTCCCCTAATGCTTGACTGCGCCTTCCGTGAGGGCGCGTACGAAGTATCGCTGCAGAACGAGAAACAGAACCACGACGGGTACGCTCATCATGAAGCTGGCCGCCATAAGGCCCGGGAAGTCCGTCGTGTTTTCCGAGAAAAAGCGCTGGATGCCGACCGGCAGAGTCAGCTGCTCGTTCTTCGAGAGAAAGGTGTAGGCGTAGATGTACTCGTTCCAGGCGCCGATGAACGAATAGATCGCGGTGGCGATGATTCCTGGTGCCGAGAGCGGCATGACGATCAGGAGAAAGGCCTGAAACCGCGTTGCCCCGTCGATGCGCGCAGCCTGCTCGAGTTGCACCGGGATGTTGTCGTAAAAGCCCTTGAGGAGCCAGATTGCCAGCGGCAGGCCGAATGTAAGGTAAGTCAGAACAAGCGACCCGTGCGTGTTCACCAGCCCGATCGCGCGCATCAGGATGAAGAGCGGCACGAGAAAGATCACTGCCGGGAACATGTTGCGAAGCAAAACGGCGAAGAACAGAAAGTTGCGGCCAGGAAAGGTGAAACGCGAAAACGCGTAGGCCGCAGGAACGGCCACGATCACCGAAAGGATGGTCGTAGCGGTGGAGACGAAAAGGCTGTTCCAGAAGAAGCGCAGGAAGTCCTGGCCGACGCTATTTTGCGGATCGAGCAATTTCTGGTAGCTGGCGAGGGTTGGTTGGTCCGGCCACCATTGCGGCGGGAATTGCATGGCAGCGAAACCGGACTTGATCGAGGTGATCAGCATCCAGACCATCGGTAATGCGGTGTAAAGCAACATGAACACAAGGAAGATGCGTCCGCCCCACCGCCACCCGTCGATGCGCACGCGGCGATGGATCCGGCCTCTATGAGTGGCCTCGGCAATTGTGCTCATGCGCTCCCATCCTTCTGCTCATTCCCGCTCAGCGCGCGGACGTAGAAGTAGCCGAGCGACATCAGGATCAGGAACAGCAGCACCGAATAGGCCGATGCCACTCCCCAGCGCTGGCGGCCGAAGGCGAGTTCATAAATGTGGGTGATCCAGATATGCGACGCGTTCGAGGGCCCGCCGCCGGTCATGATCCAGGGAATGATGAACGAATTGAAGTTGGCCACTGCCAGCAGAAGGATTGTGACCGTCGAGACGTTTCTCAAATGCGGAAAGGTGACGTGCCAGAACCGCTGCCATGCGTTGGCTCCGTCGACCTTTGCGGCGCGCAGCAACTGGTCGGGAACCGTCTGCAGGCCAGCCATCATCATGATCATGGCAAACGGAAACTCGCGCCAGATATTGACGACGATCAACGAGGGCAGCACCGTGCTGACGCTGTCGATGAAATTCGGCGGCCGATCGGCCCATCCAAGGCCGACGAGCACCGCGCCGATTATCCCAAAGTCTGAATGGTAGATCCACTTCCAGATGTAGGAGGCGGCGACCGCGCTGATGACCCAGGGAATGATCAGGATGGCCCGCAGAATTCCGCGGCCGACAAAGTCGCGATGGAGCGCCAGAGCGCAGGCAAATCCCAGGACAAATGAGATGAGAGTGGATCCCAGTGTCCAGATAAGAGTGTTCGAGGTGACTTTCCAGAACACCGGACTTGTGAGGATGGCGGTGTAGTTGTCGAGGCCGACGAAGATCTTGTCCCGGAGCTGCAGGCCAGGCGGTGTATTGAAGAACGACAGTTCGATCGTGTAGTAGATCGGGTAGGCGATGACGATAAGCATGACGGCGATCGCGGGAAGCACGTACGCATAGTCAGCGCGATGCTCCAAGATGTTTCGCAGCACGCCGAACCGATCGGATTGCAGTCTTCGGTGAGGCTCGGCCTTGCCAGTCAAGATCGTCACTGTGCGGTGCCCTTATTCTTCGGAACAAACCGGCTGCAATCAAAGCTGCAGCCGGTCAGATCGTCAGGATGATTAGAGTCCGCCGTCCATCAGGTCTTTCACCTTCTTGGCTGCGTCGTCCGCTGCTTGGTCGACTGTCATGGCCCCGGTCAGGGCATTCTGTAGCATATCCGGGACGATGATGTTCATGATCTCCGGCGACTGCGGCAGTGCCGGGAACGGGATGCCGTAGGGCAGCATCGAAGTCGTAACATCGAGAAACTTGATGTTATCAAGACGTTCCTTCATCCACTTGGTCTTGAAGCCGTTCAGGTTGCCCGGGTTCGAGCCGGCATAGGCCATCTTCAGCGACCATTCGGGGCTCGTCCACATGCAGATGATAGCCTTTGCAGCCGGCTCGTCGACCTTGCCGCCCTCGACATATTCGGGCTTCAGGATGTGGATGTTGGAGCCGCCAAACACGACGGCACGCTTGCCGTCTGGGCCAGTCGGAATGAGGCCGTAGCGCATATTGTCGATGACGGTCTGCGCTTTTTCCTTGTCGCTGCCCGTCGTCTTCTTTTGCAGGTCGAGCATGACGTTGTAGTCGGACGGGTGCGAGATCATCATGCCGAGCTGGCCAGCGAGGAAGAGGGGCTGGTTGTCGGCCTGCTGGTTGGTGAGCGCCGAAACCGGAACCGACTTGTCACGAACATACATGTCGTAGGAGGCTTGCAATGCGGCCTTGCTCTGCGGGCTATTGAGCTCGACCTGCCTATAGGTCGGGTTGGCGGTCGCTTCGTCGAAGACGCCGCCGCCATAGGCCCACAGCTGCGGCATGAAGCGGTAGGGCGTGTTGCCGGCATTCTTGCGAGCCACGAGGCCGTAACCGGCAATGCCGAGCTTGTCGTGGATCTGCTTGGAATACTTGACGACGTCATCCCAGGTTGCCGGAGCCTTGTCCGGATCGAGGCCTGCACGCTTGAAGATGTCGGCGTTCCAGATGAACGCCATCGTCTCGTTGTTGGTTGGGATGCCGTAGGTCACCCCCTCCCAAGTAACAGCCTTCATTGCGCCGGGCCAGAAATCCTCGGTCGAATAACCGACATCCTCGGGCTTGAGCGGCTGCAAATAGCCTTTGGCGGCGAACTCGGTGCCGCCCAGGATCTGCAGGCGGACCGCCATCGGCGCTGCGTTGCCAAGAAGCGCGGTCCGGAACTTGTCCAGCAGGTCGTTATAGGTGAGGGCTTGTTCCTCAAGCTGGATGTTTGGGTAGGTTTTGCGGAAGCTCTCGAAGAAGTCCTTGTAATACTGGCGCAGCAGGTCGGGATCGCCCTCGAACACGCCCTGATACCAGAATGTCAGCCGGCCCTTGTAGTCGAGGGGGGTGACCTTGCCGCAATCAGCCGCCGTGTCGAACTCCTGCGTGCCGGCGATGGAGCGCACATATTGCGGTGACCACTGGCTCAAGTCGACCGGCGCACTGAGCGCAGACACGGACATCAACGATACCATCAAAGCAGCGGATACAGTGCCGCGTACAACGACACCGCCGAGCGAAAGACTCGTCATAGGTATTCTCCCAGTTTGTCCCAAGCCGCTCTGCATTGAGGCGGTCTTGCTCCCAGGTCGTGGGATTCTCCCACTTAATGTATCCCTTCGACCTTATCATACGTTTTCATGTCAAGGATTGTCTGTCAACCAAAGAAAATCGTACATTGTTTTGGAAAGTTTTGCATGATATCTCGTGAATATGTGTATGGATTGGGGACGGTCTTGACCGAAACAAGTGAATTTAGAGCGCAGCCGCCCGAGGGGATCGATGCTACAGGGGCGTCGAGCGAGGGTGCGTCTGTTTACCAACTGATCAGGGACGACATCATCGAAGGGCGGCTCGCGGCCAACGAGCGGCTCGTCATCACCGATCTCGCCCGGCGCCACGGCACCTCGACCAACCCGGTGCGGGAGGCTTTGCAACTGTTGCGCGGGGAGGGCTTTGTCACCTTCGTTCCCAATCGCGGAGCGCGCGTCCGGCCCATCGATCAGGATTTTGTTCGGGATATCTACGAGATAGGCGTTTTGATCGAGCCGTCACTGACGCGCTGGTTCGTGAATATGGCGACGGTGGAGGACATTGCTGAACTCGAACGCATCCAAAGCCTCATTGAAGAGAACAACTTTGCCGACACGCTAAGGCATAGCGAACTGGACACCGCCTTTCATACCGTCATGTACCGGAAGCACTACAACCGCCATGCCGCCGAGCTTTGGTGGAAGCATCGCGAAGTGCTTCGAGCCGTGAGCCGCCGCTTCGATTTTACGCTTGCCCGGCGTGCGGCGATCCTGAGTGAACACCGCGAGCTCATCGCGCATGTCAAAGCCGGAAGCGCTAACGAGGCAGCCGAACTTATTGCGCGCCATGTCGAAGGCTCAGGGCGGCACATCCTCGAACACATGCGTGCGCGCAACGCCGCTCGCGCAGGATGAACGTTTGGCATGATTATCGTTACCCGGAACACCTGAGGTAAAGGCAGTTGAGATGAAAATCACCAACGTCCGGCCGTGGCTCATCAACTCGGATGCTTCTTATTGGGGAGAGTTTCTGTTTGTCGAAGTGACGACCGACGGGGGGGTGAGCGGCTGGGGAGAGATCACCACCACGACAAGGCTCGCCAATCGCGCCCTCTGCACGATCTTGCGGCAGATCGGCGCCGCGTTGATGGGCGAAGACCCGGCGCGCATCGAGTATCTTTGGCACAAAATATTCCGCAGCTTCACCTACATGGGCAGTCGCGGCGCCGCCGTCGAATGCGTGAGCGCCATCGACATAGCCCTTTGGGACATCCGAGGCAAAGTGCTTGGCAAGCCGATATACGAGCTATTGGGCGGACCGGTGCGCGATCAAATTGCGCTCTACACCCATCCAAACCAAGCCAAGTTTACCAGCAAAGAAGCGGTGGTCAGGGAAATTCGAGACATCGTCGAGTCCGGCCACACGGCGCTCAAGTTCGATCCCTTCCCCTACCAGGGCAGCACTGCCGATGGACGGCCTCGCGAACAGCGGGACGGCTACCTCGATGGCAGCATGACCCGCAAGGATGAACGCGAAGCCGCAGAACTCACCGCTCTGATCCGCGAAACGGCGGGCTCAGATGTCGACATCCTCATCGATGCGCATGGCCGCTTCGACGTTCCCACCGCCATTCGCCTTTGTCGGAGCCTCGAAGAAGCTGGCCAAATCGACTGGTTCGAGGAGCCCTGCCCACCGGAGAGCCTGAATGCTCTCAGACAGGTCCGCGAGAAGATCAACGCCCCTATCTCGTGGGGCGAGCGCGGCCACACGAAGTGGGATTTCGTGCCGGTGCTCGAAAACAGGCTCGCCGACTACATCATGCCCGATGTCACCTGGACCGGCGGCATTACCGAACTCAAGAAGATTTCCGCCCTGTGCGAAGCCTACTACATCCCGGTCTCGCCGCATGACGCCGCAGGACCGATCAACGTAGTTGCCGGAGCGCAGGTGATGATGACCGTTCCGAATTTCTACAAGCTTGAAACGTCAGAGTGGAATCTGGGCAAATACGATCACCTCATCGACAGGCCGCTCGATGTTTCGGACGGCAGCCTAAAGCTTACACCGAAGCCCGGTCTCGGCGTTGAGATGAACCGCGACTACCTTGAAGGCCACGAGATTGAGCTGGCCTAGCAATGCTCTACGCCGCCGTCGTGTGCGGCAACGATCCCGCCGACCGAAACGAGGATAAATCATGCCAGAGGCATATGGAGCCGACGAGGCGCTCAATCGGGTCAACACGCATTCCAAGCCTTCCGAGCTTCGCATAACCGACATGCGGGTAGCCGAAATTGTCGACGCGCCGTTCACCTCGGTGCTGCTGAAGATTTACACCAACCAGGGCATTGTCGGGCTTGGCGAGGTCCGTGACGGCGCCAGCGCCACCTACGCGCTGATGCTGAAGAGCCGGTTGCTGGGTGAGAACCCTTGCAACATCGATCGAATGTTTCGCCGGATCAAGCAGTTCGGCGGGCACGGCCGGCAAGGCGGCGGCGTATCGGCGGTTGAAATCGCATTGTGGGATCTTGCCGGCAAGGCCTATGGCGTCCCTATCTACCAGATGCTCGGCGGCCGCTTTCGGGAGAAAGTGCGCGTTTACTGCGATACTGACGCCACCGTGCCGAGCGGCACCGAGACCGGCAAACGCCTCAAGCAGCGCATGGAGCTCGGCTTCACGTTCCTCAAGATGGACCTGGGACTGATGCAGATCGCCGATGTGCCCGGTGCGGTCGTGTTTCCCGCCGGCTCACTGGAAGGATACCGCGACCGTCCCAGTCGCGGGCCGCTGAAGACCATTGAAGAGCGGCTTGTCCGCAACGCAGCCTACGATCTGCATAACGTCCAGCATCCGTTTACCGGCCTCCACTTTTCCGACAAGGGCCTCGACCTGCTCGAGCAATACATCGCCGAGGTTCGTGAGGTGATCGGCATGCAGGTTCCGCTTGCGATCGACCATATCGGCCATATCTCCATGCAGAACGGCATTCGCCTTGCCAGGCGAATTGAGAAATACGTGCCGGCCTGGCTCGAGGATGTCATCCCGTGGCAATATACCGAGCAGTATCGACAACTGCAGGATTCCACCACGGTGCCGATCTGCACCGGCGAGGACATATACCTCAAGGAGAGTTTCGAGCCTCTGCTCAAGAGCGGCGGCGTCTCCGTCATCCATCCGGACCTGCTCACCAGTGGGGGCATCCTCGAGACCAAGAAGATCGGGGATATGGCGCAGGACCATGGTGTTCCCATGGCCATACACATGGCAGAAAGTCCGATCGCCGCAATAGCCGCCGCACACGTCGCGACGGCGACCGAAAACTTCATGGCGCTCGAATACCACTCCGCCGATGTGGACTGGTGGGACGATATTGTCACCGGCCTTCCCAAGCCGTTGGTGAAGGACGGCTTCATCACTGTTCCGGACAAGCCGGGCCTGGGGATCGACGATGTGGTCGACGAAGTGATCTCGCAGCATCTGCAGCCGGGCGTCGCCGGCATTTGGCAGCCTACGGATCACTGGGACGATGAATATTCCTGGGATCGCACTTGGAGCTGAGACGAAAAGGGCCGAAGATGAAGATCACCGACCTGCGCTGTGCCGTTATCGGCAAACACCCGATCGTCCGCATCGTCACGGACGAGGGCCTCTATGGCTTGGGCGAAGTCGAATTCACCAAGGCCTATCTCAAGCCCTGGGTGCTGCATTTCCGCGAGGCGCTGATCGGCGAGGACCCGACCGACGTCGAGAGAGTGATGCTGAAGATCCGCCAGCGCGGCTCTTTCAAGCCATACGGCGCGGCGGTGAGCGCGATCGAGCATGCGCTGTGGGATATTGCCGGCAAGGCCGCGGGTCTGCCGGCCTATAAGCTGCTCGGCGGCAAGGTGCGCGACAAGGTGCGGGTCTACAACGGTTCGGTCCGCCAGAAACGCACCGGCGACCGGCCGGAGGATTACGCCGCTGACGTCAAATGGATGATGGGGCAGCCGCAGAACTTCTTCATGATCAAGCAAGGAATCTCGTTCCACTCCAACATGAAGGACACCATCGAGGGCTTTCACTACGGGGTGACGCAGAAGAAGGCCGGCTATCACGGCGCCATGGATCAGGGCGTGATCAGCGAGCGGGGTTTCAATCACATGCTCGACTGCGTGATCGCGATGAAGGAAGTGCTGGGCGACAAGGTCAGCCTGGCGCTCGACTGCGGCCCGGGCTGGATGCTGCCGGATGCGATCAAGTTCGCTCGCGCGGTCGAGAAGTACAATTTGATGTGGCTCGAAGACATGCTGACCGGCGACTACGTGCCGTGGGTCAATCCGCAGGCCTACCGGGAACTGACAACCTCCACTTCGACACCGATCCACACTGGTGAGCAGATCTACCTCCGGCATAATTTCAAGGACCTGATCGAGACGCAGGCAGTCCGCGTTATCGGCCCCGATCCGGCCGATATTGGCGGCATCGCCGAGCTCAAATGGGTCGCCGAGCATGCCTACATGCACTCGATCCTGATGGCACCGCATGGCACTGCTAACGGGCTGCTCGGTCTCGGCGCGCTGATCAATGTCTGCGCCACGTTGCCGGCAAATTACGTCGCCTTCGAATATCCGACTGCTTCGGACCCCTGGTGGGAGGATCTGGTAATCGGCTTGCCGCCTGAGATCGTGAAGGACAGCATGGTGGATCTACTGGAAGCGCCGGGGCTGGGCCTCGACATCGACGCTGAAGCGGCCGGGAGATACCTCAGGGAAGAGGATGCGGGCTTTTTCGACTGAACCTTGCTCCACCTGCCGTGCCGGCCAGGAAACAGGGGTTGCGCCAGTCCTTAAATGCCCGACCCATCCAGCTGCTCGTCGTCTTCGCCTTGCCAGGGCGAGGGCATCGAGGTGCGATTGGCCGAGGGCATCGGCATCCAGCACTTTAACTCCGGCTCGGCATATTCGATGATGTGCCCGGGCGAGGAATCCGAGGCGCGCCAGCCTTCGCCGCCGAACTGATCGCCATGCGACCAATAGGCTAGGTCGACTTCCGCCGGCCCCTGTTCGGACGCACGGATCGTCACCAGGATGCGGCTGCCGTCTCTCGGTGCGCTTGCCATCTGGCGCCAGCGGTCTTGCTCGTCCATCATGTTCCTCCTGCCTTGCTGCAGATCAACTGTCGCCTCGCCACCCGAAACGGTCAACTCAAACTTTCCGAGCGCACGGGGGTGCGGTCTTGCGCGCCGTCGCAATATTCATTGCCGGATGGTTTTTTCCTGGCTTCGCCGGCCAACAATTCTCCCCTGCTTGCCAAAAAACCACAATTGCCTCACTTAGTTCACATCCACCCTCGGCATTAAGAATTGGATCAAGACTGAATGCGCATAGCCTATGTTTTTCTCAGTGCATTTCTTGCACTCGCCCCGTCCGCCTATGCCGAGGTCGCAGCGCCACCGGTCTTGAAGCCGTTGACGCGGCAGGCGCAGGCGGCTGAGCTCAGCGCGCAATTTCTCTCGCGATACAGCTACAAGCCGGTTCCGCTCGATGATGCCCTGTCGGGCAGGGTGATGGATCAGTTCGTCAAGTCGCTTGATCCCGACCGCATGCTCTTCCTGCAGGCCGACATCGACAAGTTCATGGCCGACCGCAGCGAGATCGATGATGCCATCGAGCGGCAGGACCTGAAGATCCCGTTTGCGATCTTCAACGCCTATCAACAGCGCGTCGTCGACCGCATGACCTATGCGCGCAGCCTCCTCAAGCAGGGCTTCGATTTCAGCGGCAAGGAAGATTATGCGGTGCTGCGCGACAAGGCGCCCTGGCCGCAGTCGGAAGCCGAAAGCAACGATCTCTGGCGCAAGCGCGTCAAGAACGACTGGCTGCGGCTGAAGCTCGGCGGCAAAGACGACGCGGCGATCCGCGAAACGCTCGATAAACGCTATGAAAACACGCTCGAGCGCGCTTACAAGTTCAAGAGCGACGACGTCTTCCAGTCGTTCATGGATGCCTATTCGAACTCGATCGACCCGCATACCGATTATTTCGGCGCGGCGGCTTCCGCCGACTTCAATGTCTCGATGAAGCTGTCGCTGTTCGGCATCGGCGCGGTGCTGCAGGAGCGCGACGATTACACGACGATCCGCGAACTCGTGCCCGGCGGGCCGGCGCAGCTCTCCGGCAAGCTCGCCGTCGGCGACCGCATCACCGGCGTCGGCCAGGGCAAGGACGGGCCGATCAAGGAGGTGGTGGGCACGCGCCTCGATGAAGTCGTGCAGATGATCCGCGGCAAGAAAGGTTCGGTGGTGCGGCTCGACATCCTGCCGGCCGATGCCGGCGCAGACGGCGTGCATCGCGTCGTCAACCTGGTGCGCGACAAGATCAGCCTCGACAAGCAGGCCGCCAGGAAAACCGTGCTGTCGGTGAAGGCGGGCGAGGCCACGCGCAAGATCGGCATCATCACCCTGCCGGTCTTTTATGAAGATTTCGAAGCCAAGAACAAGGGCGACAAGGATTACAAGAGCGCCAGCCGCGATGTCGCCAAGCTTCTCGCCGAACTGAACGAGGAAAAGGTCGATGGCGTTCTCATCGATCTGCGCAACAATGGCGGCGGTTCGCTGGATGAGGCGATCGATCTCACCGGCCTCTTCATCGGCAAGGGCCCGGTCGTTCAGCAGCGCGCCGGCAACGGCAAGATCGAGGTCAAGAGCGCCGACCTGACAACGCCGGCCTGGACAGGTCCCTTGGGGGTTCTGATCAACCGCGGCTCGGCCTCGGCTTCGGAGATCTTTGCCGCGGCGATCCAGGATTACGGCCGCGGGGTGATCATCGGCGAGCCCAGTTTCGGCAAGGGCACGGTTCAGACGGTCGTCGATCTCGACCAGGTGGTTCACAACAGCAAACCCGAATTCGGCGAGCTGAAGGTGACGATCGCCCAGTTTTTCCGGATCAACGGCGGCACGACGCAGCTGCGCGGCGTCACCCCCGATGTCAGCCTGCCCGCATTGTCCGATCCCGCGAGCTTCGGCGAGACCAGTTATGACAATGCCCTGCCGTGGGCGGAGATCAAGCCGGCGAAATACGCGCCGGAAGGCGATGTTACGGCATTGCTGCCGGCTTTGCAGAGCCGCCACGATGCGCGGGTCAAGGGCGATCAGGACTTCCAGCGTCTGTTGCAGGACATCGCCGATCTGAAGGCGCAGCGCGAGAAGGGCGTCGTTTCCCTGAACGAAGCCGAACGCCGCAAGGAGGCGGCGGCCCGGGAAGCTCGGTTCAAGGCTCGCGCCGAAGCCGGCGATGGCGAAGATCTTGCCGGCGACGATGGCCTGCAGGCGGACGAGCGCAGCCTGAGCGCCGATATCGCCATGGAAAATGCCCGCAAAAAGGCCAAGGACGTCCTGCTCGATGAGGCTGCCGCCATTGTCGGGGACGAGGCGGATTTGCAGGGCGGCGCTGTAGAGGCAGCCACGAAGCAGCCGGGAAAGGCGGAGCAGAAATAGGCGTAACCCGGCGCCGCAGTGCGGGCCCCATTTTCGAAATAGGCAACACCAAGAAGCTGCGAGCAGGGCCCAGCACATCACTGCACCGTCGGTGTCGGGCTATCGCCAAGCATATCAAGGCTGAGCAGGTTTACTGAGCTGCTGGCGCCTTGACAGCTTTCGGACGCAGGTCGACAGATAAATCCTCGGTCTGGTCTTCGTGTCGTCGGGCAAGTTGCCTTTCGAAGATTGGCGACTGATCACCGTGATACCGCGTGCGACCTTTGCCAGTGATATCGATGCCAATACCGAACGAGTGATCTTCATCATTGGCGCCATCGCACCTGCTCGCAGCAGTGACTGCGACTGTTTGCCAGACACTCTTCACTCGACCGCTATCCCGCCTTGCCGGGCAACTGCACCTGATCGAGAGGTTCGAACTCGAGGCCGTTGAGCACCGGCCAGCGCTGGAGCTCCTATATCGACGGCACGGCGAGAGCTTCGCGGGCTTGTGCCCGGCTGTTGCTATAGTGTTCACTTTTAGGCGAAAATGATCGCATTATCTGTCGATCGGAGCTCTGCGCTCAGGCTGCTCCCGTCCAGCATGAGCGCTTCGATACAGCATTTAGTTTCGCGCGTTGTCAGGGGCGTGCAGTGAAGCGCCCGCCTTTTCGGCCGCTGCCCGCAGACGCTTGTCTCTGGTCCATAAGGCCGCTCGTTGATCGAGGAGAACTGAGGCCATCAAGTGGGCATCTGTGTAGCCAATGCCCATACTGAAAATGGCGTGGCGGTCAATCATCATCATGACTTCGTCGTGCGTCGCAACGAGCGCTTCGCGCTGAGCCGCCAGGAAAGCTATGACGCTACTACGATTCCGAAGGCTGCCAAGTGCGAGCTCTCCGATTATGGCTGGGTGGCATAAGAGACGATCGTCCTCAATAATCCTACGCAGCTCTGAATCGGCATGCCGGAAATGATCGATCCAGATGGAAGTGTCGGCAAGTATCACTTGGCAGCTGCGCTCCGGCGGCGTGGGGCTGCCTCCGCATCCGGCATAGTTCCGCCGAGAGCGATGAGGCGTTTTCCCGACTCCACACGAACAAGCGTCTCCAAAGCTTGGCGGACCAGAGCGGCGGTTTCTTTCGTGCCGGTTAGGGACCTGGCCCTTTCCATTAGGGTGTCGTCGAGATTGATAGTCGATCGCATCATTTTGTTCCTGATTATGGTGTTATGGATAGCACCATTTGGTGATGAAATCTACGCCTCGTTCTCCACTCCAATACGTCCGACGTCGGAGCAATAAATGATCTTCTATGAAGATAAGACGTCTGGCGCAGCCTTTCCAATTGCCACGGCGCCAGAGCAACTGGACCAGGAAGATGCTTGTGATACTTTGGAGCCAATTCGCCCTTATTCCACTTCCAATGGTAGAAGACGACCTCATCCACGTACCCGCCTGCCGAGCGACTTCAGCAGATCCTCGACAGTGCAGTCGATACCGGCATCATTATCTTAGTCGTGGACGGAATCGTGATCAGTTGGAGCAAAGGGGCCCGCAATCTGCTTGGCTGGACTGAAGATGAGATGCTGGGAAAGACTCTGCTTGAGATTTTCCCGGCGGATAAGGACGCCGCGGGCTTGCTCGCCACCGAGCTGGCCGATGCAAAGGCAAACAGTAAGGGCGGCGGCGAGGGGTGGCGATTTCGCAAGGACGGGAGCAAAATCTGGGCGGTTGGCGAAACCACACCGGTTTTTGCCGACGGCCAAGATTTAATCGGTTTCGTAAAAATTCTCAGAGATCGCACAAGGCAGCGGCGGACGGAAACCGCCTTGCGCGAGCGCACTCGCGCGCTGCAGATTCTCAATCGTGCAGGAGCTATTCTCGCACGCGAAAATGATCTGGAAAGGCTTGTTCAGGCGGTGACGGACGCAGGTGTCGAACTGACCGGGGCGCAGTTCGGCGCGTTTTCTACACCTCGTCGATCACGCGGGCGAAGGCTACATGCTCTATTCGCTTGCGGGCGTGCCGCATGAGGCGTTCTCAAGTTTCCCCATGCCTCGAAACACGGCCGTATTTTCGGCGACATTCACTGGGGAAGGCATCGTTCGGTCGGATGATATCACGCAGGATCCTCGTTATGGGCAAAATGCTCCTTACGCAGGGATGCCGGAAGGACATCTCCCCGTCAGGAGCTATCTCGCGGTGCCTGTCATTTCTCGCACGGGAGACGTGATCGGCGGCTTGTTCTTCGGCCATGCCGATATCGGCATGTTCAGCGAGGAGTCGGAGCGGGGACTCCTCGACCTTGCGGGTGAGGCCGCTGTTGCCATCGACAACTCTCGCCTGTTTGAGGCTGCGCAGCGCGAACTGGAGGAGCGACGGCGCGCGGAAGAGGCTCTCAATCGGCATCCTTGGCATTGACCCCTGTTCCGACGGAGCCGACAGAGACCCAGTCATGGCCCTTGCGGCGGGCAAGCAGCAGGCTGCCGATCCCGCCGCGCGCAACTATCGACTACTGGGGATCCGTCGATGGCAGCCCCGCGTTCTTGCACCTAAGCGATTGAGATCGAGGTCCCTTCTTCCTACTCGGGCAGCAGATGACGCACCTATTACCAGGTTCGCGTTCTGCACCATCGGCGCGTCGGCGGTCGCAGTTCAATAATATGGCAGGCAGGCGAAGCTGAGCATGGCGTTTTGGTTCAAACCGCGCGCGCGCTGCTGCGGCTTCTGATCATTCCACCTGCTCGCGATAAGGCATGTTAGACGGCGAGCCTATTAACCCATGCTGCGCGACGAAAAATTCCTCGTCTCTGCGAATGTTTCGTCCCAGGATGTAGGGGATGAGAAGAGTTCAGTCAGGAACCTGACGAACGCCTTTACGTTTGGGTTGCCACGGCGGCTCTCCGGCCAGAGAGCGGTCACCTCACTTCTGTCAATCGCGTAATCCTTAAGAACGGCGACAAATTCGCCACGCCTCAAAAAAGGCGCTGCGACGTAGATTGGAGAGATGCCAATCCCACCGCCGGCTGCGACCGCTGCCGCCACTGCGTCACTGTTGTCGAGGATCAATGTCGAATTCGGGAGGATCTCGATAATATTGTCGCCCAGCTTGAAGTGCCATCGCAGCATCTGCCCCGAGCTCTGATAGCGGAAATTCACGCAATCATGCTGTGCCAGGTCCTCCGGCCGCATAGGCACCCCACGCCGTTCAAGGTATGCTGGCGAAGCAAAAGCGGAGATCCGGTTAGGAGCAAGCTTCCTGGTGATAAGCCGAGAGTCGGCAAGATCGCCCACTCGGATCGCAACGTCGATGCCTTCCTCGACCAAATCCGCGAACTGATCTCCTATCCTGAGGTCGACAGAAACCCGTGGATATAGGGCCCGGAAGCGAGGCAGGGCGGGTGCGAGGATATGAATGCCGACAGGCAGTGGAGCCGTCACTTTGATTAGCCCCGCCGGCTCCGCCCTCGAGGCGACCGCAGCCTGTTCGATTGCTTCGGCCTCACGGAGCAGCCGCACGGCGTGCTCATGCAGTTCGCGGCCCTCCGATGTGAGGGCCAAGGATCGGGTAGTGCGAGTAAACAGCCGCACTCCGAGCCGCTCCTCAAGACGTTGCACGCTCTTGCTGATCGCCGAAGGCGAAACCGATAAAGAACGGGCGGCTGCCGTGTAGCTGCCAAGCGAAGCAGCCCTTGCAAACGCAACAATGCCTGTCAGCCGGTCGATATTGATTTGTTCCGTCATGGCATTACTAAAGCGAACTGCGGCCCAATTATCAATCCATAAGCAAAGGTTTATCTCTTTGACATCACGCCGCGGTGGCGGCCCTTCAAGGAGAGATTAACATGGACCGACTTGCGACGGCTGGCGCCGGCCAGTTCACTTCCTCATCGCTTCACGACAAGAAGATAGTGATATTCGGGGGGACGTCCGGTATCGGTCTTGCCGCCGCCATCCAGGCGAAGGCTGCAGGGGCTCGCGTCACGATCATCGGGTCGAACCCTGCGCGGGCCCAACAGGGCGCGAATGAATACGGGCTGGATGACTGGCGAGTCGCAGATGTGACCCGCGCAGAAACCATATCGGAAGCGCTAGCGGATATTATGCATGTCGACCATCTGGTCATGCTCGCCGGCAGTTTTGTTGTCGGGAAGGTGCATGACGCTGACATGACCTATCTTCAGCGCGCATTCGATGAACGCATTTGGGCGGCCGTTCATACGATCAGAATCTTGGGCGACAGGCTTGCCGCGGAAGGTTCGATCACTCTTATTTCCGGCGCACTGTCGGATCGGCCAAATGCTTATGGTACCGCCATCATTGCCGCCGCTTCGGCCGCAATGGAGGCACTGGGCCGGGGGATGGCGCTCGAGTTGGCCCCACGCCGCGTCAACGTGCTTTCTCCGGGTCCCATCGACACACCGATCTTCGCCAAGGCGCTCGGTGATGGACGGGATGCTTATGTAGCTTCGCTCAGCGAGAAGTTGCCGCTTCGCAGGCTCGGAACTGCAGATGAAGCCGGCGCCGCCGTCGTCTTTCTCATGGCAAACGGCTGGATGAACGGTGAGGTCCTACACGTTGACGGCGGTGCAAGGCTGGTCTGAACGACCGGCAACTGTATGAGGTCCCTGCTTCGATTCCCATCGGCGCGATTTATCGTTGGTCTACCGCGCCGGCAGCAAACGCCCAGCAAGCCTCTCCTTGACCGGGCCCTGAGAAACATAAGATAGAAAGTGGAGACAAATTTATGGATAGAGGCCGGCAATCTTGTGTTCCCAGCGAACGAGTGACGTACTGAGCCCACAGCCGACCAGATCGCTGGAATCGAGAATTTATTCCGCTTACGCCAGCCTCTCCCCATCGGAGCGCTGTCTGGCCGATGTGATGCTCGAGCATCAGATGGACCTCGCCCTCTATACAGCGGGCGAGCTTGCCCGAAAGGCGGGCGTTTCGACGGCGACGGCTGCCAGACTCATCCGCACCCTCGGCTATTCCTCTTATCCAGCCGCCAAGCGCGAGATCCGTGAGGCGATCCATTGGGGATCGCCGCAGGGCGGCGCGATCGATACCGCGCAGCACGCCGCGGAAATCCCGACTTTGGCGGCAGTGGTGCAGACCAATATCGACAACATTCGCGCCACCGCAGATGGAACGTCGCCGGAGACGCTTGATGCCATTTGCAGCGCCTGCATCGAGGCCGAGCGCATCTTCGTCGTCGGCATGCGCAACGGTTTCGGCCTGGCCCATTACGCCGCGCATTATCTCGGCCTGATCAAGAACGACGTGCGGGTCCTGCCCGCAACGGGCACCTCGATGGCGCATGAATTGTCGGGCATTCGCGAGGGCGATCTGGTGATCTGCTTCGCCTTCCGCCGCCGGCCGCGCAAGCTTCCCCTGCTTCTAAACGAAATCCGCACGACCGGTGCGATTGCGGTTCTGATCACCGATATCAGTGCCGCCGAAAGCGCCAAGGCTGCCGACTATGTCATTCGATGCCGCTGTCATTCGCTGGCGGCGTTCAATTCCTTCACCGCCGCCGCGACGATGATCGACTATATTTCCTGGACCGTCGCGGCGCGGCTCGGCGAACTCAGCGTCGAACGGTTCCGCAGGATCGACCGGATGGTCGAGCTGATCGACGATGTCGCCACGCCGAAACGGGAAACGCCGCGGCCGAAAAGCTAATCCTTTTGTAGAAAATCGCCGGCGCGCGATGGGAAGGCCCATCCGCGGCGCTTCGAGGGAGCAAGCCCTGATGCCGCCAGCATTTCCGCCAGGCGGACGGCGGCATCGATGCCGTCGATGACCGGAATGCCGAGCTCCTGCTGCAGCGTCGCGGCCAGGTCCGCCATGCCGGCGCAGCCCAGAACCGCGGCCTCGGCTCCGTTTTCCATCGCTCGCATGATGAGGTCGGAGATTTTCTCACGCGCTCCGCTTTCCGGCCGGTGAAGGTCGAGCACGGGAATGTCGCTTGCCAGAACCTGCGGGCAGCGCCGCTCGAATCCGTAGCGCAGAATGTTCATTTTCAGCGTCTGCACCGATCGGGAAAGGGTGGTGACGACACAGAATTCCTGGGCAACGAGGCTTGCGACGTGGAGCGCCGCCTCGCCGACGCCGATGACCGGGCGATGCGACAGCGCGCGTGCCGCATCCAGTCCGGTGTCGTCGAAACAGGCGATCACATGGGCTCGCGCGCCGTCGGCCTCGGCCTGCTGAATGGCCCGGAGCAGGCCGGGCAGGCAGACCGCGCCGTCGAAGGGGCCTTCGATCGCCGAGGGGCCATGGCTCGACTGGCGGATCAGGAGTTCGGTCGTCGGCGCGGCCGATCGCGCCGCGGCAACGCCGATCACCCGGGTCATCTCGACCGTCGTGTTCGGATTGATGACGGCTATTTTCATGCTGTTTCCTGAATCCTTTGCCATTGCCGGGTCGGAACGGGATCGATCAGTTGTTCATAGGGGATCGCGGCCGCGGTGAGATGACCTGCCGTGATGCCCTCCTGCCAGCGGCGATAGCCATCCGCATCGATCCTCGGCGTCGTCCACATGCCGTGGGCGATATAGGTCCGCGCAACGGATAAGACGATGTTCAAGGGCAGGCTGGGGAAGGTTTCGGTGAGAAAATCGGCATAGGTTTCCGGGTCCTGCGCCAAGATCCATTCCATGCCCTGATTGAGGGCGCGGGCGAAACGCGTCTGGATTTCCTGCCGCTGCGGGTCGTTCTCGCCGAGCGCATAATAGACGCTCCACGGCACGTTGCCTCCAGTGACGGCAAGCGGCTGCACGACATGGCCGCGGGCTTCCGCCTCCATCCGCAGCGCATTCGGGTAATCGACGATCAGATAATCGCCCATGCCGCCGTGAAAAAGTTCCGAAAGCATGGCGCCGTCGAGATCCTGGATATAGCCGAGTTTGCCGGGGTCGATGCCATGCTCGCGCAGGCACAGTTTGAAAAAGAGCCCGACGCTGGCGCCGTTGCTGCCCTTCATCAGGACGACCTTGCCGGGCAGCGTCTCCCAGCGGAATTCCTCCTGTTTTTCCCGGCCGACAATGGCCAGCGGCGCGCGGGCCGCGATCTGAGCGAAGGGAGTGAAACGCGTGCCCCGGCCGAGATACATCGACGGCACCCAGATGCCGCCGAGCGCTGCCTGGGCGGTTCCCCGGCGGAGTTCGTCGAGCACCAGATCCCAGGGACGCGGCACGCTGACGGTGACGCGCAGTCCCTCCGCCTCGAAGAAGCCCCGCCGCACAGCGACATAATGCGGAAGATAGTTCAGGCTGTGGCCGGTTGCGGCGACATGAAAATCGAACATTTCGGCTCCTCAGGCGCTGCAGGAGAGCAGGGGAGCAGGAGCCGAATGCAGCGCCTTGCCGGTCTGTGGCGAATACCAGTTGACGTCAGCCGCGTCGTATCCGAGCGAAGCCCTCGTGCCGATCGCGATATGCGGATTGCCCGAGATACGCACGAAGACGAGGTCCTGCCGCAGGAGCGCGCCAGATTGCCTGTCGCCGGGATGGACGATACGGCATCCGAGGATGACTTCGGCGCCGAGTTTTTCCACAAGGCTCACCTCGACGGGAATGCCTGGCTGCTCCGCCGATTGAAGCCTCAGCCGCTCGGGCCGCAGGCCGAGGATCAGTTCCTTTTCAGCCGGCAGTTCGCCGGGATGCGTGAAGGCCGCGCCGGCCTCGAGCGTCAATTGCTGCCCTTGCCGCCAAACGGGAAGAAGGTTCATCGGAGGCGCGCCGACGAAGCGGGCGACGAAGGTGTTCGCCGGATGCTCGTAGATCTCATCGGGCGTGCCGATCTGCTGGATCTCGCCGCGGTTCATCACGATGATCTTCGTCGCCATCGTCATGGCCTCGACTTGGTCATGGGTGACGTAGACGAAGGTCTTGCGCACGCGCTGATGCAGGGTGGATATTTCCGATCGCATCTGCGTGCGCAGCTTGGCGTCGAGATTGGAGAGCGGTTCGTCGAGGAGATAGAGCGATGGATTGCGCACCAGCGAACGGGCGAGCGCGACGCGCTGGCGCTGGCCGCCGGAGAGGCTCGCAGGGCGCCGGTTCATCAAGGGCGCGAGTTCCAGCTGTTCGGCGATCTGGTTGGTGCGCTCGACGATATCGGGGCGGCGCATCAGCTTCCAGCGCATGATGCTGCTGAGGAGCGGGATGTGATGCCATTTGCGGAACGCATCCATCAGCAGCGGAAAGGCGATGTTTTCGCGCACCGTCATATGCGGATAAAGCGCATAGGACTGGAACACGAAGGCGACGCCGCGCCGGCTGGGCGTCCAGTCGTTGACGTCCTCACCGTCGAAACTGAGGGTTCCCGCGCTGATGTCGGTCAATCCGGCGATCATGCGCAGCAGGGTGGACTTGCCGCAACCCGAGGGACCGAGGAGGACGAGGAATTCGCCGTCATCGATCGAGGCGTCGAACCGGGGAATGACGGTGACGTCGCCGAAATTCTTGCTGACGCCTTTCATGGTGATCTGAGGCATGGGGATTATCCCTTCACTGCACCGGCGGTGATGCCGGCGACGATCTTGCGTTGAATGAGAAGGAAGAAGACGACGGCCGGAAGGCTGAAGATCAAGGCCGCCGCCATGACTGCCGAAAGCGGCGTCTCGTACTGGCCGACGAAGGATGCGAGCCCGACGCTGGCCGGCCAGAGGTCTCTGTCCATCAGGAAGGTGGCGGCGAAGAGATATTCGTTCCAGCCGGCAAAGAAGGAAATCACCGCGGCCGCCGCCATCGAAGGCGCGATGATCGGCAGGATGATCATCGTCAGCACGCTGATGCGCGGGCAATTGTCGATGACGGCCGATTCCTCGATCTCGTAGGGAACGGCGTCGATGGCGCCCTTGATGATGAAGGCAGCCACAGGCAGCGAGAAGCCGACATTGGCGAGCACCAGCCCGAACAGGCTGTTGAGAAGGCCGAGCGTGATGAACATCGCATAGAGCGGCACCAGGATCAGCGCCTCGGGGACCACTTGTGTCATGAACATCAGGAAGCCCAGGATGCTCTTGCCGTGGAACTTGAAGCGGCTGAGGGAATAGCCGGCAAGGGCGCCGAGCACCAGGCTGAGGAGGGTGGTTCCCACGGCAACGATGCTGGTATTCATCAGCCAGCGCATCAGCGGCAGCTGGGCGAGTTCGGCGATCATATCAGGCAGGTTGGCAAGCTGCGGCCATGGCACCTGGCCGCTGTTATAGAGCTCGGAATTCAGCGACAACGCCGTTGTCGCCATCCAGTAGATCGGAAAGCCGCCGAAGACCGTGAGCACCAGCACGAGCAGGATATGCAGCAGGCGGGTCGGGATTTGATGGAAATTGCTCATCGCGAACTCATTTTCTGGCGGCGGTGATTGAAGAGCGCATGGATCGCGGCGACAGAGAGCGCCAGGATCAGGCCGACCACGCCGTAGGTACTGGAGAGGCCGAGGTCATGGTTCTCGAAGGCGACCTGCCGCAGCTTGACGATCAGGGTGCTGGTGCTGCCGACCGGGCCGCCCCCCGTCAGCAGGTAGATGATGTCGAAGCGGCGGATCGACCAGACCATGACGAGCAGGGATACGAGCTGCAATGTCGGCAGGATGTGCGGCAGCGTCACCGACTTGAAAACGTTGAGCTTGTCGGCGCCGTCGACGACCGCCGCCTCTTTCACCTCTTCCGGAACGGATTGAAGGGCAGCCAGCATCACCAGCATGACGAAAGGCGCGACCTGCCACACCGTCACGAGCAGGATCGAGGGCAGGGCTATCTCGGTGCTGGTCAGCCAGGAGATCCGTTCGAGGCCGAGACCGGTGACGATCGTGTTGAGGATGCCCGAGCGCTCGTTGAAGATCCACAGCCACACGAGCGCTGCGGCGACATTGGGAACCGCCCAGCCGAATAGCAGGATGCCGCGCACCAGAGTGCGCCCGGGAAATGGGCGGTTCAGCGCAAGCGCTGCGACGAGACCGACGGCGACGCCGATCACCACGGCCATGACGGAATAGATCAGGGTGATCTGCAGCGTCGTGTAGAAATCGGGATTGTCGAGCAGTCTTTCGTAATTCCCCAATCCGATGAAGGTGCTGCGGTTCGGGTTGGCGAGCCGCGTGCGGGTCAGGCTCAGATAGATCTGCTTGCCGAGCGGCCAGAACATGAACACCAGCAGATAGAGGGCCGGCGGGATGACGAAGGCGTAGGGCAGAAGTCCGTTCAGCCGCCTGCGGGCCGTGGTTTTTCCGGTGGAGTATGCTGGAACGGCCAGGGGCCGCTCCAGCAGGGTTTGGTCAGTCATGGCTCATTTCCTTGTTGAGCAGCGGCTCGTTCGTCAGAACATGCCGTCGACTTTCTCCTGAGCCTTTGCCAGCGCCGCGGCAGGATCGGTGCCCTTGATCAAAACTTCCTCGACGGCTTCCATGACGGGGCGCATGATCTGCGTCGTCTCGACCTCGTAGCCGGGAATGAGCACCGAGCGCGACTTCTGTGCGATTTCGGCGAAGACCGGAGCCCAGGGATTGGCGGCGACGAACTCTTCGGTCAGCGGCACGTCGGTTGCCAGCATGTCCGGGCCAGACGCCTTGCGCAGATCGGCCTGGCCTTCCGGGCTCATCAGCCATTTCAGGAAGTCCTTGGCTTCGTCGGGATGTTTGCTGTTGGCGTTGACGACGACATAGATCTGCTGATGGGCGCCCGGATTGGGGAAGGGCAGGGGGGCAGCGTGCATGTCGGTGCTCTTGATCGTGCCGCCGGAGCCGATGTTCAGCGTTCCGCCTGAGTTGTCGATGCTGAAGCCGACGCGGCCTTCCTTGAAGCGCGTGCGCTGGGTCGGCATGTCGTCACCGACAGGGATGATCTTTGCGTCATACATCTTCTTGAACTCGGCCACGGCCTTGACCGCTTCGGGCGTGTTGATCGTCAGTTTGCCCTTGTCATTCACCCAGTTGACGCCATAGCCATAGGCCCAGCTCTGGAAATCCATGTAGAAGCCGGAAAAGTCGTTGATCTGGTGACGCGCCGTGAAGCCGATCGCGCCGGTCTTGTCCTGAACGGTCTTGGCGTTTTCGATGAGCTCTTCGACGGTTTTCGGCACGGCGGCGCCGGCGGCTTCGGTCAGCTTGCCGTTATAGATCAGTGCGTAGGCCGCCCGCTGCCAGGGAACGCCGAGTGTCACCCCGTCGACAATGCCGTTCTTCGCGGTGGCGTTGAGCGTGACGCCTTCCGTGGCGGAGCCGACGTCGACGAGAAGGCCGGCATCGGCCAGCGCGAAGAAGACGCCTTCCTGAATGATCGCGACGTCAGGCCCTTGGCCGGCGCCGAACTCGGTCATCAGCCGATCGCCATAATCTTTCGACGGAATGCCGAGGGATTCGAGCTGCACGTTGGGTGCATGTTTTTCGTAATTCTTGACCGCCTTCCACAGTGCTTCGCCGCGCAGGGCGTCGAGCCATTGGGAGTTCGAGACGACGAGGTTCACCTTGTCTTGCGCCATGGCAGGTGCTGCCGCGGCCAATGCCATGATGACGGCGCAGGCGCCGGAGAGCAGGGAAATTCTATTCATTTTCGTTCACCTCTTTTGTTTGTTTTGTCGACGTTTCGTTGTTCTTGGATCAGGCCTTGACGCGGTGTGGCGCGAGCGGCGTGTTGCAGCTCAAATTCTCGCAGCCGTCGTCGGTGACGAGATAGCAGTCGCCGACATTGCAGCCCGCCACCAGCGGATCGAGCCACTGCGAATGCAGGACGAAGGTCATGCCCTCCTCCAGCCGGTCATGATTGTTGGAGGCGATGTTGTAGGGCTTGAATTTGGCCATCGAGACGGAATGGCCGACATTGGGATTGTGCGGCCCTTTGGTCGCGGGATAGACATGCATCAGCCGCCGCCCCTGCCGTTCCCAATCGGCGTCAGCCACGTAGCTGCGCGGGATCTGGCGGGGCGATCCGTCCTCATTCGATTGCCAGTTATAAGGCATCGTTCGACTGTCGGCCGATTTCAGGTATCCACGGCGGATATAGGGCTCGAAGGATGCGTTGGCGACTTCGGAGACCAGCACGCCCGGGCGCACGCGCGCCGCCGCCGCCTCGACGCCTTCGACGCACATTTGCAGGACTTCCTCCTGCTCGTCGGTGATCTCGCCGACGGCGATCATCCGGGCGATCTGTGCGGAGTAACCGTGATAGCTGACGCTCGAGATATAGAGATTGACGAGGTCGCCGGGGCTGACGACATGGCCATAGGGCTTGCCGCAATGGGTGCCGAAACGATTGACCCCTATCTGATAGCCGTCGCCCCACTCGCCGCCGCGCGCCATCTGGGCATAGGTGAAGGCGGCATAGATCTGGTGATCGGTCACGCCCGGGCGGGTGACGTGATAGGCGGCCTGGATGCCGATATCGGCCAGTTGCGCCGCTGCGCGCACGATCGCCTGCTCGCGCTTGCTGCGCCGCCGCTGCATCCGCTCGATGATGCCCGCATCGGCAACGAAGTGGCTGCGCGGCAGGCTGGCCTTCAGGCCGTCCCAATAAGGTGAGGACGTGGCGTCTCCGAAAAGGCCGATCTGGCTGCAGGCAAATCCCCGTCCCTCCAGATGCGCGGCAACCGCTTCGACAACCCGATCGACGGTGCGGCCGGGGCGATTATAGGTTTCGCGCCCCCAGGTGCCGATCTGCCAGATATCGTCGACGAGCACCGGTTCGCCGGCCGGCGGCAGCAGGACGGAGCTGCTGAAGAAGGAGAACAGCGCCATCGGCTGATCCTCGTCCGTCGGAATGACGAGCACGCCTTCGCGCATCCAGTCGCAGATGTAGCGCAGATAGGAATTCGACACGCGATAGGAACCGATGGAATCGGCATGGGCGAGGATGAGGTCATGGCCGGCCATGGTGGCCTCGCGCCTGACATGGCGCAGACGTTCCGCGAATTCCTCTTCCGGCAAGGGATTGACCGGCTCGAATTCGAAGCTGGGCTGAAACCCGTCGAGCAGGGCTTCAGGCGAAAATGGCGCGGATGCGCGTTCGGACCTTGTGAGCATTCATATGGTTCCTTTTTTTCAATTAAGAGCGCAATGGCCGAGCTTTGCAATAAATATTTCAAGAGGGAGAAACCCCTTCCAAATCGCGTTGTAAGAAAAATGCGAGCGGGCCAGGCTTTTATTTCAGGGCTTCCAGCGATCAGGACGCGCAAACCCATAAATGAGTTGGATTAATTGGATTGAAGAGCCGTTCTCCAGATAACGAGAAAAGTTTCTGTGAGAAATTTTTTTTACAAAAACTTTTTTCAGTGAGTGTGCCGCTGTCTCTGCCATAACGTCGCGGGGTGCGGGCGCTGGTGATGGCGATGAACGCACAAACGAAGCAGCAGGCCTCGGTGATCGGCGAGCATGAAATCCCGATAGTTATCACGCGGCCAAGCGGGCCCGGCGAGGCAGCCCTCGATCACCCCGCAACAGTTAGCGGGTAGTCCTGCATTCGTATAAGCCTCGGTAATGGTTCAGATTACTATGGGTTGACGCTCGCCGATACATTTTTTGGGAGCCCTCCAATTGCCTTGGAAGTGACCAAACTTGCTTTTTTACAGTCAGGAGAATATTTTTATTCGGCCGGTCAATAAATCGTCCAACCAGTATTATCTGCGGTGGAGCTATGCCCGAGTTTCACGGAACGAACCGCCTTGCGGCTATACTGCTGATCTTCCTGACAGCATTGGTCTTTCTCGGGCTTGAACGACCCGCTGTCTCCGCATCCGGGGATCAGGATGGCCGGCGGGTTGCATTGATCGTCGGCAATTCCGTCTATAAGACGCTGCCCTCATTGCCCAATCCTGCAAACGACGTCCAGGAAGTCGCGAACACGCTGCGCAGGGCCGGTTTCGACGTGACGATCGGCATCAACGTCGACCGCATCGGCCTCGAGAATACGGTGCGCAGCTTCCTGCGGTCAGCCCATAATGCAGAGGCCGGCCTCATCTATTATTCCGGCCACGGCATCCAGGTCGGCGGACAGAATTTCCTCGTGCCGGTCGATGCCACGCTGGAAACGCCCTATGACGTCGAGACGCAGACCATGCCGCTCGACCTCATCCTGAACCATCTCAAGCAGAATTCGCGCGTGCAGCTGATCTTTCTCGATGCCTGCCGCAACAACCCGTTCAATGCGCAGAAATTCTGGATGGCGGAAAAGCTGGAACCGGTCGGCGCGACGCGCGGGCTGGCGCGGATCGACAGTGATCTCGGCAGCCTGATTGCCTTCTCGACCGAGCCGGGCCAGGTGGCGCTCGATGGCGAGGGGGCGCTGAGCCCCTATTCCGAATCCTTCATCAAGCGCGCCAGCGAGCCGAACAAGGAAATCCGCCAGGTCCTGACCGATGTGCGCCGCGACGTGATCGCCATGACCAATGGCAAGCAGGTCCCCTGGGAAAACTCCTCGCTGATGGACAGCTTCTATTTCATCCCGGCCCCGCCGCCGCCGAGCGTCGAACCGATGCAGCAGGTGAGTGTACCGGAGGGGGCTGCCGCGACCAGGCTGCCGATCGCCCCGCCGCATGACGAAACCGGCGCGGCGCTGCTCGTCACGCTGAACCAGCTTCCCCAGACCGGCAAGCTCAGTTTCGACGGCAAGCCGGTGGAGCAGGGCGCCAAGCTGCCGGCCGCAGCACTGACGGCGCTGAGCTATGATTCATCGGGCGTTGCCGCCGGAACGGTCGGCCTGATCGGTTATTCCGTGAGCGATCCCTATGGCCAGGCGACGCAGGGCGTCGTCGCCATCACCGTCTCGGCCGATGCCGGCGCCAAGCTCGCCCAGCTCGAACAGCAAAAGCAGGCGCGGCTTGCCGATGCCGGCGCCTATCTGAAATCGCTGCCGAGCGACATCGACACGACGATCGGCGTCGGTCCCGTCAAAGCCCATCTGCCTGAAGTCCCTGCATCGGCCGCGGAGATGACCTTCAAGGTCGCAGCCCTGCCCGACAAGGGCACGCTGCGCGCCGGCGACCGGGTGATCGGGCCCGGCCACGTGCTTGAGGCAGCCGATATTCCGGCGCTGTCCTACGAGCCGCAGATCGGCACCGAAAACCAGCCTTTCGCCCTGACGCTGCAGGCCGCCAACGACGACCTGCAGCCCGCTACCGTCACCTTTAAACCGACGCTTGATGACTGTGATAGCATAGCTGCCGCTCCCCTCGACCTGCAGGGCGTGACCGCCGGCAAGCTGCCGAATGAAATCGATCCTGCCGTCGCGCTGCCCGCCTGCGAGGATGCGGTGAAGACCTATCCCGGCGTTGCCCGCTTCGTTTATCAGCTCGGTCGCGCCCAGCTTGCCAACCGCGACGCCAAGACGGCCTTTGCAACGATCAAGAAGGCGATGGATGCCGGCCATGTCAGGGCGATTTCCGAACTCGCCTCGCTCTATCTCGTCGGAGCGTCCGTCCCGGCAAATCTCGCCAAATCGAGCGAGATCGCCGCGATCGGCGCGAAGAAGGGCGATCCCTACGCGCTCTATGCCTATGGCAAAAGCCTGTTTTATGGCCGCGGTGTGAAAGCCGACACCGAGGAAGGCCTGAAGCTTATGCTCCAGGCAGCCGACCTCGGCCACACCTATGCAATGAACGAACTTGGCTACATCTTCTCGAACGGCGTCAACATCCCGGCCGACATGGAACGCGGCATTCGCTTTTACGAGTCGGGCCTCAAAAGAGACGACATCTATTCGATGAACAGCCTCGGGATGATTTATCGCGCCGGCAAAGGCGTGCCGCAGGACCTTGAGAAGGCGCTGGAGCTTTTCAAAAAGGCAGCGGATGGCGGCCAGCCTTATGCCCCGCGCAACATCGGCCTTATGTACAGAGACGGTCAAGGGGTGCCTAAGGACGAGGCTGCAGCCCTCTCCTGGCTGGAAATGGGCGCCGAGCGCGGCGACTATTGGAGCGCGTTCGAACGGGCCAAGATGGCCAAGAGCGACGGTTCGGATGCGGAAAACCTCGTGATCGCTGCTCACTATTTCGCGCTTGCAAGCGCACTCAACAGGCCCGGAACCGGCGATCCCAAAAAGCAGTCGGACAAGGAACTCGCATCCTTGGCCGAGCCTGCCAAAAAGAAGGCCGCAGAGTCGTTTTCGGCGGAATTGACTGCGCAGGAACTGAAGGCTCTGCCGAAGACGAAGTCGCTGAACGAGAGGCTGACGCTTCTTGCGAAGGCGACGTGGGCAAAGCGAAATCCGCGATATGATCTTTTTTAAACGGTGATCCCGGGGGCGCCTGACATGACCAGCAAAGTCTTCATTCGTGTACTCCTCTGCTCGACCTTCATCGCCGGCTCGGGAGCCATACTGCAGGGCTGCATCTTCGACCCCGGCGGCAAGACGCTCTTCGCCAATCAGGAGCCGGCGCAGCCGACCCGCAAAAAGACGCCGACCGTGAAAAGGGTCGTCGCAAAAAGCAATGACCAGGAGTCGACTTTTGCTCGATCGGACAAGGGTTCCGGCGGCTCAAGCAGCTCATCCGGAATGGGCGGCGGCTCCGACAGTGGTAGTTCCGGGAGTGACTCCGGCGGCAGCGATCCTGGGGGCGGTCCCACCGGCGGGTGGAATTCGGATCGCCGTCTGAAGACGGATATTCGTCGCCTCGGCACGTCCCCTGCCGGCATCCCGATCTATGCATTCCGTTACATCTGGGGCGGGCCGCTCTTTGTCGGTACGATGGCGCAAGACCTGCTGCTGATCAGGCCGGATGTCCTGTCTCAGGATGCAACCGGATACTACACCGTGGACTATGCCGAGCTCGATATCAGAATGATCTCGATACCGGATGACCTTTCGCTGGCTTCGCCAGCGGCAGCCGCTGCCGTCGCGGCGCTTTCGGTCGACGCTGCAAAGACGCAGCCTTTGATCGGACTTCCGGAACTCGTGCTGTAACCGTTGGCAATCTTATCCAAACGCCCGTGCTGGACGCAACGTTTGTTTGCGTCCAGCCGTAATACTGCGCCCTGCAGCCACCCGGCCGTTCAGCCATCCAGCCCCTTGAAGCGCACCGGCTGGTAGCCGCGCAGCAGCAGGCTACCGAGAGAATAGGTGTTGCGGCAGACGCGGCCCTTGCAGGCATTGGGCGTCGCCTCCATCACCTCCACCTTGCGGTCGTCGGTGAAGCGCATGAACAGCATGACATGCGACCCCGGCCGGTTCAGCGCGTCGCCCGGCTGCAGCGACCACGGATCGGCAAGCCGCCTGGTGATACCAGGGATCGCCCGCGTCGAGACATGCATCTTCAGCCCCCAGGCTTCGCTGACGAAGCCGGAGCAGTCGACGCCGAGAATATTGGTTTGCGGCGCGCTCTTGGTGCAGACGTTGCCGGCCGTCTGGCCGTCGATGACGCCATTGGTAAAATCCTCGAGCGGCGTCTTGCAGCCCCAGCAATAGGGCACGCCCTTCACCGTCTGGCCGCGTTTGCCGATCAGGTAGAATGGCCGGCGCAGGCGGTTCATGTTGACGCAAGCCGGCCCCGGATCCTTGCCATAGGCCGCCGGCGTCACCAGCCAGTTCAACGTCTCGAAGCCGATCGCCCGCTCGATGACGTCGCCGCGCGATTTCGGCAGGATCGCCACCTTCGGCAGCTTTCCGGGTTTGGCCGCAATCGATGGCTTGGCCGGCCTGGCGACGGCGAGCCTGCGGCCGGGCTCGCGCCCCTCGAGTTTCAGCACCTGCGCCCGTCTCTCCTGCGAGCGAAGGAAAAGCACGTCGCCGCGTGGGCCGATCGCCACGAAGCGCCTTGAGAAGACGGTGCCGGCTTCGATCGGCAGATCATAGACGCGCTCCAGCACGCCGTTCGGCGTGAAGCGCACCACCAGCATGCCCGTCCGTTCCGGCCGGTCGGCGGGCACGAGCTCGACCAGCGCGTAGGGCCTGCCTGTGGTGTCGATGTCGAGAAGTTCGACGGTGCCGATGCGGTTTTCCCCAGTGAGCTGAAGCGAGAGGAAATTCTCCTCCGAGCTCGCGCGCCGCAGCAGGATCTCCGCCTTGTCGTTTGCCGCCGAGACTTCGGCAACGATATCGCCGAGCCCGCGGCTCGGCACGTATTGAACGACCGGCGGGCGGGCTTGCGGCCGGCTGGTGCTGCGGCCGATCTCGTCGACAATGCTGTTCAGCGGGCCGGGCGGCACCGAGCCCATCGAGGCGAAGACCGAGCGGGTGTAGTCGTCGGCATCGCCGCCGTCGATGGCGCGCAGGGTCTGCGAGCGGCCATCGGCGCCGGTGGCGCGCTCGAGCGGCACGATGCCATCGGACCAGAGGTAGAGCTCGTTGTGGACGACGGCGAGATCCTCCGGCGCCGTATTCTCCGGCAGCGGCAGGATCTCGGGATCGGCCTGCGAGCGTTCGCCGTCGACGGCGAGTACGCGGCCGTTGTTCTGGTCGAGGATGTAGACGGTGCCGTCGTCGCCGACGGTGATCGCCGCCGGCCCGGAGGCCTCGACCTCCTCATTGGGGGAAATGATGCCGACCGAACGGGCGCCGTCGCCGCTCGGCAGCTCGAGCATGAGAGTGTCTTTTGCGAGGACAGGCCAGGCGATTGCGATCGCCGCGGCCATCAGAATATGCGAGCTGAAACTGCGCATTGCCGTGAACCCCGGAACAGGATCATCTTGGGCCATGCGGGCCCCAATCTGAAGCCTGTTCACAATTAAAGAGTGAGAGAATGATCTCGTCCGAAAACCGTTCACGTTTTTCGGCATCATCCCCTTATGACCGTCAAGTCCTTAAAATGTTAGGATAGAAGCGGCTCGTCAGCAAGGCGTTGCTTTCCAAACGATTTGGAGATCGGCGTCGGCGATAGTACAACTTCATCGTCTTGAAGTTTTAGTGGCAGGGAAGCCTATGCTGGACTGGAACGGTGACGAACTGGCGCTCGATGTCAGCCTGTTGGAGCAGGTGCGCGCGGCAAGGATCGGGTTTTCCGATCGCGTCTGCGCCGCCTCGGCCAGCAAGGATGAGAAACATCTGGCGCAGTTGCGCTCCGAACCGACCTATCTGATGGCCGAGTTTCTCTATTCGATGAAAGTCTTCGGCATCAACACGGCTGAAGATGTCGAGCGCTTCGCCGATCTGCACAATGATTACGTCGTGTCGCTCACCCGCGATCCGGCCAAGCTGCAGCGCCTCGGGCTTTCGCAGGACCGGGCGCTGGCTTCGATGTTCACCGCCGATACCAAGCCGCGGCTGATCCAGAACTGGGCGGAAAAATCAGGCGCCATCGATCAGTCCAATCTCGCCCGTTTCCTGGTCGCCGTCATGTCGAGTGAGACCTGCCGCAAGACGCTGATCGATTTCGAGACGGCCGGCTTCATGCAGCGCAAGCGCTCGCCCTATGGCACGATGGTGGTCTGGTCGACCGGCAGGATCGAGGAAATCTTCGGCGAAATGCTGCGCAATCTCCGCCTCGGCCTGCAGCAGCTGAAGATACTCTGACGTCTCTCCAGCCGATTTCCACCCTCCCAATCGATTGGCGCCGAGCGCCGTTGCCTTCCATCCGGTCTCTCCCTATTGTCGGTTTAGTCGCGCGATGGCGCCCCTCGGACGGATGTGACGACGATGAAAAAATCACGGCTCATAAGCTTGTCGATCGGCTTGGCTCTGGCGCTTGGGATGCCCGGGCTCGGGTTTGCCGGGCCGGTCGAGGATGCGCTTGCGGCGCGAAACCCCGCGCTTGCGACGCTGCGCCAGCATGATGAAAAGGCCTTTGCCGCCGCCGTTGCTGTCATCGCCGACCATGAACGCGCCGAGGGGCTGACGCCGGGCCAAGGCAAGCTGCCGCAGACGACATCGCCCGGCCGCGACATGGGCTCGGGCTCCGGCAAGGAATTCACATCGGACAATCCGGATATTCTCTGGCTCTACAATTCCTCGCCGGAGGGAATGAGCGACCTGATCTCGATTCTGAAATCCGCCGGCCAGAAGCCGAAGAACTAACCGTCATTCCCTGGTCCGGTCCGAATATAAATGGACGCCGGATATTTTCGGCCGCGAGTCTTGTCGCGTCTCGCGTTGGCTCAATCTTTCCGGCTCCAAATAATTTGTAACCCTCCCTCAAGCAAGACAGGCAAGACCATCCCAATTTCACCGGTCAGTGCTATTCTCATCTTCAGCACAGTGTGAGATTGTTTGAAGGGGGAGGTTCCGATGCTCAGCCGCAAAGCCATCCTAGCCGCAGCCACATGTCTTTCGCTTTTTTCGCCGATCCCCGAGGTCGGGGCGCAGAACGAACGCACGCTGACGGAAGCGCCGGCTCAGAGCGGACCGGTCAGCATCACCTTCGATCGCGCCGAGGCGAGATACGCCGTCGGCGAAGTCGTCGGCCTTTTCATCCAGTCGAGCGAGAACGCTTATGTCACGGTGCTGAACGTCTCGCCGAACGGCTCCGTCACCAAGCTCTTTCCGAACAAATACCAGACCGATGCCCTCGTCGCCGCCGGCAAGCGCGTGCAGGTGCCGGATCCGGCCAGCGGCGCCAGGCTGCAGGTTTCGGGCCCGGTCGGGCAGGAGCAGATCAAGGTCTTCTATTCCTCCAAGCCGCTGACGATCTTCGCCGATCTCGGCGGCAGCGGCAGCGGCATGTTCCGCTCGATCGACGGCGGCATGGACGCCGTTTCCCGCAGCCTCGAGGAAGCCCGCAGCCTCGGCACCAAGATCAGCAGCAAAACGCTGACTCTGACCACCGTCGACAGCACGGCGGCCCTGCCGCCTTCCGTCGTTCCGCCCGTCGCCGCCGTTCCCGCCGCAAAACCCGCCCCGGTCGAACAGGCGGCAAAGCCGCCCGTTGCGCCGAAACCGCCGGCCGCCCCGAAGCCGAAGCCGGTCGTCAAACCCGAGGTCGCCAAGAAGCCCGAGGTGATCGAAAAGCCGAAGCCGGCGCCGAAACCGGTCGAACAGGCGACGACGCAGCCGCCGAAGAAATACAAGATCGTCACCAATCTGGCGCCCGGCCAGGAGCTGGCTGCCGACGAGCTGCAGCTGATCGGCCCCGCCGACACCACATCATCCACACGCCCCAGCCAATATAAACAACCGAGCCAATATCAGCAGCCCTATAAGCAGCCGTCCCAGTCTGCCCAGACCAAGATGCCGAAACTGCCGATGCCGCAGATCAAGATGCCGCAATTCAAGCTTCCCGGCGGCTTCAGCATCAAGATGCCGCCGCTGAGCTTCGGCCGTTCGGCCGAACCCGGCCAGACCGGCGAGGAGATCGAGGTGGCCAATGCCGATACGCCGGCCTGCAACGCCCTGCTCGACAAGCTGAACACCGCCGTTGCCGCCAAGGACATCACCGCTGCCGCTTCCGAGGCCGATGCCATTGCCGTCAGCGCCGATTGCGGCCAGTTCCAGGTGAACGCCCAGCGCCGCGTCGCAGCCCTCAGGCTCGCCGCCGCCCAGGAGATGATGGCGGCCGACAAGCCGGTCACCGAGTATGAACCGCTGCTCGTCGCCGCCGACAGCCCGCAGGTGCTCTGGCAGGCCTCCGCCACGCTTGGCGAGATCTATTTCTCCGCCCGCCGCTTCGCCGATGCCGCCGCCGATTACCAGCAGGCGATCGAGATCATCAAGAACGAGACCCGCACGCCGAAAGCGCCGCCGGCCGAGACCATCTCCGATCTCATCCAGCGCGCCGCCCAGGCCCGCATCCTCGCCGCTAATCCCACCAGCGACAATCCGCAGGGCAGCTTCGTGCCGGCCGAAAAAGACCACCGCAGTGGCGTGCTCGGCGGCATCTATTCGGAGAATGTGCGCGGCATCGTGCCGGTCTCCATCCCGGTGCCGATCACCTTCGATTTCGACAAATCGACCTTCACCTCGATCGGCACCGAGGCCGCTCAGGAATTGCTGGAAGCGCTGAAGGAGCAGAAGCCCGGCCGCGTCATCCTCATCGGCCATACCGATCGCAAGGGCGGCGACGACTATAATCAGAAGCTTTCCGAGCGCCGCGCCCAGGCCGTTGCCGATTTCCTGAAAAACCACGGCATCGACGCCACGATCGATGCCGAAGGCCGCGGCTCCTCCGAGCCGGTGGACGTCACCGCCACCGCCAACCTCACCGAAGACGATATCGACGCGCTCAACCGCCGCGTCGAATGGCGCCGCGAATAGAGGGGGCGAGGGGGAACCGGCCATGTCCATATTCGCTCCCATGGCCGCCGCACTCGCCCTTCTTGCCCTGGCGGGCACGGATAGCCTCGCCAGGACGATCGAGGCTCCCGAGCGTGGCACGGTCAGAGCCGTTCTGATCGGCATCGATCTCTATCGCAATGTCCCGCCGCTGCACGGCGCCGTCGCCGATGCCGAGGATCTTTCCCTGTCGCTGCGCTCGCTCGGTGTCGAGGACATGACGCTCTTGAAGAACGGCGCAGCCGACCGCCAGGGCATCTTCGATGCGATCGGCGCCGTCACGCAAAGGGCAGGCGAGGGCGATCTCGTCGTGCTCGGCATCGCCGGCCACGGATCGAGCGAGCCGGAACGCGTCAAAGGCTCCAAACCGAGCGGCCGCGACGAAGTCTATGTGCTGGCCGGCTTCGATACGAGGCTGCCGGGATCGCGCGAGCGCATCTTCGGCGACGAATTCAAGGTGCTGATCCACAGGCTGGAGCAAAAAGGCGCCGAGGTCCTGTTCATCGCCGATACCTGCCATGCCGGCGGCATGACCCGTAACGTCGATCCGCGCGGCGCCGAGATCACCTGGCGCCAGGCGCCGTCCTATACGATCGAGGAGGATGACCTCGCGCCGATCTCGACGACAACAGATGCCCTCTCCACCGGCTTCGACTACAAGCGGCTGACCTTCCTCGCCGCCGTCGACGACAACACCAAATCGCCGGAGATATCGATTCCCGGCATCGCCCAGAAGCGCGGGGCGCTGAGTTATGCCACCGCCCGCGCCTTCGAAGGCGCGGCCGACCGCAACGGCGATGGCACTGTGACCCGCCGCGAGCTGTTCGAATATGTCCGCCAGTCGGTCTATCAGTTCACCGACCAGCGCCAGAACATCTTCACGCAAAGCCCGCCCGGGGCGGATCTCGACCACGCCGTCGTCTATGCCTATGACACGACAGCCCCGGCGGAAGCGCAGAAATCGAATGTGCCGCCACCGCCGCCCGAGCCTGCCCCGATCACCGTCGCCGCCCTCGGTTCCGAGCCGGTACTGCAGGGTATCGATCCGGCCGTCACGCCGTTCAACTTGACGGACGGCGCCCATGCCGAACTCGTCTTCGATCCGCAAAAGCGCGAGGCGATCGCCGGCGGCGATGTCGTCGCCTCCGAAGTCGGCGCCGGCGACATGCCCTTCGTCGTCGACCGGATGGCGGCGCTCGACACGCTGAAGCGGCTGTCGGAGACCAACCCGCAAGCCGTGCGGGTGACACCGTCCGACAAGGTCCATCGCGACGGCGAGCGCGTCGGCGTCACGGTGTCCGATCTTGCCGGCCGCAAGCTCGTGCTGTTCGACGTCACCGGCGACGGCACCGTGCAGTTCCTCTATCCCGGCGACAGGGAAGCCGATGCCGAGATGTCTGCAACCTTCGATCTCGATCTTTCCGTCGTCGCCCCCTTCGGCACCGACCTGCTCGTCGCCGTCAGCTCCGATCAGCCGATGCCTGGTCTGGTCGAATTCCTGAAACAGAACGACAGGCGCCGCACCGCCGGCAACATCGCCAGACACCTCGGCGAACTTCTTCCCGAGGGCGCACGCGTCGGATTTACGGTCCTCTATACCTCCGCCGGAGCCAGGCTATGAGCACGTCGATCAGCAGGGTCCTCAACATTGCGGCCGTCCTCCTGCTTCTGGCCGCTCCTGCCCTGGCGCAGCAGGACACGGATTTTGCCGGCGAGGATGGCGGGCGGGTGATCGGCGGCCAGGCGGCGAAGAAAGGCGAATGGCCCTGGCAGGTGAAGATCCTGGCGCCCGATCCCGAGCAGCGCGGCCGCTTCGGAGGCCATTGCGGTGGCTCGCTGATCTCCTCGCGCTGGATCCTGACCGCCGCCCATTGCGTCACCAGCGGCCGTTCCGGCAAGCAGGATCTCTTCGCCCGCGACCTGCTGATCGTCGAGGGAAAGCAGAAGGTCGACAAGGTGATCTCGGTCGACGGGCCTGACAAGCCGGGGCTGTCCGTCGAAGACGTGATCATCCACGAGGATTTCGACCGCAAGGTCTTCGCCAACGACATCGCCCTCATCAAGCTTGCCGAACCCGCCGTCTCGAAGCCGGCAATCCTCGCCTCCGCTTCGGACGAGGCCGTCGAAAGCCCCGGCCACACCGCCGTCGTCACCGGCTGGGGTTACACCAAGGCCGATCACGGCTGGGATGACAAATACCTGCCGACCGAACTGCAGGAGGTCGAGCTGCCGCTCGTCTCTCGCGAGGATTGCCGCGCCGCCTATCGGGAAAGCTCGATGCGCATGAACCCGATCGACGAGCGCAATGTCTGCGCCGGCTATGCCGAGGGCGGCAAGGATGCCTGCCAGGGTGACAGCGGCGGGCCGCTGGTCGCGCAGCGCCCCGACAAGCGCTGGATTCAGCTCGGCATCGTCAGCTGGGGCGCCGGCTGCGCCGAAGCCGAACATTACGGCGTCTATACCCGCGTCGCCGCCTTCCGCGACTGGATCGCCGCCAAGACGGACGGCGACGTGCCGAACGCGCCCGACACCTCAGGGGTTTCCGCCGGAGACCAGGTGGCGGCGATCGACACCAAGCGCCGGCCTGCAGCGACCGACCCGGCGGGCGGAACGACGCAAAAACAGACGCCGGCCGGAGAGCTCGAAGCCAACCTTGCGATCACCACGCCGCCCGACGGCTCGAAGGCGCCTGCGGGAACGACCGAGACTCCACCGGCCGCTTCGCCCGACGGCAGTCAGCCCGAGGTTCAGGCGCCGGCCGCCGAGCTGCCGATGGCCGTGCGTTCTCCCGGCGACCGTGCGCTGCTGATCGGCATCGACGATTACGAGATGCGCGAGGCGAAGCTGACGGGCTCGGTCGACGATGTGAAGGCGATGCAGCTCTTCCTCGTCAAGACGGTCGGCTACCGTCCCGAACAGATCCACACCCTCACCAACCGCAAGGCTAGCCGCGCCGCGATCCTTGCCGAGATCGACGACTGGCTCGTGCGCCAGTCGCAGACCGGCAGCCGTGTCTTTCTCTATTTCAGCGGCCAGGGCTCCGAGGAAATGGGCGCCGAGGCGACGACGAGCCCGACGCTGGTTGCCGCCGATGCCAAGCTGGTGCGGGACGGCGGTAAGGTGACCGTCACCAACCAGATCCGCGAGACCGAAATCGCCGCCCGGCTGAACAGCCTCAAGGACCGCCGCGTCACGCTGCTGATCGATGCCTGCCATGTCGGCCCCGGCAGCCGCAGCGCGGTCGCCGCACCCGCCGGCGGCACGGTGCGCTGCCTCGGCCCGGCTTTGGCGTCGCTGCAGCCGCCGAACCGCTCCGGCAAGGAGGCGAAATTCTCCTTCGGCGGCGAAACGGCGATGGTCTGGTCGGCGGTCAATGCAGGCCAATGGGCGCTGGTCGATACCGAGGCCAAACCGCCGCTCGGCGTCTTCACCCGCCGCTTCATCGAAGGCGTGCAGGAAGGGGTGGCGCGCGCTTCCGACAAGCCGAACGTTAGCAACGCCGCCCTGCTCGATTATGTCAGGCGCAAGTCCGACGAATATTGCCGGGCCCATCCTGGGGATTGCCGCTTCACGCCGGTGCCGCAATTCTACGGCCTGCCGGACGCGCTCGGCCGCGACGTCGTCACCGGCGAGGAGGCGAAGACGCCGGTCGCCGCCGTCGAAAACACGCTGAAGACCGACAACGAGGCGGGTGTTGCCGTCGACGTGCTGCCCGGCACCTCGGTCAGCATCGGCGACAAGGTGGCGATGCGCGTCTCCACCAAGAAATCAGGCTACCTCATCCTCGTCGATATCGACGCGGCGGGCAAGCTGACGCAGCTCTATCCGAACAAACGCTCGATGGGCCTGAAACCGACGGCCAAGGGCGGCGACAACCGGCTCGACCCGGCACGGCCGGTGGTCGTGCCCGATGCCCGCAATCCCTATATCGGCTTCGAATATGTGGTGGAGGGGCCGGCCGGCGTCGGCATGGTCGTCGCCATCCTCAGCGACAAGCCGATCGAAGTGCTCGACCTGCCAGACGTGCCGACGCCGCTCGTCGGCCAGCGCGCCGCCTTCAACTATGTCTACGACCTCGCCCGAAGCCTCAGGATCGTCGGCGACGACGAGACCGGCGTCCAGGGCAAATGGTCGTTCGATTCCAAATTCTATCGCATCCGCTGAAAGAGGAGCGAATGATGTCGAAATCCATTCTGCTGGCGGGCCTCGCCGCTTCCTTGATGGCGCTGGCGCCCGCCCATGCGGGCGACGCCACTGACACCAGCGCGGTCCTTGCCGCCCAGGCCGGGCTTGCCGTCGACCTGATCGACCGCACGCTGGCGAAGGAAGGGGCGGCCAACATCATGGTGTCGCCGGCAAGCCTTGCCGCCGCTCTCGGCCTCGCAGGCCTCGGCGCCTCGGATGCGGGCAAGGCGGCGATCGCCAAGGGGCTGGGCTTCGGCGATGCGGTCAAGGGGCCGGAGAAGGTGCTCGACGAGATGAACCCGAAGATGCCGCCGGCGGCGGATGCGCCGCTGGCCTCAGGCGTTGCGATCGTCTTCGACGACAAGCTGGCGCTCGTTCCCGATGCTCTCTCTATGCTGGCCGAGCACCGCATCAAGCCGTCGATCGAGGATCTCGACCAACCCCAATCCGTCGAGCACATCAACGGCTGGGTCAGGCAGGCGACTCGCGACGCCATCCCGGCGATCCTGGAAACCCCGCCCGGCGGCGGCTTCATCAGCCTCGGGGCGCTCTCCTTCAAGGCCCGCTGGAAAACCGCCTTCGAGGCTCAGAGCCCGGCGGCGCCGTTCCGGCGGCCGGACGGCTCGACGGTCTCGGTGCCGATGATGCATCTTGCCGGCGATGGCCAGAAATTCCGCGTCGACGATCGTTTCGCCGCCGTCGACCTCGCCTATGCAGGCGAAACCTATCGCATGGTGGTGATCGCGGCGCGCTCGGAAAAAGGCGTCGGCGGCGCCGATCTCAAAACCCTTGCCTCCTGGCTTCAGGGCGAGAAATTCGAACCCGCCAAGGGCGAAATCTTCCTGCCCCGCTTTTCCCTCAATGACGGGCGTGATTTGATGCCGACACTCCACGCGATGGGGCTTTCGCCCGAAAAGGCGAGCGATGCGGCTTTTCCCGGGTTCACCACGGAAAACATCAGCTTGTCGCGCGTTCTGCAGAAGACGATGATCAAGGTCGATGAGAACGGCACGGAAGCGGCGGCGGCAACCGCTGTGGTCACCGAGCGCAGCATCGATCCGAAACTGGTGCGGGTGAGCGCGGATGCCCGTTTCGCCTTTGCGCTGCGGGACACGAAGACCGGCCTGTTTCTCGCCGCCGGCCTGATCGGCGATCCGCTTCTGGCGGGTGAATGACATGCGCTTTGATGAAGACAAAATGCCAGGGGGACACGTGCATGAGAAGTGATCTGATCGCCCGCTACACGATCGGCGAGCCGGTCTACGAGAACGAGTTCATCGTCTATCCGGCTCAGGACAAGCGGATGGATCGTTCGGTCTTCATCGTCGCGCCTGACGTGGCGCTGAAACTGGACAAGGCCCGCTTCGAGCGGGTCTGGACCTCGGTCAACGAGGCCAAATCGCTGACGGCGCGGCGTTTCGTCGAAATCGAGGACCTCATCCCGCCGTCGCCGGAAGACGACAATTTCTACATCGTCGAGAAGCGGCCGTCGAAGACGCTACACCAATATCTCGAGGAAACCGAGATGGTGGCCTATGACCGCGCCATCGAGATCGGCCGCCACATCCTCGAAGGGCTGGCGACGCTGCACGGGGCGGGTTACGCCCACAATGCCCTGACCGACCAGTGCATCTATGTGTCGGAGGATTATTCCGGCCTCTCGGTCCGGATCGGCAACCTGCACCTGATCTCCAGGATCGGCGAGCACATCATCCCGCCCTATGCGCCGGAATTCGGCGCGCCGGAGATCTACGCCAGCGGCACCTTCTCGGCTTCGGCCGCGCTCGATATCTATGCAATGGGCATGATCGCCTACAAGCTCTTCCTGCCGCGGCAGACCTATGCCAGCGTCTTCGACAGCGTCATGGTCTGGGAGGACGAACACCAGCGCGAGCAGAGCTGGAAGAACATCCATCTCGATCCCTCCAACATCTTCCCGCGCCTCGACGTGCTGATCCCCGGTTTTCCCGAGGGGCTGGCCAGCCTGGTCGAGAGAATGCTGAGCCGCGACCCGGCCCAGCGGCCGCGCATGGGCGCCGATGCGCTCGGCGAATTCAGCCGTGTGACCACGGGCATCCAGCCGATGGCCTGGGATCCGCGCGGCGGCATGCCGCAACAGCCGGAAACCCCGAAGCGGAAGAAATGGACGCTTGCGCATTTCTCGATGATCGGTGCGCTGCTCCTGATCTGCATCGGCGTCGGCGTCGTCACCATCCCGAAGCTGCTGCGCCCCGATCCCAAGCTCGTCGCCGATGTCGGCACCTGGAAGAAGGAGGCCGAGAGCCGCAGGGACAAAGCCATCGCCGCCAAGGCGCCGGAACGCCCCTCGGGCGACGAGGCGAAGCTCTCCTATGATGCCGGCGCCGGCGCACTGACCGAGGCCAATGCCGCCCTCAAGGACGAGGACTATAAAAAGGCGCTTCCCGGTTACCAGAAGGCCGCCATCAGCCTCGGCAAGTCACTCATCGCCATCTCGAAAGAAAATGCCGAAAAGGCCAAATCGGCCGCTGCCGCCGCCGGCGGCGACAAGGCGCCGAGCTTTGCGGAGGCCGACAGCAAGATGAAGGCCGCCGCCGACAGCGCCGCCGCCCAGCAGATGCATGGCGCGGTCGATAATTACGAGGCCGCCAAAACGGCTTACGACGATCTCGCCAAGGCGCTGACGGCGCTGACGGCAGCCGAAAAGGACGCCACGGCAAAACGCGAAACCGTCACCCGCATCGGGGCCGGCGACAACCCCGACGTCGCCAAGGCGAGCGGCCTGATGACCGAGGCCAAGGCCAAGGCCGAGCAGTGGCAGCTGCCGGCCGCGACCTCGGGCTATGGCGACGCCGCCAAGCTCTTCGCCGCGCTGATATCGGATGTCATGGCCGCCAAGGACGAGGCGACGGCGCTGAAACAGAAAGTCACCGATCTCCACGCCTCGCTGACGACCCGCGCCGGCCCCGCCGATCCCACCCTTGCCGCGCTCGCGCCGAAGCTCACCGAGGCCGACGGCCGCTACACCGCCGAGGCCTACAAGCTCGCCGTCGCGGCCTACCAGCCGATCCTGGCCGATCTCGAAGCGCTGTCGGCGCGCGGCTTCTGCCCGGTTGCACCGAATGTCGCCTTCGAGACCATCCCGGCCGGCAGCTATTCGCTTGACAATGTCCGGCTGATGACCTCGTCGCTGAAGGAGCTTGGCGGCATGCTCGGCGTCGCCAATGGCGCCGTGAAGGTCGAAAAGTCCTTCTGCATGCAGGCAAAGGCGGTGACCCGCGCTGAAATGGCAGAGTATTACACCGCCAACGCAGACCCGGCCTCCGCCCAGGCCTATGCCGGCAATCCCGAGCAGCCGGCCGACGACGTGCCGCTCGCGGAGGCGCAAAACTATACCGCCTGGCTGTCGAAACAGCTGAACGCCCCCATTCACCTGCCGTCGGCGACCGAATGGATGGCCAGCGCCGTCAAGCTGACGACGGAAAAACTGCCCGACAACGGCGACATCATCCTGCAATGGAGCGCCACCCCCTGCGAGGCCGGCGGCAACGTTGCCTTCATGGCCCAGGAAGGTTCCACCTTCGTCGTCTGCTCGGATGCTTCGGCCGGCGGCATTTTTCGGGTGAGCGCCGAGTTGCGGTGAGGGCGGCGACCTGGAAAATGAAAAGGGAGATTGGTGTGCCGCTGACAACTGAGTGGGATGATTCCAGGATGGCGCGTCTCGTTCGGGAAGTGTCAGCGGGACTTGCTCCCTCTTCTCCCCAGCGGGGGTCCGAAGGACGAGTTGAGACCCGTGGCTCAACCCCGGTCGGTGGCCCGTAGGGCGGATGAGGGGGCCACGCGGCACACCATTCATGAGCCCCTTAAGCTGCTTCCATTCGCTATAGACGATACGCGATGCAACCGCTTGGTTGAAGGAACTACAGAGTTAGCCTGCTTGAATCTGGGCCTATCAACCATCATGGAGCTTCGACATGCCTGAACCACGCTCGCCACGTCTTGCTGTTCTAATCGATGCCGACAATGCCTCCGCGAAGATCGTTGACGGCCTGTTCGAGGAGATAGCCAAGATCGGCGAAGCGAGCGTCCGGCGCATCTATGGCGACTTCGCCAATGCTCGCTCCAAGGCATGGATCGACGTCCTTGCAAGACACGCGATCATCCCTCAACAACAGTTTGCCTACACCACGGGCAAGAACGCGTCCGACATTACGCTGGTCATCGATGCGATGGACTTGCTCCATAGTGGCCGCTTCGACGGTTTCTGCCTGGTGTCATCCGATAGCGATTTCACGCGTCTCGCCTCACGCATCCGGGAACAAGGGATCGATGTCTTCGGCTTCGGGGAACAGAAGACGCCGGAGAGTTTTCGCCAGGCATGCCGGCGGTTTATCTACACGGAAAATCTGACGCCTTCAGTCGTGTCGAACGGAGCGGACGCCGCACAGGTTGCGTCTTCACTACGGCCGCCTAGCGCCGCAACACCGATCATCAAAAGAGCAATCGCGCAGATGGAGTCTGAGGATGGATGGATCTCGCTTGGCGTGGTTGGAAAGCAACTTGCCAATTTGGCCTCTGACTTCGATCCACGGACGTTCGGATTCAGGAAGTTGGGCGATCTGGTCAAGAAGACGAACGCCTTCGAGGTAGATCATGCCGAAGGCCGTCCCTTTCGCATCCGCCTGAAAGCTGCGCCAACAAAAAGCAGCGTGAAGCCGGCAACCTAACGCATCGGCAGATAACGCGAGATTGGATCTCAGATCGCCAAAAGCGCTCGCAGGTTCAGCCGAAACATCGGGACGTGTGCTAGGGTTTTGCGTTTCGATATGATTTGGATTGTCGCTCCCTCTGCTTCGGCGGCCGCCTCCTCAGCGTAAGCGCCGAATTACGGCGAACTTCATCACAAATTCGCGTTCAAGCCGTGTCTCACGACAAATTTCAATTCCAAATTTCCAAATACGCGCGTACATTGAACATGGGGACTGAAGTATCCGTGCGTTGAGGGGTCGGGGATAATGTGCTGGAATACATCATCAGCATTCACGCCTGTCGGGTTTGCTTTGCGAGGTCCGAAATCTCGCAAGATCGTGTGGACATTGGGCGACGCGGCGCGCCTTCTGATGAACGACTGGCCTTGCGATGACGGCGAGGAATATATGGCTGCCGTCAAAGCCTGCGTCGACGCCATCACCGGAAAAATTGCCCCGGAACAATTCCGCGAAGTACTTCTGCGTGCGGCCGATGAGGCGGGTATCCGTACTCTATCGCTGGTTCCACAGGGAATGGGAGGGCGGCGGCCGGGCCTTCCTCCAGCAATGCGAACATAGTTTTTTATTGCAAGGTTTTCCGCCCTCGGCGTCGCGTTTGCGTTAGCGGCAGTCTTTGGGCTTGGATGAAGGAATGACCAATTTGGGGCCGGGAGCAGACCGTCTGCTGCGGATCGCAGAAAACCAAAATGGACACGAGCGTCATGTGCCGGCGTCCGGAATCGGCCCAAAGCAGACGCGCATGACAAATGCCGGTGCCGCTGCTTTCCGCTCCGTCCGAGCACCCGGCAAGTCAGTCGATAATGCCTTCCGCTACGCGCAAAAGCTGCGGATATACTATTTGTCGAAGTCCCGCGCGCACTCTTTGCAAACAATTACCTCCTGCCCACAAGACTGCTGTCACAGCCCTTGAATTGTGTCGACCTCTGATGGTGGTGAAGCCTGCCGCCCACTTTTGCCTCGCGCTCCTTGATCGGAAAAGTCGAGATGGGTCGATACCCGAAATTCGAGAATGCTGAACAAAATTCGGGAGCACGCCAACAAGCAGGAATCGCATGAGCGTTATCTCTACTATGGAACTTCAGCATAGCGGATGATGCTCTGATTTTGTACGTTGGCGACTAATTCATCAGAACGAGACAAAAATCGGCGGAGCAAAGGTGAGGAATTTGAATCGTTGTATCCTAAGGTGAGATCAATTGTCGGAGGCACACCCTCAAGTGCTCTAGCAACGACATTTGGCGTCAGCATATTTTGCGCATATAGCGGAATAAGCGTTATTCCACCTGTAGACACGACGAGCGACATTGCTGATGGTAGGCCGTCACCTTCGTACTCTGCCTTGAGTGTGATCCCAACTTTCGACGCGTAATCTTGGATCACGGATTGCAATACAGGAGAAATTCTAGCCGAACTGACGTAAGTTTCGCGGGCAAGGTCCTGCGGTTGGATCTTTTTGCGCGACGTCAAGCGATGGTCCGCCGGCAGTACGGCGATCAGTGGCTCCTTGGCTAAAAACTTGAAGGACACACCAACACTCTGCGTCTCGGGGCGAAGGAAAGCGACGTCCAGCTTGCCTCGCATCAGTGCCAGAGCAAGGTCCGGGGAAGACTGACTGGACAATATGATTTCAACCTCCGGCGCTTCCTCACGAATTATGCGCAATGCATGGGGTAACCACACGACCTCTTGTCCTGCGAGAAAGCCGATAACGAACGACTGCTTTTCCGGCCGTTCTGCCCGCCGGGCCCCTTCCGCAGCCGCCTCGACTTGCAATAACGCCAACCGCGCGTGATCAAGAAACACTTTACCAGCGGCGGTGAGCGTCACGCCCCGCGGCTGCCGTTCCAGCAGTTTTACACCGATTTCGGTTTCCAGATCACGAATTTGCCTGCTGAGTGAGGGCTGGGAAGTGTGTAGCCGCCGCTCGGCTGCGGTCAGTAAGCTTCCCTCCTCCGCAACAGCAACAAAATAGCGCAAATGCCTCAGTTCCATCGGGTCCTCGCTATACATTCAAGGCATAGCTCGAACGTACAAGGTATTTGTCTTTGATAAAGAGGGGATTTAGTCAACGTCGCAACTTTAGGATATGATCGAACGCGCCTCACCGGAGGTATTTCGCAATCAATTGTGTCCAAAAGGAATGTTTAACAGGGCAGATGGAGCGATACGATGCCTACAATCACTACCACGGACGGCGTAAACATCTTCTACAAGGACTGGGGCTCAGGCCAGCCGATCGTTTTCAGCCACGGCTGGCCGCTGTCGGCGGACGACTGGGACGCCCAGATGACCTTCTTCCTTCGCCACGGCTACCGGGTGATCGCCCACGACCGGCGCGGCCACGGCCGGTCCGACCAGCCCGGCACCGGCAACGACATGGACCACTGGGTTGCCGACCTCGCGGCCCTGACCGAGCACCTCAACCTGCGCGACGCGATCCACATCGGCCACTCCACAGGTGGCGGTGAGGTGGCTCGCTATGTCGCCCGCCACCCGGAGCGCGTCGCGAAGGCGGTACTGGTTGCTTCCCTGACGCCGAACATGTACCGGAGCGAGGAAAACCCGTCCGGTCAGCCGCCGGAGTGGTTCGAAGCGATCCGCGCGGGCGTGCTGGGCAACCGGTCGCAGTTCTTCCGGTTCGTCCCTGAGAGCCCGTTCTACGGTTACAACCTCGACGGGGCCGAGCCTTCGGAGGCGATCATTGCGAACTGGTGGCGCCAGGGCATGGCCGGTGGTGCCCTGGCTCACCACGCGACTGTCGACTCTTGGCTGGAAGATTATACCGAAGACCTCAAGAAGATCACCGTGCCGGTGCTGGTGATGCATGGCGAGGCCGATCAAGTCGTCCCCTTCGCAAGCTCCGTGCCGCGTGCGGTCGACCTGCTCAAGAAAGGGTCGCTGAAGACCTATCCGGGCTACCCCCATGGCATGCTGACCACACATGCAGATGTCCTCAACCCCGACCTGCTCTCGTTCATCAGGTCTTGACGACATCGACCGGACCGCGGCCTTCATCCAACGTCGGCCGGACGATCTATCACCCGGCAGTGCCGGGTGACACCTGTTGGTGCTGGTATGTGGAGCGTTCCCGGAGGGTGCTTCCGACAGTGGCAATTGCCTGGTGCGTGGTGAAAGATGCAATTTGTCACGCTTAAATTTTTCGTTGCGTGGCCGCTTACTCCACCGGCCGAAATGGCTCGGCGTCTCGGCTTCGACATCTAGGAATTAAGAGCGGGGGGTGTCAGTCAGTTTAATGTCGGAAGCAGCACCAGCTTCCGAAATGCCCATATAGGCTTGTTTTTCGGCTTCCGGCCGTTAGGTAACTTCAGGCCGGCGTTGCTGTCGTCTTTGAGTTTTATGGCGCTCAGCTCGACGGCAGCTTTTGGGACACTGACAAAAGTGTCTGAACGGCTGAAATAACGGCGCAAAGCCGCCGTCTCCTTCGGCAACGGAAAGCCCGCTTAGGACAGGCTCAGCCAGCGGATGCAAGAAAGGCGCCGCCGCCGAGTGGATCCACGCTCCGGGCCGCCTCTCAGCCCTCCGATTTGAGCTTGCCGCCGACCGCCCCAGGAATCCTTGGCGATCTCCATAATCAGGATTTCCAGCATTCCGGTGGGCAGGCCAAGGTGTCGACAGCGGCCTCCGTCGCTTCGCGCACGAAGGCGCGCTTCTGCTCATCGGTGCGGCCAATGTTGCGGACGGTGATCGATTTCGTGGTGGAACGCTTTGGCTGACGCCCTCAGGCCGTGGCCGACATCGCTGTTAGCCTCGAGCTTTAAGACAGTCGATTTAGCTCACGTCTAAAGGCGCAACATCCGCGAGCGAAATTGACAGGTTTATTCTAATGGCTGATCCTGAGGACGTACCTGCTTAGATGCATGGGGTGAGCTGAGTGGACGGTCAACCGATGGTCTTGAAGTTAATAGTTGGGACCTGCTTCGGTGCCTGTCTCGTGAGCTTCGCCGTCATTCTTTGGGTGATAATCAAGGTGCTCATTAAGACCGGCTGTCTGGTAGATAAGCCAGAAGACCGCGGCCTCAGCTGGCGGGAACGGCAAGCACGCAGGCGCAGCCGTTTCGACAGATACCACGTCGCCGACGAGTTTCGCTCATTGCGCAAGGCAGCCGCCATCGCGTGGACAGGTTATCTTCTGTCTTTCGGATGTCTTCTTGTGATTGGACTTTTGTTCGGCGAGAGAGCGTCTCGCTAGGTTTGAACGACGAGCCTAATGCGCCGCCCCCGCGCGGTCTCCAAAGGGCTCCCTAGAAGTTGCTTTGTCACGACCGACGTATCCGGCCGCAGAATTGTGTCGGGCTGCGGACGATCGCCGAATTCGTTTTGGGAGCGCCGGCAGGTCGCGACCCTTCTCACCGGATTAAATGCCGTGATAAAAGCGCTCATGGGCATCAGGAACTATTTGATCGAAGGCAGCTCGGGCACCGGAAAAACGTCTGTCGCTTCCGAACTGGAGCGGCGGGGCTACCATGTTGTCCACGGTGACCGCGTCCTGGCATATGTGGGCGACCCCGAGACAGGTCAGGCACTCGCGGGACCACCCGAAGGCGCCGATCGCCTTGTCTGGGGATACGCGCATTGGATCTGGCCTGCCGAAAAGGTCCGGGCCATTGCTGCCGACACCACCCACCCTGTTACCTTCTTCTGTGGCGGCTCGCGCAATTTCCACAAATTCCTGCACCTGTTCGATAAGGTTTTCGTGCTCGACATCGACGTCGAGACTTTGAACCGACGATTGGATGGGCGGCCCGATGAGCCGGGCTTCGAGCCGGCCGAGCGGGCTCTGGTGCTCCGTTACCATAAGACCCGGGAATATCTTCCAGTCGGTATCAATATCAACACCGCGGGTAGCGTTACCGGTGTCGTCGACGATATCCTCGCTCAACTCACCTGACGTCCTCCGCCTGAACGCTGATCGGCGGCATCTCCCTCCGTTCCCACCGCCAGCTTTCGGAGCGACAAACGGCGTGTCGTCGTGGCTGCAATGAGGGCGCGAAGCTGCCGAGCTCATTCGGCAGCTGTCGGCTCGCGCCCAGACGTCTTTTTGCTGCCACCGCGGTGCATGGCCTCGAATGAACCAGTCCACAGCAGTTCGGGATACTTGCGCTTGCTGCGCGAGCAGGTTATACACTGAACCATATGGTTCAGTATGAAAGTCCTCCCCTCGATCTCTCGTTCGCGGCGCTGTCAGATGCGACCCGCCGCGGGATCATCGATCAGCTTGGGCGAGGGGAGGCGTCGATCACCAGTCTCGCGGATCAGTTCCAGATGACGCTGACCGGTATGAAGAAGCACGTCCAGGTTCTCGAGCGGGCGGGGCTCGTCGTCACGCAGAAGGTCGGGCGAGTGAGAACCTGCAAGCTTGGAAAACGCGGCCTCAAGGCGGAGGCCGAATGGATCGAGGCGCATCGCAGGCTCTTCGAGGCCCGCTTCGAAGCATTGGACGAAATCATCAGCGAATTGAAACAGGAGGGAAGCGATGACTGAGCAGGTTCAGAGGGCAGGTGGCGCGCAGATCCGCACGTCGGTCGAGCGCAGAGGGGATCGCGAACTCGTGATAACCAGGACATTCGATGCGCCGCCGAGCACGGTTTACAGGGCGTGGAGCCAGCCCGAGCTGTTCCAGCGCTGGTGGGTGCCGAAATCAGCACCCGGCATTTCGCTCGTATCGTGCGATATGGACGTCCGCACCGGCGGCAAATATCGGCTGGAATTCGGCGCCGGCGGTTCGGACACCGTGGCCTTCTATGGCAAGTATCTCGAGGTGGTGCCGAACGAGCGCATCGTCTGGACCAATGACGAGGGCGAAGAGGGTGCGATCACCACCGTGACCTTCGAGGACCAAGGCGGCAGGACACTGCTGGTTTTCCACGAAATCTATCCGTCCAAGGAGGCGCTTGAGGAAGCGCTGCAGGGCTCGGCTGTCGCATTGCCGGAGCAGTTGGAGCAGCTCGACCAATTGCTTCCCGGCCTGATCGGATAGCGGACGGCCCTCAGACCGCCTTTGCCGCCATCCACGCTGGTTTGGAACGCAACTCGTCCTGTTTCATTACCGTGGAGGCGGCAAGCAAGGGGAGTTATGGCAATGCGGATCCAGGGAATCTACGCCGCGCTCGCAACGGCAGACATGGATAAAGCGGAGAAGTTTTACACTCGGCTGTTCGACCGGGAACCTGATGATCGGCGCAACGTCGCCGGAGCGAACATCCAAATCTTCCTCGACAAAGAGAATGCCGGGTTCGGCAGGCTGACCATTGTGGTGCCGAAAATGGATGAAGCCCGCAGAGCGCTCGAAGAGATTGGCGTGACGCTCACAGGTGAATCCGAGGGCGACTACGGAAGGATTGCCCAGATCGCGGACCCCGACGGCAATCGCATCACCCTTGCGGAGCCGCCCTCTCGGCCGTTCGATACGCAGCGAAGATAGCGCCGCGGCTTGACCCTCTGGTTTGCCCGTGCCTAAGGTCCCCCATGGGCGAACCGGAAATTCCTCTTACAGGCGGCGCAGATTCGAATGTTGTCCGGGTCGGCGGCACTGTTCGGCGGGGTGGCCGCGCATGGTCTTCTGCCGTTCTCGAGCTGCTTCGCCACGTTGAACGGCAAGGATTTGAAGGGGCTCCCCGTGCGCTCGGCTTCGATGATCAGGGACGCGAATGTCTCACTTACATCGAAGGTGACGTTGGCTTGGGCCAGGGCTTCATCCCTGATCGACAGGACCGCTTCGATGTCCGGCTTCCTGACTACGTCTGGAGCGACCGAGCCCTTGTCGAATTGGGGAAATTGCTGCGATCCTACCACGATGCTGCAGCAAGCTTCGCCTGGAATGAGCGCAACTGGCGCCTTGAACCGCGGGAACCCGTCGAAACCATCTGTCACAATGATCTGTCACCGTGGAATACCGTCTTCCGAGCTGGGCTCCCTGTGGCGTTTATCGATTGGGATGCAGCAGCACCAGGACCGCGCTCTTGGGACCTTGGCTTCATTGCGTGGCGTTGGGTGCCCTTTTGGCGAGACGACAAATGCGAAGCGCATGGTTTGCCGAAAGGCATCCGCGAGAAAGCACGGCGCTTCCAGCTGTTCCTAGACGCTTACGGGATAGAGCCGGAGATTGAGATCATGCGGGCAGCCATCGAAAGGGTTCGGCAGATGCAGCAACATATGCGCAATCTCGCTGCATCCGGCTCTGCATGGGAAATGGAACTGGAACGCCGTGGCGTCCTTGACGAAGGAGCGCTCGAAGTGGCCTGGATGGAAGAACACGCAGGGGAATTGGTGCAGCGACCGGTGGGTCGTCATAGCATCTAGATCAGACTGCGCGAGCAAGGCAACAGTCTTAAAGGCGGCACACCGCCTACGGTGTAGAGAACCAGCGATCAGTCGAACCGCTGTGCGGCAAGAAATAGATACACGTTGTGTATGCGCCTGTGGTATAGGCTGATCTCGAAGGAAAAGACCATGGCCAGCAAAAACGCGACCGATACCCACAAACACGCCGTCAATTTGAAGGTTCGTGACGACATTCGCGGCCTGATCGACCGTGCAGCCAAGGCTCACGGGAAAACCCGCTCGGATTTCATGATCGACGCCGCGCGCCGCGCCGCCGAAGACGCGCTTCTCGATCAGACATTGGTGCAAGTCGATCCCGATAGCTATGAACACTATCTGGCCGTCCTCGACCAGCCGCCCAGCGGGGAAGGTTTTGAGCGGCTGATGAATGCTTCCAAACCCTGGTAGCGGTGATGTTGTCACCTCCGGCGCTTCTCGGAGAAGCGCACGATCTCCAGCTATTCGACAGCGGGCACGATGGTCCCGATGAATGGCTGCGCCGCCGGGCGCGGGCCAATCAGGTCAGCGGCGCGTCGCGAACCTACGTGGTCTGCGAGGGCGAGCGTGTCATCGGTTACTATTGCCTGTCATCGGGGGCGCTCGCGGTCGCGGACGCGCCGGGAGCTGTCCGGCGCAATATGCCCGACCCCGTTCCTATGGCAGTGCTCGGCCGTCTTGCTATCGATCTGAACTGGCAGGGAAAAGGCATTGGAGCTGCGCTGTTGCAAGACGCCGTTTTGCGCACCGGACAGGCGGCCCATATCATGGGCATTCGTGGCCTTCTGGTTCACGCAATCTCCGACGAAGCCAAGGCCTTTCACGAGCATTATGGGTTCGTCGCGTCGCCGGCAAACCCTATGACCTTGGTGTTATCGTTGAAAGCACGGCAGGCTTGATTGATTCCCAAAAAATTGCCCGATGCAATGAATATTGCGAATAGGCGTTTCTAACGCCCCGCCGCCCCCACGCGGTCTACTTGACGACGTTGACGTCGAAAGTCACGTCGCGAACGACGCCATCTCCATAGGACTCCCTGAACGTTGTTTTATCAGGGCCGACATATCCGGCTGCAGACGTGTAGTAAACAACCATGCCGGCGGTTTTCACCCCAGCGCATTTGGAAAACTTCTTCGAATTCGCGAGTACATCTTCCGGTACGATTTCGAGTTTCCCATGAGCTGGCGGAGAAACCGTTCGAACGTTCGGACGGCTTGATGGTGGGCAATCGGTTTTGAGGTGCCAGGCCTGCCCCAGTCGTGTCCGCTCGGCGCTGACTGCAGTAAGGCTCTTGTTCTCGGTGACGATGCCACCCGAGGTGGTCGTGCAGCTCGCCAGTATTGGAAGAAGGAGAGCGGAAATTGCTGCAGCCGAAGTTCGCATCATGGGTGTCCTGTTGCTGATGAGTATGCGTATCACGGCCCATAAAAGCGTCAATCGCGTGAGGCATTGAGCCGCAGGGGCCAAGTCCCGCTGACGAGCTGCAGGCACTCCGCATCGGTGAACTGTGCGGGCGACGGCAAGGGAACCTTTGGCAGGGGCGAAGTGTTGTGCCCGGCATGATTGCGGGAGGCATGGCCGATGTACATCATTGTTGGCGGGACGGGGCGCGTCGGCTCCGCCGTGGCGAAGGCGCTGCTCGCTGAGGGCGAAGCCGTCACCATCGTCACACGAAACGCTGAGAAGGCGGGCGCATGGCGACGGCGGGGCGCAGAGATTGCGCTCGCCGACGTCCACGACGTGGCCTCGCTGCGGACGGTGTTCCGCCGCGGGAAGCGGGCCTTCCTGTTGAACCCGAACGCTGACATCTCGAGCGATACGGATCGGGAGGAGCGGGAGACCGTGCGCTGCCTGCTCGAGGCGATCGAAGGGTCCGGGCTGGAGAAGGTGGTGGCGCAATCAACCATGGGCGCGCAGCCGGGCGAGCAATGCGGCGATCTCAGCGCCCTATATGAACTGGAGGCGGGCCTGAGAAGCCAGCCGATTCCTGCCAGTATCATCCGCGCAGCCTATTACTACAGCAACTGGGATGCGATGGTGGGGCCTGTCACGAAGGACGGGGTATTGTCGACCATGCTCCCGGCCGACCTCACGCTCCCGATGGTCGCGCCGGAGGATCTCGGAAGGGTGGCTGCGCGGCTGCTGCAGGAGCCGATCGGCCGGATCGGCATATACCCCGTAGAAGGGCCGGAACGATACTCCCCCAATGATGTTGCCGCAGCCTTCGCCGCCGCCCTCGGCCGGACCGTTCGCGTCGACGTGATCCCGCGCGAAGCCTGGGAGGATGCATACCGCCGTTTGGGCTTCTCCGACGCGGCGGCTCACTCATATGCCAGGATGACGGCTCTCACCGTCGATGGCCCCGAATATCCCGAGGACGCAATTCGCGGATCGATCTCGCTCCAGACCTACATAGATGAGCTCGTTCGGGGCTCGTCCTAACGCACTCCGTATGGGACTTGTGCCGGACCAGCCACCGTCCGCCAGCAGCTTCGCGCCGGTGATCAGCGCGCAGTCTGGCGGCTCCATGGGATCGCTGAAGCCGCGATGGCCTTTTCATCGACCGCGATCGACCAGTTTGCGGATAGCGGACTCAAAGGTCGTTATGCCCTTGCGCGATCGGGCCTCGCCGCCTTCGAACTCGATCCAGCCTTCGTTGAAGCCGTCAAGCATGCGCATACGGGGTCGGGGGTTCTGCATGCCCTGGTTCAAAAACAGCGCTTCCCATGTCTCCCTTGCAACCGGCTCGGCACGGATCGTCTTGCCGAGCACGGCAGAGAAGGCCTCCGCCATCTGCAGCGGCGTGATGCGGAAAGGACCCTCAAGCTCGACAATGCGTTTACCGGTGCAGTCCTCCTGCAGCATTTCAGCCGCAGTGGCGCCGACATCGCGCACGGAAACCATTGGCACGGGTTTGGTGACCGGCTGCAGGAAGGTTGGCATGATGCCGCTCTCCCTTGCCGGCGCGATGTCCCAGGCTGAATTCTCCATGAACCAACAGGCGCGCAGGAACGCTATCGGCATCGGAAGTGTCGACATTGCCTGCTCGAAGAGGCCAAGCTGACTCAGCAGATTCTCCTGCTTTGCCTGAGCGCCGATCGTCGACAGGCAGACCACCTTTTTCGGTGATGCCTTGATGAGCGCCGCCTTCAGCGCTTCGATGATTACCTTTACCTCAGGGAAACCCGGCGCAGGATCGAAGCGTGGCGGCAGAAGCAGGAAGACGCCCTCGGCGCCTTCGAAGGCCAAGGCGAGCGCCGGCGCGTCCGCCATGTCGGCAATGGCGATTTCCGCGCCGCAATCCCGCCATGCCCCCGCTTTTTCCGCATTGCGCAGGACTGCACGGACAGGAAGGCCCTGATCCATCAATTCCGCGCCGACCACGGCGCCGACCTGACCTGTTATTCCAGTCACAGCAAACATTCTTTGACTCCTTTTGGCAGCGCCTGCGCCGCCACGAATAAAAGATGCGCCAAAGTCGCTTTTGACTGAATTGACCTTTTGTCAGATAGTTCATGACAAAATATCAGGAAATTGGATGATGTTCGACGGACGATTGCTGAATGGCGTCAGCGTGCTGGCCGCCGTTGTTGAGAGCGGCAGTTTTGCGCGGGCGGGCGAGGCGCTGGGGCTGACAGCTTCCGGAGTCAGCCGGGCAGTGGCGCGACTTGAGAGCCGTATCGGCGTGCGCCTGCTCGAGCGGACGACCCGTTCCCTGAGGCTCACCGATGACGGTACGCGTTTCTACGAACAGGTCGTGCCGCTACTCGGCGGCATCGAAGAGGCCGCTGCCTATGCGGCCGGGACGACGCAGACGGTGCGTGGGAGGCTGCGGATCAATGTCGATCCCTATTTTTCGCGGCTGATCCTCGGGCCGAATCTCGGCACCTTTCTCGACCGCTATCCCGATCTTCAGATCGAGGTGGTGACAAGGAACGAGATCGGCGACCTTGTCGCCGACGGCATGGATGTGGCGGTGCGCTTCGGTGAAATCCCGGCGAAGAGCTCGCTGATTGCCCGGCAGCTTTTTCGCACGCGGGTGATCACGGTTGCCGCGCCGTCCTATCTTGCACGGCACGGCACGCCGAAGCTGCCTGCCGACCTGACCGATCATACCTGCATCCAATATCAGGACCCTTTGACGGGTAGGCCTTTCGAATGGGAGTTGCGGCGCGGAAACAAGGTGGTGCCGATCGAAACTCGTGGCCGCGTCCTCGTCAATGATGCCGGCACGGCGCTTGCCACCTGTCTCGCGGGCATCGGCATTGCCCAGGTCTTCTCGCTCGGCATGAAGCCCTATCTCGACTGCGGTCAGTTGGTCGATCTCTATCCGGATTGGCCCGATGAGACCTTTCCGCTGCACTGCTTCTACACCTCCCGCCATCATGTGCCGGCCAAGGTTCGCGCCTTTATTGATTTTTGCGTCGAAATCGTCAGCTAGATGCCGCTGCCTGCGCGGGACGCCTTATGTTTCAACACCAGCCTTTTGCAGAGTTACTGCCTCGGAGGTGAGGAAATCTCAGCCGCGATCGTTGTGACGTCTTCATGGGCCGCAATGCCGATCGACAATTCCGCCCATGGACCGAGCCTAGGCGACAGGCGAACAAGCGGTCAAGGATACTCGCGCCTGCACATCGCTACTAGCGAGGGCAGCGCCTCGGGCTTTGAACTGGCCAGTTCCTCAATGATATTGGCGAAGTTTTGCGTGGCCTTGCGGGCTTGCTCCCTTGTGCCGCCCACAGCGAGAACATTTGCCACGGCCTGTTCATATAAGACGTTCGATTTCGCCATGTATCGATCTGAAATTGCTTCGTCCCCAGTGTCGTTATATGCCTTTGCCAAGGCTCGGTAAAACACCGCGCATACCATCGGTTTATCATCATAGGTCGGCTGCCGCTTCTGCTCAGCCGTACCGCAAAGCCAAATCAAGGAAATTCCTGCTGTCGATACCAGAAATGTAATCGCCCCCAAACAGGCACCCTTTTCTGAATACTGGCGTCCCCTGGTTGTGCTCCTATCATTGCGCAATTTCAAAATGGTAAGACAAATCACTACAAATTTCTCTGATTGCAAGGCGCCGAGTAGCGATTTCAGCGGTGTATCGTTGCCGCGGTCGTCCAAGGGCAACGCCGTGTTATTGTAGGCCTCCAGGATCAACTCGGAAGCCTTTGCCAACTCGCATCTTCGGCGGGTTCAACGGCCGGCAAAAGCGCGGCATAAGTTACTGACGATGTGGCCTCGGCCTCAGGCGACGGACCAGCCACCGTCCACCAGCAGGTTCGCGCCGGTGATCAGGCCCGCAGCCGGCGACGCCAGGAAGACGACGGCGCCCACCACGTCATCGGTTTCACCGATCCGGCCGAGGGGAATGTGATCGAGCGTCGCTTGGTGATTGGCGGGATCGGAGAGAAAGGGTGCCGTGCCATCCGTATGGATGAAAGTCGGCGATACGGTGTTGACGGTGACATTGTAGCGTGCCCATTCAGCCGCAAGGCAGCGCGAGAGGTGATTGATGGCCGCCTTGCTCATGCAATAGATGGCCTCGCCGCGCAGCGCCACGGTGCCGGCCTGTGAGCTGATGCTGATGATCCGGCCGCCATTGCGCTTGATCATCTGACGCCCGACGGCCTGCGTCATCAGGAAGGTGCCCTTGATGTTGACATCGAGGATCTCGTCGAGGTCCTTCTCCTCGACGAGTTCGGCGAGATTGCCTGGAGCCACACCGACATTGTTGACGAGAACGTCGATCCGACCAAATGCCGTCAGGGCCGCGTCGACGGCCTGGGCGATATGGGCTTTGTTGGGAATGTCGAGTTCAACCGCGAGGGCTTTTCGTCCCGCGCCCTCGAGCTCGGCAACCAGATCCGCCGACGCTGCGACATTGCGGACCCCCAGGACAATATCGGAACCTGCCGCGGCACAGGCACGCGCACAAGCTCGGCCGATACCACGGCTCGCGCCTGTTACCAAAGTCACTTTGCCCTCAAGGCTGAAGTCCGGCGCATTCCTCTGCATCGTGGTGCCTCCCTTGGGAAACCCAATTATGGCAGGGTCGGCGGGCGGATGCCAGATTTTGTGCGCGTGCTGAGGAGTGTCGCCTTGGGACGCAGAAGCACCCCAAGCAGACATGCCGCGCTGGCTGTGTGCTAGTTGCGGCGCTTCGATGGGTGTAGACTGCGGAGACGATTGCATGTTCATGCAAGGCAACGATGATGGGCACCCCCGCGCTTGACCGAAAGCTGCTCGCGATCCTCGCGGCGGATATGGTTGGCTACTCCAAAGCGATGGAGGCCGATGAGGCCGGCACCATCAGGCGGCTGAAGGCTATCCGCGCCGAGCTGATCAATCCCACTATCTCCGAGCGCCATGGCACCATCATCAAGCTGATGGGCGACGGCGCGCTTGTCGCCTTCGACAGCGTGGTTGATGCGGTTGTCTGCGCCGCGGTGTTTCAGAATGCCGTGGCGGCGCGCAATGCCGCCCTGCCGGAGCCTGAGCGCATCATGTTCCGCGTCGGGATCAATCTGGGCGATGTGGCCCTGGTGGATGGCGATGTTTATGGGGACGGGGTGAATGTCGCCGCGCGGCTGGAGCATTTGGCCGAGCCGGGAGGCGTGGTCGTGTCGGGCACGGCATACGATCATCTCCAGGGCAAACTCGACTGGCCGCTCGATTTCGCCGGCGAGCGGCAGGTCAAGAACATCAGCCGCCCGGTGCGGATGTATCGGCTGAGGCTCGACGGCAAACGGGCACGCCGCCGCCCGCTTCTCGCAATGATGCCGCGCTGGGTCGGGACAACTGCAGCGGCGATCGTCGTTTTGGCTCTGGCAGGTGGCGGGGCCGCCTGGTGGTTCCTCCAGCCGGAACCTTTGAGCGGCAAGCCGTCGGTAGCGGTGCTGCCCTTCGAAGATTACGGGGGCGACGAGGCGAGCGGGCGTCTGGCCGATGGCCTGACTGAGGACGTCATCACCGACCTCGCACGGTTTCCCGAATTCGAGGTGGTGGCGCGCAATTCAACGGAAGTTTATAAAGGAAAGCCGGTGGATGCCCGCCAGGTCGCAACTGCGCTCCATGTCGGCTTTGTCCTGGAAGGCTCGATCCAGCGGCAGAGTGGCCGGGTCCGGATCACAGCGCAGTTGATCGATGCAAAAACCGGCCGCCATCTTTGGTCGGAGAATTGGGACCGGCCGGCTGAGGACGTATTCGCCGTTCAGACCGAAATCGCAGAGCAGGTCGCCAACCGCCTCGGCGGCGGCGTGGGACTGATTCAGGAGGCCGGGCGGGCCGCAGCCAAACGCAAACGGCCCGAAAACCTGAATGCCTACGATTATTATCTGCTCGGGTCGGAGAAGATCGAAAAGATCACCAAAGCCGATGACGAGGAGGCCATCGCCTTTCTCAACCGGGCCGTGGAGTTGGACCCGGGGCTGGCGCGGGCCTGGGTAGAACTTTACCACGCTCATGATCTGATGAGAGTGTTCGGAGTCGATCCCGAGGGCAACCGCAAGGCGGGCGCCGATGTGGCCGAACGCGCGGTCCGGCTTGATCCGCGCGATGCTGAGGCCCACGTGGTGTTTGCCATGAGCCTTGCCAGCAGGGGCGACATGGGTCGCGCCAAGTCCGAATTCGACACGGCCCTTCGCCTGGCTCCCGGTTCGTCCGAAATACTGACTTTTTACAGCGGCTATGCCGCACGCTTCAACGATCCGGAACGCGGTGCTCAAATGGTCGACAAGGTCATGCGGCTCGACCCGAACTATCCGATGTGGGCGTCCAACTTCTTCGCCCCTGCCTATTTCATGGCGGGGCGGTATGAGGACGCGGTGACGATGCTGGAGCGCATGACGGCCAACAACTACCAAAGGTGGACTTGGGTGATCCGCAGCAGCTCGCTTGCGGCCCTGGGTCGAACCGATGAGGCGCATGCTTCAGCTCTGGAAACTCTCAAGCAGCACCCTGACGTGACCGTCGAGAGCATGATCAACGAACCCGGCCTCAGCACGGTAGAGCGCAATCGGTTCATAGAGACAATGCCGCTCGCCGGCTTCCCGGTATGCGCCAAGCCCGAGGCGCTGGCGAATCTCGCTACACCTGTGCGACTGCCGGAATGCGAGGCGGGGAAGGTGGAGCCTCCCGGGCAACCGTAAAACAGCGGTGCAACGCGGCCCTCCAAGAGAGCCTCATCGTGAGGTGCCCCGCAGAGGCCTCGAACATCAGGCCTCCGATGAGAACGCACGGCACTTCCTCTTGATTATGAATAACAGAGCCCGATCCCCGGGCGTGCAAGTCTACTCACGTCTTAGCCCGAATTAACTAAGGAAATCACACAATTAGTAAGTTGATCTGTCGCCGCTCTGATTATAGTCTTTTTATCTTATGGGAAGGCATAAATCCTCCTCCGACTGCAGAGATCAGTCGAAAATGGAGGTTTTTGCTATGGGCGAACAATCTCACGTGTCAGATGGTTTGAGTATCGCGCGTCGAAGCCGATAGCCGACCTCCAATGAGGAGAATCCTAACATCCGATTCAGCTCCCGCCGCGAGGCGGGGCGAGGAGTCGTAGTCCGTTGGCGACCAACGCCGGAGGGGAGCCAGCACATCTCCAAAAGGAACGCTCTGGCGCATGCCTGATGTTAGTGAACCCCGATCAAGGAGCATGTACCATGTCGAGACTTACGCTTTCGGTTTTCACCGCCCTCGCACTTCTGCTCGGTGGGCTTCAGTCGACGTTTGCTGCCAGCAGCAATTCACGGGACGAGACCACAACCATGGGCGAAAGCGGCAACCTGCCACCGAACGACAACGCAGGAAGCAGCAACGGCACCAAGGACACCTCAACAAACAAGGGCAACCCGGACAACACCAACTGCAACGACTGCGGTTCGACCGGGCCCGGCAACAAATGAGGTTAATCCGGGCGGCATCGCGCCGGACAAACGTAGCAAAGTCAAACCATTGGATGGCTAACTCTGCCGGAGCAGATTTTCGTCAGGCGAAAAGCGTGGCGAGGGCATACTCAAGGTGTCTCCGGCATTCAGGGGTTCCGCAGATTTGTCACCGAAGCTGCGGGCCGCTGATCGACCGGCCGGCTTGGCCGTAGGCGTGACTACGACGCGCGCTGGCCGGTCGACCCTCCGAGCCGTTTTGAAGAGTTTCGAATCGGCGCTCACCGCCGCGCCGGCGGCTTGGTGGCGGCGCGGCGCTGCAGCGCGAAACGCGCGGCCGAGCAGTTGACGTCGGGAACGAGATCGTAGGTCTGCTGATAGAGGCTCTGCGCCAGCGTGTTGTTGCCGCGGTTTTCCGAGGCAAGGGCTGCGAGCGCCGTGCGCTTGTAGGCCTCGACGATCGGCTCTGCCGCCTTCGCCAGCGCCGCATCGTCGGCGGGTTCGGTCGCCAGCGAAAGCGCGGCATAGGTGACATCGCCATCGCGGCCGACGCGGCCGCCGACGGCGCCGTTGAAAGTCTGCTCGGAGACCTGGCGCAGGCGCCTGGCGTTCTTGATGCATGTCGGGATGCGGGCCGCTTCCGCGTTGATGCGCTCCGCTGTCGGGCCGGCCTCCGTGCTGCCGCCGCCGGAGAGGATCACATATCCGATGATGCCGACCACGGCGAGGTAGACGAGGCCCATGCCGGCGAGGAAGGCCGGCTGCTTGAAGAGCGGCTTTTTCGGCTTGCCGTCGTCTGCCTTGGCAGCCTCCTTCTTCGGCGCCTCCTTGGCCGGCGCCTTCTCCACAAACTGGAACTCGACATCCTTGCCGAGGCGGAAACTGTCGCCGGCTTTCAGCGAAGCCGTCTGCAGCAGCGCCTCGCCGCGCAGCATGATCGGGTTCAGCCCCATGCGGCGGATGATGAAGCCGCCGTCGCTCTGCTTTTCGATGCGCGCGTGGATCGGCGCCAGGAACGGATCGTCGACCACGATATCGGCATTGGCTGCCCGGCCGATCGACATTTCCGCCCGGTCGAGCACATGGCTGCGGCTCTGGCCGCCGGGGCCGGTCTGAAGAAGGCTGGGTTTGTTGCCGCGAAAGAAGGAAAAGACCATGATCAGAACATCCCACTCGACATCATCTCGACGATTGCCGGCGCCAGCACCAGAAGCAGGATCGACACGACGATCATCATCGCCGGCATGACGATCTTGGCCTTCAGCTTTTCACTGGCCCTGTCGGCCTTTTCCCAGCGGCGGAAGCGCAGGTCGCGCGCATGTTCGCGCAACAGCTCGACGCGGTTGCTGCCCTCGACCTCGCCCTGGATGACGGCGCGGATGACCCGCACCACCTCCTCGGCCGTCATGCGCGCCTCCAGGCGCTGCAGCGCCTCGATCATGCCGGTGCCGAGCGCCACGTCCTTCAGTGTCTGCTCGATCTCCTCGCTCATCACGGTGCCCGGGGCGGCCTCGGAATAAAGCCTGAGGCTTTCCGGGAGCGTCGCCTGCGCCTGCTGCGTCATGACGACGAGATCGAGGAAATAGGGAAATTCGCGCGAGATGCGTTCCTTGCGGTCCTGCATCTTGTCGTCGGCGACCACCCAGAAATAGATGGCGGGGATGAAGCCGAGGATCAGGCCGGCGACCAGCCCGCCGATGATGCTGCCGCTCGCAATGCCGAACAGCACGCCGAGCAGGATGAAGCCGAAGAGGCTCAAGACGATGAGAAGGGCGATATATTCACGCCCCGTCACCCCGCCGAACGGCCGGCCGCCATAGATCAGCTTCCTTTCGAGCTGCGCGCCGAAATCGGCGAGGAGCGGCTCGAAGTGCCTCAGCACGAATTCGACAGGCGTGCGCATGCCGATGCTGTCGACGATATTCGGCGGCGGCCCGTCGCCGCCGGCCTTTCGCCGCACGACCTGGATGCTGCCGAGCAGGTCGCCGATCCACCAGACGATGAGCGCCGCGGTGATGCCGGCAAGGACGATGATGATCGGGGCGAGGGGGATTTGCGACATCATACCGACACCTTCATCATCGAGCGCATCCAGAAAAAACCGGTGGCATAGAGAATGGCGCCGACGATCGCGATGACGATGCCGATGGCGTTGCCGAACACCTTGTCGATCAGCTCAGGCTGACCGAAGAAGATCATCAGGATCATGAACAGCGCGCCGCCATTGACGACGCGGAAGTTCATCCGCGCCTGCGACGAGGAGGTGCTGATCTTCTGGTCGAGCTTCCAGATCTCCTTGAAGGATTTCGACATTTCCGTCAGCGGCTCGGATATGTCGCCGCCCTGGCGGGCAAACAGGCCGAGGGCGGCATCGACCATCTTGAAATGCAGGCTCGGCACGGTGCGGCCGTGGCGGTCGAGCGCCTCGACCAGGCCGATGCCGAGCTTCTGTTCGCGGGCGATGCGCTCGAATTCGCGCGAGGACGGCATCTGGCCGGTATCGGCGACCGCATTGACGGCGACGGCGAGCGGCTTGCCGGTGCGCACCGCCGAGACGATCTGGTCGACGGCATAGGGAAGCTGCGATTCGATCTGCAGCCAGCGCCGCTGCAGGAAATAGCGGATCGTCGCCTTGGGCAGGAAGAAGGCGACGGGAATGGCGACGACGATGCCGACGATCGGGCCGAAGATCAGCGAGACCAGAGCAAAGACGACGATCGCGGTGATGGCATAGGCAAGGATCATCGTATAGGGCGGCACCGCATCGCGGCCGAAGACCTGGGCCGCTTCGCTGGCGAGCGCGATATCGCGTTCGGTGGCGCGCAGCAGTGGTGCCGGCCATTGCACCGGCGCGCCCCAGACGAGCAGTCCCGCGGTCACCGCGCCGAGGGCGATCGTCAGGATCTGCAGAATGCTGATGTCCATGGTTCCACCCTCAAACAAACATATCCAGGTTCTTGATCTCGCCGTCTTCGCCGAAGGCGACGAGCTCGGCGACGAAGCTCGGCAGATAGCCGGTGAAGGCATGCACCGCCTGGCCGCCGGCGCGGCCGACGAGATTGAAGATCGGCTCGACGATGATGAGGCCGGTGTCCGGATCGATGCCGATCACCTCGGATATCTCGGTGACGGCGCGCCGGCCGCTTTCCAGCCGGTTCAGCTGCACCACGAGTTCGACGGCGGCGACGATCTGCTGGCGGATCGCCGTCACCGGCAGCGAGCTCTGGCCCTGCAGCACCATCACCTCCAGGCGGGTCATCATGTCCTGCGGCGTGTTGGCATGCGCCGTGGTCATCGAACCGGCATGGCCGGTATTCATCGCCTGCAGCATGTCGATCGCCTCCGCACCGCGGCACTCGCCGACGATGATGCGGTCGGGACGCATGCGCAGCGCATTGCGCACCAGGTCGCGGATGGTGACGCTGGTTTCGCTCTCCGCCGTCTTCGGCCGCGATTGCAGATAGACGACATGGATGCCGTCGAGCTGCAGTTCGGACGTGTCCTCGACCGCAACGACGCGCTCGCCGACCGGAATGAACTGCGACAGGCTGTTCAGGAGCGTCGTCTTGCCGGAGCCGGTGCCGCCGGAGACGACGATGTTCTTGCGGGCGCGCACCGCCGCCTCGAGGAAGGCGCGCATCGGTTCGCTGAGCGCGCCGGCGGCGACCAGCTTGCTGATGTCGAGCCGCGATTTGCCGCCGAATTTGCGGATGGTGAGGCAGGCGCCCTTGACGGCGAGCGGCGGGATGACGGCGTTGACGCGCGAACCGTCCGGCATGCGGAAGTCGGCCATCGCCTCGCTCTCGTTGATCGAGCGGTTGGAATCGACGGCGATGCGCTCGATCACCTTCATCAGCTGTCGCTCATTGGCGAAGGCGAAGGGGTAGCGCTCCAGCAGACCGAATTTCTCGACATAGATCTCGTCATAACGCGTCACCATAATTTCCGAGATGACGTCGAGATCCATCAGTTCCGAAATCGTGCCCCAGCGATACATCAGCTCCTCGATATTGGAGCGCAGGTGCATATGGGCGATCTCGTAGCGATCCCCGGCGTTGAACAGCGCCTGCCGGGCCTGGAAGGCGGCGCCGAACTTGGTGTCGAGCTGGGCGAAATCGGAACGGGTGGATTCGAAGTTCAGCTTCAGTTGCAGCGCCGAGATCAGCGCCTTGCCGACATCGAAGAGCCGGCGGTTGTCCTGCTCTTCGCGCGCGAGGGTCGCCGCATTCGAAGCGCCGTCGCGCCGGCCGGTACGGGCGATGCGCTTTGCCAGCCACCGGTAGACGGCATTCTTGATGACGAGGACGACGAGATCCTGCGGTGCTGAGTCCAGCGCCTCCTTGATGAACAGGTCGAGGCGTTCGCGGATGCGGCTGCGCGTCTCCTCGCGGCCGAAATCGGAGGATTTCACCAGCCGGTCATATTGCGTGTCCTTTAGCAATCGCTCATGTATTTCCATCTGCAGTGCCAGCACCCGCTCCTGGTCCGGAAACTGCGTCACCGCCTCCGGCGCCGCCGCCGGCTCGACGAGTTCGATGGTGACATTCGGCACCCAGATCGACATGCCGGCCGAAACCGCCACCGGCGTGCCGGCCCTCAGCGGCTGGTCGTCGACTCGCGTCGGGTTGCGGCCATGATGCTGCACCGACCAGCCCTGGCTTGACTTGCGCAGCACGAATTGCGGCGAGGAGACGTGGCTGCCGCGCAGCCGCACGACGCCGGCGCCGGCCGGCAGCGAAAGCGTGCTGCTTTCGCCGACGAAATAGGTCTCGTTCGCCAAGAGCGGGATCACCTCCCGTCCGCTGCCGTCCTCATAGGAAATCTTCAACAGCATGGCTCAATCCTTGAAACGATCACATGCGCGTCCAGTTGATGCTTGGCAGGTCTTCGACGCTATTGTCCGTCGGATTGCGCAGCACGAGGTTGAGGCTGCCATTCGCCTGGCCCATGGCGAAGATCAGCATCTCGGCTTCCGACGGCGTCACTTCGACCGTCACGTGATTGTAGCTGCTATTGGCCTTGGTGACCGCACCTTCCGGCGTAGTCGCCGCACCGACGGCGAGCACCTTGACGTTCTGCAGGAAGGTGCGGGTGACGACGCGGGTGCGCGAGCTGATGCCGAGCTTGTAGTCCTGCGCCTGCTTCCGGTAGGCGTTGACGTCGTTCTCGTCGGCGCCCGGATATTGGGTGAGATAGTTCTTCAGCATCTGCTCGACTGGCGAGGGCGGCTGGGCCGGCGCCGCCGGTGCGGCAGGCGTCTGCCCGGGCGTTCCCGGCTGCGTCGCGGCGGGCGGCGCCACCGGCTCGACGGGTTCATCGACCGTGCCGAGGATATCGACATAGCTGCCCGGCTCGACGAAATGGCCGACCGCCTCGGCGGCGTTGACCGGCAGGGTGAGCGCCCGCTTGCCGGGCGCGATCATCGTCGTCAGCCGCCCGCCGTCGGTATCGTCGAAATACTGGAAGAGCAGCACCGAGCCGGCCGGAATATCGGCCGCGGCCGTCCGGTCCTTCAGCCATTCCTGATAGGCGCTGGCGGCGGGAACCGCGAGCTTGGCAAGCGCCCCGAAGCTTTCCGGCAGCATCACCGGTTCGGCGAGCATGTCCGGGGTGATCGCCTGTCCTCTCGTCACCTTCTTGTCGGGCTGCAGCCGCATGAAGGCGTAGGCCACCTGCTCGTTCTTGACGCTCTCGGTCCAGAAGTAGAGGAGAACGCCGGTAATGAGCCCGACGATCACAGCGGCAATGAGCTTCCAGTTCATGGTGTTATTCCTTCGACGAAGGGTTGCCTGATTTGAATGACCTCAACGGTCCTGCCGTCGGTTTTGCTTCTGGTGTAGAGAACATTGGCTTCGACACTGCCGCGCCGGCCATAAAGCGCGGTGACGCCGCCGCGCTCAGCCGGCGGCGTTTCGATGGTGAAGCCATCGCGGATTAGCAGGTCGGCGCGCTGATCGGACCAGCGCGCGGCGGCGAGCGTGCCCTTCGACACGACCGTGCGCGACATATGGCCTTTGTCACGGTCGCCGATATCGCTCAGCACCTCGACGCCGGCCGGCGGACGCAGCGACACCGGCAGCTTGCCGACATCGGCAGGCGCGGCGAAGGCCGGCAGCGTCGCGGCGACATCGTCGAAGCGGCTCATCAGCACCTCGGTCATCGGCGCATCGGCAGGCCGGCGGATCATGATCGAGACGCCCGGAATCGGCGCTTTCGCCGAAGGATCGTTCGGATCCTGCCGTCTCATGTAGTCGAGCGCAGCCTCGCCGTCGCCGTCGAAGAAGCGCACGACAACGGCAAGGTCGTCGCGGATGCGGCTCACCTTCGGGACGATCATCATGTTGGCTGCGATGACGGCGGTCAGTTCCTCCCGGCCGCTGCTTTTCGGCATGGCGGGCCGGGTATTGGCGGCCAGCACCCGCAGCCACTCGTCGGTGATATCGGAAATGCTGCGATCGCTCTGGTACGGCGTGAACTCGAGCGGCTGGCCGTTGATGACGAGATCGCGCGGCGCCCGTTCCGGCGTCCCGAGAATGCCGGCCAGCATCGAATTCAGCGTCACCCGGATATCCTTATAGATCTCGGCGCGCCCCGGTGTGGCCAATATCACGGCGAGCCCGACGACCAGGGCCGTACCGAGGAGATGAACGGAAATGCTTGACCGCTGTGCCATGTCACTTTGCCCCCGGAAAGACGCCGTCGAAGAGATCGCCGGAATGGCTGGCCACATGGCGGATTTCTCGGCGCAGCGTCGGATCGTAGCCGCGGCGCGTCGTGTCGTTGTTGTGCGAGATAAACAGCGTCGAGTCATCCACTGTGAACGCATCCTTCCAGCGGATGCTGCGGATGGTGTCGAGATCGTCGGAATCCCTGAACTTGTAGACGCGGTCGGCGGTCGCGGTCACGAGTTGCGGCTTCTCGTCGGCGAGCTCGCCGACCATATCGCCGAACTCGCGTCCATTACTCTCGAGGGTGTTCTGCACATCGTCCCAGATAAAGGTGCGTTGAGGATCGCCGCCGCCTTCATGCGAAGGCGTGCGCGAACAGTTGATGGCGTCTCCTCCGGGAAGGGCCGGCAAGGCCGGGATCGGGAACACGTTCGAGAAATCCGACGTGCAGTTGAGGCCGGACGCCTCGGCGAAGGCAGAATTGCGCATGGCAAGCATGGTCGCGACCTTCTTGGTGGAAATCTTGTTGGCGTGAATGACGAAGATCACGATCAGCAGGATAACCGGCGCGGCGAGCACGAATTCGATCGAGGCGAGACCGCGGCGATCGCGGTGCAGCCGCATCATGAACCCGCCGGCCGGCGCGCCTCCGTCGTGCTCAGTGTGTGTTGACGGCAGCCCAGGCATTGGCTCCTCCCTGGTCGAAGACGCGTGTCAGGCCGGTGAAGCTGTCGGCGGCCGGGCTCTGTTTGATGGTGCTGGAAACCGCGCCGGCATCATCGGCGAGGGTCGCGGGCGCCAGCGAGGCAAGCCAGTCCTGGGTGTAGAGATCGAAGGCCGTGTAATTGTGAACCCAGCTCTGCGCCAGCGCATAAGCGGACGGCGTCTTGTCCTTGAACAGCCGAACCTGGAGCCTGGCGCGCGGCGCCCGCGAAACGATCGCCAGCGTCTGGTAGTCGGTGAGCTGGTCGCCTCCGAAGGGCGTGAAGTTGAAGGGGATGCGTCCCTTTAGCCAGTAGGGCTTCGGGAAGGAGACGAGCGGCAGATTGGCACCGGTCACCGAGATCGCCCCGCCCGCCGGGCCGCAGACCTGGTTCCAGATCATGTCGAACTTGCGGGTGAAGTCGTTCTCGTCCTTCGTCTGCGAGTCGGAATAGCGCGGCGGCACGTCGATCGGCAGCTGGAAGGGATTGGTGATGCCGAAGCCGACGCCGAAGACCTTGTCGGCGATCCAGAAGCTGGCATCGAGCGTCAGTTCCTGCCACCAGCTGAGATCGCCGGCATATTGTTCGACAATCGCCTTGAACGGGACCTTGCTCAGATAGGCCGGCCCGAAGGCTTCGTAGAAGATGTAGAACTCCACCAGCTGATTGTCGATGCCGCTCTCATGGTTGACCCAGTCGCGGATATGGCTGCCGTCTACGCCGCCTGCCGTCAAGGGGCCCTTGCCGTTGGGGAAGCCGCGGTTGGCGTATTCGCCGCGCATCAGGAGCGGATCCTGTCCCTGGGTGCCATAGGACATGGCAAGGCACATTTCCGTATAGGCAGCGGCTGGATTGACGCCATCACGGTCCACCGGCAGGTTGCCGCCGGCACCTTCTCCGGCCTGTCCGCAAGACTCGCAGGGCGGATGGAAGACGACGTGATCCGACTTGTTCAACCGAACCAGATGCAAGGCCTCATTGCCGACCCGCTCGGGAAAGCTTTCAACGAGATAATCGTTGAGATCATTCATCGCATCGATGATGTCCCTAGACTTTTTGATCAGATTCCAGGGATCATATTTGGCCTGCGCCGCCACCGTATAGGCGATCGCCTTGGTGGCTTCGGTCGCGCGGAACCCCTGGAACGCCAGGCAAGCGCCGTAGATGATGCCGCCGACGATCGGGACCTTCTGCCAGCCGGGGCAATAGGGCATCGGCGGCAACGGCGGCAGGAGCGACGCCGGTCCGAAGCCTTCGGTGAAGGAGTATTGGGCGAGTTTCGCCAGAATGGCGCTCGAGCGCAGAAACAGTTCCGCCGTCGTCAGCTGGTAGGCGACCGACGTCGCCATGACCACGGTTGCCTGCGAGGAGGCGACATTGTTCATCGCCATGATGTTGAGATAGCGCGCCTCCCAGTCGGCATGGACGAGTGCGGCGGCATCGGCGGTATCCTGCGTGCGCTGCTTGTCATAGATCATCTGCCCGGTGTTGAGGATCCACACGATCATCAGCGCGAGCGCGATCGTCATGTAGAGGATGATCGGAGACAGGAAGCCGCGCTGGTCGCGGTGCAAACGCTTGATGAAGGACGAGGTCATAGCAGGTTCACCTCCGCCGTCGAAATAGTGTAGTAACGCCCGTCCTTCCGCTGGCCGCGGGCAAAGACCCAGCCGGCATATTCGAGCAGCAGGAAGCGCGCTTCGACCTTGGCCGTGACAGGCACATGCGGCGAGCGGTTGATGGCGGCATAGAGCGCCATCGGGGCGCGATCGACGGTGACCGTGACGTTCTGCGGGTCGAACATGTAGCGGGCCTGGTTGCGCATGGCGCGCCAGTTCTTCGACAGGCCCGAGGCGTCGGCAAGGCTCTTCAGCGCCTCTTCCGGCGGCTGGCAGGCGCCGACGCATTTCAGCTGGTCGTAGGGAGCGGCCGGGATCAGCGCCAGGCGGGCGGCGAGATCGGCCTTGCCCGCTGCAGCATCGTTATCGCAGGTCTTGGGGCCGATGAAGCTGTGGATGGTGATCGGCAGGGCCGGGCAGAAATAGACGCGGGCGCTGCGGGCCGCCGCATAGGCGGCATAGTGGGTGAAGAGGTGGTTCTTCGCCAGGATCGTGAACTGGAAGACCACGAACATGAAGAAGACGAAGATTGGCGTAACCAGCACGAAATCCATCATCGTCGTGCTGCCTGAGATATCGCCGTGAAGCTCCGACATCCGGCGCCGGCGGGCGGAAAGCCGCGGCAGCAGCAGCATCGAGGCAAGCAACAGCATGGCGATTGCGAAGGTGCCGAGAAGCGCGCCGTGATCCTGGGGGATCCAGAAGGTCCGCGAGTGCAGGATCGAACTCCAGAAAGCACCGTCGAAAGTGGGGCGTTCGAGTTCCGCGCGCATTGCCGTTACCTCACGAGTGAAAGAGGGGTGAAATCAGGCATGAACAGGCACCAGAGAAGTCCGAGAGCGGCGGCGACGCCGAAACGGACGGTATGATGGGTTTCGCGCGGCTTCAGCACCGAGGCGGCGTCGCGGAAACCGGCGGGCAGAAGCAGGGCGAACAGGCCGAGGCTTCGCACGAGCACGCTCCATTGAACCCGCCGCGCCATCGAGAAGACGGCAATCGTGCCGCCGATCATCAGCGATGCGAGCGTCACGTCGATGGCCGGCCAGAGGCCGAGAACGGCGCCGAGCGCCGCCATCAGCTTGACATCACCGCCGCCGCAGCCTCCGGCTGCGAAGGCGATGATGAAGATCAGGCCTGAGGCAAGGAGGCCGGCAAAAGCCAGGCCGACCCCCGCGAGACCGCCGCCGATCGCCGCCAGCATGAACCCGGCAAGCAGGCAGGGGTAGGTGACGGCGTTCGGGATCTTACCATGGCGGTGATCGAACACCGCCGCGGTCGTGGCGCAGGCGACGGCAAGAGCCGCCGCCGCTGGCATCAGGGTCAGATCGTAGGTCATGTCCATGACACCGACCCCGCTTATTGACCCGGCTCAGGAATTCTCTCGGCGTCGGAGAGAGCCGTATTCTTTTCGTTGAACCATTCGCCGATCTGTTTGCCGAATGCGAGCAGGAGCAGCATCAGCGGAATGACGATCAGGGCGACGGCGAGGACGATCTGGGCCATGTCGCCGCGTTCGTCCTTGTGAAGTGCAATTGCGAGAGTCTTGAGTTTTGCAAACATCTGCGTATTCCTCGTTCCATGGTTTGTTTCGGATCGAAGACCTTGGTGAAGAAGAAGCAAGCATGCGCCATCGATCCGAACCAGCACGTTGCTCGTTCCAATGATTTTTTCTGCTTCTGCTTTTCTTCCCCGGTCGCCAACGCTTGTTGAGCAACATCATTAAGACCCAAGAGTGCGCCCAAGGCCAGCCCTCCGTCAAGCAAACGGAAGGCAGGGTTCCAATTGTCTTGGAGGCGTCGCCTGCAGACATGCGGTTGACGGCGGCGTTTTCAGGCTAACAGGCTGATTAAGCTATAATTTTTTTGGGTGAGGCATGCAGTGGAGCGATTTTCGCGGATATCGTCTGCTGCTCCATTATTGGTCAATGGTTTCAAGGCGATAGAAGAGGCAGAAGCAACACGGCCAAAGTGGCGGGCGGGCGAGGGCGCCCCCATGGCGTTGCTTGCCGATCTGGATTAAGCTCGTCTTCAATATTGGCTATGGCCCGTCAGTCGTTCCGGAGACAAAACCATGGAAACGATGAGCAGCGTCTTGATACTTGCATTGGTCCTCATTCCACTGATGTTGTTCTTTCCGACTGCGGTCCAGATGATGGTAACGCTGTTCGGCATGAGTTCCGTCCTTGTCGGGATGCCGCTCTGATGAAAGCCGTTTCCGACGACGCTGCCGAACAGGCGACCTTCCAGGTTCTGACCCGGGCGCTGGACAAGCTCCTGGCGCCGATCCGCTTCCTGCTCGAGGATCCGAGCGTTTCCGAAATCCTGATCAACGGAACCTCCGATATCTTCGTCGAAAGGCGCGGCAAGCTCGAACGCGCCGATACGCGCTTCGCCAGCCGCGAGGATCTGGAATCGGCGGCGCGCAGCATCGCGCAATTCTCAGGCAAGCGCCTGACGCCGGAAGAACCGAGCGTCGAAGCCCGTCTGCCGGACGGTTCGCGCGTGCAGATGATCCAGCCGCCGGCCGCCCGCACCGGGCTCTGCATTTCCATCCGCCGCTTTCTGAGAGAACATCGCAGCATTCGCGACCTCGTCACCCAATGCAGCCTGACGGAGGAGTCGCTGTCCTTGCTGCAGGCGGCGGTCGGGCTGCAGAAGAATGTGATCATCTCGGGCGGCACCGGCACCGGCAAGACGACGATGCTGAACGCGCTATCGGAAGCCTTCGCCGATCATGAGCGGGTCATCGTCATCGAGGACACGTCGGAACTGCAGATCCGCAAGGAGCACGTCGTTTATCTCGAAGTCACCAAGCCCGACAGGTTCGGTCGCGGCGGCGCCAGCATTCGCGAGCTGTTCCGCTCTTCCCTGCGAATGCGGCCGGACCGCATCATCGTCGGCGAGTGCCGCGGCGGCGAAGCGCTCGATATGATCCAGGCGATGACATCGGGCCATAGCGGCAGCCTTTCGACCGTGCATGCCAATACGCCCTACGACGCACTGCACCGGCTGGAGACCCTGGCGCTGATGTCGGATATCGACATGCCGCTGCGGCCGCTGCGCTCACAGATCGCTTCCGCCGTCGACGTCGTCGTCCAGATTGCCCGGTTCAAGCGCACCGGTCGGCGACGGGTCATCGAAATTTCCGAGATCAAGGGCCTCAATGAGGACGGCCAGTATATCGTCGAGAGCATCTACAAGCTCGATGGCGGCGGCCATTCCAACGCGGATGGCGAACTGCGCTGGACAGGCGCCGTGCCGAGCTTCGCCACGGAAGCCCTTGAGGAGTTGGGGAGCAGCCAAATGGAGCTCCCGAGTTGGATGAAGCCGGTCGCGGCTTCGCGTTAGCCTGCCGGGACTGTCGGATCTCGCGAGCTTCGGCGAAAGGGAGACGATGGCCTGCAGGCGGACGAGCGCAGCATGAGGCCGATATCGCCATGGAAAATGCCCGCAAGAAGGCCAAGGACGTCCTGCTCGACGAAGCCGCCGCCATTGTCGGGACGAGGCGGATTTGCGCAAGACGCCGTAAGGGCGGCTTCCAATCCGCTACTTTAGTGCCGCGACCTCTTGCCTTAAAGCCGCGACCTCCTCCCTTAACTCCTCGACCCCTTTGGCAAGCTTGTCGAGATCCTTTGGCGATACGGCCCCATCTTTAGGAAACGTAATTTTTCCACTCGCATCAAGCTCGCGCGGAATATTGTATTTGGAAGTACCATGTGCCGGATCATGGATATCGACACGACCTGCGCCGTCTCTAATCCCAACCGCTATCTCGAAGGTCGTCGGGGCAGCTATTTCAACCTCTTTGATCTCTTCACCCGTTGCTATGTTCACGCAGGGTCTGTTGCTGAGCCAGTCTGTCGCTGTGAGCGCTGCACAGGCTTCCGATACGCAAACCTTGACTCTATAAGCCATGATTGTCCTCCCGTTGTTGCGAGCTAGTCGTTTTGCAGGCGGCCATTGCGATGCGCCATCCTCAAGGTGATAGAGTAGGAGCTAGGGGATCTCTTCCCGGGCAGCTGCGAATCCAAGATAAGGCTCCTGGCATCGCCAAAGGCCGTTGAGACTTCGAGGATTTGTTCAGACGCGGTGATCCGCCACATTTTGTAACCGAGGCACGTGTCAAAGCCGCAGCCGACCGCAGGCTCGGCATTCGGACCTGTAACAATAAAAATGCGAGTTGAATCCAGCCTGTAGCAGTGACCCTCGAAAGCGTAGCCATAGGCAAGCACTGTGGAGCCGATTATCGTTCCGGATCGTAGTCTGATCTGGAGCTCCGTCGTTCCCGCCATCCCGACCTCCAGATGGGCAATGCCGCCGGCGTCATTCAAATCCACGCCATAGAGTATGATTTCATCCGCTACATAATGAGGTCCAGAAGGTGCTGGAACGCTGTCGTCTGTCATCGATGCCTCCCGTCGTTTGGTTACAAAATGCCGCGCCACCTCATGCAATCTTCAAGCTGATCGAGATAAGCCACCCCGCGCCCGCGGCTCGCCGCCTCGAGGAGGGCAACTGCCGCCGCTTCGAAGGTCAGGCTGTCGGGGTCGAGATATCTCCAGGAACGCAGGAGCGCTTCGCCGACAATGTCGCGCGCCTCCTGCAGGGCGGCCTTTACCGCGAAGTGCCGCAGCTCATAGGATGCCGCCGATGTCCGAAGTCCTTCTTCCATCAGCCTTGGCGCCATCTGCTGGCGCAGGTCGCTGAACCGCTTCGGATCGATGTCCGACAGCCCGCGCGCAAAAAGCAGTGACTGGTAGACCTCGATGAGGCCATCGAACAGGCCCGCCGCAAAGGGCTTGGATCGGTCGTGCACTTCCCGGCTGACATCGCCGATACGAAGCGAGTTGTTCAGCAACCGCAGCTGCTTCTCGTCGCTGAGCTCGGCGAATTTGTCGAGTTCGTTGTGCAAGAGCAGATTTCCGCCGGTGCGGCGCAGCAGCCGGTCAAGCGCCGTATCGAAGTGCAGCAGTCCGAGCAGCGAGGTGAAATCGGCGATCGCCTCATGATAGGAAAAGAAGTCGCTGCCGGCGCCGTCGCCTTCGAGAATGCCGAGTTCGCTCAGAAGAACGAGGTGGCCCATCTCGTGCGCGACCGCGTCGAAATTCAGCGCGAAGCAGGAGGCCGGGCGTTTTCCTTCGCTCTCGCCCAGTTCGAGAAAGCCGAAGCCGGATTGGGCGTTTTGCCAATGCGGGATGCGCGGAATGATCTCCAGCCGTTCCAGCGTCGGCTGGAAGAACCAGACGAGCGGGCGCCCGAGATAACCCTCGCAGATATCGAGGACGCGGCGGGCGCAGGCATAGCTATGGGTTGCAAGGAAAGCCGGTGAGTCCGGCCCGATGTGATCGAAATGCCCGTCCGGGCCGGGCTCGGCCGGCGGGCGCAGCAGGCCGGGATAAGGCGGAATATAGGGCGCGGCATAGGGCGGTTTCGCTTCGACAGGATTTGCCACATAGATCCTGTCGTCGGACGGCCCCGCCAGAATCGGCCCGGCCGAGGGTCCGATCCACACCACCTCGGGTTTTTCATAGCCGGGAATGAAGGAAGGCTGGGGAAAGACAAGGAAACGTGTACCTAACGGCCGCTCTGCAGCTGCCCCGGTGCCTGCGCCCTCCTGATGCGTGATGGCATCCAATGCCGCCCCCACCGCTCGTTGCCCAACGTCAAGCGATCGTCGACTATACCAGTACTACGTGCCTTTCGGCAAGAGACTGTCGAGCATGTTGTAGTACTCCATGTCATTGGCGAATGATTCGGTAAGTTCAAATTCACAAGGAGCGGGCGTATTCGGCCGATTGATCTTTTGACCGGCGAGATATGTCAGCAGATTTACCGCATCGGTCCGCTTCCGGCTTGTGGCGCCAATTTTCAGCCAGGTTTTTAGTGCTTGAAGCTGGTTGGCGGGGCACCGGTTGTTTTCTGCCGCCGCCAGAAGCCTGGAATATGATCTTTCGCTGAAGTGAATTGCGCGCGCCAGCGTTTCAAGCCGGTCTCGGAGCCGCCTTTGAATGATGCCGGCGCGTTCGGCTTTTCTGAGTGTCAAACTGATGTCGATCAGAGCATCGCCCAATGCGCGTGATCCGAGTGCTGCGGGCGCCATCGGCACGGTGACATCGGCATCGTCGGCGAGCGGGTGCCGCCGGTACCAGCGGTAGATCATCCCATGGCCGATCATGCCCTCGGGCGCGAGTTCGGCAGCCCGCAGCGCACCGATGCTGGCGGCACCATAGACGCGCACACCGCGCGCCATTGCCCATAGAATTTCCTGGTGGCGAACCGCCGGAAGCTCCCCGAAAACGCCGTCGATCAGCACGATCGCCGCAGGCTGATGTCGCGCCACGGCCCGCACCACATCCGCGCATCCGACCGGAGGATAATAGATCGCGTCGAGATATGTCCGGGCCTCGGTCTCGGAAAGCGTGGGGCCGAGAAAAACCACGATATCACAGGGCAAGATCGGCCTCCGCATTGGTTTCCAGCGGCGGAGCAACCACTCGCACGACGTGGAGCGGCACGCGATCATCGGAATGAAGAACCACAAGAGCGGCCGCCTGCGCGCCCGCCAGCTTCAATGCCTCGATGGCCATCCGGATGGAGCGGCTGCCGGCGGCGGACCCCTCTTCGCAGACATAGGGCCGGCCGCCTCTTGTGAGTTCTGCGCGCCAGGCGGTTAATTCCGCGGCGTCGGCATGGCCGTAAAGCTCCGCGCTGATATCGTCGCGCGCCGCTGAAATCACGCCGAGGCGGGACTGGCAGGATTCGAGCAAGGCGCTCGTCAGCGCCCTGTCGTGGCTGAAATCGCAGCCGAAGCCTTCGGCCGGCAGCGGCGCAAAGGGGGCTCGGCTTGCATCTTCCATGACATGGCACCAATAGACCGGCAGCGCATGCGGCGTCGGGATTTGCCAGATCCCGACGACAAACCCTGCCTTGGACAGACGCCGGATGATCTCACCGGCGCTTCCCCGTTGAACGGACCGGCTGTCGATCTGGAAGCGGTCGAAGAAATGCGGCGTCTTCATTGCCGTGCAGCGGGCCTGCCGTTCCAGAGCTTCAAGGCACGCATGCAGCACCGCGCCTTGAAGGCTGGTGCCTGCTGCAAGTCCCGTCGTGTCGCGGGCGAGCCAATGGGGATGCGGCGACGGGACGATATAGGCGGAGTCCACAAGGGCAAGCGGAACGGCGATTTTCCGCCCCGAAAAGAGATCGAGCCCGTCAATCCAGGAAAGCGTCTCCGCGCCGCGGCCGGCGCCGAGGTGCGACCAGTCTCCCCGTTCCATGTCACGCAGGCTTGCCGTGAAGATGCGCTCCGGAGCAATCCGCTCCGAAGCCCAGCCCTCGAGCGATTCCATCAGGCCCGATATCGCCGCTAAGGCAAAGGTCAGCCCCTTGCCCTGGCTGACCGCGACGGAGCGTGAGCGCGGCCGCACGACCTGGACGACCGGGATGCCGATCCGGTCGAGCCCGGTGATCGAACCCAGCCTGGTAATGCCGTAATCCTCTCTGCGCGCCAGGATGCGCTGCACCGTCTGCCCGGGATCGGGAGGCGAGGGGGCCCCCCCGATATCAAGGACAGCATCAAGGGCGGTATCAAGGATGATATCGAGGATATGATCGCGCCTCCCTTCGTCCATCGCATCCTTCCATTTCAGGTTACGGCCGCGGCTATGCGTCCAGGCTGCGCTTTGCCCTTGCCGCCAGCCAGGCGGCTTTCTGTCCCTCGGCGATCTGGATCGCGCGCGTCAGGTCTCTTCTTATCGATGACGGCGTCTCATTCAGATCGCGCCTCAGCGTGGCGCTGAGGCGATAAAGCTCAGCCAGCCAGAATGACTGGCCGCTGCTGCGGCCGACGCTGATCGCATTTTGCACGGTTGCCAGCGCTTCGGCAGGCCTTCCGACCCGCTGCAGCACCTGCGCATGCATGTCGCTGTGCATGGAAAAATTGTCGTCGGTGCCCAGTTGCTGCTGCAACAGCAGGCCGGCCTTGAAACGCGCCTCGCCGCGCGCGGCCGATGAGGTCATGCGCTCCGCCCAGCCACAATACATATTGGCGCGCGCCTGGCTGGCGGCCAGCCCGTGCCGCTCGGCAAGCGCCAGCATCCGTTCGCCGAGCGCATGGACATCGTCATATCGGCTTTGGCAGCGGCGGAGCACAATGGCGTAATAAAGCGCATGCACCATGCTGCCGGCATGATCGGTCGAACCAGCCCATTCCAGGCACGCGCTGATCGCAGTTTCGCTGGCCCCGGCATCGTCGAGCAGCAGATAGGAGAGGGCGCTTTCGCCAAGCCCGCAGACCTTGGCGTCATGTCCGCCGAAGAAGGCGCGATGTCTGACCGCGCTTTCCGGATCGTAGAGCTTGAGGCCATTGGCAACGCAATCGAGACAAAAGCCGTGTTCGCCGGCGTGGAAGCTGGTCGCCCATCCGCAGTGATAGGATTGAAGCCTCGTCTCCCGATCCTCGACGGCCTGCATGTCCGCCACGAGAATGCGCGCGCGTGATTGCTGCGTCAGAATGTTGGGTGCCGTGAACCACCATCCCCAATAGACCGGAAAATGGGTCATCCGCACGGCCGGCGGCTGTTTCTGCAGAAGCTGCATGGCGCGGGAATAGACCCGCCGCGCACTCTCCGATCCCTCGCCTTCGAGGGCGCTCGCCACGACGCCTTGAAGTTCGCACAGGCTGAGGGCGAGTTCGGTGCGCCCGGCGTGGCGCCGGGAAAGGCTCGCCACCTCCCGCGCGCAGAGTTCGAGCGAGACGTTGGCCTCGTGCATGGCCGAGCGCAGAACGCTTGCTTCCGCCGCCGCCAGGGCAAAGCGGGCGGCGGCATCATGCAGACCGGCCTCGGCACATTGCCAGGCGGCGATCGCAGCCGGCAGGCTGGGCTTTGCCTCCGTGATCAGCCGATCGGCGATCCGCCGGTGGATGCGGCGCCGGTCGCTCTTCAGCAGGCTGCCATAGGCCGCCTCCTGCGCGAGCACGTGCCGGAACTGAAAGGCGACCTGCGTGGCGGACGAACGCTCGATGATGCCCTCGGAAAGCAGCCGGTCGATATCGGCGTCGACGCTCCGGCGGCTGACGCCTTCGAGCAGGTAGATGAGCAGCGAGATGCTGAATTCGCGGCCGATGACGCTGGCAATCTGCGCCACCCGCCGTGCCGAACCGGTCGCAGCGAGCTTGGCGGACAGCAGATCGTTGAGCGAGGTGACGCTGCCGTCGCGCAGCAGGCCTTGCCATTCGGAGAGCGACTTGCCCAATGGCTGCCTTCCCTGGAAGAAATAGGCCAGTTCCTCGGCGTATAGCGGCATGCCGTCGCATTGGTCGAGAATGAAATCCGAAAGCCCGGGCGGCGGATGCTCATGCCAGATCGAGGCGACGAGATCGCGAACCGCGGCAGAGCTCAGCCCCGACAGCTCGATCTCGCTTGCAACCGCCAGAGACCGCCTGAGTCTCGATGTCTGCACCACGAGGATCGGCAGTCCGCCGGCCAGCGACCCCAGCCGGTCGATCAGCTCCAGCGTCATGTCGTCGGCCCAGTGAACATCCTCGAAGATGAGCAGCGTCGGGAAAGCCCGCGCCTTGCAGGTCAGAATCCCGGCCGCGGCTTCGATCACCTTGCGCCGGAACGCCAGCCCGGATGGGTCGGAGACGCGGATATTGCGCGACATTGGCAAGGAACGGTCGGCGGTGAATGAGAGAATTGCGTCGGCGACGGCGGCGTCCACCTCTCGGCCGGACGCCTGAAGCGCCCGCATGAAGGTCTCACGGTCGCCATCCCTCAGAACCGAGGGCTCGACCAGCCTCTCGAGAAAAGAAAGGAAGGGATGCAGGGGCTGGCTCTCCAGGCGCCTGCCGCACTGAAAGACCACCGTCTCATGCGCCGTCTGCCGCAGCCGTCCGGCGAATTCGCCAACCAGTCTCGATTTGCCGATGCCTGCCTCGCCGACGACGGCGATCAGGCTTCCCTTGCCTTCGAGCGCCGAAGCCCAAGCGCCGGAAAGGGCGGCAAGCTCCTTTTCCCGGCCGCGGATCGGCCTGTCGCGCCCCTCGGACGGCGATGCTTCGGGCGCTGACCGGTCACGCTCCTGCGGCCGCCAGAGCGCAATCGGATCTTCGAAGCCCTTCAACCGTGCTGCGCGAACCAGCCTATAGTCGAATTTGTGCCGGGTGAGCCGAACTGTGGAATCGGCGACCAGCACGGAATTGGGCTCGGCCTCCGCCTGCAGGCGCGCTGCCAGCACCGGCGCCGTGCCGACGATCTCATCCCCTTCCGTGGAGAAGACCACGAGACCGGTGGCGACCCCGATCCGCAGCTGGAAGGGCGTGCGCGCTTTGGTTTTGCTCCCGGCGGCGATGTGCAGCAGTTCCAGGGAGGCCTGCACCGCGCTTTCGGCGGCATCTTCGGATTGCTCGGGATATCCGAAGAAGCAGCATCCGCCATCGCCGAGCCGCTGATGAAGAAACCCGCCGCGTTTTCTTATGATCGTTTCGGCATTCTGATGTAACGCCGAAACCGATCGGAAGAATTTCTCCGGCTCGCTCCGCAATAGCAGTTCCGTCGAGCCGACGATGTCATAGAAAAGGGCAGTGACCTGTCGCCGCTCACCTGTAAACCGAATTCGTGCGTCGAGGGTTTTCATTTGCGGTCGCCCAACACCACAGAAGCCGTGTTCAGCACATCCGATTTAGTGCTTGCATGCAAGCTTTTCGTGCGGTGGCGCTAATATATCCGCTATTTCGCCTGATCTGCGTCAGCCCGATCGTAGCCGCGCCGAAAACGGCTCAGGCCGTCTCCGCCGCAATGGCGCGCCCGCCCGTGCCGCGGACCGTCGCTATGCCGCCCAGCAGATTGCGAAGATCCGCCGCGGTTCTGTTGGCGATGACGCCGACCGCCAGGCCGCCTGATATCGCCAGCAGATGAAAGAGCGGAGCCGGCAGCACGCCCGCTGCCTCGGGCATCAGCAGTTCCGGCACGAAGCGGTGCAGCAGGTAGGTGGGAAAGGCCGAGACGGCGATCAGCGTCACCAGCCGCCCCAGCTGCACGGGTAGGGGAATGCGCGGCAGGTAAAGCAGTGCCATCAGCGCTGTGAAGATCGTCAGATATTTGACCGTCGTGCCGATCCAGAGCGTTTCCCAGAAGGCGAGATAACCGAGCACGGCGGCGGCAATGACCGTCAGGATGAGCCGTTGCGCCGGCTTGCCGGCAAGGCCGGCGCACCAGCCGAACAGACCGAGATGCAGGCCCCAGTAGAGGGTGAAAATCTGCCGCCGGCCGATATCGAAGACGTGCGGCAGCGAAAACCGCGCGGTGACCGCGAGCGCCAGCAGCGCCAGCGAGAAGGCGAAGGGTCGCGCCCGTGCCAGCCGGCGCACATCAGGCAGGGCGAAGATGAGCGAGAAGACGAGAAGCGTCTGCGCATAGGCTTCGATGAACCAGTAGAGATAGGGAAGCATCTCGTGACGCTCCGGCTCGGCATAGCCGAAATTGCCGGTCAGCGTCACCGAAGCCCAGGGAATCGTCTGCCACGCGAGCCCATAGGCGGCGACGATGAGAAAATAAGGAATGAGAACATTGATTGCCGGCCGCAGCGCGTGGCGGAAATTGCCGGCGAGGAAATGGCCCGACTGGAAGCGCGCCAGGCTGAAGCCGACGAGGAGCAGCATCACGCCCGATCCGCCGGGAATGGGCCAGAGCATTTCGTGATGGGTGACGACGAGCAGGATGGCGATCGCCCTCAGGACCAGATCGGTCGGCAGCGCCCTGACCTCGGCGCTATCGGTCCGTGCCACCTGCGGGCCGATATCGAGCTCGGCGATCGCCGTCTGCTCCCAGCCTTCCGGCAGTTCGATGCCAAGCCTGTCGAGCTCCATCGTCAATTGCAGGAAGCGGAGGGAATCGCCGCCGAGCGAGACGAAGCTGTCGCTGCGGCTGACACTGTGGGGGTAGAAGACCCTGATATAGGCATCGAGCACGCTGACCGCCGCCGCGCGGCTCGTTTCGCGCGTCGCCAGCATGTCGTCGCTGAGGCCGGCATAGTCGATCTTGCCGGAGGCAAGCCTCGGAAGCTCGCGTCGCGCCCTGACGGAGACCAAGCTTGCCGGAAGATGGCTCGCCTCGAGGAGTATATCAAGCGCCCGATCGGCGGAAGCGGCATCGGTCACATAGGCCTGCAGACCGTGATCGTCACCGACAACGGCAGCCGCAATCCCCTTTTCAGCCAGAACCTGCTCCATGATGTCGAAGCCGATCCGCAGCCCTGCGATCTTGGCGAAACGGCTCTTGCGGCCGACGATCCGGAAGAACCCGTCCGCATCGCGCATGGCGATGTCGCCGGTGTGCAAGGCCGCGATCTCGGCGCCCCGCTGAAGATCGGCGCGGTCGGCGCCGTAGCCCATCATCACGTTCGGGCCGGCATAGACGAGTTCTCCGGCAACGCCAGCTCTGTCGAGCGGACGCCCGTCATCGCCAACGAGGCTCAGCCGGCCGCCGGGAATGGCGGTGCCGATCCGCTCTTCATTGTCGCCCACGCTTTCCGGCGGCACGAAGGCGATACGGGCGGCGGCCTCGGTCTGGCCGTACATGACGAAGAAGCGGCCGCCCGTCGCGCGCATATGGTCGCGGTAGAGGCGGATGAGCTCAGGCGCCAGCCGTCCGCCGGCCACCGTCATGAAGCGCAGCGCCTTCAGCTCGTGCTTTCGGAAGCGCGTCTTTTCCATCAGCTCATAGGAATAGGGCACGCCCGAAAGATTGGTGCAGCCGCTTTCGCCGAGCAATCTTGCAAAATCCTCGCTGACCACGGAGACGCCCGGGATGAAGATGCTGCCGCCGGCAACGAGATGCGAATGGATGACGGAGAGGCCGTAGGAATAGTGCAGCGGCAGAACGAGCGCGGTTCTGTCGGCAGGGGAGAGTTCGAGATAACCGGCAATCGCACGCGCATTGGCGTCAAGATTGGCATAGGACAGGCGCACGGCTTTGGCGCGCCCGGAACTGCCTGAGGTCATCAGCAGCAAGGCGAGATCCGGATGCAGCGGTGCGTCGCTTCGCTGAGGCCGGCTTTCCCCAACGATCCGCCAGCGGCCACCGGCCGCGCGGTAGGTGAAATCCGGCTGAAAGGCTGACAGAAACTCTTGCCACAGCCTGTCATCGCAGGGCGGCAGCATGGCCACCGCATGCCCGGCACGCAGCGCGCCGAGATAGGCGACGATGACATGTTCCGAAACTTCGGCCGAGATCGCGACAAGCCGCTTTTCCCCCCGTCCCAGCCGCTCCGCGAAGCGCAGCGTCCGGGCATTAAGGTCGGCATAGGAGAGGGTCCGTCCGTCGGCGAAGATAAGGGCCGGGCGCTGATCGGCGCGAGCGATTTCAGGAAACGGGTCGGCGGGGATCATGCTCGCGCTTCGAATGGCAGAAAACTGGCCGAAGCGCGTATAATCCTTGATAATGTCAGTCAAGTAATTTGCGACTGCAAAAACTTGGGGCGGCGCAATTTCGAGCTCGGCCGCGGGAAGGTGGCTTCGCCCCAAGGTTAGCATTCGCTACATTTCGATTTAGGGTGAATGTCCGGGAACGCGCCTTCGCTCCGGCGGGTGGCGGAGTCACTTCCCAAGAGCAGACGCTTTCTCGAGGCGATTTTCCCGACCGGCGCTACTCGCCGATGCTGGACAGCAATTCGTCGAGCTGCTCCAACTGCTCCGGCAATGCGACCGCCGAGCCCTGCAGCGCTTCCTCGAGCGCCTCCTTGGACGGATAGACTTCCTGGAAAGTCAGGAGTGTCCGCCCGCCTTGGTCCTTGAAGGTCACGGTCGTGATCGCGCCCTCTTCGCCCTCGTCGTTGGTCCAGACGATGCGTTCGTTCGGCACCACCTCGAGATACTTGCCGTAGAAGGCCATGGTGTCCGAACCGCCGGCGCCGAATTCCAGCCGATATTTGCCGCCGGTGCGGACATCCAGCTCGCACGATACGAGCGAAATGCCTGATACCGTTTTCGGCACCCACCAGCGCCGGAACAGCTCGGGCTGGCCCCACGCCTTGTAAACCGTGCTCGGCGGCGCATCGAATGTCCTGGTTACCAGAAGTTCGCGATCCCCTCTGCGCTCGACTGACGTGGGGTTCTGCGCACCAAATGCACTGTCAACTTGCTCGGTCATCGCGTCCCTCCCGTTTTATTTCGCTGATGATTTCGTCCAATGCTTCGAAGCGGGCCTCGAAGAGCTTGCGATGCGCCTCGATCCACTCGGCCTCCGCCTTGAGGCCGCGTTTTCCCAGCTTGCAGGTTCTCACCCGTCCGACCTTCTGCGTGACGACAAGCCCCGCCCGCTCGAGAACCTGGACGTGCTTTTTCATGCCGGTCAGCGTCATCTGGAACGTATCAGCGAGACTGGTGATCGACGCGCCTCCTCGCCCAAGCTGATCGATGATCCCGCGGCGGGTCGCATCGGACAGCGCCGCAAACGTGAGATCAAGGGGAGGACTTACATACTGAACCATCTAGTTCAGTGTTTTAACCTGCTTGCGCAGGAAGCGCAAGCGTTGCGAGCCGTCGGCGGTGATCATTTGAGTCCGCCATGGGCGAGACCTGCCACGAGATAGCGCTGCAGGAAGAGCGCCACCAGATAGACCGGCGCGATGCCGGCGAGCGAGGCGGCTGCCATCTGGCCGAAATTGACCAGCCGATCCCCCTGGAAGAGCGAGATGCCGACAGGAAGCGTGCGCGTCTCGTCGGAAAAGGTGAAGGCCGAGGCAAAGAGGAATTCGTTATAGGCGAGGACCGAGACGATGATCAGCGTCGCCACGATGCCCGGTACGATGATCGGGGCGACGATATGGATGAGGATCCGAAGAGGGCCGGCTCCGTCGAGCGCCGCCGCCTGTTCGATCTCCAGCGGCATGCGCCGGAGAAAAGGGGTGAGAAGCCAGAAGGCGACGGGGATATTGGCAAAGCCGTAGAGCATCACCAGGCCGGCATGGGTGTTGAGGAGCCCCGTGGCCTTGAGAAGATAGAACAGCGGAATGAGAGCCACGATCGGTGGCGCCATGTAGCTCGACAGAGTGAGATCGGCGAGCCATTTGCCACCGATGCCGAGCCGCAGCACAGCGTAGGCGGCGGGCAAAGTAAGCAGCAACGTCAGGGCGCCGGCGAGCAGCGACACGGCAACGGAGTTGGCGATGAATCCTGAGAGATGGGCAGCCTCGAAAGCGGCCGGCCAATTGTCGAGCGTCGGGCTCGTCGGCAGGAAATGGCCGCTCAGCACGTCGTCTTTGGTTTTGAAGGACACCGAGACGAGATAGGCGATCGGCAGGGTGAAGAAGACGAAGATCGGTGCTGTCGCGGCAACGAGCGGGATGTCGGAGCGGCTGATTTTCATGCGTCTTTCCTCTCGAGATGCTGGTGAATGCGAATGACGGGCCAGAGCACTGCGCCAATCACCAGACTGTAGATCAGGGTCTCGGCGGCGGCGCGGGCGACATCGAACTGTTCCAATGCGCGGCGATAGATGGAGAAGCCGGTCGTGGTGGTGGCAAAGCCCGGACCGCCGAACGTCAGGACATAGACGAGGTCGAAGACCTTGAAAGAGAGGATGAGCTTCAGCAGATAGATTGAGGAGAGCGGCGCCGCCACGAGCGGAAGAGTAATGTGCCAAAAGCGTTGCAGCGGTGATGCCCCATCGATGATCGAAGCCTCGTGGACGCCTTCGGGAATGGTCGAAAGGGCGGCGAAGCTGAGGATGACGACGAAGGGCGTCCATTGCCAGACATCGGCAACCGCGATGGCGAACCAGGCAAAGACAGGATCGCCGAGGAAGCTCACGGGTGCGTCGACAATGCCAAGGTTCAGGAGGAGCCCGTTCAGGAGCCCTCCGGCCGGCGCGAGGATCAACTTCCATGCCACTCCCACCATTACCGGCGGCGTCATCAGAGGCAGCAAAATCAGGCTTACCAGGAACCGTCCGGCCTTCAGGAGCCGGGTGAAGAGCAAGGCGATCAGGAAGCCGATCACCAGCTGGATGCTCGCCGTGACGAAAGCATAAGCGATGCTCTTGATCACAGAGGTCGCAAACAGCGGATCCTGGAGGACGTCGCGCACATGCTGCAATCCGACAAAGCTGCGGAAGGGTTTGCCGAGCGTGCTCTTGCTGAGCGCAAGCGCCACCAGGAACAGCGTGGGGTAGACCAGGGTCGCAGCGAGCCCGAGCAGGATCGGAGAGATCCACAGCCAGCGGACGAGCCGGTGTGCCGAAAGGCGGTGATCGGCGGTCGGTGAGGCGGCTCGTCTTCGAGCGAGGGGAAAATCGATCGCAGTCATGTCATCGCGCCTGTTGTTCTTCTCTCGAAAGGCGTGCCCCGCGCGAGGCACGCCTTCGGGTCTCGTGTTTTGCGTCGGCCAGGTGGCCGAGGCTCAATGATCAGCCATTGGCTTCGATGATGTTCGTCCAGGCCTTGTGGGCATCGGCGATTGCCTGTTCGGCATTCTTCGTCCCGGCAAGGGCCAGCGCGAGTTCATCGGTCAGCGCATTTTCCAGCTTCGGGGCATAGACGGCCGTCGGCCAGGCGAGGCTGTTTTCCAACGCGCCGTCTGCCAGCAGCGGCTGCACGAGCGGCTGGAAGGCCTTGAACTTCTCGGAGTTGAGGCCGGAGTGACGATCGGGATCGATCCCGGAGCCGGTCAGCGTCAGCAGTTGTTCGTGGTAGTCCTTGCTCGTCGCGAGCTTGATCAGTTCCCAGGCGACGTCCTTGTTCTTCGAGCCGCTGGTGATTGCGAAGCCGAAGCCGGCGTTGAAGGCAAGCCGCGGCGTCTTGTTGGCGCCGCCGACGGGGATGCGGGTGACGCCCCATTTGTCGACGATCTTCGAGCCCTTGGGATCCTGGGCATAGCCGCCGAGGTCGGTCCAGAAGTCGATCTGGGCGGCCTTGCCGCTGAGGAAGGCAGGCAGCCCCTCCTCGAAGCGCGTCTCGAGCGGCGTCGGCAATGCATGCGGTGCGGATGCGAGCAGCGACTTCAGCGCTTCCACGGCTTCGGTGCTGTCGAGGGCCGAGGTGCCGTCTGCCTTCAGGAAGTTGCCGCCGAAACCGGTGAGGCGGTTGGCATAGGTCGACAGGATGATGACGGGAATCTTCGCACCCAGGACCGCAGCACCATAGATGCCGTTCCTGGATTCCGCGTCGGTGATGACCTTGGCGTTTTCGTTGTATTCGTCCCAGGTCGTCGGCGGCTTGAGGCCGTAACGATCGAACAGTTCCTTGTTGTAGAACAGAAGGTGGCTGTCGCCGTCATAAGGCAGGCCATAGCGACGGCCGTCATGCAGCGTGTACTGGTCATAAATTGTCTGGATGAAGTCGTCGGGCTGGATTTCCGCCTTGTCTTTCTCGATCAAGTCGGTCACGTCCTCGATCACGCCATCCTCGGCCAGCTGACCCTTGTAGGTATAGAAATAGTCGATGACGTCGAATTCACCGGCGCCGGACTGAAAGTCGAGGGTCGCCTTGACGCTGACCTGGTCGTAGGGAACCGCGGTCACGTTGACCTTCGCACCCGTCAGCTTCTCGAAATCCTCGGCGATCTTCTTGCCCGTGATGACATGCGGCTGAATGATCAGGAGATTGAGGGTGCGGCCGGCGAACCGGTTGTCCGCGGCCAGGGCGGAGGAAAAGACGCCCGATGACAGGAGAGGGAGCGCTCCTGATGCCAGCATGGTCTTCAACACCGTGCGGCGGCGATAGGCTTGGTCGATGATGGGGTTGGACATGAATTGATCCTCGGTTGCGACGGTGCCGGCCGCAGGAATGCCCACGGAGCGGGGATCCGTGTGGCAGCTGCGTCGGCCTTGGGGGGATCATTCGACAGATCACCCGCGCCGTTAACCAACAGGAATTTAAAGTACATAAAAATTATAGAATTTATTTTCAAATTCAGCGGCACCTCTTGCTTCGAGAGGGCGGGTCGCGTGGAAAAGTGTGATCGGATGCGGTCAGATGAGGCCGGTCAGCGAGTGATAACCTAGGGCTAGCCGGTGGTTGCCCGCTGACAAAACTCGCAAAAAAATTCCCCGAAATAGTACATAAAAAACATATAATAACTGTTAAATGGATGCCGCATCGGGATGCTTCAGGGACCACGCCTGAAATCCGGATGGGATCGAGGAATGACCAAGCAGATACACTTCAACGCCTTCGACATGAACTGCGTCGGCCACCAGTCGCCCGGCCTTTGGGCCCATCCTCGTGACAAATCCTGGAAATACAAGGATCTGGACTACTGGCAGGATCTTGCCAGGACGCTCGAAAAGGGGGTCTTCAATGGCATCTTCATCGCCGACGTGATTGGCTATTACGACGTCTACAAGGCCAACAACTACCACGCCATCCATCAGGCGGCGCAGATTCCGGTCAATGATCCGATCCAGCTCGCGGCGCCGATTGCACTCGCCACCGAACATCTTGGCATCGGCATCACCGCCTCGATCTCGTTCGAGCACCCCTATCCATTCGCGCGGCGTCTGGCCACTGCCGACCACCTGACAAAGGGGCGCGTCGGCTGGAATATCGTGACCTCCTATCTGGAGAGCGGCGCCAAGAACATCGGGCAAGGCGGATTGCGTGCGCATGACAACCGCTACGAAGTGGCGAGCGAATATCTGGAGGTCATCTACAAGCTCCTTGAGGGGTCCTGGGAAGAAGGTGCCGTGCTGCGCGACCGCGAGAAGCGCATCTTCACCGATCCCTCGAAGGTGCACGAGATCGGCCACAAGGGCCGTTTCTTCGAAGTCCCGGGATACGCCCTGACCGAGCCGTCGCCGCAGCGTACGCCGGTGCTCTACCAGGCCGGCGCTTCCGGGCCGGGCAAGCAATTCGCGGCGGAGCATGCGGAATGCGTCTTTGTCGCGGCACAGACCAGGACGATCCTGAAGAATTATGTGCGCGATGTCCGGGTGCGGGCGGCGACCGTTGGGCGCGAAGCGTCGAAGTTCCGCATCTACAATCTGATGACGGTCATCGTGGACGAGACCGATGAGAAGGCGCGCGCCAAATTCCGCGACTATCTCGACTACGTTTCCTATGATGGCTCGCTGGTCTTCATGTCCGGCTGGACCGGCGTCGACTTTTCCCGCTACGCGCCGGATGACCTCGTGCGCAAGGTCGAGACCAACGCCATCCATTCGGCGATCGAGAGCCTGTCGGAAGGCGATCCGAATAAGCGCTGGACGATCAGGGAGCTGGCCGAATGGGGCGGCATCGGCGGCATGGGACCGGTGGTCGTGGGATCGCCCTCCACCGTTGCCGACGAACTCCAGGCCTGGGTCGACGAGACCGACGTCGACGGCTTCAACCTTGCATATGCCGTAACGCCCGAGAGCTTCGAGGATATCGTTGGCTATCTGGTGCCGGAACTGCAGAAGCGCGGCGCCTATCCTACCGGCTATCGCCCCGGCACGCTGCGGGAGAAGCTGTTCGGCGAGGGGCCTTATTTGCCCAAGGCGCATCCGGCCGACCGTTACCGCGACATCGAAGCCTTCAAGCGCAACCAGGCAATTACGCTTGCTAATGCCAGCTGACATTCCAATCCAACCCGACGAGGTTTTCCCTTGGGAAGCATCACCGACACCAAGATCGATCACAGCGTCCATCCGCGCGTCAATTCCACCGATCCCTTCACGCCCCGTCCGCGCCCGGTCAAGCCGGCGCATGTGATCTGGAGCGACGAGGAGGCGATCCAGATCGCCGAGACGCTGGCCGCGAGCTTCAAGGTCGGGGCCGCCCTGCGTGACCGTGAGGGGCTGCTGCCGGTCGCCGAGCTCGACGCCTATTCGCAGAGCGGTCTCTGGAGCATCAACGTGCCGAAAGCCTTTGGTGGTCCGGAAGTCTCCTATGCCACGCTCGCCAAGGTGATCGCCATCATCGCTGCAGCCGATCCGGCCATCGCGCAGATCACCCAGAACCATCTGGCGATCGTCGCGACCGTCGATCTCGACGGCACGGAAGAGCAGAAGAAGCTGTTCTTCGGCTGGGCGCTCGAAGGGATCCGATACGGCAACGCCTTCTCCGAACTGAAGAGCAAGACCGTCGCCGATTTCGAAACCAAGGTCGTTCATGATGGCGACGAGGTGATCGTCGACGGCGAGAAATTCTACACGACCGGCGCGCTTCTTGCCCATATCGTGCCGATCGTCGGTGTCGACGAGACCGGCCAGGGCTATCTCGTCTTTGCCGACCGCGACGCCCCGGGCCTCACCGTCACCAACAACTGGTCGAGCTTCGGCCAGCGCACCACCGCGTCGGGTTCGGTCAAGATCGAAAATGTGCGCGTGCCCAGGGCGCGGGCGTTGAAGGTTACTTCTTTCGACCATCCGACGGTCGGCGGTCCCGTCTCGCAGATCATCCAGTCGGCGATCGATGTCGGCATCGCCCGGGGTACGATCGACGATACGATCGAGTTCGTCAGCAAATATAGCCGCCCCTGGATCGATAGCGGCAAGGCGACGGCCGGCGAAGACCTCTTCACCATCGCCCAGATCGGCGACCTGAAGATCAAGCTGCATGCGGCCGAAGCGCTGCTCGAGATCGCCGGCCACGCCATCGACGCGGCCCGCGCCAATCCGACGCTGGAGACGGTCTCGGAGGCGACGATCAAGACAGGCGAATCCAAGGTTCTGACGACGGAGATTGCGATCCTGTCGACGAACAAGCTGTTCGAACTTGCGGGAACGCGCTCGACCCTCGCCGAGCACGGACTCGACCGCCACTGGCGCAATGCCCGCGTCCATACGCTGCATGATCCCGTGCGCTGGAAATACTACCACGTCGGCAATTATTATCTGAACTGCGTCCATCCGCCGCGCCACGCCTGGAACTGAGCCCAAGATGAGCACGAATGATCGCAAGCTGCACCGGGAGGCCGCGCTCACCGCCGGCCGTCCTGCGCCGCACATCGCCACGCGTCGGAGCCTGGCCCATGTCATCCGCGATGATGCGGAGGCCATCCGGATCGCCAAAGACCTTGCGCTTGAATTCGCGGTCGGTGCCGCCCAGCGGGACCGCGAACGGCGCCTTCCGCTCGCCGAGATCGACCGCTTCTCGCAGAGCGGTCTTTGGGCAATCGGCATCCCGAAAGCCTATGGCGGCGCCGGCGTTTCGGCGGTGACGCTGGCCGAGGTTACCGCCATCATCTCGGCTGCGGATTCCTCGATCGGGCAGATCCCGCAGAACCATTTCTACATGCTGGAGGCGCTGCGGCTGAACGGCAGCGAGGAGCAGAAGCAGCTCTATTTCCGGCGCGTGCTGGAAGGTGACCGCCTTGGCAATGCCTTCACAGAGATCGGCACGAAGACGCCGGTCGACTTCAGGACGCATTTCGCCGATCGCAACGGAAAGCTCTACCTGAACGGGCAGAAGTTTTACGCGACCGGCTCCCTCTTCGCCCATATCGTCGTCGCCGTGGCGAAGGGACCGAACGGCCGCGTCCATCTGGTCTTCATCGACCGGGCGACTCCGGGGCTCGACTTGGTCGACGACTGGTCGTCCTTCGGGCAGCGTTCGACGGGCAGCGGCACCGTGACCTTCGACGACGTCGAGGTGACGCCGTTCCAGATCGTCGACCATGATGGAAGCTTCGAACAGCCGACGCCGATGGGTCCTTTCGCGCAGATCATCCATGCCGCCGTGCAGGTCGGCATCGCGCGCGGGGCGCTCGCCGAAACGATTTCCTACGTTCGGGCTCATGCGCGGCCATTTTTCGAACTGGCGATCGAGCACGGTTATGAGGATCCGCACACCATACACGGCGTCGGCGACGTGGCGATCAGAGTGCATGCGGTCGATGCGCTGCTTGCAAGGGCCGGCCGCATTGTCGACCGCGCCACTGCAGAACCGACGGCGGCGAGCGTAGCGCAGGCATCGATCGCCGTCGCGGAGGTCAAGGCGCTCGCGACGGAGGTGGCGCAGCTTGCCGCCACCAAGCTGATCGAGTTCGGTGGCGCGCGTTCGACGCTCGAAAACTATGGGCTCGACCGCTTCTGGCGCAATGCCCGGACGCATTCGCTGCATGATCCGGTGCGCTGGAAATACCACCATATCGGAAACTTCTATCTGAACGGCATCCTGCCCCCGCGGCACGGCGCCCTCTGATTTTTTGGAATTTCACAATCTCGGGGCAATCGGCAACGGCTGCCGCTTTGACAGGAATGGAATAATGGCAATCGACAAGCCTCTCGACTTTCTATGGTTCATCCCCTCGTCCGGCGACGGTGCGTATCTGGGGTCGGACGATCTCAGTCGCCCGGCGGATCCCGGCTATTTCCGCGAGATCGCGAAGGCTGCCGACCGGCTGGGATATTCCGGCGTGCTTATCCCGACGGGTGCGGCGTGCGAGGAATCCTTCATTCTGGCCGCGGATCTCGCCGCTCATACCGAGCGACTGAAATTTCTGGTGGCCATTCGGCCGGGCACGGCATCGCCGGCCTATTATGCGCGCCTCGCCGCGACGCTCGACCGCGTTTCCAACGGCCGCCTGCTGATTAACATCGTGGTCGGAGGCAGCGCCCAGGAACTCGCCGGTGACGGCATTTTCCTGCCGCATGACGAACGCTACGATCATGCCGGCGAGTTCTTTCAGGTATTCAACTCGCTGGTCGAGACCGGTAAAGCCAACCTCGACGGCAAGTATATCAAGGCCATCGATGCGAGACTTGGTCTGCCGCCCGTACAGGAACCGCGTCCTCCGCTCTATTTCGGCGGATCGTCCGACGCTGCGATCGCCTTTTCCGGCGGCATCACCGATAAGTACCTGACCTGGGGCGAACCTCCGGCGCAGGTGGCAGAAAAGATTGCCAAGGTCCGCAAGGCCGCCGCGGCGCAGGGCAAGCACGTCACCTTCGGCATCCGTCTTCACTTCATCGTTCGCGAGACCGATGAAGAGGCCTGGGCTGCGGCCGACCGGCTGATTTCCAAGCTTTCCGACGAAACGATTGCCGCAGCGCAGGAGGTGTTCGCCAAGAGCTCGGATTCGGTCGGCCAGGCGCGCATGGTCGCCCTGCATCAGGGGCGCCGCGACAAGCTTGAAGTCTCTCCCAATCTCTGGGCGGGGATCGGTCTCGTCCGCACGGGCGCGGGAACCGCGCTGGTCGGATCTCCGAAGACGATCGCGGAACGTCTGAGGGAATATCAGCAGCTCGGAATCGATACCGTCATCGCCTCCGGCTATCCGCATCTGGAAGAAGCCTACCGGGTTTCCGAGTTGCTCTTCCCGGAAATCGGCCTGCCCGGCCCCCATGGGCAAATCCGCTCCTCCTTCGGCGAGCGCCGGGTTTTTGGGGGAGGCGGACATGGCGGGAATGTGAAGATCGCATCCGCCTCCTGAGGAATTACCGACGAACGCCTCCTGTCTCAAAGGGCCGCAACGCCTGCCGATAATAACCCGAGTCCGGTGCCAACGCGCCCTCGGGCGTGGTAAGATGTCCAGCTCCCTGTATCGAAAGGGTGGGCTGAGAAATGGAGAGGCGTCTCGCCGCGATACTTTCCGCGGACGTGGTAGGCTATAGTCGTCTCATGGGCGCGGATGAGGGCGGCACGCTTGAGCGGTTGAAGGCCTGCCGTCGGGAGCTGGTCGATTCCGCCATCGAAGAGCACCATGGCCGGATCATCAAACTCATGGGTGACGGGGCGCTGGTCGAGTTTGCTAGCGTTGTGGACGCGGTTCAATGCGCGGCCGTAATCCAGCGGGGAATGTCCGGCAGAGACCCGGGACTTCCTGCGGAACAGCGCATTCGGCTTCGCATCGGGATCAATCTCGGCGACATTATTGTTGAAGGCGATGACATCTATGGCGACGGCGTCAACATTGCCGCCCGTCTGCAGGGGATTGCCGAACCTGGCGGAATTTTCATCTCCGGTACCGCATTCGACCACGTCGCTCACAAGGTCGATGTCGGTTTCTCGGCACTCGGCGAACATCGACTGAAAAACATAACGGACCCGGTTCGCGTGTATTGCGTCCTGCTCGACCCAGCCCACACCGGCAAAGTCGTCTTCTCCTCTCGGGCAAGGCCCCGGGGTATGGCGCTGTTAGCGCTGGTAGGACTATTGATCGCTGCCAGTGCGACCGTCTTCGCATGGCAATGGCCGCATAAACAACGCGCATCGATCGCGGTCCTGCCCTTCGCCAATTTGAGTGACCAAACCCAGGATTATTTCGCCGATGGCATTACCGACAACCTGATTACCGATCTCGCCAGGCTTTCGAACCTTGACGTCATCTCCCAGAATTCCGTGTTTACTTACAAAGGTAAGCCCCACGTCCTGGAGGAGATACGACGTGACCTCGGCGTGCGCTTCGTCGTTGAGGGCAGCGTGCAGCGGAGCGGCGATCTGATCCGTGTCAACGCGCAACTGATCGATACCTCGAGCGGCGACCATCTGTGGGCCAATCGGTTTGACCGCAGCGCGGCGGAGGTGTTTGCCGTGCAGGACGCGATGGGCAGACAGATCGCCGATGCGCTCGGTCTGAAACTGACTCGAAGCGAGACCGAGCGCATCGCCCGTCCTCCGACCACCAATCTCGAGGCATATGATTATTATCTGCGTGCCGAGCAGGCCGCCCGTACCGGACGCCGTTCTCTGATGCTCGAGGCATTGGGGCTCTTTGACCAGGCCGAGGCACTGGACGGCGGGTTTGCCGAAGCCTTCGCGTCCGATGCGCGCGCGACGTCCTTTGTCTGGCGAAGCGCATATGACGACGTCCTCCAGAGCGCCCTGGCGCGAAAAAGAGCCTACGAGAAGGCTAGTCGCGCCCTTGCCCTCGACCCCGAACTTCCGTCACCCTACGCGGTTCTCGCCATCATGCAGGCTGTAGACCGACGTTACGAGCAGGCAATCGCCTCGGCACAAAAGGCCGTGTCGCTTGGTGCCGCCAATGCCGAAGCCCATATGGCGGTCGCATATGTTCAATTGGTCTGGGGCAATCACGCCGACGCCGCCGCGGCTGTCGAGACGGCGCTCAGGTACGACCCGAACCCCTCCGCCATCGACCGATACACGGCTGGCATGGTTTTTTATCTGCAACACGACTACGATAGGGCGATAGACAGTCTCAAGCGCGCTGGTTACGGCTCTCAAGGCAACGGCGAGTTTGTTACCGCACTCGCCATGGCCTATGTCCGTGTCGGTCGCATTGATGAGGCTCGAGCGACTGTGGCCGAGGCCGAACGCCTTCTCGGGGCGCGCGACTCCCTGGCAGCGTGGCGGATCGGCAATGCCCATTTCAGGAAAGAGGATTTGGCATTTATCCTAGACGCGCTGCGCGAGGCCGGGCTGCCTGAATGGCCCTTCGGCTTCCACGGGGACGAGCAATCTCGGTTGAAGGGTCCCGAGATCGCGGCCACCGTCATGGGCAAACTTCTGCGGGGAAAGACCGAGCCGTCCGAGAGCCTTGCGATCATGCAGGTCCAGATGGACGGCAAGGCGGCATTCCGCTCGGCAACTCAGATGATGACCGAGACGGTTTCTGTCAAAGGCGACCTCCTTTGCGAGCAGAGCGAAAACGCATTTGGCCAGCCCGATTGCGGACCGGTCTACAGACACGCAAACCCGACCGACGAAACCACCTACGCTTACGTGAACTCGACCAAGGTCTTCTATTTTTCGGCTGCCAAATAGAAGCCGTTCGCGGTCAGTGATACTGATCCAGCTCGAGATCGGCGGCGACCTTCGGCCATTTGGCATCGGCCTTGGCCACGGTGTCCGCCGGATGGGCGGCAAACCCCTCCCCATGCGCCTTGTCGTACATCAGGTAAAGCTTGCCCTCGACGATCTTGAAGGCTTCTGGGTCGATGTTGACCGTGACTGACCCGTCGCTCACCTCGCCCGTGCAATAGCCGCCGTACTGAGGCGCGTATTTGAGCGGTTCGCTCATAAACATCTCGCGGTGTTTGGCATTGGCGAAATGCCAAGGAGTTCCCATCCACTCGTAGGAGTTTTTTTCCGAACCTTTCGTCGCTTTGCCTTCGGTAAAGTAGGCGACCGTGTCGTATCCCATGATTGCGACACCGCCGAAGTACCCCGTGTTTACCGAGTCGTCGGCCACCGCCGGCGATCCACCGACAACCGGTACGACAGCGAGACCGATCATCGCCAAAGAGCGACCAATGCATTGTGTTCTGCTTCCAGAGTGCATCTTCGCCTCCTGTTCATTCGTGAATTTCCATGCACTTCGCGTAAAATTCCTCCTCGCCGAGGACGCTGAGCGGAGGACACGTCACGCCATGCTGTTTGAATAGCCGGACGATATCGAAATTGCCCTTCCATATGGCCCTCGTGATCGGCGCGTAGCCGTGAACCTCTACGTGGCCCACATCAGCTCCCTTAGCCAACAAGAACTCAGCAAGATCGACGTGGTTCTCTTCACCCGCAACCATGAGCGGGGTAACACCCGCTTTATTGGACGCATCGTCGAGAATTGCTCCGTGGTCTAGGAGCAGTTTGCTGATGGGTACGCTGCCCGAAAATGCCGCAGCGTGAAGGGGCGTAAAGCCGCCTGAATTCCTTGCCATAACATCGGCATTTCTTTTTATTAACAACTCGGCAACGGCAAGCTGCTTTGCAATCGCGGCGTTGATGAGTGGTGTCGCCTGATCGCGAGTGCGGCTGTTGACATCGGCACCCGAAGCTAAAAGTTGCTCCACAGCAACGGTGTTTCCTGCTGAAACGGCATCGAACAATAGATCACCCGCGGCCGCCGCGGTCGCTGATAAAAACAACGCTACCGATGTAAGAAACCGGCGCATAGCTTCACCTTAATATTTACCGACAGAATAGCACACCGTCGGCATGTAGGCTACCTAGCACCTGCCTCAGCTGCAGCGGCGACCGCCACCGAAATTTCCGCTTTAAGGACTCACACCGCCTCACCAAACTCCGCCGCCAGCACCGCATCCTTCAGCGCCCGCGAATAGGGATGCTGCGGATCGTCCAACACCACCCGCGCCCGCCCGCGTTCGACGATTTCACCCTTGCGCATGATGATGATGTTGTCGCTGATGTAATAGGCGGTGGCGAGGTCGTGGGTGATGTAGATGATCGAAAGACCGAGTTCGTTCTTCAGCCGGCCGAAGAGGTTGACGATGGCCATGCGGAGCGAGGCGTCGACCATCGAGACCGGTTCGTCGGCAACCAGCAGGCGCGGCTCGGGGATCAGCGCGCGGGCGATGGCGACGCGCTGCAGCTGGCCGCCGGAGAGTTCGTGGGGGAATCGGCCCTTTACCTCTTCCAGCGTCAGGCCGACATGGTGGAGGGCGGCATCGGCCATCTTCTCCACCTCCCGCCGGTCCGGCCGCTTGCCGGAGGCGGAGAAGTTGCGGGCGGTCTCGAAGAGGTAGCGGTCGACCCGCTTCAGCGGGTTGAAGGCTTCGAAGGGGTTTTGCAGCACCGGCTGCACCTCCTTCATGAAGGCCTTGCGTTCGGCCCGGCTGTGGATGGCGACGGTCTTGCCGGCAAATTGCAGCTCGCCTTCGGTCGGCTCTGCCTGGCCGAGGATCATCGCCGCCACCGTCGATTTGCCCGAGCCGGATTCGCCGACGATCGAGAGGATCTCCGGCTCGTCGCCGATTTCGAAGCTGACATCCTTGACGGCGGTGATCAGCCGCCGGCCGAGCATGCCGCCCTGGCGGTAGATTTTCGTCACATGCGAGAGGCTAAGCAGAGTCAAACCTGATCCCCCGTAACCGCAAAACACGCCACCCGCCGCTCGGGCGCGACGGTGACCATGGGCGGAACTTTCTGTGAGCAAATCTCCATGCGCTTCGGGCAGCGCGGGTGAAACCGGCAGCCCTCCGGCGGCATGGCGAGGTTCGGCGGGCGTCCCTCCAGCGAGGGCCGGGTGGTGGGGTCGCCGATCTTCGGCAGGCTGCCGACGAGATGCTGCGTATAGGGGTGGAGCGGCGCGCTGAAGAGCTTCGCGGTCGGCGCCTCCTCGACCAGCCGGCCGGCATAGACGATGCCGATGCGGTCGGAGACCGTCGCATGCACGCCCATATCATGGGTGACGAACAGGAAGGACGAGCCCATCTCGCGCTGGATGTCGCGGATCATCTGCAGCACGTCGCGCTGCACGATCACGTCGAGCGCCGTCGTCGGCTCGTCGGCGATGATGAATTCCGGCGTCAGGATGGTGGCGAGCGCAATGGTCATGCGCTGGCGCATGCCGCCGGAGAGTTCGTGCGGATAGGCATCGAGCAGCTGCGGGTCGAGCTTCAGCCGCTGCAGGTGGTTGGCGACCTTCTCGAAGAAGACTGATTTGCTCACCTTCATGTGGCGGAAGGCGAAATCGGTGAAGGAATGGCGGATCCGGCGCACCGGGTTCAGCACATTCATCGAGCCCTGCATGATATAGGAGAGATGCTTCCAGCGCAGCGCCACGCGCTCCTCCGGCGTCATCGCATAGAGATCCTGGGTGCCGCCGCCGAAGTGGAACTTGACGCTGCCGGAGACGACCCGGAGCGGCGGCCGGATGGCGCCGGCAATAGTCTTGATCAGCGTCGTCTTGCCGCTGCTCGATTCACCGGCGACGCCATAGACCTCGCCGCGGCGGATCGTCAGGCTGATATCGTCGACGGCCCGCACCTCGCGATCGACGCCATAGAGGAAGGCGCGGTAATAGGCTTTAAGGTTGTCGATTTCGACCAGATTCTCCATGCTAACTTCCCATCCGGTTCAGCCGGCTGCGCGGATCATTGTATTCGTTCATCGACATGGACAGCAGGAAGAGCGCCAGGAAGAGAATGACGATGACGGCGACCGGGGCGGCCACCCACCACCATATGCCCGAGATCAGCGCCGAATGCGCATTGGCCCAGTAAATCATCATGCCCATGGTCGGCGTCTCGATGTCGGTGAAACCGAGCACCGAAAGCGTGATCTCCATGCCGATCGACCAGATCATGTTGTTCATCGTCGTGGCAAAGACGATCGGCAGCACATAGGGCAGGTGCTCCTCGACGAGGATCTTGCGCATGGTCATGCCGGAATAGACGCTCTGGGTGGTAAACGGCCGGCTCTTCAGGCCGAGCGCCACCGAGCGGATCAACCGCGCATCATAGGACCAGCCGAGCGAGGCCATGATGACGATCAGCGCCACCCAGGTCATATTGTCCTTCAGCACGAAATAGAAAAGGATCAGCAGCGGAAATTGCGGGATGACCATGACGCTGTCGTTGATCGCCATCAACACCCGGTCGACAGCGCCGCCGGCATAACCGGCGACGAGCCCGACAACCAGCGAGATGATGCGCGAGAGAAAGGCGACGCCGATGCCGAAGTAGAGCGTGTTGCGCAGCCCGATCGTCAGCTGCCAGAACACGTCCTGGCCGCGCGAAGTGGTGCCGAGCCAATATTCGCCGTCCGGCGGCATATCGGGCGGCAGCAGATAGATGTCGGTGGCGCCATAGGGCGAGAAATAGGACAGGATCACCAGGCCGACGATGACGGCAAAGAGCAGCAGGCCGCAGAGGAATTCCATATTCTGGCGGGCGAGGTCGCGGATGATGGTAAACATGGCCTATTCCACCTTGATGCGCGGATCGATCAGCGGGCTCAGCACGTCGATGATGAAGACGGCGGCGGCAACGCCGACGATCGACAGGGCGCTGAGGCCGAGCACCAGGCTGTAGTCGCCGGCATGCACCGCTTCGATCAGCAGATTGCCGATGCCGGGATAGCCGAAGACGATCTCGGTGATGACGGTGCCGTTGAAAATCGCGCCGAGCGACATGGCAAGCCCGGTGAATTGCGGCACCATGGCATTGCGGGCGATGTAGGAGCGCAGGATCTTGCCCTTCGGCACGCCGCCGAGCTCGGCGAAGACGACATAGTCATCGGTGATGATGTTGGAAACCAGCGCCCGCATGCCGATCAGCCAGCTGCCGGCGCCGACCAGGATGAGCGAAAGGGCCGGCAGGATGGAGTGTTTGAGGATGTCGGTGACCAGAGCAAAGGAGAGGTCCAGATTGGCGTTCATCTCATAGCCGCCATTGATCGGCAGCACCGGCCAGATGAAGCCGAAGACGATGAGCAGCACGAAGGCGAGGATGTAATAGGGAATTGGCAGCATCGCGATGAAGACCAGGCTGACGGCCTTCAGCACCATGTCCTTGCGGTAATAGCCGGCGAGCGCGCCGATCGCATTGCCGAGCACGAAGGTGATCAGCGTCGACACCGTCATCAGCCCGATCGTCCAGGGCAGCGACCGCAGGATGATGGTCGAAACGGGGGTCGGAAAGGCCGAGAGCGAGGGACCGAGATCGCCGGTCGCAAGCCGCAGCCAGAAATGCAGATATTGCTGCCAGATCGAACCCTGCATGCCGTAGAGTTCGCGCAGCGACTGGCGCATCAGCTCGATTGCATTGGGATCGGACTGACCCATCTGCGTGATGGCGCCTATGCTTTCTTCGACCGGGTCGATGGGCGTCAGGTGGGTGACGAAGAAGGTGATCGTCACGCCGAGAAAGACGACGAGCAGGAACTGACCAAACCGCTTCAGCACAAAGATCAGATAGGGCGTCATAAGGCGGAGCTTCCTCTCTGCTTCCCTTCTTGAAAGGATCGACGAGCATGGCAGCTGGGGCTCATGCCCGTCGATGAGGGGGCCGGCGCGATGGCTCCCGCGCCGGCGTTGGGAGGGTTATTGCGATTGAGCCGGCTTCAGCTTGACCATCATCAACCTGGAGTTCGCCCAGTTCGGCACCGGATCCGTATAGGGGTCCTTGATCGTCGGATAGCCGGTCCAATAGGTCGTATCCATCGAGGTGAAGACGTTATAGGACATCAGCGGGATCGTCGGCATTTCTTTGGCGACCAGCTTCAGATAATCCTTGCCGAGCTCCATGCCCTTCGGATCGTCGGCGCTGATGCCGCGGATGCTCTCGATGATCTTGTCGAGCTCCGGATTGGACCAGCGCTGCCAGTTGCGCGGCGGCTGAACCTCGCCCTTCTTGGCGACGAACTGCGAATGCCAGCTGTCGAGGAAGAAGGAGAGGTCGGGATCGCCGCCCCAGGTTTCGACGCTCCAGGCGATCGCCACCTGGAAGTCGCCGGGCTGCAGCGCCGTCTGCCAAAGCTTCGCGGCCGGCACGGCCTTGGCGTCGATGCCGAAGGCGGCCCATTGCTGGGCAATCAGCGTGCCGGCGCGGGTGAAGACCGAGCGGGTGTCGCCTTCGACCGTCATCCGGATCTTGAAGGGCTGGCCGTCGGGGGTCAGCCATTTGCCGCCTGACTTCTTGAAGCCTGCTTTTTCCAGCAGTTCGCCGGCCGCTTTCGGGTTCGGTTTCCACCAGCCATAGCCGAAGGCACCGCTGATCGCCTGGGGATCGGTCGGGATCTGGTCCTTGAACTTCGGCTGCTTGCGCAGGATATCGGCGATCTGCTGCCCGACGGTCGGGTCATAGGGCTTGATCTTGCTCTTGCCGGTATCGATTTCGAAATCCTTCAGCCAGTCCTGCATCGGCGCCTGATAGTCTTTCATCGTCGCCGCCGTCGGCGGCACGCCGAGTGCCGAGAGCGTCGCCGCGCCGCGATAGCTCGCCATGTCGACGGCCTTGATGTCGATCAGGAGGGCCAGCGCCCAGCGCACATCGGCATTGTCGAAGGGCGCTTCCTGGGTGTTGAAGATGACGGCCGGCAGCGTCGGATCCGGATGGGCGAAGGGGAAGCCCGGGAACCAGGTGTCGATGGTCTTCGACTTCTCCTTGAGGGTGAACATGCCCTCCGGCGTGTTGTCGTGAATGATATCGAGATTGTGCTCGAGCTGGGCGATCGTCCGCTTATCCGGCGGGCCGGGATCGGTATAGGTCACGTATTTCGGGGCCGGCTCGCCGAAGCGGGCAAGCGAGGTGCGCTGCCAGTCGTCGCGCTTCTCCCAGGTATACCATTTGCCCTGCGGATCGTAGGCCTTCAGCTTGTAGGCGCCGAGCGAAACGGGATTGGCGAAATCGTAGCGAAGCGGATCTTCGACCTTCTCGAACACATGCTTCGGCATGATCCAGGCGCCGTTCCAGCGCACGGTGAAGATCGCATGGAAGCGCGAATTCGGCTTCTTCAGCTTGAACACCACGGTCTGCGGATCGGTCGCCTCGACGCTGGCCACCTGCACCGAGAAGGCCGCACTCCAGACCATGCCGGGATGATCCATCTGCGTCTTGACGGTATAGACGACGTCATCGGCGGTGAATTCGACGCCGTCGCTCCAATAGAGCCCCTTGCGCAGTTTCACGGTCATTTCGGTGAAGTCGGCATTATATTGCGGCTTGTCGGCGGCGAGCGAATTGTCCCAGGCCGCGCCGCCAAGCCCCTGTTCAGGGTCGATATACCAGAGCGTATCCATGGTCAGCTGCTGCAGGCCGGTCGAAACCCCGCCGCCGCCATTGACCCAGATGTTGAACCAGCCGGGATTTTTGATCGTCCCTTCCGGATTTTCAACGATGAGCGTCTCCTTGCGCGGCAAGGAGGTGTAGTCCTCGGCGGTGGCCAGACCCGTCAGACCGAGCGTGGCCAGCACGAAGCCGAATGCAAACCTCTTCCACTTTTGCATGAACTCCTCCCTTGTAAGCGACGATGCGGCGGCCGCTGGGGCACGCATGGGCATGTCGCGGTTGTCGGTTCGCAGAAGCGGGCTTGTGAGCCTTGCGCTTCGGCGAACCATCCTCCGGCTGCCTGCCTCCTCGCAGGGAGCCGATTTTCTAGCCGGGTCTTTACCCGGCGGCGACTGTCACACCGACAGCCGGATGACGTTGTAGGAGAGCGGCTTCAGCGCCGCCCGCACTCGTCCGTCTTCGATCTTGGCGCTCTCGACCTGCACCGGAGCGACCGTCTCCGGCCGCCGCGCCGTGTTGACGGCTTCGAGATCGCCGTGGGTCATCTCCACCTGCTCGATCAGCCGGGCGCCGCCGAAACCTTCGAGCCGCACGTCGAGATCGAGCGCCGTATCGGGATGGCGGTTGACGGCGAAGAAGGTCAGCGACCGGCCATCCTCGGAATGCACGGCCGAGACGTCGAGATAGGGAACCTCGTTCTCCTCGTCGCTGTCATAGCTCGGGCCGTCGACGACGAGCTGCAGCGCCGATCCGCGGCCATATCGCGAGGCGTAGTAGAAGGGATAATAGATCGTCTGGCGCCAGGCCGCACCACCATCTTCGGTCATGATCGGGGCGATGACGTTGACCAGCTGGGCGATGCAGGCGATGCGCACCCGGTCGGAGCGGCGGATGAAGGTGTTGAGGATGCCGCCGACCTGCAGCACGTCCTCGAAATTATAGACGTCCTCGAGCAGATGCGGCGCATCCGGCCATTCGTCGCGCGCCAGGATTTCCTTGTCCTGCTGGTTGGAATGATACCAGACGTTCCATTCGTCGAAGGAAATGCCGATTGTCTTCTTCGAGCGCTTCTTCGCCTTGATGTAGTCGATGACGCCGCCGATCGTGGTGATGTAGCGGTCGAGCTTGGTCGCCCGGGCGAGGTAGTTCAGTGTATTCTTCTCGCGGTTGGCGAAATACATATGCAGCGAGATGTAGTCGGCGCTGTCATAGCACTGCTCGAGAACCTCAGCCTCCCACTGAGGATAGGTCTTCATATCGGAATTCGACGAGCCGCAGACCACGAGTTCGAGCGACTTGTCGAAGCCGCGCATGGCTTTCGCTGTCTCGTCAGCCAGCCGGCCATATTCATAGGCCGATTTGTGGCCGACCTGCCAGGGACCGTCCATCTCGTTGCCGAGGCACCAGAGTTTCACATCATGCGGATTGGACCAGCCGTGCTTGCGGCGCAGGTCCGACCAGTAGGTGCCGCCGGGATGATTGCAATATTCCAGGAAATTGCGGGCGGCGTCGAGGCCGCGCGAGCCGAGATTGACCGCGAGCATCGGCTTGGTATTGGCCTTCTTGCACCAGTCGACGAATTCGTTGACGCCGACCTGGTTGGCCTCGCGGGTGCGCCAGGCAAGGTCGAGGCGAACCGGCCGCTCCGAGCGCGGGCCGACGCCGTCTTCCCAATTATAGGCCGAGACGAAATTGCCGCCGGGATACCGGCAGTAGGGCGTGTCGAGCTCACGCACCAGATCGAGCACGTCGCGGCGGAAGCCGTCTTCATCGGCTGTGGGATGTCCGGGCTCATAGATGCCGCCGTAGATCGCTCTGCCGAGATGCTCGAGAAATGAGCTGTAGAGCCTGGCGTCAATGGTCGCGATGCGAAAATCGCGGTGGGCAACGACATTCGTCTTCAACGGATCCTCCCGTTTATGTATCAGAAATTTTGTTTTCTTGCCTCTAACTTGATATCAGGAATGTCGTGATGTCAACCAAAAGGCTGATTTAATCATACTAATGCGGAAGTCGATAAAAACCGTTTAATTTCAGTATATTGAATAGATTTAGCGGCTGCTGAAACACGAAATAAATGCGATTTTTAAATCAAGATATCCGATATTAACTTTTCAGACATGCAGCCGCATGGTGATGTCGCGGCCGTGATTGCCGAAGCCGCGGCCGAATATATTGACGCCGCCGGTGTGGCCGGCATTCTCGGCGATGCCGACGCGCAGGCGGATGGAGGAATGCTGGCCGAGCGCCAGATCGCTGAGCGTGATATTCGATGCGGCGATACCGTCGATAAAGGTGCCGCGCGTCGAGATCCGCCAGGTTTTCATCGTCCCGTATTGCGAACCCTCGAGCTTCCACCACGCCGGCGTGAAGGCGCCGCGCTTGTCGCCGTAATCGCCGGGCGACGTCCAGGTGCCGATCGCCATGCCGTTGACCCAGAGCGTGATGTCGGACGGCCAGTCCGGATTGGTGCCGGGCACCTCGGACGACAGTTCCAGCGAAAATTCGATGGCGCGGATATCCTTGTTCAACACCTTGGCATTGTTGGGAAATTTATATTCGACATAACCGCGGCCGAACCAGACGAGCCCGGCCTGCATGCGCTGCGGATCGAGGAAATAATCGGGTACATCGAGCGGGCCGATGACGCTTTCGGTCGAGCAGAGACCGCAGGGCGCATGCACATCGCAGCTCGTATAAAGCCCGACCGGCATCTCGACCTCGATGATATTGTTCGCCCGTTGCGCCGCACTTTCCTCGAAACTGATCAGGATCTCGCTATAGACCGCCGAGCAGATCTTCTGGTTGCCCTTGCGCGCCTTGGCCAGCCGGGAATCGACGAGTCCGGCATCTTCCAGGATCTGGATGCCGGTGGCTACGGTCGATTGCGGCAGGGAAAGCGCCTGGGCGATATCGTTGATATTGAGCGGCCCCTTGGCGCAGAGCAGCTTCAATATCTCGATCCGCGCCGGCGCCGAAAGCGCCCGTATGGCCTCACTATTCTCGCCGGCCGCAATCGTTAGAAACGAGCGTTCCATCAGTTCCCCATAATTTCAGAAGTAATGATGTATATCGGAAATTATGATGCATCAAGTGGAGTAGGTCGGAATGATGCGCTAAGCGAGAACAATCACGCGCCAAGGTCGGCTGCGACAATCAGAGCGTCAGACGTCGCTGCGAACTGTGGGTCGGAAGTCAGCTTTTCTCAAGGGCTGACAGGCTGTCGCTGGAGGAGCGAGATGCGCTTCAGGCGCAGCGCACGCTTTTCCAGGAGATGCCATGAAAGCCAGCCGAGCAACCACGATGTCGGCAGCGAAAGGGCAAAGACCGCCCACCACGTGCTGTACTGGCCGAGGGCATGGTTCATCACCTGCTCCACTGGCCAGCCATAGAGATAGGTCCCGTAGGAGACGTCGCCCAATCGTTCGAGAGTCGGCAGGCGAATGGAGGGCGAGGTCGCGATGTAGACAAGCGGATAGGCGAACAACATGCGGCCGTAAAGATAGCCGGGCCAGAAGACGAGGAAGAGCACGCCGAGCGCCGCGAAGACCAATGCCAGGACAATGCTGGGCTGCCGCTTTTCCATCACGAACCAGAGAAGCGAACCGCAGAAGAAATAGGGAGCGATAAAGGTGAAATCCGTCAGGAAGCGTATGTTTGGCCACGGATGATCGAAGAAAAGCTGCCATGTCACGCCCACGGCGACGGCAAGTGCCATCAGCGGCGCTCGCAGAAGCCCGATTGCCATCAATCCCGCGACGATCAGGTAGCAGAAGATTTCCTGCCCGATCGTCCAGAGAGAGCCGTTGACGGAGGTGGCGAGCCAGGAGATTGCCGGATCATAAAACTGCACATGCGGCAGGGTCATGCCAAAGTTCGGGTCGAGCAGCGAATGCAACGTCGTCTTCAGATGAAGCGATTTCAGCAAGTAGCCGCTGACGCCCAACGGGCTGAACAGGGCGCCCAGGACGTAGACGCTGAGCAGGGTGCAGACGATGAACGCCGGGTATATCCTCAGCGCCCGCCGCCAGAGAAAACCACCCGCGCTGCCGAACTGCGCGCTCTGCGTGACGAGGAAGCCGCTGGTGATGAAAAACACATAGACGCCGAATAGGCCGAGGATATTACCCTCTCCGAACAACCGCTCGAAGGGCTCATTCGCCGAGGTCTTTTCCACGATAAGGAAGGCATGCGAGAAGATCACCGTCGAGGCTGCGACGAGCCTGATCATGTTGAAGTTCGGGTAAAATGCCTTCTTGCCATCGCCCCCGTGCATGCGAGCCTCCCGCACCTCTAAAGTTTGACACGCCATTAAGGCGAGTTTTGAACGAGCCGTTGTGAAAATGGGCTCAAGTCCAGACTCTCTCCGATCTGCCCAACTGCGCCTCTGACAACAGTGCGCTCGGCACAACGACCGGATGAGCCGTGGCCCACCGCCTCAGATCTATCGGAGTGAGCGCTAGAACGAAGTCATCTCCGAAAATCCAGCATGTCTAACATTACGAAAAAGTAATGTAAATCTGGTGCGATTCTATGTCGCGCCGAAGTCCAATTGACTCATTCAGCTGATGGATATAGATCATTCGACAAAATTTAGAGAATCACGTTGTATTGATGCATCACCTCGGCGAAGTTGTAATACATAGACAAAAAGAAAAGTTGATTGAGATAGTAAGGAAGTTCGTAAATACCGGACAGCCTTACATTATAATGGACTTTCCCTCGAATAAAGATCCGGGGCATCATGCAAGTTGGCTTGGGTTGTCGCAGGTATTGAAGCAAGTAACGGGCAGGATGCCGGCGCTTGTTTGCGGTGCATCCCAAAATATAGACGAGATAAGGGAAACGCCGGCCGATGCTCCAATTTTCATTTGCGGGTGGAGTGATTTTGGGGATTTGCGGGCGGGCAGGGATGATCTTCGCTGCCGATTGATGTGGAAATATCCGGATCGGACGATCATCCAGATGCCGCAGAGGATTCACTTCGCCAACGAGTCGCTCAAGGAATACGCCAAACGCACGATTGGCAGGCATCGCAACTTCTTCTGCCTGACGCGCGATGACCAGAGCTTCGAACTGGCAAGGGCGAACTTCGACTGTGATGTCGGGGCGGGCCCGGACACGGCATTCGGTATCGAGACGCTGAAGCCCTTCGACGCCGACCCTCTGAGGGTGTTGTATGTTATGAAGCCTCTTGGCGAGGACGACGACGTCGATATAGCGAAAGCGCGCTCGATTGTTGACGGACCTCTGACCAACTGGATCAATGGTCCCGCCAGTTTGTCGCGCTTGCGCATGTCGAGCATCGTCAGCTCAGCGCTGCGGCATGGATTGAGCCGCGCGGCAATGCTGGCCCAGCACCGCGAGGATGTCGCCCGTCGGTATGTCGATTACGGCGTGCGGATCCTGTCCGGCGCAGAGCGGATCATTACCAACCATTTACACGGTCATATTCTCTGTCTGTTGCTCAATAAGCCGCATATCGCGGTTGCGAGGGAGGCAAGCAGTCTGCACGCCTTCATCAACAGCCGGACGGGCGATAGCCCTCTGGTGGAGACAGCAACGAATGCCGGCGAGATTTTCGCAGCAATGTCTCGCCTGCCATATGAGATCGGCGGCACCTGGTACAAGTCGAGCCGCCCCATCACTGTCGGTCCCGGTATTCCCGCCCCCGATCTGGTCCCTCAACCTTCCATAGTCTGATTATCGGTAGGAGCTCAGTTTGTCGGTTTTGCAAGACGACGATATTCTCTTCAGCCATGTCAGTGAGAACCGGTCCGCCGCAGCCGTAACGGGTGCCTTCTGGTCGGCACTCAGTACCCTAATTCCGACGGTCCTGACCTTCGCTGTTTTTGTGGTCACGTCTCGTATTCTCCAGCCTCAGGACTTCGGTCTTGTCGCGCTGTCCTTCAGCATCGTCTCCTTTGCAGCGAGTTTCGGGCCCACTGCCTTTGGCGAAGCGATCATCCAGAGAGCCGAGATCAGGCGCAGCCACCTCGACACGATCTTCCTGCTTTCGCTCGGCTTTTCATTCCTGGTCTACGGCGCCTTATGCCTGGCCGCTTCGTCGATCGCGACCTATGTCGGACATAAGGAAGTCACCTATCTCATTTACATCATGGGATTGAAGGTATTCTTCGACTTCACGGCCGTCGTTCCGAATGCGATCGTGAACAGGAAAATGTCCTTCCATCTGGTGGCCGTCCGCACAGTCATCGCGACCGTCACGTCTGCTTGCCTTTGCCTGGTACTGGTTCTCGCCGGTTTCGGCCTGTGGGGTCTTGCCATTGCCCAGATCGCCGCCACAGCGGCATCGTGCGGCGCCGCTTTCTGGGGTGCGGGTTGGATCCCCGGCCTGAAGATCAAGAGAGCGAGCCTCAAGGATCTGCTTCACTATGGTTTCTTTGCATCCGGCACCCGCTTTTTGCAGACGATGAGCCTGGACAACTTGCTCATCGGCGTGCTCCTGAGCCCATCGGCGCTCGGTATCTATAACTTTTCCAAGCGCCTGTTTGACATGATCAACAACGTCATCGCCGGCGGCTTGACGTCGGTGACGCACGTGCTGCTGTCTTCACTGCGGGCCGATCCGAAGAAAGTCCGGGAAGCATTCCTGATGGCGACGTTTGGCTGTGCCCTGGTTTCCTACCCCGTCTTCATCGGTCTTGCGGCAGTTGCCGATGATGCGATCACGACGATTTTCGGGGCGCACTGGATCGAGGCGGTTTGGCCGGTTCGGTTCTACTGCGTGATTGGCTTGATGGCTGGCATCGGCTACGTGCAGGCATCCCTGATAAAAAGCCAGGGAGAGATGGATTGGTGGTTTTACTACCAGCTGGCTCGAAACGTTCTCACGCTTCTGACCATCGCAGTTCTTTACCCCTACGGCGTGACGACAATCGTGTTTGCGATCACGATCGAAGTTCTGCTGTTCTGGCCGATCACCAGCTGGAAGGTGTCGCAGCATATAGAGCTGAGTGTGCCGGCATATTTGGCGCAGTTCCTGCGGCCGACCACGGCCAGTGCAGCGATGGTGGCTGTCGTTTTGCTGCTGCACGAACTGTTGCTTCATTGGTCGCCCTACGCACGTCTGGCTATCGAAGCCCTTGCAGGCGGGATCGCTTACTGCAGCCTGATATTCTTACTGTGCAGGGCGCGCCTGAATGTGTTGATCGGCAGCATCAAGCAGGCTCGGCAGCGCAAGGGCAACAGGGGCGCAGTGGCCACCCCTGTGTGATTTCCAGCGCGGCGGATTGTTTCGCCGCCCGTCTCTCAACCCAAACGGCCTTCTGCCGCAAGCGCATGGGATAATCGACAAGATGACCGATCTCGACCGCGATTATCCGTCACATCGGCTTCACCGGGCAGATGTTTCGACAAGCGGACGCAGCCGCTACTATACGCTCGATGCCATGCGCGGCTTTGCCGCCATTTGTGTTGTCGCCACGCACTTCCAGGAGAGATATGCGCCATCGGCTTATCTGGCGGTCGACTTTTTCTTCGTTCTGAGCGGCTTCATTATCGCCGACATTTACGGACGAAGGCTGTCGCGCGGCCTGCCGTTCCAGTCGTTCATGAAGGCCCGCATGAAACGCCTGTATCCGCTTTATCTGATCGGGATCTTGGTTGGCCTCGTGCAGATCATTCTGTTGACGAGCTGGGGACTGCGCGCCCAAAGCGCGGTCGATCTGCTGGTGTCGACGGCGACAAACACCTTCGTTCTGCCGAGCCCGATGTATTTTCTTCAAGCGCATCCGATGCAAGGGATGTTTCCGATCAACGGCCCGGCCTGGTCGATGTTCTGGGAATTGCTGGTCAATATCGTCTTCGCATTGTGGCTCTTCCAGCTCTCCGTCCGCGCCCTCTGCGCCGTTGCGCTCGTCTCGGCGGCGTCCTTGGTCCTTGTCGGTCTGAAATACGGCATGTTGAATATCGGCTGGGAGTGGCCTTCAGCAGTGGGTGGACTGCCCCGAGTGATGTTCTCATTTACCGCAGGTGTGGTTATCAGCCGTTTGTTCAACCGCGTATCGGCGTGGAGGCGCGGCTGGGTCGCACTAGCGCCCTGCCTGCTTTTGCTGATCTGCATCGTAGCTCCGGTTCCGGTATTGCTGCGGCCTTACTACGATCTGATCTTCGCGATCACCCTGGCGCCGCTCATCGTAACACTCGGCCTCTTGCTGGAGATGCCCGCCCAGGCAGAAGGGCTGGCGACGTGGATCGGATACATCTCCTATCCCGTCTACATCCTGCACCGAGGCGTGATCGGCGTCTTCAAGCCGCTTGCCGGTTCGATTGGTCTGAATGGCCCTGCCGCCTTCCTGGTGCTTCTGGGCGCAGTCGTCTGTTTCGCTTACATGACCGCTCGTCTCGTAGACAAAGCCACGGCTTTACGGGCGCGTCGGGCCGCATAGTTCGATCACAGGCAACCGCGAGTGATCTGGCATGCGCAGCTCCAGCTGCTGTCACCGTCGCAGCAGCGGCCGTAAGGCGGCCTGCGTTTCCCTCAGCAGCTTGAGATAACGCGCCTTCATCTCGGCGGCCGGGACGAGGGCGGCCGGGGCGCCGATATTGATCGCCGCGATCGTTTCGCCGCGGTCGTTTTCGACAGGCACGGCGATCGAGCAGAGGCCGATTTCCAGCTCCTGATCGATGACGGCGTAGCCTTCGGCGCGCACCCGGCGGAATTCTTCGATCAGTTCCTCCGGGTCGGTTTTGGTCTTTGCCGTGTTCTGTTTGAGCTCGCTCCTGGCGAGGACGGCGCGCGCTTCGGTCTCGGAAAGAGCCGCAAGCAGCACTCGGCCCATCGAGGCGCAATAGGCGGGCAGGCGGCTGCCGGGGGTGAGATTGATCGACATCACCCGGCGCTGCGCGGCCCGGGCGATATAGACGATCTCGGTGCCGTCGAGCACCGAGGCCGAGGCGCTCTGGCCGGCCTGTTCCGAAAGATGATCGAGATGCGGCTGCAACAGCGCCGGCAGCGTCGTCGCCTGGAGATAGGCATGGCCGAGCCTTAATATCTTCGGCGTCAGCATAAAGAATTTGCCGTCGTAATCGGCATAACCGAGCTCGGCGAGGGTCAGCAGCGAGCGGCGCACGGTAGCGCGGTCGAGCCCGGTCAGCTTGGCGGCTTCCGCGATCGACAGCCGCTGTCGCGTCTCGCCGAAGGCTTCGATGACTTTCAGGCCGCGGGCAAAGCCGCTGACGAAATCGCTTTCGCGCATGGTTCCGGCGTCCAATCCTTGGCCATTATGTGCGATATACGAACAAATGTCAAATAACGCACGAAATATCTTGCCGCTGCTCCTGCAGCGTTTTATTTCTGACGCCAAGGCTGAGGAGATCACCATGGACAAGACAATCGCGAGCACGGCGGCGGCCGTCTCCGAGATCGGCGACGGCGCGACGGTGATGATCGGCGGTTTCGGCGGCTCCGGTGCGCCGATCGAGCTGATCCATGCCCTGATCGACAAGGGCCCGAAAAACTTGACTGTGATCAACAACAATGCCGGCAACGGCCGCATCGGCATTGCCGCGATGATTGACGCCGGCCTGGTCCGGAAAATGATCTGCTCCTTCCCGCGCTCCTCCGATCCGCGCGCCTTCACCGACAAATATCTGGCCGGCGAGATCGAACTCGAGCTGGTGCCGCAGGGAACGCTGGCCGAGCGCATCCGCGCCGGTGGCGCCGGCATTCCGGCCTTTTACACGCCGACCGGCTACGGCACGGAACTGGCGGAAGGCAAGGTCATCGCCGAATTCGACGGCCGCCATTATGTGCAGGAGCGCTGGCTGAAAGCCGATTTCGCGATCGTCAAGGCGGCGATCGGCGATACTCACGGCAACCTCACCTACAACAAGGCCGGCCGCAATTTTAATCCGCTGATGTGCATGGCGGCGGCCAGGACGATTGCCCAGGTCTCCTCGATCGTGCCGGCCGGCGGCATCGATCCCGAGCATGTCGTCACCCCCGGCATCTTCGTCGACCGTATCGTCGCCGTCCCGCATCCGCAGCAGGAAGAAGAGCTCATCCGAGCCGGAGTGGCCTACGTATGACCGTCGATATCAGGGACGACATCAAACTTTCCAATGCGCAGATCGCCTGGCGCGCGGCGCAGGACATTGCCGACGGCGCCTATGTCAATCTCGGCATCGGCTTTCCCGAAATGGTCGCCCGCTACCAGCCGCCCGGCCGTCAGGCGATCTTCCATACCGAAAACGGCATCCTCAATTTTGGCGAGCCGCCCGCCGAAGGTGAGGAGGATTGGGATCTGATCAACGCCGGCAAGAAGGCGGTGACGCTGAAGCCGGGTGCGGCCTTCTTCCACCATGCCGACAGCTTTGCCATGGTGCGCGGCGGCCATCTCGACGTCGCGATCCTCGGCGCCTATCAGGTCGCGGAGAATGGGGATCTCGCCAATTGGCGGGTCGGCAGCAAGGGCGTGCCGGCTGTCGGCGGCGCCATGGACCTGGTGCATGGCGCCCAACAGGTCTGCGTCATCACCGAGCATGTCACCAAGACGGGCGAGCCGAAGCTGGTGGAGAAATGCACCTTTCCGCTGACCGGTGTGGCCTGCATCACCCGCGTCTATACCAGCCATGCCGTCATCGACATTGTCGAGGGGCGCTTCCTGCTGCGCGAGAAGCTCGCCGCCATGTCGCTGGAAGAATTGCAGGCGATGACCGGGGCGCGACTGCACGTCGAGCGGCCGGTGGCCGATCTCGTCGTTCCGAAACTCTGAAGGGAAAGCCATGGCCGAAGCGTTCATCTGCGACTATATCCGGACGCCGATCGGCCGCTTCGCCGGCGCGCTTTCCCAGGTGCGGGCCGACGATCTCGGCGCCATCCCGCTGAAGGCGCTAATGGCGCGCAACGGCGGCGTCGACTGGGAAGCGGTCGACGACGTGATCTTCGGCTGCGCCAACCAGGCGGGCGAGGACAACCGCAACGTCGCGCGCATGTCGGCGCTGCTCGCCGGCCTGCCGATTGCGGTGCCGGGCACGACGATCAACCGGCTCTGCGGCTCCGGCATGGATGCGGTGATCACGGCGGCGCGCGCCATCCGCGCCGGCGAGGCGGAGCTGATGATCGCGGGCGGTGTCGAGAGCATGTCGCGGGCGCCTTTCGTCATGCCGAAGGCCGAAACGGCCTTTTCGCGGGCGGCCGAAATCCACGACACCACGATCGGCTGGCGCTTTATCAACCCGCTGATGAAGAAACAGTATGGCGTCGATTCCATGCCGGAGACCGGCGAGAACGTCGCCGAGGACTATCATATCAGCCGCGCCGATCAGGACGCCTTCGCGCTGCGCAGCCAGGCGAAGGCGGCAACTGCCCAAGCGAGCGGACGGCTGGCGAAGGAGATCACTCCGGTCACCATTCCCCAGCGCAAGGGCGATCCCATCGTCGTCGACAAGGACGAGCATCCGCGCGCGACGACGATCGAGGCTCTGGCAAAACTCGCCACGCCTTTCAAGAAAGAAGGCGGCACGGTGACGGCGGGCAACTCCTCCGGTGTCAATGACGGAGCGGCGGCGCTGATCGTCGCCTCGGAAGCGGCGGCGCGGAAATATGGGTTGACCCCTATCGCCCGCATCCTCGGCGGCGCGGCCGCCGCGGTTCCTCCACGGGTGATGGGCATCGGGCCGATCCCGGCCTCGCGCAAGCTGATGGCGCGGCTCGGCATGACCCAGGAGCAGTTCCACGTGATCGAACTCAACGAGGCCTTTGCCAGCCAGGGGCTGGCGGTGCTGCGGGCGCTCGGCATTGCCGATGCCGATCAACGGGTGAACCGCAACGGCGGCGCAATCGCGCTTGGCCATCCGCTTGGGATGTCGGGCGCCCGCATCACCGGCACGGCGGCGCTGGAACTTGCCGAAACCGGCGGACGTTATTCGCTGTCGACCATGTGCATCGGTGTCGGGCAGGGGATCGCCATTGCCCTCGAAAGGGTCTGACAGGGCTCAGCCCGTTGCCTCCGGTGCCGGGCTTCGATAGAAACGGCCATGCTGATCCGACCCGCAAACAATGACGACCGAAGCGCCATCTGGAGAATCATCGGCCCGACGATCCGTGCCGGCGAGACTTATGCGCTCGACAGCGATCTCTCCGAAGCCGATGCGCTCGCCTACTGGATGGGAGCGGACCGCGAGACCTTCGTCGCGGAAGAGGATGGCGTCATCCTCGGCACCTATTACATCAAGGCCAATCAGGCGGGCGGTGGGCGCCATGTCTGCAATTGCGGCTACATGACCGATCCTGCGGCGGGCGGCCGCGGTGTCGCCCGCCGGATGCATGAACATTCGCTTGAACATGCCCGCTTGCGGGGCTTTCGCGCCATGCAGTTCAACTTCGTCATCAGCAGCAATCGCCGCGCCGTCGCGCTGTGGCAATCCCTCGGCTTCGAAATCGTCGGCCGGCTGCCGGGCGTCTTCCTTCATCCGACTGAGGGTTATGTCGACGCCCTGGTGATGTTCCGCACGCTCTAAACGGCACGGTGGTAAAAAGATGTGAGGGCGCTGTCGAAATCGCAGCGGTTCAAACGTCTTTAATCGCAAGGCGCGGAAAGCGGCGGACCGGCTGCGCGCGTCGCGATCACTCTGTCGGCATGGAGGTATGAAGCCATGAGTGTTTCCTATCGTTGGGTCATCGTCGCCGTTGGCGCCCTGATGTCGTGCGTCGCGATCGGCGCAATGTTCTCGCTGGCGATTTTCCAGGAGCCGATCGCCACCGCGACCGGCTGGTCGCATGTCGGCATCGCCAGCGCCATGACGCTGAATTTCCTCGTCATGGGTCTCGGCGGTTTCCTGTGGGGCGCGGCAAGCGACCGTTTCGGGCCGCGCATCGTCGTGCTGGTAGGGTCCGTGCTTCTCGGCCTGGCGTTGGTGCTCGCCAGCCGCGCCGCAACGCTCATCGAATTTCAGTTGACCTATGGCATTCTGGTCGGACTGGCCGCCAGCGCCTTCTTCGCGCCGATGATCGCGGCGACCACCGCCTGGTTCGACGTGAACCGCGGGCTTGCCGTGTCGCTCGTCTCGGCCGGCATGGGGGTGGCGCCGATGACCATCTCGCCCTTCGCGCGCTGGCTGATCTCGGCCTATGAATGGCGCCCCGCCATGCTGATCATCGGCATCGCCACCTGGGTGCTCCTGGTGCCGGCCGCCCTGCTGGTCAGGCGCCCGCCTGCCGAAGCCGGCACCGAGTTTGCCGCGGAAGGCGGTCGGCCACAGCTGTCGAAAGTCTTCCGGTCGCCGCAATTCATCGTGCTCGGCCTCACCTTCTTTGCCTGCTGTGCGGCCCATTCCGGCCCGATTTTCCACATGGTGAACTATGCGACGATCTGCGGCGTCGCACCGATGGCGGCCGTCAGCATCTACAGTGTCGAAGGCCTGGCGGGCCTCGGCGGCCGGCTGCTCTATGGCAGCCTCGCCGACAGACTCGGCGTGAAGCCGGTCCTCATCGCCGGCCTCCTGGTGCAGGCGGCCGCGCTCGCGACCTATCTCCTGGTCAGCGAGCTGACGGAGTTTTATGCCCTCGCCATCGTCTTCGGCAGTGCCTATGGCGGCGTGATGCCGCTCTATGCGGTGCTGGCGCGGGAATATTTCGGCCAGCGTATCATCGGCACCGTCTTGGGCGCCGCGACGATGCTCTCCAGCCTCGGCATGGCCTTCGGCCCTCTGATCGGCGGCTGGATCTTCGATACTTTCGCCAATTATTCCTGGCTTTTCACCGGTTCTGCGATGGTTGGGCTCGGTGCTGCGGCAATCGCGCTGGCATTTCCGCCGCTTGTCCGGCGGGAGCAGGAGGCGGTTTTGGGCGTGTCTTCCTAACAATTTCTTTCAAGGTCCAGTGAACGTCCTCCGGCGGGCATCGGCGATGATGCCCGCTGAGAGGAATTCGAGGTGTTGCAAGGACCTCGGCTCTCGCCATTTCGTGCATTGCCCTTCTTAGATTTCGGCTGATAGACTTTCCCCTGCCTGTTTCATCACCCATGTCTTTGGTTTTTCGGGAGGCGTCATAGCCATGACAGAACTTGCTCAAATGCTCGCATCCATCAAATTGCCGGATCTATCAGGCAAGGCGGTGCTGATCACCGGCGCCTCGACTGGGATTGGGGCGGCGGTTGCCCGCGCCTTTGCGGCGCAAGGAGCCAAGGTGGGCGTGCATTACAACGCCAGCCGCGAGCCGGCGGAGAAGCTCGGCGAAGAGATTCGGGCTGCCGGCGGCACGGTGCATCTGATCCAGGGCGACGTGTCGAGGGAAGGGGAGACCGAGCGTGTCGTCGAGGAGACGGCGAAGACCTTCGGCCATCTCGACGGGCTCATCAACAATGCCGGCGGCATGCTGGGGCGCAAGCCGACCTCCGAATATACCGACGCCCATTATGCCGCGGTGATGGACCTCAATGCCCGTTCGGTGCTGGCGGCGACGCGCGCGGCCCATCCCTGGCTGAAAAAGCAGGGCGGCTTCATTATCAACACCACCTCGATCGCCGCCCGCAATGGCGGCGGCAATGGCGCAGTCCTCTATGCCGCCTCCAAAGGCTTCGTCTCGACCATCACGCGCGGCCATGCCAAGGAGTTCGTCGCCGACAGGATCCGCGTCAACGCGGTGGCGCCGGGTGTGATCGCCACGCCCTTCCACGAGCGTTATACCAATGACGAGCAGATGGAACTGCAACGCAAATCGATCCCGATGGGCTTCGTCGGCACATCAGAGGATTGCGTCGGAGCCTATCTCTTCCTCGCTTCGCCGACGCTCTCGGGCTACATCACCGGCCAGGTCATCGAGGTCAACGGCGGCCAGCTGATGCCGTAAACGCTTCGATCGGCAAACGACAGCGTCCGCTTTCCCCCGCCGCTACGGAACTTTCGAACCATCTTCACGTTTCCCGCTTGGTCTTTTCATCAAGCGGGGCGCCATGAGCTTTTCCTTTTCGGAACTCGACTTCCTCAAGCCGGAGCTGGGGGCGGAGTATACGGGTTCCGGTACTCATTTCGCCGTCTTCTCGGCGCATGCGGAACAGATCGAGCTCTGCCTGTTTTCCCCTGACGGAAAAGATGAGATTGCCCGGCTGCCCTTGCCCAAACGCGAGGGCGACATCTGGTCGGGCTATATAGCCGGCATCGGACCGGGCACCGTATACGGCTATCGCGCCCATGGCCCCTATGATCCTGGTGCGGGCCACCGGTTCAATCCGAACAAGCTTCTGCTCGACCCCTATGCCAAGCAGGTGACGGGCGAGCTGGAATGGCATGATGCGCTGTTCGGCTATCGGATCGGCGAGGACGATCTTTCCTTCGACGACCGCGACAGCGCGCCCTTCATGGTCAAGGGCGTCGTGCAGGATCCCGATTTCGACTGGGCGGGTGAAGAGGCGATCCGGCGGCCCTGGCCGGATACCATCATCTACGAGGCGCATGTGCGCGGCCTGACGATGACGCATCCGAAAGTGCCCGACCGGCTGCGCGGCACCTTTCTCGGCATGTGCAGCGATCCGATCATCGATCATCTCGTCGGACTTGGCGTCTCGGCGATCGAGCTCCTGCCGATCCAATATTTCCTCGACGACCGCTATCTCCTCGAAAAGAATCTGAGGAATTATTGGGGTTATCAGACGCTCGGTTTCTTCGCGCCGCAGGCGCGCTATCTCTCAAGTGACAAGATCACCGAAATCAAGACCATGGTGAAGAAGTTCCATGCCGTCGGCATCGAGGTCATCATGGACGTGGTCTACAACCACACGGCCGAAGGCAGCGAGAAGGGGCCGACGCTGTCTTTCCGAGGGCTCGACAATGCGAGCTATTACATCCTCTCTCCCGACGATCCCCGCCACACCTTCGATACGACCGGGACCGGCAACACGCTCAACGTTGCCAATCCGATGGTGATGCGCATGGTGCTCGACAGCTTGCGCTACTGGGTTGGGGTCATGCATATCGACGGCTTCCGCTTCGATCTTGCCAGCACGCTCGGGCGCCAGGATCTGGAGTTCGACCGTCAGGGCCTGTTCTTCGGTGCTATCCGTCAGGATCCGATCCTGGCCGGCGTCAAGCTGATCGCCGAGCCCTGGGATATCGGCGCGGGCGGCTATCAGGTCGGCGGTTTCCCGCACCCTTTCCGCGAGTGGAACGACAAGTTCCGCGACGACGTGCGCCGCTTCTGGAAGGGCGACGGCGGCATGGTGTCGGAGCTGGCGGCGCGCATCACCGGCTCGGCGCCGCAATTCAATCATTCCGATCGGGGCGCGACCTCCTCGATCAATCTTCTGTCGGCCCATGACGGCTTCACGCTCATGGATACGGTGTCCTTCGACGGCAAGCACAACGAGGCGAACGGGGAGGATAACCGGGACGGCCATTCGGACAATCATTCCGATAATATGGGCGCCGAGGGCGCCACCGATAATCCCGACATCAACGCGGCCCGCGCCCGCCGGCGGCGCAACATGATGGCGACGCTGATGCTCTCCCAAGGCGTGCCGATGATCCTGGCCGGCGACGAACTTGGCAACAGCCAGGGCGGCAACAACAACGCTTATTGCCAGGACAATGAGATCGGCTGGACAGGCTGGGACGGGCTCGACGATCCCTTCCTCGATTTCTGTCGGCGGGCGGCAGCCTTCCGCAAGGCTCATCCAGTCCTCCGGCAGGAGCGGTTCCTGACCGGCGAGATCAGCGAGGACGGGCGCATCGAGATCGCCTGGTACAAGCCCGACGGCAGCTTCATGGACGACGGGGCCTGGAACGATGAAGGATTGCAGGTGCTCGGCCTCTACCTCTCGAAGAGCGCGCATGCGCTGGATACCGAAAACATGGATGACCTTTTCCTCGTCTTCAACGCCGGCGGCGACTGCGAGGTCCATCTGCCTGAGGTGAACGGACTGACGCAGTGGTCACGGGTTCTCGACACCGGGGCGGAGACCGGCGCCTTCGAGGTGCACGATCAGGACAATCCGGTCATTGTCTACACCCAAAGCCTGGCCGTCTTTGCACCGACAGGCCAGACGCAACCGCCGGAGGGGGCGACCAAGGCCCAGCGCCGCCGATGGTTTCAGTTCGGCCGCAGGAGCAAATAGCAGGTCATCAACAGCATGAATGCCGAAGCCATCACCGAACTTGGCCTGATCTATGTCAGCGATACCGAACCGGGCATCCGCAGGCGCAGGAAAGGCAAGGGCTTCAGCTATGTGATGCCGGATGGCACAACACTTTCCGATGAGTTGCAGCGGGCGCGCATCGGTGCGCTCGGCCTGCCGCCGGCCTACGAAAACGTCTGGATCTGTCTTTACGAGAACGGCCATCTGCAGGCGACCGGCATCGATGCGCGCGGGCGCAAGCAATATCGCTATCACAAGGACTGGCAGTCCTTCCGCAGTGCCGGAAAGTTCCACCAGCTGATCGAATTCGGCCAGGCACTGCCGAAGATCCGCCGCACCGTCCTGCGCCATCTCGACACCGGTGCCGAAGACGTCAACGGTGTGCTGGCGGCTTTGACGACGCTGCTGGACGAGGCGCATCTGCGAGTCGGTAACCAGGCCTATGTCAGGGAGAACGGCACCTATGGCGCGACGACGCTCTTGAAGCGGCATCTGAAAATCGTTGACGGGCGCATCGAGCTCAAATTCCGCGCCAAGGGCGGCAAGCGTGTCCAGCGCAGCCTCAAACATCCCAGGCTGCAGAAAATCCTGGAAGAGATTTCCGACCTGCCCGGCCGCCAGCTCTTCGTCTGGAAGGATGAAAGCGGCGCGCTGAAACCGGTCGATTCCGGCCGGCTGAATGCCTATCTGGCCGAAATATCGGGCATTCCGATTTCCGCCAAGACGTTCCGCACCTGGGCCGGATCGCTGGCGGCCTTCGGTGTCGCCCGCGAGAGGATCGTCGGCGGCGGCCGGCCGACGGTGAAGGAAATGTCGGAGGCTGCGGCCGAGGCGCTGCACAATACGCCGGCGATCTCACGCTCGAGCTATATCCATCCGGCCATCATTGCGCTCGCCGGCAATGATCATCCTTTGACCGAGGGCGGCAACGAGCCGCTGCGGGGTCTGCGGGCCGAAGAAAACAGGCTGCTTGATTTCCTCACCCGCGAGGCCGAACTGAACTCTTCAGCTCCCTGCGTCTAGCTCCGGGTAGTATCTGAAAATACCTTCCTCATTGAAGGCGAGGCGGCGAGGGGAGGCGAGATAGCGGGCGATGTTCGGGCGTTTGGCTACCGCATCGTGCAGGGCAAGGAGAGCGGGGTATTCGGCCTTGCTCTTCTTCATCGCTTTGGGAAAGGCATAGGTGAGGCCCTCGATCACCTGAAAGAGGGAGAGGTCGACATAGGTGAGCGAATTGCCAATCATATGATTGGGAGCTTGCGGATTTCGCGTCAGCACGCGCTCGAAATAACCGAGGAATTTTGGAATGCGGTCCCGGATGAAGGCGACCGAGCGGGCTTTGGCTTCCTGCTTCTGGTCTTCATAATAAAGCGACACGTCGATCGGGTGGTGCGTATCGTGCGCTTCGGCGACGAAATCGGTGATGGTGAGCTGCAGGCCGTTGGCGACATAGCGAAGGCTCTCGTCCTCCGGCGCAAGGCCGAGCTTCGGCCCTAGGTAAAACAGGATATTGGCGACATGCGGGATAAGAAGATCGCCGTCTTTCAGGAAGGGCGGCGCGAAGGGAATGTGAAGCTCGCCTTCGCTCTTCATGATCTCGAGCATGGCGCCCGTTCCTCGGCCGGGCTGACGCGTGACGTCGACATAGTCGGCGCCGGCTTCCTCCAGCGCCAAGCGCACGAATTCACCACGGCCTTGAATGCCGTCCCAATAATAAAGCTCATATGCCATGTTCAATGCCTCGGTTGACGACCGAAGTCTTTTCGCAGTTCGTCCTTGGCTTTTTCAAGGGTGCCGCGCCGCTTTTTCGACAGCTGCTCGCCGGCGCGGTTGATGTAGAAGGTCAGCATCGACATGGCGGCGCGAAACGGGCTCGACTTGCGGCGATCGCTCTCCTCGGCGGAGTGCTTGATCGACCGGGCAATTTTCTTCGGATCGTCCGATTTGAACACGCCTTCCTTGAGGTCCATCGCGTTGCTGTGTTCGGTAACGTCCTGCGACCACTTCTTCTATTTGGCCATGGCGAAAATCCCTTTGCCGGATGGGCAGGCGATAGACTGACGCCTGCCGATCCTCGATTACAGAGTTGGAGCATGACGCCGCCTGAGACCGCTCACACCCTTCGGCACATGCTTAGTGATGGCTATGGTGCTCGTGGCGCTTGCGTGTCGCGGCCGCCTTCTTGGCGGAAGCGGAGCGTTCCTCCTTCGAGCGTGCCGCGGATGCAGCACCGCCGGCCCGACCGCCCTTTTCAGAGGATTCGTGCGTATCCTTCTTGCCGCGGCCGGAACCGGATTTGTTGCCGCCGCCGCTTTCCTTGTTGACTGTCGCCCAGGCGCGCCGTTCGGCTTCCTTCTCGGAGACGCCACGCTCCTCGTAGCTCTCCTCGATGTGTTCGGCCTTGCGTTTCTGCTTGTCGGTATAGTCGGATTTGTCTCCTCGCGGCATCTTCGCCTCCTGTGGTTTGCAAAGCGCTCGAACGCGGTTTGTAAGAGAATCCAACCGGTGCCGAGGGGAAAAGTTCCCTACAGCATCGGCCCGAACGAGATCGATTTTCGGTAGTCCGGTGCGTAGATTTAAAGAGTTAGAGCGTCCTCTGCGCTCCGAACGGACACACGGCGCTCCAGGAGCCATTGTCCCGAAATTCGGAACAAAAGCCTGTTTTGTCAGGTTTCCGATAGGTAAGCCTGCTTAAACCTGCGTGCAGCGGGGAATCGAGAACATGGAAAAACACATCGTCAGAGGCGATGGAAACGGCGCGATCGACGTGAACGGCCAAGTATCGCCGGTCACCTAATCGTCAGCTTCAAGGAAGGGAAGGGACATTCCTACATAACGACGGCTGCCTCAAGCCTGCCGACATGATCTCGATCGAATTAACGGCCCGCGACGACAGCTGCACCAGCGAGGTCGACCTGATGCGCAATTATCCCGAGTTCGAGGGGGGTGGGGTTAGAGTGGTTCAGCTTGGGATAGCTCGACGGCTCTCTTGACCGCCCGGTCGAGCGCAGCGTTGTCGTAGGGTTTCGTCAGCAGCACCGAGCCGGAGAAGCGAGCGGCGTCGGGCGGGTCGCTGTCGCCCGTCGCGAAGACCAGGCCGACGGACGGAAGGGCGTCCCGCGCCTTGGCGGCAAAGGCCGAGCCCGACATGCCGGGCAGGCCGACATCGACGACGATGACGTCGATGAGCGTGTGGCCAAGGATATCAACGCCCTGTTCGCCGCTGCCCGCCTCGATGACGTCGTAGCCGAGATCCTGCAGGATTTCGGCGGTATCCATCCGGATGAACGCATCGTCTTCGACGAGCAGCAGCCTCAGCTTTCCAGCCGTGCCGGGAACCTGTGGATCAGGTTGCCTTGCATTGGACACCCGCGCATTGGCCTCCGCCTGGTGGCGTTGCGGCCGGTTGGCGAGCACCTGGCGGATCTTGCGGGCGAGCTCCTCGCGCGTATAGGGCTTGGAGAGCAGCTCCAGGCCCGGATCGAGCCTGCCGCCATGGACGATCGAGTTTTCGGTATAGCCCGAGGTGTAGAGCACGGCGATGTCGGGCAGGCGCTGTCGCGCCATGCGCGCAAGCTCCGGGCTCCGCAGGGGGCCGGGCATGACGACATCGGTAAAGAGCAGGTCGATATGGGCGCCGCTCTCGATCACGGTGAGGGCGCTGTGCGCATCCTTCGCCTTCAGCACGTAATAGCCGAGATCCGAGAGCATCTCGACGACCGTGGCGCGAACGCCCTCGTCGTCCTCGGCGACAAGGACGGTTTCGGTTCCACCGGTCGCCGGCATGGTGTCGGCCGCCGTGGCGCGATCCTCGCTGCGGACCGAGCGGGCGAGGTAGAGTTTGACGGTCGTGCCTTCGCCGATCTCGCTGTAGATCTTCACGTGGCCGCCGGACTGTTTGACGAAGCCGTAGACCATCGACAGGCCGAGACCGGTGCCCTTACCTTCCGGTTTCGTAGAGAAGAACGGCTCGAAGGCCTGCTCCATCACCTCTTGCGTCATGCCGGAGCCGGTATCGGTGACGGCGAGCACGACATATTGGCCGGCCTTCACCTCGGGATGGGTGCGGTTGTAGGAATCGTCGAGGAAGGCGTTGCCGACCTCGATCGTCAGCTTGCCGACGCCATCCATAGCGTCGCGCGAGTTGATCGCGAGGTTGAGCAGGGCGTTCTCGATCTGGGCCGGATCGGCGAAGGTGTTCCAGAGGCCGCCGGAGACGATGGTCTCGACTTCGATTTCCTCTCCGAGCGCGCGACGCAGCATGTCGTCCATGCCGGTGACCAGGCGGCCGATATTGACGACCTTCGGTTCCAGCGCCTGGCGGCGGCCGAAGGCGAGCAGCTGGCTTGCCAGTCGCGAGCCCCGTTCGACGGCGGCAAGCGCATTCGAAATGCGCTCCCTGGCCCGGCCGTTATCGGCCACGTCCTTGCCGAGAAGCTGGAGATTGCCTGAGATCACCTGCAGCAGATTGTTGAAGTCATGGGCAACGCCGCCGGTGAGCTTGCCGATCGATTCCATCTTCTGCGACTGCTGGAGCGCTGCTTCGGCCTGCTGGCGATCGGCGATTTCGGCCGCGACCCGGACCTCGAGCATTTCGTTGAGTTTGCGCAGCTGATCTTCCATGTGGCGGCGCTGGTCGATTTCGATTTTGGCGGCACGGAACAGCCGAATATTGTCGATCGCGACGGCCGATTGGCCGGCGAGGCTGACGAGGCTCGCCTCGGCCGCTTGAGAGAAGCGGCCGGGTTCGCCGTGGCCGAAGAACAAGCCGCCGATAACGCTGCCGTCGCGCGATTTGACCGGCACGGCAAGATAGCTCCTGACCGGGAGATGCCCCGTCGGCATGCCGGAATGCGGCGGATTCTGGCCGTAGCGCGGGTCGAGCAGGATGTCGTCGGAGCGCACGATGCCTTCGCCGCTGAAGGTCGGCTCGAAGACCTTTGTATTGCGTGGCATCGGGAATTTCTCGAAGTTCTTCCGGTCGACGCCGGAGAGCGCGTAAAGCATGTAGCTGCCGCCCTCCCCATCATCGACATTGTAGAAGAAGGCGCCGAATTCGGCGCCCGTCAGTGTCACACCGGCATCGACGACAATCTGGGTGAGACGTTCGACATCGGGCTCGATGGTAATAGCGGCGCCCGCCTGGTTGACGACTGCAAGCGCCTCCGATTTGGCGCGCAGTTCTTCCAGCGCCAGCTTCTCGCCGCGCTTGGCGGCGACCTGTTCGGTGACGTCGAGGGTCGCGCAGAGGATGCCGGCGATGGCGCCGTCATCGTCGCGCAGCGGCGTGTAGGAGAAGGTGAACCAGGTATCCTCGGTGCGGCCGTCCCGGCGCATCGGGATGAGCAGCTCTTTAAACAGCTGCGGCCTGCCTTCAAGCGTGCTGGCGACGATCGGCGAGAACTGTTCCCAGATATCAGCCCAAACCTCGCGAAAGGGTCTCCCGAGTGCGCCAGGATGCCGGTCGGGGAAAACAGGCACGTAGGCATCATTGTAGAGAAAGGCGAGATCCGGACCCCAGGCGACGAATTTCGGCTGGCGCGAATTCAACACCATTTCGGCGATATGCTTGAGAGAAGCAGGCCAGCTTTCGACCGGTCCGAGACCGACGGCGTCAAAGGCCGGATGCCGCAACAATTCGCCGATTTTGCCGCCGCCTCTCGGCCAGCTGTTGCCGACGCTTCTCATTCAAAACCGCTTCCCTATCGCCCGCCGCGCCGGTGTGAACGGCAGCAATTCAACGTTCTACAGCATTTCTTGCGCGCCTGAAAAGATGCGCGCCGTAGGGGTTTAGCTCGTCCAACCGTCAACATAGAGGTTTGAAATGGCAGGGAAAGGGTTCGGTCGAAATATCGTTACCGTCCCGTGTTCAGCGCTTTAGCCGCAAGCGGACGCTGGCAACAACTGCTAGTTCGGCAATTTTTGCGATGCTGCGAAGGCGCGGCCGATGCGGCATGGCGGGACAGAATGCATTGATCGCTTTGTCACCGGGACATATTCAGTGCTCGGTTTGTTGCTCGGCGACGACGCTCGCGAGCACCTCGTCGCTGCCGTTCGGGTAGATGGGAAGATCGAGCGTCACCGCCTCTTTCAACCCATCGCGCTCGATCGTGAAGAATTTCCGGATACGTCCTTCACCGTTCTGCTCTCCGGACGGCCTTGCCGCTCTTGTTGAAACAAGGCTGCGCTCGAAGCCTGCGGCGTCGGTCCCCGCGAAGGCCATCGTGCAGCTCTCGACAGCCTTCTCTCCGACCATAGCCCGTCCAACGACCAGGGCTTCGAATGGCGCCGTGCTGCCCGCCCCGGTGATCCAGCCGTCGAATGCCACGGGTTCCGAAAGAGGAAGAATGCTCAACACCATGTCGGCAGCAAGCGACGGCCACTTGTATCGGTGGGCGAGTGCGGCCGCGCGATCATACTGCGGCCCGCGGTCCAGGCAGTGATCGGCGAAGCGGTCGAACGGAGGCAGAGCATCGTCCGCAAGGGCGTTGGTGAGAGGCACGAAAGCAATTGCTGCCGAAGCGAGTATAGTCTGCAGTCTTAGCATCGCTCTGATCCTCATCGCGCGTTCAACCAATTCGCTATCTCGATCGCGGCGATAGCGACAAGCACGAGACCAGCCAGACCGGCCATCGCGCGCGAGACGGAGGCAAGCAATTGCGGATGCCTTCTCATCAGATAGGAGATGCGGTCCCGGAAGACCACCGCGGTCGGCGACATTACTCCATCTCGAGCCGTTGCTCGGCAATGTGAAGAGGATGTGGAAGCACAAGCAAATCGACCGGGGCTACGGCGAGCTATCCGAGGAGGGTGCTCCACGCCATGGCGATGCCGAAGGTGAGAATGGCGCCCGCAAAAACACTATTGAGAGCAGATTGATAGGGCCTAAGGCGGTGCACAAGCTTGCAGCCGAGGACGGCGCCGAACGCGCCTCCCGCGATGAAGACCGCGGCGAGCGGCCAGTCGACGAGACCTGAGATGGAATAGGTGGCAGCCGTAGTCGAACCGAACGCCACGATCGCGACCAAAGAGGTCGACACCGCATTGATCGTCGGCATGCCGGTGGAAAACACCAGGCCGGGGACGATCAGGAAGCCACCGCCTATTCCGAAAAAACCGGAGACGACGCCGCTCCCGCCACCGATCGCAAGAACCTTGGTGGTGTTCCGACGTTCGAAGATACAGGTATCTTCGCTGGCGACGCTTATTCGACGCAGCATCAAGATGGCGATGGCGATCATCAGCCCCGAGAAATACAAAAGCAGATGCTTCCCATCCAGCATCTTTCCGATCGAGGCGCCGAGCAGCGCTCCGACGGTGCCAGTCGCGCAGTAGAGTCCCGCATACCGCCATATCACCGTTCCTCGGCGCGCGTGCATGACCAGGCTGATCAACGCATTCGAAGCAACGGCAACGGCGCTGGTGGCAATGGCGGTATGGGCGTCGGTCAGTCCTACGGCGTGAACAAGAAGCGGGACGGCAAGGATGGAGCCGCCACCGCCCAGAAGGGCGAGGGTGAAGCCAACCAAGGCGCCGCTGAGGGTCCCCATGCCATATTGGAAAAGATCTAGCGCCATTTTTCAGGATCCTGCGTGAGCACAGAATGTTCAGTCAGCGGACGAGGTGCCGTAATCGGGTTGCTCAGGACCAGACGGAACCTTGAAAGGCACCCATCGGGAACTTGAGATAGCGAAGGCCGTTCCCTTCGGGTTCCGGTAGCCGGCCGCCGTTGATGTTGACCTGCAGCGCGTGAAGTATGAGCTTCGGCATCGGCAGCGTGCGATCACGCGCCTCCCGAAGGGTGACGAACGCGTCGGCGCAAGCACATCGCGCAACGTGGATGTTTTCCGCCCTCTGACGTTCCACTGTGCTTTCCCAGAGCGGCTGCCGGCCGCCGGGCTGATAATCGTGTCCCACAAAGAGGCGCGTATCGCCGGGTAACGTCAGGATGTTCTGAATGCTCAACCAGAGTGACCTGGCGCTGCCGCCTGGAAAATCCGCACGGGCAGTGCCGCTGTCAGGCATGAAGACAGTGTCATGAACGAACACGGCGTCGCCCGCCGTGTAGGTGATCGAGGCAAGGGTATGGCCAGGCGAATACATGACGCCGACCTCGATGTTCCCAATAGAGAAGGTGTCTCCGTCGAAGAAGAGCCGATCCCACTGGCTGCCGTCGACGGGAAGATCAGGCCAGTTGTAGATCTTCGACCAGATTTTCTGAACATCCGTGACGCGGCTCCCGATCGCCGTTGGCGCGCCGGTCCGCTCCTTCAGATAGGCGGCGGCCGAAAGGTGATCGGCATGCGGATGAGTGTCGAGGATCCAGTGCAGGCGCAGGTCCTGGTCCCGAATGTGGTCCAACAGCATTTCGGCGTTGTGGGTCGTTGTCGATCCTGACTTCTCGTCGAAATCGAGAACCGGATCGATGATCGCACAGGCCCTGGTTTGCGGATCGCTGACCACGTATTGAATCGAAAAGGTCCGCGCGTCGAAGAACGCGGCGACATCAGGTCTACGCACAGACCGCCTCCTGTCGACCGGACGCGACCGGTGAGAAGATCGCGCGCGCCGGGTCGAAGGTGTAGAGCGCGACATACGACGGTGCGTCCCGCGCGAGTTGCGCGACCGAATCCAGGATGAAGGCAACTGTTTCGTCCGATGCCAGGACGCTCAAGTTGAGCCGCGTGAATCCGGGTTTCTCGATTTCGTTGCCAGCCAAGATCGCCTGCCGCATGCGCTCCGACGTCCGGGTGTCTATCGAAAGCAGCCGATGCACGTAGGGTCCAGCGCAGGCGCAGCCGCCACGCGCCTGAATGCCAAACCGATCGCTGAGCATGCGGGTAATCAATTGCTGGTGGATGTAGCCACCCTTTCCATCGCGCACGCGAAACGAAAAGATCGGCAAGCGTGCGATCGAGGTGGAGCCAAGCAGTTCGATCTCCGAAACGTCCTTCCAGGCGGTGAAGGCGCGCCGCGTGTACTCGTCGTTCAGCCGCTTGATTGCATCAAGTCCGATCGCGTCCTTGACCAGGAAGGCGAGCGCCGCACGGATGTCGCCGATGACGTTGGGTGTTCCCGCTTCCTCCCGAGACTCCAGGCTGTCGCTGTAATCGTGCCCCGTGGGTGACACGAATTTCACCGTGCCGCCCCCGGGCCAGGATGGCTTGCTCGTCACTACCGCGTCCTGCCGCACGACCAATATGCCGGAGGCCCCTGGGCCGCCCAGGAACTTGTGAGGAGACACGACGATTGCGTCGATTTCGGCGCCAAGCTCGGGCGTCATCGCAATCGGCACGTATGGTCCGGCCCCCGCATAGTCCCAGACGACTTTGGCGCCTGCGGCCTTTGCAATCTTTGTGAAAGCCACGACGTCGGTCAGGATGCCGGTGACGTTCGATGCGGCAGAGAACGAGCAAACGGTCAAATCTGCGGGCGCGTTCTCAAGTGCCTTCTGCAACATGACCGGATCGGGACCACCGTCGCTGCGCTCGGCAATTTCGATGACCTCCGCTCCGCTCTCGCGCCAAGGCAGGATGTTGGAGTGGTGTTCATATGGGCCGAGGACGACGCGCACGCTTTTGCCGGCCGCGATCGCATCGGCGACGCCCAGCAGCTTCACCAGGCGATTGAGGCCCGCCGTCGCGCCTGATCCGGCAAAGATGACGGCATGCTGTCGATCGGCTCCGCAGAGCTCTCCAATGATCGAGCGGGCTTCCCGTCGAAGGCGGGTCATCATCCCTCCGCAGTAGGACGCCTCGGTATGGCTGTTCGCATAGTAGGGAAGGACCTCTTCGAGGATGAATTCTTCGATCTGTATGAGGGCGCGTCCCGAAGCCACGTAGTCGGCATAGACGAGGTCCTTGGGGCCGAACGGGCCGTCGACCTTCGCCTTTGAGCCTATCAGCCCCGCCCTGAACCTGCCGATGGGGTCATCTCGGTTGAGATCACTCTTGAACTTGCCGAGGACCGTGGAGAGTTCTTTTGATGGATAGCGCGCAGCCAGTTCGTGCATCGTCATTCTCCGCGAAGGATTTGACAACGATTCTAATCTGCATCACCGTCGAAAACTTCACCGATTTTTTGGACGAATAGGACAAGATTGGGTCATATGATCGATAATAATTTGAAAATTGACGAAATTGATCTGAGAATTCTGACGTGCATGCAGCGGGATTCTTCGCTTTCTCAACGCGACTTGGCCGAGCAGGTCGGACTATCGCAGAATGCTTGCTGGCGCCGGCTTCAGCGCCTTTATGCGACAGGTGTCATCAAAGGATCGCGCGCCTCCATCGATTTCGAAGCGCTCGGTTATGATCTCACGGTGATCGTCATGATCCGAACTCGCCATCATTCAAAGGAATGGTCGGAAGATTTTCGCAAGCACGTCGACCGGATGCCGGAAGTCGTCGATTTCTACCGAATAGGCGGCGACTGGGACTACCTGATCAAGGTCATCACCAAAGGAATGTCGGGCTATGACGCTTTCTACCAGAAGCTGATAACGAACTTCGATCTTGCGACAGTGACCGGCTATTTTTCGATGGAAGCAATCATCAGCAATCGCGCTGTGGACCTGATGCGCATGCGGTGACGCCTACGCCGAATCCAACAGAATGCTTCAAGCTAACCCGGAAATGTCTAGTCCTTTACTGGTTCGCCGAGCGTATGCATCAGGCGGTTCGCCCAGCCGAATATGGCGGACGATAACACGAGGTCCAGGGCTTCAAGCTCGGAAAGACCGACGTCCGTCAGCGCCTGCGCGTCAGCTTGCGTTGCTTCCGGCGGTGTCGTCGACAGATGGGCGGAGAAATCGAAGATGGTTTGAAGGTGCTCATCGAGTTCGGCGTCGAGCCCATCGGCGAAAATGGCGTCGATCACGTCAGTCCGCTTGGTATGGCTGATGAACCGGGAGGCATGGACGGCGGCGCAGTAGACGCAGCGATTGACGACGGAAGCAGCAGTGGCGCCCAGCTCGCGTTCTCCCGGTGAAAGCCCGTCCTTACCGTACATAATCAGGTTGAACAGGGGTGAGCGGACGGCGAGGGATTCCGGGTCATGCGCAAGCGTCAGGACGTAGGGGGAGATGCCCTTGTTGGAGGGCGTGACCTGCATTGCCGCCCGCTGCTCGGCGGTCGCAGTTTCAAGATCGACTGGAATGACGTAAGGCCGCCAGCGTGGAACCTCAGTGGTGAAGGTATGGACGATTTCGCTCATTGTCTTCCTCCGATCAGCGCCAGCCCTGCAATGACGCGAACCTGATAATTTACGAAGGCCGCAAGCTCCGACAGCCGGACGATGTCTGCGTCGGTCATTCCCGCACTGCGCAATCTTTCTATGTGGTCGCGGGTCGCTTCCCGCGGCGCGACCGTCAGTCGGTCCGCATGGCGGACGATCTCTGCGATGCGCCCATCGGTTGCGCTAGTACCTGGCTTGGCGAGCGGCGCTGTCGATGCCTCGGCGGCACGTTTTACCAGTTCGTCATAGTGCTTCGCCAGTTTTTCGCTGTGGTTGTGACGGGCCATACGGGCGGCAAGCGCCGCCCTGAGGCCATGCGACAGGCCACCGGGATCACGCGGAAGAAGGACTGCGTCGTGGGCGGCTTCGCTGAGGCGCAGGATCTCCGCCCGTTTTTCCATGGCCTCGGCAAGGGCTGAGCCGGGTCTGACGGCGGCAAGAGTTTCGATGAGCGTCAAGGCAGGCTCCTTTGCATCTCGCGGGAGAGCTTTAGATAGGGTGGAGGTTCATTATGTCAAAATCACATGGAGACTTGCAATCCATGCGAAATAATTATCTAGTATCTGCTCAAATCATGGAAAGCGAATGCTTCCAAAGCATGGATAGTGGTGGTTCATGTTGAATATGAATAAAAGCCCGTTCGACATCCGGCAGCTCGAAGCCTTCGCGGCGGTGATGTCGGCTGGCAGCGTCACCGGCGCAGCCCGGCTGCTCGGCCGTTCCCAGCCGGCCGTGACGCGGCAGATCCAGGACCTGGAAGCCGATCTGGGCTATGCGCTCCTCCACCGAAGCGGTCCGCGCATCCAGCCGACGTCGCGCGGACTGCGCTTCCATGCCGAGGTCGAACGTCATCTCGCCAGCCTGACGCACATCCGCGAACGGGCCGAGGCAATCGGTCTCGACGAGCCCGCGACCTTGACCATCGCGGCAACGCCGTCTCTTGCCGCAGGAATCCTGCCGCAGGCTTTGGCGGCCGTCTCGCCCGACCTGATCCCGCGTCATCTCCACGTCCAGGCGCTCGCCGCCGAAAACGTCGTGCAGGCGGTTCTCGCCCGGTCGGCCGATCTTGGCATATCGAGCCTGCCGCTCGAACATCGCGGTCTCGACATCCACTGGATCGCGGAAGCACCTTGCGTGATCGCCATCGGCGCCGACGATCCTCTCGCTGCGAACGACGTCGTTCGCCTGGCCGATCTCGCGGAGCGTCGCATCATCACGCTCGCGAACCCCTATCGGCTTCGTCATCGCGTCGACGAGGCGCTGGAACGAGCAGGGGTGGCGCCGGATCGCATCATCGACGTCAACGCCTCGCTGACTGCGCTCTCGTTGGTGCGCGCAGGACTTGGCATTGCCATCGTCGAGCCCGCGACCGTCTGCGGCGTGCCCCTCGATGGCATCGTTATGCGCGTGCTCGACCTGGCCATCCCGTTCCTGTTCGGTGCGATCTCGGCGGCGGCGTTGCCGCTCGCGCCGACCGTCGCCGCCGTTATCGATGCCGCGCGGCTCGAAGCGTTGAAGATGCCTGGCTGCCGTCTGCTGGAGGCGAATGGCATCGAAACCTTGGCGGACACCGTCTACGGGCAGGCTGCGATCTCCGAAGGAGCGCCGGCATGAGCGACCTTTCCACACATCCTCACAATCTTGACGCCCTCGAAGCGCGTCTTCGTCAGGACCTCTCCTGGCTGGAACTGCCCGCCAAGGCGTGGGTTCCCGCCCGCGAAATTGATGGCCAGCCTGTCATCGACGTCGTCATCATCGGCGGCGGCATGGCAGGCCTCGTCGCTTCCGGAATGCTGAAGCGCCTTGGCGTCGCCAACCATGTCATCCTCGACAAGGCACCCGCCGGGCAGGAAGGGCCGTGGGTCACTTTCGCCCGGATGCGCACCCTTCGATCTCCGAAACAGCTTACAGGCCCCGCGATGGGACTGCCGGCGCTCACCTTCCGGGCCTATTATGAAGCGCGCTTCGGCAGCGCAGCGTGGATGGCGCTCGACCGAGCGCCACGCGAGACGTGGATGGACTACCTGATCTGGTATCGGAAGGTGCTCGAGCTGCCGGTGCGCAACGGCGTCTCGGTCGATGCGATCCTGCCGCGCGACGATGGCATGCTCGACCTCGCCTGCAGCGAGAATGGGCGCACGGAAACGATTATCGCCCGCCACGTTGTTCTCGCAACCGGCCGCGACGGTCTCGGCGGCCCCTTCGTGCCCGACATCGCCGAAAATATCGATCGCAGGTTCTGGGCGCACACCGCCGATGCGATCGACTTCGCAGCGCTGCGCGGCAAGCGGGTAGGGGTGATCGGTGCGGGTGCGTCGGCGATGGACAATGCCGCGACCGCGCTCGAAGCAGGTGTCGCCCGCCTCGACATGTTCGTCCGCCGCAAGGAACTGCCGCGGATCAACAAGTTCACCGGCATCGGCAGCCAGGGCGTCGTCCATGGCTTCGCCGGACTGCCCGACGAATGGAAGTGGCGCTTCCTCGACTACGCCATGAGCCAGCAGACGCCGCCGCCGCGTCCGAGCGTGCTGCGCGTCAGCTCCTTCGAGCGGGCCCACCTTCATCTCCAAAGCCCGATCACCGGCCTGCAGCAGGACGGCGACCAGCTCGTCGTGACGACGTCGAAGGCCAGCTACCCCCTCGACTTCTTGATCTTCGGGACCGGCTTCAAGATCGATCTGACCAATCGGCCGGAACTGGCGGTCTTCGAACCCCACATCCGACTTTGGCGCGACCGCTTCCCGATGCCGGCCGGGATGGCGAATGCGGAGCTTGAAGGATCGCCTGATCTTGGCGAGGCTTTCGAATTCCTTGAGAGGGAACCGGGTTCCTGCCCGGTTCTCTCGAAGATTCATTGCTTCAACTTCCCGGCGACCCTCAGCCACGGCAAGCTCACAGGCGACATCCCTGCAATCAGCGAGGGCGCCGACCGCCTGGCGCGCGGCGTCGTCCGATCGCTCTTCGTCGAAGACCGCGAGAAGCACTTTGCAAACCTCCAGGCCTTCGACACGCCGGAACTTCTCGGCGACGAGTGGTTCGATGCCGAGACCGAAGCGCTTCCCGAACTGTCTTCCGAAAGGACCTGATATCCGAAATGCTTGAGATCAAGAACCTGAAGCTGTCCTACGGTCGCACCCAGATCCTGAATGGCGTCGATCTCTCGGTGAAACGAGGTGACGTGGTTTCGATCATCGGTCCCAGCGGAACCGGCAAGACGACGCTGTTGAAGTGCATCAACCACCTGGCGAAGCCGGCATCCGGAACGATTGCCTTCGACGATATCAGGATGGACTTCGCGCGGCCGGACAAGACCGCCGTTCGGGCGATTCGTCTACGCACCGCGATGGTCTTCCAGCAGTTCAACGTCTTCAAGAACATGACGGTCATCCAGAACGTCATGGATCCGCTGGTTGTCGTGCAGGGCAAGTCGAAGGACGAAGCCCGCGCCATTGCGCTGCAGGAGCTTGAGCGGGTGGGGCTTTCCGACAAGCTCGACAACTATCCGTCGCAGCTTTCGGGCGGGCAGCTCCAGAGAACGGGCATCGCCAGAGCGCTCGCGGTCAAACCTGATGTGATGCTCTTCGACGAGCCGACCTCGTCGCTCGATCCCGAACTCGTGAACGAGGTCCTCAAGGTGATCAAGGATGTCACGTCCTCGGGCATCACCTCGCTTCTCGTCACGCACGAGATGCAGTTCGCCAAGAACATCTCGAACCGCATCGTCTTCATGGACCGAGGTGTCGTCGCAGCTGACGGCAGTCCGTCCGAAATCTTCGACACGCCCTCCAACCCGCGCCTCGCTCAGTTTCTCAATTCCGAACGCGCGATCCAGTAAGAAAGGATGCCTGAAATGACTTCCATGAGTTCAATCTCGCGCCGTGGTCTCGGTCTCGCCGTAGCAGGCGTCGCGATCGCGTTCGCAACCGCGTCCTTCGCCGAGGACGTTCGGACGATCAAGATCGCCACCGCGGCGGAATCGAAGCCGCTCTCCTGGGGCGCGATCGGCGTCGAACCGCAGGGTTACGAGCCCGACGTCCTGAAGGCGATCAACGCCAAGCTGCCGCAGTACAAGTTCGTGATGGAAGGTGCTGCCGACATCGCGCAGGAGACGGGCCTTGCGACCGGCAAGTACGATATCGCAACCGGCGGCTACTATCGTGCGCCAGCCCGCGAAAAGCAGTTCCTTATTCCGGAAGCGCCGATCGGCGCCAGCCTGATCAAGATTTACAGCCGCAAGGACAGCGGCATCAAGGAGATGAAGGATCTGGTCGGCAAGAAGATCGTGCCGGTGACGGCGGGCGGCGGCATCTACAAGTTCGCTACGGCGTGGCAGGAAAAGAATCCCGACTACAAGATCGAAATCACCGCTTCGAGTGCCGGCATTCCCTATCCGGATCGCCTGAAGGAGGTCGAGAACGGCAAGTATGACGCGCTCGTCCTGCCGTCGAATCTCGGCGAGCAGACCGTGATCGACCAGCAGAAGCTGAACGTCCAGGCAAGCGAGCCGGTCGCGATCAACAACACCTTCGTGCTCATCCATCGCTCGGAAGAGAACAAGGCGCTCGCCGACGGCATCGACAAGGCTTTGAAGGAGCTCAAGGCCGACGGCACGCTCGCCAAGCTCTCGCAGAAATGGTTCGGCGAGGACATCACCACATACATGAAGTAACGCCTGGCTTCGAAGCCGGCGACCAGGCCCCTGACTGACAGAAGGAGTGTTCCCAAGTGGACCTATCCATCATGATCCCCGAGCTGCTCTCGGCGCTGCCGCTGACGCTTGCGATCACGTTCACGGCCATGTTCGCCGGCTTCGTGCTGGCTTTGATGACGACGACGTTCCGCGTGCGCAGGATTGCGGTGGTCAGCCAGCTGGCCGACCTCTACGTGTCCTACGCGCGAAGCGTTCCGGTCGTTCTGCAGCTGTTCGTGGCTTTTTATGGTCTTCCGGTGCTTGTCGGCGTTTTCGGCATCGACGACTTCGTCTCGCCGACGATCGCCGCCATGCTGGGCCTCAGCCTCTATCATGGCGGCTATCTGTCGGAAGTCATGCGTCCGGCCTTTCTTGCCGTCGAGCGCGGCCAGCATGACGCCGCCGACAGCCTCGGTTATACGTTCCGGCAGAAGCTGGTGCGCGTCGTCGCGCCGCAGGCGGTGCATATCGCGCTTCCCGGCTACGGAAACTCGATCATCTACCTCATCCATAATGTAGCTCTGGTCATGTACATCGGCGCCGCCGACGTGATGGCGACCGCCCACCTCGTCATGGAGCGCGACTACAACCAATATCAGTTCGAAACCTACCTCCTATTGGCGGTGCTCTATTCGGTCCTCTGCCTGGCCGCCTGGCTGATCGTCCGTTTCTTCGAGCTTCGTTCTGCGAAGTTCGCCCCGAGTGCTGCGCCCGCCCGGGCCACGCTGATGGCAAGCGTCTGATCGAAGGAAGGAGCACACCATGTTCGATATCGAAGTTCTTCTTCCCGACCTCCGGGATATCCTGGGCGCAGTGCCGCTGACGCTTGCCATGGCGCTCGCCATTTTCGTGCTTTCGACGATCATCGGCAGCCTGTTTGCCATGGTCGAGTATCGTCGGGTCCCAGTCCTTCGCCAGCTCGTTGTCGCCTACAAGGTGGCGTTCAAGGGCGTCCCCATGGTGGTGGTGATCTTCCTTGCCTATTATGGACTTCCGTCGACGCTGCAGTTCCTTACCTCGCTCGTCGGCGTGGAGTACAATGGTCACTCGACGCCGAATTGGGTGACGCTCATCGTCGCCCTGACAGCCTGCGTCGCGGCTTTCCAGGCGGAGGTGGTCAAGGGCGCGCTGAACTCGTTCGACACGGGGCAGGCGGACGCCGCCTATTCGCTCGGCTACAAGAAGAGCCAACTCTTCCGCCGGGTCATGCTGCCGCAGGTGATTGTGGCAGCGATCCCGGATCTCGCCAACTCCTTCATGGTGATCATGAAGGCGCTGTCGCTAGGCTTCGCCATCGAGGTGGTCGACATCTTCGCACAGTCGCAGCTGACCGCGGCGCTGAATTTCTACTATCTCGAAGCCTTCCTGGTCGCCGTGGTGATCTACATGGTGATCGCCTATGCCGTGACCCAAATCGCCGACAGAACAGAGCGAGCTCTCAGAGGACGGACCTGAGGGGGCATGCGCCCGTTGCAGTTGACGCTGCTCGCGCCCGCCGGCGCTGCGTTTAGGGGCGGTAGCCGATGAACTTCCGCCGGAGGCAGGCATGGACTTCAGGATTCCTCGGGCGGCTTGAGGTGGCGGAACTGCAGCAACAGCAGGAGGTCGTATATAATCTTTAGGCCGGCACAGATGATAAGCGGCCAAGCCCGATAAGACGCGGCGAAAAGAGCACCGGCCAGCGCAGGGCTGGCCGCCGATGCGAGGCTGCGCGGCACCGATGTGAAGCTTGCGGCAGCGGCTCGCTCCGCCTCGGTGACAACCGCCATCACGTAGGAAGAACGGGTTGGCACATCCATCTGCGAAAGCGCGGCCCGAACCAGCAGCAAGGCAAGCACCAACGGCAAGGTGGGGGCGAATGCGGCAAGGCCGAGAGCGATGCTTGATGGAATGTGGGTGAACACCATGGTGTTCACTAAGCCAATCCGGTTCGATAGCCGGGCAGCGACAGGAAACGAAAACGCCGACAGCACGCCGGTCCAGAAAAAAAACACTCCAGCCTGGGATAGCGAAAGATCGAATCGTTCGAACAGCCACAGCGCGAGCAAGGACTGGACCACGAAACCTCCAGCGAAGGCATCGAGACTGAAGAGGGCCGCGAGCTTCATAACGATGGCGCGCGAAGGCCCGAGTGCCGCCGGCTTGTGATCTTCGTGCGTCACCGGGCGAGACGGTATGCGGGCATAAAGAAGGCCGCCGAGAATGCCAACGAGCGCATAGAGAACGAACATCAGCCTGATCGAACTCAGTTGCGTCATTCCGAACCGCGTCATGACGTCAGGCAGCGCCGCAGCAAGCGCGCCCCCGGCGCTTGCGAGCGCCCCGACCAGGCTGTAACGCGCAAACATTCTCGTTCGATCGGCGTTGGTCACCTCCCGGGCAAGGACCGCATGTTCAAGCGGCACGAAGATGCTCACGCTGCCTGCCGACGGATTGATCGTGCCGGCAAAGGCGACGGCGAGCAGCAGCGCATAGTCGCTGATCATGGGCATGGCGACACCGGTGGCGACCATCAGGCCGGCGGCTGCCAAAAGCAGGCGGCGGAGATCATGATGCCCGCCGAGAAATCCGATGATGATGGTCAAAAGTGCTGATCCGAAGAGGGATCCCGTGGCAATGACGCCGACCTGCAGGGGCGAAAATCCAAGAGCAAGGAGATAGACCGGCAAAAGAATGGCCACGAAGCCGTCGCCGAAGTCACGCAAGGAGCGCGCCGCAAAAAGCCATGTCGCCGGCTGAACGCTTCGCCGCTGTCCCATTGTCCTCGATCTCATCCTGCTTTCCGAAAATCAATTCCGGTTTTCGGGGTCGCTGCGCCAGACCACCCTACTTTCTAACCGTGCGTGGGCGCCAGCTGAACTGTTATTTCCGGTGGAATTTCTGCGACGCTGCAAAGGCGCGGCCGATATCGAAGGAGGGCAGTCGCAGCGGCGTACGGGAATCGCGGAAAACCAGCTCGACGAGCTTATCGACGACGAGGATGAAGCCGAGCGCCAGACCGAGATAAAGCAGAGCGGCGATGAGCACGAGCGATATTTCCATGGCTTACACGATCACCTTGGAAGCGTGGCTGCGGGCTGCAAGAGGCGTAGCGAAGAGGATTTCGATACGATCGTTCATGGCCGCCTCCCTCGTTTCGCCATAAACAGTTTCGTATCGTCTTGTTCCTGGCTTGCGGGCGAAGCCTCAAATTTTTTTGGAAGCTTCAAAACTTGCAGCGTCATCCGGCCTTTGTTCACCCCGCGCGGCAAGCCCGCCTGCAATCTCTTAAAACCCAACTAATTCAGGCATATGACAAAGCACAGCCGAAGGGCGTCGCAACGACGCCCTTTTTTGAATGTGATCGGTATTCCAGCAGTCAGGATGCCGTCTTGCGGCTCGCCGTCCGCTTGGGCGCCGGCGTGACAACGCCGTTTGTCTTGGCGCCCGTTGCGGCACGCTTCGTGGCCGTTGCGGCGCGCTTGGCCTTGGGTTTGGCTTCTTTGCCGTTGGAAGAGGCAGCAGAGCCTTCGAACGCTTCGCGCTCGTGCCGCGCCCGTTCCCAATGGATGGAATCTCGTCCTGTCGGATGGCCCTCTTCTTCCCAAAGGGCGTATGCACGTTTTTTGATCCACTCTTCCCGAGTTTCTGACATCGCTGATCTCCAGTCACATAATGCCGTCGTTCGAACGCGATACTGCCGGGATGGTTCCAGAGGAGGAGCGCCGTTTCAAGCGAAATCGAACTGCAACCGTAAATATTTCGCGTTGCAGCATATCAAGGTTGAGAATCGGCATTCACCGAGACTGAAATTCCGCCGCGCTGTGCAGATCTGACACGAATGCCTGGCGCTGCCTGTCCTGCTCGGCCTCATCGCGGATTCTCAGGAGATAGGAGGGGTGGATGGTCACCAGAACCGGCGGATGGTTTGCAGGCTGCAGGATGTGACCGCGCTCGGGCGTCAGTTTTGCCTTCGGCCCGAGCAGCGCATAGAGAGCGCTTGCGCCCATCGCCACCACGAGTTTCGGTTGCAGGATGTTGAGTTCCGCACCGAGCCACCAGGCACAACGCCTTATCTCGCCGGCATTGGGTTTCGCGTGCAGGCGTCGTTTGCCGCGCGGCGTGAACTTGAAGTGCTTGACGGCATTGGTGACGTAGCAGCGTTGACGGTCCAGGCCGGCTTCATCGAGACAGAGGTCGAGCAGATGGCCTGCCGGGCCGACAAAGGGCCTGCCGGTGATATCTTCCCGGTCACCCGGCTGCTCACCGACAAGGACGATCTCGGCCTTTCCCGGACCTTCACCGAAGACGATTTGCGTCGCATTCCGATAGAGGTCACAGCGGGTGCAGTCCTCGGCCTGATGCCGGAGTTCGGCAATGCTGTCTGCATCCGCGACTTCGAGCGCCAAGGCAGGACCGACGCTTGCGGCGATATTCATGATGGCGATCCTCATCTTCTGAGAAGGAATCGATCTCAACCGGGATTGTTCCCGCGATCGAACGGACCACTCCCGGCAAAACAATCCCGAGGAGAAATTTCGCGCCATGGGGGAGCGGCTGGATAATTGAACGCCGCCGTTTCGCGGCTATATTGGCCAGCGATGTTCTATCTCCTGTCGACCTACTGGCCGCATATCCTCTTTGTCGTTTCGATCGCCATGGGAGCCGCGGCGGCGATCCATGCCGCCATGACCAAGGAGGAGGTGCGCGCGGCGATCGGCTGGGTCGGCGTCATCATCCTCTCGCCTGTTGTCGGTGCGCTGCTTTATGCGATTGCCGGCATCAATCGCATCCGCCGCAAATCGCTGAGCATTCGCCGCGACGCCCTGCTGCTCGCGCCCGGGACCGACGAGCTGGAGACGTTCGACGCCGACGCCGAGACCGTGATCAGCCAGTTCGGCCGCCGCTTTGCGGCGCTGCAGACGCTTGGCGACCGCGTGACACGCAACCCGCTGACATCAGGCAATACGATCGACATGCTGGAGACCGGCGACGAGGCCTATACCGCGATGAAATCAGCCATCGATGAAGCGGGGCGCAGCATCCTGCTCGAAACCTACATCTTCGACCGTGATGTCATCGGTCTGCGCATCGCCGATGCGCTGATTGCCGCGGTGAAGCGGGGTGTAACGGTCCGGGTGCTGATCGATGCCGTCGGCGCGCGTTATTCGGTGCCGAGCATTCTCGGCCATCTCAAGGAGGGCGGCGTCACCGTCGCCGTCTTCAACGGCAATGTCATCATGGGTTTGCGGCTGCCCTATGCCAATCTGCGCACCCACCGCAAGATCCTGATCGTCGACGGCCGCATTGCGCTGACTGGCGGGATGAATATTCGGGCGGGTTTCAGCGAGCAGGAGACGGGCAAGAGCTTCGCCCATGATACGCATTTCAGTGTTACCGGCCCTGTGGTCGCCGACCTCTTCGACCTTGCCGCCGAAGACTGGCGCTTCACCACTGGGGAGCTGTTGAACGGCGAGGCCTGGCGCATCGAACCGCCGCAGCGCAACCCCGGCGATCCCATCCTGATGCGCGTCGTCGCCTCGGGGCCGGATCGCAGCGTCGAAACCAACCATAAGATGCTGATGGGCGCCTTTTCCGTCGCGCGTCAATCGATCCGCATCATGTCGCCCTATTTCCTGCCGGACCGCGAACTGATCAGCGCCCTGGTGACGGCGGCGCGCCGCGGCGTCGAAGTCGATATCGTCGTGCCTGACGTCAACAACCTCATGCTGGTCGACCGGGCGATGACGGCGCAATTCGATCAGATCCTCAAGAATTATTGCCGCATCTGGCGCTCGACCGGCAGCTTCAGCCACTCGAAGCTGCTGACCATCGACGGCACCTGGGCCTATGTCGGCTCTTCCAATCTCGATCCGCGCTCGCTCAGGCTGAATTTCGAGGTTGACCTCGAAGTGCTGAACGAGGGCTTTGCCGCCGAGATCGACGAGCATCTCGACGAAACCCTGAAATCGGCAACGCTGGTGACGCTGGAGGGCTTGCGCGCGCGGCCCTTTCCGGTGCGGCTGCTTGAGAAGGTGCTGTGGCTGGGGTCGCCCTATCTTTGATTTTTTGTGCCCGGACATGGCAAGTTCAGCCTGCCTGCCTATACTGGCGAGAGAGCCTTTCGATCAACGAAACAAGTGCGCCCTCCGATGCACGCTAAAAAAGAAAATTTACCGGCCAGTATTCTCGCCTCGATCAGGAACAGGAAAAAGCGGCTTGATCCCGCCTATACGGAGACACGGCCGCGCAGTGCCGGAACGTTGATCGCCTCCTACAATGTGCACAAATGCGTCGGCACCGACCGCCGCTTCGATCCTGAACGGACTAGTCGGGTGATCCATGAAATCGGTGCCGATGTCATCGCACTGCAGGAGGCCGATACGCGTTTTGGCGAGCGCACCGGCATTCTCGATCTCGGCCGACTCGAGCGAGAGACGGGGCTAATCCCGGTGCCGGTCGCCGGCATGGCCAAGGCGCATGGCTGGCACGGCAATGTCGTGCTCTTCAAGAAGGGGCTGGTGCATGACGTGCACCAGGTCAAGCTGCCGGGGCTGGAGCCGCGCGGCGCGCTCGTCGCCGAAATCGAGCTGGAAGAGGGCAGTGTGCTGCGCGTCATCGCCGCGCATTTTGGCCTGCTGCGCCATAACAGAGCCCAGCAGGCCCGCACACTGGTCGAACTCATCAACAACAGGCACGAGATGCCGACCATCCTGCTCGGCGACCTCAACGAATGGCGGCTGGGCGACCGCTCCTCGCTCAATACCTTCCAATCCGCCTTCGGAGAGCTACCACCTGCAGTCCCCAGCTTTCCCGCCGGCTTGCCGCTGCTCGCCCTCGACCGCATCATCGCCAACCGCAAGGGGATTATCTCCGAGGTGGAAGCGCATGACACGCCGCTCGCCCGCACCGCTTCGGATCATTTGCCGATCAAGGCGCTTGTCAACTTGAAACAGGCTGGCCGATAGATCAGCTCCAGAAAATCGCGCAGAGGCCCGCGGTCTGAACCGCGGAGCTGGTTGGCGGCTAACGCACTATAGAGCCGCAGCGGCGAGCAATTTCGTCGGAGTTCCGGCAAACCCGCCATGCGGTCTCGACGAGCCGGGTGTCGTTCTTGATCTGGATCAAGGTCATCGCGAAAGGATGAATCTACTGTCGTCTCGTGGTCTTGCGGCATCAACAACTCCGAAGGAGAACCACAATGGCGAACACAATCTTCCACACCCGTTCCGATGCGCCGACGACGACCCCTGCGCAAATTTCCGTTCCTGTTCTCAGCGCGACGGTGGCGGTTTTTGCAGCCGTATCGTTCCTGCTTTGCATGCTTCTTGGCTTCATAGCTCCCGAGTGGGGCCTCCATAGGCCGTGGCTGCAGTTCTACCTCGGGCTCACCGGCTTCGACCTTTGGAGCGTGGTGCTCGGCACGGTTCAAAGCGTCGTTTTCGGCGGCTATGCGGGCGCATTGCTCGGAGCCATCTTCAACGTCATCAGCCGCCGGTTTGGCTGATTGGCGACGCGCCGTTCGGCTCTGCCGCCCAGGCGCTGCGTCCGTCAACGGGCCTGGCCCGGCGGCGTGCACGCGAAGCACATAATTCGAAGTCATCCCGCCGCCGCGTCAGCGGAAGCGTGAACTGTGACCAGCCGAAGGAGAAGACCTATGAGAGTGCCGATTATTAACGCTGTCCTGCTGGCCGGGGCTATAACGGCCGGCACGGCAGGTATGACCTTTGCTCAGGCTAATGGACCGGATCCACACCATCCCGAAGACGCGCCGCAGACCACCTCGCCTTCGGACGTGGAGGGAATGACCGGAAGCCCGGGAGAAATGCCCGGCTCCGACATGATGCCCGGCGGAATGATGGGCCGGAACATGATGCGATCCGGCATGGGCGGCATGCCGATGATGGGCATGCGCGGACCGATGATGAAGATCATGTTCGCGATTGCCGATACCGATGGCGACGGTTCGCTTTCATTCGATGAAGTGACCGCCATCCACAAACGGATTTTCGGCGGCGTGGACGCCAACAAGGACGGAAAGGTAACGATTGAGGAGATGCAGGCATTCTGGCGACCTTAGTCAACCCGGATGAGTAGCTCGGAACCGTGCGAATGGTCGCGCCGGCTCCGACGATGTGATAGGATCGGGCTGCATTTCACCGTGGGAGAGGTAAATGCGCCGAGTCCTTTTGACTTTGATCCTTTGCTCGCAGTCCGCATCGATATCTGCGGCGTCCGAGCTTTCGGTTTTCCATACCGCTTCGTTCGACAGTAGCCGCTCGGTGAGCCTCAGCCTGGCGGAGGGCAGGCCAGCCCGCAACCCGGCCTTCGATTTCGACGTCGTGATCATACTGTCGGAATTCGATGGTGGTGGGACAGTGCTCTATCGGGATGCAGGGAAACACCAGGCAAGCGTTCGCTGCGTTTCGCCCGCGATGGTGCGGATCAATTCCGCCGACTATGCGGTCGACCTGTCGGCGCGACCTGGGGCCGACTGGAAGCACGATCTCTGGGCAGCGCTCTGCAACGCTCCAGTTTCATAAGCGGCAGTACGACGCGGCTCGATCGGCCCAGACCTCAGCCCTTCGGAGGGCGCACCTCCATGAACACGTATGGCGCTCCGGTCTCCGAGCGGATCGCATAAACGTCATAGGAGGCCGTCGGATCGTCACCCATCCCCAATGAACCGGACGGCATGCCCGGCACGGCCAGCCCCCGAAGCGGCGGCCGCTCGCGCAGCAATCGCTGGACGGCCTCGAGCGGCACGTGTCCCTCGAGGTAGTATTTCTCGACGACGGCGGTGTGGCAGCCCTCCAGATCGGCGGGCACACCCAGCCGCGCCTTGACGGCGGCGAGGTCGTCGGTGTCGCGGGTATCGGCGGAAAATCCCGCCGCGGCCATTGCCTTTGACCATTCGTGGCAGCAGCCGCAGTTCGGGTCCTTGTAGACCGTCATCTTCGCCGGGCCGGCGAGGGTTGCCCGGCCGGGGAGCGCGAGGACGGACGCTGCCATCGCGATGAAGCTTCTCCTGCGCATGGTCTCCACTCCTTGATGTGCTGCCGCCCGGCTTTGAACCGGGCGGCAGTCGCACGTTATTTTACCTCGGTGACTGTCAGCTTGCCATTCAGGCGTTCGGCAACGAACTCGATGCTCGAACCTTCCTTCAGCTTTTCGAGCAGCGCCTGGTCCTCGACCCGAAAGACCATCGTCATCGCCGGCATGTCGAGGTTCTTCAGGTCTTCATGCTTGATGGTGACCTTCTTCGCCTTGGCATCGACCTTGTTGACGACGCCCTTGGTGAATTCCTCAGCCAGTGCACCGAAGGCTGCTGAGGCCGAGAGCAGAGCGGCGATGGCGATTTTGATCATTGTGGATTTCATCTTCATATCTCCTTGTGTTGCGGTTCACTTGCCAGCGACGGTGACGTCGCCGTGCATGCCGGCTTCGTAGTGGCCGGGGATCAGGCAGGCGAACTTGAAGGCGCCGTCGGACGTGAATTTCCAGACGATCTCGCCGGATTGTCCGGCCGGGAGGCGGATGGAATTGGCGTCGGCATGTTCCATTTCGGGAAACTTCTCCATGACCTTCTTGTGCTCCAGGATATTGTCTTCCTGATCGAGCACGAACTCGTGGTCGACCGTCCCGGCGTTCTTGATCGCGATCTTGACCGTCTGCCCCTTGCGGACGGAGAAGACAGCCGGGGTGAAGAGCATTTTGCCGTCATCGGTTTCCTTCATCGTGACGCGGATCGTCTGCGTCGCCTTGGCCTTGTCGCCGGGCTCGCCGACAGCCATTTTCTCACCGTGGCCGCCGGCGTGATTGCCGGAGGCGAAAGCCGGGCCTGCCAAGGCGACGATCGCCAATGCGAGTAGATAATTCTTCATGCATATATCCTTTCTGGACGTGGGGGATTGAACCTCAGCCCTTTGTCGGCTTCGGTGTGATTTGCGTTTTTGCGTCTTTGGCCTTGGTCGCGTCCGGCAGTTCGCCGGTCCATTCCCAGGCCTGTGTTCCGGGCGGGTTTTCGTACCAGCCCGGATCGGCGTAATCGTCCGCCGAGATGCCCTCGCGGACTTTCACCACCGAGAACATGCCGCCCATTTCGATGGGGCCGTGCGGGCCCCAACCCGTCATCATGGGGACAGTGTTTTCGGGAATGGGCATTTCCATCTCGCCCATATCGGCCATGCCCTTGGTGCCCATGGGCATGTATTCCGGCTGCAGCTTCCTGATCTTTTCGGTGACCTTCGACTTGTCGGCACCGATGAAGGTCGGGATGTCGTGCCCCATCGCGTTCATCGTGTGATGCGACTTGTGGCAGTGGATGGCCCAGTCGCCGAGATGCTTGGCGTCGAACTCGTAGGCCCGCATCGCGCCGACCGGGATGTCGATGCTGACCTCGGGCCAGCGCGCTTCCGGCCGCACCCAGCCGCCATCCGTGCATGTCACCTCGAAGTCGTAGCCATGCATGTGGACGGGGTGGTTGGTCATCGTCAGATTGCCGACGCGAACCCGCACCCTGTCGTTCTTCGAGACGACCAGCGGGCTGATGCCCGGAAACACGCGGCTGTTCCAGCACCACATGTTGAAGTCGGTCATCTCCATGATGCGCGGCACATAGGAACCGGGATCGATGTCGTAGGCGTTGAGCAGGAAGACGAAGTCGCGGTCGACGCGCATGAACATCGGATCTTTCGGATGCACGACGAAGAAGCCCATCATGCCCATCGCCATCTGCACCATCTCGTCGGAATGCGGGTGGTACATGAAGGTGCCTGATTTCACGAGGTCGAACTCGTAGACGTAGGTCTTGCCGACGGGGATGTGCGGCTGCGTCAGTCCGCCGACGCCGTCCATGCCGGATGGCAGGATCATGCCATGCCAGTGGATGGTCGTGTGTTCCGGCAGCTTGTTGGTGACGAAGATGCGCACCCGGTCGCCCTCGACGGCCTCGAGCGTCGGTCCGGGCGACTGGCCGTTGTAACCCCACAGGTAGGCGGTCATGCCCTCGGCCATCTCACGCTCCACCGGTTCGGCGACGAGGTGGAACTCCTTGACGCCGTTAATCATCCGGTGGGGCAGGGTCCAGCCGTTGAGGGTGACGACCGGCTGGTAGTCGGGGCCTGAGGTCGGGTGAAGCGGCGGCTGCATGTCGGCCGTCTCCATTGTCGGAGCGTCGGGAAGGCCCATGGCCGAGGTCTTCGTCCAAGCGCCAGCCGCCAGCAGGGCGGCGCTTGCTCCGAACAGTTGTCGTCTGTTGAACATGGTGAGGTCCTTTCTCAATGGCCGCCGCCCCCGCTGCTTTCGGAAGCAGCGCCGACTTCGGTTTCTGCCGACGCGTTCGACGCCCCGCCGCCATAGATCGCGGGCGCGAGATTGGCTTCGGCCAGCCAGAAGTCGCGTTTCGCATTGACGGAGAGCAGGATGGAGTTGATCTTGTCGCGCGTGTCGGTCAGCAGCTCGAAGGTGTTGGTAATCATGCCGTTGTAGGTGAGCAGGGATTCCTCCTCGACCTTGCTGCGCAGCGGCACGACATTGTTGCGGTAGTGCCGCGCGATGTCGTAGTGCGAGCGGTACGCCTCGTAAGCGGAGCGCGCTTCCGAGCGGACGTTGACGGCCTTCTCCGCGAGCTGGTTCGCCGCCCGCATGTATGCCAGCTCGGCCTTGCGCATCCGGGCCTTTCCGCTGTCGAAGATGGGGATCGCAAACTCCAGCTCGACCTGGGCGGTCGTCCTCGTCTTCTTCTCGTCGTCCTCGACTTCCCGCTCCGTTTCGAAGCCGGTCAGGATCTCGAGATCGGTGACATAGCGTGTCGCCTCGGTCAGGCCGTAGGATCTGGCTGTGGCTTCGAGTTCCAGCTTTGCGATCTGGAGGTCTATCCGGTTTCGGATTGCTTCGGCCTCGATCGCGTCTCGTCCGGCAATGGCCTTGGGCAGCGGCGCAAGGCTGTTCGGGACCTGATAGTCCAGATCGTTGCCCCACAGGCCCATGAGCCGCGTCAGCTCCTCCTTGGCGAGGCGTGCCGCCAGGCGGGCTTTTGCCGTCTCTCCGGCAAGTTCGGCGACGAACACATGTTCGCGGGCCTGGGCGCCCTTGGTCATCGCGCCTGTCTCGCCGAGCTTCTCCGCCAGTTCGGAAGCGGCATCCGCCGCCGCCTGGGCGCGCTGGAGCTGGCCGACCGTCTCCCAAGTCGCCACCGCCCCGATCCAGGCACGTCGCGTGTCGGCGGCGAGCTGGAGCGTCCTGACGGCTGCGGTCAGTTGCGCCTGGCGGAAACGGGTGTCGGCAATCGCTATGTCCCGGTTTCTGGTCGCGAGCGCCAGGATGTTCGTCGTGATCATCGCCTCGATGGTCTTGAACGCCCCAAGTTCCGGCGTCCCTATGCCCGTCGTGGCGATGGCAACGGTCGGGTTGGTGAACATCGTCGACTGCCACGCATCGGCCGCGCTGTCGCCGAGATCGGCGTAGGCGGCCTGCAAGCCCTTGTTGTTGAGCAGGGCGATCTGAACGGCAGTCTCGACATCGATGGTCTTCTTTTGCGCAAGCAGGCTTTTTACCTGCGCGGCCGCCGAGCGGGCCTGGTTCTGGTTCTGTATCCAGACCGTCTGCTTGGTGGTGACGATCGCGGTCTTGTCGGCAACGGAAGCAAAACCGGCCTGCTTGCTTGCATATTCGGCGCCGGTGACGCAGCCGCTCAGCATCAGCGGGAAGGCCAGTACCGTGACGAATTTTCCGAGGCCGATCATGAGGCATCTCCCTTCCGAGGAGACTGCAGATCATTCTGTTTGCGCCACGGCTTCGGGTCGACCGGCTGCCTGGTGATATAACCCGAAACCGGTGATCGATAGACGACCGGGCGCGGGGACGGCTCTTCGATCGCGGCGGAAGACGCCACGACATCGGGAGGAAGCGTGGATGCGCAGCCGCCGACAACAAGCGGCAGCCCCACCACGAAAAGCGAGGGTTTCATTATGAAATTTCCGAAAAAGAGATAGCCTACGGCGCGCTTGCCCTGATGCGGGCAGGCGACCGACTGGATCCGGTCAAGCCGGCATATCCCTCATCAGATATTCGGGGGGCGATCCAGGGGCGGCAATTCCCCCATCACGTGCTGATCGTCGATAAACTGCCGGATCGAGGCGACGACCGGCCCGCCTAAGCTCTGGCTCGCGCACAGAAGCACGAAGCCGCCGCAAAAATCTTTGCAGCATTCCTGTTTGGCGATCTTGGAAGGACCGTCATTGTCGGCTGCATCGGCATGTGCGTGCTTGTGGTTTGAGACGCTGGCCATATCGTAGCTGCCGTGGGACGCAGCACTGGACATGGTCTTTTCAACTTGCAGGGCGGGACCGTGCATGGCGGCGTCGACAGTGGAAATGCTGTACCCAGCCAGCGATACGATGATCGCCAGCCGCACGAGGAGGAGCAGTCTGCTCAGTGCGATTCGGTACATATTGCCCATACTGCGTCGATTACATCGAACGCCGTCCATTATCAATTGCACGGAAGGACTGGCAGCGATTCGCGCCATTTCTGTGGCGCCGGCGCATCGTGCGCCCGCAGGCTGACACTCTATAGCTTTGAGTTTACAGCTTTTCGGAGGATGGATCGCGACGCGGAAAGATCATCCGATCAAGCGTTTCGTCCTTGAGGACAAGCGTGTGCCACACCGCGGCGCCGAAGTGCAGAGCGACGATCAGCAGGATGATTTTCGCGATGGCGACATGGTAGGCTGCGGTTCCGAACCAGAAATAGCTGGTGACCAAACCCAAGCCGGCCTGCACCAGGATTGCCGCGTACAGGGCGTGATGAAGGGCGGCCGCAGCCTTCTGCCGCCGTGAAGCCGGCGATCGCGGCGCCGGCGGCCTCGTGATGCGCAGAAGCAGCCGGACGCCCATCAGCACTCCGATCAGCATGCCGGCATAATTGTGGACGTTGTGCTGGAAGAGATCGAAGGACGAGGGTGTTACGCCCATATAGGCGGCATGGTGAGTGCGTTCGATGCTGCCGCCGGTGAGGTACAGGACCGGGAGAAGCAGAGCGATCAGCCAATGCAGGCCGATCTGCGCCGTCGAATAGCTGCCTTTCATCATCCCCTCCGGACCTGCTCCACAACCTATCCTGCCGCAGTTAATGTTTCGTGCGCTGCCAGCGCTGTACCATCGACGCCCGCCGCGCGGCAGAGCGGTTACGCCCTCTTTTCGCTCGACTTCGCTGCGACAGGGTCGGAGGGTCGTTCAGTTCGCCTCTTCAGAATTGGCGCGACCGGCCGGTCAATCACATGCGAGGTTTCTCGATGATTTCAGGAGTGCCCACCATTTTCGGCACCGCCCTCGCCGTGTCCGCACTGGTTGCACCGGCGAGCGCGGATATCATCAGCGACCGACAGGCCGACATGAAAGCCATGGCCGCAGCGGCGAAGACCATGGCTGAGATGTTCCGGAACCCCGACACCTATTCCTCCATGCCATTCGCAGCCGCCGCCGGCGCGATCGCCGAGAGGTCGGGCGAGGTTCTTGCAGGACATTTTGCGGATGGCATCGAGGATGCGAGGTCGGAAGCGAAGCCTGACATCGCCCGCGAGCGTGATCGCTTCGACCGTCTTGCCGAGGATCTTCGGACCTATGCGCGCGCACTGGGCGCGGCGGCGAAAGCCAATCCCGGGGCGATGACTGAGCGCATGCGGATGCAGCCGGGAGAGCCGATGGGCGGCGGACCGCTCGGAACCCATGTCGCCAACGCGTCGAGCCTGTCGTCGCTTCCCGCCGAACACCTTTTCCACCTGATGTTGCAGACCTGCACAACCTGCCATGCGCGGTTCAGGATGGAGCGCTGACGCGAGGCGTCTGCGCGCAGGCGGCGTCCGGCTCATCGCCGGCGAAACAAACCCGTGAGGTGATCAAACCACCTGGCCCAGATCATCGGATCGATGATTTCAGGCTTGGACGGCCGAATCAGCCTGTCAAGCCGAGGCAGAAGAAACGCGGCCCAGTCGTCGAGGTCGCTCTTGCTGAAGTAGGGCAGCCAGACGTCGGAGGGACCATCCCATTGTCTTGGATTTGCCTTCGCCAGATCACCGAGTTTCACCAAGACAGGTCCGCCGTCGTCTCCGACAACCTCGACGTCCGGATCGGGATCGGGCCGGGGAAGGCGGGCGATGATGTGCTCTTCCAAAGCCTTGCCAATGGCTCGGTCAGTTTCGTCAAGATGGCGCAATATTCTCGTATCGCCGGCGGCGCCCACACCTTCCGAAAGATTGAGCGTAAACTTGCCGCCGGTAAGGCTGTTCGAATATTGCGATACCTGTAGCCAGAAAACACGTCTGCCTTGGACAAAGCTGCACTTGCCAGCCGCTTGCGATTGCCAGCCGAGCTCCTGAAATCTCGCGACCAGCAGCGAGCGCATATGTCGGTGAAAATCTTTGCTTTTCACATAGTCGCGCATGGTTCGGAGCCTCCGATTTCGGCCGCAACGTCCTGGAACATCTCACGGCAGAATCGATGCCGCAATGTCTGAACTTGGCGATGAGATTCGTTGCGATCGGCTCCTTAGTGCAAACATCTCTTGACGCCTTCCCAACTTTGCGAAATGCTAAGATGTCAGACCAATTTTAGCCGGATTGCCTGATAAGAAAATGGGGAACCCATGAAGGCAAACAGCAGCGACAGGCCGGTGATCCGGCCGCTTCCTGTTATCGACCGCGCGCGTCAGGTCACCGATGCGTTGGCGGATTATGTCGAAGACGCGCGCCTGCAGGCCGGGGACCGGTTGCCGGCGGAGCGGGAACTGATGGCCGCCCTTGCCGTCGGGCGTTCGACCATTCGCGAAGCGATCCGCCATTTTCAGGCGCTCGGCGTCATCGAGACGCGCAAGGGCAGCGGCACCTATCTGCTGAAACCGGTTTCGAGGGCAACGATCCATATGCCGCTGTCGTTCGACGCGGCGCATCTGCGCGACGCGCTGCTGCAGACGCTCGAAGTGCGCCGCGGCATCGAATGCGAGGCGGGCATGGTCGCGGCGCGGCGGCGTAGCGCCAAGGATCTCGTCGTCATCGAGGAGAAACTGAACGAGATGGAGCGGGTGCATCTGGAAAAGGGCACATCGGGGCCGGAGGATCTGGCCTTCCATCTCGCCGTCTACGACGCCACCCACAATCCGCTGTTTCGCCAGCTGCTCGAACAGATGCGCGAGACCTTCGAGCGCTTCTGGGAGCATCCCTTCGACCGGCAGGATTTCGCCCGCCGGTCCTTTCCCTTTCACCGCACCCTTTTCAACGCGATCGCCGCCGGAGATGCCGAGGCGGCGCGCGCCGAAACGTTGAAAATTCTCGATATCGTCGAGGAAGACATCAAGGAAATGTCCAAATGAGCAGCGGCGCAGACCCGTTCGATCTTGCCTCCATCATCACCGCCCATGACGACGGCAATTTCGCCGACGCCGTCGTGCCGCCGATCTTCCAGACCTCGCTTTTCACCTTTTCCGATTATGACGAGATGATCACTGTCTATCGCGGTGAGAAGGTGCGGCCGACCTATACGCGCGGGCTGAACCCGACGGTGCGGGCCTTCGAGGAAATGCTGGCCAAGCTCGAAGGCGCCGAGGATGCGCTGGGTTTTGCCAGCGGCATGGCGGCGATCTCATCGAGTGTTTTGAGCTTCGTCGAGCCGGGCGACCGCATCGTCGCCGTCAAACACGTCTATCCCGATGCCTTCCGCCTGTTCGGCACCATCCTGAAACGGATGAAGATCGAGGTGACCTATGTCGACGGGCGTGACGAGGAGGCCGTTGCCAGAGCGTTGCCCGGCGCTAAGCTGCTGTACCTGGAAAGCCCGACGAGCTGGGTGATGGAGGCGCATGATGTCGGCGCGCTCGCCGCCCTTGCCAAGCGCCACGGCGTCGTCTCGATGATCGATAACAGCTGGGCAAGCCCGTTCTTCCAGCGACCGCTGACACTCGGCGTCGATCTCGTCATCCATTCGGCTTCGAAATATCTCGGCGGCCACAGCGATGTGGTGGCGGGCGTCGTCGCCGGCTCGAAGGAGGTGGTCGCCCGGATCAAGGCCGAGGCCTATCCCTATCTCGGCGGCAAGCTTTCGCCCTTCGACGCCTGGCTGCTGATCCGCGGCCTGCGCACCCTGCCGCTGCGCATGAAGGCGCATGAGGCCTCGGCTCTCGAGATCGCCCGGCGCCTGCAGCGGCTGGAGGTGGTGGAGACGGTCTGTCATCCGGGCCTCGCCAACCGGCTGCCGGCCGGGCTCAACGGCACGTCGGGCCTGTTTTCCTTCATCTTCCGCGAAGGGGTCGATATCCGCGCCTTCGCCGATCACCTCAAGCTCTTCAAACTGGGTGTGAGCTGGGGTGGGCACGAAAGCCTGATCGTACCGGGCGAGGTGGTGCTGCAGCAGAAGGCCCAGCCGAATTCCGCGCAAACCTTTGGCATCCATGCGCGATCCGTACGTCTCCATGTCGGTCTCGAAGGAACCGAGGCGCTGTGGAGAGACATCGAGGAGGCGCTCGCCGCCGCCTCGCAATCTTGAAACCGAGAGAACCTAAAAGGGGGACTGAGCATGAAAAAACTAATAATCTCGACGCTCTTTGCTACGATGATGGCGGGTACGGCCTTTGCCGATACGACGCTCAAGCTCGTCGAAGTCATCACCAGCCCGGAGCGCACCGAAACGCTGAAATCGATCGTCGGCAAGTTCGAGGCCGCCAATCCCGGCACCAAGGTCGACATCATCTCGCTGCCCTGGAACGAAGCCTTTCAGAAGTTCGCCACCATGGTGTCGGCCGGCGACGTGCCCGATGTGATGGAAATGCCCGATACCTGGCTGTCGCTTTACGCCAATAACGGCATGCTCGAAAGCCTCGAGCCCTATCTCGCAAAGTGGGAGCACACCAAGGAGCTGACGCCGCGTGCCCTCGAACTCGGCCGCGATGTCAAGAACACCGCCTACATGCTGCCCTATGGCTTCTATTTGAGGGCGATGTTCTACAACAAGAAGCTGCTTTCGGAAGCCGGTGTCGCCGCGCCGCCGAAGACGCTGGATGAATTCACCGCTGCGTCCGAAAAAGTCTCCAAATTGCAGGGCAAATACGGCTACTGCATGCGCGGCGGACCGGGCGGTCTCAACGGCTGGATGATCTTTGCCGCCTCGATGGCCGGCTCGAACAAATACTTCAATGAGGACGGCACCTCGACAATGAACAGCCCTGGCTGGGCCAAGGGCATCGAGTGGATGGTCGACCTCTACAAGAAGGGTTATGCGCCGAAGGACAGCGTCAACTGGGGCTTCAACGAAGTCGTCGCCGGCTTCTATTCCGGCACCTGCGCCTTCCTCGACCAGGACCCGGATGCGCTGATCGCCATTGCCGAACGCATGAAGAAGGAAGATTTCGGCGTCATGCCGCTGCCGAAGGGGCCTGATGGCAAGTCCTTCCCGACCATCGGTTACGGCGGCTGGTCGATGTTTGCGACGAGCGCCAACAAGGATCTCTCCTGGAAGCTGATCGCCACCCTCGAAGGGCCGGAAGGCAATATCGAGTGGAACAAGCGCATCGGCGCCCTGCCGGCCTATACCGCGGCCGAGAAGGATCCCTTCTACGCCGGTGACCAGTTCAAGGGCTGGTTCGAAGAGCTGGCGGATCCGAACACCGTGCCGACGGTCATGCCGACCTATCTCGAGGAATTCGCCTTCTTCAAGGATTCGCTGGCGATCAAGACCTCGCAGCAGGCCTTGCTCGGCGATATCTCGGCAAAGGATCTGGCTGACCAGTGGGCGGACTATCTGACCAAGGCGCAGCAGAAGTTCTTGAGCAAGAAGTAGGGGTGAAGGGGGCTTCGAGACAGAAGCCCCTCATCCGCCCTACGGGCACCTTCTCCCCGAGGGGAGAAGAGGGAGTCGAAACGTTGCGGCATATCCCTTCTCCCCTAGGGGAGAAGGTGGCCCGAAGGGTCGGATGAGGGGGCCTCAGCCACCCAGTTCAAAGGCACCACCCGCGCAAGGCCTCACCGTGTAAAGATAATGGAAACTGCAAACCGATGACCATTTCCGCCGATATTATCGACATACGTCGCGACCGCAGGCCGTGGCTGCGTCGTCTTGCCGATGCTTCGGAGCCCTATCTCTACAGCGCGCCGTCGCTGATCCTGATCATCGCGGTCATGCTGGTGCCGCTGACATTGGGCGTGTCCTATGCGTTCCGCGATATCCAGCTGCTCAATCCGTTTTCCGGCGGCTTCATCGGGCTCGATCATTTCCGCGAGCTTGCGGGCGATGCCGCCTTTTACGGGGCGCTGAGGAACACGCTCTGGTGGACCGGCGCCTCCGTCGTCCTGCAGTTCGTCTTCGGGCTCATCCTGGCGCTGTTGCTCGACAAGCCGTTCCCGGGCCGGGCGATCGCGCAGGCGTTGGTCTTCCTGCCCTGGGCGGTGCCGTCCTTTCTTGCCGGCCTCAACTGGGCCTGGCTGTTCAATCCGGTTATCGGGCCGATCCCGCACTGGCTTTTCGCCCTCGGGCTGATGCAGGCGCCGGGCAATATCCTTTCCGATCCCAACTTTGCGATGTGGGGACCGATCGTCGCCAATGTCTGGTGGGGCATTCCCTTCTTCGCCATCACGCTGCTGGCGGCCCTGCAGGCGATCCCGCGCGATCTCTACGAGGCGGCCTCGATCGACGGCGCCGGCTGGTTTCAGCGCTTCCGCTCCATCACCCTGCCGTTTCTCGCGCCGACGATCGCCATCACCGTGCTCTTGCGCACCGTCTGGATTTCCAATTTCGCCGATCTGATCGTCGTCATGACCAATGGCGGGCCGGCCGACCGCACGCAGATCGTCGCGAGCTATATTTTCACGACGGCGTTCAAACGGCTCGATTTCGGTTATGCCTCGGCGATCGCGCTGGTGCTGCTTGCCCTGCTGCTCGCCTATTCGATGCTGATCATCCTGCTCAGGCAGACGCTGCTGAACAAGGATTGAGACCATGAGACGATCCATCCTTCCCACGATCGCGCACCGCCTGGCAATCCTCTGCTACATCGCCTTCGCGCTCTTCCCGTTGTTCTGGCTGCTGAAGGTCTCGGTGACGCCGAACGACCTGCTTTATAGCGAAGGCGTGCGTATGTGGCCGTCGCGCACGAGCTGGGATCACTATGCCTTCGTGCTGCAGCACAGCGCCTTTCCGACCTTCTTCAAGAACAGTCTGATCGTCTCGGTCTCGACGGCCGTGACCGTGACGATCTGCGCCTCGCTCTCAGGCTACGCATTGTCGCGTTTCAATTTCCGGGCAAAATACTGGATTGTCGCCTTGATGCTGCTGACCCAGATGTTCCCGCTCGTCATGCTGGTCGCGCCGATCTTCAAGATCCTGTCGCCCTTGCATCTGACCAACAGCCTGACCGGCCTCGTTATCGTCTACACCGCCTTCAACGTGCCCTTCGCCACCTTCCTGATGCAGTCCTTTTTCGACGGCATCCCCAAAGATCTCGAAGAGGCGGCGATGATCGACGGGGCAACGCAGTTCACCGCCTTCCGGCAAATCATCCTGCCGCTGACGCTGCCCGGCATCGCCGCCACACTCGGCTTCGTCTTCACCGCGGCCTGGAGCGAGCTGCTCTTTGCGTTGATGCTGATCAACGGCAATGACGCGGCGACCTTCCCGGTCGGGCTTCTCACCTTCGTTTCGAAATTCTCGGTGGATTTCGGACAGATGATGGCGGCGGGCGTCCTGGCGCTCATCCCGGCCGGTCTCTTCTTCCTGCTTATCCAGCGTTATCTCGTCCAGGGCCTGACGGCCGGCGCGGTCAAGGGTTAAACAAATGGCATCGATCGACATCCAGAACATCCGCAAAGCCTATGGCCACGTGCAGGTGCTGCACGGCGTCGATCTTGAAATCCGGGACGGCGAATTCGTCGTGCTCGTCGGCCCTTCCGGCTGCGGCAAGTCCACGCTGCTGCGCATGATTGCCGGGCTGGAGGATGTCACATCGGGCGAAATCCGGATTGCCGGCGCCAGGGTGAACGAACGGCATCCCAAGGACCGTGACATTGCCATGGTGTTCCAGTCCTATGCGCTCTATCCGCACATGAACGTTGCCGGCAATATGAGCTACAGCCTCAGACTGCGAAAGACGGCAAAGGAGAAGATCACGAGCGCGGTGGCGGCGGCCGCCGCCAAGCTCGGCCTCGACCCGCTGCTTGAACGGCGGCCGAAGGCGCTTTCCGGCGGCCAGCGCCAGCGCGTCGCCATGGGCCGCGCCATCGTGCGCCAGCCGAAGGCTTTCCTGTTCGACGAGCCGCTGTCCAATCTCGATGCGCGCCTGCGCGAACAGATGCGCGCCGAAATCAAGAAACTGCACGGCGAGCTGAAGGCGACCTCGATCTACGTCACCCACGATCAGATCGAAGCGATGACGCTGGCCGACCGGATCGTCGCCATGCATGGCGGCGTCGTCCAGCAGGTCGGCAGTCCGCTGGAACTCTACGACCGGCCGGCCAACCTGTTCGTCGCCGGCTTCATCGGTTCGCCGGGGATGAATTTCCTCGAGGCGAATTATGATGCGGGTGGCGTGCGGCTGAAAGACGGAACGATCGTGCCGCTGGCAAAGCCGCTGCCGCTTGAAGACGGCGCGAAGGTGACGCTCGGCATCCGGCCCGAGCATGTGCTGATGACGAATGATGGAACCGGGCTTGCAACCGATGTGGAGCTCGTCGAGCCCACCGGCTTCGGCATCATCCTGCACCTCGCGCTTCACGGCCTGCCGTTCAAGATCTTCACGCTCGACCGCGATGCGCTGAGGGCGGGGCCGAAGGTCAACGTCGCCTTCCCGCCGCAATATCTGCATGTGTTCGATGGCGAAGGACAACGCGTCGATTGAGCCGTCGAGGATCAAAACCACTCCTCAGGCGCTCCTATCTCCTGGTTGTTCCCATCGCAGAAAGCACCGGGCGTGGAAAAGATCGATCAGATTCAAGGGGATGATCGAGACTCGGAAAACGCGTGAATCATTTTGGCTAAGCTATTGAAATTTGATTCGTTTTGATTCGGAACCAATCGTAAAGTGATTCGGTTGACTCGCACTGGTTGCGGCAGGAGCGCGTACGAAATGGTTGCCCCGAGAGCGAATTGGAAAGGCTTTATCAAGTTCGGAGAGGTCGCTTTCCCCGTGGCGCTCTACACCGCCGCCTCCACATCCGAGCGGATTGCGTTTCACACGCTGAACAGGAAGACCGGCAATCGGGTGCGCCGAGAATTCGTGGACGGCGAGACCGGCGATCCGGTCGAACGCGAGGACCAGGTCAAGGGTTTCGAGATCGAAGATGGTCGCTATGTTGTCCTTGAGCCCGAGGAGGTCGCCGCCGCCGTTCCCGAAAGCGACAAAACGCTGAAGGTGGAGGCGTTTATTCCTTGTGACGAGGTCGACGACGTCTATTTCGACAAGCCTTATTATCTGGCCCCCGACACGATGGGCAGCGACGCATTCAAGCTGCTGAGGGATGGTATGAAGAAGGCCAAGGTCGCGGCCATCGCCCGGACGGTGCTGTTCCGGCGCCTGCGGACGCTTCTCATCCGCCCCCTCGGCAAAGGGCTGGTGGGCTCCACTTTGAACTTCGACTATGAAGTCCGCTCCTCCGAGAAGGCTTTCGAGGAGATGCCGGATCTCAAGATCGAAGGCGAGATGCTGGAGCTTGCCAAGCATATCATCAACACCAAGAAGGGCGAGTTCGATCCGAAGGAATTCAACGATCGTTACGAAGCGGCAGTCGCCGAACTGGTGAAGGCCAAGATCGAAGGCCGCACCCTGCCGAAGAAAAAAGCTCCCCCCGCTGTGAAACCGAACGACCTGTTGCAGGCGCTACGCGAAAGCGCCGGCATGACGGCTCCAGCAAAGACGAAGCGCACCGCCGCAAATGCCAATGCCGGCAAGAGCAGGCAGAAGGCCGCACGCGCATCGACGCCGAAATCCCGCAGCCCCGGCGGCGCTCATCAGCGCCGCACCGGGTGATCGGAGGTTGCCATGGCGATCCGGCCATACTGGAAAGGCTATCTGAAGCTATCGCTCGTCACCTGCCCGGTGCAGATGATGCCGGCCACCTCAGAAAACGAGAAGGTGCGCTTTCACACGCTCAATCGCGCGACTCAAAACCGCGTCATCAGCCACTATGTCGATGCGGTCACCGGCAAGGACGTGAAAGATGAAGATGAGGTGAAAGCCTATCAGCGCGGTGAGAACGAATACGTCTTGCTCGAAGACGAGGAGTTGGAGAACGTTGCGCTTGAAAGCACCAAGACGATCGATATCGGAGTGTTTACGCCCCGCAACAGCGTCGAATGGATCTGGCTCGACACGCCCTACTATCTTTCACCCGACGATCCGGTCGGCCAGGAGGCGTTCTCGGTGATCCGCGATGCGATGGCGGCAGAAGACATGGTCGGCATCTCGCGGCTGGTGATTGCACGCCGCGAGCGTGCCGTCATGCTGGAGCCACGCGGCAAGGGCATCGTCCTTTGGACCCTGCGATACGGTGATGAAGTGCGCGACGCGGAGAGCTATTTCGAACGGGTCGACGATCAACCGGCGGACAGCCAAATGATGCCGCTGGTTCAGCAACTCATCAAGAAGCAGACGCAGCATTGGAACCCGAAGATGGCCTCCGACCCCGTGCAGGATCGGCTGCTCGACCTCATCGAGGCCAAGAAGAAACAGATGAAAAAGCCTGTTAAAGCGAAATCTAAGGGCAGGGAGAAGGCAGAGCCGGCTCCCAGCAACGTCATCAATATCATGGAGGCGCTGCGCAAATCCGTCGATGCCGAGAACCGATCCGGCAGGCATTGAGTGATGACCAGATCACGCGGCCTCTCCGCTCCTCTCCTTCGCGACTCCGGTTCTTCGATACAATCGCGGCCTGTCCGTCGGCGTGATCCGGACCAGCCAAACCTGCCGTTCGATGCAATGCCGTCCAGAGTGGAGCCCTGCCTGGCGCTGCTGAAGCAGACGGTGCCGCAAGGGCCGGATTGGCTTTATGAGGTGAAGTGGGACGGCTACCGATTGGCGCTCCACATCGAGCCAAAGGGTATTCGCATTCTCACTCGTGGCGGCCATGACTGGACCCATCGATTTCCGACGATCGCCGCGGGGGCAAGAAAACTCGGTGTGTCGAGCTGCATTCTCGACGGAGAAGCCGTCGTCCTCGATGAAGAGGGTCGCTCGGATTTCGGAGCGTTGCAGCGCTCGCTCGGCGGCAGGGGTGGCAAGCGGATATCGACCGAATCCATATTCTACGCCTTCGATCTGTTGTATCTCGACGGTCACGACCTGACGCGCACGGAACTGTCGGTGCGCCGTCATTTACTGGAAGATCTGATCCCCGAGACCGACGGTGGCGCCATTCGGTTCTCGCAAGAACTGGATTTGGGTGGCGAGGAACTGCTCGAGCACGCATGCCGTCTGGGCCTGGAAGGCATCATCGCAAAACGCAGGGACAGTTCTTACCGGAGTGGCCGCCTCGGGGATTGGCAGAAGATCAAATGTGTTCACAGCGACAGCTTCATGATCGTGGGTTACGAGGAATCGGCCAGCACCCGCGGCGGGCTCGGCAGTCTGTTGCTTGCGGGTCGAAAGGGTCACGACTGGATCTATGTCGGGTCCGTCGGCACGGGGTTCAATCGAACCGAGGCGGAATATTTGCGCAAGACGCTGAACTGTCTCCAAACGAAAAAACCCGTCGTGCCGCTGAAAGGGAAGCGGCTTGTTTTTTCGCAACCGACCCTCATCGCCGAAATCGAGTTTCGCGGCTGGACGCGTGAGGGCAGCCTACGCCACCCCTCATATAAGGGGCTCCGCGAGATCCAGGATAATGCTGCCGTCTTCGATATGGCTGATGGCCCGGCTGCGATCAGATGAAGTCATTCAGGGCCGCGAGCTGCGCCCGCTCCTGGTCACGCGGCATGCTTGCCGGCACGGCCGAGCCTCTTGATCGCCTGCTCCAAGGGACGCTGCCCCTCACAATAATCCTTCCAGGCGGACGACTTCGATAGCAAGGCAGGTACGGTTCGGATCGTGAACCTTTTAGGGTCGAGATCTGATTTCACCTGCGTCCACGTCAGAGGCATTGATACCGTCGCACCGGGGCGGGCTCGAGGAGAAAGCGGCGCTACGGCCGTCGCCATGCGATCATTGCGCAGGTAATCGAGGAAAATGCGACCGCCCCTCAGGCTCTTCGTCATCTTGATAAGGTAGAGATCGGGGTTGTTCCGGGCCATCTGCTGGCAGACGTCATGCGCGAAAGCCTTTGCCTCGGGCCATGACAGCGGCTTGCGCTTATTGACCGCAAGCGGGGTCACGACATGCAGGCCCTTGCCGCCCGTCGTCTTGCAAAAGCTGATCAGTCCGAGGTTTTCCAGCCGATCGCGCATTTCGCGGGCAGCGGCAACGACCGTGGCAAAGGGAACGTCAGGCCCGGGATCGAGGTCGAACACCAGACGACCAGGAACTTCCGGTTGACCGGGTTCGCAATTCCACGGATGGAGTTCGACCGCTGCGATCTGGGCGACCGCGGCAAGGCCTTCGATGCGATCGATCTGCAGGTATGGCTTTTTGTCCCCGAACACCTTGACCAGGTCGAGCAGGTTCGATTGTCCCGGCATCGCATGGCGCTGAAAGAACTGCTCGCCGCCAACTCCATCCGGGGCGCGGATGATAGAGCAGGGCCTGCCCTTGATGTGGTGGATCATCCAGTCGCCGACTGCCTCGTAATAGCCCGCCAATTCTTCCTTCGTGACCGGTTCGCTGCCGTTGGCATCCGGCCACAATGGTTTGTCCGGGTTTGAGATGAGCACTCCCATGACATCAGCCTTCGCACCCTTGCGGCGCGCCGGTGTTTGCCTGGCTCTCGGAACCGGCTCCGCGATGTCCGCTTTGGAGGGTCTTACCGGTGGCTCCGCCTCGACTTCCCGAGCAGGCTTATCTTCGCGCAATCCTTTGAAGGCTGCTTGGCGGACGAGACCGTCCGCTGTCCACCCCTCGAATTCGATTTCGGCGACAAGCTCGGGCTTTACCCAGACGACCTCGGCCTGCTTCTTCGGAGCACCGATACCCGTGAAGGGCGATCTCGCCGTCTCCAGCGCCTTCAATTTCGGAAGCAACGTTTCGACTTTCTTGGCGCCGTAGCCGGTTCCGACACGGCCGACATAGACAAAATGATCGCCGCGAAAAACACCGGCGAGAAGGGAACGAAACCTGCCGTTGGTTTTGGCGTAGGCGCCGATCACCACCTCGTGCCCCGCCCGGCATTTTGACTTTGCCCAGCTTTCCGTTCGTCCGGATTGATAGGGGGCATCTGTCTGTTTTGAGATGATGCCTTCCAGCGAGAGCTTGCATGCCGATCTGAGGACGGCGTCACCGCCGGTCTCGAAATGTTCGACGTAGCGGATCCGAGGATCGTTGCCGGCCTCGGTGAGGAGCTCCTGCAATCGCCTCTTTCGCTCGATCAGGGGCTTCGACCGGAGATCCTCGCCGCCGTCATAGAGCAGGTCGAAGGCGAAGTAGACGAGGCTGGCGGTCTTGCCCTCCGATAGCGCCGCCTGGAGTGCCGCGAAGTTAGGCGCACCTTGCTCGTCGAGAGCGCAAATCTCGCCATCGAGGATACAATCCGGAAGCCCAGACGCCGCCTCGGCGATTTCGGGGTACTTGGTCGTCCAGTCGAGGCCTTTCCTGGTCTTCAAGGTGACTTCGCCATCGAGCACGCGCATCTGAATGCGATATCCATCGAACTTGATCTCATGGATCCAACCGTCCCCGCCAGGCGGTCGCTCGACCTTCTCGCAGAGTTGCGGCGCGATGAAATCCGGAAGATCAACCGCCGTCGCAGTACCGGCGCGCTTTCCCGCACTCGCCTCCGACTGCCGCTCCTCGGCGGCCAATCCGTGATTGCTGTCCCAGACGGCGTCCGCCTGGACCTTGCCGCCCTCCACCATGAAGGGTTTCGGCTTGCGCCCCTTGCCGGCTGCGATCATTTCCATGCTGCGGCCTGAGGCCACCGAGGTGACGTTTTCTTCGAGGATGGAAGCACCGTTCTCGTCCACGGAGAACTCGTCATGATGCTTGATCAACAGCCAGTTGGTACGCTTGCTGCGCTCGCGATCGTTGCGCATGCGCACCAGCACGAAGCTCCCGTGCAGGCGCTCGCCTTCGAGCGTGAACTTGAAATCACCCTTGGAAAGCGCCTGCTCCGGGCTCTTCCTGCCCTCCGGCTCCCAATAGCCGCGATCCCACAGCATGACCGTGCCACCGCCATACTGGCCTTTCGGAATAGTGCCTTCGAAGTCGCCATAATCGAGGGGATGATCCTCGACCTCGACCGCCAGCCGCTTGTCGTGCGGATCGAGCGATGGGCCTTTGGTGACGGCCCAGCTCTTGAACACGCCATCGAGCTCGAGCCGCAGGTCGTAGTGCAGCCGTGTCGCATCGTGCTTCTGGATGACAAAGCGACGGCGGTTGCTCTGTTTGAGGGACCGCTCGCCGCTGGGCTCAGCGGTCTTCTGAAAATCGCGTTTTGATCGGTAGCTTGATAGCTTGTCGCTGGCCATGGCTGTTTCCGGATATTCGGTCCTCAAACGAACTAGCGGTGATCGTTGTTCCAGCCGCCGGCGCGTTCGACTGTCCCCGCACCCATTTGTTAGATCGCGTATCTGACGACCGCGACGCTACATTCTGCAACAGAACAAGCATCAGCCGGAAACATAAGTGATACATCGACCGTCTAGCACTCCAATCGCGAGAAAGTCGCAGAACGCCAAGCGAAGGAGGCTATCCCATGACCACTATTGCAAAGTTTTCCAAGTCGAGCCCGCTGCTCGGGCGGGCGATCGCCATCGCCGTCGGATCGTTGGCAACGATGTCTTACCTGCAGTCCGCACGCGCAGAAGAAGCCGGCGTAACGACCGTCCAAGCAAGACCGGCGTTGGATGAGAGTATCCGCCCTTTCCGCATTCATGTCGATCAGAGCCAGCTTGATGATCTCAAACGACGTATAGCAGAGACACGTTGGCCGGATAAGGAGACGGTCGGAGATATCTCGCAGGGCATCCAGCTGGCGCGCGTTCAGGACCTTGTCCGCTATTGGGGGACCGACTACGACTGGCGCAAAGCCGAAGACCAGCTGAACGCCCTGCCGCAGTTCATCACGACGATCGACGGCGTCGACATTCAGTTCATTCACGTCCGCTCCCGTTATCCGAATGCTCTCCCGGTCATCTTGACTCATGGCTGGCCGGGATCGATCTTCGAGTTCATCAAGACGATCGGACCTCTCACCGATCCCACGGCCTATGGTGGCAAGCCGGAAGATGCGTTCGACGTGATTATTCCTTCGATTCCCGGCTACGGCTTTTCCGGCCGACCGACAGATCAGGGATGGGGACCTGACCGCGTTGCCCGCGCCTGGGACGTCCTGGTGAAGCGCCTGGGTTACACGCATTACGTTTCGCAGGGTGGCGATCACGGCTCGGTGATATCCGACGCCTTGGCACGGCAAGCACCGAAAGGCTTGCTGGCAATCCATTTGAACATGCCGGCGACTGTACCGGGCGATCTCATGCGGGCGATCAACAATGGCGACGCGGCCCCTGCCGGACTGTCCCCAGCGGAAAAAGGGGCCTACGACTCTCTGAGCGCCTTTTTTGGCCGCAATGCCGCCTATGGCGCCATGATGGTAACGCGGCCCCAGACAATCGGTTACTCGCTGTCAGATTCCCCGTCCGGATTGGCGTCATGGATTTATGAAAAGTTTGTCCAATGGAGCGACAGTGACGGCGTTCCCGAACGCGTTCTGACCAGAGACGAAATGCTGAACGATATTACGCTCTACTGGTTGACCAATACCGGCGCGTCGTCCTCGCGGTTCTACTGGGAAAACAACAACAATAACTTCAGCTCCGAGGCGCAGAAGACAAAGGATATCAAGATCCCTGTCGGCATCACGGTTTTTCAGAAGGAGATCTATAAGGCGCCGGAGAGCTGGAGTCGACAGGCTTATCCTTCTCTCGTTTACTACCATCAGGTGGAGCGAGGCGGACACTTTGCTGCTTGGGAGCAGCCCCAGCTGTTTGCGCAAGAACTGCGGGCTGCCTTCAAATCAGTTCGCTGACTGCGCTTCGAGCTGGCGCGGCTCCTCCCTGGTGCCGCGCGACAGCTATTTCCAAGTCCGACGTGACCTCCGGGGCTCGGCCTTTGGTAAGGTGCAGCGGCACGCCTGGGTCGCGCCGGACGGCTGGTGGCCTGCACCCGCCAGGGAGCCGTGAATGACGGCTTCGCACGCACGCGGGTCCAGTCCATCCCATCCTCCCTTGATAAAGCTGCCGTCGGGATAGAACCATTTATCCAGCAGAAAAATCTTTTGCCGGATCGCTCGCGAGGGCTATATCCTCGGGAGATCTCACTGAACTGGATTGCCATGACCGACACTGTTCTCGACCGCTTTCTCCGCTATGTCGTTATCGACACCCAATCCGATCCCTCTTCATCGACGCAGCCGACCACCGAAAAGCAGAAGGATCTCGGCCGGCTTCTGGTCGACGAGCTGCTGGAGATCGGCCTTGCGGACGCGCATCTGGACGAACACGGTTATGTCTATGGGACCATTCCTGGAAATAGCGACAAGCCGGTGCCGGTCATCTGTTTCTGCTCGCATATGGACACGGCGCCCGATTTCAGCGGCACCGACGTCAAGCCGCAGATCGTCAGGAATTATGCGGGCGGCGATATCAGGCTTGTCGGCGATTCTAGCCGGGTGATCCGTGTCGCCGAGCATCCCGAGCTCAGCAACCAGATCGGCAACGACATCGTCACGACTGATGGCACGACCTTGCTCGGCGCCGATGACAAGGCGGGACTGGCAGAAATCATGACCGCGGCCCGGGTTCTCGTCGACAATCCCGATATCCGGCACGGAACGATCAAGATCCTGTTCACGCCCGACGAGGAAGTCGGACGCGGCGTCAACAAGGTCGATCTGGATAAACTCGGAGCGGACTTCGCCTATACGATGGACGGCGAGACGGTGGGCCACGTCGAGGACGAAACCTTTTCGGCCGACGGCGTCGAGATCAGCATATCGGGCGTGGCGATACATCCGGGTTTCGCCAAGGACCGCATGGAGAACGCCATCAAGATCGCCGGCGCCATCATCGACCGGTTGCCGAAGGACGTGGCGCCGGAGACGACGGAAGGCAAGCAGGGCTTCATCCATCCGGTCGGCGTGACCGGCTCGATGGAAAAGGCGTCGTTGAGCTTCATCGTTCGCGACTTTACCGACGAGGGGCTCGCGCAAAAGGAGGCGATGCTCGAAACCATCGTCAAGCAGGTGATGTCGGCCTATCCCGGCTCGACCTACCATTTCCAGGTGACGGAACAATACCGCAACATGAAGACGGTGCTCGACCGCCATCCGGAGATTGTCGAGAACGCGCTTGAGGCCGTGCGTCGTGCCGGCATGACGCCGGTGCGCGGCAGCATTCGCGGCGGCACGGACGGCTCGCGGCTCTCCTTCATGGGGCTGCCGTGCCCGAACATTTTTGCCGGCGGCCATGCCTTCCACTCGCCGCTCGAATGGGTGAGCCGCCAGGACATGGAAAAAGCCGTCGCAACGATCGTGGAGCTTGCGAAGATCTGGGAGGAGCGCGCCTAAGGCGCTCTTCCCACTTGAACGAAATACAGGTTTATCCGCCGTTTACCGGGATCTCGCCGCGCAGCATCACGCTGTCATAGGCGGGACGGGGCGTCGGGATCGCGATCCGCATTGCCGGCTCGGGCGCAGGCGCGGTTTCCGGTTGGGTCACCGGGGCCGTTATCTGCATCGGCGCCGTGCTCGCCGTCGGCATCGGATCGGGGGCCGGCAGAGGAACGGGAACGGCGGAGGGTATCAGCGCCTCGAACTGCGGCGGCAGCATGCTTTCGCCAGGCACATAATTCATCGCTACCTCATAGGACGGCAGCGGCGGCGGCGTTTCCAGCATGCCGTTGGAATCGCGCTTCTCGTAGAAGGCATTGCCGCCGGCGACCGTCACGTAATGCATGTTGTCGTAAGGGAATTTCAGACCGTCGGTGTGGAAGAACATCGCGTCCTTCACCTGGGGATGGCGCGCACCCTTCAGCAGGATCGCATCGGCCGCGGTGGCGAGTTCCGGTTCGGCCTGCGGCTTGACTTCCCGCGTCATGACTCCAGGCGCAAACTGCTTCTCCTGGGCGACAACACCGCAGATCGACGGTGGATAGGCGCCCGACGTCAGCCTGTTCATGACGACGGTGCCGACGGCCAGATAACCATCCTCGTCGGAATGCTGCGATTCGAAATACATCGCGCGCTTCAGGCAGTCGCGATCCTTGGCGGTATAATTGAAAGTGACTTTCGCCGCTTGAGCCTGTTTTGTCTTTGCCGGCGTCGTCGCCGGCTTTGGTGTTGTGGTGCAGCCTGCGGCCGCCAGTCCTACGAATAAAATCCCGATCAGGGATTTTCCAAAGGAAATCTCCGCCCTCAACGCCAGGTGCCTCCTATGGGATTAGTCCAGCCCTTTATGATTAACGCGAAAAATCTTTTACTCGTCATATGACTGAAATACAAACAACCAGAGATCACAAAAGGCTTTAGAGACTCTCGCCGGGTGCGATTCCGGCGATTAGCCTGCGGCCGTCTGCTGCATAATCCCCAAAAATTAAGGAATTATGCACCAACTCAAGCTGTTAGAGAGCCTGCTGCCCGTCGGAAAAGACGCTGAAATTCGAATCAGCTGCGAAACAGCTTCCAGCGAGTCGGCTTGAATGCCACCCGGTGCCGGTCGAGCCTGTCGGCCTCGCTCGGCGGCAGTTCGATTTCGACGTGCGGGCGCTCACTGCCGATATCGAGCTCGATATGACGGGTGCCGGCGACGCGGCGGCTGGAGACCGGCTGGCCGGCAATGCAGTTTTCGGCTGATTCGCAGAGCCTGACATCATGCGGGCGGAAGTAGAGCTGCGCCGGTCCGTCGGGCTCACCCTCGGCATTGAGGCCGAGCGAGCGGCCTTCGAAGCGGATGTCGCCGTCTGCGATTTCGACCTGCAGGCAATTCGACTGGCCGATGAAGCCGAAGACGAAGGGCGAGTTCGGATAATCATAGACTTCGTCGGGCGTCCCGACCTGCTCGATCGCACCCTGGCTCATGACGACGACGCGGTCGGCAAGCTCCAGCGCCTCATCCTGGTCGTGGGTGACGAAGACGGTGGTGTGGCCGGTGCGGTCGTGGATTTCGCGCAGCCATTTGCGCAGGTCCTTGCGCACCTGGGCATCGAGCGCTCCGAAAGGTTCGTCGAGCAGCAACACGTTCGGCTCGACCGCCATGGCGCGGGCGAGTGCCACACGCTGGCGCTGTCCGCCGGAAAGCTGGGCGGGATAGCGTTTTTCGAGACCGGAAAGCTGCACGAGGTCGAGCAGTTCCAGCGCCCGCCTGCGGATGTCGGCTTTCGCGGGACGCCGGGCACCCTTTCTAACCCTCAGGCCGAACGAGACGTTGTCGAGCACCGTCATGTAGCGGAAGAGCGCGTAGTGCTGGAAGACGAAGCCGATATTGCGCTGCTGTACCGATTTCTTCGAGGCATCCTCGTCGCCGAAGAAGATCTGTCCCTCGGTCGGGCTTTCCAATCCGGCGATCAGCCGCAGCAATGTCGTCTTGCCGGAACCCGAAGGGCCGAGCAGTGCGATCAGTTCGCCGGAGCGGATATCGAGCGAGACGTCGTGCAGCGCCGGAAAACGCTCGAATTCCTTGCGAATGTTTTGAACGCGTACTTCCATTTCAAATCCTTCAGTGCCGCCGGCTGGCGGATATTTCGGCGCTGTAGCGCATTTCCAGCAGTGTCTTCAAAACAAGAGTCACGAGCGCGAGCAGCGCCAAAAGTGTGGCGACGGCGAAAGCGCCGGTGAAATTATATTCGTTGTAGAGAATTTCCACCTGCAGCGGCATGGTATTCGTCTGGCCGCGAATGTGGCCGGAGACGACCGACACGGCCCCGAATTCGCCCATGGCGCGGGCGTTGCAGAGCAGCACGCCGTAGAGCAGACCCCACTTGATGTTCGGCAGCGTCACGTACCAGAAGGTTTGCCAGCCGCTAGCGCCGAGCGACAGGGCCGCCTCTTCGTCGGCCGTTCCCTGTTCCTGCATCAGCGGAATCAGTTCGCGGGCGACGAAGGGAAAGGTGACGAACATAGTCGCCAGGACAAGCCCCGGAACGGCGAACAGGATCTTGATGTCATTGGCGCTGAGCCAATGGCCGAGCCAGGTATTGGCGCCGAACAGAAGCACGAAGACCAGGCCCGATATGACCGGCGAAACGGAAAAGGGCAGGTCGATCAGCGTCGTCAGAAATGCCTTGCCCTTGAACTCGAACTTGGCGATCGCCCAGGCAGCGGTAACCCCGAAGGCGAGATTGAGCGGCACGCTGATGCCGGCGACGATCAGCGTCAGCCGGATCGCCGAGAAGGTTTCGACATCCTGCAGCGCTTCGAGAAAGGGGCTGGCGCCCTTGCGGAAGGCCTCGACAAAAACGGCGGCGAGCGGCAGCAGCAAGATCAGCAGCAGGAAGACGAGCGAAAGGATAATCAGGCTGTAGCGGGCGATCCGGTGTTCTGTTGTCACCGAGCGCAATTTGCCGGGTTGAGTGGTCGTATCAAGCGCCATAGCCGTACCTCCGCCTGCTCCAGCTCTGGATGAGGTTGATGACGAGCAGCATGCCGAAGGAGAGAATCAGCATGATTGCGGCAATGCCGGTCGCCGCAGCGTAGTTATATTCCTCGAGCTTGATGACGATCAGCAGCGGTGCGATCTCCGATTTGAACGGCAGGTTGCCGGCGATGAAGATGACCGAACCATATTCACCGACGCCGCGGGCAAAGGCGAGCGCGAAGCCGGTGAGAACGGCAGGCGCCAGCCCCGGCAGCAGCACGCGGAAAATCGTCTGCAAGCGGTTGGCGCCGAGCGTTGCCGCAGCCTCTTCCACTTCCTTGTCGATTTCCTCCATGACCGGCTGCACGGTGCGCACCACGAAGGGCAGGCCGACAAAGATCAGCGCTATGACAATGCCGGCCGGCGTGAAGGCGATCTTGATCCCGAGCGGGGTCAGGAATTGGCCGACCCAGCCGTTCGGCGCATAAAGTGTCGTCAATGCGATGCCGGCAACCGCGGTCGGCAGCGCGAAAGGCAGATCGACCATTGCATCGATGACGCGCTTGCCGGGGAAGCGATAACGCACCAGCACCCAGGCGAGAATGATGCCGAAAACAGCGTTGACGATCGCGGCGATGAAGGCGGTGCCGAAGCTGATGCGCAGTGCATTCAGCGTACGCGGATCGAGCGCGATCGACCAGAATTTCTCCCAGCCGAGCGCGCTCGACCGGACGGCAAGGCCGGAGAGCGGAATGAGGATCAGAAGGGTGAGCCAGGTCAAGGTAAGGCCGAGCGCCATTCCGAAACCCGGAATGACGCTCGGCCGCCTGAACCGCCACCGCGTGGGGCTATGTGCACTCATGAAATCTATTATTGGGCCGGCTTGTAGATTTGGTCAAATACGCCGCCGTCGCCGAAGAATTTCGGCTGCGCTTCTTTCCAGCCGCCGAAGTCTTCGATCGTGGCAAGAGTCAGCTTCGGGAAGCGGGCGACGTCGGCCGGATCGGCGGCTTCGGGCTTGATCGGCCGGTAGTAGTGCTTGGCGGCGATCTTCTGGCCCTCGTCCGAATAAAGGTAGTTGAGATAGGCTTCGGCGACCTTGCGTGTCCCCTTCTTGTCGACGTTGCCGTCGACAACGGCGACCGGCGGGTCGGCGCGGATGGAGAACGACGGCGTCACGATCTCGAACTGGTCGGGCCCGAGTTCTTCGAGCGAGAGATAGGCTTCGTTCTCCCAGGCAAGGAGCACGTCGCCGAGGCCGCGCTGGACGAAAGTCGTGGTCGCGCCACGGGCGCCGGTATCGAGCACCGGAACATGCTGCAGCAGTTTCGTCACGTAATCCTGTGCCTTGGCGTCGTCGCCGCCATTGGCCTGTTTGGCCCAAGCCCAGGCCGCCAGGAAGTTCCAGCGGGCGCCGCCCGAGGTCTTCGGGTTCGGCGTGATGACCTGCACGTCATCCTTGATCAGATCGCCCCAATCCTTGATGCCCTTCGGGTTGCCTTTGCGCACGAGGAAGACGATCGTCGAGGTGTAGGGGGTCGAATTGTTCGGGAGCTTGCTCTTCCAATCTGCCGGAATCTTCCCCGTCGCCTTGGCAATGGCGTCGATATCACCTTCGAGGGCAAGCGTCACGACGTCGGCGTCGAGACCGTCGATGACCGAGCGCGCCTGGGCGCCGGAGCCGCCGTGCGAAGCTTTGATCGTGACGGTTTCACCCGTATCCTTCTGCCACTTGGCGGCAAAGGCGGCATTGAAATCCTTGTACAATTCGCGGGTCGGATCATAGGAAACATTGAGAAGCGCCTGATCCGCGAAAACAGGAGCGACGCTTCCGATCGCAAAGCTGCCTGCCATGACCGCGGCTGCGAGGAGCCGGGTGAACCTTTGTGTCTGCATTGGGACCCTCCTGATGACGGTCTTAACTCTATCAAGTCAGTCGTATAATGAAACGAAATGTCTTTCAGTTTCGCCGTATCTATTAGAATGTCATTCCATTTGAGGGGTGATTTTGAAATGGACCTGCCGAAGTTGGCCGCGGCCAATCGTGAGTTCGCCCCCGTCCTGCCCCAGAACCGTGTTTTTTCTGCCACAGTTCCTCCGCAAGCGACCTTGGTAAAGCTGATTTTTGCCCGGATTTTGCCGCGATGACACTTGCGGATTCCTATATGGCGGCGGTGCGGTCGTATTTGCCGGCCGCTACGTGGGGGCATCCCTTGAAATGCGCCTCGCAATCCAAACCTGTTAGGGCCATTCAAAATGAATATCAGAACTATCCTTTTTGCCTCCGTTGCCGCCCTTGTCGCGGCATCCGGAGCACGCGCAGCCGACGCCATCGTGGCGGCGGAACCCGAGCCCGTGGAATATGTTCGCGTTTGCGACGCCTACGGTACCGGCTATTTTTATATTCCGGGAACGGAAACATGCCTTTCGATCGGCGGCTACATCCGTACCGAAGTGCGCTTCGGTGACAACATTGCCGGCGATTCCGACGTAAACTTCTGGACTCGCGGTCAGGTGACCTTCCAGGCCAAGAACGACACCGAGTACGGCACGCTGACCGGCGTCATGACGCTGCGTTATAATGCCGACAACGCCTCCGATCAGGAAGCGCTGCTGGATGAAGGCTATATCGACATCGCCGGTTTCCGCGTCGGTAAGCTCTATAGCTGGTGGGACGACGACATGAGCGGCGAGACCGATACGCTCGCCAGCAACGAGACGACCCACAACTCGATCCGTTATCAGTACGAGAATGGCGCTTTCGCCGCCGGCCTCTCGGTCGATGAGCTGGAAGAAGATTACGCCACCAAGCCGGGCGAAGGCCCGAACAACTTCGGTGTCGCAGGCCAGGTTTCCTACAAGGCCGGCGCCATCAGCGCTTACCTGCTTGCCGGTTATGACACCGACACCAGCGAAGTCGCCGTCCGCGGCATCGTCTATGCCGACATCGGTCCGGGCACGCTCGGCATCGCCGGCATCTGGGCAAGCGGCGCCAACTACTACTACGAAGAGTCCGAATGGACGATCGCAGCAGAATACGCCTTGAAGATCAACGACAAGTGGACGGTCACCCCGGGCTTCCAGTACTTCGAAAACATCGCCCTGGAGGCTGACGGCAATGGCTTCACCGGCGGCAGCGCCTACACGACCGGTGTGACGATCGACTACCGGATCGTCGACGACCTCAGAACGAAGCTCAGCGTGCAGTACCACGACGAGGACGAAGGCGACGACGAAGTCTTCGGCTTCCTGCGCTTCCAGCGCGACTTCTAAGTTGGTCTGATTGCAGACAAGCGGGCGCGGCCTTCGGGCCGCGCTTTATGCGCGGGAATCAGCGATGAAATCGGAATAGAATTCGTCCGCTGTCCTTGCCTTGCGCATAGCGGCAAGCACGCCATCCGATTGCAGCCGCCGGGCGATGGCCGACAGGACGTTCAGATATTCGCCGCGATTGTTCTCCCCAAAGATGAGCACAAAGGCGATGTCGGTCGGGACATCGTCGATCGCTTCGAAATCCAGCGGCTGCGCGAAGCGGATGAGAAGGCCGCGCGGACTGGTCATGCCGTCGATCGCGGCATGCGGAATGGCAATGCCATTGCCGATCCCGGTGGAACCGAGCTTCTCACGCGCTTCGAGCGCCTTCAGAATGGTCTGGCTGTCGACGGAAAAGGCCTTGGCTGCCTTGTCCGCTATGATATGCAGCGCGCGCCATTTTGTCGGTGCCGACACGCCGATGAAGGTGTGTTCCGGCCGTATGATGTTGGGAAGATACATGTCATTCTCGATACAGTTCAGGCGGCGGGTGAGAGAGCAGGTCAGTCCGGCTCCCTGAGACGATAGCCGACTCCGGTCTCGGTGGTGATATAGTGCGGCTGGTCGGGGCTCTGCTCGATCTTCTGTCTGAGCTGCCTGATGTAGACGCGCAGATATTGCACATCGGCCGCCGGCCCCCATACCTGCTTCAAAAGGAACTGATGTGTCAGCACCTTGCCGGCATGCTGGGCGAGCACGCGCAGGATGTCATATTCCTTCGGCGACAATTTTATTTCCTCGCTGTCGACCTTGACGATGCGCTTGACGAGGTCGACCGACAGCCCGCCGGTCTGGAAGATCGCCTTTTCGCCCTGCTGCTGCAGGCGATGGCGCAGCGCCACGCGGATGCGGGCGCCAAGTTCGTTGATGCCGAAGGGCTTGGTGACGTAATCGTCGGCGCCGCTTTCCAGCGCCTTGACGATGCCGGCCTCGTCGGTGCGGCTGGAGAGGATGACGACGGGTATGGACAGGCCTTCGTCGCGCCACTCCTGAAGCAAGTCATGGCCCGGCGTGTCGGGCAGGCCGAGATCGAGCACGATGAGATCGGGCTTGTCGTCGGCGACCAATCGGCGGGCGCTGACGGCATTCGGCGCCTCCTGCACCTCGTAGCCCTGCGCGGTCAGGCCGACGCGAAGCAGCTTGCGGATCGGGGGCTCGTCGTCGACGACGAGGATCTTGACGGCTGAACCGGTCATCTGAGTTCGTCCAGTTTCGGTATGTCGTTGGGCTTCGGCAGGTGAATGGCGAAGACGGCGCCCCGGCGGCCCTTTCGGTTGGCGGCGGTGATCGTGCCGCCCATCGCCTCGATGAAACCGCGGCAGATGGAAAGGCCGAGGCCGGTGCCGGCGCGCACCTGATCGCCCTTGCGGACACGATAGAAGGTGTCGAAGACGCGGGTGAGATCGGCGGGTGGAATGCCCGGACCTTCGTCCGAGACCTGCAGGACGACGTTATCGGCATCGGCCCAGCCCTCGATATGGACCACCGATCCCTCGGGCGCATATTTCGCGGCATTGTCGAGCAGGTTGAAGATCACCTGCTCGAACAGGACAGGATCGACGCGCACCATCGGCAGGTCGGCGGGAATGCTCGTCTCGGTCTTGTGGCGCTCGAGGATCTTTGCGGCGCGACGCAGCGCGCTGCCGACGATATCGCCGGCATAATGCAACGCAAAATTCGGCTCCATCGCACCGGATTCGATCTTGGTCATGTCGAGCAGGTTGGCGATGAAGCGGTTGAGGCGCTCGGATTCGTCAACGACGGTCGAGAGCAGGTCGCTGCGGTCCTCCTCCGGCATCGATGCAAAATAGTCGCGCAGCGTGCCGGCGGCGCCGAGGATGGCCGCCAGCGGTGTTTTCAGGTCATGCGAAATCGAGGTGAGCAGGGCCGACCGCAACCGGTCGGCTTCGGCCGCGAGCCTTGCCCGGTCGACATCGGCGACGAGCTGGACGCGTTCGATCGCAAGGGCCGCCTGATCGGCCAGCGCGTCGAGCAGCCGCTGCTGCTCCGGCGTCAGCAGCGGCCCGTCGCGGCGGTCGCTGTCGAGGCCGATGACGCCGACGGCGGTGCGCCCGGTTCTGAGCGGCACATAGAGCCGCTTGGCGCCGGGCAGGGTATCGGCGCCGCGGCCGGCGGCGTGATTGTGCTCCCAGGCCCAGCGGGCGGCGGCGATATCGGCATCGTCGAGCGTATCGTCGGGCGGATAACCGGCCTTGACGGCGATGCTGCCTTCTTCGGGCAGCAGCAGCACGACGCGGACCTTCAGCATCGAGGCGAGCTGGAAGGCGGTCGCCCAGAGCACGTCATCGAGCGTGCCGGTGCCGGCGAGCTTTTTCGAGAAGAGATAGAGATCTTCCGTCGTGCGGGCCCGCTGCCGGGCGGCGGCGGCCTGGCGCTGCACTGTGGCGGTCAGATTGCTGGCGATGATGGCGACGCCGAGGAAGAAGAAGAAGGCAAGCACGCTTTCCGGATCGCTGATCGTCAGCGTGTAGCGCGGCGGCAGGAAGAAGAAGTTGAAGGACAGCGCGCCGAGAATACAGCTGTAGAGCGCCGGCCGTAAACCATGCAGGACGGCGGAGGTCAGCACCGCCATCAGGAAGACGAGGGCGAGGTTGCGCACGTCGAGCACCTGATCGAGCACGATGCTGACGCCAAGCGCGATGGCGACATAGACGGTCGCCAGCAGATAGGCTCTGAAATCGAATTGGGGGGCTGTGACCGCCGCCCGGACGCCGCGCGCGGTGGTGCCGTCCTTCTCGTTGCCTGAAATGACATGGACGCTGATCTCGCCGGTCTTGCGGATCAGTTCGTCAGTGATCGAACGGCTCCACCAGTCACGCCACGTCGCCGCCTTGGGGGCGCCGATGACGATGTGGGTGACGTTGTTGGCGGTGGCGTGACGGACGAGCTCTTCGGCGACCTCGCGGCCGGGTATGGTGATCGCCTCGCCGCCGAGCTGTTCGGCAAGACGCAGCGTTGCGGCAACGGTATCGCGCTCGGCTTCGGTCAGATTGACCGAACGGTTGGTCTCGACATAGACGGCGGCCCAGGGCGCGCGCAGGCGCGAGGCCATACGGGCTGCATATCGCACCAGCGAGGCGGAGCGCGGATGATGGTCGATCGAGACGAGGACACGTTCGCCCGCCGCCCAGGGGCCGGAGATCGCGTGAGCCTGCATATGGGTGAGCAACTGATCGTCGACGCGCTGCGCGGTTTTGCGCAGCGCAAGTTCTCTCAGCGCCGTCAGGTTGCCCGGGGTGAAATAGTTGGTCAGCGCCCGCTCGGCGGTGCGGGGCACATAGACCTTGCCGTCATGCAGGCGCTTGATCAGATCGTCCGGCGTCAGATCGATGATCTCGACGTCGTCGGCAAGGTCGATGATCGAATCCGGCACCGTCTCGCGCACGCGGATGCGGGTGATCTGCGAGACGACGTCGTTCAGGCTCTCGACATGCTGGATGTTGAGCGTCGTATAGACGTCGATGCCGCGATCGAGCAATTCCTTGACGTCGAGGTAGCGCTTCGGGTGCCGGCTGCCCTCGGCATTGGTATGGGCGAGTTCATCGACCAGCACGAGATCGGGCCTGCGGGCGAGGATGCCGTCGAGGTCCATTTCCTCGAGCGGACGGCCCTTATAGTCGATCTTGACGCGAGGAATGATCTCGAAACCGACGAGCAGCGCCTCGGTCTCCTTGCGGCCGTGAGTCTCGACAACGCCGATGACGACGTCGAGGCCGTCGGCGATCTTGGCACGGCCGGAGACCAGCATTTCGTAAGTCTTGCCGACACCTGGAGCGGCGCCCAGAAAGATCTTCAGACGGCCGCGCATCTCCGCCCGGGCTTTTTCGAGCAGCGCATCGGGCGAGGGCCTGCCGGCCTGGTCGCGGTTGTCGTCTGGCATGCGTGTGGTCTTTCTGCGAATGGCTGTACCTGAGATCGGCGAGACCAGCCCCTCATCCGGCTGCCGCCACCTTCTCCCCGTAAACGGGGCGAAGGGGACATGCCGCGACGTCTCCGTTCCCCGCCGAGCTCTCACCTGGCACGTCCCCTCTCCCCGTCAGAACGGGGAGAGGGTTAGGGTGAGGGGCTGCCGTTGGCGCCAACCTTCACTCAGTCATAGAAGCATCAAGGCTCTGGTTCAACGCCAGAACATTGACGGTGGGTTCGCCGAGAATGCCGAGCTCGCGGTCGTGGACGGCGCCGGCGACCAGCGCCTTGACCTTGGCTTCATCCATGCCACGCGCCTTGGCGACGCGCGCCACCTGGAAGTAGGCGGCCTCGGGCGAAATATCGGGATCGAGGCCGCTCCCGGACGCGGTGACGAGGTCGGCCGGCACCTCGGCGTTCGGGTTTGCCGCCTTGGCGCTTTCGTAGTCGCCCTTCACGCGGTCGATCAGTTTCTGGCTGGTCGGGCCGAGGTTCGAGCCGCCGGAGGCGGCGGCATTGTAGCCATCGCCGGCGGCCGACGGACGGCCGTGGAAATACTTGTCGCCGGTGAAGGCCTGGCCGATCAGCCTCGAGCCGATCACCTGACCATTCTTCTCGATCAGGCTGCCATTCGCCTGGGTTGGGAAGAGCGCCTGGGCCGCACCCGTCATCGCGAGCGGATAAAGCAGGCCCGTGATGGCCGTGGTGGCAACGATCATAACGACGGCCGGGCGAAATTCTCTAAACATTGTTCTTAGCTCCTGGAGATGTCAGGCGAGACCGAGGGCCGCGACGGCCATGTCGATCGCCTTGATGCCGATGAAGGGAACGACGATGCCGCCGAGGCCGTAGATCAGCAGGTTGCGCGACAGAAGCGCACCGGCGCCGATCGGCCGGTAACGGACACCCTTCAGCGACAGCGGGATCAGCGCGATGATAATGAGCGCGTTGAAGATGATCGCCGAGAGGATGGCACTCTGCGGCGTCGACAGCCCCATGATGTTGAGGATGCCGAGCTGCGGGTAGAAGGTCAGGAACATCGCCGGGATGATGGCAAAGTACTTGGCGATGTCGTTGGCGATCGAGAAGGTCGTCAGCGCGCCGCGTGTCATCAGGAGCTGCTTGCCGATCTCGACGATCTCGATGAGCTTCGTTGGATCGCTGTCGAGATCGACCATGTTGCCGGCCTCGCGGGCGGCGACCGTGCCGGTGTTCATGGCGACGCCGACATCGGCCTGGGCGAGCGCGGGCGCGTCATTGGTGCCGTCGCCGCACATGGCGACGAGCTTGCCCTTGGCCTGTTCCTCGCGCATCAGCGCCAGCTTCATCTCCGGCGTCGCCTGGGCGAGGAAGTCGTCGACACCGGCTTCTGCGGCGATGGCCGCCGCCGTCAGCGGGTTGTCGCCCGTGATCATCACCGTGCGGATGCCCATGCGGCGCAGTTCCGTGAAGCGTTCGCGGATGCCGCCCTTGACGATGTCCTTCAGCTGGACGATGCCGAGCAACCTGCTGTCGCGGGCGACCGCGAGCGGCGTTCCGCCCGATTTGGCGACCTCATCTGATATCGACTGCAGCTCGCGCATAACCTCGTTGCCGTTCTTCGAGGGGGCGTCGCCGTTGACATAGGCGAGCACAGTATCGACCGCACCTTTGCGGATCGAGGCACCTTCGAGATCGACGCCGCTCATGCGGGTCTGCGCGGTGAAAGGCACGAAGCTGGCCTTGAGGCTCGCCATGTCGCGGCCGCGGATCGCATATTTCTCCTTGGCGAGCACGACGATCGAACGGCCTTCCGGAGTTTCGTCGGCAAGCGAGGCGAGCTGGGCGGCATCGGCGAGCTCCTGCTCGGAAACGCCGCGAACCGGGCGGAAGGCCGTCGCCTGACGGTTGCCGAGCGTGATCGTGCCTGTCTTGTCGAGCAGCAGCGTGTCGACGTCGCCGGCCGCTTCGACGGCGCGGCCGGACATGGCAAGCACGTTGAAGCGGACGAGGCGGTCCATGCCGGCAATGCCGATCGCCGACAAGAGCGCGCCGATCGTTGTCGGGATCAGGGTGACGAAGAGGGCGACGAGCACGATGATCGGGATCGAGCCGCCGGCATAGATGGCAAAGCTCGGGATCGTCGCAGTGGCGAGCACGAAGATCAGCGTCATGCCGGCGAGCAGGATGTTGAGCGCAATCTCGTTCGGCGTCTTCTGGCGCTGCGCGCCTTCGACCAGCGAGATCATCCGGTCGAGGAAGGTGGAGCCGGCCGCCGCGGTGATGCGCACGCGGATCCAGTCGGAGAGCACCTGGGTGCCGCCTGTCACCGCCGAGCGGTCGCCGCCGGATTCGCGGATGACAGGAGCGGATTCGCCTGTGATCGCCGCTTCGTTGACGGAGGCGACACCTTCGATGACTTCGCCGTCCGAGGGGATGATGTCGCCGGCTTCGACCAGCACGATATCGCCGACCTTGAGGCTGGTGCCGGGCACCATGCGGTAGTCGCTGCTATTGTTGGCGGTCAGCAGCTTGGCCTGGGTTTCGGTGCGCGCCTTGCGCAGCGAATCCGCCTGCGCCTTGCCGCGGCCTTCGGCGACGGCCTCGGCGAAATTGGCAAAGAGCACGGTGAACCAGAGCCAGAGATTGATCTGGAACGAGAAGCCGAGATTGCCGTTGCCCGCCACGAGGTCGCGCAGGAAGAGGACGGTGGTCAGCACCGAAACCGTGGCCACGACGAACATGACCGGATTTCTGGCAAGGGCGCGTGGATCGAGCTTCCGGAAGGCGGCACCGACGGCGGGAACGAGGATGCGAGAATCGATGATGCTCGCGGATTTTGCCTGGCTCATAAGAGACTCCAGCTTTGAAACGAGGACGGCGAAGGAACCCTGGGATGCGGATTACGGCATCGCCTCAGAAGGTCTGGCCGGCGATCGTGACCAGGTGTTCGACAATCGGACCGAGGGCCAGCGCCGGGAAGAAGGTCAGGCCGCCGACGATCAGGATCGTGCCGATCAGCAGGCCGACGAAGAGCGGGCCGTCGGTCGGGAAGGTGCCAGCCGAGGCCGGAACCGTTTTCTTGGCGATCAGCGAGCCGGCGATTGCAAGGGCCGGGATGATGACCAGGAACCGGCCGGCGAGCATACCGATGCCGAGCGTCACATTGTACCAGGGGGTATTGCCCGTCAGGCCGCCGAAGGCCGAGCCATTATTGGCTGCAGCCGAGGTATAGGCATAGAGGATCTCGGAGAAGCCATGCGGACCGGCGGTGCCGACCGAAGCGACGGCGGAAGGCAGCACGCTTGCGATTGCGGTGAAAACCAGCATGGCGAGCGGCAGGCAAAGGATGGCAAGAATGGCCATCTTCATTTCCTTCGCCTCAATCTTCTTGCCGAGATATTCCGGCGTCCGGCCGACCATCAGGCCGGCGACGAAGACGGCGACGATGATGAACAGCAGGATGCCGTAGAAGCCGGCACCCACACCGCCGACAATGATTTCGCCGAGCTGCATGTTGATCAGCGGGATCAGGCCGCCGAGAGCGGTGAACGAACCATGCATGGCGTTGACCGCGCCGCAGGAAGCGGCGGTGGTGATGACGGCGAAGAGCGAGGACAGGGCGACGCCGAAGCGGACTTCTTTCCCCTCCATATTGCCGCCGGTGAGGCCGAAGGCATGCATCAGCGGATTGCCGGCCGCTTCCGCCCAATAGGTGATGCCGACGCCGACGACGAACAGCGCGCCCATCGCGGCCAGAATTGCCCAGCCCTGGCGCTGATTGCCGACCATGCGGCCGAAGACGTTGGTGAGACCCGCACCGATCGCGAAGATCGAGACCATCTGGAGGAGATTGGAGATCGCATCGGGATTTTCGAACGGATGGGCGGAATTGGTGTTGAAGAAACCGCCGCCATTGGTGCCGAGCATCTTGATCGCGAGCTGCGAGGCGACCGGGCCGACCGCAATCGTCTGCCTGGCGCCTTCGAGCGTCGTCGCATCGACATAGGGGCCGAGCGTCTGCGGCACGCCGAGATAAACGAAGACGAGCGTCAGCACGATGCAGACCGGCAGCAGGATGTAGAGCGTGCCGCGGATCATATCGACCCAGAAATTGCCGATCGCCTTGCCGGACGCCCGTGCGAAGGCGCGGATGAAGGCGACTGCGATGGCCATGCCGGTTGCGGCGGAAAGGAAATTCTGCACCGTCAGGCCGGCCATCTGCGTGAGATAGGACATGGTGCTTTCGCCGCTGTAGTTCTGCCAGTTGGTGTTTGTGGGAAAACTGACGGCGGTGTTGAAGGAAAGCTCCGGCGGGACGGCAGCCATGCCGGCCGGATTGTAGGGCAGAAAGCCCTGCAGGCGCATCAGCGCGTAGAGGAGGAGGACGCCGAGAAGGTTGAACATCAGCATCGCGAAGGCATAGGAGGTCCAATGCTGCTCCTCGCCTTCGCCGGTGCCGGCCATGCGGTAAAGTCCGCGTTCGATCGGAACGAGGACGGGCGAGAGGAATGTTCGTTCGCCGTTATAGACGCGCGTCATGTAGCCGCCGAGCGGTTTGACGAGCAAGAGGACGATCCCGCAATAGAGCAGGATCTGAAGCCATCCGTTGAGGGTCATGGAGCTAACTTTCAATACCCGGCTGGTTTCCGGTCGCGCAGGCGCGGCTTCGGAATCGTCGGTTTTTTCAGAAGCGTTCTGGGCGCAAGAGAGCATAGGTGAGGTAAACGGTGAGAAACACAGTTACGGCGCCGCTCAGGACATAATCGAGGGTCATCGTCGTTTCTCCTTAGAGCCTGTCGCAGGCTCCGACATAGGCAAAGCACAGCGCGAAGAATAGAATCGCGGTGCCGAGCAGAATGGTATCCATCATGATCGTGACTCCTGTTGTTCTTGTTGGAGTCAGACAAGACAAAGGGCCGCCGCCGTTGGCGACTGCCTTTCATGCTTTCTGGCGTGGAGATGATCCTTGGATCTCTCGGGCACCAATATGGAGCCGGAGCGCATAAAGGTTCGAGACGGCCGAAACGGCATCAATATAAAAATCTTATAAATGCTTTCAGGCGGCTACAGCGGAAACGAGAACCCGGCGCGATCTTGAAATTCAAGGATCGACCCGGAACTGGTAGCGGCCTTCGGCGCTGCGGCCGTCCATCGAGAGGACGTGCCAGTCGAGGGTATAGAGGCCGGGCGCCATTGCGGGATCGAGCGGGATCTTGAATATGGATCCTTCGGGGCCGGAGAGGAACGGCTTGCCCAGGGGAAGCGCCCTGCCTTTAGCATCGAGCAAGATGGCGGTCGAGCGGGCAAGATCGACGGGACCGCTGAAGGTAAGCTCGACATTGGCCGGTACGAGCTCTTCTTCCTGCTGCTGCGGGGGCAGCGACGCTTGTTCCAGGGCAGCAGTCGCCTGGTTGGCAGCGAAGAGAAGGGATGCGAACAGGCAGAATGACACGACCGGCTTCATGATGGCCTTCCTGTATTGCCGAGCCACTGGCGCCGGAAGCCATCACGCTTCCGCCACGCCATGCGGGCTGCAGCTATTAACGCTGCCGGGGGCGATTTCGATCCCAAGTCCGCAGAATGACGCGCATTGGCTGCCCCGGGTTGTCCCTCTGAAGGGCCGCGTTCCAATCGGCCACCAATCTGCGCCAGAACTTTCGGAACCGTCGGAAGATCCTCGAGGAAAGCCCGTTCCCGCGGATATTGTCATTATCATGCTTCATCTCTTTTGCCGCCTCCCACTGTGTCGTGGCTGATGATGAAGACTGTACTCTCCGGTGCTCTCTTCCGGAATCATACGGAGGTTTATCAGCGGTTATCTTTCGGGCTACGCATATGAGCATTTCGTCACGGGATGAGCAAAAGCTTACGTCGACGGTTGAATTGAAGCGCCTTGCGGTCTTATAGTCGGCTCAACGGCACCCTCTGAATCGCCGGGCCATAGGGAAGGAAACCGAGAATGACCAAAGTCCGTGCGCTGGTGCTGGAGCGCCAGCATGAGCTTGCGTTGCGCGATATCGATCTGCCGCTGGAGACAGGGCCAGGGCAGGTGAAGATCAAGATTCATACCGTCGGCGTCTGCGGTTCGGACGTTCATTATTACACCCACGGCAAGATCGGCCCCTTCGTCGTCAACGCGCCGATGGTGCTCGGCCACGAGGCGGCCGGCACGGTGATCAAGGTGGGGGCCGGTGTCACACATCTGAAAGTCGGCGACCGCGTCTGCATGGAGCCGGGCATCCCCGATCCGAACTCCAAGGCGAGCCGGCTCGGCATGTACAATATCGATCCTGCCGTCAGCTTCTGGGCGACGCCCCCAATCCATGGCGTGCTGACGCCCGAGGTGGTGCATCCGGCCAATTATACGTTCAAGCTGCCCGACAATGTCAGTTTCGCCGAAGGAGCGATGGTCGAGCCCTTCGCGGTCGGCATGCAGGCGGCCGCCAAGGCGAAGATCACGCCCGGCGATACCGCTATCGTGCTCGGCGCCGGGCCGATCGGCACGATGGTGGCGATTGCCGCCCTTGCCGGCGGCTGCGCCCGCGCGATTGTCGCCGATCTCGCCCAGCCGAAGCTCGACATCGCCGCGCAATATCAGGGCGTCATCACGGTCAATATCCGCGAGAAGAACCTGATCGAAGAGGTCGGCCGGCTGACCGACGGCTGGGGTGCGGATGTGGTCTTCGAATGCTCCGGTTCGCCGAAGGCCTGGGAGACGATCATGGCGCTGCCGCGCCCGGGCGGCGTCATCGTTGCGGTCGGCCTGCCTGTGAACCCGATCGGCTTCGACGTCTCGACGGCATCCACCAAGGAAATCCGCATCGAAACCGTGTTCCGCTATGCCCACCAGTATGAGCGTTCGATTGCCCTCTTGGCATCAGGCCGTGTCGACCTGAAGCCGCTGATATCGGAGACGTTCACGTTCGAGGATTCGATCAAGGCGTTCGACCGCGCCGTCGAGGCCCGGCCGAGCGACGTGAAGCTGCAGATCGTGATGGAATAGGCGCCGCAGCGCTTTTACTGATGCCTGCCGCTTGGTTTCATCCGAAAGAGTAGAGCAGCGGCTGCGACGACAGCGGCGGCTGCAACTGCGATCAACAGATGGCGGTGAAGGGGAAGGTGGCCCAGCGTCTGCTGGATGGCGTGGCCGAACAGATAACCGAGCGCGGTGAAAAGCTGCCCCCACACCAGCGCGGCTACCGCATTCAGGACGACGAATTTGCCGGTCGCTATCCGCGTCGTGCCGATGACGATCGGGCTGATCGTCCGCAAGCCGACGAGAAAACGGAACGCCAGGATGAAGCCGGTTTGATATTTCTCCAGCAGCCGGGTCGCGCGGGCAAGCGCGGGTCTTTCCATCAGCCGTCGGACGGGAGCCCATTGCCCGGCATAGCGGCCGGCGAAGAACCAGAACTGATCGCCGGCGAAGGAGCCTGCGACGGCCGCGAGCGACGCTGACCAATAGGAGAGCAGTTCGCGATGGGCAATCACGCCGCCGAGGAAGGCGGCCGTCTCGCCTTCGAAAGCTGCACCGAGGAAAATCGCCAGCAGGCCGTAGTTTTCGATCAGCGCTTCGATAGACATGCCCGCCTCCAGCTCTTCCCGAGGTCAGGTCACGGCTAAACCGGCTTCAAATCCCCAAGCAGCGTCGGAATCAGCTCCGACACCGTCGGATGGATCGGCACCGACCATTTCAGCGCGGAATAGGTGGTTCCCGCATTCATCGCATCGATCAGGCCATGGATCACCTCGTCGCCTTCGATGCCAAGGATCGCCGCGCCGAGGATCTCCTTGGTCTCGGCATCGGCGATCACCTTCATGAAGCCCTTGGTCTCGCCGCGTTCAGTGGCCCGGCCGACGCGGCTCATCGGCCGGATCGAGACCATGATCCTGCGGCCGGAGGCACGCGCCTGCTTCTCCGTCATGCCGACGCGGCCGAGCGGCGGGTCGATGTAGAGCGCATAGGCCGGGATGCGGCTCGAGACCTTGCGGTCGTCGCCGTCGAGCAGGTTGGCGGCGGCGATCTCGAAATCATTGTAGGAGGTATGGGTGAAGGCGCCGCGGCCGTTGCAGTCGCCGAGCGCGAAGATGCCCTCGACATTGGTGGCAAGCTTGTCGTCGACGGTGATATAGCCGCGCTTGTCGGTTGCCACGCCGGCGGCCTCGAGGCCGAGGTCGTCGGTATTCGGTTTGCGGCCGGTGGCGATCAGCACATGGCTCGCATCGATCTTCGCCGCGCCGACGGTAACGCCAATTCCGCTGCCATTTCGCGCGAAAGCGATGTTGCCGGCGTCGGTGTGGACTGTGATGCCTTCGGCCCGCAGTATATCGGCGATCGCGTCCGATATATCCTCGTCTTCGCGTGAAGCGAGCTTCGGGCCGTGCTCGATGACGCTGACTTCGGCGCCGAAGCGGCGATACATCTGGGCGAATTCCAATCCGATATAGCTGCCGCCGATCACCGCCAGGTGCCGCGGCAGGGTATCGAGATGAATGATGGAGGTGCTGGTGAGGTAAGCGATATCGTCGATGCCTGGCAGTTCGGGGATGACGGGCCGCGCCCCGACATTGAGAAAAATGCGCGGCGCCGTCAGCGTCTCGCCATTCACGCGGACGGCCTTCGCATCCTCGAAACGGGCATGCCCGTAGATCACGCTCATGTCGTCCATGCTGTCAAACCAGCCGATCAGGCCATTGCGGGCGTTCATCGTCACCGTTTCCGCCCGGGCTCTCACCACCTTCATGTCGATGGCGATTTCGCCGGGAATATTGACCCCGTAGGCGGCGCCGCTTCTTGCGACATGGGCGGCGCGGGCGCTGGCGACGAGAGTCTTGGTCGGCATGCAGCCGGCATTGACGCAGGTGCCGCCGAGGAACTTGCGCTCGACGAGCGCCACCTTCATGCCGTTTTCGACCATGCGGGCGGCGAGGAACGGGCCGGCCTGGCCGGCGCCGATAACGATGGCGTCGAAGCTCTTCATGACACGGCTCCTACGATCAATAGGGCGCCGACAACGGCAACGGCATCCTCGACGAGGGCGGCCGGCAGATCCTTGCCGAAGGCGGCGGCAAGCCTGGCGCGCAGCGCGGCGCCGCCATAGGTGCCGATGACGGCGCCGATCACGCCGGCGATCAGCCCGCCGAAAAGCAGGCTGCTCGCCGCGCCGATCGTGGCGCCGGCAAGTGCTCCCGTGACGATGCGGGCGGCGAACTGCACCGGCACCTTGCGCGACGGCGTCGACGGCAGCTGGTCGGTGACGAGTTCAACGACGGCGAGAAGGGTGAAGATCCACGGCGTCCATCGGTAGCCCATAAAGGCAAGCGGCGTCTGCGACACGTCGAACCAGCCGAGCGCCGCACCCCAGGCGACGGCAGCCGGCGCGGTCATGGCGCGGAGGCCCGAGATGACACCGATCAGCAATGCAAGAAGCAGAAACATGCGCGATCCCCATCATTGCCGGCCTTATGCCGCAGCCAGGGAAGGTCGCACATTGTCAAGCGCGTGGCAATTCGCCAGGTCTGGCCGGGCTCTGCAACTCAATTTGCAAAGGCGGCGATGCCGGTGATTGCCCGGCCGATAATCAGTGCGTGGATGTCGTGCGTGCCTTCATAGGTGTTGACCACTTCGAGGTTGACGAGATGGCGGGCGATGCCGAATTCGTCGGAGATGCCGTTGCCGCCGAGCATGTCGCGGGAAGCGCGCGCGATTTCAAGCGCCTTGCCGCAGCTGTTGCGCTTGAGAATCGAGGTCAGCTCCACCGGTGGATGGCCTTCCTCCTTCATGCGGCCGAGCCGCAGGCAGCCCTGAAGGCCGAGCGCGATCTCCGCCGCCATGTCGGCGAGCTTCTTTTGAATCAGCTGGTTGGCGGCGAGCGGCCGGCCGAACTGCTTGCGCTCCAGCGTATATTGCCGGGCTCTCGCATAACAATCTTCAGCCGCACCAAGTGCGCCCCAGGCAATGCCGAAGCGGGCCGAGTTGAGACAGGTGAACGGCCCTTTGAGGCCGGTGACGCCGGGCAGCAGGTTTTCCTCGGGCACGAAGACCGCGTCCATCACCACTTCGCCCGTGATCGAGGCGCGTAAGCCCACTTTGCCGTGGATGGCAGGCGCCGAAAGCCCCTTCCAGCCCTTTTCGAGGATGAAGCCGCGGATGAGCCCATCCTCGGTCTTTGCCCAGACGACGAAGACATCGGCAATCGGCGCATTCGAGATCCAGGTCTTCGAGCCGGTGAGGCTGTAGCCGCCGTCGACCTTCCTGGCGCGCGTCGCCATCGAGCCGGGGTCGGAGCCATGATCGGGCTCGGTGAGGCCGAAGCAGCCGATCCATTCGCCGGTCGCCAGCTTCGGCAGGTATTTCAGCTTCTGCGCCTGCGACCCGAAGGTTTCGATCGGCACCATGACAAGCGAGGACTGCACGCTCATCATCGAGCGGTAACCGCTGTCGATCCGTTCGACCTCGCGAGCGATCAGCCCGTAGGCGACATAACCGAGGCCGGCGCCGCCATAATCGGGCGAAATCGTCGGGCCGAGCAGGCCGAGTTCGCCCATTTCGCGGAAGATGGCGGGATCGGTCTTTTCATTGCGAAAGGCGTCGAGTACACGGGGAGCGAGCTTTTGCTGCGCATAGGCATGGGCGGTATCCTGCACCATGCGCTCCTCGTTGGTCAGCTGCTCCACCAGGCGGAATGGATCGGACCAGTCGAAAACTTCGCGCGTATGCTGCATGGCAGCGTCTCCTCATTCAGGCTTGCCTCGCTCAAGGTCGCATAGACCCGCCAGCCGAGCGCGTCAACAACAAGGCGGCCCTATCGAAAAGACAGGGGCGGCCATCTTTTCAAACGGTACGCCATGATCCACTTTGCCCGCGTTCGATTCTGGAATGAGGAGGCGGAAATGTCGTCAAGCGATCTGTTCATATCGGCCGAAGGCGCCGAATGGGTCAATCCGGAACCCGGCGTCACCAGGCGCATCATGACCTATCTGCCCGAGATGATGATGGTAGAGGTGGCGTTTGAAAGCGGCGCCGTGGGCGCTGCCCATTCGCATCCGCACATCCAGGCAAGCTACGTCGCCGAAGGTAGCTTCGAGGTAACGATCGATGGCCGCACCGAAGTGTTGCGGCAGGGCGGCAGCTTCATCGTGCCGCCCAATCTCGTCCATGGCGTCAAGGCACTGGAAAAGGGCCGGCTGATCGATAGCTTCACGCCGCACCGGGCCGAGTTTCTCAAGTAATCAGCTTTCGGCTTCCGACCGGCGCGGGGAACTGGCGGCGATGATATAGGGCGGCACGAAGCGCGCATCTTCACCGCGAACGGCCTCGCGCAGGAAGTCGATGACGGCGCGCACGCGCGGCGCCTGTTTGAGGTCGCGATGGCAGGTGATCCAGTAGTGGCGCTTGAGGTCGATCTCCTCGGGCAGCACACGCACGAGCTCGGGATAACGGCTGGCGAAGAAATAGGGCAGGATGCAGAGGCCGAGGCCGTTTCGGGTGGCGGTGAGCTGCGCGAAGATGCTGGAGCTCTGGAACTGCGGCTTGATGCGCGGATGCACATCGCTGAGATAATCCAGGCCCGGCGCGAAAATCATCTCCTCGATGTAGCTGACGAAGGGATGCTCAAGCAGGTCGTCGCGGCAGGTGATCGCAGGCGCCTTTGACAGGTAGTCGCGAGAGCCGTAGATCTGCAGATGATAGTCGGTCAGCTTCTCCGCGAAATAAGGTCCTCCCTTCGGCTCGTCGAGCACAACGGAAATGTCGGCCTCCTTGCGCGACAGCGACATGATCTGCTGGATCGTCACCAGTTCGAGCGAGAGATTCGGATGCCGGGCCGCGAACCGCGGCAGCACGGGAGCGAAAAAGAAATTGGCAAAACCCTCCGGCGCGCTGAGGCGCACCAGGCCGCGCTGCGCCATCGAACCGTCGGCGAGATCGGCGCGCAGCCGCTCGGTCTCCTGCTCCATCCGCTCGGCCGTCTCCACGAAGCGCGTGCCCATGGCGGTCAGCACGTAGCCGCGCGGATTGCGCTCGAACAGCTTGACCTTCAGGGCAAATTCCAGCCGGTCGATTCGGCGCGAGACGGTGGCATGGCTGGAGCGCAGTTGGCGGGCCGCCGTCGAAAGCTGGCCCGTGCGGGCGACGGCGAGAAAAAACTGCAGATCGTCCCAGGTAAACTGCGGTGGATTGCTCATCGCCATTGCCTTCATCAACAACCCCGCAACGAATATCATGATTGGAGATTTAAACAATTCTTTGTTTTTACTTACCTTTTGTTCCCACACGGATGGGCGGTCTGCGGCTGATGAATCCGGGGAGTACCGGAAGGCGCCCGCAATAAATGCGTTGATGCCCCGCGACAGCGCTTTCGGCCTCCATGCAGGAATGTTACACGGCAGCGTTGTGCTTTTTGAGGTAATTATGGATGAAAAAATTGGTTCGCCTGCTGCTGACGGTCGCTCTCGCATTCGTCGTGGTCATCGGTTTTCGTTGGTATCGCTACATCTCCAACACCGACAGTCCCTATGATGAAGTCGGCATCACGCTCAACACGGCCATGCCAGGCCCGATCAATGCCTGGGGCTGTGCAAAATTGAAGGAAACCTTTAGCGGCGCCTTGCCTCCCTATGGCTGCGCTGCCGACAACGGGACGCAGTGGAAGTAACAGCAGCCTGAACGTGCCGAAATGCGCCTGTGAGACGAACGGACAAAGGAGGATTGTTCGTTCGTCTAGCAGCGCATGCCTGCACAACCGCAGAAACTGCCCTAGTTCTAGCGCTGAGCGCTGACTCCTGGCGCTTCCTGAGGTTGGGATGGAAATTGTGCAGCTCTCTTTCTGTTCAAAAATGAACAGATACTGTTTGGAATTAGTTGTAAACCACCCGTTGCTTCAGGCAAGAATTTCCATGATCGTAGGACGAGGGGCGGTCGTTCTGAGGAGTGCGACCGGCCAAATCTGAACAGACCCGCAATCTGGCTCATCTCTGGGAGGAGAGAATATGCGTAAGAATCTCATTGCATCAGTTGCATTTCTGCTTGCGAGCAGCACTGCCGTGCTCGCGCAGAGCGCGACCGACGGCAAGGTCAAGATCGGCATCCTGAACGACCAGTCGGGCGTTTATGCCGACTTCGGCGGCAAGTCTTCCGTCGAGGCCGCCAAAATGGCGGTCGAGGATTTCGGCGGCAAGGTGCTGGGTGTGCCGGTCGAGATCGTCGATGCCGACCACCAGAACAAGCCCGATATCGCCTCCAACATCGCCCGGCAATGGTACGACACCGAGCAGGTGGATGCGATCATGGAATTGACGACCTCCTCCGTAGCGCTCGCCGTGCAGGCGATCGCCAAGGAGAAGAAGAAGATCGACATCGTCACCGGTGCTGCGACGACGGATCTCACCGGCAAGGCCTGCTCGCCTTATGGCTTCCATTGGGCCTACGACACGCACGCTCTCGCTGTCGGCACTGGCGGCGCGCTCGTCAAGCAGGGCGGCGACAGCTGGTTCTTCCTGACCGCCGACTATGCCTTCGGTTATTCGCTGGAGCAGCAGACCAGTGAATATGTCAAGGCGAGCGGCGGGACGGTCGTCGGCACCGTCCGCCATCCGCTGTCGACCCAGGACTTCTCCTCCTTCCTGCTGCAGGCGCAATCGTCCGGCGCCAAGGTGATCGGCCTTGCCAATGCCGGCCTCGATACCTCGAACGCCATCAAGCAGGCGGCCGAATTCGGCATTACCCAGGGCGGCCAGCATCTGGCGGCGCTGCTCTTCACGCTCGCCGAAGTGCACGGCCTCGGCCTCGAGGCGGCACAAGGCCTGACGCTGACCGAGGGCTATTATTGGAACCGCGACGACGAAAGCCGCGTTTTCGCCAAGAAGTTCTTCGCCCGCACCGGTAAGATGCCGAACATGATCCACACCGGCACCTATTCGGCGGTGACGCAATATCTGAAGGCGGTGCAGAAGGCCGGCACCGACGAGACGGAGGCTGTGGCCAAAGAGCTGCATGAAATGCCCGTCGACGACGTCTTCGGCCGCGGCGGCACCGTCGGCGTCAACGGCCGCATGATCCACGACATGTACCTGCTGCAGGTCAAGAAGCCGGCCGAAAGCAAGGAGCCGTGGGATTACTTCAACGTTCTCGCCACCATTCCCGGCAAGGACGCCTATATCGATCCCGCCAAGAGCGGCTGCGAGCTGGTGAAGTAAGCGCGATGGCGGTTTCCGCAATTGAAACGCAGGCAAAGCCGCGGGTGGTATTGTCCGCCCGCGGCCTTCGCCGCGATTTCGGCGGCTTCACGGCCGTCAAGGACGTCGATCTCGACGTCCATGACGCCAGCGTGCATGCGCTGATCGGCCCGAACGGCGCCGGCAAGACGACGGTCTTCAACCTGCTGACAAAGTTCCTGCAGCCGACGGCGGGCAGCATCACGCTGATGGGTACCGATATTACGTACACGCCGCCGGACAAGGTGGCGCGCATGGGGTTGGTGCGCTCCTTCCAGATCTCGGCGGTCTTCCCGCATCTCTCCGTTCTCGACAATGTGAGGGTGGCGCTGCAGCGGCCGAACAATCTTTCCACCCAATTCTGGCGGCCGCTCTCGGCGCTCGACCGGCTGAACGAGCGCGCCGAGCAGCTGCTTGCCAGCGTCGGCCTTTCCAAGGAACGCGATCATATCGCCGCCGATCTTTCCTATGGCCGCAAGCGGGTGCTGGAGATCGCCACGACGCTGGCGCTGGATCCGAAGGTGCTGCTGCTCGACGAGCCGATGGCCGGCATGGGGCTTGAGGATGTCGCCGTCGTCTCGGCGATCATCCGCGACGTCGCCCGCGACCGGGCGGTGCTGATGGTCGAACACAATCTCTCCGTCGTCGCCAATATTTGCCAGCATGTCACCGTCTTGCAGCGCGGCGAGATCCTTGCCGAAGGCGACTACGCCACTGTCAGCCAGGACGAGCGCGTGCGCGTGGCCTATATGGGCACGGAGGAGCATTGATGGCCGATCTCCTCGAAGTCCAGGGACTGAACGCCTGGTACGGCGAAAGCCACATCCTGCACGGCGTCGACATGCGGGTGGCCGAAGGCGAGACGATCACTATTCTCGGCCGCAACGGCGTCGGCAAGACGACGACGCTGCGCACCATCACCGGCATCGTGCGGGCCCGCAAGGGCCGGATCAGCTTTGCCGGCAGCGACATGATGCAGGTGCCGCTGCACAAGACGGCGCACCGCGGCATCGGCTTCGTGCCGGAGGAGCGCGGGATCTTTTCAACGCTCACCGTCTCGGAGAACCTGCTGCTGCCGCCTATCGTGGCGAAGGGCGGCATGACGCTCGACGAAATTTACGAGCTCTTTCCCAATCTCTATGAGCGCCGCGGCAGCCCGGGCACCAAACTCTCCGGCGGCGAGCAGCAGATGCTGGCGATCGCCCGGATTCTCCGCACCGGTGTGCGGCTGCTCATTCTCGACGAACCGACGGAGGGGCTTGCTCCCGTCATCGTCCAGCGCATCGGCGAGGTACTGAAGAAGCTCAAGGAGCGCGGCATGACGATCCTGCTCGTCGAGCAGAATTTCCGCTTCGCCAGCCGTATTGCCGATCGCTTCTATCTGATGGATCATGGGCAGATGGTGTCGGAATTCCCGGTCGGCGAACTGCCGCAGCGCATGGATACGCTGCACAAGGTTCTGGGAGTGTGACCAGATGACGATGATCTTCGGCATTCCCCTGCAGGCGCTGCTCGGCCAGCTGCTGATCGGCCTGATCAACGGCTCGTTCTATGCGCTGCTGAGCCTCGGCCTCGCCATCATTTTCGGCCTGCTCCGGGTGATTAACTTCGCCCACGGCGCCCAATATATGCTCGGCGCCTTCGTCGCCTATCTGCTGTTGACCTATGCCGGCATCGGCTACTGGCCGTCGCTGATCCTGGCGCCTGTTATCGTCGGGGTTGCCGGCGCCGTCATCGAGCGGCTGTTCCTGCGCCGGCTCTACGATCTCGATCCGCTTTATGGCCTGCTCTTCACCTTCGGGCTGGCGCTCGCCGTCGAGGGCACCTTCCGCTATCTCTACGGCTCGTCCGGCCAGCCCTATGCGACGCCGGCGGCGCTTGCCGGCGGGGCCAATCTCGGTTTCATGTTCCTGCCGATCTATCGCGGCTGGGTGGTTGTCGTCTCGCTCGTCGTCTGTCTCGGCACATGGCTACTGATCGAGAAGACCAAACTCGGGGCCTATCTCAGGGCTGCGACCGAAAACGCCGTGCTGGTGCAGGTCTTCGGCGTCAACGTGCCGGTACTGCTGACGCTCACCTACGCGCTCGGCGCCGGCCTTGCCGCCTTTGCCGGCGTGCTGGCGGCGCCGATCTACCAGGTTTCGCCGCTGATGGGCTCGAACATGATCATCGTCGTCTTCGCCGTGGTCGTGGTCGGCGGTATGGGGTCGATCATGGGCGCGATCATCACCGGCTATGTGCTCGGCATCGCCGAGGGCCTGACCAAGGTCTTCTATCCCGAGGCTTCCAACATCGTGATCTTCGTCATCATGGCGATCGTGCTCCTCATCAGGCCCGCGGGCCTCTTCGGCCGGGATGCTTGACATGGCTGATATCACCGAAACCATCCGAACGGAAAAAAGCCGAACCGCCCTTTCGGTGCAGGCGGGCTTCCTGCTTGTGGGACTGCTGCTTCTGCTGCTGGCGCCGTTCTTCTTCTATCCGATCTTCCTGATGAAGCTGCTCTGCTTCGCGCTGTTTGCCTGCGCCTTCAACCTGCTGCTCGGCTATACCGGCCTGCTTTCCTTCGGCCATGCCACTTTCTTCGGCGGGGCGGCCTATTTCACCGCCTATACGGTGAAGGCATGGGGCCTGCCGCCGGAACTCGGCATCCTGATCGGCGTGGCGGGTGCGGCCTTTCTCGGCTTGGTCATGGGTTTCTTCGCGATCCGCCGTCAGGGCATCTATTTCGCAATGATCACGCTGGCGCTGTCGCAGATGTTCTTCTTCTTCTGCCTGCAGGCGAAGTTTACCGAAGGCGAGGACGGCATCCAATCGGTGCCGCGCGGCCACCTCTTCGGCTTCATCGATCTGAACAGCTCGACCAACATGTATTATTTCGTGCTGGCCGTCTTCCTGATCGGCGTGCTGATCATCTGGCGTTTCATCAATTCGCCCTTCGGCATGATCCTGAAATCGATCCGCGAAAACGAGCAACGGGCGATCTCGCTCGGCTATTCCGTGGCGCGCTACAAGCTCGGTGCCTTCGTTATGTCGGCGGCGCTGGCCGGTCTGGCGGGCGCGGTGAAATCGATCGTTTTCCAGTTCGCGACGCTCACCGACGTCGCCTGGCAGATGTCGGGCGAGGTGATCCTGATGACGCTGCTCGGCGGCATCGGCACGCTGATCGGTCCGCTCTTCGGCGCGGGGCTGGTGGTGGCGCTGGAAAACTACCTCGCCACTTCGGAATTTCCGGTGACGATCATCACCGGCATCGTCTTTATGGTCTGCGTGCTGATCTTCCGCCGCGGCATCATCGGCGAGTTCTACGCTTCGCGGCTCGGGCGGAAGCTGGGCTTCGTCTATCGCCGCTAATGGGCGGCCGTCTCCCTCTTTCCGCAGCGCGGGAAGAGGCGGGTGGCCAAGCATCTGGATTTTCGTGCAGGGCGCACATGGATCGTTACGACTACATCATCATCGGGGCAGGCAGCGCCGGCTGCGTACTCGCCAATCGTCTATCCGCCGACGGCAGGAGCCGGGTGCTGCTGCTCGAAGCCGGCGGCAGCGACAATTACCATTGGATTCATATTCCGGTCGGTTATCTCTATTGCATCAACAATCCGCGTACCGACTGGTGCTTCACCACGGCGCCGGAAGCGGGGCTGAACGGCCGGGCGCTGAGTTATCCGCGCGGCAAGGTGCTCGGCGGCTGCTCATCGATCAACGGCATGATCTATATGCGCGGCCAGGCGCGAGACTACGACCTCTGGCGGCAGATGGGCTGCAGCGGCTGGGGCTGGGATGACATCCTGCCCTTCTTCCGCAAGTCCGAGGATTTCTATCGCGGCGCCGACGACATGCACGGGGCCGGCGGCGAATGGCGCATCGAGAAGGCGCGGGTGCGCTGGGCCGTGCTCGACGCCTTCCAGCAGGCGGCGAGGGAAGCCGGCATTCCGGAGACGGCGGATTTCAACCGCGGCAACAACGAAGGTTCCGGCTATTTCGACGTCAACCAGCGCTCCGGCATTCGCTGGAACACCTCGAAGGCCTTCCTGCGACCGGCGATGCGGCGCTCCAACCTGACGGTGCTGACCAAGGCGCAGGTCCGGCGGCTGCTGGTGGAGGAGGGAGCAGTTGTCGGCGTCGAATTCCAGCACCGGGGCGCTGTGAAGCGCGCCTATGCGGCTAAAGAAACGGTGCTTTCGGCCGGTTCGATCGGTTCGCCGCATATCCTCGAATTGTCGGGCATCGGCAGGGGCGAGGTTCTCCGGCAGGCGGGCATCGATGTCGTCAGCGAGGCGAAGGGCGTCGGCGAGAACCTGCAGGACCATCTGCAATTGCGTCTGGCTTACAAGGTAACCGGGGTTCCGACGCTGAACGAGAAGGCGACGAAGTTGATCGGCAAGGCGGCGATCGGGCTCGAATATCTCGTCCGCCGTTCCGGGCCGATGGCGATGGCACCGAGCCAGCTCGGCATCTTCACCCGCTCGGGCCCGGACCGGGAAACGCCTGATCTGCAATATCACGTGCAGCCGGTCTCGCTGGAGAAGTTCGGCGATCCGGTTCATCCTTTCCCGGCGATCACCGCCAGCGTCTGCAATCTGAGGCCGGAAAGTCGCGGTTCGGTGCATCTGTCGAGCCCGGATTTTGCCGCCCAGCCGACCATCAGCCCGAAATACCTCTCGACGCAACGCGATCGTGACATAGCTGTCCGTTCCATACGGTTGACGCGGAGGATCGTCGCGCAGCCTTCGTTCGCGAGGTTTCGGCCGGAGGAATTCAAGCCGGGGCCGAGCTATCAGACGGAGGCCGATCTGGAGCGGGCGGCGGGCGATATCGGCACGACGATATTCCATCCGGTCGGCACTTGCCGCATGGGCGCCGACAGGGACAGCGTCGTCGATCCCCGGCTGAAACTCCGGGCGCTCGGCAAGCTCAGGATCGCCGATGCCTCGGTGATGCCGTCAATCACCTCGGGCAACACCAATTCGCCGACGATCATGATCGCCGAAAAGGCGGCGGCGATGATCCTCGAAGACAATCGATAGGAGAAGACCATGGCAAGGATCGCATTCATCGGCCTCGGCAACATGGGCGGGCCGATGGCGGCCAATCTCGTCAAAGCAGGCCACGAGGTCCTTGGCTTCGATCTCGCGGCCTCGGTGCTGAAGGCGGCTGAAGCGAGCGGCGTCAAGGCAGCCAGTCATGCCAGCCAGGCGGTGAAGGACGCCGAAATCGTCATCACGATGCTGCCGCAGGGCCGGCATGTGCTGACGGCCTGGACCGATATCCGGCAGACCGCCGCGCAGGGAACGCTTGTCATCGATTGCTCGACAATCGATGTCGAGAGCAGCCGCAAGGCGCATGAGATGGCCAAGGCCGCAGGCTGCCTGTCGCTCGACGCGCCCGTCTCCGGCGGCACGGGCGGCGCGACGGCGGGAACGCTGACCTTCATGGCCGGCGGCTCGGATGAAGCCTTCGCCGGGGCGAAACCGATCCTGGAGGCGATGGGCAAGAAGATCGTTCATTGCGGCGAAGCCGGCGCCGGTCAGGCGGCGAAGATCTGCAACAACATGATCCTCGGCATCTCGATGGTCGGCGTCTGCGAGGCCTTCGTGCTCGCCGAAAAACTCGGCCTTTCGCATCAGGCGCTGTTCGACGTCGCCTCGACCTCGTCCGGCCAGTGCTGGTCGATCAATACCTATTGCCCGGTGCCTGGGCCGGTCCCGACCTCGCCCGCCAATAACGGCTACAAACCCGGTTTCGCCGCTGCCCTCATGCTGAAGGACCTGAGGCTCTCGCAGGAGGCGGCGCTGGCAAGCGGCGCCTCAACGCCGATGGGGGCGGAGGCTGCGCAGCTTTATGCGCTCTTTGAAAAGCAGGGCAATGGCGGCAGGGATTTTTCCGCCATCATCGAGATGTTCCGGGAAAAGGCGTAGGCGACACTATAAGAGATAGCTGACCGGCTCGTTTCGCACCGGATGGGGAAAGACGCCCATGCCGACGCCGAAAATCGACTGCAGCTTGTCGGCCTGCATGATCTCGGCGGGCGTGCCTTCGGCGGTGATCCGGCCACGGTTGAGCGCGATGATCGCGTCGCAATAGCGTGCGGCGAGGTTGATATCGTGCAGCACGATGATGACGGTCAGCCCGCGTTCGTGGCTGAGCTCCTTGACCAGCGAGAGGACACTTGCCTGATGGGCGAGGTCGAGTGCTGATGTCGGTTCGTCGAGCAGCAGGCAGCGGGCGTTCTGGGCGAGCATCATGGCGATCCAGGCGCGCTGACGCTCGCCGCCGGACATGTTGGCGACGGGACGGTCGGCAAAATCCCCGAGCTCGGTGCGGGCGATCGCTTCCTCGACCATGTTGCGATCGGTTGCTTTGAAGCGGCCGAGCGTGCCGTGCCAGGGAAAACGGCCGAGCGCCACAAGTTCGCGCACGCTCATCCCATCGGTCGCTGGCGTAAATTGCGGCATATAGGCGATGTGCCGGGCAAATTCCCTGGCACCCCAGTCCGCCGCCGGTTTGCCGTCGAAGGCAATGGTGCCGGATTTCGGCGCGAGCTGACGGGCGATGATCTTCAGAAGCGTACTCTTGCCGGAGCCGTTCGGTCCCACCAGACCGTAGATGCGGCCCTGCTGGAGCGTCAGGTCGATGCCGTGCAGGATCGGTTTCGGTCCGATGGCATAATGAATTCCCGACAGGGCAAGGAAAGGCGAAAGCATGATCTGCTCCAGGTTCGGCGCTGCGAACGGGCTCGGGAGGGCGAGCCCTCCCTTTCCCTGCAAAACTAAACTGCGATTGTCAACTTACGCTTTGCATTCGGACAGGTTGAAATCGGCCGGTGGGACCTGCCTTCTATCAACCTAAAGCGTGTCAAGATCCTGCAGATTCGCTTATCACGCTTTAGGTCTTTGTTTTTACGCATGTCTTTATCGCAAAACCGCTCATACTTTTCGACATCATGCTCTAGGACAGTGAGAAATTCAGCCTGGCGTCCCCGAACAGGATGTCGGTCTCGCCCGGTTCGGTCAGCACCACAGCGCCACTCAACGTGCCTGTCGTGATGAGCGCACCTGTCTTCAGCGACGCATCGGGACGCAAGCCGTCATTGGCGTAATCGACAAGCCAGGTGAGAACGTCGCCCTTCGGATGCTGGGCCGGGCCGTCATAGATCGTGCGGCCGGCATGGGTGACCTTGAGCGGCATGCCGCCGGCGGTATCGACGACGCTTTTGTCGAGCTTCGGGCCGAGCACATAGCCGCTATTGCCGAGGCGGTCTGAGGTAAACAGCAGAAAGGAGATGCTGCCGCTTTCCCTCACGGCGCTGACCAGCAGCTCGGCCCCGAGATGGACGGCGGAGATCGCTTCGACCACTTCGGCGCGGCTGTAGGGAGCGCCGGTGCGGATCGGCAGATCCTTGCCGAGGCGCACGGCGATCTCGGTCTCGAATTTCATGCCCGGGAACCAGGGAATGTTCGCGCCCGAGGCGGCTTCGGCATAGGGATGCAGGGGACCCGTGACCGCCTGACCCTCCGGCGAGACCGTCACCTTCCAGGCGTTGCTGGAAATATTCTCCGCGGCAGCGAGGAAATTCTGCGCCTCCATCGCCTGATGCAGATCGGCCGGCAGGGTGAAATTCCCGGTTTCTTCCTGTCTTCCGGCCTGGCGCAGGCGGTGCAGTCCGGCTGCAAGGGCACGTGGATCGAATGCCTCTGTCATGCTGTCTCCTCGACTTGGTTTTCGAGGGCACACTAACCGCAGGGCAGGGGCGAGCAAGCCCGTTCTTCGACCGTAGTCGGAAATGCTTATTCCATCGCCGCGTACCAGCGATCTCGATAAGCGGCGAGCCCCGCGATCTCGGCCGGTGGAACATGCGTTTCGGCGCCCGATACCGGCCGGATGCCGGTGAGAAGGGCTGCCCCCTGGCTGGTGCCGGTCGAGCCGGGAAGGGCCACGACCTCGCGGTCGGCAAGGGCGGCAAGCAGCTTCAGATAGGTTTCGTTGAGCGCAAAGGGCCCTTCGACGATGATGGGGCCTTTGGCGCCGATCAGTCCGAGGCAGGCGTCGGTCATCAAAGCGAGATAGAGGCAGGCGACGGCGTGACGTTCCTCGCGGCTCGCCTCGTCGGCGTCGATCCGGCGGCTCGCTTTTCCGGGAAAGGGGCCCGAACCGGGGGCGATGTTGGGCAGCAGCATCATGCCCTTGTCGACGACGGCGCCAATCGCCGCCTGGGCGGCCTTTTCATCGACCGGGCCGATTTCGGCCGACAGGATCTCGAATTCCCGCCCACCCATGAAACGCGAGGAGGGGACGGCCCGGCCGTAGGCATCGACATTGGCGAGCGCATCGCGTTTGGCATCGAGATGGTCGAGATCGCCGCCGACACCGAAATTGATGACCCAGGTGCCGGTGGAGACCACGGCGAAGGGGGCCGTCCGGTTGACCAGATGCGGCAGCAGCGAGGCGTTGGAATCGTGAATGCCGCAATAGACCGGCACGCGCGCGGCCAGGCCGAGCTCTGCGGCGATTTCAGGCAGAACAGGGCCGAGCGCATCGAAGGCGGAGCGGACCGGCGCCATCAGGCCGCGAATGCCGAGCCTGTCGATCAGCGAGGAATAGTTGCCGGTCTTCGGGTTCCAGAGGTCGGTATGGCAGCCGAGCGAGGTCAGCTCGTTGGCGGCGACACCCGTCAGCCGCGCCGTCCAATATTGCGCATAGGTGAGAATGGTCGCGACCTTGCCGAATTCCGCGGGAAAGGCGCTCTTCTGATAGTGCAGCTGCGCGCCGACATTGAGGCCCATCGCCAGGCGCGGCGAAAAGGTTTCGTCGAAGGAGGGGCGCAAGGCCGTATAGGCATCGCGAATTTCTTGCGGATATTCGTGTTCGTAGTCGATCACCGGCATCGCGAGCGCGCCGTCCCGATCGAGCAGTGCGGCTGCGGCCCCGTGGGTGGTGATCGAAATGGCGTCGAAACCAGGCGCCTGCGCAAGGCGTTTCAGCGCATCGAGCGCGAAGGACCAGAGGGCCTCTATGTCGTAATGCGGGTAGGGACCGGTTTTGATCGTAACGTTCGGCCGTTTCAGGACGGCGATCTCGGCGCCTGTCCCAGCGTCGAGCACCACCACCTTGGCATTGGTCTTGCCGATGTCGAGAACGGCGATGCGGCGATAGGAAGGAGCGTTCATGGGATATGAAAGAGGGTGACGAGGTCGCTTTGAACGGGCGAATTATCCGGGTTCGTCGCCATGATATCCGCCATATGCGCCCACCATTTCTTCATGACGGGATGCTCCGGCAGGCTTGCCATCGTATGGTCCTTCGGCCGCGTCAGCACGCCGAACAGTGTGTTGGTGTCGCGGTCCAGATGGATGGAATAGTCGCTGGCGCCCGACTGGTGCAGGAGATCGACCAGTTCCGGCCAGATCTCGTCATGCCGCTTGCGGTATTCGGCTTCCATGCCGGGATTAAGCTGCATCTTGAAAGCGTGTTTTTCCAAGGTCATCGGGAGCTCATGAGCTTGATGCGGCGGGCGACGATCGGGATCGCGATGGTGATGATGAGAAGCAGGCCGATGAAGATCGACATGACGATGCCCGGCACGTTCAAGAGACCGAGGCCGAAGGTGACGAGGCCCATGACGAAGGCGGCGATGACGACGCCGCCGATCGTGCCGGAGCCGCCGAGGATCGAGATACCGCCGAGCACGACCATGGTGACGACTTCGAGTTCCCAGCCCTGAGCGATCGAGGGCCGGGTCGAGCCGAGGCGCGAGGTCAGGCAGACGGCGGCAATGCCGCTCATGATGCCGGTCAGCAGGAAGAGAATGAATTTGACGCGTTCGACCGGAATGCCGGAGAAGCGGGCGGCGAAATCATTGTTGCCGATCGCATAGACCTGACGGCCGAAATTCGTCGCATGCAGCAGGATGGCGAAAAGGATCGCCAGCACGATGAACAGCACGAATTCGAACGAGAACACCCAGACGACATAACCCTGACCAAAATACGCGAAATCGGCCGGATATTTGCCGTAAGCCTGGTCGCCGAGCACGATATAGGAAATGCCGCGGAACAGGCTCATCGTGCCGATGGTGACGACGATCGACGGCAGCTTCAGCACCGAGACCAGCACGCCGTTGAAGATGCCGCAGGTTAGGCCGGTGCCGAGGCCGATCAGAACCAGGCCCGGTGTGCCGATGCCAAGCTGGGCCGCCGCCCCCATCGCCGTCGAGGCGAGCGCGATGATGGCGGCCACCGAGAGGTCGATCTCGCCTGAGATGACCAGCAGCGCCATGGCGAAGGCGATCATCGCCTTTTCGGTGAAGTTGAAGGTGGCGTCCGAGAGGTTCCAGGCATCGAGGAAGTAGGGCGAGGCCAGGGAGTTGAAGATGAAGATCAGGACGGCGACACCGAAGAGCAGCACTTCCCAGCTTGCGACGATGCGGCGGAAGGGCGTGCCGAGGCGGTCGGGGATGACGCGCTTTTCGTGGATGGATACGGTGCTCATGCTGCGGCCTCCGTTCTGATTTCGGCTGCGGCGCGATCGCGCAGGATGATGCGGCCCCGGTTGCGCTCACGCCGGGCGTTGAAGGCAACGGCGAGAATGATGACGGTTCCGGAGATCGCCATCTGCGTGAAGGGCGAAATGCCGATGACCGGCAGGGCGTTCTTGATGACGCCGAGGAAGAGCGCCCCGAGGACGGTGCCGGCGACCGATCCGACGCCACCGGCAATCGAGATGCCGCCGATGACGCAGGCCGCAACGCTGTCGAGCTCGAAGCCGTTGGCGATATCGACATAGGCGACGGCGTAACGCGATACCCAGAGATAGCTGGAAAGGCCGGCGAGCGCGCCCGACAGCACGAAGGCGAGGAATTTCGTCCGGCCGGTATCGATGCCGGCATAGACGGCAGCCGTCGGATTGCCGCCGGTCGCATAGGCCGAGCGGCCGAACGGGCTGTAGCGCAGCAGCATATACATCAGCGCGACGATGATGATCGCGACCCAGCTCAGCACCGGCAGGCCGAGGATCGGCGTGCGGGGAACGGCGAGGAAGGTCGGCGTCATCTGGTGTGCGTTTACCCAGGCGCCGCCCGAGAGCACGAAGGCCATGCCGCGATAGATGGTGAGGGTGCCGAGGGTGACGACGATCGGCGGGATTTCGAGGCGCCAGACGAGGAAGCCGTTGATGGTGCCGAGGGCTGCGCCGATCGCCACCGCGGCAAGGATCAGCACGATCAACGGCAGGCCGGGAAAGGCGGCGTTCATCATCGCGATCGCCATGCCGGTAAAGGCGAGGTTGGCGGCAACCGAAAGATCGATCGATTTCGTCAGAATAACAGTCATCTGGGCAAGCGCCAGGATGATGAGGATCGCGGTGTCATTGAAGATACCGGCGAGATTATCCGGTGTGGCGAAATCGGCGGCCCGCGTCGAGAAGACGACGATCATCACGACGATGATGGCAAAGAGCAGGGTTTCGCGTTTTTTGATCAGTTTGGCCATGCCGTCACCTCATGCATTTCCGGTTGCCGCGCGCACCAGCGCTTCCGGCGAAAGCTGATCGCGCTCGAAGAACCCGGCCGACAGACCTTCCTTCATGACCAGCACACGGTCCGACATGCCGATGATCTCGGGCAGTTCGGAAGAGATCATGATGATGGAAAGGCCTTCAGCGGCAAGCTCGCTGATGAAGCCGTGGACGGCAGCCTTCGAACCGATGTCAATGCCCTTGGTCGGCTCATCGAGGATGATGACCTTGGGCATGGTGGCGAGCCACTTGCCGATGACGACCTTCTGCTGGTTGCCGCCCGACAGGGTGCCGACCGGCACGGAGAGGGCGGCAGCGCGCAGATCCAGCCGCTCGGCATATTTGCGGGCGAGCGCGAATTCCTCCGCCGCCTGCAGGAAACCCTTGCGCGAGGTCCGCGTCAGCGACGGCAGCGTCATGTTCTGGTAGATCGGCATCGGCAGCGCCAGGCCGTGGCGGCCGCGCTCTTCCGGCACATAGACGATGCCGGCCTTGATGGCATCATGCGGCGAGTTGATCGAAATTTCCCGGCCTTCCAGCGTCAGCCGGCCGGAGAGCGGCCGGGTGATGCCGAAGAGCGACTGTGCGAGTTCCGACCGCCCGGCGCCGATCAGGCCGTAAATGCCGAGAATCTCACCCTTGCGCAGGGTCAGCGAAATATCGCGGAATTCGGTGCGGTGGCTGTATTTTTCCACCTCGAGCACCGGAGCGCCGATCGCCACGTCGATCTTCGGAAAGACGTTTTCGACGTCGCGGCCGACCATCATGCGGACGATCTCGTCCTGCGGCGTTTCCTTGAGCCGGCCCCGGCCGACGGCGCGGCCGTCGCGGAAGACGACGAAGTCGTCGGCGATCTCGTAAAGCTCGTCGAACTTGTGGCTGATGAACAGGATCGCCTTGCCCTGTTCCTTCAGGCCCTTGATGATGCGGAAGAGATCGTCGATCTCCTTGCGGGAGAGGGCGGCCGTCGGCTCGTCCATGATGACGATGCGGGCTTCGATCGACAAAGCGCGGGCGATCGCCACCAAGTGGCGCTGCGCAATCGAGAGGTCCTTCAGCCGGATCGTCGGATCGATATTGCTTTCGAGCGCCGTCAGCAGCGTCTTCGAGCGGCTGTTCATCACCTGCCAGTCGATGGTGCGGAAGCGCGTGCGCGGCGCATGGCCGAGGAAGATGTTTTCGGCAACCGTCAGCTCGTCGAACAGCACGGTTTCCTGGTGGATAGCGGTGACGCCGGCATCGATCGCGGCCTGGGCGCTGGCGAAGGTCACTGTCCGGCCGTCGACCAGGATCTCGCCTTCGTTCGGCCTGTAGATGCCGGTCAGGATCTTGACGAGCGTCGACTTGCCGGCGCCGTTTTCGCCGATCAACGCGGTGACCGTACCGGGATGGAGCGCGATGCTGACATTGTCGAGCGCTTTCACGCCCGGAAAGATCTGGGAGATGCCGCGCATTTCCAGAATGGCGGGCGCATCGCCGGTTTTGCTGTCCGTGACGGGTTGTTGAAAGGCGGCGTTCATCAGATTTCTACCAGTGTCGAATGGGAAATCCCGGCGGCCATCGGCCGCCGGGCTCTTAAACGTCGCTCCGGATCAGAAGACCTTGGAGAACTGGTCGATGTTCGAAGCATTGTAGACGAAGGGATCGGCCATGGCGGCTTCGCCGTTGTCGCCGACCTTGATCTTGCCCATGCGGCCGGCGTTAATTTCGCTGCCCGGCTTGCCGTCGGTCTCGCCCTTGACGAGGCGATAGGCGATCTGGGTGGCGGAGTAGCCGAGGTCGATCGGATTCCAGATGGCGAATTCCTTCGTGGCGCCCGACTTGATCGCGCCGGCCATTTCGGACGGAAGGCCGAGACCGGTGACGTAGACCTTGCCGACGAGGCCCTTGTCTTCGACGACCTTGGAAGCGGCGAGAACGCCGACCGTCGTCGGAGCGACGATGACCTTGACGTTCGGGTTCGACTTCAAGAGGCCTTCGGCTTCACGATAGGACTTGTCCGAGAGGTCGTCGCCATAGACCGTGGTGACGAGGTTGAGGCCCGGGAAATCCTTGAGCTGCTTCTTCATCTGGTCGATCCAGATGTTCTGGTTGGTCGAGGTGGTTGTTGCCGACAGGATGGCGAAGTCACCCTTGCCGCCTTCCAGATGATCCTTGGCGAGCGTCAGGCACATCTTGCCGATCAGTTCGTTGGAGGACGGGTTGAGCTGCAGGATGCGGCCTTCGGGTGCAACACCGGAATCCCAGGAGATCACCTTGATGCCGCGCTGGGTTGCCTTCTTCAGCGCCGGAACGAGCGCGTCGGGATCGTTGGCCGAAACGGCGATGGCATCGACGCCTTGAGCGATCAGCGAGTTGATCACTTCGATCTGGCCTTCGGCCGTCGTCGACGTCGGACCGGTGTAGATCACTTCCACGCCGCCGAGTTCCTTGGCGGCTTCCTGGGCGCCCTTGTTGGCGGCGTCGAAGAAACCATTGCCGAGCGACTTCACCACGAGGCCGATCTTGATGTCCTTGGCGCTGGCAGTGCCGGCCATCATGGCGATGGCGAGCGCTGCGCCGAGCGCCAGTGTCTTTGCGAATTTCATGTCACTTTCCTCCCATTAAGATTAGACTTCCACACCTCGGCGGCGCCTCACGCGACCGACGAGGAATTCTCCTTCGTAAGCTGCGCCACCGGGCTGGCGACGACGAGCCGGATGCCGGCATTCTCGACCATGCGAGCTGCCTCTTCCGAAATCCCGTCATCGGTGATGATCGCAGAAACACGGTCGAGCGCGCAAAGAATGAGGCTCGACCGGCGATTGAACTTGCTTGAATCGACCATGACGACGAGTTCGTCGGCCTGGTGCATCAGCTTCTGCTCGCTCTGGATGATGAGGGCGTCCGCCTCCATGATGCCGAGCGGGCCGACGCCCTGCGCACCGATGAACATGCGCCGCGCATAAAAATTGCGGATCGCATCATTGTCGAAAGGCGACAGGATGAGGCTCTGTTCGCGATAGATCGCGCCGCCCGGCACCGTCACCGTGTTCTTGGAATGCTTCACCAGATGTTCGGCGATGGCAAAAGAATTGGTCATCACCTGCATGCGGTGGCCAGCCATGTAATGCACCATCTGGAACGTCGTCGTGCCGCCATTGATGATGATGGCGTCGCCGGCCTCGCAGAGATCGACGGCTGCGCGCGCAATTGCGCGCTTTTTATCGATGTTGACTGATTCTGAAACCCGGAAGGGCCGGCCGGCGAGATTGCCGAGCTGCGGCGGATGCACTGCTTCGGCGCCGCCGCGGACACGGCGGATCTTGCCCTGCACATGAAGGGCCGCAATATCGCGCCGGATCGTCGCTTCAGAAGCTTCCGTCAACTCGGAAATGTCCTGGATCGTCACGACGGACTTTTCCTGAACGGCGCTTAAGATGATGCGATGGCGTTCGCGTTCGTGCATTGGGCTCCTCCTCTTGTCATATTTATTTCGTATCCGTTAAAGGCTGTCAATCACAAACGATCATAAATTTTCATATTGCGCTGCACAATAATCGAATTTGATCGTTTTCGATTGACAAGCGTACTTTTGATGCGCGATACCGTGAGCGAAAGGGCGCTGGGATTGCGGCGCCTTGCAAGCCTATTATGGGAGGATGACATGGCGGCGAACGTCCGGCTTCTGGAAAACCGGTGGGATGATGGTTACGCGGCAGGCCTCGACGAACCCGGCAAGCTGCTCTATCGCTCCAATCTGCTCGGCGCCGACAAGCGCATCACCAATTACGGCGGCGGCAACACCTCGGCGAAGGTGATGGAAACCGATCCGCTTGATGGCGGCAAGGTCAAGGTGCTCTGGGTCAAGGGCTCGGGCGGCGATGTCGGCACCATCAAGCTCGACGGCTTCGCGACGCTCTACCAGGACAAGCTGGAATCGCTGAAGGGCATCTATAGGGGTGTCGAGGACGAAGACCGCATGGTCGGTTTCTTGCCGCACTGCACCTTCAACCTGAACGGTCGCGCTGCTTCGATCGACACGCCGCTACACGGCTTCGTGCCGTTCACCCATGTCGACCACATGCATCCCGACGCGATCATCGCCATTGCCGCCTCGAAGAACTCCAGAGAATTGACCAAGCAGATCTTCGGTGACGAGATCGGCTGGCTGCCCTGGCGCCGTCCGGGCTTCCAGCTCGGCCTCGATCTCGAAGCCTTCGTCAAGGCGAACCCGAACGCCAAGGGCGTCGTGCTCGAAAGCCATGGTCTCTTCACTTGGGCAAACGATGCCAAGGCCTGCTATGAACTGACGCTCGACATCATCAACAAGGCGATCGTCTGGTTTGCCGAAAAGACCGAAGGCAAGACGATTTTCGGCGGTGCGCTGACGCAGAGCCTGCCCGTCACCGAGCGCCGCGCAATCGCCGCCCGCCTGATGCCCGAAATTCGCGGCCGCATCGGCAAGCAGGAGCGCAAGCTCGGCCATTTCGACGATCAGGACGCGGTTCTGGAATTCGTCAACTCGAAGAACCTGCGCCCGCTCGGCGCGCTCGGCACCAGCTGCCCGGACCACTTCCTGCGCACCAAGATCCGGCCGCTGATTGTCGATTTCGACCCCGCCAAGCCCGATGTCGATGCGATCGTCGCCGGTCTCGACAAGGCGCTGGAAGATTACCGCGCCGATTACGCCCGCTATTATAACGACTGCAAGCATGACAATTCGCCCGCCATGCGCGATTCCAATCCTGTCATCTTCCTCGTTCCCGGCGTCGGCATGTTGTCCTTTGCCCGCGACAAGGCGACGGCCCGCATCGCCAGCGAATTCTACGTCAACGCCATCAACGTCATGCGCGGGGCCTCGACGGTTTCGGAATATCAGGGCTTGCCTGAGCAGGAAGCCTTCGATATCGAATACTGGCTGCTCGAAGAGGCCAAGCTGCAACGCATGCCGAAGCCGAAGAGCCTTGCCGGCAAGGTCGCCTTCGTCACCGGCGGCGCCGGCGGCATCGGCCGGGCGACGGCCGCGCGCCTCGTCGGCGAGGGCGCCTGTGTGGTGCTTGCCGATATCGATCAGGCAGCACTCGAAAGCACAGAGGCCGATTTCGTCAAGAAATACGGCGCTGACGCTGTGCGCAGCGTTCGGCTCGACGTCACCAAGGAAGATGCGGTGATCGCCTCCTTCGCCGAAGCTTCGGTCGAATTCGGCGGCGTCGATATCCTCGTCTCGAATGCCGGCATTGCCTCCTCCGCGCCGATTGAAGCCACCGAGCTTTCGACCTGGAACCGCAATATCGATATCCTCGCGACCGGCTATTTCCTCGTCTCGCGGGAGGCCTTCCGCCTGTTCCGCCGCCAGGCGCTCGGCGGCAACATCGTCTTCGTCGCCTCGAAGAACGGTCTTGCCGCTTCGCCGAACGCGTCTGCCTATTGCACGGCGAAGGCCGCCGAAATTCATCTTGCCCGCTGCCTGGCGCTGGAAGGCGCCGATGCCGGCATCCGCGTCAACACGGTCAACCCGGATGCGGTGCTGCGCGGTTCGAAGATCTGGAGCGGCGAATGGCGCGAGCAGCGCGCCGCGTCCTCGAAGATCGAGGTCGATGATCTCGAGGAACATTATCGCAAGCGCTCGATGCTGAAACTCAACGTGTTTCCGGAGGATATCGCCGAGGCGATCTATTTCCTGGCATCTGACCTTTCGGCAAAATCGACCGGCAACATCATCAACGTCGATGCCGGCAACGTGCAGAGCTTTACGCGGTGATTTTGACGAGTGGATGCGTCTGCCCCTCACCCTAACCCTCTCCCCGTCATGACGGGGAGAGGGGACTTGCCCAGCGAAAAGTTGGAGTGGGACGGAGAAGGTGCCGGCAGGCGGATGAGGGGCGGCTCCACGGCGGTCCCAATGTAGAAATTGCATCAGTGGGAGGAATAAATGGCCGAGTTCAGAATCGCGCAGGATCTTATCGCGACAGAAAACGACAAGCGGGCTGCGGCCTTGAAAGCCGATTACGAGGCGCTGGGTGCGCACCTTGACCGCCGCGGCGTCGATATCGAAGCAATCACCCGTAAGGTCTCCGAATTTTTCGTCGCCGTTCCCTCCTGGGGTGTCGGCACCGGCGGCACGCGCTTTGCCCGTTTTCCGGGCGCCGGTGAGCCGCGCGGCATCTTCGACAAGCTCGACGATTGCGCCGTCATCAATCAGCTGACGCAGGCGACGCCGAACGTCTCGCTGCATATTCCCTGGGACAAGGCGGATGCGAAGGAATTGAAGGCCAAGGGCGATGCGCTCGGCCTCGGTTTCGACGCGATGAATTCGAACACCTTTTCCGATGCGCCCGGCCAGGCTCATTCCTACAAATACGGCTCGCTCAGCCACACCGACGCGGCAACACGCGCCCAGGCGGTCGAGCACAATCTCGAATGTATCGAGATCGGCAAGGCGATCGGCTCCAAGGCGCTGACAGTTTGGATCGGCGACGGTTCGAACTTCCCCGGCCAGAGCAATTTCACCAAGGCCTTCGAGCGTTACCTCGCCTCGATGGCTGACATTTACAAAGCGTTGCCCGACGACTGGAAGCTGTTCTCCGAGCACAAGATGTACGAGCCGGCCTTCTATTCGACGATCGTGCAGGATTGGGGCACCAATTATCTGATCGCCCAGACGCTCGGGCCCAAGGCCCATTGCCTCGTCGATCTCGGTCACCATGCGCCGAACACCAATATCGAGATGATCGTCGCCCGCCTGATCCAGTTCGGCAAGCTCGGCGGATTCCACTTCAACGATTCGAAATATGGTGACGACGATCTCGATGCCGGCGTCATCGATCCCTACCGGCTGTTCCTGGTTTTCAACGAGCTGGTTGATGCCGAGCAGCGCGGCGTCAACGACTTCAATCCGGCCCATATGATCGACCAGTCGCACAATGTCACCGATCCGATCGAAAGCCTGATCAACAGCGCCAACGAAATCCGCCGCGCCTATGCGCAGGCGCTCCTCGTCGACCGCAAGGCGCTCGACGGCTATCAGCAGGATAATGATGCGCTGATGGCGTCGGAAACGCTGAAGCGCGCCTATCGCGCCGATGTCGAGCCGATCCTTGCCGAGGCTCGCCGCCGGGCCGGCGGCGCGATCGACCCGATTGCCGCCTACCGCGCCAGCGGCTACCGCAAAAAGGTGGCGGCCGAGCGTCCGGCTTCCGTTGCCGGCGGCGGCGGCATCATCTGAGCTGCCGGGCTGAATAAAAGTGTGGATCGCCGGCAGCGCGGGGTGAAACGCGGCCGGCAATCGGCGCTCAGGGTTTCCAGGCGCCGGCGATCTGACGGGTGGCGATGTTCAGCCGGTTCCAGACATTGATATTGGCGATGGCGATGACAAGCGCGGCAAGGCTCCGGCCGTCATAATGCCGGGTTGCCTCGTCCCAGATATCGTCGGGCACTGGGTCGGCGCGGTCGCTGGTGCGGGTCACGGCCTCGGTCAAGGCGAGGGCGGCGCGTTCAGCCTCGCTGTAATACGGGGCGTCGCGCCAGCAGGCGACGGCAAAGAGCCGCTCGTCCGTTTCGCCGTGCTTGCGGGCAATGCGCCAATGACCATCGATGCAGACGCTGCAGCCGTTGATCTGGCTGGCGCGCAGATTGACGAGTTCAAGCAGCTTCGGCGAAAGGCCTGTTTCGGTCGGCACCGTGCTGAGTGCATTGAGCGCCTGCATGGCTTCTGGAAGCACGAGGGCGGGATTTCCCATTCTCTCCTGCATGATATGTCTCCTTGATGCGTTTAGGGTGCGACGATCCGCCGGCGCTGTCACACCGGCCCGGTTTCATTCGTCATTGATGTGACGGAACGCAGCGAAGGAATGTGACGGATGAATGAGAATAATTGGCTGGCCGATCAATTCGAGGCGAACCGGGCGCATCTGAAGGCCGCGGCCTATCGCATGCTCGGCTCGCGCAGCGAGGCCGAAGACGCCGTTCAAGAGGCCTGGCTGCGGCTCACCCGCGCGGATAGGACTGACGTCGGCAATCTCGGCGGCTGGCTGACGACGGTGGTGGCGCGCATCTGCCTCGATATGCTGCGTGCCCGCAAGACCCGGCGCGAGGAGCCGCTGGAGACATCGGTCCATGCAGCGATCGCCGATCCGGCCAAGGATCCGGAACGCGACGCCGCCTTCGCCGATTCCGTGGGCGTGGCGCTGCTCGTCGTATTGCAGACGCTGGCGCCTGCCGAACGGATTGCCTTCGTACTGCACGACATGTTCGATCTTCCGTTCGACGAAATTGCGCCGATTATCGGCCGGTCGTCCGCCGCCGCCCGTCAGCTCGCGAGCCGTGCCCGCCGCCGGGTGCAAGGCGTGGACGAGACGCCGGATGTCGATCTCGACCGCAAGCGAACGATTGCGGAAGCCTTTCTGACGGCGTCGCGCAACGGCGATCTGCAGGCGCTGATTGCCGTGCTCGCCCCCGATGTCGTGTTTCGGCTGGATGCGACGGCGGCGCGTTTCGGCGCCTTCGGCGAAAGGCGCGGCGCATCCGAAGTGGCAGAATTGTTCAAGGGCCGGGCGCAGGCGGCAGAAATCGCCATCGTCGACGGCGAGCTTGGCTTCATCGTGCGCATCGCGGATCGGATCCGCGTCGTGGTGGCGTTTACTATCGCCGACGACAGGATTGCGGCAATCGACGCCATCGCCGATCCCGACCACTTCGAGCGGCTTGACTACTCAATCCTGCGGGATTGAAATCGCTGAGAAAATTTGCCGCTTCTTTGACGGCGAGCGCGGTTTACAGCCAGCGCGCGACCGCCGTTGTCGTGCGGCCGGCTGCGCTTCATTTCCCTTGACAGCAGTCTCTTCGGCTTTATTCTATTATAAGGATTTACATAACATAACTATGGAATTTGAAATATGATCATGTCGGGCGACCAGGCGAAGAAGCCGCTTCTCCTCACCAATGTCAGGCCGATGGCCTTCGGTGCGGGCGCATCCGAGGGGGTGATCGATATTCTCGTCAATGCCGAGGGCCGCATCGCCGGGATCGGTCCGTCGCTTCCGGCCTCTGAAGATGTGAGACACATCGACGCCAAGGGTGCCTTCATTTCGCCGGGCTGGATCGATCTGCACGTGCACATCTGGCATGGCGGCACCGATATCTCCATCCGCCCCTCCGAATGCGGTCTCGAGCGCGGCGTCACCACCCTGGTCGACGCCGGTTCGGCCGGCGAGGCGAATTTCCATGGCTTCCGCGAGTATATCATCGAGCCCTCACGTGAGCGCATCAAGGCCTTCCTGAACCTCGGCTCGATCGGCCTCGTCGCCTGCAACCGTGTCGCCGAACTCAGGGATATCAGGGATATCGATCTCGACCGCATCCTCGAAGTCTACGCCGCAAACAGCGAGCACATCGTCGGCATCAAGGTGCGCGCCAGCCATGTCATCACTGGCTCCTGGGGCGTCACTCCCGTCAAGCTCGGCAAGAAGATCGCCAAGATCCTGAAAGTGCCGATGATGGTCCATGTCGGCGAACCGCCAGCGCTTTACGACGAAGTGCTCGAAATCCTCGGCCCCGGCGACGTCGTCACCCATTGCTTCAACGGCAAGGCCGGTTCGAGCATCATGGAGGACGAGGATCTCTTCAATCTCGCCGAGCGCTGCGCCTCCGAAGGCATCCGCCTCGACATCGGCCATGGCGGCGCCTCCTTCTCCTTCAAGGTTGCCGAAGCGGCGATCGCGCGCGGGCTTCTGCCGTTCTCGATCTCGACCGACCTGCACGGCCATTCGATGAACTTTCCAGTCTGGGACCTGGCGACGACGATGTCGAAACTGCTGAGCGTCGGCATGCCCCTCGACAAAGTGGTGGAAGCCGTCACCCATGCGCCGGCCTCGGTCATCAAACTGCCGATGGAAGACCGGCTTTCCGTTGGCGCGCCAGCCGAATTCACCATTTTCGACCTCGTCGACTCCGAGCTCGAAACAACGGATTCCAATGGCGATGTCTCGGTCCTGAACAGACTGTTCGAGCCGCGCTACGCGGTGATGGGCGCCGAGGCCGTCACCGCCAGCCGGTACGTGCCGCGGGCGCGCAGGCTCGTGCGTCACAGCCACGGTTATTCCTACAGGTAGATCCGCTGCGAGGCGGGATTGGATCATGAATCCTCCTGAGAGGCCTCAGATGATCGGTGGTTCCAGGGATTTATGACAATCAGTCCTGCCGCCTCAAACGGGTTCACGTCGCGCGTTGCGATCATAAAGCCCTTCGAAGCGGCAATGGCGGCGACATATCCATCGGGAGTTGGGAAGCCTTTGCCGTCCGTTCGCGCTCTGACGGCAAGGTCGGCATAATGCCGGGCCGCTCCGACGTCGAACGGCAATATCCGATCGCCAAACAGGTCGAGCACGCCGCCGAGCGTTTCGCTCAGAGCCGCTTTGCGCCGACCGTCCGGCAACTACCGATGCCAAACAGCAGTTCAGCCACGGTCACACTCGATAGATACAAGGTTTCAGCGACCTGCTCGTTCAGCCACGAACGCACTGCTGGATTGGGAGCCGGTTTCATCGCCTCGCAAAGGACATTCGCATCCAGGACGATCATTCAAACTTCAACGGCTCCGCCGGCGCGCTGTCGCGTACCTGATCGAACACTGCGAAATCATCATCGGTCAGCCCCTGCTGCCGACTGAGCGCCGCCAAGGCATCCCCCATACGAATGCGTTGCTCCGGCTTCACCGCCGCAAGCTGCTCGGATGGTTGAGAAGCGCTTCAGCGGTTGCGCCAACCCATCAGTTTTTCGATCCGCTCCGCCGAATTGCGCACATGCGCCGTATAATGGTTCTCATCGGAAAAGGCCTTCTGCTCCGGCAGCACGATCGAAATGGTGGCGACGCACTGGCCATCGCGATCGCAGATCGGCGAGGCGATGCAGGCGACCGCATAATCGGATTCACCGGCCTGGATCGACAGGCGCGACTCGAAGGCTTTGCCGGCCGCTTCCGATAGCGTGCGCGGATCGATCTCGGCGCGGCCGGTCGGTGACGAGCGGGCGCAACGCTTGAAAAGCTCGATGCGTTCCTCTTCGGGCAGATGGCCGACGAGCAGGCGGCCCGATGCCGTCCAGTTGAGAGGCACCCGGGTGCCGACGCGAGACGCCACCTGGAAGTGGCTTGGGCCGTCCGCCATGGCAAGCACCAGCATGTAATCGCCGTCACGGCCGCAGACCTGCACGGTTTCGCCGGCCTGGCGACAGAGATCGTGCATTTCGTGGGTGGCGATGCTCATGAAATCCAGTGATCGCGCGTAGGCGAGACCATAATGATAAAGCCGCGCACCGAGCCAGATCGAGCCGTCCGCCTGGCGTGTCAGCATGTTCTTCTCGACGAGGTCGTCGACGATGACGTAGACGGTCGATAGCGGCGCCTTCACCGCCTTGGCGATGGCATAGACGCCGGCCGGCGATCCTGTCTCATAGAGATGATCAATCACCTGAAGAGCGCGGTCGATGCCACTGACGCGGGCGCGGCGCGCGCCCTTGCCGCCGGCTTCGCCGGCAAGGCTCTCATCTTCGGAGTAAACTGCGGGCGATGTCTTTCCGTCCAATTCCATGCACCTCATGAACACTGCAACCATATTACATTACTATGGCACAGCGGTCGCTGTGGCAAATCGCAACATTTTGTAGGTTGATCGTCGGTGCGAATGTGGCGGCGGTGGAACCAGGAGACTGCGTGATTTCCGCATCCGCCGATACCGCCGACCTCATAACAAGCGGTGACGCGCTCCGATGAGGCTGCAGGCTTTTGCCAGCCCTTTGTCCAGCGTGACGAGCGTGGCGTCGCTATCGATTGCGATGGCGAGATGCAGTGCATCACCGGCATGAAGACCGATATTGAACTGTTCGATCATTCGCGCCGCTTCGATGAAGTGCGTCCGTGATATCGGCAGGCACTCGAAGGTTGTCGAACATAGTTCCTTGAACAGGGCCAAAGCTTTGCTGCGATCGGCCGGATCGATCTGTCCGTTTCGCGCCTTGAGCGCGATGGCGCTTGAAAATTCGGTTATCGTCCAGCTGCTGACGGCGATCTCCTCGGATCGACGCTCCGCCAGCCATTGCTGCACGTCGTCCGTGCGGGTTTCGACCGTCCAGGCGGCGACGAGGGCTGATGTGTCGATATAAAGCATCAAAAACGATCGGTATCGCGCAGATCGCGAATGAAGGTCGCGGAATCGACCGGCTCGGCCGGGGGCTTCATCGAGGCCGTCAGTGCTTTCAGCCGTTCGACATCGATCGGTTGTTTCGGCATCTTCACCGGCACGAGCTGCGCCACCGGCTTGCCATGCCGCAATATCTCGACGGTTTCGCCGGCCTCCACCCTATTGAGCAACTCGCTCAGGTGGGCCTTCGCTTCCGCCAGGTTGACACGTGTCATCACATTGTCCTCGTGACCAATTTTCTAGTCATTTTATTCGGAAAGCGATCTGGCCGCAACGCCGTTGGAACAACCGGCCGCAGCCTGAGTTTGTCCCTCAACTCAGGAGGCTATAATGACGCATTATCCAACACCCCCTTTCCCATCCCAGAAACAGCCGATGCCGGGTTTCACGGCCCAGATGGATCCGGTGCCCGATCATGGGGAAAAAACCTACCGCGGATCCGAACGGCTCAAGGGCAAGCGGGCAATCATAACCGGCGGCGATAGCGGCATCGGCCGGGCGGTGGCCATCGCTTATGCCCGGGAAGGCGCCGATCTGTTGATCTCCTACCTCGACGAGGACGAGGATGCCGACGAGACGAAGCGGCTCGTCGAACAGGCCGGGCGCAAGGCCGTGCTCGTCAGCGGCGATATTCAGGACCCGGCCCATTGCCGGCAGATCGTCGAGACGGCGATTAAGGAGCTTGGCGGTATCGACATTCTCGTCAACAATGCCGCGCACCAGGCAAGCTTCAAGAGCATTGACGAGATCAGCGACGAGGAGTGGGAGCTGACCTTCAAGGTCAACATCCACGCGATGTTCTACCTGACCAAGGCGGCAGTCGCCCATATGAAGCCCGGCAGCGCCATCATCAATACGGCTTCGATCAATTCGGACAATCCGAACCCGACGCTGCTGGCCTATGCCACGACCAAGGGCGCAATCCAGAATTTCACCGCCGGCTTGGCCCAGCTCCTGGCCGAGAAGGGCATTCGCGCCAATGCCGTGGCGCCGGGGCCGATCTGGACGCCGCTCATTCCATCGACGCTTCCGGAAGACAGCGTCAGCAATTTCGGCAAGCAGGTGCCGATGAAACGGCCAGGCCAGCCGGCCGAACTGGCCACCGCCTATGTCATGCTGGCCGATCCCTTGTCGAGCTATGTCTCCGGCACGACAATCGCGGTTACAGGCGGCAAACCGATCCTTTGATGCATGTTGGCCGGAATTGGCGGTTCCGGATCAAGGCATGCATGAAAACAAGGAGCTGAAGCGCCTAATCACGATCTGGTAGGATGCGCGCTTCAGTCACGGCTTGCCGTAGCCGCCGCCGGTCGGCGCCGTGACGATCACGGCGTCGCCGGCGGCGAGCATTGCCTGGTCGCAGCCTTCCAGCCTTTCGACCCTGCCGTTTGAGCGACGAATCTCGGTTTTTCCCAATTGCCCGTCTTCCCCGCCGAACAGGCCGAAAGGCCGGATCGTTCGGTGCGAGGAGAGAATGCTGCAATCCATCGTTTCCAGAAAGCGGATGGTGCGCTCGGTACCGCCGCCGGAACTGTATTGTCCCTTGCCGCCGGAACCGCGGCGGATGTGGAAATCCTCCAGCACGACGGGAAAGCGGAATTCCAGTACCTCGGGATCGGTCAGCCGCGAATTGGTCATATGGGTGTGCACGCCGTCGGCGCCGCTGAAGCCGGTGCCGTCGTTGAGCAGGCCGGCGGGGCCGCCGGAGCAGATCGTCTCGTAATATTGGTAGGTGGTGTTGCCGAAGGTCAGGTTGTTCATCGAGCCCTGGGCGGCCGCGAGCGTCCCGAGCGCCCCGAATAGCGCATTCGTCACATGTTGGCTGGTCTCGACATTGCCGGCGACGACGGCGGCCGGATAGGCCGGACGCAGCATCGAACCATCGGGCACGATGATCCGGATCGGCCGCAGACAGCCGGCATTCATCGGAATCGGCTGCTCGACCATGACGCGGAAGACATAGAGCACGGCGGCGCGCGTCACCGGTTCCGGCGCATTGAAATTGGTCGGTTGCTGCGCACTCGTGCCGGTGAAATCGACCGTCGCCTCGCGCGCCTTCCTGTCGACGGTGATCTTCACCTTGATGACGGCGCCCTGATCGGTGGGGTAGGTGAATTCGCTGTCGCTGAGGCGGGCGATCACGCGGCGAACGCTCTCCTCGGCATTGTCCTGGACGTGGCCCATATAGGCTTCGACGACGTCGAGCCCGAAATGAGCGACCATCTTGCGTAACTCCTGCACGCCCTTTTCGTTGGCGGCGATCTGCGCCTTCACGTCGGCGAGGTTCTGCGCCGGGTTGCGGGCGGGATAGGGATGGTCCCGCAGCATTGCGGCAAATTCGGCTTCCCGGAAACGGCCTTTGTCGACCAGCAGGAAATTATCGATCAGCACGCCTTCTTCATCGACCTTGGTCGCCCGCGGCGTCATCGAACCCGGGGCCTTGCCACCGATATCGGCATGATGGCCGCGTGAGGCGACGTAAAACAGGATGGTCTCGCCGGCGTCGTCGAACACCGGCGTGACGACGGTGATGTCGGGCAGATGCGTGCCGCCGTTGTAGGGCGCATTGAGCGCGAAGACATCGCCCGGGCGAATGCAGCCTTCGTTGAGGCGGATGATCGTTTCGACGGAGCGGTCCATCGATCCCAGATGCACCGGCATGTGCGGCGCATTGGCGACGAGTGCGCCGGTGCGGTCGAAGACGGCGCAGGAGAAATCGAGCCGCTCCTTGATATTGACCGAGTGAGCAGTGTTCTGCAACGTCACGCCCATCTGCTCGGCGATCGCCATGAACAGATTGTTGAAGACTTCGAGCATGACGGGATCGGCGCTGGTGCCGATCGCGGCATTGCGGGAAAGTGCGATCTCGCGGGTGAGAACGATATGGTCGTGGCCGGTCAGGCGCGCCTGCCAGCCGGCCTCGACGACGATCGTCTGATGCGCTTCGATGATGAGGGCCGGTCCCTTGACGGCCGCGCCTGGCTTCAGCACATCACGCCTGAAAATACCGGCCTCGTGCCAGGTTCCGCCGGAATAGAAGCGGGTCGTGCGCAGCGCTCGCGGTGCGAAGCTCCCCGCCTGCACGTCCGTCTCCTCGACATCGGCGCCGCCGCCGATGCCTTCGACTTCGATGGAGTCGACGACGACAGGCCGGTCTTCGAAGATGAAACCGAACTGCTTCTTGTGGGCGGCGGCAAAGGCTTGCGTCATCTCCTCCTGCGGCCCGAAGGCGACCGGCAGGGCGGTATCGGTGCCCTTATATTGCAGGTGCAGCCGGGTGATGACTTCCATGTCGCCGGCTTCGACGCCCTGCAGCATCAGTTCTCTGCGCACCTCTTTCTCCAGTTCGGCCCGGATACCGCCGATGGTCGGCAGGGCGGCTCCGAGTTCGGTCAGCACCGCGCGCTGCCGCGTGGCGCGGATATCGGCGAGCCCCATGCCATAGGCCGAAAGAATGCCGGAGAAGGGGTGGATCAGCACCGTCTTCATGCCGAGGCTGTCTGCGACCAGGCAGGCATGCTGGCCGCCGGCGCCGCCGAAGCAGGTTAGCGCGTAATTCGAAACGTCATAACCGCGCTGGACAGAGATCTTCTTGATGGCATTGGCCATATTCTCGACAGCGATGGCGAGAAAGCCGTCGGCGACCTCTTCCGCCGTCCGGCCGCCGCCGATATCCTGCGCCATTTCGGCAAAGGCGGCGCGTACCGCCTCGGCATCGAGCGGCTGGTCCTGCTCCGGCCCGAAGATTGTGGGGAAGAATTCCGGCAGCAGTTTGCCGGTCATGATGTTCGCGTCGGTGACCGCCAACGGCCCGCCGCGGCGATAGGATTTCGGGCCGGGCGTGGCACCCGCCGATTCCGGGCCGACGCGGAAGCGTGAACCGTCATAGCTCAGGATCGAGCCGCCGCCGGCTGCGACGGTGTGGATCTTCATCATCGGCGCGCGCATGCGCACACCGGCGACCTCGGTCTCGAAAGCGCGTTCCAGTTCTCCCTCATAATGCGAAACGTCCGTCGAGGTGCCGCCCATGTCGAAGCCGATCATCCTGTCGAAACCGGCGATGCGCGAGATCTCGACCGCGCCGACCACCCCGCCCGCGGGGCCGGAGAGGATCGCATCCTTTCCCTGGAAGAGATGCGCGTCGGTCAGTCCGCCCGAGGACTGCATGAACATCAGCTTCGGGCCCTTTCCTTCGACGGCGCCGAGCTCGACGGCGACCTGATCGACATAGCGCCGGAGAACCGGAGACAGATAGGCGTCGACGACAGCGGTGTCGCCGCGGCCGACGAGCTTGATCAGCGGTGAGACGACGTGCGAGGGCGAGATCTGCGTGAAGCCGATGGCGCGCGCGATGGCGGCGGCCTGTTGTTCGTGCTCGGGATAGCGGTAGGCATGCATGAAAACGATGGCGACGGCGCGCAGTCCCTGCGCATAGGCGGCTTGCAGCGCATGCCGCAGATCATTTTCGCCGAGGGGGCGTTCCACCGTGCCGTCCGCCAGTACGCGCTCATCGGCTTCGATCACATCGGCGTAAAGCAGTTCCGGTTTGATAATTTTCTTGGCGAAGATATCGGCGCGCGCCTGGTAGCCGATCTCCAGTGCATCGCGGAAGCCTTTTGTCGCCACCAGCAGGGTCGGGTCGCCTTTGCGTTCCAGAAGCGCGTTGGTGGCGACCGTCGTTCCCATCTTTACGGCGCCGATGAGCTCGGAAGGGATGGGCTGGCCGGGCTTGAGGCCGAGCAATTCGCGGATGCCATGCACCGCCGGGTCACGATAGGCTTCCGGATTTTCCGAAAGCAGCTTGTGGGCGACGAGCGAACCGTCGGGACGGCGGGCGACGATATCGGTGAAAGTGCCGCCGCGATCGATCCAGAAATCCCACTGCCCGCTCATCGTCCGACCTCCTGTTGAACTGAAAATTTATTGACGATTTATCGATAAAATGTCAACGTTGAGCTGTTGATCGTGGAGGGATGGAATGGCAGGTGAGCGCGGGCAGCCGGAAATCGGGCCGATTGTCTCCTCCTCGCATCTCGCCGATGGCGCGCTTCCCGTTCTTTCGGAACTGGAATTCGGTCTCATCCTCGCCGGCAATGCCTTCGACCGCTGGATGGTGCGCTGCATGACGGCGGCGGGCGAACCCGGCTGCGCGGCGATCGACGTGCTGGTGCTGCATTCGGTGGCGCACCGGCAGCGACCGAAGCGGCTCGGCGACCTCTGCAGCGTGCTCGGCGTCGAGGACACGCATCTGGTGATTTATGCGATCAAGAAGCTGGAAAAGCGCGGTCTCGTGAAAAGCACGCGGGCAGGCAAGGAAAAACTGATCGCTGCCACCAACAAGGGTTTTGAAATCTGTTTGAAATACAGGACGGTGCGGGAGGCGCTGCTGGTGGAATCGATGAAGGGACTCGGGCTCGACGCCGCGGCGACATCGGCAGTGGCGGCGACACTCAGGGCGCTTTCCGGCCATTACGATCAAGCAGCAAGGGCCGCCGCCTCTTTGTGACGACAGCCCTTGTCGGGGGCAGGGAGAGATCCCCCGGTGTTCAGGCGGCTTTTTCAGCCGAAGCAGGGCATGGCCGGCAGATTGGCGCGGCTCGCAAGCGCTCCGATCATCTTGCCCACCGGCGTCGGGCGCGGTTGACGTTTGTCGGCGGCCGTCTCCAGGAGTTGCTTGAAGTCCTCAAGCTTCACGCCGTCGGCGCGCAATACCATGGCGATCAGGGGGTCGCGAAGCGCTTCGGATATCGTCAGGTCGTCTCTGGTCTTTCTCATGGCTGTCCTCCTTTCGTGGGCGGTCGCCCGTGTTCCACATCCGCCGCCAACCCTCTGCGTTGACTTTCGCGGCCTGTGGTGTTACCGGTAAGTAACAGTGCTGTTGTTACCGATCGGTCACATTGATGTCAAGGACTTCGTCCGCAAAAAAATCAGAAACTTCGAATGGAATCTCCGCAACCGTTCCAGAAGATCGCATCCCGCCGCGGGAGCGCATCGTCTCGACGGCCGTGGAGCTTTTCCGCGAGCGCGGCATCCGCGGCATCGGCGTCGATGCCATCGCCGATGCTGCCCTGACCAACAAGATGACGCTCTACCGCCATTTCGGCTCGAAGGACGAACTCGTCTGCGAGACGCTGCGGCGCGCCTCGGAAAAGGCCGATGCCATCTGGCGCGATCTGGAGGCCGCTCATCCCGGCGATTCCCGCGCCCAGCTCGACGCCTGGGTGGAGATGCGGGCGCAGTGTCTGAACGGCGAGCCGGCCGGCTGCGATCTCGCCAACGCCGCCATCGAGCTCAAGGGGGAGGGCCATCCCGCCCATGAAATGATCGAACGGCACAAGGCCGAGCAGCGCGATCGCCTGGCCGCGCTCTGTTCGGCAGCCGGTGCGCGCGAACCTCAGCTTCTTGCCGATACGCTGACGCTGCTGCTCGAAGGCGCGCGCGTCAGTCGCCAGGCGATGGGCGCCGCCGGCTGTTGCGGCCATTTCGCCAAGGCCTGCAGAGCAGCGATCGCTTCTTTCACCTGATAGACCGGAACCTTACCGTCTCCACACCGTTTTTCCATGACCGGACGATGTGGAGACCGGGAGATGAACCACGTCTATCTCAAGCGGCTCTATGCCAGACGCACCGAGCTCGAAGCCAAGCTCGAGCTCCACGAGGCACGCTATTGTTTTGGCGAGGAGGAGGTCGATGACGGCACCGACAGCGACCTGCGTCAGCAATTGAGCGAGGTCTCCGAGGAGATCGCCGCGCTCGAGAACAGGTCGGCCAGAGCCTTTTCGGCTTAGGTTGCAGCTTCTGTCAGTGCGTCTGCACGATTCAGCTCACTGCAGTTGCTGTCGGATCATGGGCAAAGCCAGCGTGAGGAGCGTCGCGAAAACCATGATGACGCCATAAGGTATCTTCCGGCTCGCCCGAATTTCCTCGATGCGCATGAAAAAGGCGAGATGCGCGACGGGCAGCGGCACCGGCAGCCGCAGGACCAGCAGCGTCACGATGCCGAGGACAAGCAGCAACACCGCAAACGGCAGCATTCCGTGCCATCCGACAAAAAGGCCGATCGGCAGGAAAAGCTTGGCGTCTCCTGCGCCAAACAGCCGGAACGCCCAGAGCGCCACCCCAAGCATGAACATCAGCAGGCCAGCTCCGAGGTCGCCGCCAATTCCGCTTGAAGCAAACAGCGCAGCGCCGACGTCCTCGGAGCCAAGCATCGCGGCCACCGCGCGCAATGCATAAAGTGCCACGAGCGCAAGCACGACCGCGTTGGGGATCTTCCACGTGCGGAAATCGGTCCAGGCGGCATAGAGAAAAAGTAATACCGAAAGCGAATTAACAACAACTATCATTCCAATCATCGGATTCAACCTTTTGGGCTATGGCAATCTACCACGTAGGTCCGTTTTTTACTCAGTGCCGGCATATTTTTTCGGGTTTTTATGACCAGTCCTCGGGTTTTCGTCTTAACCATAAGTATAGTTCTCAATTCGAGCGGGTATAAAACAATTGACTAAATTAGAATTAACAGACTATTAATATTTCCAGTCGAAGGGGCGGTCTCAACGACAAAGCGTGCCGGGGGAATTACGGCGCACAACTTACCTGGGAGGTAATTCTCGATGAAAGCATTTGTAAATAGCGTACGCGCTTTCGCGCGGGAAGAAGATGGCGTCGCACTCACGGAATACCTCATTCTGCTTGCCTTGCTGGTTGGCGGCGTGATCACGGCGGTGACATTGGCCGGCGACAATCTGGCTGAGGTTTGGAACGCATGGGCAGGGTGGTTCAAGACCGAGCTGGCCGTCCCAGCCTGATATCGGCGTGCGAAGAAGCGAGGGGTTTTTGTTAACCCCTCTCTTCTAAATTAGCATCAATGAATGGATGCGCTCCGTCCAGTGTAGCGAGTAACCGCGATGCGTTCTTCAACAATTTTAAGCCTTGTTATTGCATTTGTGCTCGCCGCAGCAGCAGTTTTCGGGATGCGGGAGTATCTGTCCGATCAGAAGGCCCGGCTGCTGGCGATGAACGGCATCAAGACCGAGGAACGGACACTTGTCGTCGCCGCCAAGCCAATGCGCTTCGGCGACCGGATTCGATCCGAAAATCTTAGGGCCATTCCGTGGCCCTCCAATGAAACACCCGCAGGCTCCTTCGTCAGCATCGAGACGGTCGTCGGCAACGATGCCCAGCCGCGTTATGCCATGGCGGCAATTGACCCTGGCGAGCCGGTGCTCTCTTCGAAAATCACCGGTACCGGCGAACGCGCGACACTGTCGGCGGCGCTCGACCAGGGCATGAAGGCGGTTTCAATCCGCGTCAACGACGTGCTCGGTGTTGCCGGCTTCGTAAGGCCTTCCGATCGCGTCGACGTGCTGTTGACGCGGGTCGTGCGTGGGCCAGCAGGCAATGACCAGACCTTCGTCGACGTGCTGCTTCAAGGCGTGAAGGTGCTGGCTGTGGACCAGACGGCAGACGAGCGCAAGGACGAGCCATCCGTCGTGAAAACCGTGACCTTTGAGGTCACGACCGATGAGGCGCAGCGCCTTACCCTCGGCTCCAGTATCGGCACGCTCTCGCTGGCGCTTCGCAATGTTGCTTCTTCCTCTGTCGAACAGACGCGGCCGATCACCGTCGCCGACCTCGGTGGCGGCGCGATGGCGACAGAACTGGGCAAGGATTTGGAAAAGAAGTTGCCAGAACCCGACAAACAAGTGCAGATTGTGGAGCAAAAGGTTGAACCGGTGTTGCCGGTTGAGCCGAAGTGGGTGACAGTGGGTGTCTGGAACACGACGAAGCGCGAGGAGCACCGAGTCGGCCTGGTCCAGTGATGTTTATGCGGCATGCCGCAGGTGCGGCCGGCCGAAGGAGAGGGCTAAAGCAGGCATGGCGAACGGCAAGAGAAGAATCGCAAGGACGAAAAGCCTTGCGGCATTAGCGGCAGTGTTTTCGGCCTGTGTGTGTTTAGGGCCCGGATTTGTCGGCTCAGCCAGCGCACAGGAAAAGTCCGTCACGCTCGGCGAATCGGTTCAGCATGTGACCTTGCCTCCGAACGAGACGCTGACGCTCAATACCGGCCAACCCTTCGGGGATCTCGTCATCGGCAGTGCCGATATGATCGACGTGGTGCCGCTTTCCGACAAGTCGCTGTTCATCCGCGGCAAGAAGACCGGCGCCACCAATATTTCAGTCTATGGCGAAGACAAGTCGCTTCTCGGCGTCATTGACATCCGCGTCGCCAGCGATTTCAGCGAAGTCGCCTCCGCCATTCGCTCTGCCGCGCCCTCGGCTCGGGTCAGGGTAATCAACTCCAACGATCGCATTCGCCTGACAGGCTACGTCCGTGACGGCATCGAACTGCAGCGGGTGATGGAAATCGCCCAATCCTATTCCGACCAGCCGGTGCTGAACCAGTTGCGCGTCAGTGACAGCCAGCAGGTAATGCTGGAGGTCCGTGTCATCGAAGCCTCGCGCCAGACGGGTCGTGACCTCGGGATCGGTTGGTCCGGATACGGCAACAATAACCGCATCGGCAAGGCCACGGCCAGCCAGGGGATCACCGTGGACGACAGCGGCAACCTGGCCCGTACCCTCCTTGACCCCAAGGGTGCGGCAACGGGTGCGCTGCCCTTCGGCCAGTTGATCGCCAAGGTGCTGGAAATCTCGGGCGGCCACATCGACGTGGTCATCAACGCCCTCGAGCAGAAGGGATTGGTGCGTCGCCTTGCTCAGCCGAACCTCATCGCCATGAGCGGCTCGACCGCCAGCTTCCATGCCGGCGGTGAAGTGCCGATCCTGAAGACGACGAACAACGGCACGACTGTCGCCACCGAGACGGACTATCGCCCCTTCGGTGTGCGGCTGACCTTCAAGCCGGTGGTTCTTGATGATGGCCTCATCAACCTGGAGATCGAGCCTGAGGTTTCCGAGATTGATCCGTCGATCAACGTCAACGGCAATCCGGGGTTCATCTCGCGGGCTGCCAGCACCACGGTCGCGCTCCGCGACGGCCAGAGCTTTGCGCTGGCCGGCCTGCTGCAGTCGATCAATGCCAAAGACATCCAGCAATTGCCGGGACTCGGGCAGATACCGGTCCTCGGCGCACTGTTCCGTTCGACGAGTTTCCAGAAGAAGGAATCCGACCTCGTCATCGTTGTGACGCCACACATTGTGCGCCCAGCCCGCCCGGGTGAGGACCTCTATAGTCCGCTTGACCAGACGCGTTCGTCCAACGACGTTGAGCTTTTCGCGCTCGGTGTCCTGGAAGTCGACAAGGACATGCTCCGACGCTTTCGCAATGGCGTAGGCGTGACCGGGCCTTACGGTCATCGTCTCGACCTGAACCAGGGAGTCCAAGCCGTTGCTACAAAACGCTAAGCGCGTCCTTCTCGTCCTTGCAGCCGCCGGCCTCGCTACCGGCTGCGCCGACTACTTGAACCATCGCGACACGATCACCTTCGGGGTCGGGAACGCCGTAGAAGCAAACAAGGCCATCCATATCCAAGACCCGTTCCCGCCGGAAGCCCAGCGAACTCAAATCGCAAGCGACGGGAAGGTGATCCGGAGGGTGGTCACTCAATATCAGAACGGCGGGCTGGGCGTTGTTCAGCCGTCGCCGGCCATGGGGGCGAATGGGGCCTCCAACGGGGCGACCGCCAGCCAGTAGCTGGCGAAAGGCATGAACGGCGGCAGCGCCGGAGGGGAAAATGCACGAAAAGGGGTCATCACGGCGATAACGCCGTGATGGGGGGACGCCAATGCTCAGCAGGGTTGTCAGACGCTTCTGGAACGATCATCGCGGCTATGTCATCGCCTTGACGCTCATCGCCATGCCAATGCTTCTCGGCTTTTCGCTGTTGGTCATCGATGTCGGCCGTAGCAGCAACCTGCATACGGATCTCCAGAACGCGGTCGATGCGATGGCGCTGGCCGGGGCCCGTGAACTCGATGGCCGTGACGATGCCATTACCCGGGCGCAGACGGCGATCGAAAAACTCGCCAACAGCGCGGCTTTCTCAGGGGGCGGGACCGGCATGTCGCTCGGCTCGCATTTATCAGTGACCTATGACGCTGGAAACGATGCCGGGAGCACGGTCACAGTGCTTTTTCTGAAGAGCATCCCGGCCAGTGACGATACGGCCATCCCGTCGTCAATGGAGACGACAGTGGCCAGCGAAGCCTCCTATGCCTGGGTCATCGCTAAGCCGCAGGCGATGCAGACGATCTTTCCGATCCCGGTTGGCTTCACCCGCGATACCATCAACATCGCTGCCGACGCCGTCGCAGTCTACCACGCCAGTGCCTGCGACGTGACGCCGATCTTTATCTGCAATCCGTTCGAGCCGGTGGGGAACACGAGCGAAAGCGCCAGCGAAGATGCGGCGACGGCATTGCACACCAATTTTGCGGCCGGCAATCTCTACGGGCGACAGATCGAACTTCACAGCACCGCGGCGTCCAATCCCGGTCCCGGCAATTTCGGGTTTCTCCGAACGCCCTTGGGCAATGGTGCGTCCGTGCTGGCGGAGGCTCTTGCCACCGGCAATCCCGGTACCTGCTATACACAGGACAGCCTCGATACCGAGACCGGCGCGAAGGCGGGGCCTGTCGAGGACGGCGTGAATACGCGCTTCGGTTTTTACTCCTCATCGTTCAACAAGGCGAACGGAGATTATCGTTACCGACCTGCCCAAAATGTGCGCTCCGCTCAGTCAACCAGCGGCACGGGAAAGAAGGGCTGCGATGCCTATAATCCAGTCATGGTCGGAGATGTTGTCGGCGATGCGACCAAGGCTTTGCCGCTCGGCTACGGAGCGGGTATGACTTCGCTTGCCGGCGGGAAGATCAGCAGCGGCAACAATTGGAATTACTCGACCTATTGGAACGTCGCGCAGGGAACGGCTGTGCCCTCGGTGAGCACGGTCCTCAGCAACTACTCCAGCTATCCCCCGCAGGCGACGGGAACACCGACCCAGCCCTCCGCTTACGATGTTTATCGTTACGAGCTCGCTAACCCATCTCTCATCAGCCATGCCTCGGCGAATGGTGAGACCGGAACACCGGCAACGGGTGGCCAGTGTTATACCGGCCCGGACCTTTCGAACTATACGGCGGCCGAATATGGTGATCGCCGCGAGATCTTCTCAGCCATTGTCAATTGCGGCTATGAAGCCTCGGTCGGCCATCTGAACGGTCATAAGGCGACGCGCGCCGTGGCCTTCGCCCGCATGTTCCTGACCAAGCCAGCGATAAAGGACTCCGGCGAACGATACCTGTCCCTGGAGATGATCGACATATCAGGCAAGGGTGGTCGCGGTACGCTGGACGAATTCCTGCGGGAAGAAGCGGAACTGGTCAGATGATGGCACTCCGCAATTTCATCCGGCATCGGCTTTGCCTCGGCTTCTGGCGGCGGGAGGAAGGCGCAGTGCTTGCAGAAGCGCTGCTCGCGATCCCCTTTGTCACGCTCTTTGCGGCGGGGATACTGGAGTTCGGCAGCATCTTCTGGCAGCGCATGCAGATCGACGCAGGCTTGCGCGATGCCGGGCGTTACCTCTCGCGATGCCGACCACTGTCGGGAACCTATGTGCCGACATGTGATCAGGCGACTGCGAAGACGATCGCCTTTTACGGAACGCAAACACCTGCGGCAGACGCCGAACCCCGCGTCCCCGACTGGAAGGACCCTGCCGACATCACCATCACGGCGCCCGATGCGGACGGCAACATCACCCTTTCGACTGCTCATCTCTACAAGAGCTCGCCGGTGTTCGGCTTTCTCGGAATCGATGCCATCACGATCAGTTCCTCACATGAAGAGAGATACATCGGATGGTGACCTCTAGGGCAATCAAGACATTCTGGCAGGATAGCAGTGGTGTCAGCCTTGTCGAAGCCTTGCTGACCTTTCCGATCGTCATGCTGGTATTCGCAACCTTCATCGAGTTCGGCTATGCCATGTCGCAGTGGAATCAGACCGTCAAGGCACTGCAATATGGTGCCCGTTTGGCAGCAGTATCCGATCCGTTGACGACGAATTTCAATGCCGTTTTCCCGATCGAAGCTGCCGACCCACTCAATAACGGCAAAGCGACGCCGAACGATGCGACGATATCCTCGACCTGTGGACCGTATCTGGCGAACTGTACGGCGGCATTGAACCGGATTGTCCGGGGAAGCGACGGCGTTTGCCAAGCAGGAACCGATCCTCACCCCGGCATTTGCGACCTCGACGGGCGCATCACGCCGGATAAGCTGATGGTCACCTACCAGCGATCAGGGCTCGGCTATTGGGGCCGGCCGGACGGGCCCGTGCTGACAATGCGGCTGGAGGTGCGCGACATCCCCTTGGATCTGCCGATCCTCGGCGGACTGTTGGGACTGAACGACATCACCATCCCGGCCCATCCAGTGACGATCACGACAGAAGATCTAAAGACCTGCTCAACCTGCTGATTCCTTTTATCACGCGTAGGAAAGCGAAATGACAGCGCACATGAACATTGCCGCATCCACCAAGATCCTGGTTCTCTCCGACGACGCGGCGGCAGCGAGCTTCATGCTCGATACGTTCGGGTCGCTTTCGCGTTACGATGTGCGCCATCTGGCACTGAAAGCGCTCGGGGAAAAGGGCAAGTTCGATCCGACGCAGTTCGACCTGATCGTTCTCGACGTCGACAGGGGCGAATTGCTGCAGCGTCCGGAGCTCTTCGCGTTTCGCACCAGCTACCGGGATATCCCCCTCATCGTCGTTTCCGAAGATCTCCCGGACGACATGCTGAGGCTGCTCTTCCGCCTGAACGGCAATGACTGGCTGAAGAAGCCGCTCGAGCGCCGCGCCCTGATAGACATGATTTCGACCCATGCGCCAGGCACTGGGGCCAGCGACAGCCGCGTGCATGCCGTGGTCTCGGCCGTCGGTGGCGCCGGCGCCAGCATGATCGCCTCATCGCTGGCGCATGTGCTGGCCCAACCGACCAAGAATTCCAAGCCGCGGGTTGACCTGTTCGACACGGATTTCTGCGCCGGGACGCTTGGCTATTATCTCAATCTCGTCAACGACTATGACTTGAAACCAGTCATCGCCAATCCTTCCCGGGTCGACCTGGAATTCATCGATCTGGTGAAAAAGCGTCATTCGGGGGGCTTTTCACTGCTGTCCTTCAAGCAGCCATCCGTCCTTCTGGCGCCGAAGGGTGGTGAACTCGTTCTGCGTATGCTCGACGTGGCCGCCTTCGAGAGCGATCACACGATCATCGACATTCCCTATTATGACACGCCGTGGAAATACGATGTGCTCACTTCGGTCAACAGCATCTGCATCGTCACTGAAATGACGGTTCCCGCGCTCTCTCAAGCCAAGGATTTGTTCGCCAACCTCGTACGGCTGCGAGGCAGTTCGGATCAGATATTCATCGTCATCAACAAATACCGTGCCAAGCTTTTCGGCCTCGGCGTGCGCCGGCAACAAACGGAGAAGATATTCAAGGACATCCCGACGCATGTCATCGGGGATGACTGGGACACCTTGAGCGAGGCGGCCAACCGCGGCGTGCTGCCATTTCAAGTGAATTCCCGGGCGCGCTTCTGTGCAGCGGTCGGCAAACTCGGAGCACTGGTGCGATGAAGGCGATCGACAGCGGGCGAATAAGGTCCCGCGCCGCCCAGATCAGCCTTGTGGTTTTGGCAATTCTGGCCGCCGCCGGGGATGCCACAGCAGCCGGGCTTGTGCCGCGAAGCCTCGGGCCGACGACAAGCGCCATGGTGGCGATCGAAAAGAACTACGCGCCCGGAACAATCGTCATCGTCACCGCGAACCGCACGCTGGATCTCGTCATCTCCCAAGGACGCGCGATCCGCTACAAGATCGGCGTCGGACGAGACGGCTTCCGCTGGAGCGGCACCGTCAAGGTTGGACGCAAGGCTGAGTGGCCTGACTGGCGCCCGCCTGCCGAGATGAAGGCGCGCGCGGCCGGACTTCCGGACCTGGTGCCCGCCGGGCCGCTCAATCCATTGGGCGCTCGCGGGATCTATCTCTACAAGGACAGAACCGACACGCTGTACCGCATTCATGGAACGAACGAGCAGTCTACGGTCGGCGGTTTCGCGTCATCGGGCTGTTTTCGCATGAGCAATGCCGACGTCATCGATCTCTATGAGCGAGTGAAAGTCGGTTCCACGGTCATTGTAAAATAGTTCAGGGGTGGAAGCATGGCGAACGGCATCATGGGGCGTTTCTATAAGCGGCAGGAGCCTGAAAGCCGGGAACATCCGGAGGCGGCCGAGGTGTCCCTCGTCGGCACTGTTCAGAACATACCTGCCCAGCCGGTCCCTGACAGCGCCACGGCGAGTGGCGACGAGGCTTCGGTCGGGGCGGACATGGTTTCCGAGCGAGTCAATCTGCACCGCTACCTGCTCGATCGCATTAACCTCGGAATCCTCGACACACTCGACAACGAGGAGATCGCCACCGAAATCCGGCCGTTGGTCAAGGACTATATCCGCAGTAACAACTTTCCGCTGAACGCCAAGGAAATCAATGATCTGATCCGCGATATCACCGACGAGATGCTCGGCTTGGGACCGGTCGAGCCGCTGCTGGCCGACGATACCATCGCGGATATTCTCATCAACGGCTATAACAGCGTCTATGTCGAGCGGAGCGGCAAGCTCGAGAGCACTGCCGTGCGGTTCAAAGACGAGGACCATCTCCTTCGGGTGATCAACAAGATCGTCTCGGCAGTCGGCCGCCGCGTCGACGAATCGACGCCGATGGTTGACGCCCGCCTCAAGGATGGCTCACGTGTCAACGTCGCCATCAGGCCGATCTCGGTCGATGGACCGCTCGTATCCATTCGCAAATTCACCCGCAAACCGCTGACATTGGAGCGCCTCGTGCAGTATGGCGCCATGGCCGATGCGATGCGCATCCTTCTCAGCGCCGCCGTCAAGGGTAAGGTGTCCATGGTGATTTCAGGTGGCACCGGTTCTGGCAAGACCACCTTGCTCAATGCTCTCTCGTCGCAGATTTCTCCAAAGGAACGCCTGATCACCATCGAGGATGCGGCCGAGCTTCAGCTGCAGCAGCCACATGTCGGGCGTTTGGAAACCCGACCGCCGACGCTCGACGGACGCAACGAGATCCGGCAACGCGAGCTTTTGAAAAACGCCCTGCGCATGCGACCCGACCGCATCATCGTCGGCGAAGTCCGCGGCGACGAGGCGTTCGACATGCTGCAGGCGATGAATACCGGTCACGAGGGATCGATGACGACGATTCACGCCAACACGCCCCGCGACGCCGTCGGTCGGCTTGAGCAGATGGTCGGCATGGCCGGGATGCCAATGTCGCAGTTGAGCATTCGCTCGCAGATCTCGTCCGCCATCACCATCATCGTGCAGGTCCAGCGCCTGAGCGACGGCAGCCGCAAGGTCGTCTCGATTTCCGAGATCACCGGCATGGAGGGCGAAGTCGTTCAGATGCAGGAGATCATGAAATTCAAGAAGCTCGGTACCGATGAAGGTGGGCGGATCCATGGCGAATTCCGCGCCACCGGTATTCGGCCGCGGTTCGTCGAGGAGTTTGCCGAACTCGGGATCGAGATCCCGGTGGCGATCTTTGATCCGGGTAAACCGCTGCAAACGGGACCAGTTCAATGAACCTGATTCTTCTTTACGCGGCCGTTTTCACCGCGGCTCTTGTTGCCGTCGAAGCGATCATGCGCGGCTACTTCAAGACATCCGAACGCCACCGCGCCGTGAACCATCGGCTGAGATTGCTCGAGGTCAGCGATGATCATCGCAAGACCTATGGCGACATGCTCAAGGAGCGCGGCGTTGCCGGCAGTTGGCAGCAAACCCCTGTGATGCAGCGGCTGATGCAGTTCTACGCCCAGTCGGGAATCAAGTTCGCTGCCATGCGATTTGCGCTCTTCGCAATCGCGGGCGCACTCTTGACGTGGCTGGTCGTTCAGTTCCTCGTACCGAGCACTTTGTTTAGGGTGCCGATCTTTCTCGTGATCTGCCTCCTCATCCCCGCACTCGTCGTCTGGCGCGCCCGCGCGCGCCGCATGAAGACATTCGAACTGAAGCTTCCTGAAGCGCTCGATGTCGCCAATCGCAGCTTGGCCGCCGGTCACCCGCTGCCGGCGGCGATTGCTTTGGTGGCACGCGAGATGCCTGATCCGATCGGCACCGAGTTCGGCCTTCTCTCGGATGAACTCACCTACGGTGTGACGCTGGACGATGCCCTTGTCAATTTGGCCGACCGGGTCGGCGTCGAGGATCTGAACCTGCTTGCGATATCGCTGAGCGTGCAGGCAGGAACCGGCGGAAATCTGGTGGAGATCTTGCAGAACCTTTCGAAGACGTTGCGAGACCGGTCGATGCTCAGGGCAAAGGTCAGGGCAATTTCCTCGGAAGGACGCATCACCGCGATCTTCATGTCGGTCTATCCCTTTTTGCTCTACGCGATGATCAAGGCGTTGTCGCCGACCTACTTCGATCCCGTCTGGGACAGTGGCCACGGAACCGCCGTGGTGAGCGTGCTGCTCACCGTCATGGCGATCGGGAATGTCATTCTCTACAAGATGGTGAACTTCGAGTACTGAGGCGGTCATGTCGAGTGAGTATGGAATCTACCTCATCGTCTTCTTTGCAGTGCTGATCTTTACTGCGGCAGCCTCGGAACTGTTTTTTCGACAGCGCGAAGTCTCGGTTCGGGTGTCGAAGAGCTCGGCAGGGGCCGGCGACGAGTTCCACCTTGGCGACACGACGATTGCCGATCTCGGCGAGGCGGAAAACCGCCTGATTCGTCGTTATTTCGAGATTACGCGACGTGACACGAATTTGAACTCCACCCAGAACCGGCTGATTCGGGCGGGGTATTTCGCGGCCGGCGCCGTGACCACCTTCCAAGTGGTTCGCGCGGTGGTCTGTATCAGCGTGCTCGTCGCGGCGGTTTGGGCCTTAAACCGCCTCGCGCCGAACATGTCGCAGATGGCGACCCTGATCGTTGCCATGTTTGCTGCGGGCGTAACCTTCATTCTGGTCAATATCTATATCGACCGGCGTGGCGCCGCCAAAGAGCGGGAATACCGCCGCCTCTTTCCCGATTTCATGGATATGCTGATCGTCTGCCTCGATGCGGGGATGAGCATCGAGGCAGCGGCGAACCGTGTTGCCCGGGAATTCGTCGACAAGCAGCAGGACTTCGGGCTGCATCTGTCGATCATGATGCTGGAAGTGCGGGGCGGCCGGCGATTGCGCGAGGCGCTCGCTAACCTTGCCACGCGCCTGAGAATCGACGAGGCCCGGGCCCTTTCCGTTCTGTTCCGCCAATCGGAGGAGCTCGGGACCAGCGTCACGCAGACGCTGCGGGTCTACAGCAAGGAAATGCGCGATCTGCGCATTGTTCGCGCAGAGGAAAAGGCAAACGCCCTGCCGGTCAAGATGCTGCTGCCGCTCGGGGCGTTCCTTTTTCCGGTAAGCCTCATCATCGTTCTCGTTCCCATTGTTATCCGTGTCATCACTCTTCTCATCGGCATCAAACCCGGCGGTTGAGCTAAGCGAGGTCGTATGCAGTATTCGCTCGAACAGAATCGTAACGAGGTCATCGTTTCCCTCGATCCGCGTATGCCGATGGCACCCGCGAGCATAGAACAAGCGGGACTGGATTCGTCGTTCCTGCTTCGGCTGGCGTCAAAATGTGCGGCCGAGCAGGATACAATCACGGCATCTCATCTGGCCGATCGAATGAAATTGCCGAAAGTGATCGTCAATATCCTGATCAAGGAACTCGTGAAACTCGCCTATCTCGAGGCTCGCGGCCTGGCTGGTGAGGATGTGCGATCTGATATTCGCTATGCGCTGTCAATGAAGGGGTTCGAATATGCCCACGCGGCGTCGCGTCAAAGCCAATATGTCGGGCCGGCGCCGGTGTCGCTGGATGCGTTCTGCCGGCAAATCTCTTTGCAGTCCATCCATCACGAGCGCGTGACCCCCGAGCGGCTAACCGAGAGCCTTGAGGGGCTGGTGCTCTCACACACCCTGGTCGAAAAGCTCGGTCCGGCCCTGAACTCCGGTCGCTCCATCCTGCTTTACGGACCGCCCGGCAACGGAAAGACGAGCATCGCCGAGCGGACGTCGCAACTGTTTCGCCAAACCATCTGGGTGCCCTATGCCATCGAGGTCGGCGGCCATGTCATCAGTTTCTATGATGAAGCAGTGCATCACCCGGTATCGGAGGCTGACGCGGAATCCCATCCGAAAGCAGATCAACGATGGATCGAATGCCGCCGTCCGGTGATCAAGACGGGCGGGGAATTGACCCTCGATCAACTCGATCTCACCTTCAACGCGGGACCAAATGTCTATGAGGCGCCCATCCACTTAAAGGCGTCCGGCGGCGTTTTCATCATCGACGACTTCGGGCGTCAGCAAGTGGCGCCGCAGGCGCTCATCAATCGCTGGATTGTGCCGCTCGAGCGCGGATACGACTTCCTGACGCTGCACACCGGCAAGAAGTTCAAGGTTCCCTTTGACGAGCTGGTCGTCTTTTCGACGAATATCGCACCGAAGGACCTCTCCGACGAGGCGGGCTTGCGGCGCCTCAAATACAAGATCTATGTGAACACGCCTTCGCGTGACGAATACATCAGAATTTTCAAATCCTATGCCAGCGGTGCCGGATTGGCCGTCCGTGATCCAGACCTGCACCTGTTCTACGATCGCAAGTACAACGACGATGTGCTAGCGTCTTGTTATCATCCGAAATATCTTTTGGATTTTGTCGGTTCTTACTGCGAGTTCAATGGCATAGAGAGAATCGCGTCACTCGATATGCTGGACCGCGCCTGGGAAGGTGTATTCACGTCGGAATGATCGCGGACCTTGCGCCGCGCGCGGCGTCCTGATTCAATCCAGTTAACGACTTACGGGGAGTAAACGAATGACCAGCATCCCGAGCATCGACGGCGAAGCAGGCGGCGCGAGACCAAGCAACATGCGAGTGATTGAGCCGAGAGCCTCAAGAAACCCACTCATCGTCGGTCTGCTCCTTATACTCTTGCCCCTGAATGCTGGCGTTCTCATCTATACTGCCAAAAACTCAGCGGATGTTCGCGAGAGCCGCGAGAGCATCGCAGCGCTTAAAAGGTCCATTGAGGGCTTGAGAGGACAAATGGAAAAGCAGTCGGACAAGATCGCGAGCAACGCCAAGGCCGACGAACTCGCACTTATCCGTCAAGAGATGGATAGCCTGCAAAAGTCCATTTTGTCGATGAACGAGGGGATGCGCAACGACATAAGCGGTGCACGCATGGGCTCAGCTTTGGTCCTGAGCGCGCCCGGCAAGGAGCCGGCGCAGTTTTTCGCACCTCGCACCATGGCAGCGGAAACTCAAATGCTGGATAGCACTCTTGCGTCTATCGAAGCCGGCGGCATTCCAGTCAATAACCTGCCGCGTTACGAACGAACGCTCTCACCGCAAGGTCAGCTCATCCTTCGAAAGGCACGGTAAACACCGACTTCGCCGAAAAATCCAAGGCAATCGGTGGACGCGGCCAGGGACGACGTCCCGCGCTCATTCTAGGGCGCTCTCATCTCGACACAGGATTGCCGAGCGCTGAGGGGCCTATCAGCGCTGAGCATACTTCACGCTGTTCTTCATCAATTCGAGATTACGGGCAGTGACTTCGTTCCCGGGATCGAGCTCATAGGCTTTCAGGAAGTACCGCCTGGCAGTACGCAAGTCACCGCGTAACAGGTGAGAATATCCGATATTGTTGTAATAGACCGGGGTGTTGCCGATCATTCGGGAGAGCTGCTGGTAGGCGCGGTCCGACGTGTCGAAGCGGGCAACCATATCGGCCGAGGCCGCGAGACCGAGCCAGGCGGCCGGATCTTGCGGAAACACATCAACCGCTCGCTTGTAGATGGCATAGGATTTTCCGTAGTTCTTTTCCTGGAACTGCAATTTCCCGTTGGTTATCAACTCGTCGTTCTTATAGAAGGCGACGGCCGAGTCATCCTCGAGGGTCTTTGCACTATCGCCATAAGCAGCGAGGCCGTCGCTGGATGACTGGCAACCAGCTAAAATCGCTCCAGCCGCTATCAAAAACGCGATGCATTTGGTTCCAGCTCTGATCTGCAACATTGGCAATTTGATCCCCCATCAGACGTTCTTACCAAAGATCCGGATGCGCTCACCGGAAATCATCGTAAAAAAAAGCTAACAACTCAAGAATTTGAGCAATTAGTCACAAAAAAGCGACAGAGGCGGTCTACGCCCTAACGCGTCAGCATGATAAGTGCCAACCATTCGAAGTTGGTATCATGCGTTCGGTGATTCTCAGAGTAGAAAATTAATCAACGTCGCCTACCCTGCTCTCAGGTCAAAGGATGGGACGCCCTATGCGGATCGCTATTTTCACACTGATGCGACTTGGGCCATCACTGGCTTACGCGATAGCATCGATGTTCATCCTCAGCATGCTGCTCTTGGAAAGCTACCCCTCGAGCGCCTCCGTCTGGTGGCTGCATATGACAATTCTTCCTGTCATGCGCGAGCCGATTTATCTGCTTTTGGCGGTACCCGGCATCGGAATTTGGAGCGCTACGGTCCTGTTGATGCTTGCCTCAATCTTTGGGATTCGAGTGGCCCTGCAGCCGCAAAGACACTACCGATCGGGGTTCATCCATGCCCATATCGCGCTGATCGCGACCGGTCTGACCATGGGACGGGCAGCAGTCGCGCAAGCCGACCTATCCGCCTTTGCGATGCCACAGCTTCAGCGAGGCGACTGGTCGTTCCTGCCGCTATCCTACTCGCCGCTAGGGACTGTCCTTTTTATATCCGTGTTTTTGGCTTGCGTTTGCTGCCATGTAACAATCATCAAGCGTACAATGTCGTTCCGGTAGAAAAACCTAGCGGCGCATGTCCTTCATCAACTCCGCTTAGTCCTTGGCGCTGAGGATCTCGATCGTCCGCTCGTCGAACTTTCCCTGATAAAAACGTTCGATCGCCGTGAAAGGGCGAGCCGTGATCGCTGATCGCCGCAAACAAGGTCATCGATGAGCGCAGCTTGAGATCATCAGGCGAGCCGAGGATGTCATGGGCCGATCGGCCGTCGATCGATAAAATCGCCTCGACGCAGCGCAGCAGCCGGCTTGAGAGAGTGGGATCAGCGAGGTAGGCGGCGGCTTCCCCGGCCGAGCGTATGGCATATTTTTCCGCCATTGCAGAGGTGCCGAGACCAGCGATCTGTGGGAAGATGAACCACATCCAATGAGAGGTTTTCCGTCCGGCCTTCAGCTCGGAAAGCGCCTGCTCGTAGACGCCGTTTTGGGCATTGACGAAACGTTCGAGATTGTAATCGATCTTGCCGGCCATGGTTCTTTCCCCTTTTGCTGTCAACGCAGCCTTAAGCCAGAGGTCTCCATGCCTGGCGAAGCAACTTCTCCCCTGGGCGAACAACAATGTCGCCCGGGGTCGTTGGCTTGCTGTCAGCAGACCCGTTCAGCGTAAGGGCTGCTGTCGCGGCAATGGCCATAAGGCTGATGATGCGGCGTATCACCAGGGGTGGCGGCAATGGCCGATGTCGTCACCGGATCCGTCTCGCTGGTAGAATATGCGGCAAAACCGACAAAGCTCAAGACAACCAACGCTGCGACCACGACGATGCGCTCGAAACCGGAAAGTTTCTGGGCGCTGACATGTTCCACATAGTCGCGCTCGCCCGGACCGGCAGTTTCGTCCTCTTTCACGTGGAGGGTCACCATATCCTGGCGACGGCTTAAAGTTTCACAATCTGTCATTTTAATTACTCCTGCAACACATGCGGCCGGTCGAAGAGTAACTCTCACCCTCGTGCCGGCTCGCCATGCGTGCATGCATGTGTGTCTTCAATCGTGGTAATTGAAGGGGCAATATGCAAACTCAGTGTTCAAAAATTCGTACCAATAAATGCAAAAGATCGTGAGGCTCTGGCCCGCTCGAATGATCCGGGTTAGTCCTTGGCGGCATCTCTCATCAGGACCGTCCCATGAGCAAATCCTTCGGTGCGATGTCTGTCGCCCAACTTTCCGTCCTCATCCAAGGCGGCGCTGCCGATCCGGTCGATGTGGCCGAAACGGTATTCGAATCCATCGCAAATTATGCCGACAAGGCGGTCTTCACCACACTGCTCGAAGGTCGGGCGATGGAGGAGGCGCACGCCTCCTCCAAACGTTTGCGGGAAGGGCGCTCGCTCGGTTTGCTGGATGGCATTCCGATCGCCTGGAAGGATCTTTTCGACATTGAGGGTCTGCCAACGACGGCAGGGTCCGTTGTCCTGGCCGCCGATCCGCCCGCCACTCGCGATGCGGCGGTTGTCGGTCTCCTCAGGCAGGCGGGCATGGTCGCCATAGGCCGCACCAATATGAGCGAATTTGCCTTTTCCGGCCTTGGCATCAATCCGCATTACGGCACGCCGGTCAATCCGCGCGGTACCGATCTCCCTCGCATCCCCGGCGGCTCCTCCTCCGGCGCCGGTGTTGCCGTCGCAGCCGGGCTGGTGCCGGTCGCTATGGGCACGGATACCGGCGGGTCGGTGCGCATTCCCGCCGCCTTCAACGGGATCGTCGGCTACAAGGCGACATCAGGCCGTCATGCGATGGACGGCGTCTATCCGCTGGCAAAGAGCCTGGATTCGCTGGGGCCGCTCTGCCGCAGCGTCAGGGATGCGGTGTGGATCGATGCGGCGATGCGCGGCCTGACCGCGCCCGATGTCGTCGAGCGTCCGCTGCGGGGGCTGGAATTGCTCGTGCCCGAAAATGTCGTTTTCGATGCCGTGGAACCGGGCGTGACTGTCGCGTTCCAGGCAGCTTTGGAACGCCTTCAAAGCGCCGGCGCCTCTGTTACCCGCACCGTCATTCCAGCCTTCAGCCAAATCTTCGATCTGATGACGAGGTATGGTCCACTGGTGACGGCGGAGGCTTTCGCCCTTCACCAGGAGCGATTGGCGGGACCGGACGCAGACCGTATGGACCATCGCGTCGTCATGCGCACCCGCTTGGGAAGCAGGACGACGGCGCCCGATTACATCGCGATGCTGCAGGCGCGCAGCCGCCTGATTGCCGATGCCGACCGTCTCATTGGCAATCGTCTGCTGGCCTTTCCCACCGTCGCCCACGTCGCTCCGCCGATCGCGCCGCTGGAAGAGGATGACGAACTCTTCTTCGCTGCGAATAACAAGACGTTGCGCAACACCGCGCTCGGCAATTTCCTCGACTGGTGCGGCGTTTCCATCCCCTGCGGCACGGGCGCAGCAGGCATGCCGGTCGGTCTGCTGCTTTCGGCGACCGCAAGTCGCGACGGGGCGCTGCTGGGGGCGGCCCTTGCCGCCGAGGCGGCGGTCCGCGGCGATTTCGTCTGAAATTCGCAATTGAACCGCCCGGTGTTTATTGCCATTGATGGACGAGGAGATCCTGGAGGAAAGCACGTGCAAGTTTTGCAGAACGGACGCTTCGCGGTTTCGACCTGGTCGCTGCATCGGCTGCTCGGCGCCGTTTATGGCTATAGCCCCGATCCCGGCAAGAGTGCGGCGCCGAAAGAGCCCTACGGCCCCGGCGGTGCGGCGCTGATCGACATGCCGGCGGCGCTCGCTGTGCGCGGCATCTACCGGCTGGAGGTCTGTTCCTTCCATCTGCCGAGCCTTGATGCCGCTTATCTAACTGAACTCAGCGACGCGATGGCGGCCTCGAACGTGCTGTTCCAGACGCTGCTCGTCGAGGACGGCGATCCAAGCCATCCCGAAACGGCCGAACGCGATGTCAGATGGATGGCAGAGTGGATCGATATCGCGGCGGCGCTCGGGGCGCAAAGAATGCGCGTCATCGCCGGCAAACAGAAGCCGACGGAGGAAAACCTTGCCCGTGCCGCCCGCCATCTTGGCTGGCTGGCCGAAAAGGCGGAAGGCAGCGGCGTGCGTGTCGTCGTCGAGAACTGGTTCGACCTGCTGCCGTCACCGGTCGAGATGAACTGGCTGCTGGACCGGCTGGACGGCAAGGTCGGGCTCAACGGCGATCTTGGCAACTGGGCGGCGCCGGAAAAATATCCGGGCCTTGCCGATATCATGCGCCGGGCGGAAATCTGCCACGCCAAGGCGGACTATAACGCTGTGGGTCTCGATGCCGAGGATTACCGCAAATGCCTGGAGATGTGCGAGACGGCCGGTTACGCCGGTCCTTTCACGCTGATTTACGACTCGCCGTTCTTCCCCGACGAATGGGATGGCATTCTGCTGCAAATGGCGTTCATCGAGGATTTCCTGCGTGAGGCGCCGGCGCGCAGGTCGGCTTAAAAGCCTATTCCTGGCGCGGGAACCTCTGGCTCTCCTCCAGCACGTTCAGATCCATGTGGTTGCGCATGTAGCGCTCAGAGGCTTTCTGCAGCGGTTGATAATCCCAGGGATAATAGGCGCCGTTGCGCAGCGCGGCGTAGACCACCCAGCGGCGCGCCTGGCTTTCACGCACGGCCGCGTCGAAATCGCCAAGATTCCAGCGCCGGCTGGTCTGTTCGACCAGCCGCGCCAAAGTGTCGGCATGCGCCGGGTCGACCGCCAAATTCTCGAGTTCTTGCGGATCGGCCTCGAGATCGAACAGCATCGGCGGGTCCTTCTCGCAGAGCGAGAGCTTGTAGCGCCCGTCCCTGAGGCAGACGAGCGGCGCCTCGGACCCTTCCGCGGCATATTCCATCGGCACGGGACCACGGCTGCCGCTGCCCTCGGCAAGCGCTGCGAGATCCCAGCCTTCGGTCCATGGCCTCAACGAGGCGATATCGATCCCGATGAGGCCGGCGAGCGTCGGTGTCACGTCGAGAGTGGAGACGGGCTGGTCGATGCGCTTCGGCTTCCAGCCCGGCGCCGCAATCATCAGCGGAACGCGGGCCGAACCTTCGAAGAAGTTCATCTTGAACCAGAGGCCGCGATCGCCGAGCATGTCGCCATGGTCGGAGACGAAGAGGATGATCGTGTTATCGGCCATACGGCTGCGTTCCAGCACATCGAGAATCTCGCCGATCTTCTCGTCGACATAGGAGATATTGGCGAAATAGCCGCGTCTTGCCCGCCTGACATGTTCGCCGCTGATGTCGAAAGCATCTTGGTCGCAGGCTTTCATCAGACGCTGCGAATGCGGATCCTGCTGTTCATAGGCGATCGGCGCAACCGCCGGGTCGAGGGCAGGGCAGTCCTCATAGAGATCCCAGAATTTGCGGCGCGCGACATAGGGGTCGTGCGGATGGGTGAAGCTGACGGTCAGGCACCAGGGGCGCTCGTCATGGCCACGCGAGAGGTCGTAGAGTTTCCGCGTGGCGTGATAGGCGACCTCGTCGTCATATTCCATCTGGTTGGTGATTTCGGCCACGCCGGCGCCGGTGACCGAGCCGAGATTGTGGTACCACCAGTCGATGCGCTCGCCGGGCTTGGTGTAGTCGGGTGTCCAGCCGAAATCGGCCGGATAGATATCCGTCGTCAGGCGTTCCTCGAAGCCGTGCAGCTGGTCGGGGCCGACGAAATGCATCTTGCCTGAGAGTGCCGTCTGGTATCCGGCCGCGCGCAGATGGTGGGCATAGGTCGGGATATCGGAGGCAAATTCGGCTGCGTTGTCATAGACGCGCGTCCGGCTCGGCAATTGCCCGGACATGAAGGAGGCCCGCGCCGGCGCACAGAGCGGGCTCGCCGTATAGGTATTGGCGAAACGCACCGAGCGCTCGGCGAGCGATTTGAGGTGGGGCGCGTGAAGAAAATCCGCGGGACCATCGGGAAAGAAGGTTCCGTTCAGCTGATCCACCATCAGGATGAGGATGTTCGGGCGCGCCATGTGAATTGCCTTTTGCTATTTGAAGATTTTATTGAAGCGTCTAATATCGTGCCTGTAAAGACAGCTTTTTCTGATAGCTGAGAAAAAGGATTTTTATGTCAGAACGACCGCCTGAGCTCGGATGGATGCGCCTCTTCCTGGAGGTGGCGCGGCTTGGGAGCTTTTCTGCGGCTGCAGCACATCTCCGGCTAACCCAGCCAGCCGTCAGCTATCAGATCCGCCGGCTGGAAGAGCAGTTCGGCGTCAGTCTGTTGCGCCGCCGGCAGCGGGGGGTCGAACTGACTGTCGAGGGCGAGCGGCTTCTTGAGGTGACGGCAAAAGCAGTCGGCGACATCGACGCACTCGCCCGCAGTTTCCGGGTCGAGGCCCAACGACCAGTCGTGAGGCTGAGGACCGATTATGCCTTTTCGGCACTTTGGCTGATCCCACGCATGGATGGCTTTCGCCGTCTGCACCCGGAAACGGATATGCAGATTGTCGCGACGCAGCGGCTTGCAGCCGGATTTCGCGACGAGGCAGATGTCGCGGTGGTTTTCGGTACGCGCGACGAATTCGGCGCCGTCGGTACACTTCTGCTGCCGGAGAGCATCGTGCCCGTTTGCACGCGCGGGTTCCTCGATCGCAACGGCCCCTTCGATGATCCGAGACAGCTTGCCAAGGCAAGGCTGATCCATCTCGACGCGCCGCTGCCATCGCCCTGGTTCGACTGGCGCACATATCTTGCCGAGTTCTCCGTTCCGCGCGATACCGATGCCGGGCGCGGCGATATCACTTTCAATACCTATTCGCTGGTCATCCAGGCCGCTCTCACTGAGCAGGGTGTGGCGATCGGCTGGATGGGGCTCGTCGATACCCTTCTTTCGGCACACATGCTTGTCGAAGCCGGCCCGCCGCTCGAGGCGTCCGACCGCGGTTATTGGCTCGTGCCGCCTCGATCTCCAAATGTCCACAGCGAAAGGCTCAGCGCCTGGCTGTCGGATGAGGTGACGAGAAATGGTGAGTAGCGGTTGTATTTCTCCTCGGGAGAAGCCTTGTCATCGGCGATGGCGATCGACATTGTGGGAGCGAATCCAAGAAGAAGGTGACTGAAGGATGCGAATGATCGGATATGTCATCGGACTGCTTATGGTCTTGCTTGGCCTGATCTGGATCGGGCAGGGAAGCGGCTATTTTCCCTATCCGGCATCCAGTTTCATGATCGCCCAACCGATCTGGATGCTCTGGGGCGCCATTCTGGCGGCGGCGGGCATCGTTGTGGTCGTCATCATCTCGCGGCGGCGTCGCAGAGGATAAGTTGCTGCTGCCGTTTGGCGGCAATCCGGCCGTTGACGGCCTGTCGAAATGAGGAGAATGGCATGAGCGCAGCTGAAATCGATAGCTTTGCGGACCGGATCAGGAAGCACAAGGGCGGCATGATCTCCGCCTGGGTCGGCATCCCCGACGCCATGCTCGTCAACCATCTGGCGCAGGAAGCTTTCGATGCCGTCGTGCTGGATATGCAGCACGGCATGTGGGACATGCAGTCGGCGGCAAACGCCGTCGCTCAGACGCGTCTTGCCGGCAAGCCGGCCATCGCGCGCATTCCCGTCGGCGATTTCGCCTCCGCTTCGCGGCTGCTCGATGCCGGCGCCTCGGGGATCATCGCACCGATGATCAATTCGGCCGAGGACGCGCGCGCTCTGGTCAGGACCACAAAATATCCGCCCCTCGGCGAGCGCAGCTGGGGACCGTCATTGGCGCTGAACCATACCGGTCTGTCGGCTGACGTCTATCTCAAGAACGCCAACGAACTCACCGTCGCCATTGCCATGGTCGAAACCCGCGCCGCTCTCGACGCGATCGACGGCATTCTCGGCGTGACCGGCATCGACGGCATCTTCGTCGGCCCCGCCGACCTTTCGATTGCGCTGTCGAACGGCGACCAGGTGGCGCCGAATGCGGCCGAGATCGACAGCGCCATGCAGCACGCCGTTGCGCGCTGCCGCGCCCACGGCAAATTCGCCTGCGCCTATGCCGGCGATGGAGAGCGGGCCGGCGAGCTGCTGAAGTTCGGCTTTGATCTGGTCATCGCCGGTGCCGAGACCATACAGCTGCGCGCCGGCGCCCGCCGCGCCATCAATGCCGCCCGCAGGATCGCTTCCGGCAGCTGATCTTCGTCAGCGGGTCGGTTTAAGCGCAAGCCAGATGACGTGGCGGACGCCGCGTTTGCGACCGGCGCGGGTATTGACGGCATCGACGGCAAAGCCGCTGTCCTTGAGCCGCCGTGTGAAATCCGGATCGGGGCCGGATGACCAGACGGCGAGCACGCCGCCGGGGCGAAGCGCCTCGCGCGCGGAGCGCAGGCCGGCGAAATCATAGAGCCGGTCGTTGGATTTGCGGGTCAGCCCATCCGGTCCATTGTCGACATCGAGCAGGATCGCGTCATAGGCGCTCTTGCCGGCGCGGATCGCCTCGCCGACGTCCCCCTGATGGATGCCGACGCGGGGATCGTCGAGACAGCCCTTGAAGACCCCGGCCATCGGCCCGCGCGCCCAGGCGACGACGGCGGGCACGAGTTCGGCCACGGTGACGCCGGCATCTTCGGGAAGGACGGCGAGAGCGGCGCGTAGCGTAAAGCCCATGCCGAGGCCGCCGATAAGGATTCTCGGCTTTGGATGCGCGTTGATCCGCTCCCAGGAAAGCGTGGCGAGCGCTTCCTCCGAGCCGCTGAGGCGGCTGTTCATCAGCTCGTTGGCGCCGAGCATGATCGAGAACTCGCTGCCGCGCTGCTTCAGCCTGAGTTCGCCGCCTTCGCCGGGAATGGTCGCGGAATCGAGTTGAATCCAGGGCAGCATGACAGTTTCGCCTCATCTGAAGAAAGCGTCACCTAGCACAGGCAGGCGAGCGAAACCAGCAAACCAGCGTCAGATCATCCGCATGAAATGCTCCGGCTCCGCTTCGACGACATCGTCCTGGGCCGCGGCCGAACGTCGGCGAATACCCTCGACCTCGTCGGGCCTCAGCCGCGCCTTCGGATCGTCGAAACGGACGTCGGGATCCGGCACGGCCGAGAGCAGCAGCCTGGTATAGGGATGCAGCGGATTGTCGATCACCCTAGCGGTGCTGCCCCATTCGACGATCTGGCCGGCATACATCACGGCGATGTCCTCGGCGACATAACGGGCGGTGGCGATATCATGAGTGATGTAGAGCAGGCCGAGATTCAGCTCCTGCTTCATATCGTTCAGCAGGTTGAGCACCCCGAGGCGCACCGAGACGTCGAGCATCGAGGTCGGCTCGTCGGCGACGATCACCTCCGGTTTGACGGCAAGGGCGCGGGCGATGTTGACGCGCTGGCGCTGGCCGCCGGAGAGTTCATGCGGATATTTCGGCGCGACGAGATCGGGATCGAGCCGGACGCGCTGCAGCAATTCGCGGATGGTAACGTCGATCTCCGCCCCTTTGATGTCAGGGCGATGCAATTTCAGTGGCCGGCGGAGATGGTGCGCGATGGTATGGGCGGGGTTCAGCGAGGCGAAGGGATCCTGGAAGATCATCTGCACCGATCGGCGGTAGCGGGCGATCTCGGCCGAATTCGCCGTCTCGACCGGCCGGCCTTTGTAGAGAATGTGGCCCGATGTCGGCAGATATTCGCGCATCGCCATGCGGGCGCAGGTGGTCTTGCCGCTGCCGGATTCGCCGACCAGCGCCAGCGCTCGGCCAGCGTGCAGCGAAAAGGAGATCGAGCGGGCGGCATGAACGGCGGACGCGCCATGACCGAAGGTCTTCGTCACCGTGTCGAGTGCGAGAATGGCATCAGTCACAGCAGCACGCCTCCATGCAGCGAGGGGAAGGAGGCCCAGAGCTTCTTCGTATAATTGTGCCGCGGCGTCCGGTAGATCGCTTCGGCGGTATTTTGCTCCACCAGCCTGCCGGACAGCATGATGCCGATGCGGTCGCAGAACTGCACCATCAGGCCGAGATCATGGGTGATGAACAGCACGGAGAAGCCGAAGCGGCGGCGCAGCTCGTTGATGCGCTGCAGGATCTCGCGCTGAACGACGACGTCAAGCGCCGTCGTCGGCTCGTCCATGATGACGAGTTTCGGGTCGAGCGCCATGCAGATGGCGATGACGATGCGCTGGCGCATGCCGCCGGAAAACTGGTGCGGATAGTCGCGCATGCGATCCGGCGCGATGTCGACGAGTTGCAGCATCTCGGCGGTGCGCTCGCGAGCTTCGGCGCGGTTCATCTTCTTGTGGGTCCGCAACACGTCTGAGAATTGCGCCTCGATCCGCAGCACCGGGTTCAGCGAATTCATGGCGCTCTGGAAGACCATGGCGACCTGGCGCCAACGGAAGGCGGCAAGTGCCTGCTGGTCGAGGCCGAGCACGTCGCGGCCGTCGAGCAGGATGCGGCTCTCCTTGCGGATCAGCGCCGGCGGCCTGTGCAGGCGGCTGACGGCGAAGGCGATGGTGCTCTTGCCGCAGCCGGATTCGCCGGCAAGGCCGAAGACCTCGCCGGGCGCGACATCGAAACTGACATCGTCGACGGCGCGGAAATCCTTCTCCTCGCCGATATAGTCGATCGAAAGGTTCCTCACCGAAAGCAGCGGCTGGGTCACAGGCGGCCCTCCCGGGAACGAACGAGCAGCGACCAGCGCTTCAGATGATTGCCGGTGCGCAGCCGCGGATTGGCGATCTCGTCGACGGCGAAATTCAGCAGCGACATGCCGATGCCGAGGAAGGCGAGCGCGAAGCAGGGGGTGAGGATGTCCCACCAGGCGCCGACCGAGAGGGCCGAGGCCTTCTGCGCGTTGTAGAGCATCGTGCCCCAGGAGATCGCGCGGGGATCCCCGAGGCCGAGAAATTCCAGCGTCGCCTCGGTGATGATCGCGAAGATGACGCTGCCGATGAAATTGATGCCGACGATGGAGACCACATTGGGAAAGATCTCGAAGGTCATGATTCGCCATTGCGGCTCGCCCATCATCTCGGCCGATTTGACGAAATCCTTGTGCTTGACGGAAAGAGTCTCGGCGCGGGTGACGCGGGCGCCCCAGGCCCAGGAGGTGGCGCCGAGGATCAGCGCGATAACGACGGGGCTTGCCTGGCCGATGAAGGCGGCGAGCACCAGCAGCAGCGGCAGGTTGGGAACGACCAGCACCATGTTGGTGAAGAAGCTGATGACCTCGTCGGTCTTGCCGCCGCGATAGCCGGCGATGATGCCGAGCGCGGTGCCGGCGAGCGTGATCAGCAGGCCGGCGCCGAAGCCGACAGCAAGCGAGGTGCGGGCGCCGTAGATCAGCCGGGCGAAGACGTCCTGGCCGATGCGGGTGGTGCCGAGAATATGGTCGAGCGACGGCGGCTGATGCGGCCGCCCGGTGCGGGCGGCGGGGTCGTATTGCGTCAGCAGCGGCGCTGCGACCGCAACAAAGACGATGAAGGCGATGATGGCGAGGCCGGTGAGCGCCTTGCGGTTTCGCAGCAGGCTCTTCATCTCACGCTCCCTTCAGCCGCGGGTCGAGCAGGACATAGCTGACGTCGACGATGAAATTGGCGATCAGCATGGTCGCGGTCATGATGAGCAACTGGCCCTGGATGACGGGATAATCGCGGGCGAGGATCGCCTGGTAGAGAATGTTGCCGAGGCCGGGATAGTTATAGACGGCCTCGGTCACCAGCGAGCCGCCGAGAATGGTGCCGATGGCGATGGCAAGGCTGGAAACGGTGGGCAGCACGGCGTTGCGCGCCGCATACCAGAGCATCACATGCCGGTCGGACAGGCCCTTGGCGCGGGCCATGACGATATAATCCTCGCCGAGCAGGTTGATCATGTTGTTGCGCATGGTGACGGTAAAGCCGCCGATTAGCACGGTGCAGAGGGTGACCATCGGCAGGATGCCGTGATAGGCGACGCTGCCGATATATTGCAGGCTGAAGGCCGGATCGAGCGAGGGATCGGCGGCATAGCCGTTCGGGAACCAGCCGAGCGTGAAGCCGAAGATGAAGAGCACGATCAGCGAGGTGACGACGGCGGGCACCGAGGTCGCGAAGATCGCGCCGACGGAAACGATGACATCGAACCGGCTGCCGCGGCGCCAGGCAGCGAGGATGCCGAGGAAGGTGCCGAGCGCGAAGCTGACGATCGTCGCCGTTCCCATCAGCGCGACCGTCCAGACGAGGGCATGGCCGAGCACCGAGGTGACCGGCAGCGGGAAATATTTGATCGAGCGGCCGAGATCGCCGGTGAAGATGCTGCCGAGATAGGTGAGATATTGCTGCCAGAGCGGGCCGTCGACGAAGCCGAAGGTCAGCTTCAGCGCCTGCAGGCTTTCGGGCGGCAATTCGGTGCCGGCGCTCGAAAACATGATCTGCACGGGATCGCCCGGCATCAGCCGCGGCAGGAAGAAATTGATCGTCGCTGCGGCGATGAAGGCTGCCATGTAGAAGACGAGGCGGCGAAGCAGGAAAGCCATGGGAACTCCGTCGTGACGGGAGCGGCGCTTCCGGATGAGGATGATCTCACCCGAAACCGCTTACGCTTTTCGGCATCAGGCTCTGACGCCGCTCCCGGGAAATGACGCTTACTTGACCGGCTCGAGCGCGAGCAGGTTCAAGAGGCGTGCCGGATTGGTGCGCGAGATCGACGGATTGACGAAGGGATTTTCCTTGGTCGACCAGCCGGTGAAGCGCTTGGTGTTGTACTGATACCAGTTCGGATTGTTGAACACCGGAATCACAGGCATGTTTTCGGCGACGATGCGCTGCGCCTTGTTCATCACCTCTTTCTGCGTGGCGAGGTCGGCGGTCTGGGTGAACTCGGTAACGAGCTTCTCGACATCGGGGTTGAACCAGCGCTGCGCGGTGAAGCGGGTCTTGCCCTTGTCCGAGGAGCTGAAGGCGCGCTTGTAGGGATAATAGGGCGAAGCCGAGGCCGGCAGGCTGTTGATTGCCGCATCGAAGCTGCCGTTGATGAGGTTGCCGGTCCAGACGGCCTCCTCAGGCGTCTCGATCTTGGCGTCGATGCCGACCGCCTGCATGCCTTCGACCGCGATGTTGACGGTGTCGATCCAGTCCGTCCAGGAATTCGGCACGATGATCGAGAAGGCGATCTTGCTGCCGTCCGGATTGTCGCGGAAGCCGTCGCCGTCCTTGTCCTTGTAGCCAGCCTCGTCGAGCAGCGCCTTGGCGGCGGCGGCGTCATAGGTCGCGAACTTGCCGAAGTCGGCTTTGACCGACGGATCCGACCAGCTCTTGTAAAGCTCGCCCATCAGGCCGGGATCTTCGTTCAGCGTCGGATAGCCGTAGCCGGCGACGTCGATCATCGTCTTGCGGTCGAGCGCCATCGAGACGGCGCGGCGGAATTTTACGTCGTTGAAGGCCTTCCTGTTGTTTTCGTTCGCTGTTTCCAGGTTGAACAGGAAGGCGACCATGCTGCTCGGCGAATACCAGTAGTGGAAATGCGCCGGGTCCTTCGAAACATAGACATTGTCGATGTCGGGAATGAAGGAGACGCCCCAATCGAGCGTGCCGTCGGCCGTTGCCGTCAGCATCTGATTGTTGTCGGCCAGCTGCGGGAAGCGCATGCAATCGACCTTCAGATGCGCATTGTCCCAATAGTTCGGGTTGCGGCATTGGTCGTAGGTCTGGCCTGTGAAACGCGGGACCTCGGTCAGCGGTCCGCTGCCGACCGGGTTCTCGTTGGCGAAAGTGACGGGATCGGCGACGTCCTTCCAGACATGTTCCGGAACGATCGGCAGCTGCGAGATCTGCTCGGCGGCGAGAGAACTCGGATTGGCGAGCGTGAAGCGCACCGTCTGGGCATCGACAGCTTTGACATCGGTGACGAAGCTCCAGATGCTGACGAAATCGAGCGCCGGGAATTTCTTCAGATAGGCATAGGTGAAGGTGACGTCGGCTGAGGTCAGCGGTTTGCCGTCGGACCATTTCAGGTCGGGGCGCAGCTTGAAATCGATGTTCTTCAGGTCGTCGGAAAGCTTGAAGCTTTCGGCCAGACGGTAGACCGGCTTGTTGCTGTCGAAGCGATTGAAAATAACAAGCGGCTCATAGATGAAATCGAGCGTCGACTGGCGCGCCGATGTCTGATTGAACGGATTGAAGTTGCGCACCCAGGTCGTCGCCGGTTCGATATTGGCCGTCAGGACCGTCTGCGCCACGGCGGAGCCCGAAAGCAGTGTCAGTGTGGCGGCGGCAAGAAGATATTTTTTCATGTTTTATTCCCCTTCTTTTATAAGTGAGAGATGGTGCGCCGGTCAGGAGACCAGCGCGCTTGCAAATATGTCTTCGACTTCAGCGTGGGCGGCCCGATAGTCGATCTTGAGATTGCCGAGGCGGGCCTTGCCGGCGGCGATCCGCTGCAGTGCGGCGGCGGTCAACGGGCGCGCCGCCTTGGCGGCTGCTTCGCTTTGCCGAATGTCGCCGTGGCTGTGGAGGGCGATGTCGAAGCCGGCGTCGAGCACCTGTTTGACGCGTTCCGGCAGGGTGCCGGAGAGCGATTCCATGAAGATGCAGTCGGAGATCAGCACGCCGTCATAACCGAGATCGTTGCGGATGACGTCGTGCATGATTGGCGAAACGGAGGCGGGCAATTCCCTGTCGTAGGCCGAGTAGACGACGTGGGCGACCATGGCCCAGGGTGTATCCCTCAGCGCGACGAACGGCTTGAAATCGGTGGCAGCGAGCGTCGCGCGGCTGGCATCGACCACCGGGCGCTCCTTGTGGGAATCGAGCGTTGCGCGGCCATGGCCGGGAATATGCTTCATCACGGGCATGTTGCCGGTCTCGAGCAGGCCGTCGACCACCTCGCGGCCGAGGGCGGCGATGACATCGGGATCGGAGCCGAAGGAGCGGGCGCCGATGACCGCGCTCGTCGTCTCGAAGACGAGGTCGAGAACGGGCGAGCAGCCGCTCGAAAGGCCGAGTTCGGTCATCATCGCGCCCATGGCCTGGGAGGAAAGACGCAATGCTTTTTTGCCGAGCTCGACATCGCGGCGCGCCAGCTCGGCAAACTGCCCGAAGCTGCGGAAGAGCGGCCAGGGGCCGGCATCTAGGTGCTGGACGCGCCCGCCCTCCTGGTCGGTGAAGACGGGGGCGTCGTCGCGGCCGACGGCTTCGCGAAAGCGCTCGATCAGCCGTTTCGTCTGCTCCGGCTCGCGCTGATTGCGCCGGCCGACGAAGAGGCCGAGCGGATTGGTCTCACGAAACAACGCAAATTCGTCATCCGAAAGTACGGGATTGGGAAGGCCGACAAAAAGGGCGAGCGGGGTCGAGGACAAGTCTAGTGCTCCGGTATCAGATGGTCATTTCGGCATGCTTCTCAGCATGCCTTCGTAAATGCCCTTGTCGGGGGCGGGGATGGTGATGGCGCCTGCGGTTCGGCCGTAAAAATCGACGGGGCCGGCATCGCCGATAAAGGCATAGGCATGGCCGAGCGTCTTCATCGTCTGAAGGCAGGCGGAAAATAAAGCGAGGCCGACGCCCTTGCCGCGCACTTGCGGGTCAACGCCGGTCGGCCCGAAGAAGCCGCGCGCCGTCGTGTCGTAGCAGGCAAAGCCGAGCAGCTCACGGCCTTCGATGGCGATCAGGCAGGCGACTGGCTGGCGGGAGAAAGCGACCAAGACCTCGCTTGCCCAGTTCTCGCTGAACCGTTCGCGAACCCAGGTGACGACGAGATGCAGTTCCGGGGGGAGGGCCGGGCGGATGGAGGCGCCGACGCTGTCGGCTCTCTGTTTCAGCTCGGCGAGCTGCGTGGAGTAAAGGCTCACAAGCAGGTCCGGCACCCGACATTCCTCCTGCTATTCCGTTGTTGCGGAATATATACCCCTCTTATGTTATAGACTTGGCCATCTCGCCGGGCTTGTCAACAGGGTTTTTCAATCGGCGCCAGTGATTCAGCCGCGCTGGCTGCGCTCGCTACGCAGGGCGGCCGGCACAGGCGAAAACGGCCCGGGGAGACCAGGCCGTTCGATGGAGACTGTTCGTCGATTTCAGTACTTATGCGCCGTCTTTCCAGAGCGCATGAAAGTGCTGCACCGGGCCATGGCCTGAGCCGACGGTGAGGCGTCCGGCCGCCGCGACCGCGCCGGCAAGATAATCCTTGGCGATGGCGACTGCCTGCCGCGCCGAAGCGCCCTTGGCAAGCTCGGCCGCCAGCGCGCTGGAGAGTGTGCAGCCGGTGCCGTGGGTGTTCTTCGTCGGCACCCGCTGGGCTTCGAACCAATGCAGCCCGTCGGCGGCGGCGAGCACGTCGGGGCTGTCGTCGCTGTCGAGATGACCGCCTTTGACCAGCACGGCGGCCGGGCCGAGGGCGCGCAGCCGTTCGGCCTGCGCTGCCATCTCTACCCGGTTCGTCGCGACCGGCTGGTGCAGCAGCGCGGCGGCCTCCGGCAGGTTCGGGGTCAGCATCGTGGCGAGCGGCAGCAGCCGCAGCGTCAGCACGTCGACCGCTTCGGGCGCGAGCAGGGCGGCACCGCCTTTGGCGATCATCACCGGATCGAGGACGACGGGAATGCTGCGTCCTTTGGCGGTTGCTGCGGCCAGAGCTGCGGAAAGGGCGGCGGCGACGGCTTCGGCGATGCCGGCATTGGCAATCATGCCGATCTTCACGGCATCGACGCGCACATCGGCAAAGACGGCATCGATCTGGTCGGCAACGAATTGCGGCGGCACCAGATGCACGCCGGTGACCCCTTGCGTGTTCTGCGCCGTCAGCGCGGTCAGCACCGCCATGCCATAGACGCCGCGGGCCGAAAAGGCCTTGAGGTCGGCCTGGATGCCGGCGCCGCCGGACGGATCGGAGCCGGCGATGGAGAGGACGTTGCGGATCATGCCGGGACCTTTCGAATTTCTGCGGCGATGCGGCGGGTGGCCGCCGCCGGATCCGGCGTGCCGCACACGGCGGAGACGACGGCAAGCCCCTTGGCGCCGGCGGCAAAGACTTCGGCCACATGCTCCGCTTTCAACCCGCCGATGGCGACCGACGGCACCGGCGAGACCTGCACCAGCCTGGCAAGACCGTCAAGGCCGATCGGCTGCTTGTGGTCGGCCTTGGTCGGCGTCGCAAACACCGGGCCGACGCCGGTATAATCGACGAGATCGCGATCGACGGCAGCCGCGAGCGCCTCGGTCTCGACCGAGAGGCCGAGGATCATGTCGGGGCCGATCATCCCCCGAGCCGTGCGCGCATCCATGTCCTCCTGGCCGATATGCAGGCCATCGGCGCCGATGGCGATCGCCGCCTCGACGTCGTCGTTGACGATGAGGTGGGCGCCGGTGCCGCCGAGCGCCTGTTTCAAGGCGCGGCCGGTCTCGATCATGCGTGCTGTCCCCGCCTGTTTGTCGCGCAGCTGCACCATCGTCGCGCCGCCGGCAACGGCAAGCCGGGCGGTCTCGACCATGCCGATCCGGGCGCAGAGATCCGGATCGAGGACGAGATAGAGCGAAAGGTCGAAAGCCTTCATGCGATCGATACCCTGGCTCTCGCATCCAGCGCTTCGCCGTCGAGCGCGGCCAGCGCATCGAGGAAGCGCCAAGCGAACGAGCCGGGGCCGGCCGCGCCGAGCGCGGCATCTTCGCCGGCGACGGCAAAGGTTGCGAGCGCTGCGACCGTCGTGCCGAACAGATCCTCCGGCGCGGTGGCGGCGAAAGCGCCGACCAGGCAGGTGAGCGAGCAGCCGAGTGCGGTGACCTGCGGCATCAGCACCGATCCGCCCTTGATGCGCACCGCCCTCGCGCCATCGGTCACGAAATCGACGGCGCCGGTGACGGCGACGATTGCCTGCTGCCGCTCCGCGAGCCGACGGGCCGAATCCTCCGCCTGCTCGACCGGATCGCGGCTGTCGACGCCCTGACCGCGGCTCTCCCCGCCAGCAAGCGCGATGATCTCGGAGGCATTGCCGCGGATGATCGTGGGCTTGAGCGCCAGCAGATCGGCAACCGCCTGGCGGCGAAAGGCCGTCGCATAATGCGCCACCGGATCGAGCACCCAAGGTTTGCCGGATGAGGCAGCCGCCTTGGCCGCCGCCCGCATGCCGTCGAGCCATTGCGTCGACAGCGTGCCGATATTGACAGTCAGCGCGCTCGCGATGCCGGCGAATTCGCCAGCTTCCTCAGCCGCATGCACCATGGCCGGCGAAGCGCCGGATGCCAGCAGGACATTGGCCGCGATGTTCATGGCGACGTAATTGGTGATGCAGTGGACGAGCGGCGGCTTTTCGCGCATCGCCTCCAGCATGGCTCCCGAGGTGGTCTTGCTCTGCATGGCGCCCCTTTCAGGCGGGGCAGGCGCGGGGCGGCGTCTACGGCGATCCCCGAGCGACTCCCTCCGCCGGCATTATCCGGTTCAGGTTCGAAGGGTTCTTCTCAGCCCGTCTGTCGACGAACGCCCCTGTCTCTCATCGCGCTCTTTTTCGCAGAGAAGCACGCGGCTGTCATCCCGAAAATGACGTTTCGCCTGCCTTCCGACAAAGCTGGTTGAAGGGATCACAGCGTTCCTCAACTTAAATCATGCAGATCCGTCGTAATCGCTGCCCCGATCGAAAACTCCGAAAACTGCACTGTCAATCCGCTGCGTTCCGGCGTGCAGGCGGTCGGCCCGACCTCGTATCTGTCGGCAATCGGGAGGGGCGCTAACCGCAGCAGCGGCCAGCGGCTGCCGTCGCTGGAGGCCTGAATGCGTAGCGCGCCGGCTGCGACGGTAACGCGGATGTGGAAATCCTCAAGTTCCTTGAAGGGCTGCGAAACGGACCAGTCGGACTTGCCGTCGGTGACGACGGTACTGAGGAAGGCTTCGCCGTCGGTGAATTCGACGCCCGTCTTGACCCAGCGTTTTTCGTCGAGGCGCACCATCAAGCCGGCCTGGTCGTAGAGGGTGCGGAACTCGCCTTGCACGCGGATCTGGGCGGTGAAGCTATCGGCGGTGGGGAAGGCGAGGAAGTGGCCGCTGTCGCGGGTGAAGCCGTAATAGGTCTCCCGCCAGAAATCGGTCTTCTCGCCTGTCGTCAGCGTCAGACCGGTTGCGTCGGCGTGCCAGCTTGTCGGTTCGTTCAGCCATTTTCCGTTGTTGAAATCGATGTCCATTCCATCCTCGCTTTATTGAAGCCGCGGGCGCAGCCGATTCTTAGCGCCCCCATAATGCGCGAGCTTCGCGAAGGCGGCCAGCCGCACCCGCGGTTCGGCGGTGTTGGCCGTCGCGACCCTCGTCTCACGACATAATCCGTGGGCTTCCGCTTGACACGATTACTTCATCTCTTATTCTGTTACAAAAAGATGAATTACATAATTGTGGAACTTAACTCGGGAGCCCTCACATGAAAACGCTTGTCGCATTCCTGCTCGGCACTGCGCTCGTCGCCCTGCCTTCGACCCTGCTTGCTGCGGAAAAGGGCGGCGTCATCAATGTCGCGACGATCGGCGAGCCGCCGACGCTCGATCCGATGTCGTCGACGGCCGATCTCGTCGGCATCGTCACCCAGCATATTTTCGAAACGCTCTACACCTTCGACAAGAGCTGGAACGTCACGCCGCTTCTGGCCGAAAGCCTGCCCGAGATTAGCGCCGACGGCAAAACCTATACGATCAAGCTCCGGACCGGCATCAAGTTCCACGACAATAGCGATATGACCTCGGATGATGTCGTCGCCTCGCTGAACCGCTGGATGAAGATCGCCTCGCGCGGCAAGCAGGTGGCCGGATTCATCGACAAGATCGCTGCCGCCGATCCCGCGACCGTGACCATCACGCTGAAGCAACCCTATGCGCCGCTGACCTCGCTGCTCGCCTTCAACAATTCGGCGGCGATCATCATCCCGTCGGAAAAGCAGGACGAACCGATGAAGGAGTTCATCGGCACCGGCCCCTATATGCTGAAGGAGCGCAAGGCCGATCAATATATCCAGCTCGTCCGCTTCGACGGATACAAGTCGCGCGAAGGCGACAGCAATGGTTATGGCGGCGCCCGCCATCAATATCTCGACGAAATCCGCTTCGTGCCGGTGCCGGATCCGAACACCCGCGTCGAGGCCGCCGTTTCCGGCCAGTATGATTATGTCGATTCGATCCCGGTCGAATCCTACGACAAGCTGAAGGGCTCGACGGCCTCGCAGCCGGTCATGCTGAAGCCCTTCGGCTATCCTGTTTTCGTCTTCAACACGAAGGAAGGTGTCGCCGGGAATGTCGAGGTTCGCAAGGCGATCCGCCAGGCGCTCAGCATGGAAGACATGCTGGCCGCCGCTTTCGGCAGCAAGGATTTTTATGCACTCGACGGCGCCATCTACCCCAAGAGCTTTGCCTGGTCGACGGATGCCGGCGTCGAGGGCGCCTATAATGTCGCCGATCCGGAAGGGGCGGCGGCTGCCGCCAAGAAAGCGGGTTACAATGGCGAGCCGATCCGCATCCTGACCAGCCGCCAATACGAGTTCCATTACAAGATGGCGCAGGTCGCCGCCGAATATCTGAAGCTTGCCGGCTTCACCGTCGATATGCAGGTGGTGGACTGGGCGACGCTGACGCAGCGCCGCACCGATCCGAAACTCTGGGATATCTACATCACCCACAGCCCCTTCCTGCCGGAGCCGGCGCTGATCGGCTCGCTCTCGACCAGCTCGCCCGGCTGGTGGGATACGCCGGCCCGCAAGGCCGCCGTCGATGCCTTCACCTCCGAAGTCGATCCGAAGAAGCGTGTGGCACTCTGGGCCGATGTCCAGAAGGCCGTCTATGCCGATGCGCCCTTCATGAAGATCGGCGATTTCAACGCCGTCTCGGCGAAATCGGTCAAGCTCGAGGGCGTCGATCCGGCTCCGTGGCCGTATTTCTGGAATGCCTCGATCAAGAAGTAACCATCACCGCCGGCGCCGGCCCTTTGCGGCCGGTGCCGGTCTTCCTTTCTGCCGTATCCGCAAAGGCTTGAAGGCCAGCATTCATGATCCGCTACATCCTCCAGCGCCTGTTCGGCATGATCGTCGTGATGTTTCTCGTCGTGACGATCGTCTTCGTCATCGTGCGCGTGACGCCGGGAGATCCGGCCGCCGTCATGCTCGGGCCGGATGCGACGCCGCAGGATATTGCCGATCTCAGAACCAAGCTCGGCCTCGATCAGTCGCTCGGCCTGCAATATGTCTATTATATCGGCCAGCTGCTGCGGGGCGATCTCGGCCAGTCGATCTTCCTCAACATGCCTGTGACGTCAGCGCTCATCGACCGCGCCGAGCCGACCTTCTTCCTGACGCTGTTTTCGCTTGCCATCGCCAGCGTCATCGCGCTGCCGATCGGCATCTACGCCGCCTATCGGCGCGGCTCCTTCGTCGACCAGGCGGCAACGACGCTCGCCATGTTCGCCGCCAGCATTCCGAGCTTCTGGCTCGGTCTCATCCTGATGCAGTTCTTCGCCGTCAGGCTCAATCTCTTCCCGGTTTCGGGCTATGGCGGCCCCGGCTCGAGTTTTCTCGAGCGTATGTATCACCTGACGCTGCCGGCCTTTGCGCTCGGCATCGTCTCCTCGGCGCTGATCCTGCGTTTCACCCGCGCCTCGATGCTCGACGTGCTCGGCGATGATTACATCCGCACGGCCCGCGCCAAGGGGCTGATCGAGCGCAAGGTGATCCTCAAACACGCGCTGAAGAATGCGCTGATTCCGATCCTGACGGTCCTCGGCCTGACGGCGGCGGTGCTGATATCGGGCGCCGTCGTCACCGAGACCGTCTTCGGCCTGCCGGGTGTCGGCAATCTCGTCGTCTCGGCGGTGCTGCGCCGCGACTATCCCGTCATCCAGGGGGCGCTGCTCGTCATCAACGCCCTCTACGTGCTGATCAATTTTGCGATCGACATGCTCTATCTGCTGGTCGATCCGAGGGTGCGCTACTGATGGCCGATATCGCAATCAAGCCCGCCGAGAGCGAGGGCAGCAAATTCCTCCGCCGCCTGCTGAAGCGCAAGACGGTGGCCTTCGGCCTGCTGATCCTCACGGTCTTCGTGCTGCTGGCGGTCTTCGCGCCTGTGGTCGCGCCCTATTCGCCGTCGAAGCTTTCGATCGTCAACCGGCTGAAGCCGCCGAGCGGCACGTTCTTCTTCGGCACCGACGAGTTCGGCCGCGACGTCTTCTCGCGCACGATTTTCGCCGGCCGCCTGTCGCTGCTGGTCGGTGCCGCGGTCGTCGCCCTGTCGGCCGCTATCGGCGTCACGCTTGGCCTGCTCGCCGGCTTCTTCCAGAAGCTCGATACGCCGATCGCCCGGCTGATCGATGCGATGATGGCCTTTCCCGATATTCTGCTGGCGATCGCCCTCGTCGCCGCTCTCGGCCCGTCGCTGACGACCGTCATCATCGCGCTGTCGATCGTCTATGCGCCGCGTCTTGCCCGTATCGTCCGCGCCTCGACTCTTGTCATTCGCGAGCTGCCCTATGTCGAGGCGGCGAGGGCGCTCGGTATTTCCACTTTCCACATCATGACGCGGCACGTGCTGCGCAATCTGCTGTCGCCGATCCTGGTGCAGGCCACCTTCCTCTTTGCCAGTGCGATGCTTGCCGAAGCCGGCCTCTCCTTCCTCGGCCTCGGCGTCAGCCCGGAAATCCCGACCTGGGGCACGATGATCGCCGCCGGCCGGCAATATATCGGCCAGGCCGACTGGATGACGCTGTTTCCCGGCGTGGCGATCGTGCTGTCGGTGCTGTCGCTGCAGATGGTCGGCGACGGCCTGAGGGACATGCTCGACCCGAGACTTCGCAAGGACCTTTAATCCGTCGACCAGCGGCCGGCCAATCCAAATCCGCCAATCGAAAATTCGCATGACAGGAGTTCGCGTGAATCAGTTTCCAACCGCCGCCGGCAAGGTCGAGAATTCGCCTTACCAACGGTTAGCCGCCCTCGGCATTACGCTGCCGCCGCCACCGCCGCCGATCGCCAACTTCGTCACCCATGTGGTGGAAGGCAACATGCTCTATCTTTCCGGCCAGGGGCCGCGCGAGTCCGATGGCTTCCTGCATGCCGGCAAGGTCGGCGGCGGCGTCAATGTCGGGGATGCCTACCGGCACGCGCGGCTGACCGGCATCAACCTGCTTGCCGTCATGCATGATGCGCTCGGCGATCTCTCCCGCGTCAAGCGAGTGGTCAAGCTGCTCGGCATGGTCAATGCCGTGCCTGAGTTCGAGGATCATCCGAGCGTCATCAACGGCTGCTCGGATCTGTTGATCGCGGTCTTCGGCGCGGCTGGCGAACATGCCCGCTCGGCTGTCGGCTTCGGCTCACTGCCCGGCAACATCACCGTCGAGATCGAGGCAATCGTCGCCTTGCATGGCTGACGAGATGTTTTCATCTTTGGAGTGGTCTTCGGATGAGCTTTTTCTATTTTAACCCGCGGCCATTCTCCGGCGGCTCGACACTGCCGGATGATCGCACCATGTTCTGCCCTTCGCCCCAGACTTCCGGAGATCTTCATGCCCAATGATATCAGACCTTCGCTCGGCCTTCGCCCCGTCATCAACGTGTCCGGCACGATGACCAGCCTCGGCGCATCGATCGTCGTGCCGGAGGCGATCGAGGCGATGGCATCGATCCTGCCGCACTTCGTTGAGATCAACGACCTGCAGCGCAAGGCGAGCAGCGTCATCGCCCGGCTGACCGGTGGCGAGGCGGGCTTCGTCACCGCCTCCTGCTCGGCCGGCATTTCGCTCGCCGTCGCCGGAGCAATCACCGGCGATAACCTGCTTGCGATCGAGAAACTGCCGGATGCCGTGTCCGAGAAGAACGAAGTGCTGGTGCAGATGGGCCATGTCGTGAGCTACGGTGCGCCCGTCGACCAGGCGATCAGACTTGCCGGCGGCAAGGTCGTGCTTGTGGGACAGGCGACTTCGACTCATCGCTTCCATATGGAAAACGCCATCACCGACAAGACCGCGGCTGCCGTCTATGTCGTTTCCCATCATGTCGTCGATTACGGTTTGCTGAACCTCAAGGAATTCGTCGAGATCGCCCATGCCAGGGGCGTGCCCGTCATCGTCGACGCGGCCTCGGAATACGACCTCAGGATTTTCCTGGAGCAGGGGGCCGACATCGCGCTTTACTCCGGCCACAAATTTCTCGGCGGCCCGACCTCGGGCATCGTTGCCGGCAGCAAGGAACTGGTGCGCCATGCCTTCCTGCAGAATATGGGCATCGGCCGCGGCATGAAGGTCGGCAAGGAGAGTATCTTCGGGGTCATGGCGGCGCTGGAAGCCTGGGAAAGCCGCGACCATGCCGGCATCCGCGAACGCGAGACCGGCTATCTCAATCTCTGGAAGAACACCCTCGACGGCCGTCCCGGCGTCACTGCGCTGATCGAGCCCGACCCGACCAACAATCCGCTCGACCGGCTGCGCCTGATCGTCGATGCGGAGGAGGCCCACATCACCGCCTGGGATCTGGCCGATGCGCTGGCGAGAGGCAATCCGCCGATCATCGTGCGCGACCACGAAGTGGAGCACCGCTATTTCTATCTCGATCCGTGCAACCTGCATCCGGGCCAGGAGGTGATCGTCGCAAACCGTCTTGCTGAGGAGTTCGACAAGGCGCGTGCCTCCAACGAGATCATCGCAACCCCGATCGAAAACCGCAGCAGGCACCGCTTCGACGGATTGCTGCGCTGGCCGGATTGATCCGCCGTTCTCATTCGCTGCAAGAGGAGCCGACATGGCCAACGCCCAAGCCCAGCCGATCGAGACATTGAACCCTGTTCTTTCCGTCGACCGGCTGACCACGTCCTTCCTGGTCGACGGCGCCTGGAAACCGGTCGTGCGCGATGTCTCCTTCACCGTCGCGCCCGGTGAGACCGTGGCGATCGTCGGCGAATCCGGCTCCGGCAAGAGCGTGACGTCGCTGTCGATCATGCGGCTGTTGCAGGCGGAGACGAGCCGCATCGAGGGCCGCGTCATGCTCGGCGGCCGCGATCTGCTCTCCCTGCCGGAGCATGCCATGCGGCAGGTGCGCGGCAACGAAGTGGCGATGATCTTCCAGGAGCCGATGACCTCGCTCAATCCGCTCTTCACCATCGGTGATCAGATCTCCGAAGCGCTGCTCTGCCATTCCGATATGAGCCGGGCCGACGCCAGGGCCGAAACGATCAGGCTCCTGGAGAAAGTCCGCATCCCCTCGGCCGCCTCGCGCTTCGACGAATATCCGCATCGTTTTTCCGGCGGTATGCGCCAGCGCGTGATGATCGCCATGGCGCTCGCCAGCCGGCCGAAACTGCTGATCGCCGACGAGCCGACAACGGCGCTCGACGTGACGATCCAGGGCCAGATCCTCGATCTCATCAAGATGCTGCAGGAAGAGGAGGGGACCTCGGTGCTCTTCATCACCCATGACATGGGCGTCGTCGCCGAGATCGCAGACAGGACGGTGGTGATGTATCGCGGCGAACAGGTCGAGAGCGGGCCCACCGCCGATATCTTCCATCGCGGCAAACATCCATATACCAGGGCGCTGCTCTCGGCCGTGCCGGTACTCGGCTCGATGCAGGGCCGGCGGCGGCCGCTGCGTTTTCCGGTGGTCAATACCGCGACGGGCGAATCGAACATACCGGCCGAGGCTGCCGATACCGTCGCCGCAACGCCGGTCTTGCAGGTGAGGAACCTCACCAAGCGATTCGACATTCATTCCGGCCTGTTCGGCCGGCTGACCAGCCGCGTGCATGCTGTCGAAAACGTCTCCTTCGATCTGCATGCCGGAGAAACCCTGTCGCTCGTCGGTGAATCCGGCTGCGGCAAGTCGACGACCGGGCGCGCCATCATGCGTCTCATCGAGCCGCAGGCCGGCTCCGTTCTCGTCGAGCGCAGGGAGGTGCTCGGCCTCGACAGGAAGGATCTGCGCGAGATGCGCAAATCCGTGCAGATGATCTTCCAGGATCCCTTCGCAAGCCTCAATCCGCGCATGACGATTGGCGCTGCGATCGCCGAGCCCTATCTCGAGCACCGTATGGGCAATGCGAAACAGGCGAGGGATGTCGTGGCGGACTTGCTTGTCAAGGTCGGCCTCTCCCCCGACATGGCTTCGCGTTACCCGCATGAATTTTCCGGCGGCCAGCGCCAGCGCATCTGCATCGCCCGGGCGCTCGCCCTGCAACCGAAGGTCATCGTTGCCGACGAAAGCGTTTCGGCGCTCGACGTCTCGATCAAGGCGCAGGTCATCAACCTGATGCTCGACCTGCAGCAGAGCCTCAACCTCGCCTTCCTGTTCATCTCCCATGACATGGCGGTGGTCGAGCGTGTCAGCCACCGCGTGGCGGTGATGTATCTCGGCGAGATCGTCGAGATCGGCCCGCGCGCCGCCATCTTCGAAAATCCGCAGCACCCTTATACGAAGAAACTCATCGCCGCCGTGCCGGTGCCCGATCCCGACCGCCGCCACGAAAAGCGCATGGTGGCGAACGACGAGATCAAGAGCCCGATGCGCCCGATCGACTATGCCCCTCCGAAAGCCTCCTATCGCGAGGTCGGGCCGGGCCATCTGGTTATGGCCGATCGCTCCTCCGGGCTGGGAGTTGCCTAACGGATCAGCGGCGCATAAAGCAGATGCAGAGACAAATGCTTGGAAAGCCGCACCGATGAACAAGACAGAGTATTTTTCCACGCTCGGCGGTCTGCCGCCGCAGAGTCAGCTGCTTTCGGGCCGGGCCGTTTTCACCACGGCTTACGCGGTCATCCCCCGCGGTGTCATGAGCGATATTGTCACGAGCCTCCTTCCGCATTGGACGGGAACGCGGGCATGGGTTCTCTCCCGGCCGCTTTCGGGCTTCTCCGAGACCTTCTCGCAATATGTCATGGAAGTTCAGCCGGGCGGCGGAAGCGATCGGCCGGAACCCGACAAGCGGGCCGAAGCGGTGCTGTTTGTCGTTGAAGGCGGCATGACGGTCGAGCTCGAAGGCGTCAGTCATGCGCTGCGCGCCGGCTCCTTTGTTTACATTCCGGCGGGTTCGGCCTGGCGCCTCAGAAACGATGGTTCGGCCCCTGCCATCTTCCACTGGGTCCGAAAGGCGTTTCAGGAAGTCGAGGGACTGGAGCCGCCGCCGGCGATTGTCACGCATGAGGACGACCATCCGATCCGCGCCATGCCCGACACCGACGGGCGCTGGGGCACGACACGCTTCATTGACCCGGCCGATGTGCGCTATGACATGCACGTCAATATCGTGACGCTGGAGCCGGGTGCGGTGATCCCCTTCATGGAAACCCATGTCATGGAGCATGGTCTCTATGTGCTGGAGGGCAAGGCGGTCTATCGCCTGAACCAGGATTGGGTCGAGGTCGAGGCCGGCGACTTCATGTGGCTGCGCGCCTTCTGCCCGCAGGCCTGCTACGCCGGCGGTCCCGGCCGGTTCCGCTACCTGCTCTACAAGGACGTCAACCGCCATATGAAGCTCTGGTAGTCGCTTTCCGCGACGCGTGCCGCACGCGGGCGGCCCGCTCCCGATCAGCCTGTTCGGTTGCTTGACAGCTCTCGGGATTGCCCGCATCGTCCTTCGATGCGGGATATGGATTCATGGCTCTCGGAGAAGAAAGAGATAGGCCGAAGAAACGCTGCCGAAGCGGTCTTCGAAGATATCCGCACGGCCATCGTCGATCGGAAACTGGCGCTCGGGATCCGTCTGCCCTCGGAGGTGCAGCTCGCCGAACGTTACGGCATCAGCCGGGCGATCGTGCGTGAAGCGTTGCGTTCGCTGCAGACGCTGGGGTTCACGCAGACCAGGACCGGCCGCGGCACCTTCGTCGTTTCGGAAAGCCCCGCACGACAACTCGGCGGCGGCGCCTATTCCGCCCGCGATCTGATGGAAGCGCGCCCTTGCATCGAAATTCCGGCTGCCGGTTGGGCGGCATTGCGGCGCTCGGACGAGCAGCTGACCCGGCTGACATCCTTGTGCGACCGGATGGACGAGGAGGAAGATGTCCAGAAATGGGTGCGGATGGATGCAGTCTTTCATGGAGAAATCGCGGAGGCTTCAGGCAATGCGATCTTCCGGAAAGTCGTCGCTGATGTTCGCGGCGCGCTCTCGACGCAATCCGAACTGGTCGAGCATGTTCGCGGCCGGCGCAAAGCGTCCAACGCGGAGCATCGCCGAATCCTGGAGGCGGTTGCCGCGGGCAGCGAGCAGCATGCGCGCGCAGCCATGGCGGAGCACCTGCTGGAGGTCAAGCGCTCCATCATCGGGATTGCCGATGACAGATGAGCGGCCGAGAAGGCATGATTTCAAATTTGCGCCAGGATATCGCGCGCGACCGATCGAATACACGCGATGAACGATCTAGAAAACTGGCTGTCCGATCCCGCGACCCTCAGTCGCAAAAGCGCCTCGGAACTTGTGTTCGAGGAATTGCGCAGCCTCATCCTTTCCGGCCGTTTTGCAGCCGGTTCGAAGCTGCCGTCAGAATCAAAGCTGGCGGCAAAATACGGCGTCAGCCGCCCGATTGTCCGAGAAGCGCTGCGCTCGCTGCAGATTTTAGGGCTGACGGAGACACGAACGGGCAGCGGCACATATGTGCTCGCGGCTGCCGGCGACGGAAATATTAGTTACGGCGATTATTCGGCGCGTGATCTGATGGAGGCGCGGCCTTACGTCGAAGTATCGGCCGCCGGCTGGGCGGCGATGCGTCGAAGCGGTGACGAACTATCCCGGTTGCTCGGACTTTGCGACCAGATGGAGCAGGAAGAAAATACCGAGGCCTGGGTGCGGCTGGATTCGGAGTTTCATGGGCTGATCGCGGCGGCGTCGAAGAACGCCGTCTTCCGCGATATCGTCGACGAGGTTCGCGAGGCCATGGCGCAGCAATCCGGGCTGCTGACGGTCCTCGGGCCGCGGCGTCAGGAGTCGAACGATGAGCATCGCGCAATCGTCGAAGCCATCCGCGCAGGCTCGGAGGTCGACGCCCGGGCCGCGATGGAAATCCACCTTAAAAAGGTGGAGACGGCCGTCAGCCGTCTCATCGGCAGCGAACCGCGCTAGATCCTGTCTGTCGAGAGATCACGGCTTGAATCCCAACTGTTAGTCCTGAGCGGTTGGCCGAACCACGATGCTTCCGATTTCGACGTCATCAGGCTGGTCGATGGCGAAGGCGATTGCGCGCGCAATGGAATCGGCAGGAATTGCAATTCTGTCCGACCATGCTCTAAGGCGCGCCTGTTCGGCCTCGTCCCCCACCGTTTTCAGGAATTCCGTCTGGATCGCACCCGGTGAGATCTCCGTCACCCGGATATTTGGTCCAGACTCCTGCCGCAGCGCTTCCATGATCGTGCGTACCGCATTCTTGCTGGCAGCATAGACGCCCATCTTGGGCAGGACCCGGAGCCCTGCGGTCGAAACGACAGTGATGACATGGCCGCTCTGCTGCTTGCCGAACACCGGCAGCGCCGCGGCGATCCCATAAAGGACCCCCTTCACGTTGATATCGATCGTCTCTTCCCATTCATTTACCTGCAGGGCATCGAAACGCGATAACGGGCCAATGCCGGCGTTGTTCACGATGACGTCGAGCCGGCCGAATTCACTGCAAGCCAGGTCAACGAGCGCGGTGAGGTCCTCTCGCTTGGTGACATCCGTGCTGCGATATGCGCTATCGCCGCCAATGGCCTTGATATCCGCGGCCACCGACGCGATCCGATCTTCCCTTCGTCCACCCAACACGACACGAGCGCCCCGTTCGGCCAAGTGGAGGGCGGTGGCGCGTCCCATTCCGCTGCCCGCGCCGGTTATGACGACAACTTTGTTTTCGATAGTCATGGCTGGTCTCCTTTTGAATTGGATGTAGTCAATCTGGCTTGGATGATCTATGCTCGATAGGCCATGAGTATGTCGCGATCGTCCATGAATCGCTCAGATCCGCTTTCTGATGTGCTCACCGCTCTCGGTGCACGCAGCGGGGGAAGAACCCGTCTGGAAGCCAGCGGCGACTGGAGCCTGTCTTTCCCGGAGAAGGAAAGATTGAAGCTCGTGGCCGTCCTGCGGGGGAAATGTTGGATTCTCTTGCCTGACCACCCTCCGCAGCATTTGACCGAAGGCGACGTGTTCCTGATCGGCAGCGCAGCCCATGTCGTGGCGAGCGACCCGGAGTTGACGCCGATCGACGGCGCAGCCTTGTACTCGGAATCCGGCCGTGACGTCGTCCGTCTTGGCGGTGATGAGACGGTTCTGATGGGCGGTAGCATCACGTTCGCAAGTGCCGAGGCCAACTTTGTTCTCGACGCGCTTCCGCGTTTCTTGCTTATCGGAGGCGCGTCTGGCGCGGCGACGGCAGTTTCCCGGACATTGGAGCTTCTCGATGGCGAGGTCGGACGGAACCGCATCGGCGGTTCACTGGTCACGACAAGGCTGGCGGAGGTTCTGTTCGTCGAGGCAATCCGTGCCTATGTCGCCGAGCAGGGCGACGCCTGCGTTGGCTGGATCGGTGCGCTGGCGGATCGTCAGATTGGAGAAGCGTTGCGTGTCATCCACGGTGAAACAAAGCGCCCGTGGACTGTCGCAACCTTGGCGGCGAGGGTTGGCATGTCTCGATCGGCGTTCTCGGCCCGTTTCGCGCGCCGCGTGGGCAGACCGCCGCTAGAGTATCTCACCTATTGGAGAATGCTTTTGGCGAGGCAATGGCTGAGCGAGCCCGAGGCTGACATCGCACGCATTGCAAGTGAAGTCGGGTATCTCTCTCAGAGCGCTTTCGGACACGCCTTCAAACGGACCTTTGGTCACACTCCCCGGTCACAAGGTCGCTGACCAACGGGTTCTTTCATACCGCGAGATCGGGGTACCGGATCAACCCCGGCATCTCCCAGCTGCCTTTGGATCAACCGGCGTCCCTATATGCACAACATCGAACGAAAGCCCTTGACCGACCGGCGTCTCTTCATTTAATCCAAACCTGTCAGACCGCATAGCAGATTGACATCTTTGACGCGACTGCGCGGAGGAGTGGCCGGGAGGTTGCCAAACCCAGGATAGGGAGGAGAAATGACAGTCATGGAATCCACCAGAACCGAGGCCGACGGCCAGGTCTTCGCCGAGGAGGAACTCGGTTACAAAAAGGCGCTGAAGCCGCGGCAGATCCAAATGATCGCCATCGGCGGAGCCATCGGAACGGGCCTGTTTCTGGGCGCGGGCGGTCGGCTTGCCGCGGCCGGTCCGGCGCTCGTGCTCGTCTATGCTTTGTGCGGCTTTTTCGCCTTCCTCGTTCTGAGAGCTCTCGGCGAACTGATCGTGCATCGCCCGACTTCGGGCTCGTTCGTCTCCTATGCCCGTGAATTTTACGGCGAAAAGCTCGCCTTTGCCGTCGGCTGGCTGTACTGGCTGACCTGGGCGATGACGGCGGTCGCCGATGTCACCGCGGTGGCTCTCTATATGAATTTCTTCAAGGCCTATGTCCCATGGATCGCCATGATCGATCAGTGGGTATTTGCGCTGACGGCGCTGGTTCTCGTTCTCGCCATGAACCTTCTGTCGGTGAAGGTCTTCGGCGAGCTGGAATTCTGGTTCAGCCTCGTCAAGGTTCTCGCTCTCGTCGTCTTCCTGATCGTCGGAGTTTACTTCGTCGTCTCCGGCACGCCGATCGACGGCCACGTTCCGGGGCTGAATACGATCACCGACTTCGGCGGCATGTTTCCGAGCGGGATCCTGCCGGCGCTGGTGGTGATACAAGGCGTGGTTTTCGCCTATGCCTCGATCGAACTGATCGGCGCCGCCGCAGGCGAAACCGAAAATGCGCGCAAGGTCATGCCCCGCGCGATCCGGACGGTCGTGCTGCGCCTGGTGGTCTTCTATGTCGGCTCCGTTCTGCTGCTGTCGCTGCTGCTGCCCTATACCGCCTATAAGGGCGGCGAGAGCCCCTTCGTTACCTTCTTCGGCAAGATCGGAGTCCAGGGCGCCGACGTCGTCATGAACCTCGTCGTGCTGACCGCGGTGCTGTCGTCGCTCAATGCGGGTCTCTATTCGACCGGCCGCATCCTGCATTCCATGGCGATTTCGGGCTCGGCGCCGGCCGCGCTGGCGAAGATGAACAGCTCTGGCGTGCCCTATGGCGGCATTGCGGTGACGGCTGTCGTGACAGCTTTCGGCGTCGTGCTGAACGCCGTCGTTCCGGCAGAAGCTTTCGAGATCGGCTTGAATGTCGCCGCGCTCGGCATCATCGCTGCATGGGGCGTCATTGTCCTCTGCCAGCTCAAGCTGTGGCACCTGTCACGTCAGGGCAAGCTGGCGCGGCCTGAATTCCGGATGTTCGGCGCGCCTTACACCGGCGTGCTGACGCTGGGCTTCCTGGCGGTCGTCGTGATCCTGATGGCCCTCGATTATCCTGTCGGCACCTATACGGTCGCTTCTCTGCTGCTGATCATTCCGGCGCTGGTGGTCGGCTGGCTTCTGATGCGGGAGCGCATCCACATGATCGCGGCCGAACAGGGCGACGACCGCGGCGGTCTCGATCTGGCCTGACCGACGCAGCAGGGCTTACTCCGGCGCGCCGAAGGCGCCGGGGCACCGCATCAATGGAGAGAGAAATGATCCCGAATGAGGATTTCGTCGTCACCGATCGTGGCGGCATCGTCGAGAACCGTCACCTCGTCCATGCGGCGGTCGTCGATGGAAGGGGCAGGCTGCTTTACGCGCTGGGAAACCCGACGCGCCTGACGCTTGCCCGGTCTGCCGCGAAGCCGGCTCAGGCGCTTGCCATCCTCGAGACGAATGGGTTCGAGCGCTACGGCTTCGATGATGCGGATCTCGCGCTGATGTGCGCTTCCCACAGCAGCGAAGAGCGCCATATCGCGCGGACGCGGACCATGCTGTCGAAGATCCAGGCCGAGGAGGCCGACCTTCGTTGCGGCGGCCATCCGTCCTTGTCGGAAAGCGTGAATCGCACCTGGATCAAGCAGGACTATACGCCGACGGCGGTCTGCAGCAACTGTTCGGGAAAACACGTCGGAATGATTGCCGGTGCCCGGGCCATCGGAGCGGGCGCCGACGACTATCACCTGCCGGGTCATCCAATGCAGCTGGTCGTGAAGCGGACGGTCGCAGAGCTCTGCGATCTGGACCCGCAGGACGTCGAATGGGGGATCGACGGGTGCAATCTGCCGACGCCCGCTTTTCCGTTGGATCGCCTGGCGCGCCTCTACGCCAAGCTTGCTTCGGCAGCCGACGGAGGCGAGGGGCGCGAGGATTTGTCGACGCGAGACGCAGCGTTGGCTCGCATTTTCCAAGCGATGGCGCGCCATCCTGAACTGGTCGCGGGCGAGGGGCGTTACTGCACGGTTTTGATGCGCGTATTCGACGGCGCGATCATCGGCAAGCTCGGCGCCGACGCCAGCTACGCAATCGGTCTGCGCGCCTCGGATGATACCAGGCGATTGGGGGCGGATGGAGCGCTCGGCATCTCGGTCAAGATCGAGGATGGCAACATCGAAATCCTCTACGCCGTCGTGACGGAAATCCTCGAGCAGCTTGGCATCGGTTCGCCGGAACGCCGCAATCCGCTTGCGGAGTTTCATCATCCCAGGCGCGTGAACACGATGGGTGTCACGACGGGCGGCGTATCCTTTCCGTTCAAGCTGCGCGGATCGAAGCCGGACGGAGAGAATTCCAGTCCTGCGGCTTTGACCCGATGACACATTCGGATGCGGCAATTTCCGCCGCGTCTTAACCCATGATCTCTACGGCCTGCCGCCGCAGTTCAGGCCCGCAGCGCCGTCTCTCGAAAGTTCAGCAATGACTATCTCCGATATTGCGAAAATCCGCGTCGAGCATGACCTGATCGGCGACCGCGACGTGCCGGCCTCGGCCTATTACGGCGTGCATACGCTGCGCGCGGTCGAAAATTTTCCCATCACCGGTCAGACCCTGCGTGAATCGGCGGACCTGATCGCGTCGCTCGCTGCGATCAAGCAGGCGGCGGCTCAGGCCAATGCAAGCCTCGGCCTTCTCGATCGGACACGCGCCGACGCCATCATCGCGGCCTGTGTCGAGATCCGCGACGGTGCGCTGCACGACCACTTCGTCGTCGATCTGATCCAGGGCGGCGCCGGCACCTCGACCAACATGAACGCCAATGAGGTGATTGCGAACCGGGCGCTCGAAATCATGGGATATAACCGGGGCGATTACCGGCACCTGCATCCGAACGAGCACGTCAATCTCTCGCAGTCCACCAATGACGTCTATCCGACGGCGCTGAAGCTTGCCGCCTGGATCGGCGTTCACCGACTGGTCGACGCCATGGCCGTCCTGCGCCGGGCGTTCGAGGCCAAGGCGATCGAGTTTGCCGACGTCCTCAAGATGGGCCGCACCCAATTGCAGGACGCCGTGCCGATGACGCTCGGGCAGGAATTCGGAACCTATGCGCTGATGCTTGCGGAAGACGAGGCGCGACTCTCCGAAGCCGTCTCGCTGATCCGTGAGATCAACCTCGGCGCCACGGCTATCGGCACCGGCATCACCGCCCATCCCCACTATGCCGCACTGGTGCGCGAGCGCCTGTCTGAGATCGTCGGCGTCGATCTGGTGACGTCGCCCGATCTGGTGGAGGCGACGCAGGATTGCGGATCCTTCGTGCAGCTTTCGGGCGTGCTCAAGCGTGTAGCGGTCAAGCTGTCCAAAACCTGCAACGACCTGCGGCTTTTGTCTTCGGGGCCGCGCGCCGGATTGAACGAGATCAACCTGCCGGCGCGGCAGGCCGGTTCCTCGATCATGCCGGGCAAGGTCAACCCGGTCATCCCCGAAGTCGTCAATCAGGTCGCTTTCGAGGTGATCGGCAACGACGTGACGATCACCATGGCCGCCGAGGCCGGCCAGCTTCAGTTGAATGCTTTCGAGCCCGTGATTTTCTACAGTCTCTACCGCAGCCTCAGCCACCTGACCAATGCATGCCTGACGCTCGAAGCCAATTGTATCCAGGACATTACTGCGAACCGTGATCGGCTGCGCCAGACGGTCGAGCAGTCGATCGGCATCGTGACGGCGCTGAACCCCTATATCGGCTATCGCAATGCCACGGAAGTTGCGCTGGAAGCGCATCATTCGGGGCGGGGGGTTTACGAAATCCTTCTCGAGCGCGGTCTGATGCAGAAGGAGCATCTCGATGCGGTCCTGCGCCCGGAAACGCTGACCCGGCCGAGCGAGAAGCTTTCCTTCTCGTAAGGCATGCGGCTCGTTTGCCCTTGCGAAGGCCGGCCCATGAAGCTCTTGTCGCTTCATGGGCGGGCAACACTGACGTGCGCGATCACGCAGCCTTAGCTTGCGGCTTGGCGGACTTAACGTGCGTAATACTGCGGCGGCCGTCGATGCTGACGGGGACATCGCCGTCCACCGTGGCGCGGCGCACGACGCGGTGCTGGTCGCCATAATCGTTGACGGCATAGTGCTGGGTGGCGCGATTGTCCCAGATCGCCACATCCCCCGCTCTCCAGCGCCAGCGCACGGTATTTTCCGGGGCGGTGACGTAGGACTGGAAGACCTCGTAGAGTTTTACGGAGTCGCTCTTCGACAGGCCGACCAGGCGCTGAACGAAGTTGCCGAGCAGCAGCGATCTTTCGCCGGTTTCCGGATGGACACGCACGACCGGGTGCTCGGTCTCGTAAATGGTCGAGGTGAAGACCTCCTCGAAATGCTTCTTCTCTTCGGCGGTGGCGCGAGGGCGCACGGCAGCATAGTCATAGGCGTTGCTGTGAATGGCCCACAGATTGTCCGCCAGCAATTTGAGCGGCGCCGGCAGGCTTTCATAGGCGGCATGGGTGTTGGACCAGATCGTGTCGCCGCCGGCCGCCGGGATGACGACGCCGCGAAGGACGGAGAATTTCGGATAGGCGTCGACGAAGGTGACGTCGGTGTGCCACTGGTCCGCTCTGCCGCCGCCGCGGCTGGAATCGAGATTGAGGATGGAAGCCGTGCCGGCGACCGGTCCCTGGGTTGGATGAGGCACAAGATCCCCGAGTCTGCGTGCGAAGACTTCCTGTTCGGAATCGTCAAGATGTCCCTGATCGCGGAAGAAGATGACCTTGTGTTTCAGCAGAAGCTGGTTGATGGCTGCCACCGTTGCATCCGAAAGATCGCCGCCAAGGCGGATACCCTTGATTTCGGCTCCGACACGGCCGGTTAGCGGGACGACATCGGACTCGGAAATGATCTGATTGACGAGAACCGGATTGCTCATGGAAATCTCCTGTTGATATTGGAAGAAGTCGGCAGGTCATATGCGCCCAAGGACGCATCCTTTGGGCGTTCGAAATCTCAGTGCTGAAGTCGACAGGGCTATGGAACCGTATAATCTATTAAATCTGTAGACAATAATTTCTAATTTTGCCTGTTTTCCTGAAACAGCCATCTTCGATATCTTCACCGGCAGGGAGGCTGGCAGCCGTTGTCATTTCTTCGTATGTTCCGCCGGCAGTGTGGGATCGCCGAACAAATCATGCTTGAGGCCCTGGTCGGCGCCCGGAAAGGAACTTTCGATGGCAACAATTAAACTCCTGTCGGATGAAGAGGCCGCGGCCATTCCGGCGGTGCAAGCCGTGTTCGATGACATCAGGGCGACCCGCAAGACCGATTTCATCAACAATTTCTGGCGTGCGCTTGCCAACGATCCCGCCAATCTCAAGCGGGTATGGGAGACGCTCAAATCGGTCATGACGGTCGAAGGCGCCATCGATCCGTTGACGCGGGAGATGATCTACATCGCAGTGTCGACGGCCAATGCCTGCCAGTACTGCATTCAATCCCACACCGCAGCCGCCCGAGCCCGCGGCATGACCGATGCCCAACATGGCGAACTCCTGACGATCATCGGGCTTGCCGCGCAGACAAATCATCTCGCTCTCGCCATGCAGGTTCCCACAGATCCGGAATTCGAGGTGGGGTAGGAAACGACGCGCGTAACTTCGCGGCTACGGCATCGACATACAGAATCTGCCTCTTAGAGCGCCTTCAGCACGATACGATTACTCCCGGCTGAAAACACTCACATGTGCCTTTGACAGGATAACAAGATCGTCCGGTCTGACGTTGAGATAGTTGCGCCGCGTGCCGCAGACGGCTCCTCCGTCAGCAAAAATCTCTAAGATGCCCTTGTCGTGGATGACTCTCAGATCCGTCGCATCGGTAATGGCCGCGGCGTAACGGATCGATCCGTCGTCTTGTGGCAGCTGCACGGAGATACTTTGATCTGCCACCACGATGGAAAATGACAATCGTCCAGCTTCGGTCGCAGTGATCCTTGTTCCGTCGAGCATCCCGTTCAGTCGGATATCGACGGATGCTTCGTCCAGAACATATGTGCCGGGCTCTGCGGAAGACAGAGGCGCATGAGTGAGGGCCTGCTCCACTTCGTCAGCGGGTCTCATACATATCCTGTTGCGCGCATCCAGCGATAGCTGGCGGGGTAAGGACAACTCGCCGGAATACGGCGATCCGGCAGGCTTGCGGAACTCCCAATTGAAGAGCCACGCAAAGGCAATCTGCCTGCCACCCGTCGCGAAGCTCTGCATCGCATAAAAGTCGCTGCCGAAATCGAGGAGTTGCAGGGCATCGGAGTCCGGAATGAAGCGGTCATCGACGAAATCTCCGAGGAGCCCGTAGAGCAGGTTGTGTCGCCCGCTGTCAGGATCACAGTGTCCGACAAGCCCCATGATCAGCACCCATTTGCCGTCGAGGGGAAAAAAGTCGGGGCATTCAACTGCTCTGGCGCCCTGCTCGCGGAAGAAGGGTGGTGCACGGTACAGCGGTCCCAGGTATTTCCACTCAAGCAGATCCTCCGAACCGTAAAGCAAGACTGCCGGGTCGCCATGAATAGAAGCGCCGAGCACCATGCGATAGGCGCGGGAGGCTTCATCCCACCATACCTTTGGATCGCGAAAGTCGTGCTCAACGCCTTCGGGGCGCTGCTCGAGCACCGCCGAGATGCTTTCCGCCTTGATCATCCGCCGGTCCGGCCGGGCGATCTTCTGTATTTCTCGATAACCTTTGAAAAGGTCATAGGCCGGCAGGCGTTCCGTGTAGAAGAACATCAGGCTGCCATCCCTATCCTGAAATGCATTGCCGGAGAATGCGCCTCCGGTTGCACCGAGACGCCAGAGGTTCTGCTCCGGATGGAGAAAAACCGGCATGTGTGTCCAGTTGAACAGGTCAGGACTGGTAGCATGTCCCCAGTGCATTGGCCCCCAGTCGCCGCCGCACGGATGGAATTGATAAAACACGTGCCAGCAATCGCCGATCCTGCAGAGACCCACGGGATCGTTCATCCAGTTGCGACAAGGAGAAAAATGAATTCGAGGCCGCTGAGGATCGCTTCGCAGCCATGTGTCAATTTCCTTTCCTGCGCGAATGAGAATTTCATCCGTGCTGAGTTCCCATAGCTTTATGCCGGCCTCCGCAACAGTTGCCGGATCGTAGGAGTAAGCCCAAAGGAATGCTTCCCGGCGATCCCATTCAACGACGACGCTGCCGGCCTCGCGGTGGTGATAGGAATAGTATGATGGACGAGCTTCGAAAGCGGGCACATGCCAGAGGGTCTGACCATGTTGTGAAATGGTGACGGTCCCAGGGCCAACTGCCCAGAATTCCAGACGCTCGCCCGAAGCAAAATAGACAGTCGCTTTAGCCATTTGAAGATGCAATCTGAGTGAAGAACGGCCAGTGCGAAGACTGGCCCAAGTTGTTCTCGGGAAGAGGACTTGTGGTCCCACGACCGGCGGGAGAGGCCTGGCGGCTGCGGTCTATTGCCCAGGGACCGGAGTGCCCCTGAATGCATTTGCCGTTCTGTCCATCACCACTTGTTCGACATTTCCGGAGTCCAGGACTGTGTTCCGTACGGACGCCTTTTGCACCAACACTGTTGTTATGTCGAGCAATGTCGAATTCCCGGTTGAAAGCAATGCGCTCACTTGTGTTGAAAAACAGGCACTGTTTGGCGCATCGCTCCGGTCTTTTTGAAGTATTTCTGTGGTGGCCACGATGTGGTTGTTGGCTATGTAGTTTCCATTGCCGGAAACTACATTGATTATGACGGGTTTGGCTGCGGGAGGCCTGATATATTGAGTGTCTATGGTGTGTGAAATATGGTTCGCGATCACCGAATTGTTGCTGCCGTCAATCTGCAATAGCCCGAACAGATCATCCAACCCATTGTCGTACTTCTGCATCGGCGCCCATGGCTCGCGGTCTCGCAGAAAGTGATTTGAGGAGACCAAATTCTCGCAGCAATTAGCAGCAAAAACCAACATTCCCGGATAAAAGGAATGGAACCTATTTCCTGTGACCGAGGAACGCACCACGCCGGAGAAATGGACACTGCTTGCTCCTCGAGGAAATACGTTGTTCGAGGATACCAGAATGCCGGCGTAATTCTCGGCGTAAATTGAGTGTCCCCTATATCCGGCGCCGACAAAATTATTTGCTATTCTTGAGGCCTGCCCCATACCTTTCAGTTCGATACAGTTGCCGCACTCTGCGATGAAATTGTTATCTATCGCGAGCGCATCTGCATCATGAACAGTAACTCCATGCTCCAGATAGATAAGGCCCATTCCGGTTATTCGGAATGAGTCATTGGCGCTGCCTACATAGATTCCCGTTTTGCCATTCCTGTATGTGTTTTCTGGGTCGTCTTGCCCCGAACCATCATCGATGAAGTGCAAGCCATCGATGCAAAAGTCAGCAAACTCCACAGAGCTTATCCGAGGATTTCCACTGCGCTTGACATAAAACGCGGCACCGGCAGCCTCACCGTCTGCGGCCTCTGGAGACGTGTCCACAAGGATTCGACTTCCGCCCGGCCACACTTCGTGCCAGTGGGCCAACTCGCCTGCGGGTGTGTTGAAGCGGATGCTCGACGATGTAAAACCATGCCCAGAGCCAACGATTTTCAGATAGCTCACGTCTATAACGACTTGAGTGACAAGACGATAATCGCCCGGCGGTATATAGATAACCGATCCAGGTTTTCCGCCGTCATTGGCATCGACCACCGCTTGCCTGTTCTTGATATCGGCAATGATGCTATTGATGACGGCGCCAATATCCTCACGAGGGTTGCCTGTTGGATACTTGGTGACGTCGTAACAATTTTCGCTGAGCATTGTCATGTCTCCTCGGACAGCGAGGGTTAATCTTGTTTCTTTTGGCTGTGCCATCACCAGATGCTGGTGCGGGTGCCCGGGTCAAAGAAGTGAAGTTCTTCGGCATCGACAGCGATGCGCGCGATGTCACCTGCTCGCACTGTGCTCTTTGGGGAAAAACGGGCTACCGCAGCTTTTTCGTCGCCGATGTCGGCGATGGCGTCCGGGTCGCCAGCATCCACCCAAGGTGCATCGATATTCAGATGCACCATGGATTCAGAACCCAGCGCCTCAACAAGAGTGACCGGGGCCGAGATCTCGGCCGAAGAAGGCCGGATTGCCGCGTCGTTCATATGCTCCGGCCGGATGCCGAGGAGGATTTGACGGTGAGACGCACCGTTGAGCGAGGGCCGGCATTCGAAAACCCGGTCAGGAATTTCGAAACTGTTGCTGCCCAGGACCACCGTCCTTCCATTCAGAACGGCCTCGTACAAGTTCATCGATGGCGATCCGATAAAAGCCGCAACAAAGACGTTGTCAGGGCGACTGTACAGGTTTTGCGGTGTGTCGACTTGCTGCAGCACACCGCCTTTCATGACAGCGACACGGTCACCCATCGTCATTGCCTCAACCTGATCGTGAGTGACGTAGATCGTGGTGACGTTGAGTTTTCTCTGGAGGCTGGCAATCTCGGCGCGCATCTGCACACGCAGTTTTGCATCGAGATTGGACAGCGGTTCATCCATCAGGAAGGCCGACGGCTGACGGACGATCGCCCGACCCATGGCGACGCGCTGCCGCTGGCCGCCCGAGAGCAGCGCCGGTTTGCGGTCGAGCAGGGCCGTCAGTTCGAGGATGCGCGCGGCCTCGTCCACGCGGCTGGCAATGTCGGATTTCGGCAACCCTGCCATCAGCAGTGGAAAGGCGATGTTTTCGCGCACGGTCTTGTGCGGGTACAGCGCGTAGGATTGAAAGACCATGGCGATGTCGCGATCCTTGGGATCGACATCGTTGACGACCCTGTCCCCGATCCTGAGTTCGCCGCTCGAAATGCTCTCAAGGCCGGCGATCATCCGAAGCGCCGTCGATTTCCCACAACCCGAGGGACCGACAAACACCATGAACTCACCATCCCTGATGTTGAAACTCAGGTCATGCAGCGCATGAAAGCTGTTGCCGTAGATCTTGTTGACGTTGCGTAGTTCTATACCGGCCATATCTCCGCCTCCCTCATCCTTTTACAGCGCCGAAAGTCAGGCCGCCGACGATCTGCTTTTGAAGTGCAAGCGTTACGATGATGACGGGCAGTGAATAGAGCACGGCCGCAGCCGTCATCGCTCCCCAGGCAAGGCCATAGACTGAGTTGTATTCGGCAATGACGATCGGTGCCGTTTTGGTCGCCTCTGACGTCAGTAGCAGTGCGTAAAGGAACTCGTTCCAGCTCGTGATGAAGGTAAAGAGCGCGGTGACGGCGATTCCGCCCGTCATGATCGGAAGAATAACCTTCAGAAAGGCCTGAAAACGGGTGCATCCGTCCATGCGCGCCGCCTCTTCCAGATCCTTCGGAACGCCTTCGAAGAAGGCTGCCATGAGAAGAAGCGCAAGAGGTACCGCGGCTGATGTGTGGGCGAGCACCAGACCGGGAACGGTATCCAGCAAACCGAGCGACTTCAGAAGCTGGAACAATGGCACGCCGAGCGACACCGAGGGCACCATGCGCGTGACCAGCGCGAAAAGCAGGAACAGGGTGGTGATCCGGCGCCGATAGTGGGTCGCGACATAAGCGGCCGGAACCGCCACAGCCAGGGAAAGGATGGTTGTCAGCACTGCCACCATCAGCGAACTTGCGAAGGCCCGCGGCAGGGTCGATGATTGCAGGACATCGCGAAAATTCTCGAATGAGATCACCACGGGAAAGAAGCTCGGGGGAATCTGCTGGACATCCGCTGCTGGCTTGATCGACGTCATGAGCAGATAGACGTAAGGCAGCGCATAGGACAGGACGAGGACGAGCGCGGCGGCCTTGATTACGATGCCGTTGAGATTGAGGCGGCGCGCACTACGCATGGACCGGCCTCCATATCTTCCAATAGGCAGCGGCGGCCAGAAGCATCATGACGATCAGAAACAGCGTGCCGGAGGCCGAGGCCTCGCCGAGATCGCCGAAGCGCACCATGCGCTGATAGATGTTCATCGAAAACACTTCGGAAGCGTGGTTGGGGCCACCTTGCGTCTGGATCCAGATGAGGTCGAAGGTCTTGGCCGCATCCACCCCACGCACGATGACGACGACGGCGATCACCGGGCGCATCAGCGGCAGCGTGACATGCCAGAAGCGCTTGAAAGCGTTCGCGCCGTCGATCCGCGCCGCCTCGAGCAGGTCCTTGGGAATGTTTGTCAATCCGGCATAGGAGACGAGGGCGACAAAGGATGTCGTCAGCCAGATATCGGCGAAAGAGACGGAATAGATGACGATATCTTCGTCGGACAACCAGGCAATCGCATCGGGGTCGCTGATGACGCCCAGATGGACGAGCCCATAATTCAAGATGCCGATGTTCCCGACCAGGAGAAAGCGCCACAAGAGGCCGGCGACAATGGGCGGCACCATCAATGGCAGCGTGAAGATCGTGCGGTGCCAGCGCGACTGACCGGGGAGCGCCGAAAACAGCAGAGCGGCGCAGAAACCGAAGGTAAATTCGAAGAACAGCGCAAAGATCGAATACTGGATTGTTCTGAATGCGCTTTCGGCGACGCGCTTCGAGGTTAGCGCGTCGATATAGTTCTTGAGCCCGATCCACTCTCGTATGTGGGGAGTAATGGTGTCGACCTTAAAAAAGGAGTCGAACACCAGAAGCCCTACCGGGTATGCGACCAGCAAGCCAAGGATGGCGAGGGCTGGCGCAAGCATGCACAGCACGAATCGGTCTTCACCCGACATGGCGCTCTCCGAAAGCTGATGATGCGAGGAGGACCACCCGTCCTCCTCGCCGCCGAGGGACTAGTCGAGGATGTCTTCGATCGTTTCCTTGGCGTCCGTCAGGACCTTGCCGACATCCGATTTGCACGTCAGGGCCTGCTGCACGGCTGGAAGAACCGCTTCGTCGACAATTTCCTGATATTTTTCGTTCATTGGACGGCCTTGCGTCGCAGGAGCACCCAACGTCTCAAGCAGCGGCGTGAAATGCTCATAACCGGGCTTGCTTGCATAGCCGTTATAGGCCGAGTTCGTCGCAGCCAATCCAAGCGGCGCTTCGATACCGAGGGCATTGTTGGCGATCGCGAAGGCTATGAACTTCTTGGCCGCGTCCTTGTGTTGGGAGGTCGACGGAACGACATTGTACCAAGGACCCGGAATTGCCGCGATTCCGGCATCACCGGCCAGCATCGGGACGACGCCGACCTTTCCGCTGACTTTGGAATCAGCGGGCGTCATCTTGTAGGCGTGCGCCCAGAATTTCATCATCGCCGTCTTGCCTTGATAGAACAGGTTCTGAGCCTCGCCCCAGCCGATCTCGTTCACGTTTTCGGGCACGGAATGATCGACGCAGTGTGGCGCGATGTAGAATTCGAGCGCCTTCCTATGCGCTTCGTTGTCGATGATCACCTTCCCATCCTTGTCGAGGATCACACCTGGCGAGCCCGCCTGAAGCACATGCGCCATCCATTCTTCGGAGAAGCTGCCGATGGTGTCGGTGCCCCAAAAGTCGGTCTTGCCGTCACCATCTGTGTCTCGGGTGAAGAATGTTGCGATGTCGCGCCATTGCTCCCAAGTCTTTGGCGGGGCGAGGGGATAACCATATTTTGCCTGGAACGCTTTCTGTTCCTCCGGCTTGTCGAAGAGGTCCTTGCGATAAAAAACAATTTCGGCATTGGCCCAGGCAGGCATGCCGATCAGCTTGTCACCGATCTTCGCGTCGGCAAGCAAGGCAGGCGGCAGGTCCTTGCGAACCGCATCGGTGAAGAGCGGCGCGAGGTCTTCGACATGGCTTGCGAATTTCGCGTTCCACACGACGTCGATCGTTACCACATCGAAGGCCGATGAGCCGGAGGCGATTTCGGCCGAAAACTTGTCGAAGACGCCCTGATAGGGAACGACGGTGAAGTCCACCTTGATGCCGGTCTCCGCGGTGAACTTCTCTGCGGCTGCCTTCTGCAGCATTTCGCCGCCGCCTTCCACGAGGATATTGATGGTTTCGGCCTTGGCGGAGGCCGCAATGCAAACGAGCGCGAGCGCGCTGGCGCCAAGCAGTTTCTTCATGAATTCCTCCCTTGTTCCGCCGGAAGCACTTGCCTCAGGCTGTTCCATTACCGGGACCATAGGCGCGCTATGACGACGTTGTCAATCGCGATTGTCGACGTTGTCAGAAAAATATGTCGACGTTGTCATGCGTGTGGTTTACAACAGACCCGCATCAGGAGAATTGGTGGACATGGTGAGCATCGTCAGCGTCGCAAAAGCGGCCGGGGTTTCGAATAAAACAGTCTCTCGCGTCATCAATGGCGAGCCCTACGTGACTGAGGAAACCCGGGAGAGGGTGGAAAAGGCTATTCGCGATCTCGGCTATATCCCGAATATGGCGGCGCGCCTCATCCGATCCAGCCGTTCCAACACCTTTGGGATTATCACCGATTATGTTTCCACGACGCCTTATTCGGTCGATATTGTCCGCGGAATTCAGGATTGGGCCAATGCGAACGGGAAAACCATCCTGATCGCCAACACCGGGGGGTCTTTCGAGCGAGAGGTGGAAATCTGGAAAATGTTCCAGTCTCATCGCATCGATGGAGTCCTGTATGTCACCATGTACCGCCGCATTGTGGATCCGGAGACGGGCGATGTCAGCATCCCGACAGTGATGATAAATTGCCGGCCGCAAACAAGGGAGCTCCTGCCGTCCATCGAGCCCGATGATTATCAGGGGGCGCGAGATCTTACCCGGTACCTCCTTGAACGGGGCCATCGCAGAATCGGTTACATCCGGCTCAATCCGATTCTATTGGGAGCCGAACTGCGTCTGGATGCATTTCGCCGGACGACAAGCGAATTCGGTCTCCCGGAGAACGACCTCTCGATCAGCCTTGGCATGGAAGGACCTGTTGGGGCAGAAAACAACTATGTCTTTGCGGCAGCGACAGAAATGCTCAAACAAGACGGTCGTCCGACCGCGATCATGAGCGGCAACGACGAAATGGCAATTCAAATCTACATTGCCGCCATGGCACTGGGATTGCGGATTCCACAAGACGTCAGCATCGTCGGCTTTGACGATTTTCGAACAGTCACCATGGCGCTGAAGCCAGAGCTGACCACAGCGGCATTGCCATACTACGATCTCGGCCGAGAGGGTGCGACGTGGCTGAACGATTTGATAGCGGGCGAGAAGATTTATCCGGGCAGTCGGGTTGTCTCTTGCAAGCTGGTTGAACGTAGCTCTGTCGCCTTTAACCCTCATTAGGCGTCGAGATTCTCTCCTGCCTGCCTCGAGTGATTACGTCTGATTTGAGCGTTGCCACAGCTGAACGGTGGTGGTGGAGTGGAGTGGAGAAACGGGTGAATCCGGCGTATTATGTGTTATGGAACTTGAAAGCGCAAGCAAACGCTGCTGCATAATCGTTTTGAAAATACGCAGCAATATCAATTACTTTTAGCGCGTTCCCAAATCAACGTGCGAGGGTTAGCCAATCGCCGATCGTTGCCCCAGAACGTCGCGTGGGCCGTGTTGCAGGGACGGCCGGGCGCTCAGTTGCTACGGTCTTTCGCACTTCACGCGGGCTGAGCCCGAATTCATGGCTGAACGCGCGCGTGAAATTGGCCGCAACGTCGAAGCCGGCGGCCTCGGCAATCTCCGCGATCGGCCTGGTGTCGGTCGGGTTGGTCAGATCCGCATAGGCCTGCAGCAATCGACGTTTGCGAATGTAATTGAAGACGCCACCGCTCGTTTCGAACAATTGGTAGAGCCGCGTGCGCGAGATGCCCAGCGCACGGCACATGACGTCAGGCGTCAAGCTGTCTGAATGAAGATTGAGGTGAATATAGCGATGCGCCCGCTCCATCAGCCCCATATTGGTCTGTTCCCGGCCCCGATCCGAACTTGTGGACGATGCAGCGCATGCAACGACCATATCGCCGATCGTCTGGATGATCCGCGGCACCTCCTCCACCGTCAGATTGCCGAGATTGGCTTCCAGGCCATTGATATAGCTGACGAGCAATTCAGCCAGGCTGCCGGAGAGGACGATATTGTTGGCGTTCTGCAGGAGAGGCGCGTCACGGCTCAACAGTTCATAGGGCAAGAAGACGAGCACGGCGACGGAATCGGTCATCCGCCCGCGGTACGGATAACCAAGAGACCTGAAAAATATCTCACCCGGGCCGGTCTCCGTTACCTGCCGATTGGCCTCGGTCCAGGCCCGGCCGCTGCGCAGTATGCCGACGTTCCAGTGATCGATCGGGCTCGAGCGCAGCATGGCCTGATCGCGGATATAGCTGCAGGACTGCGTGCGCTGCTGGACGATGAGAATATCGCCAAGCTGCCAGGCCGTCTGTTCCGCGAGAAAACCGTCGTCCTCTGATTTTCCGTCCGGCAGATGAACATCGACAAGCGGCGCCATGTGTGATCGCCAGGACTGGAACTGTTCATTCGGTGGCAGGTCGTGCGTCGAAAATCGCAAGGGCACCAGCGCCGGAGCAACATCCACCCGATGTTCTTTCTGCGGGGACGGCTCGCGCGGCCAGCGCCGCCGCTCCAGGTGGGCCGGCCATTCCTGTCCCGCAGCGGGCTTATCTCCAGACTCCGTAGCCATCCACTCCTCCAGCGCGTGCATAAGTTACTTATCATATTCCCTGGCGAGCAGAAATGGACGGACCGATAATTTCCAGGATGCGGCGATAACGACAATTGCGCCATGTTCCTATATCTAAATAGGCAATGGTTATCCGAAGGACGTTCGGAAATTCCAAAATTCTCACTTGCCGGGTGCGATGTAGTTTTAGAGCACTCTCAACGTGAAACGACACTAATCAAAACAAATAAAAGCAGAGGAGGATAGTCGTGAACTATCAGAGCAATATTCGTGCGCGCTTTGCGCGAACACCGTCAGAGACCAGAAGACGCTCGTGAGGCCGGACATCGGCCAATAAGAGCGCGCGAAGGGTTGCGCGCAGCCGAGGTCATCTGTGTCAATGCGTAATGACCCGCGGCCTGCGCGCAACCCCAACCATACCACCCATTGGCGAATTTTTGCAACGCTGCCCTTGCGAAGGCAGAACGGAGGCTAAGATGACCACAGCATGTGAAGAGAAACAAATCGAATTGAAGCCGATTTCGAACTGCAGACGAGAGGTCGAAGTTGCGATGGTGGAAATGCTCGTCAGTTTGCAGAAACGCGGATGGTCGGCTGCGGAATTGGCGTTGGAGCTCGCAGATGCCTCCGAAGATCTCGTCATGCTGATTGCCACCAAACGGCTTCGACCCCATTAATGCCTGTCGCCCTGGAAGTGTGCGACGGTCCCGGGATAACGACGTGCAAAAGACAAACAACTAATGCGCATCGCATGAATCAAATTGCATGCGATGCGCATTAGAAAAATCGCGTGGAATTGTGCTGTTTCTGTCTCTGGCAGCACGTGAGGCGGCGCAGTTTCCCAGCACCCCAACCACCCATCCAGTCAGTCGCCGGGCCGGTGAGGGCTTTGACCCTTTTCCCGGGCCGCGCCGATACGGTGTCAGGGCCGTTTCGGCGGCATTTTCTACAGAGCCGAACTGTTTCTGTCGCGGCGTTACGACCATCACTTGCCTACAAATTATAATGCGCTAAATTATGCAAGAATGAGTTGCATCCGTTTGTCCCCGGCAGGGGCCGATGGCTGCAAAGCGATACCTTCGGATGGCAACATGATCTGGAACCATCGCATCACGCGCATCGTTGTCGGCCTGTTGCTCCTGACGCTCGTGGCGGTCGTCTCATTGCCGACGATTACCGGCTTTACCAGCCTTGATGGCACGGTCAACGCGCGGTTTGCCGTCGTTAATGCCCCGATCGATGGGACGATTGCCAAAGAACCACTCAAGGCCGGCAGCGCGGTCAAAGCGGGACAAGCCCTCGCGGAAATCAGAAATACGCGTGTCAATCGCGCAATCCTCGCTTCGCTCGAGGCAGATCGCAACACGGCGCTCGACCGCGTCGCCGCCCTTAAAAAGGAACGAGAGGAACTCTCCGCACTTCGCGAGGAATTGTCTGCCAGATTGGAAGTCTACAAGCAGACCACCATTGCCAATCTCGAACGCGAAGTCGAAATCCTCAGGAAAAAAGTCGAAGTGTCGCAAGCTCAGGATCTGGTCGCGCAGGTCGACCTGAGCAGGCGGGTGCAGCTCGAGTCTAAAGGCATTCTGACGCAGAAGCTGGTCGAGGCCGCGCGTGCCGCCGGAGCTGCGACCGGCGGCGAGGTCGAAATCAGCAACCTGACTGTTGATCAATTGGAGCAGAGGCTCAATGCGGTCCGCCAAGGTATCTTTGTCTTCGGCGATGGGCAAAATGACGTGCCCTATTCGCGCCAGCGCGAGGACGAGGTCGTCGTTCGCATCAACGACTTGAACTCGCGCATAGCGGAAAATGAGACACGCGCCACCGAAGTTCAAAAGCAGCTGGTCAAAGAGGCAGACCGCGTCAACAGCCTTGAATCCGCAACCGCATTAGCGCCATTCGACGGCGTTGTCTGGACCAGGAGTATCGTCAACGGTTCGAACGTCGTGCTGAATGACGAGCTGATGCGCCTCCTCGACTGTCGAGAGCTGTTCGTGGATATCCTTGTTCCCGAGGTCAATTACGACGAGATCTACCCGGGACTTGTTGCGCAGGTGCGCTTGTTCGGCCGCAGCGATGTCTTCAAGGGCACGGTCATTTCCGTCAGAGGCAATTCGGCTTCGGTCGAGGCCGATTCCTTTGCCGCCAGCTTGCCGCCGTCGACGCAACGCAATGCCCGCATTCGGGTTCGCCTCGATCCATCCTTCATGAATAATGACTTTGCGAACTCCTGCCAGGTCGGACGCACAGTGCAGGTCCGGTTTTCCAAACACGGCATCAACCTATCCAACTGGGTGAAAAGCCTGTGGTTCAGTATCTTGTAGCGCTGGCTCCGACCCTAGTCGTTTTGGCGTTCTTTTTCCTGGGGCCGTTCAATTGGTCGCGCCATCACAGCTGGACACGGGCGGTGACCTGCGCGTTCGTCGCAGCACTCGCACTGCGCTACATGTTCTGGCGCTTGACGGAGACAGTGCTTCCCTATCCCAGCGACGGTCCGAGTTTCTACTGGGTCTGGATCCTCTTTGCCGTCGAAGTTTTGGCCTGCTTCGAAGTCATGCTTTTTCTGATATTGATGAGCCGCCATGTCGACCGGAGCGCAGAGGCGGACAGGCTCGGTCGGGTTTTCTTCGCGCGCGACAAGCGGGAGCTGCCGACCGTCGATGTTTTCATTCCCACCTATAACGAGCCGCTCGACGTGCTCGAGCGAACCATCATCGGCGCCCGTTCGCTGGATTATCCTGCCGACAAATTGAGGGTGTATGTGCTTGACGATCAACGCCGCGACTGGCTGAGGGCCTATTGCGAAGAAAAGAACGTCATCCACGTCACGCGCGGCGACAACAGCCATGCCAAAGCGGGCAATATGAACAATGGGCTGAAGGTCAGCTCGGGCGATTTTATTGCGATCTTCGACGCCGATTTTGTTCCTTATCGGCATTTTCTTCGCCGGACGCTGCCCTTCTTTTCCGATGACAGCATCGGTATCGTCCAGACGCCTCAACATTTCTTCAATGTCGATCCGGTGCAATCAAACCTCGGGCTGGAAAACATCTGGCCGGACGAGCAGCGCTTGTTCTTCGACGAGATCGCGCCCAGCCGAGATGCCTGGGACGTCAGCTTCTGCTGCGGCTCATGCTCGATTGCCCGCCGCAAGGCCGTCGACGCAATCGGCGGGTTTCCGACGGAGTCGATCACGGAGGACCTGCTGACCACTCTGTCGATGCTCAACAAGGGCTACAAGACGCGCTACCTGAACGAGCGGCTGTCGATGGGACTGGCCGCCGAAAACCTGACCGGTTATTTTGTGCAGCGCGAACGGTGGTGCCAGGGCGGTATTCAAACCCTCTACCTTTATAATGGCCCGCTGCGCGGCCCCGGCTTGACGCTCTTTCAGAGGATCATGTTCCTGCCGGCATCATGGCTGGTGCAGTATCTGGTCCGCTTCATGATCTTGCTCGTCCCCATCGTCTATCTCTGGTTCGGCCTGCTCCCGCTCTATTTCACCGACGTAGCCGATTATGTCTCGCATCAGGTGCCGCTGCTGGCGGCGTATTTCCTGCTGATGCTGTGGATCACGCCGACGCGTTATCTGCCTGTTGTTTCCAGCGCCGTCGGGACCTTTGCGACATTCCGCATGCTGCCGACAGTGGTCTCCAGCCTGGTGAGACCGTTTGGCAAGCCGTTCAGGGTGACGCCGAAGGGCAGTGGCAACGAGGCGAACCAGTTCGACCGCTACAGCTTCGCCTGGATCGCAGGCATGATCTCGATCACCGTCTTCGGTCTGCTGCTCAACGTCGTGCCGGAAACGTCGCATGTGCAAGGCCAGTTTTCGCCGGTCGCAGCCTGGTGGTCAGGGATCAATATCGTCGTCCTGCTCATCGCGTCGCTCATCTGCTTCGAGAAACCCCGGCGCCTGTTTCATGCGTTCAAGCTCGATGAGCCCGCTGTCGTCGACGATGTCCCCGGCCGGATCGTCAGTCTGGCACTGGACAAGGCGGTCGTTGCCGTCCACAACATGGCCAGATTTCAATCCAAATCGGTGATGCTGAAAATCGCCGGCTTCGACCCGATCAAAGCGGAGCTCGGACAGGTCACCCAACGACGAAGCAGCATCAGTCGCGGCGGCGATAAGCAGGCCTATTACCTGCACCTTTATTTCGAGCTCAGCGGCTCTGCTCGCGACAGCATGATTGTCAAACTCTACACCGGCCAATATTCGCGGGACATTCGCGACATCGACAAGGTTGCCGTCTCTCTCAATCTGTTGCTGCGGTCATTCGGACGAACGCGCACGTTGTAGTCCGGCTCATGAGGGCCTGCGTGGCGTCTTCGCGCATGCATCAGCCGCCGGCTGAGAATGTGTCTGTTTTCCGGCCCCGTTCGGCCGCAGCCATTCGCCAAGCTGCCATTCTGGAAAGTTCCCTCATCGCCCGCCACGTCCGCACAGGGAACATTCTGCGGGGCTATCGCGACATTCGGGCGCGCCCGGCCTTGAAGGGATAAGAACGGCGCCCGCGATACTTGCCTGGGATAATGATTATTGAAGGATCGCTCCGAAGGCCGGTGCCGCGGTCACGGCGCAAAGCACTCACGCATCCCACCTGGCGTGTGGGACCTCAGAAGCAGAGAAAGGTAGATCTGTCGCCATGACGGAGCCGCCACTCCTGACGAACTTACTGGCCAGACTGTTCGTCCAGAGTGGAAAGCGCGTCCTGCAGCCTGAGCGCAGCCAGTGCCTTCGTTGCCTCATCAGGGGACCATCCGGCCTCCAGCGCTGCTGACAGGACCAGGGATTCCGTTTGCAGTTCGAGCTTCTCATACAGCGGCTCAATGGCCTCGCGTGCGGTGACAACGTGCTGGTCGGGCGGCGTGATGGGTGTCGCAGCAACCGTAGGCATAATGCTCCTCCTTTTGAACGCTAAGGTTCGAAACCCAATTGCAGGCATGCTTGTTCCGCTCACATCTCATTTTTAGCCGTACCATGGCTGACGGAAACTGTTGCGAAACTCTGGACGGTCGCAACTTCGTCCGCCCGCGGCGCCTCTGTGTCGCAGCGAAAATCTTCGCTCGATGTGAACGAAACTACAGGCTACCGCACAATTGGCGAAAGCGGAAGCGACTTGCGGTAATCATTGAACAAGGCCGCAGCTATGAAGAACGCCGCCATATCTGGCGAAACCTCCGCCATTTCAGAAGTGCGCGAATGACGATGGCCGCCGGTATCTTCCGGTGGTTGCCGACGGTCCACTCCCTGGCAATCGGTGCGTTCGGGTCGAGCAGAAAGGCGACCAGGATGCTTGCGCTCTTCGCCTCCGCTTCGAGCCTGTCATCGGATTGATGCAGGCCCTGCTCGCCTTCGGTAAAGGTCTGTCCGTCGGCGACAACGGCGCCGCTGAAGACGTAGAAGATGCGTGAGAACGCCTGCTGCCATCAATCGAACCCGTGCGCCGCGGGGGCCAACTGGCTGGTGGCAATCGTCTTGCTGACGATGCCGATGAATGGCCTTAGTGGCGATCTGAAAACATCCGCCGCAACCGATTCGCTGACGGGATCTCCAATGACCATCGACGCCGCACGAAATCCGCATCCGATCTATTTTGCCGGCGCTTTTGCCACGGGCGGGCTCCTGACCTTCATGGTGCATCTGAACGGCGAGCTGGCACGCTATGGGAGCCCGCTGTTTTCGTCCTGGACGGCGCACGGCACCGGCATGGTCGCAGCCATCATTCTTCTCCTGCTGGTCCACCGGCGGCGCAGGCCAAAGCCGGAACAGGGCTTGCGCGCGCCTCTCTGGGCCTATCTCGGCGGGCTCTCCGGCGCGGCGACGGTCATGCTGACCTCGACGACGGTCAACTCGCCGCTCGGGCTCTCCGGCACTTTGGCTCTGGGGCTGGCCGGCCAGGTCGTCTTCAGCGTCGCCGCCGACAGCTGGGGACTGTTCGGCCTGCAGAAACGGCATCCCGATAGCCGCGACATCGTTGCACTCGGCCTGGTCGTTGCGGGAGCGGCGCTGATCATCCTGTTCGGGCGAGGTGCGGCATGATGCTCTTCATTCTGCTTGCTTGCCTCGGCGGCGTGCTCGTCGGCCTCAGCCGCCAGCTCAATGGCCGGCTGAGCGTCTCGACGACGCCGCTGATCGCATCCTTCTGGAACCACGCCGTCGGCTTTGCCGCCCTCACCGGCCTCGGTGTCTTCGTCGGCGGCCTGCTTCCGGCGGGTGCCGCCGAGACGCCCTGGTATGCCTATCTCGGCGGTCCGCTCGGCGTTGTCTTCGTGGCCGCCGGCAGTTGGGCGATTGCGCGGATCGGCGCTGTCAACTCGGCTCTGCTGATCATCGGCGGGCAGATGGTCACGGGCGTGGCGTTTGATTATCTCAGCGCCGTGCCGGCTTCGTTCTGGGCGAACGCCGGCGGAATTGCCCTCATCATCGGCGGAATGATGGTCAGCCGGGGACGGCGCGCGGGCAAGCGTTCGCAATAGCCGGACGCGAAAATGAGCCAGTCGGCGGGGATCGCTCCCGCCGACTGGTCGTCGCATTCTCAAGCAAGGTATTTGGTAAACCAGTCGACCGTTCGCTGCCAGGCGAGCTTGGCGGCCGCCTCGTCGTAGCGTGGCGTCGTATCATTGTGGAAGCCGTGATTGACGTCGGGGTAGATGTAGGCCTCATAGGTTTTGCCCGCCGATTTCAACGCCGCTTCATAGGCCGGCCAGCCTTCGTTGACGCCCTTGTCCAGCCCGGCATAGTGGAGAAGCAGCGGCGCCTTGATCTTCGGCACGTCCTCGGCGCGCGGCTGCCGGCCGTAGAACGGCACGGCGGCGGCCAGTTCGGGATAGGCGACCGCCGCGGCATTGGCGACACCGCCGCCATAGCAGAAGCCGACGATGCCGACCTTGCCGGTGGTGAGGTCGCTCTTCATCAAATATTCGACCGCCGCGAAGAAGTCGTTCATCAGCTTTTCCGGATCGACCTTCTGCTGCAGCTCGCGTCCCTTTTCGTCATTGCCGGGGTAGCCGCCGACCGAGGTGAGGCCGTCGGGCGCCAGCGCAATGAAGCCGGCCTTCGCCACGCGCCGCGCCACATCCTCGATATAGGGGTTCAGTCCCCTGTTCTCATGCACGACGACGACGGCGGCGACCTTGCCGGTGGCGTTTTTGGGGCGGACGAGATAGCCGCGGACATCGCCGTTTCCTTTCGGCGAGGGATAGGTGATGTATTCGGCTGAGATGTCAGGATCGGTTGCCTCGACCTGAGTCGCCAGCGCATAATTCGGGCTCAGCGACGCCAGAATGGCGGCCGCGGTGACGCCGCCGACGGCGAATTTGGCCGCCCGGTCGAGAAACTCGCGCTTGGTGATCCTTCCATGCGCGTAATAATCGTAGAGTTCGAGCAGCTCCTGTGGGAAATCCTTGGCGGTCATGCGGGTCATGATGGCTCCTCCTGGCCTCGGGTTCTCGCTGCATCCTACACAGGTAAGCGCGGCGCTTTTTTCAATCTTTCGCGAGTTTCGCGTGAGCTTGCCGGCGCAAAAGCGGTCTGCAGCCACGCGTTCGCCTGCGAGATTCCAGCCTCCACGGGGCGCGCTTTCGCTCGGGCAAGTCCTGATGCCGCCGGTTGCAGCGCTTATTCGCCAGCCGACTATCGGATTATGAAAATTAATTTCATGCCCGCGTCTTGCGGCCCGTTTTCTATTGACGCCTTCCGATTTTTGTCCCAACTTAAAGAAAATAAATTACTTAAATCGGGAACTTGATCGGCATGAAAGTGGGCATCATCGGGCTCGGATTCCGGCTCGGCTACCTCGGTTACGTCTTCAAGGCGATCGATAGCAGCTTCGATATCGTCGGCTATGTGGATCCCGATCCCGCCGGCCTTCCCGGTTTGACGGAAAAGGGCATTTCGGCCGGCAAGGCCTATGGCTCGCCGGAAGAGCTGCTCGCCTCCGAAAAGCTCGATCTGCTGATGATCGGCTCTCCCAATCACATGCATCTCGGCCATATCAGGCTCGGGCTGCAGGCCGGGCTCAAGGTCTTCTGCGAAAAGCCGATCGTCACGACGATCGCCGAAAGCATCGAGCTTGCCCATCTGATGGCGAAGTTCGGTCATGAGCGGCTGATGGTCGGCCTGGTGCTGCGTTACTCCCCGCTCTACAAGGATCTGCGCGCCATCCAGGCCGAGGGCAAACTCGGCCAGATCGTATCGATTGAGGCATCCGAACATATCGAGCCCTATCACGGCGCCTTCTTCATGCGCGACTGGCGCCGCTATGAGCGTTATTCCGGCAGCTTCATGCTGGAAAAATGCTGCCACGACCTCGACCTTTATAATGGTGTCGTCGGCGCGCGGCCGGAGCGGGTCGCAAGTTTCGGCGGCCGCAAGAGCTTCATTCCGGCCAACGACCCGGCGCGCGAAGGGATCAACGACCTCGAGCTTTTCCATCGCAAGCCGAGCGGCTGGATGGGATCGGACAAGGTGTTCGACAGCGATGCCGATATCATCGATTACCAGGTGGCGATCGTCGAATATGAAAACGGCGTCGGCATGAACTTCCACACCAATCTGAACGTGCCCGACCAGTTCCGGCGTTTCGCCATCATGGGCTCGCGCGGCATGGCCGAAGGCGATTTCGTTCGCGGCTATCTCGACGTGCATGAACAGCTGACCGGCAACAAGGTGGTGGAAAACAAATATGCCGCCACCGAACTCTCCCAGCATTACGGCGCCGATGAACAGATGGCGAGCGACCTCTTGGAAAGCGTGCGCACCGGGCTCGAACTGCCGGTTTCCACCCTGAATGCGCTCGAGGCAGGCATCCTGGCGCTCGCCATGGACGAAGCGAGGATGAAGAAAACCGTCGTCGACCTGCGTCCCATCTGGGACCGCTTCGACGAGGCCCTTCACGCAAGAGCGGCTTGAGGACGGCGGCAAGATGAGTGTTCAAAGAAGCGCCTTCATCTTCGCCTGGATCCTTCTTCTTCCGGCTGTCCTCTATGTTCTTGCCATCGTCGCCTATCCCCTCGTCGATACGTTCATTCTCTCCTTCACCGACGCGTCGCTGAAGAAGACCACCAATTGGGTCGGCTGGATCAATTACGAGAAGATCTTCAACGCCACCTTTGCCGAGGTCATCCTGCGCACCTTCATCTGGACCTTCTTCTCGGTCGCCCTGAAAATGGTGATCGGCACCTTCGGCGCCTGCATGCTGAACGCCGCCGTGCCCGGCCGTTCGCTGTTCCGGCTCTTGACCATGCCGCCCTGGATCGTGCCGATGGCGATCGGCATCTTCATGTGGGGCTGGATGTATAATGGCCAGTTCGGGATGATCTCGGGCCTGTTGCAGCGTTTCGGCCTCGTCGACGGCCCGGTCGCCTTTCTCGCCTATGGCAGCACCGCCTTCTGGGCGACCATCGTCACCGATGTCTGGATCGGCGTGCCGCTGGTGACGATCTATTTCCTGGCGGCGATCCAGTCGATCCCGAAGGATCTTTACGAGGCCGCCTGGACCGACGGCGCCGGCCGCTGGTACCGCTTCCGCCGCATCACCCTGCCGCTGATGGTGCCGGCCATCATCACCATGTCGATGTTGTCCTTGATCGCCACCTTCAACTCGTTCGACATTATCTGGATCCTGACGCAGGGCGGCCCGAGCGGCGAGACGACGACGATGATCATCGATACCTACCAGACGGCGATCGGCTCGAAGAAATATGGCGAGGGTGCGGCGCGCGCCGTCTTGATCTGCATCTTCCTGTCGCTCTTCTGCTTCGCCTATTTCCGCGTCACCCGCCGCCTCAACCCGGAGAAGCGCGCATGAGCAGTGCTGCCATGATCGACCGTTACCGCTGGTGGGAGATCATCCTGATCTATTGCGGCATCGCGGTGTTCCTGTTCTTCGTGCTGGCGCCCTTCGTCGAGGGCTTCCTGGTGTCGCTGAAGCCGCTCGCCCAGCTCTTCTCCTCGCCCTACCGCTTCTGGCCGGAGAACGGCTCGTTCGAAGCCTACCGGACGATGTGGATCAGCGTGCCGGGCTTCGGACGTTATATCTTCAACTCCTTCTTCATTTCGATCATCGTCACGCTGATCGTGCTCTGCCTCGTCATTCCGGCGGCTTACGCCTTCGCCAAGTTCGAATTCAAGGGCATGGGCATCCTGCTCGGCGCCTTCCTGACGGTGAACATGTTCTCCGGCGCCGTGCTTCTGATCCCGCTCTTCCGGCTGATGCGCAGCATGGGTGTGCTCAACACCTATCTCGCCATGATCGTGCCGGGTGTCGCTTTCCTGATCCCGTCGGCGATCTGGCTGCTGCGCACCTATATGATCCGCATTCCCCAGGAGCTCAACGAAGCCGCCTTCATGGATGGCGCCAGCCACTTCTACACGCTTCGCCGCGTCATCCTGCCCATTGCGATGCCGGGAATTATCGTCGTCGCCATCACCACCTTCATCGGCGCTTACGCCCAGCAATTCATCTTCGCGCTGACCTTCAACTCGAAGAGTGAATACATGCCCTTGCCGGTGGGGCTCTTTGCTTACTTCGGCAAGCAGGAGGTCATCTGGAACGAACTGATGGCGGCTTCCTTCGTCGGCATTGCGCCGGCGATGGTCGTCATCTTCTTCCTTCAGCGTTACCTCGTCGGCGGGCTGACCGCCGGTGCGGTGAAACAATAAGACTAAAAAACGAGTGAACAGCTAACAACCAAACGGGAGTCACGACGTGAGCATAACAATCAAGACAGGCCTTATGGCGCTCGCCTTGCTCGGTTCGACGGCACTGACCGCAGTCACTGCCCATGCAGCCGACAAGGAAATCAGCTGGATCTATTGCGGCGACACGATCGACCCGGTCCACACCAAATACATCAAGCAGTGGGAAGAAAAGAACGCGGGCTGGAAGGTCACGCCTGAAGTCGTCGGCTGGGCGCAGTGCCAGGACAAGGCAACGACGCTCGCCGCTGCCGGCACGCCGGTGGCCATGGCCTATGTCGGCTCGCGCACGCTGAAGGAGTTCGCCCAGAACGATCTCATCGTCAAGGTGCCGATGACGGATGAGGAAAAGAAGGCTTACTATCCCCACATCGTCGACACGGTGACCTTCGAGGGCACGCAATGGGGCGTTCCGATCGCCTTCTCCACCAAGGCGCTCTATTGGAACAAGGATCTCTTCAAGCAGGCGGGCCTCGATCCCGAGAAGCCGCCGAAGACCTGGGCCGAAGAAATCGAGATGGCAAAGACCATCAAGGAAAAGACCGGCATTCCGGGCTTCGGTCTCTCCGCCAAGACCTTCGACAACACGATGCACCAGTTCATGCATTGGGTTTACACCAACAATGGCAGCGTGATCGATGCGGATGGCAAGATCACCCTCGACAGCCCGCAGATTCTCGCCGCGCTGAAGGCCTACAAGGATATCGTGCCCTACTCCGAAGAAGGCCCGACGGCCTATGAGCAGAACGAAGTCCGCGCCATCTTCCTCGACGGCAAGGTCGCCATGATCCAGGCCGGATCGGGTGCGGCCTCCCGCCTGAAGGAGACGAAGATCAGCTGGGGCATCACGACGCTGCCGCTCGGCCCCGATGCCAAGGGCCCCGGCACGCTTCTGATCACCGACAGCCTGGCGATCTTCAAGGGCTCGGGCGTCGAGGACAAGGCGACCGAATTCGCCAAGTTCATCACCTCGCCGGATGTGCAGGCGGAATATGAGCTGCAGGGCGGCGCCGGCCTCACGCCCCTCCGCCCCTCGAAGAAGGTCGACGAGTTCGTCGCCAAGGACCCCTCCTGGAAGCCGCTCATCGAGGGCATCAGCTATGGTGGTCCCGAGCCGCTCTTCACCGACTATAAGGGCTTCCAGAACTCGATGATCGAGATGATCCAGTCGGTTGTCACAGGCAAGGCCGAACCGGAAGCCGCGCTGAAGAAGGCTGCCGGCGAAATCGAAGCCTTCAAATAAGCCCTTTTGAGGCTCTCCCTGGGGTCGCGGCCTAAGCCGCGGCCCCTCCCTCTATCGAATGTGCGACGAAGACCGCCGGCGGAGACAGATTTTTGGGACAGCTCCTTCTCAACAACGTTCAGAAATTCTACGGCGACTACGAAGTTCTGAAGGGCGTGCAGCTCGAGGTGAAGAACGGCGAATTCGTCGTCTTCGTCGGGCCGTCCGGCTGCGGCAAGTCCACGCTGTTGCGGATGATCGCCGGCCTCGACGCGACGACGGCGGGAGATATCGTCATCAACGGCGTCAGGGTCAATGACCTGCCGCCGGTCAAGCGCGGCATCGCCATGGTGTTCCAGTCCTACGCGCTCTATCCGCACATGACTGTATTCGAGAACATCGCCTTCCCGCTTCGCGTCGAAAAGATGGAAGAGTCAAGGCTCAAGGCGAAGGTGGAAAACGCCGCGCGCATCCTGCATCTCGACCAGCGGCTGCAGCAGAAGCCCGGCATGCTTTCCGGCGGCCAGCGCCAGCGTGTCGCCATCGGCCGCGCCATCGTGCGCGAACCGAAGATCTTCCTGTTCGACGAGCCGCTGTCCAACCTCGACGCGGCGCTGCGCGCCGATATGCGCATCGAGCTTGCCAAGCTGCACCGGCAGCTGAAGGCGACGATGATCTATGTGACGCACGACCAGGTCGAGGCCATGACCATGGCCGATCGCATCGTCGTGCTCGACGCCGGCAATATCTCCCAGACCGGCGCGCCGCTGGAGCTTTACCACAAGCCCGCCAACAAATTCGTCGCCGGCTTCATCGGCAACCCGAAAATGAATTTTCTCCCCGTCACCTGCAAGAGCGTCGGCGCCGCCGGCGTCGAAGTCGATTATCTCGGCCAGACCGCCCTTCTGCCGGTGACGCCGCGCGACGGCATATCAGGCAAAACCCTGACGCTCGGCATCCGCCCGGAGCATATCCAGCTCAACGGCGGCGACATCGTCTTTACCGTCACTCCAACCGTCATCGAACGCCTCGGCGCCAATACGGTCGCCTATGCCTCGCTCAACGGCGAGGCCGAGAATTTCTGCGCCATGCTCCCCGGCAGCGTCGGCATCCGCCCCGACACGCCGGTTGCCACTGGCATCAATGCCGCCGATTGCCATCTCTTCGACGAGGCGGGTATTGCTTTCGAGCGGCGCGTGGAGCTGACGGAAATCGATATGAACGTGATCAATCCGACGGCGGCTTGACGATTGGCTCAGTTTGCGCGGTTTGCGAGTCAGGCGGCGGGTCCGGGGGCGAATGGCTCGTTAAAATAGACGTGCCCTTCGATCTAGGAGGATAGTATGAGCGATATTTGGGCTATTCGCGACGCTCGACTGCTTGAAGAAGAAAAGCCCATTGTCAACGATTTACGCGAGGCAGGCGCGAACATCACCTCGATCTGGGACCTAGTTAACAGCAGAAGTGGGTATCCGCATCTGGTGTCGATATTAATGAAGCATTTGCAATTGCCTTATTCTGATCGAACGCGCAGCGGGATCGCCAGAGCTCTGGCGGTTCCTGCGGCCAGCAAATACTGGGATTTCCTTGTTCAGCAATACCGCAACGCCAAACACGGCAAGGGCCCTGTTTTCCCCAACGAAGAGACGGAATTCGTGCTGGGTTTTAAGGACGCGTTAGCTTGCGCGCTTTCCGGATCAGTAACTGAAGAGACGCTCCCCCAACTTATTGGATTGGCGAAAGATACCACCAATGGAGAAAGCCGCCTCTTGTTGATTGGACCTTTAAGACGGTCGAAGGCCGTTATCAGCAAAGATGCGGTTGACGAACTACGACACGATCCGCAACTCGCTAAAGAAATCAACTCCTGGCGCAAGAAGTAGCGGACGTGGCATCGTAAAATTGACGGTCGCAAGTCCAGGATGGCGGCGTGTGGATGAATCGGCCGTTGTTTTGCGAGCGATTTGTGCCCACAGGTGCACCATTCTCTATACTGACGCTGCCTTGGGACTTGGAGCATAGGTGAAGGCGACGTCGATGACCATCTGTGAAGGGCTCCGAGCCGACCTGCGCCGCAGGTGACCTAGGCGACTGCCATGCGCGCCCATTTCAGACGTTTGAAGCCGCCATCGTGATGTCCTGAAAGCTGCTAAACAACTCATGGCGCTGCTTAGGCTTGCAACTGCGCTGAGGCAGGGCGCGCAAGACCTGTTCGGATGTATTCCCAGTTTTCTTCCGTCTTCAGTGTTGACAGATCTCACAACTTTTTGTTGAGATCGAAAAACCAAATCAGGACAGTTTCCTTCAGAATAACAAACAGGATTTATGCAGTCGAATGAAAACGGCATGAGCCATTCAGACAAGATCGCAGCGGACAAAACATCACTTGGTTTTGAATATCAGGATTTTGTCTACACTGAGAAGCTAATCGAGCTCAGACCCGGACAAACATTGGGACTCGAGCTTCACGACGACATCCACATTGCAACCGCCGCAGACGATGGGTCTATCAAAGATCTACTTCTCATGCAGGTCAAGCACTCTGTCAACGAGGGGAATATCACTGACCGAGACATTGATCTTTGGAAGACCATCTACAACTGGGTGAAGCTTGTCCCAGGCCTGCCGGCGCACCAGACACTCAGTTTTCAACTGTACACCAACAAAAATCTCAACAACCAGGCGTTCATTCGCATGCTGAAAGCTGCGCGTCAGAACGTTCAAGCAATTATTGATCATATAAGAGACACGGATCGAGAAATTTCCGAGGAAGAATTAAAAAAGAAACCTGGTGCTTCACCAAATCCGATTGCGAAATATGTGAAATCGATCTCACAGACGAGTGATGAAAAGCTCAAATTCATCTTCGAGCGATTTGAATTTTATTCTGATAACTCCTCCGTTATCGCAAGGATCACTTCCGCGCTACGCCAGCTCTCGATCCCCACGTCACGCTTAGACGAGACCAGAAAACATGTGATCGGCGCCTTTAAGGAGTCGAAATTCTCAAAGATTATCAAAGGCGAGAAAGTCATTATCACCTTTGACGATTTTCGGACCGAGATGGGGTTTGACCGGATTGTCAGATCCGCTCGATCCGAACCTGCCGATTTTGATCGGTTTGTAGATATCTACTACAGCTACGTACGGCCGGACACGCTCTCTTTTAGTGGCAGTAATTTCCATGACCAACTGAAAGATATTGGAATTAGCGACGAAGAAGTTGTTGATCGCGGTGTCGAAATGATGCTGGCGGAGCAGTTTATGGAGAATCTTCGGATTGCTGGCTCATTTAGCTCCAGCGAAAATTCAAGGCTTGAGAATACTGCAGTTTCCGACTGGCAACTTCTACATAACCATTCTCATAGAAGTACAAAAGAAGATGATGAGGCGGAACATCGCCAGGCAGCGCAGAGTTGCTATGACCAAACCATGCGCAAACCCTTGAAGTCCGGAAATGTGGAGCTCCCCAGCAATTTGAGCTGCGGTAAATACATCAAGCTCTCCAATCTTCCTCGCATCGGATGGCGTAAGAATTGGAAGAGTAAGTTTAAAAAATGAATCGCTTGTCCCAAAACGAATTGATCGGGACGGTTGCCATCCAAACCGCGCTGGAACATTCAAAGGAATGCCGCTTATCTCTCGCCAAAACAATGCTGGTTTTACCCTTGCTTTTTGATAAGGCCGTTCGTTCGGTCCTGAAAAGAAAAAACAGCGTCGTGTTGAGCAGCAAGGATCTTCTATTTTCCAATCCAACCGCGTTTATTACCGTTCGTGCGAGATACGAGGACCTGACCATCACTTCCTTGAACACCATACTTCTCAGTCAGGAGTTGGGCATGGCGACACTAGAAAACGATTCCCTAGTACTTAAAACGAAAATATTTCTTCAGGATCAGTCCGATATTGGCAGTATTGCATCAGACATCTTGGCGTCTGGCCCCAAGCTTGGAATAATACTCAGCGAAAACTGCGTTGATCTCTATCAGACATTCAGGATCGAGTTGTGAGCAATATTCAGATTTTAAGTGTTGTACTTTGGCAGAAGAACGGCATCAAAAGGTCTCTTGATTTTTTGGAAAATCGCGTAAATGTAATTACCGGAGATGCCGGCAAGGGTAAGTCGTCAGTTCTTTTCATTATAGATTATTGTTTGCTAGCAAGTGAGACGACTGGCATATCGAAGACCAATATTGACTCTAAAGTCGATTGGTATGGCGTCAAATTTTCAGTTGATCGCAAAGAGCTAGTCATAGCACGCCCCTCTGAAAGCAATGGAACCACAGATCAAGCGTATTTCAGCGAGAATGGTGTCGTTCCGCTTCAGCCCGTACTAAATGTGAGGATTGATAACCTCAAAAAAGTTCTCAGCGGTGCGTTTGGCATCGATACCGAGTTAAGGGTACCGTACGGTGGCCAATATATTCAGGCAGGATCAAAGGTTTCCTTCCGAAATTTCCTCGCGTACTGCTACCAGGATCAAAACACGATAGTTGCGCCAGATCACCTCTACATTCGGCCGACTGATGGGCGCTACCAGGAAGCCATCGAACGAACGTTCAGAATGGCCATCGGAGCAGAGAATGTTGACACCGCGCTTTCAAGGAATCGACTCGCCGAATTGGAGCGCAAGAAAGCCGTTCAGACGAGAAAAAATGAGTCTTACCTAAAATCTGCAAATGCATTTTCCGAAGAGGTGCAGTCTCTTTCTAAAGAGGCTTATTCGCTGGGCGTGATCGAGCGAATTCCTGAAACTTATGAAGAAAGTTTCACTGTCCTCCGAGAATTGGTTCAAACACCGGCGAATCCAGTTGGCCACAAACGTGAAGCCGAGAGGATCGAGCGTGAAATCTTCAGTCTGGTTGCGAAGAATCGCCAGTTGCAAGCATTCATCGATGGCAGGCCTGCTTACACCAGTGCTTTGAGAGACACCGAGGACTCGCTTAAGCCTGTGAACGCCTTCAATTCTCAAGTTGAAGACATATTCCCATCTCAACTCGCCAATGAAGTCATTGCTAGGCTGCAGCGCGAGCTTTCCGACATCAAATCTTCATTGCGCAGCCGCAAGAGCTTTCCATTCTTGAACGAAGTCAAAGATATTTACATACGGAACGACGAGAAAATCCGAGAACTCAGAAGGGAATTGTCTTCGATCGAGACAACGCAGTCGATCCGATACAGCCCAAGCGATTACTATCGCTACCTCGGTCGCCTTGAAACAAAACTTGAGGTCTACGGCCAAAGCGAAGAGGGGATCATTCAGACATCGCAAGATGACTTAGACGATTCCATCGCCGACCTGCAACGGATCGTAGATCAGAACGAGGAAAAAAGCACATTGGCTAAGCAGGAGCCGATACCTAGATCGCGCGCAATCCACCGATACCCGCGGCCTTCGGTGATCAGGCCCATTTCGCCACCAACCGGAACCGCCCCCTACCAGACGAGGCCGCGGGCCGTGACTTTCTCGACGCGGGTGACGATGCCGCCTCGATGAAACACCATCGTATCGAAGAGGTTGGACACCACGCAGGTGTGGTTCGGGATGATGAAGAGCTTTTCGCCGATCTGTGGGCGGGGGCCGGTGCAGTTTGCGAGATCGATCACGCCGTGTTCCTCCGAAAGGCTGGTGATCCGCGCCTGGGGATAGCCGACGATCAGGCCGTAATCGCTGAAGCCCTGCAGGTCCGAGGTCAGTGCCTTCGAGCCGGCGTCGATGACGGCGCGGTCGGCGGTCGGGCGGGAGACGACGGTGGCGAGCACGTGCATGGCGCAATCGTTCTCGCTGCAATGGCCCATGCGCACCATCTGGCGGTCGTTGTAGATATAGGTGCCGGCGCGGTGTTCGGTGGCGGATTTGACGAGATGCGCCTCGAACAGGCTCGGCGTTCCGCCATTGCTGACGATCGGGCAGGCGATGCCGTCGGATTGCAGGCGTTGCAGCGTCTCGGCGATGAAGGCTTCGACGGCGGCGGCCGCTTGCGGCTTCGGATAGGTGACGATGCCGCCGAAGGTGAGGCCGTCGGCAGCGTTGATGCGCCTGGCGAGCGAGGCCGCCTCATCCGGCGTCTGCACGCCGCAGCGGCCGCCGCCGGTGTCGCATTCGACCAGCACGGTCAGCGGCTTGTGGCCGGAAAAATGCGCTGCCAGCCCGTCGACCGTCTGTTCGCTGTCGGCGACGACCTTGAGATCAGAAATGCGCTCGTTCAGCCTGGCGAGGCGCTCGAGCTTCTGCTGTCCGAGGATGTTGAAGGTGATGAGGATGTCGTTGAAGCCGGCTTCGGCGAAGACTTCCGCTTCCGTCACCTTCTGGCAGTTGATGCCCTTTGCGCCGGCGGCGACCTGGGCGACGGCAAGCGCCGGGATCTTGTGCGTCTTGATATGCGGGCGGAAGTTCAGCCTGTGCTGATCCATATAGGATTGAACGCGGGCGATGTTGGCGGCCAGCCGGTCTTCGTCGATCACGGGGCGCGGCGTCGAGAGATCGGCGATCCGGTCTCCTGATTTGGCGACGACGGCAAAGCTGCGATCAGGCATTCAGGCGGCTCCGCGTTTTAACCCATGTGGATCGGCCACGATCGGCCATATCGTCTTCGGCGCCCGCCGGTACGGCGTCGTCGCCGGATTATTGGGATAGGGCGTTCCGGCGGAGCAGTAAAGGATTTCCGCGGCAATCTTCGAAAAGGAGGCGAAGAAATGATTGGTGGATTTGATCACCAGGATCTTCTGCTTCTCGGGATCGATGCCCATCACCGAAAACAGGCTCGGGTCGAAGCTCTGGGCGCGCGTCGAATTGAGGATGATGTCGATGCCGTCGAGCACGATATGGGCGGCATCGCCGAACGGTGCCAGGCTCTCGCCGAATTGCATCTCGGCATTCCTCACCAGCCTGACGACCTTGACCGTGCCGTCGATTGGATTGCCGGTGCCGGGCGCCGATTTGGCGCCGAAGCGCAGCGGGATCTCAGCCCCCTCGCCTGCCGCAAAACAGATCTGCACCGCCATCGGATCCCAGATGGTGCCGATCGCAGCACTCCTGACGCCGCGGGCGATCAGCTCCGCGAGGATAACCGTCGCGTCGCCCGCCGTGCCGCCGCCCGGATTGTCCCAGACATCGGCGATGACGACGGGCCATGCGGTGGCGGCCATGGCGCGGGAAACCGCTTCCTTTTCGTCGATCTGCGGCACCATGAAGGTGCCGCGTTTGGAAAAGAGTTCGAGGCCGAGGTCGCGCGCCAGAGCCGCACCCTTCTCCGGCTTGTTGTCGGTGACGACGAGCAGCTTCGTTCCCATTTCGGGAACGTCGCCGACCATGAAGCCGTGGATCACCGAGATCGACAGGATCTCGGGGTCATCCTTCTCGATCCGCATGATCTTGTCGACGAAGGAGCGCATCGGCTCGCGCGAGGTCGGGAAGACGTCGATCATCCGGCAATCGAACACCGACATGACGGGCGTGGCCCGGCCTTCCAGCGTATCGACGGCGATGCGCCAGAGATCCTCGGCGCGGTCGACGAAATCGGTGTGCGGAAATTCCTTGAAATAGACGGCGAAATCCAGCGCGGCGACACGCTTTGCGGTGAGATGGCTGTGCGGATCGAGTTCGGCGCAGATGAGGACATCGGGGCCGACGATCTCGCGCATGCGGGAGAGAAGATCGCCTTCCGTGTCTTCATAACCGGCTGCCACCATGGCGCCGTGCAGGCCCATGACGACGGCATCGACAGGCATGGCTGCCTTGAGCTGGCCAAGGATTTCGTCGCGCAGCTCCTCATAGGTCGTCCGGTTGACGAGGCCCGCCGGATCGGCCCAGGTGGCGGTGCCCTCGATCAGCTCCCAGCCCTTTTCTCTGGTGACGCGCCGGCCGACGGTGATCGGCGCGGTGCAGAGCGTCGGTGTATCAGGATGCTGGCCGGGCGGCGCATAAAGCGAGGCTTCGAATGCGCGACGATCGACGCAGATCGGGGAGAAGGTGTTGGTCTCGGTCGCCAGTGCTGCCGTGAATATGCGCAAGAAAGTGGCCTTCGTGTTGCAGGCCCCGCATCACCCCATCGGGTTCGGCAGGTAGCCGGTGAAACCTGAGATCTTCCAGCGTCCCTGGTGCCGCCTGCAATAATAGAGCGTCTGCCATTGCAGGACATCGCGGGTGCCGTCGGCCTTGGTGATGCCGCCATCGAATTTCTTGCGGACCAGCGCCGTGTCGCCTTCGATCTCGATGTCTTCGAGCGTCGTCGTGGTGAAGATCGCCGTGCGCGGATCTTCTGCGAAGCCCTGCCCGGCGAAATCTCTCGCCTGCCGCAGCCACTCCTCGCGATAGGCGGCGAGCGAGGGAAAGGCGAGCCGCCACTTGTCGGGGTTCACCTCCTTGCGGCCATCGATGCCGATGAAGCCCTCTTCGACGAAGTCATCTTCCACCATCGACCAGTCGGCGGCGAGAAAAGCGTCGATATCGCGCGAAACGAGCATTTCCCAGATCGCCTGCCGGGCGCTGTCCGAGGGAAAAGGGTTCTGAAAAGGATCGCGCATGTGTGCCCCGGATTGAAATTCTTTTCATAAATCACGTTTTTCACTGGTCAAATTCTGCTTTCTATGGTCATTTGTCAACGTATCAAGAAAATAATTTGCAAGGACTTCAGCATGCCCATCAAGCGCTATGGCACGGTTCAAACGGGCGCCGGCGGCAAGACGCTGCCATTCGCGCGTGCGGTCGAAGCCGATGGCTGGCTCTATGTTTCCGGCCAGGTTGCGATGGAAGACGGCGAAATCATCGACGGCAACATCATCGCCCAGACCCACAAGACGATCGCCAATGTGCTGGAGATTCTTAAGGAGGCCGGCTACGGCGTCGAGCATGTCGTGCGCGTCGGCGTCTGGCTCGACGATCCGCGCGACTTCTGGACCTTCAACAAGATCTACCAGGAGTATTTCGGCGAGCATCCGCCGGCACGCGCCTGTGTGCAATCGTCGATGATGGTCGATTGCAAGGTTGAGATCGACTGCGTGGCTTATAAGAAGAAGGACGCGTAGGGAAAAATCGGTGGGAGTCAGTTTGGATATCTTTTCGACATTGCAGGAAGATAAGAGCCGGCTTTCTCCTTCGGAGAACCGCATCGCGGAGATCATCGTCAATGATTTCGAGTTCGCGGTGAATGCCTCGATCATCGAGCTCGCCGAACGCGCCGAGGTTTCGCCGCCGACCGTCACCCGCTTTTGCCGGCGGCTCGGCTGCGAGAGTTTTTCCGATTTCAAGGTGCAGCTCGCCCGCACCGCCCATATCGGCGTGCGTTATCTGAAGCCGGAATCGAAAAGCACCGAACCGGCCGATGTCGCCCAGGATATTATCACCAAGGCGCAGAACGCGCTGTTTCTGCTGCACCGCTCGCTCGATCTTGCGGCGATCGAAGCGGCCGTTGCTCATATCGCCAAGGCCGAGATGATCTATGCCTTCGGCTCGGGCGGCAATTCGTCGATGATCGCCGACGAGCTGCAGAACCGCCTCTTCCGTCTCGGGCTGCGCATCACCGCCAGTTCCGATCACAGCATGCAGCTGATGATGGCGGCCGCGGCCCGGCCGGGCGACGTGCTGATCGGCTCGTCCTTCTCCGGCCGCAATCTGGAGCTGGTGCGCGCCTTCGAGCTTGCCCGCCAGAACAAGGTGAAGACGATCGCGCTGACCCAGACGGACAGCCCCGTCGCCAAGGCCGCCGAAATCGTCGTGCCGATCGACCTGCCCGAAGGCAACAATATCTATCGTCCGACCTCGACGCGCATCGCCTATATCGCGACGGTCGATATTCTCTCGAGCCTGGTCGCTTACGCCGTTCAGCCGAAGGCGACGACCACGCTTCGGCGCATCAAGCAGCAGCTCGTCATCCACCGCGACGGCGACGACCGGCAATTGCTTGGAGACTGAATCCATGAGCGGGAGTGTGGGAAAATGACCCAATCGGCAGCCATCGTCACGGGGGCAGCGGGCGATATCGGCGCGGCGATCGCCGCACGTCTTGCCGAAGATCACGACGTCGTGCTGCTCGCCGATATCGATGCCGCGGCGGCGGCCGCCGTCGCTGCAAAACTCGGGCCGGCCGACCGTTTCGTCGCCGTCGGCTGCGATGTGACCAGCGAGACGAGCATATCGGAACTGGCAAAACGCGCCGCCGATTTCGGCGTGGTGCGGACCCTGGTCAACAATGCCGGTGCGGCGCGGGCGACCAGCCTGCACGACACGACGCCGGAGATCTGGCGGGCGGACAATGCGCTGAATCTCGAGGCTGCCTTCCTGTGTTTCCGCGCCTTCGAGCCGATGCTGAAGGCGTCCAAAGGCTCTGTCGTCAATATCGCCTCGGTCAACGGCATGCAGGTCTTCGGGCACCCGGCCTATAGCGCCGCCAAGGCCGGCCTGCTGCATTTCACCCGGCTGGTCGCGGTGGAATACGGCAAGTTCGGCATCCGCTCGAATGCCGTCGCGCCCGGCACGGTGAAAACGCAGGCCTGGGAGGCGCGCGCCGCCGCCAATCCCAACGTGTTCGAGGAGGCGCGCCGGTGGTATCCGCTGCAACGTGTCGTCGATCCCCGCGATGTCGCCAATGCCGTGGGCTTCCTGGCCGGTCCGCTCGCAGCCGCCATATCAGGGGTCTGCCTGCCGGTCGATTGCGGGCTGACGGCAGGCCAGGCCGAACTGGCGCGAACTTTCTCCCAGTCAGAGCATTATTGATCAGCCGCTCCGATCTTCGAGCGCACAGACAGCATGACAGACCTTCAGGACTGCCCGCCGCGGCCGCGCCCGCGAATCTTCCCATTCGATTGATGATCCGATGAGCCGCTTCTTTCCCGACGTCTTCCGCAATCCGGCGATCCGCGCCAGCATGATCGCCATTTTCACCTTCGGCATGGCGGGGGCGATGACCGCGCCCTATCGGTCGATCGTCGGCATTCGCGAACTGGGCCTGAGCGACGGGCTCTATTCCTTCCTCGCCTTTGCCTCGGCGGCGGTGAATGTGGTGATCAGCGTCCTGCTCGGCAATCTTGCCGACCGGCTCGGCGAATACCGTTCGGCGATGATCGGCGCCTGTCTGTTCGGCATTTTCGGCTACGGCATCGTCTATGCCTTTCCGAGCGCGGCGACCTTCATCGTCAGCGCGCTGCTGCCGCTGCCGATCTACGGGGCGCTGAATTCGCTGCTGTTTGCCAATGCGCGCGCGGCGATGCAGGGCATGAGCCGCAGCGACATGGTGACGGCCAACTCCGGCGTGCGCGCGATGATCTCGCTCTCCTGGGTGCTGATCCCCGGCATCACGGGTCTTGTGCTCTCGGGTGCATCGAGCATGCTGCCGGCCTATCTCTTTGCCAGCCTCTCCTGTGTGCTCTGCCAGGGCATCATCCTCTTCGCTCTTCCGAAGCGCGCCGGAGCGATGTTGGCGGAGGTTCGCCGTCTCACCTATTTCGAAGCGCTCCGCCAGGTGGTGTCGCCGCGGATTTCGGCGCATATCGCAGGCGTGGCGCTGATCACCAGCACGCTGCATCTGAACGACGCCCTGCTGCCGTTGATCGCCACGGGCGCGGCGCATGGCCGCCTCAGCGATGTCGGCATTCTCGTCGGCATCGTCGCAGCGCTGGAGATCATCTTTATCATCGTCTGGTCGCGGATCGCCCGGAAGACCGGCCAGATGACGGCGCTGGCCGCCGGGACCATCATCTACGCGCTGTTTCTCGGCCTGCTCGGCTTTGCCTCCGCTCCATGGCATCTCTATGCGCTGACCCTGCTTGCCGGTATCGGTGCTGCGGCGATCATCAGCATTCCGATCACCTACCTGCAGGATCTCATTGGCGACCGGCCAGGGCTCGGCAGCGCGCTGATCTCCGTCAATGTCTTTGCGAGTGCGGGCATCGGTGCGCTGGTCTTCGCCGTCGGCACCTGGGCGAGCAATTATTCCGGAACCGCCATTCTGAGCGCAGTCACCGGCCTGTCTGGGATCACGATCCTCGGCCTGCTGCAGCGGCGCAATGCCGTTGCGCCCGCCGACGCCGGGGTTCAATAGGCGGTACGAAGAATGGAGCTTTCATCGCCACCCGTCTTGTGACAAGGGTGGTGAGGCTTATCCTCTGAAGGCGACATGAAGGCGATTTCCGGCACGAATCTCGAGCAGGCCAAGTCTCACAATCGGCGGGTGGTGATCGAGTTGATCCGCACGCACGGCTCCCTGTCGCGGGCGGCGATCGCCCGAATGACGGCGCTGACGCCGCAGACGGTGTCGAATATCGTCGAGGAGCTGGAGAGGTCGCATCTGCTCGTCGCCGCCGAGGCGCAGAAGCTGGCGCGCGGCCAGCCGATCATCCCCTATTCCATCAATCCGGCCGGCGCCTATTCGATCGGTCTCGAGCTCGGCCGCCAGCGGGCGAGCGGCGTGCTGACCGATCTCTCCGGCGCCGTCTGCGCGCGCATCGAGCGCCAGGTCGAACACCCCGATCCGCAGCGGGCGATGCCGGTCCTCCAGTCGATCGTCGAGCATCTCAGGCAGGCCTTCGCCTTCGATCAGCAGCGGCTGCTCGGCGTCGGCATCGCCCTGCCCGGCCGTTATGCCGAGGGCGGCACCACCTCTCTCAGCCCCCAGAGCCTGCCCGGCTGGCAGGGATTCCCCGTCGGCCACGAGCTGGAACAGCGGCTCAATGCGCCGGTGCTGGTCGAGAACGATGCGACGGCGGCGGCGATCGGCGAGCGCCTGCACGGTGTTGCCCGCGGCCTCGCCAGCTTCGTCTACCTGTTTCTGGCCGGCGGCGGCGGCATCGGCGCCGGCATGTTCCTCGACGGCCATCTCTACAAGGGCAGCCGCAACAATGCCGGCGAAATCGGCCATATCATCGTCGAGCCGCATGGCAGGCTCTGCAGCTGCGGCAAACGCGGCTGCCTCGATCGTTATGTCTCGCCGTCGGTCGCCTACGACTTCATGGGCATCGCCGATGCAGGGGAGCTATCGTCCGACGCGCTCGACGCGCTGATCGAAAGGGGCAGCGACGGTCTGGAGACCTGGCTCGACCAAGCCGTCCAGCCGCTGCGGCAGACCGTCGATTTCCTCGAGCTCGCTTTCGATCCTCAGACCATCGTGCTCGGCGGCAGCCTGCCGACCTCGCTGATGCGCCGGCTTGCCGAGCGGCTGGAGCCGCTGCACGAGCCGATCGACCCCGGCCGGCAGCGGACGGTGCCGCGCGTGATGATCGGCATGACCGGCAAGGATACCGCCATCCTCGGCGCCGCCGCCCTGCCGATCTTTTCCGAAACCAATCCACGCTTCGACGTGCTGCAGAAGCCGGTCGGCTAAACGGTCAAGGGGTATTGTGGTCTAGTGAAAGTATTTCCGAAGGAAAATCATGTAAATTATCATCGGGGAAGAGGCGATGGTGGTTATTATAAGACGTTTACGCCTGAGTGATAGATACTCTGCGGCAATCTCGGGCGGACAATCGGGGTGGCCATAGGCGATTCCCGTGAAAATAGTTCCGGCGTGGTAAGTTATATTCCCTATCCGGGCAGCGCGTGCTGCGAGCATTTCGTTACGCACATAAAAGTATGCGATCAGCACGCAGATGATGACAACATCAATTCCCAGCGTGACGCGGATCGCAAAGTTGATTTCGCCGTGCGTCATTCCTTGCCCTAGCCCTTGGAAAAATCGCCCACATATACTCGCAGCATCTCGCGATTTTTTCCTCGCGCAAGTGGAATGAGCGTTCTCCTCTGCTTCCCCTTCTACGACATTGAAGGTGGTTAACGGATCGTATGACCCAAGTGTCCTCCGAGCTCCTTTGAAGCGTTTCCGTGGCTTGGGCGATGGCCTCGTCCAGTCGGTTTCGGAAAGCCCTGAGATCCGCGGGAATACGACGGTCGAAGACGTCGCGATCCATCTGAAAGACCGCGACGCTGCCCGTCCTTCAGCTGCGTGCCGGCAAGCTCGCATCTGGTTGCGGCGACCGCCGCGCGAGAGGTCGTGCAAAGATGACCACGTTCCCGAGTAGCGTCAGCGCCAGGCCGATCAGGCCGAGGCCGCTCCAGTGATAGCCCTCGAAGACCGTCGACAGCGACAGGGCGACGATCGGGAACAGCACGGTGGCGTAGGCCGCGCGTGAGGAGCCGATGCGCGACACCAGCATGAGATAGGTGGTGAAACCGATCACCGATCCGATCGCCGAGAGATAGAGCAGCGCGGCAAGATAGGTTATGCCGGGTGGTGCCACGATCGGCGTCCGCGTCACGGCAATCAGCACGAGGAGGATGATCGCGCCATAGGTCATGCCCCAGGCATTTGCGGTCAGCGGCGAGATGCCGGCCGCGCTGTTGCGGCGCGATGCCATGTTGCCGAGCGAGAAGAACAGCGTGCCGAGCGCTGCGAGCCCAATCCCTTTCAGCGTGCCCATATCGAAATCGACGACAACGTCCTCTCCGAACAGCAGGAGAAGGCCGGTCGCGCCGAGCGCCGCTGCGAAGAGCGTGCGGCCGGTAATGCGGTCGCCGAAGAAGAGGCGCGCATTGACGGCATTGTAGATCGTCGCGAGCGAGAAGATCACCGAGATCAGCCCAGAAGGAATCGAGCCGGCGGCATTGTAGAAACAGATGAAATTGAGGCTGAACAGGCAGAGCGCTTGCGCCAGGATGAAGGGTTGATCGCGCAAGGCAGGAAGCTTGAGCCGGCGCATGGCAGCCAGGATGGCGACGAAGATCACCGCTGCGAGCGCAAATCTGTAAAAGACCGAGACCAGCACCGGCACGGGACCGACCTGCATCGCAATGGCGATCCAGGTCGTCCCCCAGATGAGAACGGTCGCAATGAAAAGAACGGCATTTGCCATGGAGGTATCCTCGTTTTCTCCACCAATAGGCAAACCGTGAGCGGGTCTCTTGCAGATTCTTGCTATGAAATCGATGTGCCCGGACTTCCCTCTCGCCATCTCAGCGGTCGCCCCGTATTATTCTGAGCGCGTGGCCAGCTGTGAGAAAGAATGAGTGAACGATAGCCGCCTCTCGGTTTTTAGGTTTTTGTCCGCCTCTCCCACTGCGCGGATGTCACAGTCGATCGATCTGGGTTTCGGGCGATCGGCTGCCATCTGGAGCAATGCGCATGACAGGATGAGCTATCAGCGGCCGGACGGTCATACGTTCAGTCTTTATCTGAGCGGCGGCGCCGGAACGCGGCGGCTGGATGGCGGCCCCGACGCGCGCGGCCGTCCTGGTGTGCTGTGCATCATGCCGCAGGGGTACTCGTCCGAATGGGAAATCACCGACTTCTTCGAATTCGTCCATCTGTATATTCCCGACGATCAGATGCGGCGGATGTTTGCCGAGACCTTTGACCGCGATGCGCGGCTCATGGCTCTTCCCGAAGTGACCTTCGACGATGCCCCCGCCTTGGCGCTGAGGCTTCGGCAGATGACGGAAGCGATATTGGCGGGCGGGCATCTGCTCGCCGAAGAAGCGATGACGCAGGCGATCCACGATCTCTTCGTTGATCCGCGTTATGGAGGCATGCGTGCCTGTACGATCAGCGGCGGGATCGCGCCGCATGTGCGGCGCCGAACCCTGGATTATATCGAGGCCCATCTTGGCGAGACGATCCGCCTGCAGGATCTGGCTGATATCGGCCAGCTCAGCGCCTTTCATTTTCAGCGGATGTTCCGGGCAAGCTTTGGCGTGTCGCCGCATGGCTGGGTGGCGCACCGTCGCGTCGAGCGCGCCAAAATGATGCTATCGGGCGTGGAGCCGATCGCGCAGATCGCCTCGGCCTGCGGCTTCAGCAGCCAGAGCCACATGACGCGGGCCTTCAAGCTTGGCACCGGTCTTACACCCTCTGCCTACCGGCAGCGACAATAGCGCCGGTGCTAAAGCGTGTCGCGATCTTTCAGATCGCTTGTCACGCTTTAGGTCTTTGCTTTTACGCATGTCTTTATCGCAAAACCGCTGCACACTTTTGCGAGACATGCCTTACGACTCCTGCAGCCCATAAAGCAGCGGCATCAACCCGGCGAGCGCCTTGAAGCGTTCCCAGGACTTGGCGGCTGGCTTCGTCCAGCCGGTTTCGGCAAGCCCGGAGATGCGCGGGAAGACGAGGCGGTCGAAGACGGCGCGGTCGGTCATCGGTTCCGACCAGATGCAGGCCTGGATGCCGAGCAGCTTCTGCTTCTGCGCCGCCGTCCAGCCACTGAGCGGATCGAACTTATAGAGCTTCTCCGCATCGGAATTCCCCGCCCAGCTGGCGCCCGGTTCGTCCCAATCCGGCCTCAACGCCATGTCGAGGTAATAGACCTGGCCGGGGCAGACGACCATTTGATAGCCGCGTTCGGCGAGCTCGGCCGAGACCTCGACATTGCGCCAGCTGCAGAGATAGCTCTTCTCCTTGTCGATGACATCGCCGTGCGCCGCCTCTTCCCAGCCGCCGGTGATGCAGCCCTTGCTTGCCAGGAAACGCTGGACGCGCTCCAGGAACGCCGCCTGCAGGATCGCTGCGCCCGAGCCGTGGATATCGTCGGCGCCGTGCGTGTTGGTGACGACGTTGAGCCGCTTGGCATGAGCATCGGCAACCCCATCGCCGGCGACATCCCGCAGGCGCGCGAGTGCTGCCGGCGAGCCGGACCAAGCGCCGAGCGGCACCTCGTCGGCGCCGAGATGGATTGTTTTGAACGGAAAGAGCTCGATCAGTTCGGTAAGGATCGTCTCGACGATCTCGTAGGTCTGCTCGCGGGCCGGATTGATGCAATTGTCGGGAAAGCCCTGGACCGAGTAGTAGCTGCCTTTCTCGGCCGGATCGCGCAGCTCCGGGATCGCCTGCTGCATGGCGTAGCAATGGCCGGGCATATCGATCTCGGGCACGATCTCGATGCCGAAGCTCTTCGCATGGGCGACGATTTCGCGGATGACTGATTTGGTGTAGTAGCCGCCCGTCCGGGCCGGGCTTGACCCGAGCAGCGGCGGCACGGCAAGGCCGTGGCCGCGCCAGGCGCCGATCTCGGTCAGGGCGGGATAGGCGTCGATCTCGACGCGCCAGGCCTCGTCGTCGGAAAGGTGCCAGTGGAAGCGGTTGAGCTTGTTCCAGGCAAGCACCGCCAGCAGCTTCTTGACCTCGGCGGCGCCATAGAACTGGCGGGCGACATCGAGATGCAGGCCGCGCCAGCCCATCGACGGCTCGTCGACGATCTCGCCGGATGCGGGAAACTGGAAGACGCCGGGATGCAGCCTGGCGCCGCGCCAGATCTGGCCGAGTGTGACGAGGCCGTAGAGGAAGCCGGTGCGGCTGCTCGCCTCGACCGTCAGGGTCTCCTCGTCGAAGCTCAGCCGATAGGCTTCGGGGCCGAAGCCGGCGGCATCCTGCAGGATGACGGGTACAGCACCTTCGGCCTCGCTGCGCACGATGCTTTCGACGGCGAAGAGATGGTCGACCAGCGTCGCGAAGCCTTTCGCCGCCGCCTCCCCTTCGGTGCTCTGCGCCCGCGGGGCAAAACCGGCCGGCAGCGGCCGGCGCGCGGCGACCGCGACATGGTTCGGCCAGGGGATGACCGAAATCTGGACGGGCGCATTGGCGGGAACGGGATAGATCTCGGCGCCGCGTTTCAGGGCCGCGTTGCTGACCGAAGAGCGCGTCGGCTCGACGCCGAGCACGATGGTGCTGCCATCGGCAAGGGCGAGATAGGCGCTCGTCGCACCGTCCGTCCAGTGGCGGAACTGCCAGCTCAGCGCATAGACGGAGACCGTCCAGGTCTCGCCGGCGCCGAGCACGAAACCGGCCGGCGGCTGGAATTCGGTGAAATTGGAAAGCCGCTTTGAGACCGTCGCGCCTTCGACGCGTCCGGCCGGATCGACGCGGCCCGGGCCGCTGACGCAGAGGGAAAAATTCGAAAGCGGCTCGCTGCCGAGGTTCTTGAGGCGCAGGACATAGGAGAATTCCTTACCGTCGGCGGGCGGGTTCCAAAGGGTTTCAAGCCGCAGGGCGTTCGGTCGCGGTGTCGACATCATCACTCTTCCTTCAGGGAAAACCAGGCTTCGAGGATCGGAATGCGAATTGAAGTCAATCAAATTGATTTAATATTGATAGTCGGTTTTTCGCCGGGGCGTCAATCGGCGACGCGGAATTTCTGTGCGGCGACTTCCGAATAAAAATTCGGCCCACGCGCATCGCGTTAACCATTAAGGTACTTTTAAGTACGATAATTAATCCAACGATGGCGAATTGATCGGAAACGAAAGGTCAATAAGCATGAGGCTGCTCGCCACGGCCGGGATGTGTCCCGGGTTTCACCATATTCAACCTCCGAAGCAGGCGAACTCCAATGACGAGCATCAATACCAACAATTCCGCAATGGCTGCCCTTCAGACGCTGCGCAGCATCAATTCCAATCTCGAAACGACACAGAACAGCGTCTCGACCGGCTATCGGGTCGACACCGCATCCGATAACGCCGCCTACTGGTCGATCGCCACCACGATGCGCTCCGACAACAAGGCGCTGTCTGCCGTCTCCGACGCCCTCGGCCTCGGCGCGGCAAAGGTCGATACGGCTTACACGGCGATGGACAGCGCGATCGACGTCGTCGACGAGATCAAAGCCAAGCTGGTGGCGGCGACCGAAGACGGCGTCGACAAATCCAAGGTCCAGGAGGAAATCAGCCAGCTGCAGGAACAGCTGATGAGCATTGCCCAGTCGGCTTCCTTCTCCGGCGAAAACTGGGTCGCCGGTGCTGATGGCACCGTGAGCGTCGTATCGTCCTTCGTCCGCGACGGCTCCGGCGCCGTTTCGGTGAAAATGACCGATTACGCTCTCGATACCAGCTCGATGGGCAACGTCCTGTTCGGCATGAGCGGCGGCTCGATCGAAACCTCCACGGGTATCCTCGGAACGGCTGATGCAAACGGCGATTCCGTTTACTCGCTCGACATTACCGATTTTACCACCGGCCAGATCCAGTCGGCGCTGTCGACCATCGAATCCGCGCTCTCGGCGATGACCTCGGCCGGTGCACAGCTGGGTTCGGTCTCGACCCGCATCGAACTGCAGGAAGACTTCGTCGGTGCGCTGTCGGATTCGATCGACTCCGGCGTCGGCCGCCTCGTCGATGCCGATATGGAGGAGGAGTCGAGCAAGCTTTCCGCCCTGCAAACCCAGCAGCAGCTGGCGATCCAGTCGCTGTCGATCGCGAATTCCTCGTCCCAGAACATCCTGTCGCTCTTCCGCGGCTAATCGGACTGGCCGACGCAACGGGAGCCGGGCGCATAGAACGGCCGGCCCAAATTCGCCGATCGAACACCGAGCCTGGCCTTCCCGGTCAGGCTCGGTCGCATTTTGGGAATGAGCGACCAACGCCCGGCTGGTGGCGATCTCCTCGGTCTGTGCGCGCTGTCAGCTTTTCGCCGCAGCATGCCGGTTGACATGCGGATCGTTTCGGTCGCAAACATGAAGGCCCTAGATTTCTCACCGATGCAGACAATGCCCGCTGGCGGGATCCTCGCATGTCGGAACGACTTGAAGCCGCTCGTCCTGACGGAACGCCCGCCATCGTCTGGCTCGGCTTCCTGGCCATGTGCGTCGGCATGTTCATGGCGATCCTCGATGTTCAGGTGGTGGCGACATCGCTGCCGACCATCCAGTCGGCGCTCGATATCGGTCCGGATCAGATGAGCTGGATACAGACGGCCTATCTGATCGCCGAAGTGGTCGCCATCCCGCTGACCGGCCTGCTGACGCGGCTTTTGACGATGCGGTGGCTGTTCGTCGTCGCCATCGGTCTGTTCGTGACGGCGTCTGCCGGCTGTGCGGCCAGCGGCAGCTTCGGCGTGCTGGTCGCCTGGCGGGTGCTTCAGGGCTTTTCCGGCGGGACGCTGATCCCCTCGGTGTTTTCGGCCGTGTTCATCCTGTTTCCGAACGAGCGGCAAGCGCTCGCGACGACGATTGCCGGCGTGCTTGCGGTGCTTGCGCCGACCGTCGGCCCGATCGTCGGCGGATGGCTGACCGAAACCTATTCCTGGCACTGGCTGTTCCTGATCAACATCCTTCCGGGGCTTGCCTCGGCCATCCTGGCGGCCCGCTTCCTTCCCAAGCAGGCGACCGATCCCTCCGAACTCAGGCATCTCGATGGCCTGTCGCTCCTCTTGATGGCGGCCGCGCTGACGGCGCTGGAACTCAGCCTCAAAGAGGCGCCGACCAGCGGCTGGACCTCGGCCTATGTGCTGAGCCTGCTGGCCGTCTGCCTTGTCTCGGGCGGCGCGTTCATAACGCGAACGCTGCGCCGACGCCGGCCGATCGTCGATCTCGGCAATTTCGGCGATCGGAATTTTCTGGTCGGCTCGGTGCTGAGCTTCATACTCGGCATCGGCCTTTTCGGCTCGGTCTATCTCATGCCGGTCTTTCTCGCTTTCATCAGGGGCCACGACGCCCTTGAGATCGGCGTGACCATGCTGGTCACCGGCATCGCACAGCTGGTCACCGCGCCGGTCGCCGTCGTGCTGGAGAAGCGCATGGATGCGCGGCTGCTGTCGGCCGCCGGTTTCGCCCTGTTTGCGATCGGCGTCGGTATGAGCGCGTTTCAGGATCCGCGCTCGGACTACGACGCGATGTTCTGGCCGCAGGTGGTGCGCGGCGTCGCCATCATGTTCTGCCTGCTGCCGCCGACCAGGCTGGCGCTCGGCACGCTTCCGGCCGATCGCGTTCCCGATGCGAGCGGGCTTTTCAATCTGATGCGCAATCTCGGCGGCGCCATCGGCATCGCGCTGATCGACACCATCATCTACACACGCTCGGAGCCGCTGGGACAAGACCTCTGGGCACGTCTTGCGGCCGGCGACATCGAGGCGGCCACGTTTGTCGGCGCGCCTGCCGAGATCATATCGAGACATAGCGGCAGCTTCGATGCCGATGCCATGGCCACGCTCGATCCGCTGGTCCAGACCGCGGCCAGCGTTCAGGCGATGAACGAAGCCTGGATGGTCGTCGCCGTCCTGACCGGCTGCGCCCTGCTCTCGGTCCCTTTCGCCAGGCGGCCGGCACCGGCATGAGACCTGGCGAAATATCAATCGGATACAGAAACGTCGATCCATCGACCGGTTCCTTGGTCACCGTAGATATCAACATCAATCCATATATTGCCACGCAGGATCATATTGGCGGCCTCTCGCGTCATCGTACCGTTCCGAAGCATCTGCTCCAGAGCCTGGCGGTTTGCCGGATCGGCAAAGAATGAGTCCGATTGATCGTCATGATCGCGCACATGGTACTGATGGAAATTCGCCCGGTCTTGTCGGATGATCTGCCACGGCCGGGTAAGTCTGGCCCCATTTGAATTGTAAAGATCAGCGTCGCCGATATAGGCGCGATAGCTCTCGATCAGGCGGTTGCTGTGGGTGGCCTGAACTCTCGCTTGAGCGTGCGCTGTTCCCGCCACGATGACTGAGCTGAATAGAATCGATAATAATTTTCGCATGTTGCCCTCTTTCAAAAAGAGGGGTCTTACCTAGCGTTAAGCCAATTCGCCAAGCAAAAAGTGTCTCTATGGCATAGCGAGGCTCCAGCGTGTGAGGGAACCGCCGGCGGCCGCCAAAGTTTAGCCTTTGAAGCCATCGACGGAGATGAGTTCAATGGCAGACGCACCGAACTCGCCCACCAGCACCGATGGCTCGCAAGACCATCGTGTTGAGGCCATCATCGCCTACCGTGGGAATTCAGCATGAACACCGAGACGATTATTTTCGATGAGAGCGACTGGGTTCCGAACAACCCGCGCCTTCCCGTATTGCTTTACCGGGATGTCTTTGCCGACGGGGGACCTCGTGATTTCAAAAGTCGCTTCGCGACAAATGGTTGGACCGGCATCTGGACGAACGGTGTCTTCGATTATCAGCACTACCATTCCGGCGCTCATGAAGTGCTGGGCATTGCACGTGGCAGCGCCACACTGCTGATCGGCGGTCCCGGCGGTCGAGCGTTCGAAGTCGCGGCGGGAGACTGTCTGGTGCTTCCAGCCGGAACCGGGCACCAAAACCTCGGCTGCACGGCGGACTTCGAGGTCATCGGCGCTTATCCCAAAGGGCAGCATGCCGATATTCAGACTTCGGTTGCTTCAAGTGAAATGGTGGCGAAAATCTCGTCAGTGCCCCTGCCCGATGCCGATCCCGTTAAGGGACCATCGGGATTTCTCATCGAGAAGTGGCGATAGCCATCTGCGCACCGTGATATTTTTCGTTTCCTATTCCGCTCTGCCTGAATCTGTTCCGCTTTAGGCGAGTTTCGGTAGCGCTCTGATGTGCGTTCATCAGTCGCGGCACCTTGTCGATCTTCCCGTCACCGGTAAGATTTCTCTCAATCTTTTTGCGCCATCCTTCGATTCCCCTCTGATATCAAGCGACGAGATCTTTATGGCCCTGGACCTCAAGCGCAGTTTGCAAATGCCACGACGCGAAGAGCTGGGTCTCCTTGCGATCAGCAACGGTTCCGGCCTGTCGATATCGGCTTTGCCGAACGGCACGCTGTTTGCCATCGAATATGCCGACGAGAAGGGGGTGGTGCAGATCAATCAGATCCAGGGCTCGCCGCTCTACGGCGGCATCAGCCGCCTCTACCTGCGCATCGGCGGCGGCAAGCCTGATGTCATCGAGATCGTCGGCCCTCGCGCCGACGGCCGCTTCGGGCACGACGCGACGAGCTTTTCCTGGAGCGGCAAGGCCGGCGATATCAGCTACACCGTCCGCCTCGAGCTTCATGCTACCGAAACCGCCTGGTTCTGGCGCGTCTCGCTCAAGCATCCGAGGAAGGGAACGCTGCCGGTGGATCTGGTGCTGATCCAGGACGTCGGTCTCGGCGATCGCGGTTTCCTGATGAACAGTGAAGCCTATGCTTCGCAATATGTCGATCACCATATCGCCGATCACAAGACATACGGCCCCGTCGTCATGAACCGGCAAAATCTCAAGCAGCCGGGCGCCCGCAATCCTTGGCTCGTCCAGGGGTGCTTCGATGGCGCGGCTGCCTATGCCACGGATGCGATCCAGCTGGTGCAGGCGAAGCATCGCCAGGACGACCTGCTGGTCGGTCGCTTCGGAACGAGTCTGCCGAGCGACCGGCGGCAGCAGGAGACGGCCTGTCCGGCCATTCAGTCGAAATCCTTCTCCGTACCGGCAAGCGGTGCGACTGCGAGTTTCTTTGCCCTGTTCGCCGCCGATCATCCCGAGGCGTCAGGCGATGCCGACCTTTCGCGGCTCGAGGATATCAAGGTGCCGGAAAGTGCAGCCGCCGATCCGGGGGCGGCCCCGGCCGTTCGCAGCCTGCTTCAGGATGCGCCCCTGCTGGAGGCCGAGGCGCTGGACCTGAGCGGGATCCGAAAGCTCTATCCGGAGCGGAGCCTCGAAGAGCGCGCGCACGGAAAGCTTCTTTCATTTTTCGTGCCGGACGGCGTTCTCAACCGCCACGTCGTTCTGCGCGACAAGGAACTCATCGTCGCGCGGCGCCATGGCGCCATCGTGCGAAGCGGTCAAAACATGCTGCTCGACGATTCCACCCTTGCCGCCAGCTGCTGGATGCAGGGGATTTTCGCCGCGCAGCTGACGATCGGCAATACATCCTTTCACAAGCTCTTTTCGGTGTCCCGCGATCCCTACAATCTGACGCGCGCCAGCGGGCTGCGCATCATGGCCGATCTCGGCGCGGGCTGGCAGCTTCTGGCGGTGCCATCGGCTTTTGAGATGGGACTGAACGACTGCCGCTGGATCTACGAGTGCCCGGAGCGCAGGATCATGGTCACGGCGGTCGCTTCCGGCGAGGATGCGGCAATGCAGTGGAGCGTGTCGGTTGAGGGCAGGCCGTGCCGCTTCCTGGTGTTTGGTCATGTCGTGCTCGGGGAGCGCGAATATGACGCCGGCGGGCAGATCGAATTCGATCCCGGCCGCAAACGCATCTCTTTCCGGCCGGACCCGGCCTGGCTCTGGGGCGAGCGTTATCCCGATGCCGTCTACTGGCTGGTGAGTTCGACGCCCGAGGCCATCGACGAGATCGGCGGCGACGAGCTGCTGTATGCCGATGGCGTTGCGCGCAACGGCGCGTTCATCGCGCTCAAGTCCCGGCCGACGCGGGCGCTCTCCTTTGCCGTCGTCGGCTCGATGACCGATGCCGAAGAAGCTGAACGGCTGGCGAGCCGTTACGAGAGCGGCCTCACCGATGAGGCCATGCTTGCGCCGGCATCGGCATTCTGGCGTAACGTCGTGCGCGGCATGAGCATCGACAGTCCTTCGCCCGATCTCGCTGCCCAGGCGACCCTCCTGCCCTGGCTCGCGCATGACGCCATCGTCCATCTGAGCGTGCCGCACGGCCTGGAACAATATACGGGTGCGGCCTGGGGGACGCGCGATGCCTGCCAGGGGCCGATCGAATTTCTGCTCGCCTATGAGCACGACCGCGAAGCCAAAGAAGTGGTGAAGACCGTCTTCGGTGAGCAATATCTGGAAGGAGGCGACTGGCCGCAATGGTTCATGCTGGAGCCCTATGCCAACATTCGCGCGGGCGACAGTCACGGCGACGTCATCGTCTGGCCGCTCAAGGCGCTCTGCGACTACATCGAGGCGACCGGTGATCTTGGCATTCTCGACGAGAAGGTCTCCTGGCGTGACGAAAAGACCATGCAGAAGGCGCCCGAGACCGATGCTATCGCGACCCATGTCGAGAAGCTGCTCGATACTGTCCGCACACAGTTCATCCCGGGAACGCATCTGATCCGCTATGGCGAGGGAGACTGGAACGATTCGCTGCAGCCGGCCGATCCGCATCTGCGCGACTGGATGGTCAGCAGCTGGACGGTCGCCCTGCTCTATGAGCAGATCGTCCGTTATTCCGCCATCCTGCGCCGCTGCGGCAACGGCGGCAAGGCAAAGGCTCTGCGGAAGATCGCAACCGCGATGCGCCGGGATTTCAACCGCCATCTCGTGCGCGACGGCGTCATTGCGGGCTATGGCATCTTCGATCCCGCCCATGACGGCGTCGAATTGCTGCTTCATCCGAGCGACAAACGCACCGGTCTTTCCTTCTCGCTGATCTCGATGACGCAGGCTATGCTCGGCAAGCTGTTCACGCCGGCGCAGAGGCGGCATCACATGCGGCTGATCGAAGAGCATCTGCTCTTCCCTGACGGCGTGCGGCTGATGGAAAAGCCGGCGACCTACTCCGGTGGGCCCGAAACGCTGTTTCGCCGAGCCGAATCTTCGTCCTTCTTCGGCCGCGAGATCGGGCTGATGTATGTACATGCGCATCTGCGCTATTGCGAAACGCTGGCGCTGGAGGCTTCGGCGGAGGAGCTGTGGAAGGCGATCGCCGTCGTCAATCCGATCGCCGTCACGACGGCCTTGCCGCATGCTTCACTGCGCCAGCGCAACACCTATTTCAGCAGCAGCGACGCGGCTTTCCATGACCGTTATCAGGCGGCGGAGCATTGGGCGCGCGCCAAGACCGGAAAGATCGCCGTCGACGGTGGATGGCGCATCTATTCGAGCGGACCTGGCCTCTACACCAGGAGTTTCGTCGAAAATATCCTGGGCTTCAAACGACGCTTCGGCCGGCGCAGGCGCAAACCGCTCCTGCCTGCGGCGCATGCCGCCGTCAATCTGCAGACGGATCACGCCGCCTGGCGGCGGCTGAGGTAGCCGAATGTGGAAGGGATAGCGTTGAGAGAACGCTAAACAATGGTAAGAGAGAACGCCAAGCAACGGGGTTTCTTATGATCCGCAACTCCTCACAAAGCAAAATCCTGAACCACACGGCACGATCCGATGCCGAAAAAGCGCGCATTTGTGCCGCTAACAATGCAGACCTGTATCAGGCGGTTTTCCGTGCCCATGGACTGCCGGATCAGCGCACCAGCGCATTTTGGTCAAGTGACGCGATCGCACCGCCATACTATTCCAATATGACGACACTCGACCCGGATGCAACGGACGAACAGCTGGTTTCGGTCGGCTGACAGATCGGCTAGGACGGCGTCCTGGTGTCAAAGACGGGTTTTCCAGACTCGATCTTGTCAACAAAGGGTTCCAGTTGTTGTTTTCCGCATCATGGATTTGGGCTGAACCTCACAGAACCTCAGCGCGTGCGTCGCAAGATTGGGCACGCATTCGCGATGGCGCGGCCCTGGAACGCTGGGAACATTCGTGGAAAGAGTCGGGCAGCCCCACAGATGCCAACGTCTTCACACTGGCTCTGCTCTCCGATCCCGACATACACATCTATGGCCGATGGGCTGGCGACGGCTTTGACGCGGGCTGCATCGTAAATCGATCACCCGAGGCTGTCGGGATATCCAACATCTTTAGCTTGGCTGGCACGCCACAGGTCTTCCAGGATGCCATCTCATTGGCCACTGTCGCCTTTTCACCCGATCTGCCGCTTGTCGGATACGATCGTGATGAAGCACTGGACGAAATGACAAAACTGGGTTTCAGGCCGGTCGGCCAATTGCGGATTTGGCTATCTGATGAGGGCGGCGCGTAACGCTTTTCTTCATTTGCGTTGTTCAGCGGGAAACCACGCAACGCCCTCAAGAAGCGAACGTTCAGGACAGGTCGGTCGCGTCGCGCAGTTCCTCGAAGCGGGCGGCACTCTTCGACAGATGGCTGCGGATGGCACGCCGCGCGGCCGCTTCGTTGCCGTCGCGGATCGCGGTGAATATGGCGTGGTGTTCCCTGCGCATGCGGGCGGCATGGCGCTTGCGCTCCGCAGCCGTCATCTTGTCCAAGCGCGCCCATTGCCGCGGCACCATGAGGTTGCCGAAGGTGTCGAAGAGGCGGCCGTAGTAGGAATTCTGCGTCGCGACCAGGATCGACCTATGGAAGGCGTAATCCTCCTCTGCGCCGTATCCACCTTCTTCGAGCGCCCTGTCGAGAGCATCGAGACGGTCCTGCATGCGGTCGATATCTTCCGGCGTGCGCCGCAGCGCGGCCAGACCGGCCGCCTCATATTCGACCCCCATGCGCAGTTCCAGCACCCGCAGAACCTCATCGATCGACTGCAGATCATTGGGAATGATGGAGAAGGATCTCGGTGCCGGATCGTCCGAGACGAAAGCCCCGAGGCCCTGATGCGTGGTAATCAGTCCTTTGGCGCGCAGGGTGGCGAGCGCCTCGCGCACGATCGTGCGGCTGACGCCGGTCGCCGCCATGATCGCCTGTTCGGTGGGCAGGCGCTGGCCCGGCTTCAGGTCGCCGGACTCGATCTGCGCCGTCAGCGTATCGGCAAGGCCGCTGCGCAGGTTCGAGGGCTGGCGAATGGTGCTGAAGAGCGCGTTGTCCTTGTCCGTCATCCCTTGTCAAATCCTGCCTATCGGGGCGGCTGCGCCGGCCGCTATGCTTTGCTAGCGCATGCCGGCCGGAAAGGCAAAAACGACGCGAGCCGAGACTCTGTGCTTCGTCAGTCGGTGAAAGCGATCACCGCGCCAGCCAACCGCCGTCGACCGGCAGCACCGTCCCGTGCACGTAATCGGATGCGGGCGATGCCAGGAACACGGCGGCACCGCCAAGTTCGGACGGCGTTCCCCAGCGCCCCGCCGGAATACGGGCCAGGATGGCGGCGTTGCGGTCGGCATCCTCGCGCAGTGCCGTCGTGTTGTTGGTGACGAAATAACCCGGCGCGATGGCGTTGACGTTGACGCCCTTGCCGGCCCATTCGCAGGCAAGCAGCTTCGTCAGTCCGGCCAGACCGCTTTTCGAGGCGGTATAGGACGGGATGCGGATGCCGCCCTGGAAGGAGAGCAGCGAGGCGATGTTGATGATCTTGCCCCTGCCCTTCTCGACCATGTGGCGGCCGGCGGCCTGCGACAGGAAGAAGGCCGTCTTCAGATTGACGTCGATCACTGCATCCCAGTCTTCCTCGGTGAAGTCGAGCGCATCGGCACGGCGGATGATGCCGGCATTGTTGACGAGGATGTCGAGGCCGCCGAAAGTCTGGATGGCCTCGGCGACGATCCCCTTGACCGGCTCGATGGTGCCGAGATCGGCCTTGATGACATGGAAGCGGCTGCCCGCTTCCTTCACCAGTGCTTCGGTTTCGTCCATTGAGGAGCGCCCGACGGCGACGATCGAGGCGCCGGCCCCGGCCAGCGCCGCCGCGATGGCCTGGCCGATGCCGGTATTGGCGCCGGTGACGACGGCCGTCCTGCCGGAAAGGTCGAAGGGACTGGCCACGGCGCTCACCTCAGATCCGCAATGGCGATGTGATCCATGTCGGTGAAGCTCTTATTGTCGCCGGCCATCGCCCAGATGAAGCTGTAATTCTTGGTGCCCGCGCCGGAATGGATCGACCAGGGGGGAGAAATGACCGCCTGTTCGTTGGCGACGAGCATATGTCGGGTCTGCTGCGGCTCGCCCATGAAATGGAAGACACGCTGGTCGGCGTCGAGGTCGAAATAGAGATAGGCTTCCATGCGCCGGTCATGCGTATGGGCCGGCATGGTGTTCCAGACGCTGCCCGGCTCGATCATGGTGAAGCCGAGGGTGAGCTGGCAGGACTGGCAGACCTCGGGGTGGATGAACTGGTAGATCGAGCGCTTGTTGGCCGTCGCCGCTTCGCCCGGCGTCAGGTGGCGCGCCTTTTCGCGGGTGAGCAGCACGGTAGGGTGCGTTTGGTGCGCCGGCGTCGAGACGAGATAGAATTTTGCCGGATTGGCAGCATCGGCGCTTTCAAACCGGATGTCCTTGGCGCCCTTGCCCGCGTAGAGGCAATCATATTTGGCAAGGTCGTAGCTCGTGCCGTCGACGATGATGCGGCCCGCACCGCCGATGTTCAGGGCGCCGAGTTCACGCTCGGCGAGGAAGGTTTCCTGGCCGATCGCCGTCGGCGCCGTCAGCGTCAGCGCAGAGCCAAGCGGCGTGGCGCCGCCGATGACCATCCGGTCGTAATGGGAATATGTCAGCCGGATCTCGCCGCCTGCGAAAACGGTCTCGACCAGAAAGTGACGCCGCAGCGTTTCGGTGTCGTATTCGCGCACGGCCTCGGGATGGGAGGCGTGCCTCACGTCGATCTGCATGTCAGTTTTCCTTCAGCTTCGTTGTCGTCACGCATCGTCGCTATCGCGCAAGCCGGTCCATCAGGCGTCTTCCGCGGCGGCGGTATCCGTCTGGTTACATAGTTGTACGACAAGTTTGGTGTCAACAGGTTTGTCCGGGACTCGGCTGAGCAAACGTGAAGCGATCGCAAGCGCCGCCGCTTTCGGCGCGGTCGGACATTCCTCGGTCAAAACGAAAAAGCCTGCCGCGGGAGGAGGTGCGGCAGGCTTTCGATAAAAACCGAACGACAGCTGGGAGGAGGAGTGCTGCCGTTCCCGCAAGCGACCCTGGGAGGAGGATGGGGCGCCTGCATGTTCGAAGGGATGCGGGAGGAGGTGCATCGCTTCGATGGAAATAATCATACTTATTTCCTGCTCAGATGATAGGCATTTCTTTGCAGGGCAGCTATGCGTTATGCGAAAAGCGGGCAGCTCGCCCTCTGGCGGGCAAGCGCAAAAAGCAAAGCGCCCGCTCGGGAGAAGCAGGCGCTGGCAAGGCTCGAAGATGGTCGTCTGTCTAGCTGTTAGCGGGCGATGGCTGCGCGCGCAACGTTGCGGATGTCGCCGCGGCCGATGCCGAGGTCGTCCAGTTCGCGCGTGGACATACGGCCCAGTTCAGCGACCGTCTGACGGTACTTGCGCCAATTGTTGAAAGAGCGTGCTACGTTCATGATGATCCCCTTTCCGTGGGCTTTCGAAGCCTAGCTGCCAGTCCTTGGCGCCTCGTTTGCTTCGATGCGCTTGATATAATACGGGACCCTCGGTTGTTGCAGCGCCAATGCTTCACTGCACCTATGCGGCAAATGCATGGGTTCTGACGGCAGCGGCCGGCGTCAGGCCTTGAAGCGATCGAAGGCCGTCAGCCGGACGATCGGCGGATCGGCCTCCTTCCACCGGTAGATTTCCGAACGCAGATAGGAAAGCTCGTCCCCGAGATCGTCTTCGCCCACTTCGATCCACCAGGATTTCAGGCGGCCATCGCTTCCATCAGACCAGCGGTAGCCTCTTGCCTTCAGGTGATCCTTCATCTCGAACGGGCTGTGTTCGGCAAAGATGCGGATGCGGCAGCGTTGGCTGGCGCGGTAAAGCTCGGCGAAGGGGCTTTCACCGTCGCCTCGCTCGCGATCGAGAATCTCCAGGAGCGCGTGGCAATCGTCCACCGCGCGGTGGCCATCGTGGAAATAACCGGCTTGGCCGACGAGATAACCGAGCTTCGTGCCCTCGAAACCGCGGGCGCTCCAGTCGATCTCCGAAACCGAGCACGCCCAGGCCTTGCCGGCGAAGATGGGCGAGAAGGCCTCGCAGAACGGCCGGTCGAACCCGGCATTGTGGGCAATGATGAGGTCCGCCGGTTCGATCAGGGCACTCAGCGACGGCATGTCGATGAGTTGTCCGTCGACCATGGCGTCGGTAATCCCGGTCAGCCTGGTGATGTCGGGCGGGATCGGCCTGGAGGGCTGCTGCAGGCCGCCATAGATGCCGACCACATCGCCGACCGCGCCGTCATCGTTGAAGGTGAAGGCGACGGCGCCGATTTCGATGATCTCGTCGCTGCGGTGGCTGAGGCCCGTCGTCTCCGTGTCGAGGATGACGCCGAGCCGCGAGAAACCCGGCTGTCTCGCTGCCGCGACCGGCCGGGCGGCGAGTTTCCTCAGGATGCGATAATTGCCGCTCTCCTCCAGCGCCCGCGCCATGTCTTCATCGGAGGGGGGCGCCGGCGGTGACGGCCGCCGGCGCGATGGGCCCCGTGCTTCGGCCATTGCGGGCGATGCCTTGGCAAACATGTCGAGTTGCGAATCTCTGTGCACGCTCATCGACTTTGTATGTCACGGAGGCGCGGGCGAATCCATCGCCCGCGGCGCGCTATGCCCAGCCCCTTGCCTTTCATGGACAGGAAAGTTTAGCTGAGTGTCAGCGGCGGAAGGAGAAACCATGCCTCGTGACGACATCAAGGACGCCGACGAAGACGTCGTCATCATCGGCGCCGGCGCTGCCGGTATCGCCGCAGCCCGCCGCCTGCTGGCAATCTGTCCCGGTCTTTCCGTCCTCCTGCTCGAAGCCGGCGACCGTCTCGGTGGGAGGGCCTGGACGGTCGGGCTGCCTGGAGCCGGCGATCTCGGTTTCGATCTCGGTTGCGGCTGGCTGCACGGGGCGCGGACCAATGCCTGGACGGCGATTGCCGGTGAGGTCGGACTGACGGTCGACCGCTCGCCGGCGCCCTGGAACGGCGGCCGGCGGCTTCAGCGGGATGATGCGGAGATCCAGGCCGCGCAGCAGGCGATCGGCGCTTATTTCGAACGCCTCGAAAGCCATGAAGGCAACGATAGCGACCTGGCAGCAAAGCTCCAGCCCGGCGGTCGCTGGAACGGCCAGATCCGGGCGATCGGCACTTACATCACCGGCGCCGAACTGGAGCGCTCGTCGATCGTCGACTACAACAGATATGATCCCGGCGCCGGTCCCGACTGGCGTGTCCGGCAGGGCTACGGAACATTGATCGCGCTCTATGGCGCGCCGGTTCGGTCAAGGCTCGGCGTCGAAGCAAAGCGCGTCGATCACCGCCATGCCGGCCGTATCAGCATCGAGACGAACCAGGGAACGATCACCGCCCACACTGTGCTCGTCACAGTGTCGACAAATATGCTTGCCACCGGCAGGATCGCCTTCGATCCTCCCCTACCCGACAAGATCGAAGCCGCAGCTCGTTTGCCCCTGGGGCTCGCCGATAAGCTCTTCCTCAGCGTCGCCGATCCGGAGGCGCTGCCGGCGGATACGCATATGCTCGGCTCGACCAGTCGCGGCGCGACCGGCACCTATCAGCTGCGGCCGTTCGGCGCTCCCGTTGTCGAGGCCTATTTCGCCGGCGATCTCGCGCATGATCTGGAGCGGATGGGAGCAGAGGCTGCCTTTTCTTTCGCCGCGGATGAGCTGGCGGCACAATTCGGCACCGACATCCGCAAGCACTTATCGGTGGCGGCAATCTCGACCTGGGCCGCGATGCCTCATATCGGCGGCTCCTATTCCTACGCGCAAGCCGGCGCCTCCGATCTGCGCACCGTCCTCGCCGAACCGCATGACGCGCGGATCTTCTTTGCCGGCGAAGCCTGTTCGCGCTCGCGTTATTCGACGGCGCATGGCGCCTACGAGACCGGTGTCGCCGCAGCCGACCGGATCGCCGGCGCGTCGTCGAGAAATCCATAACGGCTGCCGGCCGCGACGGCAGGCGGAAATATTTTTTCCCACTTGTCGCACGGACGGGATTGGTTATTCTGCCCTCGCCCCCGCGCTACCCAGCCTGGGGCGCTGTACCTCATCCAGCGGCAGAGGCCGCTTCAAGCACGATATTGTCATTGATTGCAGGAGCCCCGGCTTCTACCCCGACGACTTTCCGCGTCGGCCGCGGGTATCCGCATGAGGAGGAAGACATGGATTATCGCAAGCTCGGTCCGAGCGGGACCGTCGTCACCGCCTATTGCCTCGGCACCATGACCTTTGGCGCGGAAGCCGACGAAGCGGCCTCGCACAAGCTGCTCGACGATTATTTCGCATGGGGCGGCAATTTCATCGACACCGCCGACGTCTACAGCGCCGGCAAGTCGGAAGAGATCATCGGACGCTGGTTGAAGGCGCGACCGACCGAGGCCCGCCAGGCGATCGTCGCCACCAAAGGGCGTTTTCCGATGGGCAACGGCCCCAACGAGATCGGCCTTTCGCGCCGGCATCTCGGCCAGGCGCTCGACGATTCGCTCCGCCGCCTCGGCCTCGAACAGATCGATCTCTACCAGATGCACGCCTGGGACGCGCTGACCCCGATCGAAGAGACGCTGCGCTTCCTCGACGATGCGATTTCCTCGGGCAAGATCGGCTATTACGGCTTCTCCAACTATGTCGGCTGGCACATCGCCAAGGCTTCCGAGATTGCCAAGGCGCGCGGCTATACGCGTCCGGTGACGCTGCAGCCGCAATACAGCCTTCTGGCGCGCGATATCGAGCTCGAAATCGTCGCGGCCTGCCAGGACGCCGGCATGGGCCTCTTACCCTGGTCGCCGCTCGGCGGCGGCTGGCTGACCGGCAAATACAAGCGCGATGAGATGCCGACCGGCGCCACCCGTCTCGGCGAGAACCCCAATCGCGGCAGCGAATCCTATGCGCCGCGCAACGCCCAGGAACGCACCTGGGCGATCATCGCGGCCGTCGAGGATATCGCCAAGGTCCGCGGCGTCAGCATGGCGCAGGTGGCGCTTGCCTGGACTGCGGCACAGCCGGCCGTGACCTCGGTCATTCTCGGCGCCCGCACGCCCGAACAGCTCGCCGACAATCTGGGTGCGATGAAGGTCGCGCTCTCCAGCGAGGAGATGGCCAAGCTCAATGAGGTCAGCGCGCCGCAGCCGCTCGATTATCCCTATGGCAAAGGCGGGATTGCGCAGCGCCACCGCAAGATCGAGGGCGGCCGCTGAGCCTTCCGGCCGGGCAGGCCGACGCAAGAAGCCGCCATGGTTTCCATGGCGGCTCAGACTGCTGACAAGGTCGGCAGACCCTTCATTTCGTCATGCTCGGGCTTGTCCCGAGCATCGGCCCCCGGTCGATAGGGCAGCAGATCCTCGGCACAAGGCCGAGGATGACGTCGGGGAGAGCAAGGTTGCCATCAAACTGAGCTGCCATGTTCCGTGGCGGCTTTCGCATTTTCAAAGGCAACGAGAGAAGCGTGTCGTTACCCTCAGGCCGCCTGCACGGCAGCGTTCAGCGGGATTTCGACGTCGATCTCCAGGGTCGAGACAAACTCGTTGCGATCAATCGTCACCTGCACCTTGTCGTGGTCGAGCTCGACGTGTTTGGCGATGACCGCAAGGATTTCTTCGCGCAGCAGAGAGACAAGGTCCGATCCTGCCGAGGAGCGCTCGTGGGCGAGGAGCACCTGGAGGCGTTCGCGGGCGGCCGGCGCTGTGCGCTGCCTGTTGAAGAGACGGAAAATGCTCATGCCGCTCTCCTTCCGAAGATCTTGCCGAAGATATTCCGCTTTTCCTCGGGGATCGCGATCGGCAGGGTTTCGCCGGCGAGCCGGCGGGCGGCATCGAAATAGGCCATGGCGGCCGGGCTGCGGCTTTCGGCCAGCGTGACCGGCGCGCCGACGTTGGAGGCGCGCAGCACATCCATGCTTTCCGGTACGATGCCGAGAAGCGGGATGGAGAGGATTTCCAGCACATCGTCGACCTTGAGCATGTCGCCGCGCTCGGCGCGGTTGGCGTCGTAGCGGGTGAGCAACAGGTGCTTTTCCATCCGCTCGCCGCGTTCGGCCTTGGCGGTCTTGGCATCGAGCAGGCCGATGATGCGATCGGAATCGCGCACAGATGAAACTTCCGGATTGGTGACGACGACGGCGACGTCGGCATGGCGCATGGCAAGCGTTGCGCCGCGTTCGATGCCGGCGGGGCTGTCGCAGATGATCCAGTCGAAATAGCGCTTCAGGTCGGTGATGACGCGCTCGACGCCCTCGGCCGTCAGATTGTCCTTGTCGCGTGTCTGCGACGCCGGCAGCAGGAACAGCGTTTCCAGCCGCTTGTCGCGGATCAGCGCCTGGGTCAGCTTGGCGTCGCCCTGAATGACGTTGATCAGGTCGTAGACGACCCGGCGCTCGGCGCCCATCACGAGGTCGAGATTGCGCAGGCCGACGTCGAAATCGACGACGACGACTTTTTCATTGCGTTGCGCCAGCGCCGCTCCCAATGCGGCGGTCGAGGTCGTCTTTCCGACCCCGCCCTTGCCTGACGTGACGACGATCACTTTCCCCATTTCTCTCTCCTTTGCCGTGCCGCAGTAATTCAAAGTGCTAAGCGTCCTTCACGCGTCTCTTAAAGACGCTGCGCTGTCGTCAGATCAGTTTTTCCGCCATGATCGCATCCTCTTCGAGCCAGAGCTGAACAGCCTGTCCGCGAAGATTGGGGGCCATGTCTTCCGCCATTTTGTAGATGCCGTCGATTGCCACCAGCTCGGCTTCGAGCTTGCGGCAGAAGATGCGCGCCGATGCGTTTCCGATGGATCCGGCCATGGCGCGGCCGCGCAACGCGCCGTAGATGTGGACCGACCCACCGGCGATGACTTCGGCGCCCGAAGCGACCGAGCCGATGATTGTGACGTCGCCTTCCGGAAAGATCACCGATTGCCCCGAGCGAACTGGCTCCCGGATGACGATGGATTGTGTCGTTGCCGGGCGGGGCTCGGCCACTGCCGGTTTGCCGGCTGGTCCGGCAGGCTCATTCGGCTGAACCTCGATATCGGAAGCGGAGCGGCCGCCCTTGAGGGCCGGAGGCATGCCCGCGCCGAGAATGGAAGGCCGTGCCCCCTCGATGCCCATGATACTGACATTGCGCTTGGCGAGTTCGGCGATGAGCTCCTTGAGCTCCGGCCGGTCGATCTGCAGGTCTGTCACATCAAGCACGACGGGCCGGCCCAGGAAGAAGCCGGCCGAACGTGAGGCCAGATCGTCGAGCCTTGCCAACCAATCATCGAAAGGAAGGTCCGGGGACAACATGACGGCCAGGAAGGAGCGGCCCTTGATGCGGATAGAGCGAGCGTCTGTTAGCACTTTGGTCATCTGTGTGAAGAAATCGTTGACCATGTCTACCGCTGACATGGTTAACAAATGGTTAACGCAGACGGGAAATTCCCTAACGGGAGGCCGATCAATTCAGCTGATGATGAGGCGCAAGTATCGGAAAATAAATATGGTTTCAGTAATGTGAATACTCATCACGTATGGTCGGAGCGAAGATCTGTCGCCACGATCGCGGCGACGGAATTGGTTAAGATTCGACTGATTTCTGGCGCCTGTGATCGACCCTCGGCCGACTCACCCCATGCGTTCGGAGGCGTAGCTTCCGGGGCTGGCCGGGAAGACGACGGTGCGGTTGCCGTTGATGAAGGTGCGGTGATGGATATGAGCGTGGATGGCGCGCGCCAGCACCTGGCTTTCGACGTCGCGGCCGATCGAGACATAGTCGTCGGGCGACTGCGCATGGGTGATGCGGGCGGTGTCCTGCTCGATGATCGGGCCTTCGTCGAGGTCGGCGGTGACGTAATGGGCGGTCGCGCCGATCAGCTTGACGCCGCGCTGATAGGCCTGCTTGTAAGGGTTGGCGCCCTTGAAGCTCGGCAGGAAGGAGTGGTGGATGTTGATGATCTTGCCCGACATCTGCTTGCAGAGCTGGTCGGAGAGAACCTGCATGTAGCGGGCGAGCACGATCAGTTCGGTGCCGGTCTGCTCGACGAGATCGACGAGCTGGGCTTCCGCCTGCGGTTTGTTCTCCTTCGTCACCTTGATGTGGTGGAAGGGGATGTCGTGATTGACCACGACCTTCTGGTAGTCGAAATGGTTGGAGACGACGCCGACGATATCGATCGGCAGGGCGCCGATCTTCCAGCGGTAGAGCAGGTCGTTGAGGCAATGGCCGAAGCGCGACACCATCAAGAGCACCTTCATGCGACTCTCGCTGTCGTGGAATTCGTACTCCATCTCGAAGGGCGCGGCGACGGCAGCAAAATCGGCGCTGATCGCGGAACCGGAAAGTCCTTCCTCGGAAATGAAGCTGACGCGCATGAAGAACCTGCCGGTATCGAGGTCGTCGAACTGCGAGCTGTCGATGATGTTGCAGCCTTTCTCGGCCAGATAGCTCGAAATCGCCGCAACGATGCCGCGCGTCGATTTGCAGGATACCGTCAATACATAGCTTTTCATGTCGGCTCTTCCTTCGCCGTTTCAAGCGCAGAGGGGCCCGGTCACGCCGGGGGCTTTGTCGGCCGGCGTGCCAGCAGTCGTCGAAGGCGTCGGTCTGGCCGCTCAGATGTCGAGCGTGCTGTCGCGTTCCCATTGGGTGAAATGCGAGCAATAGGCATTCCATTCCCGATGCTTGAGCTTGAGATAGGCGGCTGAAAATTCAGCCCCGATCGCCTGCTTCAGGCCCTCGTCGGCATCATAAGCGCGCAACGCATCGAGCAGGTTGAGCGGCAGCCGCGGCGCGTCCTTCACCAGGTGCCCCTCGGCATACATGTCGATATCGTAGTGCGGACCGGGGTCTGCCTGGCTGCGGATGCCGTCGAGGCCGGCGGCGATAATGATCGCCTGCAGCAGATAGGGATTGACCGCCCCGTCCGGCAGCCGCAGCTCGAACCGTCCCGGCCCCGGCACGCGCACCATGTGGGTGCGGTTGTTGCCCGTCCAGGTCACGGTGTTGGGCGACCAGGTGGCGCCGGAGGTGGTGCGCGGCGCGTTGATGCGCTTGTAGGAATTGACCGTCGGATTGGTGATCGCGGCAAGTGCGGAGGCATGTTTCATGATGCCGCCGAGGAAGGTCTTGCCCTGAGCGGAGAGGCCGAAGGCCATTTCCTTGTCGGCGAAGGCATTGATCCTGCCGTCGATGTCCCAGACCGAGATATGGGCATGGCAGCCGTTTCCGGTCAGGCCCATGAAGGGCTTCGGCATGAAGGTGGCGCGAAACCCGTGTTTCTCGGCGACCGACTTGACCATGAACTTAAAGAAGGAATGCTTGTCCGCCGTCTTCAGAACATCGTCATATTCCCAGTTCATCTCGAATTGGCCGTTCGCATCCTCGTGGTCGTTCTGATAGGGCTTCCAGCCGAGTTCGAGCATGTAATCGCAAATCTCGGCGATGACATCATAGCGGCGCATCACTGCCTGCTGATCGTAACAAGGCTTCTCGGCGGTATCGAACTGATCCGAAATCACCGAACCATCAGAAGAGATCAAAAAGAACTCGGGCTCTACGCCGGTTTTTACCCGGAGCCCTTCTTTGGCAGCCTCGGCGACCAGTCTTTTCAGCAGCACGCGCGGCGCCTGTTCGACAGGCCGATCGTCCATGACGCAGTCGGCCGCGACCCATGCGACGTCCTTCTTCCATGGGAGCTGGATGACGGAGGAAGCATCGGGAACCGCAAACAGGTCCGGATGGGCAGGCGTCAGATCGAGCCATGTGGCGAAGCCCGCAAAGCCGGCGCCATCCTTCTGCATGTCGGCAATCGCTTCGGCAGGGACCAGCTTGGCGCGTTGGCCGCCGAACAGGTCGGTGTAGCTGATCATGAAATATTTGATGCCTCTTTCGGAGGCGTATTGCGAGAGGTCGAGTGTCACATTTGTCCCCTTATGTTGATCTTAGACACTTGATGAAAAAGCCGGCCGCATCCTCCCAAACGCGCCCGGCCGGGCATTTTTAGAAACCGGTCTTGCCGGGGATCCAGTTGGTGCCGGCGAGCGGCACCTGCGCCATGGCCGATGCCTCGATCGTCAGTGCGACGAGGTCTTCCGGCTCGAGGTTGTGCAGGTGGTTCTTGCCGCAGGCACGTGCGATCGTCTGCGCCTCGAGCGTCATGACCTTGAGGTAGTTGGCGAGGCGGCGGCCGGCCGCAACCGGGTCGAGGCGTTTTGCCAGTTCCGGGTCCTGGGTGGTGATGCCGGCCGGATCCTTGCCTTCATGCCAGTCGTCATAGGCGCCGGCCGTCGAGCCGAGCTTTTGATATTCCTCTTCCCAGCGCGGATCGTTGTCGCCGATGGCGACGAGTGCGGCCGTGCCGATCGCGACCGCATCGGCGCCGAGCGCGAGCGCCTTGGCAACGTCGGCGCCGGAGCGGATGCCGCCCGACACGATGAGCTGCACCTTGCGATGCATGCCGAGGTCCTGCAGCGCCTGAACGGCCGGGCGAATGCAGGCAAGCGTCGGCATGCCGACATTCTCGATGAAGACATCCTGGGTCGCCGCCGTGCCGCCCTGCATGCCGTCGAGCACGACGACGTCGGCACCCGCCTTCACGGCAAGGGCGGTGTCGTAATAGGGACGCGCGCCCCCGACCTTGACGTAGATCGGCTTTTCCCAATCGGTGATCTCGCGCAGCTCCATGATCTTGATTTCGAGATCGTCGGGGCCGGTCCAATCCGGATGGCGGCAGGCCGAGCGCTGGTCGATGCCCTTCGGCAGGTTGCGCATATTGGCGACGCGGTCGGAGATCTTCTGGCCGAGCAGCATGCCGCCGCCGCCGGGCTTGGCACCTTGGCCGACCACGACTTCGATCGCATCGGCGCGGCGCAAATCCCGCGGATTCATGCCGTAGCGAGAGGGCAGATATTGGTAGACCAGCGTCTGCGAATGGCCGCGTTCCTCATCCGTCATGCCGCCGTCGCCTGTCGTCGTCGAGGTGCCTGCAATCGTCGCACCGCGGCCGAGCGCTTCCTTGGCATTGCCGGAAAGCGCGCCGAAGCTCATGCCGGCAATGGTGATCGGCGTCTTCAACGTGATCGGTTTCTTGGCGAAGCGTGAGCCGAGCACAACAGTCGTGTCGCACTTCTCCCGATAGCCTTCGAGCGGATAGCGCGAAATCGAGGCGCCGAGAAACAGCAGATCGTCGAAATGCGGCACCTTGCGCTTGGTGCCGGCGCCGCGGATGTCGTAGATGCCGGTGGCCGCCGCGCGGCGGATTTCGGCCAGCGTATAGTCGTCGAAGGTCGCGGACTTGCGGGGCGGGGTATAGGGGTTGTGATAGCTCATGGATGTCCCTCGCCTCAATACGCGTCGGCGTTGTCGATGTTGAAATTGTAGAGCTTGCGGGCCGAGCCGTAGCGCTTGAACTCTTCGGGCCTGACGTCCGTGACCCCGGCCTTGTCGAGCAGCTCGGCAAGCTTCTCCAGATGCTCCGGCCGCATCTCCTTCTTGATGCAGTCGGAGCCGAGACTCTTTACCTCGCCGCGGACGAACAGCTTGGCTTCGTAGAGCGAATCCCCCAGCGCATCGCCGGCATCGCCGAGCACGACCAGATGGCCGGACTGGCCCATGAAGGCCGACATGTGGCCGATGCTGCCATGAACGACGATGTCGATGCCCTTCATCGAAATGCCGCAGCGCGAGGCTGCATTGCCCTTGATGACGAGCAGGCCGCCCCGGCCGGTGGCGCCGGCATATTGGCTGGCGTCGCCCTCGATGACGACGGTGCCGGACATCATGTTTTCGGCAACGCCCGGACCGGCCGAGCCATGAACCGTAATGGTGCCGCCGTCATTCATGCCGGCGCAGTAATAGCCGACCGAGCCTCTAACGGCGACCGTGACGGGGCTGTCGATGCCGACGGCGACGGCATGGCTGCCGCGCGGGTTGATGACTTCGAATGCGGTGTCGTTGGCGCCTTTGGAAAGGGCATGCAGCGCGCTGTTCAGCTCGCGAAGAGGGGTGTTGGAAAGATCGAATGTGGGCATTGGTTCCTCGTTGATCTGGGAGACGGTTTCAGCCGGCTCCTGGCTTTCGGGGCGCCCCTCAGGCAGCCTTGTCGTGATCCCAGAAGTAGACGGTCGCCGGCTCCGGCTCCCAGATGCGGGCATTCTCGATGCCGGGAAGATTGACCAGCGCGCGGTATTCCGAGCCGAAGGCGACATACTGCTCGGTCTCGGCCATGACGGCGGGCTTGCAGGCGATCGGATCGCGCACCACGCCGAAGCCGGATTTGGTGCCGACGACGAAGGTGAAGAAGCCGTCGAGATCGTCGAGTGCGCCGGTCAGCGCCTGGCCGAGATCCTTGCCCTTGGCCATTTCGGCGGAGAGATAGGCGGCGGCGACTTCGGAATCGTTCTGCGTCTCGAAGCTCATGCCTTCGCGGATGAGTTCGCGACGCAGGTTGTTGTGGTTGGACAGCGAGCCGTTGTGCACCAGGCACTGGTCGGCGCCGGTCGAGAACGGATGGGCGCCGAGCGTGGTGACGGCGGATTCGGTCGCCATACGCGTGTGGCCGATGCCGTGGGTACCACCCATGGCGCGCACGTCGAAGCGCGCGACCACGTCTTTCGGAAGGCCGATCTCCTTATAGATTTCGACGCTTTCGCCGGAGCCCATCAGACGCACCGTCGGGCGGATCTGTTCGAGCGCCTCGCGCACGGCGCCAAGCTTGGAGACATCAAGCTCGAGGACGGCATGCGTACTCTTGATCCACACATGGGCTTTGATGCCCGCCTTCTCGAGGTCGTCCGCGAGGCCTTCGAAGTCGACACCAGGATTGGCGGACTGGATCGTCACCTTCGCTCTGCCCTCTGCGGAGCCGCCATAGATCGCGATGCCGGCCGAGTCCGGCCCGCGGTCGGTCATGGTGATCAGCATGTCCGAGAGCAGATTCCCCAGTTGAGGCTCAAGGCTCTTGTCCTTGAGGAAAAGTCCAACGATGCCGCACATAGCCTGTGCCTCCTTTCAAGTTGAGAAAGGACTAACAGGTCTGACTGCGGACTTCAACTTAGGGGAATAAATTTTTCTTTTAAGGCAAGTCAGCCCCTGGTGCTCTGCTGGGGATAGCTGATGATAGAGAGGTAGCGGCTCGGCAGTTTCACCAGTTGCTCCGGCCCATGCGGCGCATCGGCATCGAAGAACAGGCTGTCGCCCGGCTGCATCTGGAAAAGCTGATCGCCATGGCGGTAAACGACCTCGCCTTCGAGCATGTAGAGGAACTCCATGCCTTCGTGCTGAAAGGTCGGGAAGACGTCGGAATCGGCCGTCAGCGTGATGAGATAGGGCTCGACGATGACGCCGCTTGAATTGTTGTCGATATGGCCGAGCAGATTATATTGATGGCCGGCGCGCGTGCCGCGCCGTTCGAGCTCGACGCCCTCTCCCGCCTTGACGAAGACGGCATTGCGCGGTTCCTCGTAGCGCCTGAAGAAAGCGGTCAGCGGCACGCCGAGCGCCCGCGACAGGGATTGCAGCGTCGTCAGCGATGGTGAAATGTTGCCATTCTCGATCTTCGACAGCATGCCGAGCGAAATGCCGGTGGCGGCCGCGAGATCGGTGACGGTGATGCCGAGTTTCTTGCGATAGGCCCGCACCTCATGGCCGATCGCCATTTCAAGGTTGTTTTCCTTCGGCTCCCGAACGGCGTGCGGGTCCTGGGAAAAGGGCGCGCGTCCGCCATGTTCCGGTTGCTCTGCCGTTTCACGCTTGGTTGTCATGAATGTCCCGCCGCCTGCTCTTTTGTCCCGATGCCAACCTATCCCCCTGGTGAAGGTTCCTCAACCGTGAAGAAAACCTAATCCCGCCTCGCCTGCCGCGGCGCAATGCCATAGAGGGCGCGGAACATCCGGGAAAAATGGCTGAGACTGGAAAAGCCGGTGGCGACCGCGATCTCCGAGACGGAAAGCGGGCTCTGCTTCAGCAGGCGGTGAGCATGCTGCAGCCGGATCCTGTGATATTGATCGAGGAAGGTGGTGCCGAGATGGGCCGAGAAGAGCCGGTCGAGATGACGGGCGGAAACACCGGCGATGCGGGCCATGGCGGCGCGGTCGAGCGGCATCTCGATCGTCTCCTCCATACGCTCGAGAACGCTGAGCAGGCCGGGATGATGGACGCCGTAACGCTCGGCGAGCGACGCGCGCTGGGGCGCTGCCGGCTCGTTGACCTCGGTGTGCAGATACCAGTCGCTGACGCGGCGGGCGAAATCCGGCCCCATGCGCTCGGTGATCAGCACATGCATCATGTCGAGCGCTGAGATGCCGCCGCCGCAGGTGATTCTGCTGCCGTCGATCATGAAGCGCGCCTGGCGCGGCGAAAGATCAGGGAAGGCCTCGAGAAGAGCGGCGGCGTACTCCCAGTGGATGGTGAAGTCGCGGCCGGCGAGCAGTCCGGCGGCCGCCATCAGATAGGGGCCGCCCGAAATGCCGCCGATCCTGACACCTTCGCGCGACAGCTGCCTGAGGCAGGCGAGTACGCCCGGATAGCGCCAGTCGCGCGGCGAGCCGCCGGCGCAGACGAAGGCCGTGCCGAGCCCCGCGCCCCTGATGGGAAGAGGTTCGGCCGGCACCGGCACACCGGAGGAGGAGAGAACAGGCGCGCCGTCCGGCGAGAAGGTCCGCAGACGATAGATATCGCGTCCAGCCAGAAGATTTGCTGCCCGCAACGGCTCCGTCGCCGAAGCGTAGGACATCAGCGCGAATCCCGGGATCAGGATGAAGCCGATCTCCTGGACATTTCTGGTATCGGGTGAGGACATGTCCCTTATATATTCATTAGTGTCCTAATTGCGCAAGTCCGCGCCGGTCTTTCTGGCATCATGCGGCCACTCCATTCGGATTGACCCATGCGCTACTCCGCTCTCTCGATTTTCCTCAACGGCCTTCGCGGCAACAAAGGCTGGGCGCCTGCCTGGCGCGACCCCGCGCCGAAGCCGCATTATGATGTCGTCATTGTCGGCGGCGGCGGCCACGGCCTTGCCACGGCCTATTATCTCGCCAAGGAGTTCGGCATCACCAATGTCGCCGTTCTCGAAAAGGGTTATCTCGGCTCCGGCAATATCGGCCGGAACACCACGATCATCCGTTCGAACTACCTGCTGCCCGGCAACAATCCCTTCTACGAGCTGTCGATGAAGCTCTGGGAAGGCCTGGAGCGGGACTTCAACTTCAACGCCATGGTCTCGCAGCGCGGCGTGCTCAACCTCTTCCATTCCGATGCGCAGCGAGACGCCTATACGCGCCGCGGCAACGCCATGCGGCTGCACGGCGTCGACGCCGAGCTTCTCGACCGGCAGGCGGTGCGCAAGAAGCTTCCGTTCCTCGATTTCGACAATGCCCGTTTCCCGATCATGGGTGGTCTATACCAGCCGCGCGGCGGCACGGTGCGCCACGACGCGGTTGCCTGGGGTTATGCCCGCGGCGCAGACAGCCGCGGCGTCGATATCATCACCCAGTGCGAGGTGACAGGAATCCGCCGCGAAAACGGTCAGGTGACGGGCGTCGAGACCAGCAGGGGCTTCATCGGCTGCGGCAAGCTGGCGCTGGCGGCGGCCGGCAATTCCACCGTCGTCGCCGATATGGCTGGCCTCCGCCTGCCGATCGAAAGCCATGTGCTGCAGGCCTTCGTCTCCGAAGGGCTGAAACCCTTCATCGACAATGTCGTCACCTTCGGCGCCGGGCATTTCTACGTCTCCCAGTCGGACAAGGGCGGCCTCGTCTTCGGCGGCGATATCGACGGCTATAATTCCTATGCCCAGCGCGGCAATCTGGCGACCGTCGAGCATGTCGCCGAAGCCGGCGTGGCAATGATCCCGTCGCTGTCGCGGGTACGTTTCCTGCGTTCCTGGGGCGGGGTGATGGATATGAGCATGGACGGCTCGCCGATCATCGACCGCACCCATATCGGCAATCTCTATCTCAACGCCGGCTGGTGTTACGGCGGCTTCAAGGCAACACCCGCCTCCGGCTTCTGCTACGCCCATCTGATCGCCCGCAACACACCGCATCAGACGGCACGCGCCTTCCGGCTCGATCGTTTCGCGCGCGGCCATCCGATCGACGAAAAGGGCGTCGGCGCCCAGCCCAATCTGCACTGAGGATATTTAGACGATGGCAAGCCTGATTTCCTGTCCCCATTGCGGCGTCCGGCCCAAGGAGGAATTCTCGATTCGCGGCGACGCGAACCTTATCCGGCCGGCGCCGGATGCCGGTCAGGATGCCTGGTACGACTATGTCTATCTGCGCGACAATCCGAAGGGCCGGCACAGCGAATACTGGCACCATTCCTCCGGATGCCGCCGGTGGCTGATCGTCGAACGCGATACCGTCACCCATAAGGTCCATGGCGTCAGGGATGCCGCCCTTGCCAAGCTCGGCGGAGAACCGGCATGACGAGTTTCCGTCTTTCCTCCGGCGGCCGCATCGACCGGGCCGCGACACTCGGCTTCACCTTCGACGGCAAGGCGCTGGAAGGCCATCCGGGCGATACGCTCGCCTCGGCGCTGCTGGCCAACGGTATCCAGCTCGTCGGCCGCAGCTTCAAATATCACCGCCCGCGCGGCATTCTGACGGCGGGGGCCGCCGAACCGAACGCGCTGGTGACGACAGGCAGCGGCGGGCGCCCCGAACCGAACACGCGCGCGACGATGATCGAGCTTTACCAGGGGCTGACGGCCAAGAGCCAGAACCGCTGGCCTTCGCTCGGTTTCGATGTCGGCGCCGTCAACGGCCTGCTCTCCCCTTTCCTCAGCGCCGGTTTCTACTACAAGACCTTCATGTGGCCGGCGGCCCTCTGGGAAAAGCTCTATGAGCCGGTGATTCGCAAGGCGGCGGGCCTCGGCCGCGCCTCCTACGAAGCCGATCCCGATACCTATGAGAAATGCTGGGCGCATTGCGACCTGCTGGTGATCGGCGCGGGCCCTGCCGGTCTTGCCGCAGCGCTGACGGCGGGACGCGCCGGCGCGCGCGTCATTATCGCCGACGAAGGCTCCGAACTCGGTGGCAGTCTGCTTGCCCGCGGCGCCGTCGACGGCAAGCCGGCGGACGCTCTTCTCGGCGAGGTGCTGACCGAATTCGAAGGGCTGGCGAATGTGCGCCGCCTGCCGCGCACGACGGTGTTCGGCTGGTACGACGACAATGTCTTCGGCGCCGTCGAACGCGTGCAGAAGCATGTGGCGCTGCCCGATCCCGAGCGTCCCGTCGAACGATTGTGGCGCATCGTCGCCCGCCAGGCGCTTCTGGCGACGGGAGCCGAGGAGCGGCCGCTGGTCTTCGGCGGCAACGACATCCCCGGTGTGATGATGGCAGGCGCCATGCGCAGCTATCTCAATCGGCAGGCGGTGGCGCCAGGCCAAAGCACGGTGGTCTTCACCACCAACGATACTGCATATGACACCGCCGCCGACCTCGAAGCTGCCGGCCTTCGAGTTGCCGCGATCGTCGACAGCCGCGCCGATGGCGGCAAGGGCTGGCAGGGTCGCGCCGAGGTTCTGCGGGGCGCCCGGGTCATCGATGCAGAGGGCGGCAAACACCTGCGCGGCGTCAGCATCGAGACCGCAGGCGGCATTCGCCGGATCGACGCGGATGCGCTCGCCATGTCGGGCGGCTGGAGCCCGGTCATTCATCTTGCCTGCCATCGCGGCGGCAAGCCGCAATGGTCCGAGGTGTCTTCGGCCTTCCTGGCGCCGGCATCACAGGACGGCCTTGCCGTTGCCGGCGCAGCCGCCGGCCTCGCGCAAGCCACGGCCTGCCTCGGCGATGGCGCGGCGAAGGCCGCCGCCGCATTGCAGGCAATCGGCTTTTCAGCGGAACCGGCCTTTGTTTCAGCTCCCGAGACGGCTCCGCATGTAAAGCCGCTCTGGTCGGTCAAGGGATCGAAGGGCAAGGCTTTCGTCGACTATCAGAACGACGTGCATCTTAAAGATCTGGGTCTTGCCGTCCGCGAAGGCTACGGCCATGTCGAGCTTGCCAAGCGTTATACCACCAGCGGCATGGCGACCGACCAGGGCAAGCTTTCCAACATCAACGCCATCGGCATCCTTGCCGAGGCGCGCGGTGTGTCACCCGCCGAAGTGGGGACGACGACCTTCCGGCCCTTTTATACGCCGGTTTCCTTCGGCGCCTTGACCGGAGCGTCGCGCGGCAAGGATTTCCAGCCGGCGCGCAAATCGCCGCTGCACGGCTGGGCGAAAAAGAATGGCGCGGTCTTCGTTGAAACCGGCCTCTGGTATCGCTCCTCCTGGTTCCCGCGCGCCGGCGAGACGACGTGGCGCGAAAGCGTCGACCGCGAAGTGCTGAATATCCGCAAAAATGCCGGCCTCTGCGACGTCTCGACGCTCGGCAAGATCGAAATCTTCGGCCGCGACGCCGCGACCTTCCTCGACCGGGTCTATTGCAATGGCTTTGCCAAGCTTGCCCTCGGCAAGGCGCGTTACGGCATCATGCTGCGCGAGGACGGCTTCATCTATGACGACGGCACCACCAGCCGCTTCAGCAACGACCACTTCTTCATGACGACGACGACGGCGCTGGCCGCCGGCGTGCTGAGCCATCTCGAATTCTGCGCCCAGACGCTCTGGCCGGAACTCGACGTCTGCTTCGCCTCCTCGACCGATCAATGGGCGCAGATGGCGGTTGCCGGGCCGAAGTCGCGCGCCATCCTCGCCGAGATCGTCGACGAGGATATCTCCGATGCCGCCTTCCCCTTCATGAGCGCCCGCGAGATTTCGCTGTTCGGCGGCCGTCTCGAAGGCCGGCTGTTCCGCATCTCCTTCTCCGGCGAACGCGCCTACGAGCTGGCGGTGCCGGCCGGCTACGGCGAAAGCGTTGCCGACGCCATCATGGCCGCCGGCGAAAAACACGGCATCTGCGCCTACGGCGCCGAAGCGCTCGGCGTCCTGCGCATCGAGAAGGGCCATGTCACCCACGCCGAGATCAACGGCACGGTCACCCCGGGTGATCTCGGCTTCGGCCGCATTGTGTCATCGACCAAGCCGGATTTCATCGGCAAGGCGATGCTCGCCCGCGAAGGCCTGCAGGATCCCGAGCGGCCGCGCCTCGTCGGCGTCAAGCCGCTCAATCCGGTAAGCGGCTTCCGCACCGGCTCGCATATCCTCGCCGAGGGCTCTCCGGCGACGCTGGAAAACGACCAGGGCTATGTCACCTCGAGCGCCTTTTCACCGAGCCTCGGCCATACGATCGGCCTGGCGCTGGTCCGGCGCGGGCCTGAGCGCATCGGCGAAAAGGTGACGGTCTGGAACGGCCTGCGCAATGAATTCACCGATGCGGTGCTCTGCCATCCCGTCTTTATCGATCCTGAAAACGAGAAGCTCCATGCCTGATCTCCCCCAGCATAGACCGGTTCTCGCCGGCACGGCACATAACGTAACGGGACCCGGCATCCGGCTGGAAGCCTTGCCGGAAGGCCATCTGCTGCATGTGCTCGGCGGAACTGAGCCAGCGGCGCTTGCCGCTGAACTGACGAAGGCGGGCTTTGCGGAAAGTTCGATCCGTCAGGCCGGTTTCCGGCAATGGTTCGTCGCCGGCGACGCGCCGCTTTCATCCGCAGGTCTTGAAACTCTCACAGCAGCGCTTGCCGGAAAAGCCTTCGTCATGGATCAGAGCCACGGCCGTGTCCGCATCGGCATTTCCGGCCGGTCTGCGCGCCTGCTTCTTTCAAAGGGCACCGCCGTCGATCTCGACCCCGCCGTCTTTCAGGAAAACAGTTCGGCGATGACGATGATCGGCCATATCTCCGTACAGATCGCCCGCACCGGCGATGACAGCTTCGAGCTCACGGTCCTGCGCAGCTTCGCCGAAAGCCTCTGGGACGAGCTTAAGGATATGGCGGCGGGCGCTGAAGGATAACGCGTAAAGACTATCCTTGCCGTCAACCGCCAATGTTTGTCGCCTCAATGGAAAGAGATGATCGGCGGTCGCGCGCGCAGCAATAGCCTTTATCCCGGTTTCTTGATGTCTTCGAATCTAAGACTGAAGCGCGCGAGATATTTACTCAGGCGATCGGCGTCGTTGCTGCTCTTTTTCTCCAATCGCGAGGTCGCGAACATGGCTCTGCCCGCGGCGCTTGCTGTGGCATATTGAGGGCCATAATGCCGGTCAATCCCCGTCAGCTTACCGGCTTGCGCGCCGTGACGATCCATGCCGCGCCGTCGATCATCACCGACCGCTCGCCGGGGCGGTCCGCGAAGGCGGCACGAACCGCGGCCGAGGCGCGGGCGCGGATGTCGTCTGGCTGATCAGCGAGCGCGCGCGACAGCGGGCCGACCTCGAGTGTCATCTCAACCGCGTCGTCGATTGCCGCGTCCCGCGTCCTTCCCTCGCCGAACGAGATGGAGGCATCGAATGGCGCAATAGCGATATCGGTGAAGCCAGCCGCCGTCAGGATACGCGCCACCCGCTCCCGGTCGCCGAACGAGAATGGGCCGGGCGCTTCGGGATCGGGCGGCGCGGTCGGCGGGAGGATGCCCTTGATCGCGCCCATCGGCAAGCGCACCCAATCGTTCTCGGCCATGCCGCGCCAGCAGACGAAAGCAACCCGCCCGCCCGGCTTGAGAGCACGGCGCATATGGGCGAACGCCCCTGTCGGATTGTCAAAGAACATCACGCCGAAACGCGAGAACAAGATGTCGAACGCGCCCTCGGGCAGTTCGGCGCTGCTGGCGTCGGCCACCTGGAACAGGGCCGGCGTATCCTGCGGTGCTAACGCGCGCGCTCTGCCGATCAGCGGTTCGGATATGTCCACGCCCAGCACTTGGCCCCCCGCGCCGACGCGGGCGGCCAAATCCAGAGTAGACGCCCCCGCGCCGCAGCCGACGTCCAGCACGCGTTCGCCTATGGCGGGCGCGGCGGCTTCGATCGCGGCCTGGCCGAACACCGCCAGCATGGCGTCGAGCCGAGCCTGGTTGGCGACCCAGCGCTCCCCGCTTTGGCCATTCCAGTCGGCTACCTGATAAAAATTTTCCTCTGCCACGATGCCATATCCTTGTTCTGATCCGTTCTTAACCAAGTGATCCGCCCGCGTGGTCGCTGCCACCGTGCGCGGCGATGAACATGGCGACGGCCGACCGGCAATAGGATTCGATTTCGTTATCGTCCTCTGCTCTTGCCGGGTCGAAGCGCGCAATAATCAGCAGATCGGATCCTTTGAAAAGCGCGCCAAACAAGCGGGCGGACTGGAGAGGATCGGGGACGTTCAGAACCGCCTTCGCATGCAACTGACGCAATAGGGCCTCGATTTGGGCGATGACATGGGCGGGGCCGGCTTCGTAATAGAGCTTGCTTAACGACTTTTGATTCGTCTTGTCGGCCATGACCATGGCTTCGACACTGCGGACGTCCGGGCTCAACAGCGTGCGAAGGAGGGATGATCCCACCGCCATGAGCTGCTCTTCGGCGGAACCGTCGACGCCTTCAAAAAGGGCCTGTGGTGCAAACTGATGGCAGCGGTCCGCGATGGCAGCGCTGAACAGCGCCTCTTTGTTCTCGAAGTGCCGATAGATGCTGAGCTTGGATATCTTCGCTCGCTGGGTGACCTTGTCCAATGTCGTCGCTTGAAAACCCAATTCCACAAAGAGTTCGTATGCTGCGTCGACTATCGTTTGGCCAAGCGCCTCGTTGGCTGGCCGGCCGCGCCGGCCTCGACTATTTTCGGTCACGACCATTAAGATCCTTGACAGTATCGTTATTCATGTCTTACGATACCACGCAGTATCGGAAATATGCAAGCCAACGAACGGATTTTATCCTGTCCCATAGATCGAGTCTCTAAGCCGCTTGGCCATATCGATGCAGATCGGTGGACGAGACGCGCCAAGGCTCAGCCAATCACACTCGCTCAACAGCACGGAGCTTATCACCATGGATGACGTCATCATCATCGGCGGCAGCTTTGCCGGTCTCGCCGCCGCCCTTCAGCTCGGCCGTGCCCGCCGCAGGGTCACCGTTCTCGATACGGGCCTGCCGCGCAATCGCTTCGCCGGCCACTCGCATGGCCTGCTCGGCCACGATCACAAGCCACCGCTGGACATCCTGGCCGAGGCGCGGAAGCAGCTGGCACGCTATCCCGCGGTTAGGCTGGTCAATGCCCGGGCCAACAGCATCTCCGGCGCCATCGATGATTTCTCCGTCCTCACTGGCGATGGCGAAAGCCTTGGGGCGCGCCGCCTCATCCTGAGCTATGGCGTCGCCGATCAGATGCCTGATGTTCCCGGCTTTGCCGAAAGCTGGGGCACTTCCATCGTGCCCTGCCCCTATTGCGATGGCTTTGAAGTCGCCGACCAGCATTGGGGCCTTGTCTGGTCCGGCCCGCCGTCGCACAATTATGTCAGGCTGTATCACGACTGGACCGACACGTTGACGGTCTTCGCCGATGGTCACGACATTGCGCCCGATATCCGCGCCGATCTGGCGCGCCGCAACATACCTGTCGTTGATGACCGGATCGCCGAAATCGCCCATCACCGGGGCCATATCACCACCGTTAATCTCGAGAGCGGCCGCAATGCCGGGGTTGATATCCTGTTCGCGCATCCGCGCAACAAGCCATCCGCAAGCCTGCATGAATCACTGGGCCTCGCCACGGTCGATACGCCCTTCGGCATCGCCCTCAAGGTCGACGAGCGCCGCGAAACCAGCATGCCCGGCATCTACGCGGCCGGCGACGTCGCCAACCCAGCCATGGCCTCCGTCACCACGGCAATATCGCAGGGTGCGATGGCGGGTATCTTCGCCCAGCAGTCGATGCTGGTTTGAGAGCAGAGAATTCCTTCTCCGGGTTCTGGCGGGGACGAGCGCGCCGCCGGCGCTGGTTGCTCAGCCTCGAAATGTATAGCCGCTGATCGAAGCCGGTTTCATCTCGATGGAGAAGCCCGGCAGGGTCGGCGGCATGTAGGCGGCATTCTCGATCCGGCAGGGGTCGAGGAAGTGTTCGTGCAGGTGATCGACATACTCGATGACGCGGCCATCCTTGGTGCCTGACACCGCGACGTAATCGATCATCGACAGGTGCTGCACATATTCGCAGAGGCCGACGCCGCCGGCGTGCGGCCAGACCGGCAGGCCGAACTTGGCGGCGATCAGCAACACAGAAAGGACCTCGTTCAGCCCACCCATGCGGCAGGAATCGATCTGGACGATGTCGATGGCGCTCTCGGCGATGAACTGCTTGAACATGATGCGGTTCTGGCACATCTCGCCGGTCGCGACCTTCACCGGGGTGATTGCCTGGCGGATCTTGCGATGGCCGGCGACGTCATCGGGGCTGGTGGGCTCCTCGATGAAGAAGGGCTTGGCAAAGGCGAGCGCCTTGACCCAGTCGATCGCCTGGCCGACGTCCCAGACCTGGTTGGCGTCGATCATCAGGTAGCGGTCGGGGCCGATCACCTCGCGGGCGATCCTCAGACGGCGGATATCGTCGTCGAGATCACGGCCGACCTTCATCTTGATATGGTTGAAGCCGGCATCGATCGCTTCCTGGCAGAGCCGGCGCAATTTCTCGTCTTCATAACCCAGCCAGCCGGCCGACGTCGTGTAGCAGGCGTAGCCCTCCTTTTCGAGAATGGCGATCCGTTCCGCCTTGCCGGCTTCCGCCTTCTTGAGGATAGCGACCGCTTCATCGCGCGTCAGCACGTCGGTGAGGTAGCGGTAGTCGACGATATCGGCGATTTCTTCCGGCGACATCTCGGCGACCAGCCGCCAGACCGGCTTGCCGGCCTGTTTGGCAAGCAGATCCCAGACAGCGTTGACGACGGCACCGGTCGCCAGGTGAATGGCGCCCTTTTCCGGGCCGATCCAGCGCAACTGGCTGTCGCTGGTCAGGTGCCGCCAGAATTTGCCGGGATGGGCGAGAACTTCGGCGAGGTCGGTGCCGATGACAAGATGGCGCATCGCTTCGATCGCCATGCAGCAAATGTCGTTGCCGCGGCCGATGGTGAAGGTCAGGCCATGGCCGGCAAGGCCTGGAACATCCGTGTCGAGAATGACATAGGCGGCCGAATAGTCGGGATCGGGGTTCATCGCATCGGATCCGTCCAGGCTTTGCGAGGTGGGAAAGCGGAGATCGAAGACGCGAAGGTCGGTGATGCGGATCATGGTGTTCCTCCCGATTTATGGGGCCAATTGCGATAGCCGGATCGGCCGGCGGTCTGCCGGCCGCGTCACGAGCCGACGTCAGATCGTCCAGCCGCCGTCGATGGCGATCGCCTGGCCAGACGTGTAGGTAGCGCCGGCGAGATAGACGGCGAGATCGGCGATCTCTTCCGGCGTGCCGAGCCGGCCCATCGGCTGGCGGGCGATGAAGGCGGCGCGGGCCGCATCATAATCGCCCTGGGCGCGCATGCGGTCCTGCAAGGACGGACTTTCCACCGTGCCGGGGCAGATGGCATTGCAGCGGATGCCTTGAGCAACATAATCGGCGGCGACCGATTTGGTAAGACCGATGACCGCCGCCTTGGTGACACCATAGGCGAAGCGATTCGGCACGCCCTTGATGCTGGAGGCGACGGAGGCCATGTTGATGATCGACCCGTCCTTGCGTTCGAGCATGCCGGGCAGCACCGCCCGGATGGTGCGGATCATTGCCTTGACGTTGAGGTCGAAAGCGAATTCGAGATCGGAATCCGGCATTTCCAGGATCGAGCCGGCATGGACGAAGCCGGCGCAGTTGAACAGCACGTCCACAGCGCCGATTTCGGCGACGAGCGCCGTGACCGCATCCCCATCGAGCACGTTGAGCTTATGGGTGGAGACGCCGGTTTCCGCGGCAAGGGTCGCCAGCGCATCGGTGTTGATGTCGGTTGCATGGACCTTGGCGCCGACCGCGGCAAAGGCTGCCGCCGTCGCCCGGCCGATGCCCTGGCCGGCCGCGGTAATGAGAACGGTCTTGCCGGAAAGTCTGTTTGTCATGTCACGGGCCTCTTCTGGATTGTCTACATGAGACGATGCATGCGGTTATCTTGCCGAAGGCCGAGCAGTGATGGAATAGGGCGTCCATCAGAGCCTGCCATTTTCTCTCTTTGCGCGTTTCGTCCGGTCTGGAGCAAGGCACGAAGCCTCGCCTCGTTTCTGCTGATCGGCTATCTTCAATTATGATTTGTCTGTTTATAGACAAACAGACGATTGGCCAAGGGTCAAGCGCGAAGTTTTCCTTTTCCGGCCGTGGTTCTGCGTATATGCAGAACAATATTCACAGGAGGAAGGAATGGAGACCGACGAGTCAGACCGCTACCGCGCTCCTGCCCTTGACAAGGGTCTCGATATCCTGGAGCTGCTTGCCGGCGTCGACAGCGGCCTCACCCAGGCGGAAATCGCCAAGCGGCTCGACCGCAGCCCCAATGAATTCTATCGCATGCTCGACCGGCTGGTGCGTCGCGGTTACGTCACCCGGCTGGACGGCGATCGCTATTCGCTGACGCTGAAGCTCTTCGGTCTTGCGCAATTGCATGCGCCTGTGCGCCGGCTTGCCTCCTATGCCACGCCGCTGATGCGCGATCTCGCCCAGCGCACCCGCCAGGCCAATCATCTCGCCGTCTTCGACCGTGGCGCCGCCGTTGTCATCGCCCAGCAGGAAGCACCGGACTATTGGGGCTTCTCGATCCGCATCGGCGCCCATATCAGCCTGTTCGACACCGGCTCGGGGCATGTGCTGCTCGCCTTCCGCGGCGACGAGGAGCGGGAGATGATGATATCGGAACATGCGCGCAACCGCGCCGAGATCGACCTCGGTGCCGAATTCTACGATCGTCTCGACCAGATCCGCGAGCGCGGCTACGAGATGATGGCAAGCGCCCAGACATCGGGCGTCTACAATCTGTCGGCGCCGGTTCTCGGGCCGGATCGGCGTTGCATCGCCGCCCTCACCTGCCCCTTCATCGCCCTTGTCAACGCGCCGTCTGCCCCCGACATCACGCAGACGATCACGTTGGTGCAGAAGACCGCCGCTCAGCTTTCGCTGCTGGCCGGGGCGGATGTCATCAATTCCGGCTGAATCGGTGGGAGGATCTCGGGAATTTCTATTTGAATAATCCATTCACGAGAAATAGGTTGCGGCAAAGGCCATTTCTGGAGGAGGAAAACGTGCTCATCGACACCCACCTGCACATCATCGACCGGTCGGCGCTTTCTTATCCCTGGCTTTCCGGCGTGCCGGCTCTCGATCGTGACTTTCTTTATGAGACCTATGCGGCCGAGGCGCGGCGCTGCGGCATTACCACGGCGCTGCATATGGAGGTCGATGTCGATCCGGCCGTGATGCAGGCTGAGACCGACCACATTGCCTCTCTCGCCAAAGGGCGAGGCAGCCTGATTGCCGGGGCGATCGTCTCCTGCCGCCCGGAAGAGGAGGGTTTTGCAGCCTATCTCGAGCGGCAGAAGGCCGATCCCTTCGTCAAGGGCTTCCGCCGCGTGCTGCATGTCGTGCCTGACACCGTCTCGGAAAGTGCCCTGTTTCGAGACAATATCCGGCGCATCAGTGGCAGCGGCCTGACCTTCGACCTCTGCACATTGCCGCACCAGGCCGGTCGCGTCACCGCTCTCGTCGATCTCGCGCCCGACGTGCAGTTCGTCCTCGATCATTGCGGCGTGCCGGATATCCGCTCCGATGCCTTCGAGCCATGGAAGGCCGGCATTTCGGAGATCGCCCGCCGGCCGAACGTGATCTGCAAGATCTCCGGCGTTGTCACCTATGCGGATGCGCAGACATGGACAGCACAGACGCTGACGCCCTATATCGAACATGTGATCGCAAGTTTCGGCTGGGATCGTGTCGTCTGGGGCAGCGATTGGCCGGTCTGCACGCTCGGCGGCGGCCTTTCCACCTGGGTTGCAGCGACCCATGCCGTCATCTCCGGCAGCAGCGAGGCGGAGCGGTCCAAGCTGCTCTTCGCCAATGCCCAGCGCCTCTGGTCATTGTAACTTTTTGTTTACGCTGCCCCGATCCTTTGGCTGCGAAACCCGCCGCCAAAGTTTGCGCACCATGTCCGGCACCCTGAAATCGGATGATGTACCCCCCAAAAGTGCTACTTTGGCATGTTTTTTGCTGCTGCTAATATGAAGCGATGCAATGTTTCGGTTTGGGACGACTTACAGCCAAACAATTGCTAGCTTTGTGTGTCTCAGTTACAAGTTGTCAGACACGGATATGGCGAATAACCTCATGTCCGTGTCCTCAGGAGGGAAAACAAATGAAAGAAGAACCGCACGCAGTGGACGTTCATGTCGGAAAGACGATCCGCATACAGCGTCTGCTGCGCAAAGTTTCGCAGACGGAATTGGGCGATCGTGTCGGCGTAACGTTTCAGCAGATCCAGAAATACGAAAAAGGCTCCAACCGCGTTTCCGCCAGCATGCTGGTTGAAATCGCCGGCGCGCTGAATGTCGACGTCAGGACGTTCTTCGACGACCTGTCGACCCCTGAAACGGCTAACGACAACCCCGCACCCAGCGAGGAATTCGTTATTTCGCGCGAGGGTGTCCTTTTGAATGCGGCGTTCTTCTCGATCAAAAACGAAGCTCTTCGCAAGAAGATCCTGAAGCTTGTTCAGGCAATCGCCCACACCGAACAGGTCGACGGTGAAGCGGCCGAATAGGCCGGTCTCCTTCACGCGATCCTAACGGACGGCATGAAGGTCAATGGCGATCGATCAGGATCAGATTCTCGCTAGCGTCCTTCATTGCGATCTTGGCCTTGCTGCCGAGCAGTTTCTCGAGGTTGACGTCAAGTTCCCTGTCCGGATCTATGCCGTCCCAATCGATTACGACCTGCAGCAGCGCCATGTTCGTCAGGTGCATCAGATTACGCAGCTGAAGTTTTTCAGCCTCCTCCTTGGCTGCCGACAGCAGCCGGAAGATCCTTGCGTATTCACTGCCTGTACCTTCGTTATGTTGTTCAAACATTGTTCCCGCCCCTTTGGCCGTTAAGCCTCAGATTCCATCAGTACTGCATCATTTCGCCGAGACCGTTATTCTAGCGTTACAGGAGTCACATTGCGTGTGACTTCGGCGTGCAAAAGATCCCAATGCGAGGTTGCGGCAAAGCGCCAGTCACGGTTGACGGGCGCGAATTCGTCGCGGTGCAGCCACTCCAGCACCAGCCGCGCGTCGTCGCGCTTGCGTTCGACTCGATTCTTGCGGAGAGCGGCGAGAAGGTGATCGCGGCGCGGCTTGCGGAAATGGCACTCGTCGACCACGCGCGCATAGGTGCGCTCGGAGAAATGCAGGAAGCGGCCGGAGAGCAGCAGTTTCTTGCGCTCACCCGTCGAAATCTCGCCGCAGGCATAAAGCGCATCGATCGTCGGCTCGAAATCGACCCAGGGCACGGAAAGCGGCAGCCAGCCAAGCGCCTGCGGCGCATGTACCAGCGCAACGGCTTCGTCATCGAGCAGCCGTCCGGAATCGTAATCTTCGAAGATCGAGCCGAGGCCGACCATGCCGAACGGCGCGCATTCCGCAGCCCGCAACGCGCCCATGCTGGCGCCGCCGGCTATGGCGACGTCATGTTCGAGCGCGTAGAGAATTTCCTTGTGCCAGACCGAAGGAAGATCGCCGAAATAGCCGTCGACGAGGCCGATCGCGGTGGCGCCATCCTCCACCGCCTTCAGAATATCGCCGCGGGCGGCGGGCGGGCGGAAATCGATGCAGGGAGACATGTTTCTCGCTGCGGCAAGGCCGCCACCAAGGCTCGGACCGACGAACAGAACCTTCATGATTGGGCTCCTCTCATGGTATTGACGGCGCGCAGGCCGAGCTGGATGTACTGACCTGATATATCGACCTCCAGGCCCGGCACGATCACCCTGACGACCGAGACCGGCAAAGCCGGATGGGCAAAGGGCACGGCGACGATCTGCTCGATCCCGTTCGCCACCAGCCGGTCGGCTATGTGGCGGATGGTCTCCTGGATTGTCGCCGAGCGGTGATGGCGGTTCTGAAAGGCGCGCGTTCGGCCGTCGCCCTGGCAGAGCTCGACCACCTGCTGCATCGCCGCACTCCGGTCGAGCCGCTGATAGACGCGCGGGGAGAAATCGTCGCGGCTGCCGGCGATTGCGGTCAGCCGGCTCTGGGCCGCTTCGGTAATGGCGCGCAGCGCGGCGCGCACAGGATCGGGATGGCAGCCGCAGCCGCCGCAGACATGCGACCAGCGCACGTCGACGCGGTCGGAAAGATTGCCCGGCATAATGACGGCCAGAAAAGCCGGAACACCGATATCCGTAGTCATGTCGAGCAGCAGCAGCCGCATGCCGGCGCGCGCGATCCGGTCGGTCATGACGTCGATGACCGCATCGCCGAAGGAGGCGGGGTCGATGCGGCTTTCCTTGAGGCGCTGTGGTGATTTCAACTGGGTCAGAGCCCAGGCGTCGCGCTCGACCAGCTCGCAAAGTCCGTGCAGGACCGCTTCGGACGGCGTATTGCCGGAGGCAAGCCCATCGCTCGATTGCTCGAAGCCCGGCGGCCGTTCGCCGCGATGGTCGAGGCCGACGAGCCACCAGGGGACGAAGACGCTGCTGCCGGACAGAACGTCGAGGCCGGAGCACCAGGGGACGGGGTCACCGCCGATTTCATCGGGTGTGCATCGTGCGACATTGTCGAGATCGATCATGGCGGCGCGTTCCGCCCGCATGCTCTCCACCGTCGCCTGCGTCAGGTCGGCGGGCGGAATTTCCGCGATCCGCGTCTCGATCGCTTCCATGGCGGCCGAGGCCATGGCGGCATCATTGTCGATGCCTTTGCCCTGGAAGACCGAAAGCGTGTGGCTGTTCGGCCTCGTCGCGAAGGCGACGGGGATGTTCAGCACGTCGAGAGCCGTCAGCAGGCCGACGCGCGTAATACCGAATTCGCGCAGATGCGGCCTGATGGCTGCAAGTGTCTGCGCCGGCGTGACTGCTCGGTCGTGATAGTCGCTGACGCCTGCCGATGATCGTTCGAGGTCACCGGCAAGCGTTTCGAGGTCGGCGAAGGCGGACATACCGATCTCGTCCCTTTAACGAAACCTCAGGGCATGCGTCAGGCTCTCGAGCCCATTGGCGGAAACGTTGAGTTCGTCCTGCTTCAGGGCTGCTTTGGCGGCTGCGGAAAAGCGCAGGGACTGTGTCTGAGCGGCGGGAGTTTCAGCATTCGTCTTCATGTTTCATCTCCGATTGATTAAACGGCGCGTTTCTGCCGTTAACCATTCGAAGGAAACATTGCCTGCGTCATTTAAGCGTTACAGGCTTCGTTAAAAGGCGATGCAATCACGGAAGACCGGCAAGTTGCAGGCCTTTTATCAGCGGTTCCGTAAAGGCGGGGTCGCGATCGGGAACGAAGTGACGGATATCGTCGCTGCGGAAATCAGGGAAGTTTTCAAGGACGACCCGGGCGTAATTCCCAGCCTTGCCCTGATCGCCCGCCATAGCATGAGAGGCTGCCAGCAGGCGCGCCGTTGCCTGCTTGGTCTTCACCGGTTCCAGCGCTTCAATCGCCTTTTTATATTCTTCGCGCATGAAATGGATGCCGCCGAGGTTCCAGTAATAATAGTCCGGCGGCAGCGGATTGAGCTTGAAAGCCGCGTTGCTCAGCTCCAGCGCCCGATCGAAATCGCCGTCGTGAGAAAGCGCATCGGCATAATCGGCAAGGATGTCGGCGTCGTTCGGATTGAGATCCTGAGCCTGCTGGAAATAGTCCAGGCTTTCGTCGAAACGGCGGCGATACAGCGCCACGAAGCCGAGTTCGCGGTAAGCCCGGCCGCTGTTCGGGTCGGATTGCTGCGCCAGCCGGGCCGCACCGTTCGCCTCGTCGAGCAGTTCGGTGTCCTGCATGCCGCGGATCAGCCATTCCATGCCGAGCGCACGCGATACGCCGGCATGGGCGGCCGAGAAATTCTCGTAACGATTAAGCGAGGATCTGAACCATTTTCGCGCCTGGCGCAGATGCTGCAGATCGGTCTGGGCGATCAGCCGCTTGCCTTCCAGATAGAGACGGTAAGCGGATGGCGGCGCCTCGCCGATCGGCATCGCCAGCTCGTGGCGTTCGACCGTATCGGCAAGCGAGGAGACGATGCGCCGTGTCAGATGCGCGAAGGATTCGCTGATCTTCTGCATGACCAGCGGCAGTTCCAGAGCCCAGATCACCTCCGATGTCGTCGTCCGCGTCAGACGGCAGGTCGCATAGACATCCTCGTCGCGGCCCTGGATGGTGACGTAAACCGCATAGTCGAAGCTAATGTCGAGCGCACGGGGCACCACGCGGGCCGGATCGACCGAACGGCTGAGGATTTCGAGGCTCGTATGGGCTGCGATCACCTTGAAGCCGCGCTGCTGGCTGAGGCCGATGGTGACGTCCTCAAGCAAGGCTCTGCCGACGCGCTCCATCAGCGGATCGGTGAAAATGCTTTCCGGCGGCAGGATGATGATCCGCGGCTGACCGAGCAGATCGGCGAAGCCGCCGGGCACTGCCGACGGACGTTCGGCCGCTGCGGGCTGAGCTGCCGGGATCAGGCCGAGTTCGCGGGCAAGCGCGGTGGTGCTTTCCTCCGGCTCGGTGTCGAACTCTTCCTTCAACTGGCTCTTGCACTTCAGATAGGACTGTCGGGCGGCGGCCGGATCGTTCATCCTGACATAAGTGCGCATCAGCGACCGATAGGCCGTCTCGCTGGCGGGGTCGAGCTCCAGCAGGCGACGGGCAAAGGCCACCTGCTCCTCATCCGATCTGTCTTCAGTGGTTTCCACCAGCCGCGTCAGATGGGCGGCGCGCAATTCATCGATGCGCTGGCGCTCGAAAGTCAGCCAGTCTTCGGCGCCCTGCGTCGGCGACTTGGCGCCTTCAAGCAATTCGCCATTCAGAATGTCGCCGTCTTCGGCCGCGAGCGGCCCTTTCTGCTTCAGTATATGGACGTCGACCTCCCAGCCGTCGGCAAGGCCGATATGGGTTCGGGTCGCTTTCAGCAGCGGCGGAAGGTCGGCGGGAATGCTTTGCTCGATGCGCGCCAGCAGCTGGCGCAGACTGCCTGCGCGTTTTTCCGGGGCTTCCGATTGCCAGAGCTGCCGCCTGACGGTTTCCCGGTCGAGTTCGAGATTGGTTTCGGCGGCGAGCATGGCGAAGAGAAAATAAGACTTCTCCGGCAAGGGGAGTTCCCTCCCCGCTGCCAGCAATCGCGGTCTTCCGAGCAGGCAAAGCCTGTTCGTCGACATCTGTCCGGATGTCCGTTGCATCCCGCTTCTCACCCCTGAAGACCAGACGCGCATACGCACCGGTCGCTCAGGAACATGTTAGAGCGATAATAGGCCCGCGCATAGCGCAAAAAGAAGTTTTTACACCGAATATTTGCATTTTCTCACATAAGCGGCCGGAAATGCTTGCCAACACTTTGCCCCCCGACGTGATTTTGATCCGTTATTCCAGCCGTTGCGGCCTCTACAGCCGCAACCAACAGCAAGCGGTCCTGATCGATCACAGCATCGGCGCGATCTATTTGGCGCTGGTTTATGCCGCGCCGGCGGCCTCGACGAAATCGAGGCCGATATCCAACACGGGCGCGCTGTGCGTCAGCCAACCGACCGAAATAAGGTCGACGCCGGAAGCGGCGATTGCAGCGGCCGTTGCCGGCGTCACCCGGCCCGATGCCTCGGTGATTGCCCGCCCGGCAACGATGGCGACCGCCTCGCGCAGCTGGTCCGGCGTCATATTGTCGAGCAGAACGGCATCGACACCGACGGCCATCGCCTCCTGCAGCTGATCGAGCCTGTCCACTTCGACCTCGATCTTGACCAGGTGACCGACGCCGGCCCGCGCCCGGCGGATCGCCTCGGCAACGCCGCCTGATATGGCCACGTGGTTGTCCTTGATCAGCACCGCGTCATAAAGCGCGAAACGGTGGTTCATGCCGCCGCCGGCCCGTACTGCATATTTTTCCAGCGCCCGCAGCCCCGGCGTCGTCTTGCGCGTGCAGGCGACCGAGGCCTTGGTGCCGCTGATGGCAGCGGCAATCCCGGCGGTGACGGTGGCGATGCCGGAGAGATGGCCGAGGAAATTCAGCGCGGTGCGCTCACCGGTCAAGAGTCCGCGCGAAGGGCCCTCGATGGTGGCGATGACGTCACCGGATTTGACCGCATCGCCGTCCTCGATGTGGCGGCGCATGACGATTTGAGGATCGACGAGCGTGAAGGCGAGGTCGGCCGCATCGAGGCCGGCGATCACGCCGGGCTGGCGGGCGGCCATCACCACCGTGGAGTGGTGATCCGAGGGAATGACCGATGCCGAGGTGATGTCGCCGGCAAGGCCGAGATCTTCGAGCAGGGCTGCCCGCACCAAGGGTTCGATAATCAGACGCGGAAGGGGAGTAAGGCTCATCTCAGGCACTCCTGGCAAGGGCATAGGACGGTGTTGCACGGGCGATCTCCAACGCCTGGGACAGACGCATCCGACGACGCTTGATATCAGCGAGCTTCAGCGGAAAATCGGTGCGGGCATGGGCGCCGCGCGATTCCATCCGCAGACCGGCAAACACGGCGATCAGAAGCGCGACGATGGCCGGATCGGCGGCCGGGCCGTCACTTTCGGCAAGCGGCAGCAGGGCGGCAATCGCGTCCTGCACCGCGCCCCCATTGCGCAGCACGCCGAGATGGCGCGAGACGACCGGCCGGACCAGCGATGCGTCGGCCGGCGCCGGCAGCCTTTCGGATTGGAAGGGACTGCCGGTTCGTGCCGGCATGCCCCCTATGTCACGCGCCGCCCGCATGCCCATCACCGCCGCTTCCAGCAGCGAATTGCTGGCCAGCCGGTTTGCGCCGTGCAGGCCGGTCGAGGCCGCCTCCCCGGCACCCCAGAGGCCGGGAACGGAGCTGCGGCCGTTGGCATCGGTTGCGACGCCGCCCATGTGGTAGTGAACGGCCGGGCGCACCGGAATGAGGTCTTTCGCCGGATCGATTCCGGCTTCGCCGCAAAGGGCTGCGATCACAGGGAAGCGTGTAGCGAACCGGCTGCCGAGCGCGTCGCGGGCATCGAGGAAGACCCTGCCGCCGCGGGCGATCTCGGCACTGATGGCGCGCGCCACCACATCGCGTGGCGCAAGCTCGGCGCCCGGGATGCAGGCCATGAACCGTTCACCGCTTTCATTGACGAGCAGAGCCCCCTCGCCGCGCACCGCCTCGCTGACCAGCGCCAAGGGCCTGCGGCGAGAATCGAGCGCCGTCGGATGGAACTGGACGAATTCCATGTCGGCAAGGTCGGCACCCGCCCGTGCCGCGAGCGCAATCCCCTGGCCGAAATTGCCGATCGGATTGGTGGTCGCATCATAAAGGCCGCCGATACCGCCAGTGGCCAGCACCACCTTCGCGGTCGGCAGGATGGCAGTCCCATCCGCGGTCGCGCAGAGCAGGCCGGCGACCCCTTCTCCGTCCATCAGAATCCGCCGCGCTTCGAAGCCTTCGAGCACTGAAATGGCAGGCGACTGCGCCACGGCCCGTACCAATGCGGCGATGATTGCCGCACCCGAACCATCGCCTTCGGCATGGACGATGCGGCGGCGGTTATGGGCCGCCTCCAATCCGAGCGAGAATTCTCCCGTCGCATTGCGGTCGAAGCGCACGCCGGCCTGTTCCAACGCGGCAATGGCTGCCGGTGCCTCGGCAATGATGCCGGCCGCGACGGTCCGGTCGCAGAGCCCGTCGCCGGCCGCAAGCGTATCGGCCAGATGCAGCGCCGCACTGTCGTCGGCGCCGATGCTGGCGGCAATGCCGCCCTGCGCCCAGGCGCTTGAGGTCTGTGTGCCGAGGGCGGCGCGGGTGACGATGACGGAGGGTTCCGGCGCCAGCGTCAGTGCCGTCATCAGCCCGGCCAGGCCGCTGCCGACGATGACGGTGCGCCCGGCAAGATGATCGAGACGTTCGCTCATATCGCCAGCATCCTTTCGACGGCGCGCCGCGCCGCTGCGGCGATTGCCGGATCGACCGTCACTTCATGGCGGTTTTCCTCAAGTGCGGCGCGAATATTGGCGAGGTTGATCCGCTTCATATGGGGGCAGAGATTGCAGGGGCGGATGAATTCGACGTCGGGATGGTGGACTGCGACGTTGTCGCTCATCGAGCATTCGGTCAGTAGCACGACGCGCGCCGGCTTCTGCCTGCCGACATAATCGGACATCACAGCGGTGGAGCCGGCGAAATCGGCCTCCGCCACCACGTCCGGCGGGCATTCCGGATGGGCGAGCACCGTCACGCCGGGATGGTTTTCACGCAGCCGGCGAACATCGTCTGCGGTGAAGAGTTCATGCACTTCGCAATGCCCATGCCAGGCGATGATCTCGACGTCGGTCTCACGGGCGACGTTGCGGGCGAGATATTCGTCAGGGATCATCAGCACCTTCGGCACGCCGAGCGACTCCACCACCTGTTTGGCATTACCCGAGGTGCAGCAGATGTCGGAGGCGGCCTTCACCGCCGCCGAGGTATTGACATAGGTGATGACCGGCACGCCGGGATGAGCCTGGCGCAGCAGCGCAATATCCTCCGGCGTGATCGAATCCGCCAGCGAGCAGCCGGCGCCGAGATCGGGGATCAGCACGGTTTTTTCGGGGTTCAGAAGCTTGGCGGTCTCGGCCATGAAATGCACGCCGGCCAGCACGATGACATCGGCATCGACCTCGACAGCCTTGCGGGCGAGCGCCAGGCTGTCGCCGACGATATCGGCCGCACCGTGAAAAATCTCAGGCGTCTGATAGTTGTGAGCGAGAATGACGGCATTACGGCGGCGCTTGAGCTCGAGAATGGCGTCCACGTCGTCCGCGAACGACATCCATTCGGCTTTGGGGATGACGCGGCTGACGCGGTTGTAGAGCGAGGATGCGGAAACTGCGTGATTCATGACCGGCTCCTAATTATGCTCGATTTGAGCATATCACAGGCAAAGACATATTCTCGCTATGAGCATATGTCAATTGCGGGAGAGCGGTAATTTCGTTCCTGCGAGCGCCCGTTCTTCGAGCACGGTGTGGCGGAAGCGGAAGAGCTTGGCCGGCCGGCCGCCGGTTTCGCTTTCAGTTCCGCCGGTTTCCTCGACCAGTTCCTGCTGTTCGATCAGGCGGCGGAAATTCTGCTTGTGCAGCGTCAGTCCGGCCAGGGCCTCAATTGTGCGCTGCAGCCGCAGAAGCGTAAAACTCTCCGGCATCAGTTCGAAGACGACGGGGCGGTACTTAATCTTGGCGCGCAGCCGAGCAATCCCGGTCGCAAGAATGCGGCGATGATCGGCAAACATCGCCCGGCCGAGATTGGCTTCCGCCCCGCATCCGGCTTCGGCCACGAGGCCGGCTTCATAAAGCAGTTCGTAGCGTTGCAGGGCCAGATCCTCATTCCAGCCGCCGCCGTCGAGGCCGAAGGTGAAGTCGGCGCGGCGATGGCGATGGTCCCGCCGGGCCGGATCGGCATCCGCCCAGCTTTTCAGGCGGGCCACGATTTCATCCAGCACGGCCGGCCGGCCCTGCCGATGGTCTTCCCAGGGAAAATAGTCGTACCAGCCGTGCCATCCGGGCCGGCCGGCGCCCGCCTGCTCGTTGACGAGGCCGAGATAGCTGATCGAGATCGTCCGCCCGCCAAGAATCTCGTTGTTCCGGTCGCGGTCGGCGAAGGTATAGAGTTGTTCGAGATAACCAACCGGGTGCTCGGTCTGCTCCTGCACCCATTCGCGCAGGCCCGATTGCAGGGTTCGATGGCCCATTTCGAATGGGCCCGACGGCAGCGCGTTGCCGGAGCGGATGGTCATGACGCGCGGCTCATCCCCCGTCACCGCGACGAGCACTGCAATCAGTTCCGCATGCGCAAAGCCGATCGTCACAGGGGGCCGAATACTCCGTTCCGAATGAATCGAACGGATCATTCCTGCCACAGGCGGCGACGGAAGCCAATGCAACTTTCCCCCTCTCCCCGCTGGGAAGAAGGGAGTCGCCGGGCAGGCGTCAGCGCTTGCCCGTCTCGTTAGTCAGCCGGTCGAGGAAAATCTTCAGTTCGGCCTCGTCGATACCGACGCAGTGACGCTTTTCCGGATAGGCGCCGGTCCTGACGTCCTCGGCGAATTCGGTGAAGGCGGCGATGCGCTCGCGCTGCAGCCGATCATGTTCGGCGGCGAAGTTGCGATAGACCTTGGCATGGCGGGGATAATGATCGCGGTTGGCGCCGAGCACGTCGTCGGCGAAGAGATATTGGGCGTCGCAGCCGCTGCCCGCGCCCATCGAGATCATCAGCATCGAGGTGTTGCTGCTGATGGCGGCGGCAACGTCACCCGGCACGACTTCGATTTCGGCGGCGAAGGCGCCAGCCTCCTCGAGCGCTTTGGTCTGCCGCCAGATCTCGGCCGCACTCGCTGCCGTCTTGCCGACGGCGCGGAAGCCTCCGGTCCAGGTGGCTTTCGAGGGGATCAGCCCGAGATGGCCGCAGACGGGGATGCCCTCGTCGCGCAGGCGACGGATCGTCTGCAGGCTCGCGGCGCAATAGACGGCATCACCGCCGGCCTTCAGGGCCGCAAAGGCGGCGCGCAGGTAGTCTTCGGCCGAGACGTGGTCGCCATATTCGAGACCCGGAATGGCAAAGGGCGTGGGGGCGATCTCGCGGAAGACCGGGCCGAGCAGCGACGGCGGTACCGAAACGATATCGATCCCGGCCTTTTCGGCGGCTTCGGCCTCCTCGAGCGAGGTGACGCGCAGCATGGTCAGCTGGCGCTTGCCCTTTTCCGCAAGCAGATCGGCAACGGTTGCACGCTTATGTTTTTTCATCATCAATTCCTTTGAAAATATCGGGGCCTCAGGCGGCCAGAAGGGATTTCAGCTTGACGTTGCTTGATGTCAGCGCAGCAGGGTCTGGATGGGCGCCAGCCGCGATCAACATTTCCGCAAGTCTGATGTCGCGCGCCACGGCATTGCCCAGGCCGATGCCGCTTGCGGCGATCAACCGGCCATCGGCGCCGAGGTGGAAGAGAATGAAGGCGTCCGGTCCGAGGTCGCGGCGCAGATGCAGGACCGCCCCTTCGGCGAGGCCTGATATCTGCAGCGTCATGTCGTATTGATCCGACCAGAACCACGGCACGGTTGAAACGGCTTCGTCGCAGCCGAGCATGTTGGCGGCGGCCAACGTGCCCTGCTCCTGGGCATTGCGCCAGGATTCGAGCCTTACCCGCCGGCCGCCATAGATCGGCAGCGGAAAGGAACAGCAGTCGCCGGCGGCAAAAACATCAGGCGCCGAGGTCCGGAGATAGGTGTCGACGGCAATGCCGTTTTCGATTGTAAGCCCCGCCCTTTCGGCGATGTCGACATTCGGCCGCGCGCCAATGCCGACGAGGGCGAGATCGGCTTCTATCACCTCGCCAGTCGATAGTTTGACGACGGCCTTCCCGCTTTCCGCAGTCAATGTCTCAATCGAGACACCGCAGCGGATATCGACACCTTCGGCCCGGTGGCGTTCGGTCAGCAGATGAGCGATCTCGTCCGGCACGCCGCGCTTCAGCACGCGTTCCAGGCCCTCAATGACGGTGACATCGGCGCCAAGCAGGCGCGCCGTCGCGGCAAGTTCCAGCCCGATGAAGCCGCCGCCGATAATGGCGATATGCCGGCCGGGCTTCATGGCTTCGCGCAGAGCGGCCGCATCGTCATGGGTGCGAAGCGAACGGATATGCGGATTGCCTTCGGAGGCGCCCGGGAACGATCGCGCGGCCGCGCCCGTCGCCAGCAGAAGCTTGTCGTAGGAGAGTGCGGCGCCATCCGAAAGCAGGACGGTCCGGGAGGCAGGATCGAAATCCCTGGCTTCAAGACCGATCAGCAGCCGGATGCCGCTTTCGGCGTATTTTTCCGCAGCCGCGATGAATTTCGGATCGCCGGCATCGGCGGCAGCGGCCTTGGAAAGCGGCGGCCGTTCATAAGGGTGAAGGGGTTCGGCGCCAACGAGCGTTATCTCGCCGGCAAAACCCTTTTCCCGCAGAGCGAAAGCGGCGCGAGCACCGCATTCGCCCGCACCGAGGATGACGAAATGAGCCACATCAGCCTCCTCAGACAGCGATGAAGACGGTGTCGCCTTCGATCTTGACCGGATAGGTCTTGAGATTGACGCAGACCGGTGCACCCTTGGCTTCGCCCGTCTTGTAGTTGAAGCGGCCGTTATGTTTCGGGCATTCGATGATTTCATCCATCACAAGCCCGTCGGCGAGATGGATATGTTCATGCGTGCAGAGTCCGTCGGTGGCGAAGAATTCGTCGTCGGGGCTGCGGTAGACCGCGAAGGTGCGCCCGCCATGATCGAAGCGGATGACATCCTCTTCGTCGATCTCGTCCTTGCCGCAGACTTCGATCCAGTTTCCGCTCATCTCTAACCTCCCTTGATTGTGCTTATTGCGCCGCCGGGGCGAGTTCGTTGTGGAATTCCTCGCGGTAGGGCCGTGCGGTGGCCGGCAGTTCCCGCTTCAGGAAATAATCCTCGTTGCGCAGCTGGCGCAGGAAAGCCGGGATCATCTCGCGGTAGCCCGACCAGATCGACCGGTTCGGCGCCGGCAGATCGTGCTTGATCATTGCGTGCAGCCGGGGCAGCGCGTGATAGGGCACCATGGGGAACATGTGATGTTCGACGTGGTAATTCATGTTCCAATAAATGAAACGGCTGATCGGGTTCATATAGACCGTGCGGCTGTTCAGCCGGTGATCGATGACGTTGTCGGCAAGCCCGCCATGTTGCAGGAGCCCGGTCAGCACATGGTGCCAGGCGCCGTAGAGACGCGGCAGGCCGATCAGCATCAGCGGCAGGATCGAGCCCGTGACGGCCGCGACGGCGACGGTCGCAAGATAGATCGCCAGCCAGATGCGGGCGATGCGGATCGCTTTGGGCTGTTCCATTTCTGGAATGAAGGTTTTCTCCGCCGCGCTGACGACTCCGAAGGCGTTGCGCAGCATGTCGGCCATCGCGTGCCAGACGTCGAGAATGCCGAAGAAATTGAGGATCAACCGGAGCAGGTCCGGCGGCCGCATGACGGCGATCTCCGGATCGCGGCCGACGATGACCGTATCGGTATGATGGCGCGTATGGCTCCAGCGCCAGGTCACCGGATTGCGCATGATCATGAAGCAGGCGATCTGGTAGACGGCGTCGTTCATCCAGCGCGTTTTGAAGGCGGTGCCGTGACCGCATTCATGCCAGCGGCTGTCGGAGGCCGAGCCGTAGAGCACGCCGTAAGCGAGGAAGAAGGGCAGAGCGATCCAGGAGCCCCAGAAATAGATGCCGAGACCGGCAAAGACCACCATGCTGCCGAGCCAGATGACCGTGTCACGGATCGCCGGCGCATCGGATCGCTGCATCAGCGCCTTCATCTCCTTGCGCGGAATCTCGGTGTGATACCATTCGGCAGCCGCCAGTCCCGTCTCCACCGCGGTGCGGCCGCTTTCGCCGAGCAGGTCGTAGTCACGCTTCTTGGTCTCGCTCGCCATTATCCGCCTCCCTAATGCTGTTGCCGGGAGAATAGGTTGACTTTGGGCGAGGCTCAATGCAGGCTTGATGTAATCTATCAAAAGCCATCAAGAGTGGCTCGCATCCATGAGCGAATCCATCAGGAAACACCATGCGCCGCCCCACCATCTCCGACCTTGCCCGCGCCTCGGGCGTCAGCGTCGCCACCGTCGACCGGGTGCTCAACGGTCGCCACCGCGTGCGCGAGGAAACGGCGCGGCGGGTCTATGACGCAGCCCAGTCGATCGGCTACCATGCCGTCGGCCTCATCCGGCAACGGGTCTTCGAGGATCTGCCGCAATACAGGCTGGCGTTCCTGCTGCAAAAGCCGATGCAGCCCTTCTATCAGGCTTTCGCTCGCGAGATCGAAGTGGCGGCACGCGCCGTGACCACCGCCCGTGTCCAGACCCAGATCGACTATCCCTCGGCTTCAACACCGGCGGCGATCGTCGAGAAGCTCAAGGCCCTCGGCGCCCGCAATCAGGCCATCGCTCTCGTCGCTCCAGACTATCCTGCGGTGACGGCGGCAATTGAGGAACTGAGGGAAAGAGACATTCCCGTCTTTTCGCTGCTTTCCGACTTCGCCTCAGGGGTGCGCAATGCCTATATTGGCGTCAACAACCGCAAGGTCGGCCGGACCGCCGCGTGGGTGATTGCCAAGACTGCCCGTGTGCCGGGTAAGGTCGCCTGTTTTGTCGGCAGTCACCGTTTTCACGGACATGAGCTGCGTGAGATCGGTTTTCGTTCCTATTTTCGTGAAAACGCGCCGGAATTCGACGTCATCGATACATTGATCAACCTAGATACTCCGGAGATCACCCATGAGGCGACGCTGACGCTGCTACAGAAGCATCCCGATCTCGTCGGCCTTTATGTCTGCGGCGGCGGCATGGAAGGCGCGATCTCGGCGATCCGTGAGGAGAATCTCGGCGGCAGGATCGTTCTCGTGGTCAACGAGCTGACGCCCGACAGCAAAGCCGGGCTTGCCGACGATATCGTCGCCATGGCGATCGGCACCCCCCTGCCCGCACTGTGCAAAGAGCTGATAGGGCTGATGACGAGTGCGATCGAAAACAGCGAAACGGCCGTTCCCGGCCAGTTCTTCCTGCCCTTCGATATCCATATTTCGGAGAATATCTGAGAAATGATGGAAATCTATCATTTCGGCTGAAATTCTTTCAGCAATGAGAGCGGGGGGCAGCGATGCCCGATGGATTGCCGCAGGAATTCCGATAGAAATTCGCACGCTCATTCACGAGGAACTGCTCCGCTGATGTCGCGGAGACGAGGAGGATATATCCGTCATGACTTCGATCCGCTTTGCGCTCAACCATATGGCCGCGCCGTCGCTCGCAATCGATGATTTCTTCGCGCTGACAAAGTCGCTCGGCATCGATTCGGTCGAGATCCGCAACGACCTTTCCGGCAATGCGATTCTCGACGGCACCAAACCCGAAGCGATCAAGCAGGCTGCCGACCGCCACGGCCTGACGATTATTTCGATCAACGCCCTGCAGCGCTTCAACGAATGGAATGAAGCCCGCGCCAGGGAAGCGCAGGAACTGATCGATTATGCCAGCGCCTGCGGCGCCAAGGCGCTCGTCCTCGTTCCGAAGAACGACGGCACCGGCTGCGCCGATGGCGAACGGCAGGCCAATCTGCGCCAGTCCTTGACGGCGTTGAAGCCGATGCTCGATAAAGCCGGCATTATCGGTCTCGTCGAGCCGCTCGGTTTCGAGATCTGCTCACTGCGCTCGAAGACCGAGGCGGCCGAGGCAATCAAGGAACTCGGCGCGCAATCGACCTTCAAGCTCGTCCACGACACCTTCCACCATCACCTTGCCGGCGAAGCCGGGACCTTCCCCGAACTGGCCGGTCTCGTCCACATTTCCGGCGTCACTGATCCCGCTGTTTCCGTTGCCGATATGCGCGATTCCCACCGCGTGCTCGTCGACGGTGACGACCGGCTGGACAATGCCGGGCAGATCAAGGCGCTGCTGCAGGCGGGTTATAAGGGTCCCTTCTCCTTCGAGCCCTTCGCAGCCGAAGTGCATGCGGTCAAGGACCCGGCCGGCGCGTTGCGCGCCAGCATGGATTATCTCTCCGCAAGGGTTTGAAGCCTAAGCAACGTCGCCTGACGATCGGCCGCCGGCGAGCGGCCGATCGTATCGATCTATTCGCGGCCTCTAAACCGGCGCTGATAGGTGGGGTCGTAGAGCGAGCTCTCGCGAAAATCCTCTGCCGCAAGCGACGGGCCGACGAAAATGATCGCCATGCGTTCGATCGGTTCGGCCGCAACCTTTGCCTCGATATTTGAGAGCGTGCCGCGCAGGACGCGCTCGTCCGGCCAGGAGGCCTTGACGACAATGGCGACCGGGCAGTCGGCGCCGTAAAGCGGCGTCAATTCCTCCACCACCTGCTTCAGCGCATGGATTGCCAGATGGATCGCCAGCGTGGCGCCTGTCGCGCCGAATTTCGCTAGCGTCTCATCGTTCGGCATCGGCGAAGCGCGGCCGGAAACGCGGGTGAGCACCAGGCTCTGGGCGACGGCCGGGATCGTCAGCTCGCGCCCGAGTGCCGAGGCAGCGGCGGCAAAGGCCGGAACACCTGGCGTCATCGTATAGGCAATGCCGTGTTTTTCAAGCCGGCGCACCTGCTCGGCGACCGCGCTCCAGACCGAGAGATCGCCGGAATGCAGCCTTGCGACGTCCTGGCCGGCTGCAGCGGCGCTCAGATATTCCGCCTCGATCTCGTCGAGCGACATGGGTGCGGTGTCGACGATCCGCGCATCCGCCGAGCAATATTGCAGCAGTTCGGGGGAGACGATCGAACCCGCATAAAGACAGACCGGGCACCGGGCGATGAGATCGCGGCCACGCACCGTGATCAGATCTGCAGCCCCCGGCCCCGCGCCGATGAAATGCACCGTCATTCCGTCATCCTTTCGTCCAGCACCACTGCGTCACCGGCATGGCCGGCCGCCAGCCGCTCATGCCGCCGATGGCGCCTGCGCGCGCTATTTCGATGCGCGTCAGCGAGCCGCCGCGTTTTGCGTGTTCTGAGAGCAGCACCGCCTCCATTTCGAGCGTCACGGCATTGGCGACGAGCCGCCCTCCCCGCTTCAGCGCCGCAGTCGCAGCATCGATAACGTTGGGCTCGCTGCCGCCGCCGCCGATGAAGATCGCGTCCGGTTCCGGCAAGCCCGCTAATGCGCCGGGTGCTGCGCCTTCGACGACGGCGAGATGCGGCACGCCGAAAGCGGATGCATTGCGGGCGATCCGCGCCGCCCGCTCCGACGATTGCTCGAGGGCGATCGTCTTCAGCGACGGATCGGCGAGCATCCATTCGATGCCGATCGAGCCGGAACCGGCGCCGATGTCCCAGAGCAGTTGCCCGTGACGCGGCGCAAGCGCCGACACCGTCATCGCCCGGATTTCGCGTTTGGTGATCTGACCGTCATGTTCGAACAGCCCGTCCTCAAGGCCTGCGGCGAAAGGCAGAATGCGCGCCCCCTCCCCTGCCGCGATTTGCAGGGCGCAGACGTTGAGGGAATCGATATCTGTGAGATCGAAATCGGCCGCGATCGCGTTTCTGCGCCGTTCCCGCGCGCCGCCGAGCGCCTCGAGAACGGTAAGCTGCGACTGACCGAAGCCATCGGTGGCCAGCAGGTTTGCCAGCGCGCGAGGCCCATTCTCGTCCGACGTCAGCGCAATGATGCGCCGCCTTGGGTGCAGATGCGGCCGGATCAGGTCGATCGGTCTGCCATGCAGCGAAATCGTCGCGACGTCCTGCAGCGGCCAGCCGAGGCGCGAGGCGGCAAGGCTGAAGGCCGAGGGCGCGGGGATGGTGCGCATCTCGTCCACTGCCACATGGCGGGAGAGCGTTGCGCCGACGCCATAGAGAAACGGATTGCCGGAGGCGAGCACGACAACCGGCGTGCCGCGCCTGGCAAGGATGGCTTCGATCGAGCGCTCGAACGGGCTCTGCCAGGCAAAGGTCTCACCTAATATCAGCGGCGCCGCCAGCGCATGATGCCGTGCGCCGCCGAAGACGGCCGGTGCGCCGGCGATCAGCCTCCTCGCCTCCTCGCCCAGCCCTTCTGGACCATCTTCACCGATGCCGATAATAGTCAGCCAGGGCGGATTGCCGGCAGGAGAGACATCAGCCATGGGACGACCTCGCATCCTGATCCTCGGCGGCACCAACGAGGCGCGTCTGCTGGCCGAAGCGCTCGCGGCGCGTGACGATTGCGACGTTCTTCTGTCGCTGGCCGGTCGTACCGAAAAACCGGCCGCGCAGCCGGTTCCGGTTCGAATCGGTGGTTTCGGCGGGGCTGCGGCGCTCGCCGATTTCCTGAAGGCCGGCGGATATGATCTGCTGATCGACGCCACGCATCCCTTCGCCGAGCGCATTTCCACCAATGCCGCCCATGCTGCCGAGGCCATCGGCATAACCGCAATCGCTCTGCGCCGTCCCGAATGGCAGCGCCTGCCGGGCGATCATTGGCGGGACCTGCGAAGCATTCCGGCGGCGATCGGAGCGCTTGGCCCCTCCCCTCGCCGCGTCTTCGTGGCAACCGGCCGGCAGGGTGCGCATTATGCGGAAGCGGCAGCGCAGCATCACTATCTCATCCGCAGCGTCGACCCCGTCGAGCCGCCGCTGACGCTTGCGAATGTCGATTATATCCTCGATCGCGGTCCGTTCACGCTGGAAGGCGAATTGGCTCTGCTGAGGCAACACCATATCGATGTCATCATTGCCAAGAACAGCGGCGGCGCCGCCACCTATGCGAAGATCGAGGCAGCCCGCCTGCTCGGCATCGAGGTGTTGATGGTCGCGCGGGCTGAGGCGTCCGCGGTCAAGACGGTCGAAACTGTCGCGGCGGCGCTGGCGGCGATCGATCACCTCTTTCCCTCCGCCATGAAACGCGGGGTATAGACGAGATCCGGCCTGCCGGGCCGCGTGATGATCCGCGTTTCGGCCGAGCCGATGATGATGCAGGTCGCCATATCGGCGATCGAGGCATCAGCCTGAGAAAGCGGCTGCACGGCGATACGTTCGTCCGGCCGCCCGGCCGCACGCCCGAAAATAACTGGTGTCGTTGCAGGCAGATGCGCCCGCAGCAGCTTGAAGGCCTCGCCGAGTTGCCAGGGCCGGGCCCGGCTGATCGGATTATAAAGGGCGATGACGAACCCGGCCTTGGCCGCCAATTCAAGACGGTTTTCTATTATATTCCAGGGCTTTAGATTGTCGGAGAGCGATATGGCGCAAAAGTCGTGACCAAGCGGCGCCCCCGCCCTTGCCGCCACTGCCAGCATGGCGGTGACGCCGGGCAGGATGGTGAGATCGACGGCGCGCCAGGCGGCCGGTCCGTTCTCGATCGCCTCGCAGACGGCCGCAGCCATGGCGAAGACACCGGGATCGCCGCCGGAGACGACGCAGACTTTGGCGCCATCCGCCGCCATCGACAGTGCCGCCCCTGCCCTGTCGAGCTCTTCGCGATTGTCCGAGACATGCCGCAGCTGATCATGTCGCAGTTGCAGCCTGTCGAGATAGGGTCCATACCCGAAGAAATCGGTCGCAGCTTCGACAGCAGCCAACGCCTCCGGCGTCATCTGCTCGGGATTACCAGGACCGGTGCCGATCACGAAAAGCGCGCCGCTCATCGGCTGCCCTCCCAGCCGGGAACCAGCACCAGCGAAAAATACGGCGCCTCGCCGTCAGCTCTGTCGGCAAGCTTTACCATGGCCGCATTCGCCATGGTGCCGCGTTCGACATAGATGGCTTCCGCAAGCCGGCCGGCAGCTTTGAGCGCCCGGCGGATCTTCGGCAGATTGCGGCCGACCTTCATGATGACGGCCGCTTGCGTATCGGCCAGGCGGCGCGTCAGCTCCGTCTCCGCCATCGTACCTGGCAGTACGGACAGCACGTCGTCCCCCTGTACGATCGGCATGCCGGCTAACGACCAGCAGCCCGACATGGCGCTGATGCCGGGGATCACTTCCGTCGGGTAGCGCTGGGAAAGTCTGACATGCAGGTGCATATAGGATCCATAGAACAGCGGATCGCCTTCGCTGAGCACCGCGACGGTCCGCCCGGCATCGAGATGGTCGGCGATTGCCGCGGCAGAGCGATCATAGAACCGGGTGATCAGGCTCTGGTAGCGTTCGTCGTTCTTGTCGATCTCGGTCGTCACGGGATAATAGAGCGGCAGCAGCGTCACGCCGGGTTTCAGCAGCGGCTCGACGATCGCCTTGCCGTTGCCGCCCCTGCCCTCTTTGGCGAAATAGGCAATGACTTCGGCGCCTTCGATGGCGCGGACGGCTTTGAGGGTCAGAAGCTCGGGATCGCCGGGACCCGTGCCGACGCCGATCAGACGGCCATGTTCCGTCATAGCCCCGGCCTCGCCAGCGCATTGAGCGCTGCAGCCGTCATGGCGCTGCCCCCAAGCCGGCTGCGCACAATGGCGAAGGGAACGCCGTAGGAATTCTCTGCCAGCGCGTCCTTCGATTCCGCCGCGCCGACGAAGCCAACGGGCATGCCGAGGATCGCAGCGGGTTTCGGAGCGCCGTCGCGCAGGAGCTCGAGCAGGTGGAACAGCGCCGTCGGCGCGTTGCCGATCGCGACGACACTTCCGCCGAGCCGGTCGAGCCACAGATGCATGGCGGCGGCCGAGCGCGTATTGCCGATCTCGCGCGCCAGCTCTGGCGTCGCCGGATCGCGCAGCGTGCAGATCACCTCGTTCAGCGCCGGCAGCCGCGCCCGGGTGACACCATGGGAGACCATTTCCGCGTCGCAGAAGATCGGCGCCCCGGCCTTCAGCGCCTCGCGTGCGGCACCGACGAAATCGGTCGAAAAGACGAAATGCTCCGCCGCTTCGACCAGCCCGCAGGCATGGATCATGCGGACGGCGATCTCGGCTTGATCTTCGGTGAAACGCGAAAGATCGGCCTCGGCGCGGATGATCGCAAAGGAACGCTCGTAGATCGCGTCGCCGCTGCGGATATAATCGTAGTCTGGCATTCCTATCCCTGTCGCAGCGCCTTCGCAACGCCGGTTGCGCCAAGCCGTTTAAGGCAGGCGGCGGTCGATTCGCCAGCGCCTCTGTTGTCTTCGATGGAGCGGGCGAGCCTCTCTATAGCGAAATCGATCCGTCCGCCAGCGATCCGTTCATCCGGCCGGTCCATTGCCAACCCGTTGAGGATGAGATCGTAACCTTCAGACGTGCCGGTCAGCGTCAGTGCCGGACGCGGATGCGCGCAGCCCTTGGCGCAGCCGGAGAGATGCAGCATCAGCGAGCCGTCGAAAAGGTCGGGTGCCGCGGCCAGAATTCGGCGCGCCAGCGTTCCGGTCTCGAAGAAGGCGGAGCCGCAGGCGCCGGCGCCGGCGCATGCGGCGATATATTCGCATTTCTCGCCGGATTGCACACTGAAGCCATGTTTGCTCGCAGTGATCTGCATGGCCGGCGCGGCACCCGCCGGAAAGTCGGTGAAGAAGAAGCCGCGGCCGGGCGCGAGTCGAATGGCTGTCGCGCCGTGGGCTTTTGCCTCGTCGAACAGGGTGGTCAGATCGGATGCCCTCATCTGACCGAATTCCGGCCGCACACCAAGCACATGTTTTCCGTTCTTCAGCCGGTGCAAGCCGGAAAGCGGCATCTTTGCTCGATGTGACGGACGAAATCGGATGGCATCCATAGCGGGAAACCGCGCCCGCAGAAGGGCCGGATCGATATCCCTCGCCCGTCGGCTCTGCCTGACCGCCAGCAGCTCGAGAATCTCGCCAACGGCTGATATCGCCGCTTCTGCTGCACCCTTCGCAACTGGCGTTGCCGTTTCGCCGTCGCCATTGATCGCAACGAGCCATTGTGCGCCGGGTCGCGCGACGATACGAATATCGGCCGGAAGCGCCGATAAACCGAACGCGCCGCCGCCGTCGATGATGAGCGAGAGTTTCGGTGCTAGCCGCGGCGAGGCGAGCCGCTCTCCGAGCGTGCTGCGCAACGCTTGTTCCAGCACTGCCGGATCGCTTATCTCCTCGGGATCGATGCCGTGCAGCGGCGATATTTCGATGGCCGGCCCGTCCGGCACGGCGATCCCGGCGGCATCGATATCGGCGGCGAGGCGCCTAACGGTTTCGACCCGCAGCCCGCGAATCTGCAGGTTGCCGCGCGCGGTGATTTCCACGATGCCGTTTCCATGCTCCGCAGCCGAGCGGGCAAGCGCTGAGAATTGCGATAGTATCAAGGCGCCGCCGGCCGGACGCAGCCGCACGAGCAAACCATCGCCGGTCGGCATCGGTGCGGCAAGGGCTGGGCAGGCGCCGCGCGGGCGTGGCTTCGCCAGCGGCCGATCATCGAGATCCGCCTCGCCTGTCCTGTCGATTGCCTTGGCGGCCTTTGTGCCCATTCTCAACCCTCTGATCATCTCTTACATGATCGCGGCCGGCGCGGCAAAACACGATGGCGATGGCTATTCCTCGAAGTCGCGTCCCTTGCGCAGCAGATATATGTCCATGATCCAGCCGTGCCGCTGCCTCGCCTCGCTTCGGAGTGTCTGGATGTCGGCAGCGATGTCTGCGAGCCGTCCCGATCGGATGATCTCGTCTCCAGTGCCGAGATAGGCGCCCCAGAAGATCTCGGCGTCGGCATCGTCGATCTTCGCAAAAGCCTGTTCGCCATCGAGCATGACGACCGTACTGCCGCCGCAAAGTCCATCTCGCGCCAGCCGCCGCCCGGTGGTGATCTCGACCGGCTTGCCGACGAGATTGAGCGGGATTTTGTGGCTGGCCGCCAACGCCTGGATGCTGGTGATGCCGGGAACGACGCTGTAATCGAATTCAATGCTGTTTGCTTGGCGCACGCGTTCGATGATGCGGATCGTGCTGTCGTAAAGACTGGGATCACCCCAGACGAGAAAGGCACCGGTGCCGCCGTCCGGCAGGCCCGAGATCAATTCTCCATAGATATTCGCGATCTCGCCGTGCCAGGCATCGACGCTTTGGGAGTAGCTTGTGTGTGCGGTCTGCCTTTCCGGCACCGCGAATTCTGCGATCCGGACGCCTGGACGGGTGACATAACGCTCACAGATCTCCCGCCTGATCTCGGCGAGCTCTTCCTTGCCGGCGCCCTTGAGCGGCAGGAAGATCACCTCGGCGGAGTTCATCGCCTTGATCGCCTGTATGGTGACGTGCTCCGGATTGCCCGTGCCGATTCCGATGATATTGATATGCTTCAAGCGGATATTTCCCCGTGAGTCCAAGCGGTCTTGCCCAAAAACCCGGCCGCCCGCAAGGGCGGGGCAGGGAGTTGGCCGCGGCCAACTCGGCCCGACATGGCGGCTTGACCCCTATTGTTGCCGTAAATCCCGAATCGTGTCACTTTCGATACGCTTTTTGACGCTATGTTGACAGAAAAGCGCATCGAAAAGGATTGGGTGTTTTGGACAACATTAGCGTATCGACGACAGACGTGCGGATCGAGCGGCACGCGAACCAGCTTTCGCGGCAACTGAAGCTTCTCCGCGACAAGCTGTTTCCGCCGCTTGCGCAGAAGACGCTGCGCACATTCTCTTCCGGCGAAGCCGCCCAGATGATCGGCGTTTCCGACGGTTATCTTCGCCAGCTTTCGCTTGACGGCAAGGGGCCGCAGCCGGAGCTTTCCTCAAATGGTCGACGTTCCTATACGCTCGGGCAGATCAATGAATTGCGCCATTACATGGCGAATCTCAAGCCGAAGGATGCGCTGAGTTACCTCCCGTGGCGTCGCCCCGGCGAAAAGCTGCAGACGGTCGCCGTCACCAATTTCAAGGGCGGTTCGGCCAAGACGACGACCACGCTTTATCTGGCGCAACATCTGGCACTGGAGGGTTACCGGGTGCTGGCGGTCGATCTCGACCCGCAGGCCTCGCTCTCCTCCATGCTGGGCGTTCAGCCGGAATTCGATCTTTCCGACGGCGATACGCTGTATGGGGCCATCCGCTACGATGCGGCTCGTAAGCCGCTGAAGGAGATCATCCGCAAGACCTATTTCGACGGACTCGATCTGGTGCCCGGCAATCTCGAACTGATGGAGTTCGAGCATGAGACGCCGCGGGCGCTCAATGATCGCCAGAAGCCGGCCGAGCTGTTTTTCCGCCGCGTCGGCGTCGCTATCGCCGAGGTCGAGGCCGATTACGATGTGGTGGTGATCGACTGCCCGCCGCAGCTCGGCTATCTCACCCTCGGTGCCGTTTGCGCCGCCACATCGCTGCTCATCACCATCCACCCGCAGATGGTTGATGTCGCCTCCATGTCGCAGTTCCTGCTGATGACCTCGGATCTTCTCTCTGTGGTTCGCAGGGCCGGCGGCGACCTGCAGCACGACTTCATCAAATATGTCGTCACCCGTCACGAACCCTTCGATGCACCGCAGTCGCAGATCGTTGCGCTGTTGCGCAGCCTGTTCGGCGACGACGTGCTGACGGCAACCATTCTCAAATCGACGGCAATCGCCGATGCGGGGCTGACAAAGCAGACGCTTTACGAAATCGAGAAGGGGCAGGTGCGCCGCTCGACGTATGATCGGGCGCTGGAATCGGTCAACGCTGCCAATGGCGAGGTTCTTGCCGGCATTCACAAAGCCTGGGGCCGCACATGAGCAGACGTGATCGCCTGAAAGGTCTTTTCGACGATACGGCGCAGGAGTTGGCCGCGGCCAACTACGAGGAGCCTTCTTTGCGTGGATCGGCCGGTCCGGTTCGGACAATGGCGCTGACCCTTGGCCGCATGGAGGAAGAGAGCAGGGCGATGCAGGAGGCTTTGCTCTCCGGCGAGCGCATCGTCGAACTCGATCCCGATCTGATCGATTCTTCCTTCGTCCGCGATCGCCTTGCCGACCAGCCGCTCGATCGCGAGGACGAGCTGGTGCAGTCGATTGCCGACAATGGCCAGGAAGTGCCGATCCTTGTTCGGCGCCATCCCCAAGATGGCGAGCGGTACCAGATCGCCTACGGCCATCGCCGGCTGCAGGCCGTCAAGCTGCTCGGGCGCAGGGTGCAGGCGATCGTCCGCCAGCTCGACGACACCGATGTCGTCATTGCGCAGGGCATCGAGAATTCGGCGCGCCGGAACCTTTCCTATATCGAACGCGCCGTCTTCGCTCTCAATCTCGAGCTCAAGGGCTTTGAACGTCCCGTTATCATGAAGGCGCTGTCCACTGATAAGACGGAGCTATCGAAGCTGCTGTCGGTCGCCAAGGCCATTCCGGCCGAAATCATCAGGTCGGTGGGGGACGCACCCGGTATCGGACGACGCAAGTGGATGGCGCTTGCCCAGGACTGGAATGGGACGACGGCGGCGCGGCTTGCGAAGTTCATCGCCTCGGATCGGTTCAGGGCGGAGGAGAGCGACCGCCGATTCGAGCTGTTGGTCGCCGAACTCGCCAGGAAAGAGGCCAAGCCCGAGCCCACCGAATATGACTGGAAGCCGAAGAGCGGCGGCAAGATTGCCGGCCGAATCAAAAGCGCCGGCAATTCCTTCACGATCGCGTTGAAAACAGGCGATGCGCCGGATTTCGGCGCTTACATTTCACGCCGTCTCGATGAGCTTTACGAAGCTTATCAGGCCGGCAAGTTGCAAGCAGGAGAGTAGGCCGCAAAAGAAAAAAGCCTCCGAACGTTGCCGTCGCGGAAGCCTTTCTCATATCTGGACAATCTGAGAATCGCACTTCCTCGAATCAGTGTCAAGCTTCTTCGGCATCCTTTTGGATGGTAGATTTCTTTTGCCTTGAAAAAAGGTGAGGGACATGGAGCCTCAATATGTATCGACGCCCTTCGGGCGGCGATCGATGACGCTTGGCATGCTGGAAAGCCAGGAAAGCGCCAGCAGGATCGATGCGGACGCATCGGTCGACAAATGGAAGATCTTTCGTGCGCTCTGTGAAGCAAAGAGCCTGATCGGCGTGTCCGACCGTGCGCTTGCCGTTCTCAACGCGCTGTTGACCTTCTATCCGAAGAACGAGATTGCCGAGACCAACGGCTTCGTCGTCTTTCCTTCGAACGAGCAGCTGTCGCTGCGCACTCATGGCATGGCCGGCACCACGCTGCGGCGAAACCTGGCGATGCTGGTGGAGGCCGGCCTGATCATCCGGCGGGATAGTCCGAACGGAAAACGTTTTGCCCGCCGCAACGGCGAGGGCGGGGTTGGGGAAGCCTTCGGCTTCAGCCTGGCACCGCTCGTCGTGCGCGCTCGCGAGATCGAAGCCCAGGCGGCGCAGGTGCTGGCCGACAAGCTTGAATGGAAGCGCCTGAGAGAGCGGCTGAGCCTTTGCCGGCGTGACATCACCAAGCTCATCGAGATCGCGCTGGAAGAGGAAATCGCCGGCGAGTGGATCAAGATGCAGCAACATTTCAATTGCCTATCGGCAAGCCTGCCGCGCCGCCCGTCGACCGCGGAGATCCAGAGCCTGCTGACTGATCTCGAAGCGTTCCGCGAAATGATCGTCAAGACGCTGGAATCGAAGGCAAAAGCAAAAAAAACAGACGCCAATGACAGCCAAAACGGTCGGCACATACATAATTCAAACCCACACCCCATATCTGAACTTGAACCAAGCTTCGACACGAAGCAGGGCGCGAAGCCGGAGGAAGAACCGCGGCCGTGGCGGGAGCCGCCGAAATCCTTCCCCCTTGCCGTGGTGCTGCAGGCCTGCCCCGAGATTGTTGCCTATGGGCCGGGCGGCGGAATCGGTAGCTGGCGGGATTTGATGGCCGCCGCCGTCGTCGTCCGTTCCACCCTTGGCGTCAGCCCCAGCGCCTATCAGCAAGCCTGCGACGTCATGGGGCCGGAGAATGCTGCCACCGTGATCGCCTGCATTCTGGAACGCGGCGGCCATATCAATTCGGCCGGCGGCTATCTGCGTGATCTGACGCGGCGGGCGGAGCGCGGTGAGTTCTCGCTCGGTCCGATGCTGATGGCGTTGATGCGGGCCAATGGTCCGATGACGAGAAAAACGGGATGA
>NZ_CP013499.1:0-742499 GCF_001664325.1 Rhizobium sp. N621
TCAGGCGTTCTTCCTGCCGCGCAGAAGTGCGGCGCGGATCTGGTCGTTCTTGCTGAGCACAGGAGCGGGAACCACGACAGGTTTCGGCTCGGGTTCCTCGGCCTTCGCGGCGCTCTGCTTGAGGCTCAGGAAACGCTTCTGCGCGACCAATCGGTCTTCCTCCGACAGCGGCTCGACCGGTTCGCCGTCGATGCTATGACGCATGGAATCGGGCTGGGCGCTGGCGAAATAATAGCGCCGGCAATGGACATAGGCAGCGGTCGCGCGCCTCAGCGTCGTCACGCCGGCATCGGGCTTCAGAAGCGGGCGCAGCTCGTTGAACAAGCCTACGGCGAAGGGAAGGACCGGATCTCCGGGCTTGGCCGGAAGCACGCCTATCGGCCGGACCAACAGCGTGTTGATCGCGTTCGCCTTTTCCACGTCGAGCTCGGTCGCCGCAATCGGGCCGCGGCTGATCTTCCAGGGTTTGTCCATGCATTCTCCATAACGGCCGACTGTGATGGTATCTTGACGGAGAGGGTAGATAGAGGCGCAGGTCGCACATTGCTAGCCCTGCGACAAGCTGGATGCGGGGCACGATTTCCGAGTCGGGTTTATCGGCCTTCCAGGCATCTAATCGTTTTTTGTCACGGAAGTGCATTGACCTCCCGCTTCGATTACACTTCATATCCGCGCCCAAGATGAGTGACCGGCCGCGGGGAGGATTTATGCGGGTTTTCTCGAACATTGAAGAGCTGCGCCACACGCTGGATGCGCTGAAGCGGCAGGGGCGCACCGTCGGCCTCGTTCCGACCATGGGCTATCTCCACGCCGGACATCTGAAGCTCGTCACGCGCGCCCGGGCCGAGAACGACATCGTCGTCGTCTCGATCTTCGTCAATCCGCTGCAATTCGGCCCCGCCGAAGACCTCGGCAAATATCCGCGCGATCTCCAACGCGATGGCGACATGCTCAAGCAGGCCGGCGTGAATTTCCTCTTCGCGCCCGGTGTCGAGGATATGTATCCCCGCCCGATGAAGACGGTGGTCGACGTTCCCGATCTTGGCGGCGAACTCGAAGGCGCGGTCAGGCCCGGCCATTTTGCCGGCGTCGCCACCGTCGTCACCAAGCTTTTCAACATCGTCCAGCCGCAGACTGCCTATTTCGGGGAGAAGGACTACCAGCAGGTCGTCATCATCAAGCGCATGGTGGAGGATCTCGCCGCGCCGGTGCGGGTGATCTCTGTGCCGACTGTGCGCGACAGCGACGGCCTGGCCTTGTCGTCGCGCAATGTCTATCTCAGCCCCGATGAGCGGCGCGCGGCAGTGATCGTTCCGCAGGCGCTCGACGAGGCCGAGCGGCTCATCGCCGAAGGCATCACGGATGCGCAAGAACTCGAGGCGAAGCTTACCGCCTTCATCGGTCGCGAACCTCTGGCAAAACCCGAAGTCGTCGCCGTCAGGGATGCGGAAACGCTGGCGCCTGTCGCTTCGCTCGAAGACCCCATCGTCGTGGCACTCTTCGTGCGGATCGGCACGACGCGGCTTCTCGACAACAGAGTTGTGGGAGGCAACAGAGTTGTGGGAGGCAACAGCAGCCCGAACAGTAGAATGAGCCGGGACAGCCTAATGAGCGGCCCGCCGGGAAAGGGAGTGACGAAATGAGCGCCACCGGGTCTCAGAAGCGCCTGACGCCGACGCAGATCGCAGCCATGAAGGGCGGGAAGCCGATCGTCTGCCTCACTGCTTATACGACGCCGATGGCGCGCCTCCTCGACGAGCATTGCGACCTGCTGCTGGTCGGGGATTCGCTCGGCATGGTGCTCTACGGCATGGAGACCACGATCGGCGTGACGCTCGACATGATGATCGCCCATGGCAAGGCCGTGATGCGCGGCGTCGCCAATGCCTGCGTCGTCGTCGACATGCCCTTCGGCAGCTATCAGGAATCGAAGGAGACAGCCTTCCGCAACGCCGTGCGCATCATGCAGGAAACCGGCTGCGACGCCGTCAAGCTCGAAGGCGGCGAGGAGATGGCCGAAACCATAGCCTTCCTGACGAAGCGGGGCATTCCCGTGCTCGGCCATATCGGCCTGATGCCGCAGCTCGTCCATACCGCCGGCGGCTATCGCTCCGTCGGCCATTCCGAACATGAGACCTCGAAGATCCGCCGCGACGCGCATGCGATCGGTGGCTCCGGCGCGTTCGCCGTTGTTGTGGAGGGCACGGTGGAGCCGCTCGCCCGCGAGATAACGGCCTCGATCCACATACCGACAATCGGCATCGGCGCCTCTTCCGCCTGCGACGGTCAGATCCTCGTCTCAGACGACATTCTCGGCCTCTTCAACGATTTCAAGCCGCGTTTCGTCAAGCGCTACGACGAACTCGGCAAGAGGGTCGCGGACGCCGCCGCCTCCTACGCCGAGGAAGTGCGCGCGCGCAAATTTCCGGCAGCCGAACATACGTTCAAGCGCCGCAGCTGAGGCGAGGGCCACGGGTCCTTGGCAATAAGCTGGCGGCCGCCGTCGGTCACCAACCCGCATGCTGCGCGCGCATCGTCTCCACCGAGCGGCGCACCGCCTCTGCGACCTCCTGCAGTTGCCTGGCCATCGGCGTCGAATTGCGCCAGACCATGCCGACCGTTCGCGACGGCTGCGGCGAGGGGAAGCGGGAGATCGAGACATGGGCCGAGCGTGTTTCGACCGGAACGGCCATTTCCGGAATCAGTGTGATGCCAATGCCGGCGCCGACCATCTGGACGAGGGTGGAGAGCGAGCTGCCTTCCATGATTTCCCGCGGGCGGGCCGGGCCGACCTTGCAGAAGGACAGCGCCTGATCACGAAAACAGTGGCCCTCTTCGAGCAGCAGCAGCCGCATTTCGCGTAAAGCTTCGCGCTCTGGCACCGGCTTGTCTCCATCCTCCTGCCGCCTGACCAGCACGAATTCTTCCCTGAAAAGCTCGAGTTCGGTGAGCGACGGTTCCGACACCGGCAGCGCGACGATCGCCATGTCGAGCTGACCCTGCGTCAGTTCATGAACCAGCTTGCCTGTCTGCGTCTCGCGCACCTCGATCTGAATTCCGGCGAAGGTTTCGTTGAGATCGTTTATAATTGCCGGCAGCAGATAGGGCGCGATCGTCGGAATGATGCCGATGCGCAAGCGCGTGAGGAAGGATTCGCGCGAGGCGCGGGCGAATTCGCCAAGCTCATCGACGGCGCGCAGGATTTCGCGGACCCTTAGGGCAAAGCTCTGGCCGAACGGGGTAAGCTTGACCTCCCGGGCGCTTCGCTCGAAGAGCTCGCTGCCCAACTCTTGCTCAAGTTCTTTGATCTGCATGGAGAGCGCCGGCTGGGAGATGGCGCAGGCCTCGGCGGCTCGGCGGAAGCGGCCATCCCGCGCCAAGGCTTCAAAATAACGCAGTTGTTTCAGGGTGAGATTCTTCATAACTTCAGCTTATCGCGGCAATCAGTAAATCCAACTTAAAATTATTGAACGCTTCCGATATGAAGACCGCCAGGGAGAGTGGGGCGTCAGCTCGGCTCATCTTTTTGAACCGCAGACAGATCAACCAATGAAGGAGACGATCATGGACAACCCCACTGACAGCACAGGCAAATGCCCGGTGGCACATGGCAATACGCCGCGCGGCCGGTCCAACCGTGACTGGTGGCCGAACCAGCTGAACGTGCAGATTCTTCATCACAATTCCGGCCGCGCCGACCCGATGGGCAAGGACTTCGACTATGCCGAGGAGTTCAAAAAGCTCGATCTCGACGCGCTGAAGAAGGATCTGCATGCCCTGATGACGGATTCGCAGGACTGGTGGCCGGCCGACTTCGGCCATTACGGCGGCCTCTTCATCCGTATGGCCTGGCACAGCGCCGGCACCTACCGCATCACCGACGGCCGCGGCGGCGCCGGCCAGGGCCAGCAGCGTTTTGCGCCGCTCAACTCCTGGCCTGACAACGCCAACCTCGACAAGGCTCGCCGCCTGCTGTGGCCGATCAAGCAGAAATATGGCAACCGCATCTCCTGGGCCGACCTCCTGATCCTCACCGGCAACGTCGCACTCGAATCCATGGGCTTCAAGACCTTCGGCTTCGCCGGCGGCCGCGCCGACGTCTGGGAGCCGGAAGAGCTCTACTGGGGCCCCGAGGGCACCTGGCTCGGCGATGAGCGCTACAGCGGCGAACGTCAGCTGTCAGAACCGCTCGGCGCCGTCCAGATGGGCCTCATCTACGTCAACCCGGAAGGCCCGAACGGCAATCCCGACCCGGTCGCTGCGGCGCGCGACATCCGTGAAACCTTCGCGCGCATGGCAATGAACGACGAGGAAACCGTGGCGTTGATCGCCGGCGGCCACACCTTCGGCAAGACCCATGGTGCGGGCGATCCGTCCTTTATCGGCCCCGAGCCGGAAGGCGGCGCGATCGAGGACCAAGGCCTTGGCTGGAAGAGCTCGTTCGGCACCGGCGTCGGCAAGGACGCGATCACCGCCGGCCTCGAAGTCACCTGGTCGCAGACGCCAACCAGGTGGAGCAACCATTTCTTCGAAAACCTTTTCGCCCACGAGTGGGAGCTGACGAAGAGCCCGGCCGGCGCGCATCAGTGGCGGGCGAAGAACGCCGAAGCCTCCATTCCGGATGCTTATGAGCCGGGGAAGAAGCATGTGCCGACCATGCTGACCACCGATCTCTCGCTGCGTTTCGACCCGATCTATGAGAAGATCTCGCGCCGGTTCCTCGAAAATCCCGGTGAGTTCGCCGACGCTTTCGCCCGCGCCTGGTTCAAGCTGACCCACCGCGACATGGGACCGAAGGTGCGCTACCTCGGGCCGGAGGTTCCGGCCGAAGACTTGATCTGGCAGGACGTGATCCCGGCCGTCGACCATCCCCTCGTCGACGATAAGGACATTGCCGACCTCAAGGCGAAGGTTCTCGCCACAGGCCTTTCCGTCCAGGAACTGGTCTCGACCGCCTGGGCGTCCGCCTCGACCTTCCGCGGCTCCGACAAGCGCGGCGGCGCCAACGGCGCGCGCATCCGCCTTGCTCCGCAGAAGGACTGGGAAGCCAACCAGCCGGCCCAGCTCGCCAAGGTGCTCGGTGTTCTCGAAGGCATCCAGAAGGACTTCAACGCCGCCCAGACCGACGGTAAGAAGATCTCGCTTGCTGACTTGATCGTGCTCGCCGGTGCGGCCGGTGTCGAGAAGGCGGCAGCGGCCGGCGGCAACGCCATCAGCGTGCCTTTCACGCCCGGCCGCATGGATGCGTCGGACGCTCAGACCGACGCGCATTCCTTCGCCGCACTCGAGCCGCGCATCGACGGCTTCCGCAACTATGTGAACGACAAGCGTCTGCAGTTCATGAAGCCGGAAGAAGCGCTCGTCGACCGCGCCCAGCTCTTGACGCTGACCGGGCCTGAGATGACGGTCCTCGTCGGCGGCCTGCGCGTGCTGAAGGCAGGCAACCCCGAGCACGGCGTCTTCACCTCGCGCCCCGAGACACTGACGAACGACTTCTTCGTCAACCTGCTCGACATGGCGACGCAGTGGGTTCCAGCCGCCGGCAAGGACGGCGTCTACGAAGGCCGCGACCGCAAAACGGGTGCTGCCAAATGGACCGGCACCCGCGTCGACCTGATCTTCGGCTCGCACTCGCAGCTGCGCGCCTTCGCCGAAGTCTACGGCCAGGCCGACGCCAAGCAGAAGTTCGTCAAGGACTTCGTCGCCGCCTGGAACAAGGTCATGAACGCCGACCGCTTCGACCTCGTCCGATAAGGGCAGCCATCTTAGCCCGGGCGCGGTTCGGCCGTGCCCGGTTTTTTTGAGTGCCTTAGGATGGAAGCGTGCCCAGTTCCCTTCGCCGCCAGCGCAGTACGGGTCTCTCCCGAGCGCATCCTCGGCAGTGAGATAGCTGACGCGGCAACTCCAACCCTCATCCTTGTACGTTGCCGTTGCTGTATAGTGGGGTTGCGCGACGGGGATGCGTGTCATCCCTGGGTTTTGAACTCGTGCCTCAGCGAGCATCTCCGTCGCCATGTCTTCGCTCGAACGGTTGATTGGGCCTTGAGCCCGCGTTGCAAGGAGGAGCACCCATGCGTATCCCGCAAGCTTTCATGGTCGGCATCGATGTCTCGAAAGCCCATTTCGACGTGGCCGTCGAGGGCAAAAGCGCCGTTGGCCGCTTTGACAACGACGCGCCGGGCCGGACCGCGCTGGCGACGGCGATAGCCGGCGCCGAGCTGGTCGTCGTCGAGGCCACCGGCGGTTACGAGATGGCGATCGTCAGGGCGCTGATGGCCGCCGGTATTCCCATCGCCGTCGTCAATCCCCGCCAGGTGCGCGATTTCGCCAGGGCCAGCGGGCGGCTGGCCAAGACCGATCAGGTCGACGCCCGCGTCATTCTCCACTTCGCCAGAGCGATGCGGCCGGCACAGATCCCCCATATCGACGACGGCCGCATCGCGCTTGCTGCCCTCGTCGCCCGCCGCCGGCAGCTCATCGACATGGCGGTCGCCGAGAAGAACCGCCTCGAACATGCCCCGCAAGCCGTCGCCGCGCTGATTGGCGAGACCCTCGCCGCCCTCAAGAGCCAGCTCGCCCGCGTCGATGCCGCCATCGCGCTTGCCATCGAGGCCGAGCCCGACATGGCCGCACGCCGCGACCTGCTGCTGACCGTGCCAGGCATCGGCGAGGTCGGCGCCGCCGTGCTCATCGCCGAGCTGCCCGAACTCGGCGCCATCGACGACAAGAAGCTCGCAGCCCTCGTCGGCGTCGCCCCGGTCGCCCACGACAGCGGCACCTGGCGTGGCCAGCGCCACATCGCCGGCGGCCGCGCCACCGTCCGATGCGCTCTCTACATGGCAACGCTCTCGGCCATCCGTTGCAGCCCGACCATCAAGGCCTTCCACAAAAGACTGCGCGATGCCGGCAAACCACCCAAGGTCGCCCTCGTCGCTGCCATGCGGAAATTCATCGTCATGATCAACACGATTATCAAAAGACGAACCCCATGGAGCGAACTCCCAACAACACGGTTGCTGAGGCGCGCATCCCAAAGGCCGAATCCTCGAAGGACACGCCGCAACGCTTGCGTCTTGCGATCGTCAACGGTGCACCAGAGGGTGAGGCACTCTTGGACTACCCGCTCCTAGCCATCACCGATCTCCCATGCGATAAATGATCGACACACGGGAGGAGTTGATATGGACGCTTTGCAGGGTAAGGTCGCCGCCATCACCGGAGCTGCCTCCGGAATTGGGCTGGCATCGACGGAAGCGATCATCGCGGCAGGCGGTTCGGTCGTGATGATCGATCGGGATGAAGCTGCTCTAAACGAGGCCTGCGGCAGGCTAGGAGAGAAGGCGATCGCGTTGCGGCTCGACCTTCTTGATCCCGAGGAGTGCGCAAGCCTGCTCGATGGCATTCTGTCGAAAGCCGGCCAGTTGGACATCTTCCATGCGAACGCGGGCACCTATATCGGCGGAGATCTGGCGGACGCCGGTCTGGATGCGATCGACCGCATGCTCAATCTGAATGTGAACGTCGTCATAAAGAACGTCCGCACAGTCATACCCCACATGATCGAAAGAGGTACGGGAGATATCATCGTGACCAGCTCGGTCGCGGGCCACGCCCCGGTTCCATGGGAGCCGGTCTACTCCCCGTCGAAGTGGGCGATGCACTGCTTCGTCCAGACTATGCGGCGGCAACTCTTCAAGAACGGCATCCGCGTGGGGTCCGTCTCGCCAGGCCCGGTCGTCAGCGCCTTGCTGAAGGACTGGCCGGAGGAGAACCTGCGCAAAGCAAGGGAGGCAGGCGCCTTGATCGAACCGCGAGACGTTGCCGAAGCCGTGCTCTTCATGCTGACCCGGCCGCGCAACGTGACGATCCGCGACATGGTAATTCTGCCGAGCTCCTTCGACATTTGATGTGAGCGGAAGGCAGGGCGGACTCCTTCCGCATGGGGGAGGACGTGGTATTGATGTGCCGTGTGGCACGCTCATCCACTTTATTCTGAATAGGCTGAAGCTCTCTTGGACTACCACCCGACCGTCCAATCCTCGACGCGCAAGCCTTCGACGCGCTGGAATTCCCCGACATTGTTGGTGACGAGAACCAGATCGCGGCTCCTGGCTTGCGCGGCGATCAGCACATCGTAGGGACCGATCGGCTTTCCCTTGGCCGCCAATGCGGCGCGGATCTCCCCGGCTGCCCGCGCATCCTCGCGCTCGAAACCGACGGCTGGGAAATCCGCCATGAACAGGCGCAGGGTTTCGAGATTGTAGGAAATTTTAGCGCTCTTGTGGGCCCCGTAATAGAGTTCGTGCATGACGACGGTGGAGAGGCCGATCGATCCCTCGTCACTCTCCATCAGTCGAGCGAGCAGCATGTCGGACTTGCGGCCGATCAAGGCAATCACGGCATTGGTGTCGATCAGATGCGTAATCACTTGAACAGGTCCTGAAGACCAGGCCTCTCCTGATCCTCGGGTTGCTCTCTTCCTTGTGCCATGAAATCGTCGCTGAGGCCGCGCTCCAGGGCGCTGCGCAACGAGGCCCACCGCACGCCATGATCGGTCCGCGGCCGGAGAATGATCGCATCGCCTTCCCGTGTCACTTCCACCTGATCCACGTCGAAGCGAAACTCCTTCGGCAGCCGGACGGCCTGCGAATTGCCGGATTGAAACACGCGCGCATATTGCGGCATAGAGAACGCTCCACAGCTTGTATATATACGTATGTATATACGCGGCTGGCGCCACTCATGCAAGAAGCCGTTCCACTAACGAGGCAGAATGCCGAAAGGCGAGAGCGTCAGCAGATCGGGATCATCAGTCTCCGTCGCTTTCGCCACCTCGGCGTGGCTCATGCTGTAGCCGTAGGCAAGGACGCGCACACCGTCGATCATGAAGAACTGGGCCTGGTCCAGGCCGGGCCGCAGCGTTGCCGTCACAGTGACTGTTTCATACATTCTTTCGAGATGCAGAGGCTCCTGCGGAACGACGCGCACCAGCTGGTTGGGCGGAGGGGAAGGCATATGGCTGCAGGCTCCGGCCCAGGGGACCAGCATGAATTCGTAAACGAGATCGTCGTCCTGGTCGACCGGCAGCACGAACCCCGTCAATTCGACCGGCTGGCCCTCGTCATGCCAGGCGAGCGTTTCACCCTGCGGGCCGCTGACCGTCTTGCCCGATAGCGGCATTGTCGCCTTGGCCTGATCGGCCGGCCGCAAAGCACTCCAGAAAATGGGCTGCGCTGCAGCCAAGGTGTCGGAAACCGGCCATGCGAAACCGAATGCCAGCATCGCAAACGTCAGGAAAAAAGGTCTCAGCTTCATCATCGCATCTCCCCGGGCCGGTCGCGGACCGCCTGCCACTGCCGCACGGATGCTACTCCCGATCCCGCTCGCCCGTCCATCAGCCGAGCTCCCTATGCGTATTGGCCGTCGGCGAATGCTGACCGAGCAGATCGGCGGCGATCGGCAGAAGCGAGGCCCCCCCGCAAGCCCGGCGGGACCCGAGAGACGCGTCACCGCGAGTGTCGGCCTGGTCAACGACCGCCGGCCGGCGACGTCGAGGGGCGCTGAGATCGACCCGCGCCCAGCCGCTGCAATATTTCGCACGAGAAAAAACCGACGACGACGATCGCATCGGGATTGAAGAGCTGGACGACGGTTGCGAACGGCTTCGACAGCCTCTCGCCGCCGAGAACAAGTTGCCAGCCTTTCATGTCATGCACTTAACATGGATTCGCACCGTCATGTCTGGCTCACGCATTGACCCATCGCCGATGGGTGAGGGCGCCGGTTTCATCATAGCTGAACAGAGCTCTTCGGTTGTCCTGCTGGCGCAATTGAAACCAGTCCAGCGTCCGGGCGCGAAAACTCAGCACGCCAAAGCGCGCCTTCCCCTCCACTTCGCCGCGAGGCTCCGGCAATTCGCCCACGGTTTCGAAGGCGCATTCATCTCCCGGCGGCCCGCCGGTATAGGTCATCCGCGTCCGGTTGGGCAGCTTTTCCCAAGCCGCGTCGGCGCCTTCGCTTCCGGGGCCATGGCGTTCGACCGTGCCTTGAAGCCGTAACTGCAGCCGGGCCTGTGGGCAGAAGCCGAGGACGGTGACATGAGGATTTGCCGAAAGCTCCAGCCATTTCGGGCTTCGCGTATCGGTGTGAAATTCAAGGCTGCGCGTCGCTCTGTCGGCCGCCCGCAATACCACCATGCGCGCCTGCGGCCTGTTTTCGGCATCAACCGAGCAGAGGTTCACATAACGGAAACCCGATTGCGGACCTGCCGCAGCCGCTTCGAGTTCCGCCCATGCCGAGGCGTTGATGTCATGGAGATCCACCGGCAGGCCTCGCTCAGACGGAACGGGCGATGCCGCCGTCAACGCGGATGTTCTGGCCGGTGATGTAGCCCGCACCCTCCGACAGGAGAAAGGCGATGGTGGCGGCGATTTCCTCGCTCGTGCCGTAACGGCGCATCGGAACGCTGTCGCGCCGCTCGTCGGTCGCGGGCAGGCTGTCGATCCAGCCGGGCAGGACGTTGTTCATGCGGATGTTCTTGGCCGCATAGCTGTCGGCGAAGATCTTGGTGAAGCTCGCCAGTCCCGCCCGGGCGACCGCAGAGGTCGGGAACATCGGCGAAGGCTCGAAGGCCCATGCCGTCGAAATGTTGACGATCGCGCCGCCGCCTTGGGCCTCCATGATCGGCGTCACAAGTCGGGTCGGCCGCACGGCGCTGAGGAAATAGACCTCCATGCCCTTGTGCCAGTCCTCGTCGGAGATTTCGAGGATCGGTGCACGCGGGCCGTGGCCGGCCGAATTGACCAGCGCGTCGATCCGCCCCCATCGCTCCATCGCCTGGTTGACGAGCCGCTTCACATCGTCGTTCGACTGGTTCGAGCCGGTGACGCCGACGCCGCCGAGTTCGTTGGCCAGCGCCTCTCCCTTGCCGGAGGAGGAGAGAACGGCGACGCGATAGCCGTCGGCTGCAAGCTTCCTTGCGGCTGCAGCGCCCATGCCGGACCCGCCTGCGGTGATGAGAGCGACTTTTACTTCAGACATTGAGACCTCCGACAGCTGATTTTGCGCAGCATTATGACAGATGCCGGCGGGACTTTCGCGCGAGAAAGAAAGCTGCCAGACTGTAGAAAATCTACTGGATATGCCGATGACCCAATCCCGCCGCACGCTGCCGCCTCTGAATGCCCTGCGCGCCTTCGAGGTCTCGGGCCGCAGGCTGAATTTCCGCGCCGCCGCCGAGGAGCTCGGCGTCACGCAAGGGGCGGTCGCGCAGCAGGTTCGCGCGCTGGAAGACCAGCTCGGCCTCAGACTGTTTCAACGCCTTGCCCGCGGCCTCACGCTCACTGCCTATGGCACGGCCTATCTGGCGGATGTGACCCGCGCCTTCGACATGCTTGCCGATGCGACGGGGCGGCTTCTCGACCGGCCTGAAATGGTGACGATCAGCGCCACTCCCACGGTCGCCACCAGGCTGTTGATCCCGCGGCTCGCGGAGCTCTATGCCGCTCTTCCCGACATCGATCTGAGGACGGTCGCGACCGAGACGCTCGCCGATTTCGACCGCGACCAGGTTGATATCGCAGTGCGCCTCACCCGCCCGCCTTTTCCGGCAAACCTGCAGGCCCAGATGTTGTTCCGCCAGGAGCTGATCGCGGTCGCAAGCCCGCATCTGGTTAAAGGCCTGACCTTGCCCTTGACCGTCGAAGAACTTCGCAAACTGCCGCTTCTGCACGACTCGCACGATCATTGGCCGGTATTCCTGCGCACGCGCGAGAAGCTGCCCGGCGCGGCCTTCAACCATACGACCCTGGCGCTCGACGCCGCGCTCGCCGGCCAGGGCGTCGTGCTCGCCTGCCGCGCCTTCGTCATGGCCGATCTCGAAGCAGGACGGCTGGTGCGGGTGACGGATGCGACCGCGACCATCGGACCAGATTACTTCCTCGTGCGCAAACGCTCCTCATCGCCGCGAAAGGCCGTCGATGCGGTCTGGGACTGGTGCGCGACCCAGTTGTCGCTTTCCTGAAGCGCCGCATGAAAGCAGGGCGCTAGCCCTCCAGCGCCTCGATCATCTCAACCCGCGTTGCATGCCGGCCGCCCTCCGAGGAGCGTTGGAGAGCCGCACTTGCCCGTCACGCCAGCAACACCTTGCCACCCCTCCTGAAGGGCAGGGCGGCGCGCAGCGCCTCGCCGATCTTTTCCAGAGGAAAGACCTCCCGCACTTCGGTCGCGATCACCTTGGAGGCGATCATCGCCGCCACCTCTGCATAGGCGCGCTGGACGTCGCCCATCGTCTCGGAATGGACCCACTCCCTGAGGTGGCAGAAGGAAAAGGCAATGTCGGGATGGGAGGCCCAGAATGACGGCGGGATGCTCTCTCCCGAAAGCAGGCCGTAATGCAGGAAATGCCCGCCGGGCCTCAGCGCATCGGCAAGGATCGAGGCGCGGGCGCCGCCGACGCAATCGAGCACCGCGTCGAGCCCATGCCGGCCAGCGAGGCCGGTGACGAGATCGCCGTCCGCTCTGTCGACGATGATGGCCTCGGGCCGGCCACGCAGACGCGCGAGAGATTCTTCGCTGCGGACGATTGCGATCGGCTCCACGCCAACCGCATTCGCCATGCCGATCAGGATCGATCCGATCGAAGAGGCGGCGGCGTTGATGGCGATGCGCATGCCGGGTCTCAGCCCGATCTTCTTATGCAGCATCAGCCAGCCAGTCATCGGGTTGACGTAGCTGGTCGCGGCCTGGAAGTCGGAAAGCGCATCGGGTACGCGAAGGCACCAGCTCGGATCGGTATCCTTGAATTCCTGCCACCCGCCGGCGCTGCGCACCGGCAGCACGCGCGTTCCCGGCACAAGTCCGTGCACTTCCTCGCCGCACGCCTCGACCACCCCGAAGGCTTCGAAGCCGGGGATGAAGGGCAAGGTCGTACGACCGGCATAGGCGCCTGAGATGGTGATGATATCGGAGGGATTGATCGAGCGCGCCAGCAGGCGCACGCGAACCTGATCGCGCGAGAGCGGCGCCAGTTCGGCCCGTTCGATCCCGACGACCTCCTCGGCCGGCCCGAATTTTCGCACGACCGCCTGATATTGCATTTGCATCCCCCACACAGTCGGTTAGAACACGCCGTCGAAATTTCGGTGATCGAATGAGCGTTGACGACAGGCCTTTAGCATCGTTCCGGGTCTCGATGCGAGACATCGACATTTATGGTCATGTCCACAACTCGGTTTATCTCGATTATTGCGAGGATGCGGTCGTCGAGTTGCTGCGCCACCGTGAGATCCTCAGCCACTTCCGCCACACCACCTCTGGTGTGGCTTATCACGTCAAGAAGGCGGAGATCACCTTTCACAGCCCGATCGATGTCGACGATATCGTCGAGGCGAAGGTCAAGGTCGAGAAGATCGGGCGGTCGAGCCTCTCCTTTACGATCGAGCTCTATCGCCAGCGCGACGGCGCCCATTGCGCCTCGGCCGGCCTCGTCTGGGTCTGCGTCGGCCTCTCCGACAGCCGCCCGACGCCGATCCCGGAGGCGACCAGGGCCGCCTTGTCGCAGGGCTGACCATGCCGATCCATAGAGAACTTCTTCGGCACGCCACGAAGAGACCGGAAAAGCCGGCGGTCGTGATCGACGGCCGCTCCCTGAGCTATGGCGGACTCTATACCCGCGCGGGCGCGATCTACCGGTTTATCCAAGCGCTTCCGCGCTCGAACCACCGTTCATTCGATCTGCCCGGCGTCGAGAAGCTTGTGGCGGTCAGCCTCGGCAATCACATCGGCTTTGCCGAATATTTCGTCGCCGCCACCGCGCTGGCGAATGCCTGCGCTGTCATCGATCCGATGATGCCGGCCGAAAGGATCGAGCGCATCGTCGAGCGGCTGGCGCCTGACCTGCTCGTCGTCGACGATGCCGCGAGCCCGAGCGCCGAGATCGGCCGCAGTCTCGGTATTCCTGTGATCGTCGCCGGCGCGGAGCCCTTTGGCCTCGCCGCGACGGGAGGCGGCCTTCCGGCCGATGCCGAGGGCATCTTCCTGATCGGCTTTACCTCGGGCACGACAGCCGAGCCGAAGGCCTATCACCGCTCGTGCGAGCAGTGGCGCCGGAGCCTCGACCGGGGACGTCTCGTTTTCGAACTCCAGGATGCGCCCTCGACCCTGTGCCCGGGAGCGCTCGCGCATGGGCTCGCGCTTTACGCACTCGTCGAGGCACTCGATGCCGGGGCAACCTTTCATTCGGTGGGCAAATGGGATGCCGGCGCGGTCGCGCGCATTCTCTCTTCCGGGATCGAACGGCTGGTCGCCGTGCCCACCCATATAGCAGGCATCGCCCGGGCATGGACGGGCGCGCCGATGGAGTCCTTGCGCGACGTGCTGACCGCCGGCGCCAAGCTCAATCTCAACGAGGTCGAATCCATGCGCCGCCTTTTCCCAAAGGCACGCATCCGGGAATATTACGGCGCCTCTGAGATCGGCTTCATGACCGTCTCGACGCTTGCCGGCGGCGCGACGGATTTTCCGATCGACCGAGTCGGGCAGGCCTATCCCGGCGTCGAAATCTCCATCCGCGATCCTGAGGAAAACGACGTCGGCGCCGATGTGCCCGGCACCATCTTCGTCAACAGCGACCTGATTGCGAATGGCTATCTCTGGGGCGACGACGGTCAGGCGTTCCGCGTTACCCTGGCTGGCGCGACGGTCGGCGATCTCGGCGAGATCGATGAAAACGGCATGCTGCGGGTGATCGGCCGGGCAGGCGGCATGATGATCACGGGCGGCAACAACGTCTATCCCGCCGAGGTCGAGAGTGCGTTGAAAGCCTGCCCCGGCGTCGAAGATGCCGTCGTCTTCGGGCTGCCGGACGCCTATTACGGCCAAAGGATCGTCGCCGTCGTCTCGGGCGAGGCGACGGATGCGAAAATGCTCGCCGAGCATTGCGCAGGCAGGCTTGCAAGGTTCAAGATCCCCAGGCAGTTCCACCATATCGACGCCTGGCCGATGACGAGCAGCGGCAAGATCGCGCGCGGGCAGGTGGAAGCATCGGTAATTTCGGGAGATGGTCTTGTCCTACGCCTATCAGCCTGACGAGGATTGGCAGCCGGTCGTGGTCGCCGCCTACCGCACGCCGATCGGCCGGGCCTTCGGCTCTCTTTCGACGGTTGCGGCCGAAGATCTGCTTGCCCCGATCATTCGCCGGATCGTCGCGGAAACTGGCGTTGCGCCCGATGCCATCGACGACGTGTTGGTCGGCAATGCCGCCGGCGGCGGCGGCAATGTCGGCCGGCTGGCGGCGCTCAACGCCGGCCTGCCGATGGCCGTCCCCGGTGTCGCCATCGATCGGCAATGCGGTTCCGGCCTAGAAGCGATCATCCTGGCCGCCCGGCTGATTCAGGCGAAGGCGGGTGCCTGTTTCCTCGCCGGCGGCGTCGAAAGCGTCAGCACCGCCCCATGGCGCGTCGAAAGGCCGAAAGCCAATGGCGCCCTGCCGCGCTTTTACGGACGCGCGCGCTTCTCCCCCGAAACGATCGGCGATCCCGAGATGGGCGTCGCCGCCGAAAATGTCGCTCGTCAATTCGGCATCTCGCGCCAGCGGCAGGATGAATTCGCCCTGCGTAGCCACCGACTGGCCGTCAAGACGGCCGAGGCCGGCCTCTTCCGGCCGGAGATCGTCGAGATCGCCACCGCCGGCGGTTTGGTGGAGCGGGACGAATGTCCGCGCCCGACTACCTCGCTTGAGGCCCTCGCAAACCTGAAGCCGGTCTTCCTCGCCGATGGCTCCGTGACAGCAGGCAATGCTTGCCCTGTGAATGACGGCGCCTGCCTGGTGCTCGTCATGAGCCGCGGCATGGCCAGAAGCCTCGGCATCGAAAAAGGCCTCGCCTTCATCGACAGCGCCGCCGCTGGCGTCGATCCCAACCTGCTCGGCATCGGTCCGGTCGCCTCGACGGGTAAGCTTCTGCAGCGCCAGCCCCACCTCTTGCTCTCGAAGATCGACGCCATCGAATTCAATGAGGCTTTCGCGGCGCAGGTTCTGGCGTCGCTCGATCAGCTGGATATATCAGCCGACGCGGTCAACAAGGAGGGCGGCGCCATGGCGCTCGGCCATCCCTTCGGCGCCTCCGGCGCGATCCTGGTCACCCGGCTCTACAGCCAGCTCATCCGCAGGGATGGCCGGAGGCCCGCCGCCACCGGCCTCGCCATGATCGGCATCGGTGGCGGCATCGGGCTCACGGCGCTTTTCGAGGCCGTCCGCCTTTTCTGAGAAGAGGCCGTTCAGGCACGTGCGCAGCCGGATTCAATCCTCTTGTGAGCTGGCTCGGTCGATATCGGCTTCGGCGCGGCGAGGGCGCCCGCGATCTGATCCCGAAGCCACACACTCCCGGGGTCACGATCGAAACGACGAAGCCAATACATGGTGACATCCATTTTCGGCGATTCCATCGGGGGCATGAACACGTCGAGCATCAGCTGGCCGGTCAACATGCGGGCGAAATGAACCGGAATGCTTCCGAGCATCTCGCTCGCTTCAACGGCAAGAGCGACCGCGTGAAAATGCGGCACCGTGACCATGACACGCCTGGCAAGACCCAGGCGTGCGAGGGCGGGATCGATCGTCCCCATCCTGCTGCCATCGGCCGAGCGCAGGACGTGGGGAACAGCGCAGAAGACGTCCGCCGGTATGGTGTCTCCTGGAGAAACGCCGTGGCTGGCAAGGAGCGGATGTCCTCGCTTGGCAATGCATACCAGCCATGATTGGAACAGCTTACGGCTGATAATCCATTCAGGCGGTTCGAGCGAGCGATCAATAACGATATCAGCGCGGCCGTCACGCAGCATCTCGAAGACTTCCGACGAAGCATGATCGATCATCTGCAGGGTGATGGAGGGCGCCGCTTTGGCCACGCGTGCAGCAAGCGGCGGCATCAACAGCGAGGAGAAGTAGTCCGATCCGATCAGCATGAAGGATCGGGTTGAGGTAGCGGGGTCGAAGGCAGCATTCGTCGCCAACGCCTCTTCCATGCCGGCCAATGCTTGTCTTATCGGTTCACGCAGCTCAAGCGCCCGCGCGGTCGGCATCATCTGATTGCCTTCCCGGACAAACAATTCGTCATCCAGCAGCGCACGCAGTCTCCCCAACGCCGAGCTAACGGCCGGCTGGGAAAGGCCGACACGCTCGCCGGCCCGCACTGTCGAGAGCTCCGCCATCATGGCGTCGAATACACGCAGCAGATTGAGATCGAGGGCTGAGAAATTCACGAACTCAATATCCCTTATATGATCATTCAATTTCCGGGCATCTGCTTCCGGCTATAGTTTTGGACAGCAGTATAAAACTCTATTCCATTCAACCTCGGAAGGAAATTGCGATGAACATCGCTGGGGGCATCGGGCGGACCGTAAGCTGGATGGACACGGCCTACACCATACATGTGGGGCGATTTGAGAGCGGCGGAATTGTCGGCGTTTTTGAAGGCACCGTGCCTGCCGGCGGCGGGCCGCCCGTCCACATCCACCACAATGAGGACGAGGTGATCCATGTGATCGAAGGCGATTACGAGTTCTGGCTGAACGGCGAGATCGTTCGGGTTCCTGCGGGCAGATCAATTTTCCTACCGCGTGGCGTGCCGCACACATTTCGGGTGGCAAGCGCGTCTCCAGGACGCAACCTCACCATCCTGACGCCGGGCGGCATGGAAGAATTCTTCGCCGAGGCCGCTGTGCAGGCTCCGCGCCTACCGGAGCATATGGATCAGTTGCTCCAGCTTGCGGAACGCTATGGTATCGAATTTCGCGGGCCGCCGGATTGGGACGCCGCCCGGGCGTCCTGACAAACGGCACTCTGCATCAACGATTGCACAGTGCGCCGATCGCCTCTCCCACCCCGCAACCAGCTTGAACGCCTCTGTTCCGTGGCGAAGGCGGCAGGCTTTCGCGATCGTGATGACATCGTCGGCTTCGGTTATCTCCGCCCACGGCACGTCCGGCCGATGCCGGATGACATCAGCCTTCTCCACTCCGGCGGCACACCTCGACCGCAGATGAGTTGCGCTACTGCCTTGGCATAGGACGACAGCGACCGAGAGAGAATGGTTCGAGCTCCCGATCCGGCGCATTCTCTTGGCCGTCGGCTGTGGTCGGCCGCGCCGGAAATCCGCGTGGCGATTGTCCTCATGTCGATTAGTCGCCTGCCCTGCTGAAGAGGCGGTTTGCGACCATCTTAAAATCAACAGAGGACATTCCTCGCAAAGGACAAGGGAGATTACCATGAAGATCGTCGTTATCGGCGGGACCGGCCTCATCGGCTCGAAGACGGTGGAAAGGTTGCGCAGGAAGGGACACGACGTTTTGGCGGCCTCGCCCAATTCCGGCGTCGACACGATCACCGGCAAAGGCGTCGCCGAAGCGCTTGCCGGGGCGCAGGTGGTACTCGACCTCGCCAACTCGCCTTCGTTCGAAGATCAGGCCGTGCTCGAATTCTTCCAGACTTCGGGCCGCAACCTGCTCAAGGCGGGGGCTGCGGCCGGCGTGAAGCACCACATCGCGCTGTCGATCGTCGGCATGGAGCGGCTGCAGGGCAGCGGTTACATGCGCGCCAAGATGGCCCAGGAACAGCTGATCAAGAGCTCCGGCATTCCCTATACCATCGTGCACTCCACCCAGTTCCATGAATTCATGGCCGGCATCGCCCAGTCGAACACGGTCGGCCAGACCGTGCATCTGTCGCCGGCATATCTTCAGCCGATTGCCTCGGACGATGTCGCCGATGTCATGGCGGACGTGGCGCTCGCAGCACCGGTTAACGGCACGATCGAAATCGGCGGCCCCGAAAAAATCCGCCTGACCGATATCGTCACGCGCCTCTTCAAGGCGACGAACGATCCGCGCCAGGTGATGACGGATCCGCACGCCCGCTATTTCGGCGTCGAGCTCGACGACACTTCGCTGGTGACCGGTCCCGATGCCCGGCTCGGCAAGATCCGCTTCGACGACTGGCTGCGCCAGCAGCCGCCCCAGAAAAAGAGCGCGTGATATCGACCCGGCGCTTGTCCACCCACTCCTGGAGCGGCTCAGCTTTCACGCAGCGGAGAGCCGCCCTCAGCAATTGATTTCAGAAATTCCAGACGAGACCGCTCGCACTTTCCTGGAATTACCCTAGCAACCGAGGAGACCAGACATGCTCAGGAAAATCATCTCGGCGGCGGCCTTTGCGCTTGTCCTTGCCGCCGGCACTCAGGCTGACGCCGCTGGCGGCAAAGCCAAGGTGACCGTCGTCTTTGACCAGAAGCTGCCCAATGTTCCCGGCAAGAGCATGAAGGCCGTGCTGGTGGAATATGAGCCGGGGGGCCAGTCGCCCGGCCATACGCACCCGAAGTCGGCCTTCATCTACGCCACCGTTCTCGAAGGGGCGATCACCAGCAAGGTGAATGACGGGCCGGAGAAGATCTACAAGGCCGGCGAGAGCTTTCCCGAATTTCCCGGCGATCATCACGCCGTCAGCAAGAACGCCAGCAAGACAAAACCGGCGCGCCTGCTTGCGGTTTTCGTGCTCAATACCGACGAGACGGAACTGACGACCGACGACTAGTAACCTCGTCCTCGATGCCCGGCGCCGCCGGGCATCGATTCCGTGCGCCGCGTCAAACAGCCTGCAGCGCCAGCTCCAGATCGGCGATCAGATCATCCGGATGCTCGATGCCGATCGATAGCCGGATTGTCGATTCCAGCACGCCAATGCGCTCCCTGACATTGGCCGGCACGCCGGAATGCGTCATGGCGGCGGGGTGGCTTGCGAGCGACTCCGTGCCACCGAGGCTGACGGCGAGCTTGAAGACCTGCAGCGCGTTCAGGAATTTGAAGGAGGCCGGCTGGCCGCCGCGGATATCGAAGGAGAAGGTCGAGCCGGCGCCGGTGCATTGGGCGGCGAAGGTGCGACCGGAGGGCGAGTCCGGGTCGTGATAGGGAAGATAATGGACCTGCTCGACCTTCGGATGATCACGCAGGAAATCGGCCACCGCCCGCGCATTGCTGTTCGCCCGCTCCATGCGGAGCTGCAGTGTTTCGAGCGACCGGCCGAGCATCCAGCAGGAATGCGGATCAAGCTGCGTACCGATCGCGCCGCGCAGCGCCTTGACCTGCTTGATGACAGCCTTGCGCCCGAGGACAGCGCCGGCGATCAGATCGGAATGGCCGCCGACATATTTGGTCAGCGAATAAAGCGAGATATCGGCGCCATGCTCGATCGGCCGCTGGAAGACCGGCCCGAGCAGCGTATTGTCGCAGACGACCACCGGCACGTGCCCCTGCCTTGCGCCGATCGCATCGGCCACCCGCCGGATCATCGCGACGTCGACGAGACCGTTGGTCGGATTGGCGGGCGTCTCGATGAGGATGACGGAAACGCGGCCCTTGCCGACCGCCTCATCCGCCGCCTTCTGCACCGATGCCTCGCTTACGCCATCGGCAAAACCGACCGCGGCGACGCCGAAATTGTGGAAAGTCTTTGCCAGCAAGGTTTCCGTGCCGCCATAAAGCGGCTGCGAATGCAGGATCGCATCTCCCGGCCGGACGAAGGCGAACAGGGTCGTGGCGATCGCCGCCATGCCTGAGGAAAACAGCGCACCGCTTTCCGTCCGCTCATAAACAGCGAGCCTGTCTTCGACGATCTCGCTATTCGGATGATTGAAGCGCGAATAGACGAGACCGGCGCCTTTGCCCGCCGGCGGGTCGCGGCGGCCGGAGACATAATCGAAGAAATCCTTGCCATCCTCGGCGGAGTTGAAGACGAAGGTGGAGGTCAGGAACACCGGCGGCTTGACCGCCCCTTCCGAAAGCTCGGGATCGTAGCCGTAGTTCAGCATCTGCGTTTCGGGATGCAGCGCATGATTGCCGATATGGGTTTTGGAAGGATGCGGGGCGGTCATGATCGTCTCCTCTGTCGAACCTGCCGAAGGACAGGATACATCAAATCGAGGAGCAGTCATCGAGACTGCTCAATTAAGAGTGGAGCATAATGTCGTACCAAGAACCGCTCACACTTTTCGGCCTCGTGCTCAGACGCTCAACTCACGATCTCGCCTAAGGTATCGGCGACATAGGCGCCGCGCGCACCCATCGGCAGCGGGTGGCCCGTCGTCGTGTCACGCGCCGTCTGATGCTCCAGCTCGGCATTGAGCTCCGCTCCGACGATGAGAATAACCACGGAAAGCCAGATCCAGATGAGGAAACCGATCAGCGCGCCGAGCGTACCGTAGGTCGCGTCGTAATTGGCGAAATGCTCGAGATAGAAGGAGAAGCCGAGCGACATGCCGGCGCAGGCGAGCGCGGTCAGAACCGCACCCCAGGTCATCCAACGGACTCGCGCGGGCTCGCGGCTCGGACCGAAGCGGTAGACCAAGGTTACGGCCACGACGATGACAAGCAGAAGCAGCGGCCATCTCAAGAGAAGCGCCATATGTTCCTTGAACTGATCAAGCCAGAGATAGGAGAGTACGACAGGCATCACGCCCATGAGCGCTACCACGACGACCGCGAAGACCACGGCGCAGAGGGTGAAGCAGAGGCCGATCAGGTTCAGCCGCACCAGGCTGCGTTTCTCCCTCTCCTCATAGGCGACGTTCATCGCATCGAAGATCGCCAGGGTGCCGCTATGGGTGCTCCACAGCGCAATGCCGAGACCGACGAAGAAGGTGATGCCGAGCGTGCTGTCGCGTTTCTCCACAAGCGCCTTGAGCTGATCGGCAAGAAGATCGAAGGCCCCGGGCGGCAGGAGGATGGCGAGCTCGCGAAGATGTTCGGAAATGGTGATCGGATCGGCCACCAGGCCATACAGCGAGACCAAGGCCGTCAGGGCCGGGAACAGCGCCAGGAGCAGATAGAAAGTTACGCCTGCGGCAATGAGGGTGACCCGGTCGTCGAGGACCTCATGGAAGACGCGCCAGAACACATCGCGAAGGCCGCTCATCGGAATGGCCTCGGGCGTCGCCGCACTGCGCCCATGATCGTCACCCGACAAGGCGACCGCGGCAGAAGGCGCCTGCGAATTGCGCTGCCTTGCCTGCAGCAACACAAACGCGCCCACAGCAGCCGCCATCATCGCCGCAGCGAGCGGATATCCCTTGAGGCGGAGCACATCAGCCATTACCCTATCCTCCGATTTGCTTCGGGGATAACGCCGGGTGCCGCTAAAGGATGCAAGCTGTTGCTTTCTTGCGGAGATTTCCGGTGAGGGGAGGGGGCCCGCTGCGGCCAAGAGCGCCGCGACGGCGATGCCTGGCTCCAACTCCCGACATTATAAACAGATGATTTTATTAAATTTTAATCAGCCTACGGAAGCAAAACCGGCTTTTGGTTTCGCTACTGCAGCACAGGGCTATTTTGGGACTGTCGCGGGCATGGCGACTTCGCGGCGCCGGAAGCGGCAGATTCGGCCGCCAGACGCCCCATCGAGAGCGATTTCGGACCCCGAATTCGCCTGCCGTCTTCGCACTGGCGCTTCCTGGAGACCGGCAGAAGCATTCGCGGAACCGCCTGAACGACAAACCTGCCGATGCATTTGCCCTGTCTCACCCCTAGCGCCGACGGCAATGGCCGACAATAGCCACCCCCGTTGTCCACGGCAAAGATTGGCCCCGGTCGGTATGGCCCGGCTTTCTCATTCAGAACGCTCTACGATCGCGCAGCGTCCGTACCCGGGCGCCAGTCCGCCTTCCCGCTCCATCCACACACCCGGATGCAACGCTGCGAAGGGAGAAATGGGCACCGCCTCTGGAGACCGGCGATCAGGACGCGGCGCCGATTTGCTGCCGACACTCCCGACCGCCACTGATGGCTCGGACCACCATTCACTGCATGCGGCAGATGCCGCGAGGCGTATCGCCGGCTTTCCCCGTAAGTTCAGCGGCGGACAGACCGGCTAATCAGCATTGGCAGCCGTAGGCCTCCTGCGCATTCGTATCATCTGCCCGACATCGTCATCATATCGATCATGCGGGAACTCGACGCTCCAGACGAGACGGCGCAGCGACTCAGGAGAGATGCCGCTATACCCAAGCTCCTCCAGACGAAGCAGAAGCAACAAGTGGTCGACAACGACGATTAGCCTGGCGTAGGCGCCGAGCTGATACAACACGGGACGCATCGCCGCATAGGATTTGAAGCCGAAAGACGCGGCGATCGCCTCATCAAGATGGGATGACTTGATATTGGGATATTGACCCCGCAAGGCTTTCTTGAAAGTGGCGACGTTCGAAGGCGAGAACCTGACAGATGGGTTCAGCATATGACGATCCAATGTTCCGGCCGAAGTCTGCCGATTACACTTCGACCTTGGTGAACATGGTCGTCGAGAAACTCTGCACGCCCTTCAACCCGGCAGCAGGTTCGGATGGGCTTCCTAGCCGAGACATTAACCTGCGGACGCTTCTTGCTCAAGACATGGATCGACCTGTGGATCGCGTTGCCATTGGCGGCGGCTGCATGGCTTCGCGAACTGGCATATCGCCGTCCGTTGTCCGCGGACAACCAGCCGATCGGGCCTGGATTGTGCCAGCTCATGCCGTGTCCGAATTAAGACTCTGCCTCAGAGCGAGCCAACATGGCGGCACTTTCAATGCGCGGTCCCGCCGCCCTCGTCTTCCGCATAGGCAATTACGATGTCGCTCAGTTTCGAAGTTTAGCTCAGAGGCAGCTAGCGACTGCGCCGAAAGGAACATCTGCGACGGAAGGGAGCATTGATCAGGCATAACCTCGAGCAACTGCCATATGAGGATCTCTCCAAATGGTTTCGATTTTGGTTCGGTCCGGAGGATGAACGGCATGACTCAACCGCGGAGCTGTCCGAAGCAATCCATTCGCCGCCGCTCCTCCCGACGCCTTCTGAGTTCTGCAGGCACTCGACCAAGCCGGAGCCAGCAGGTCGAGAGCCGAAGCGAATAACTCGTCTGACGGGTTCATCACCTAAGCCCGCATGCGGACCTCCTTCGCACGACGCCATTCAAATTGGAGCACTCCCCAAGAAGCATATGTCGCTACGTTGTCCGCGGACAACGCCGCGCCCAAGCAGACAGGGAGCTGCGCCGCACCACTCTCCCGTCCGCAACATCACCTGTGCGATGTTGGCGCTCCCTTCGGCTTGAATTCGCCGCATTGCGGCACTACCTCGTGACGAGCCGAAGCGCTGCCCCTCCTAGCTGCTTTGGTCCGATGGACAGCACTCCTCCTCCCATGCTGTCGGTCACTATCGAAGCCCGGCGCACTCTCCCGTGCCGGGCTTCTGCCAGATGGATATCGTACCCATCAGCCCTTCGAGGCCTCGCCGGGGCGCATCAGGGTGAGGCTCTCGTGGGCGCCGCGACACACTCCAATGCCTCTCGTCGACCGCGGCATCCTCCACCATCCATCATGCTGAGGTGCGCAGCCCGCAGGGCGGAGCCTCGAAGCACACGCCGCAACGCCGCTCCTTGCATCTACTCGACGCGACACCCACCCTACGCCCCCTTTGAGGACGCTTGAGCGCCGGCGCGATAGCCTCCTACACTTCTCATGAGACGCAGCGCCCTAACCGACAACGAACAAGATGAGCAAAAAGCAACCGAGGTGACGAATGAACAGGCTTGCGCAATGCCATTGCGGATCACTCCGCGCAGAGACATCAGGCGATCCGCTCACGGTGAGCATCTGCCACTGCCGCGATTGTCAGCGCAGAACGGGCGCCGTGGCCGGAAGCGGTGCGATCTTCGCGAAGGCCGAAGTGATGATCGAGGGAGATCGCAGGATCTTCGAGCGGGACGCTGCGCAAGGGCGCAAGGTGCGTTTCCACTTCTGCCCGAACTGCGGCACGTCCGTGTATTGGGAGGGCGATTTCAATCCCGACCTCTGCGTCGTCGCCGTCGGCGCCTTCGCCGACCCGGCATTTCCACCGCCACTGGTTTCCGTCTACGAGGAGTCCAGGCATGATTGGCTTCAGCTGCCCGATGGGATGAAGCACGCGCAACGCGGGCTGGTTTCGGCAGCGGCTGCGGACAAGGAGCAGGGCAGCGGCTAGCGGCCTTGGTGGCCGTGCGCAACGCGGGCAGTTCCTCCTCGGCAGTCCGTGCGGAGCGTGCGGCAACACCGCTCCTTGTCATCTGACACCTGCGCACCCGCCCAGCCCTTCGAGGCGCCTCAGGGAGAGACTCTCTACGGTGCCGGGCTCCGCACAAAATCATCGGGCGCCCGCCATCGGCTACGGCCCTACCAAGCCCTCCAAGGCGCGGCATCCCCCGCCGAAGGCCGACGCCTCGAAGGACACGCCGAAGCGCCGCTCCTTGCGTTCAATCAACGCCGGCGCCCTCGCTGCTCTCCTGAGTAACAGTCGATATGCCCGATGATTTTTTACAGCAGCCGCCGCTCATCTCAGTCCATGGGAGAGTTCCTCGTCGCCCCACACAAAAGTGACAATAACTGCATGTCGTGAGAGGGCGGAGAAGTAAAGGAACTAAACCGTAACATTACTTCCATTTCGATATCAAAGCTGAACAAATCAAGGTGTTAGTCCTCAATACCAGCGGAAGCCTCTTGCCGCTCAGCCGGCATCACCGCCCCCGTCTCCCCGCATTAAACTCAAGAAAATCCGCTTCGATGCCATCTCTGAAGATGACGCCGTGTTCAGGCATTTCGGAAAACGCTGGTCAGCGGCTGATCCTGGGAGACGATGCCGGCGGCAAGGCGGTTACCAACATGGCAACGTTTGACGATCCTTTGAGACAACCAAAGAAGCGACGGCTTTTCGAAACCGCGCTACTCTTTATGATCTTGTGACACCGACCAAAACGGCACCGCCTCTTAATCGTCCACTGCAGTGACTGCGAGGTTCGAGAAGTCAGCTGTGAAAAGGGAAGACAGCCCGATGAAGCTATTCATTCTCCTCTTGGGCTTTCCCGGCGTCGGAAAGCTGACGATCGCGAGAGAACTAAGTCCGCTCCTGACTGCAAAGGTTTATTGATAATCATTGGTTCAACAACCCGATACTGCGTCTGCTTGACGATGACGGAACCACGCCTCTCCCGAATGGAATATGGGAATATACCGGAAGAGTTCGCCAAGCCGTCCTGGATGCGATCGTCGCCTATGGTCCTCCTTCGGCGAATTTCATTTTCACGCATGCCGGCATAGAAGATGATGAGCGCAGCAATCGCACGTTCCAGCAGATTGCCTGCGCGGCCCGAGAATGCGAGGCGCTGCTGGTCCCCGTGAGGTTGCTCTGCGACGAGGAGGAGTTGGCACGTCGCGTTGCCACACCGGCGCGTCGCGATCGGTTGAAGTCGATTGATGCACAGGCATCGAGGGAGAAAAGCAGAAGAGCCCAGGTCCTCGCTCCCCAACACCCGTTTACGCTGAATTTGGATGTCACCTCAAAGACGGCGGAAGCAAGTGCAGCAGCCATTCACGCCCATATCTTAAGGATGACAACCACCGATCTCGGTTCGCTCCAGGGCAGCGGTGTCGTTGCCCCGCCATAACCACCAATCCTCAACATCCCTCACACCACCAACATCCCCTGCCGCTCAGCCAACGTCACCTCCGCCCGCGTCCCGGCATTGAACTCCAGAAAATCCGCCTCGATGCCGTCGCTGAAGATCACCCCGTGCTCCGGCATTTCGGAGACGATGGTGAGCGGCTGGTCCTTAGAGACGATGCCTGCGACAATGGTGGTGCCGGTGGTGCGGCTGGGGAAGGGTTCGCGGACGAAGTAGCGCAGGTAATCCGCATCCCAGGCGAAGGACATGTCGATCGTCCGGTCGGCTGGCTCGAAACCCAGCGCGCTCGCTGCTCCGAGCCAACCTGAATAGAGGCTCTTCAGCCAGCCGGTGGAGCCCATGCCTGTCGAGACGATGATGCCGCTCGAGGATTGGTGTTCCCAGCGCTCCTCGGCCTGCAGGATATAACGCGCCGAGACATGGCTTTGCGGGCCGATGAAGAGATCATTGACCGCGTGGATGACGGCGCCGGTGTTGAGCGTCGCCTTGGCCATGCTGACATGTTTGATCGGCCGCTTATTTTTCAGCGCCTCGCCGATCACTCTCGGAAGGCTCTTCGGGTTGAAGGGCAGCAGCGGGCCGTCCCAGCGCTTGGGGTCGGGGTTGACGCCGAGGACCGGCTGCCCGTCGAGATATTTGAGCGTGTTGGCGACCAATCCGTCCTGGCCGAGCACGACGACGACATCGTCGGGAGCGAAGATGAAGCTCGAGAGGTACCGGCGGTCGAGACGCTGGACTCGGGCGACGGCACGCAGGCTTGCTTCCACCTCGTCGATGGCCGTTTCGTATTGTTTCTTCTCGGCGAGATAATCGCTGAAGTCGGCGCCGAGATGCTCGACATAGAACTGCGCCTGCTGCACGGTGTTGAACCGGGCGATGAGTTCGTCGAGCCGGGTCGGCCTGACGACCAGGATGATCTTGCGTTCGTCAGAGACCGGCACGGTCCTTGCCCTCCTGCGGCTGCAAGATCTCCCTGAGAAGATCGGGCGAGACGTTCAGCTGGCCGATCTTCGTCGCATTGTCTGCAAGGTCGCGGAAGGCGAGCGCCATCAGCTGGCCCGGCTGCATGCCGACCGAGGCGAGCGCCTGCAACACTTTCGGATCGGCCTGTTCGAAGGATTTCATCATCGCCGTCAGCGCATAGGCCTGGGCGTCGGCCTCGGCCCGCGCATTGGTCGCCGCCAGCGTCACCAGGTCACGGTTCTGCTCTTCGAGCGCGATCTTGCCGGCCATTTCTTCCCGGCGGATCCGCAGCTGCCGTTCCTGCACGGCGCGTTCGGCCTCCATCTGGGCTTCGCGCACCTGCCGTCTCTTGTTCTCCAGCGTGATCTCGGTGGCGATCTCGTTTTCCTTGATCGTCCGCTCCTGCTCGATCGCGGCGTTGCGCCTGCTATAGATGGCTTCGTCGGCCTGCCGCAGCAGGGCTTCACGGGCATGTGCTTCCAGCGCCTTTGATGTCTCGGCCTTCGGCATGACGGCAAGCAGCGACAGGCCCAGAATCTCCAAGCCAAGCGCCTCGATCGTCGGATGCACCTTGAGCGCGTCGGCCACGCCGGCGACGAGCGCCTCGCCCGAAGCAAGAACCTCTTTGAGCGACAGCGTCTGCACTTCGGCGCGCATCGCCACCTGAACGCGGTCGATCACGCGGGTCGAAAGCTTCTGCGGGTCCTCCGAGACATAGTGGCCCCGGCGGTCGAGCGTGAAATTCAAAAGTGCCGCCGTGCGGCGCGGCTCGGCGATGCGGTAGGTGATCTGCCCCTGCACCGTCACCTCCTGGAAGTCTGATGTCACCAGAGGAAAGATGAAAGGATCGTTGACGCTGGCCGTCGGCACGAGCACGAGGGAGCTCGAAGGCGAAAAATGCCAGAAGGCAAGGCCGGCGCCCTCGCGAACGGCCTTGCCGTTCTGATATTGGATGACGTATTGCGTGGGTTCCGTCTTGATAAAGCGCAGTCCGAACATATCCGTTTTCCCGTTTCCTGGCGCGAGCCCCTCGCTCGTGTCGAAATACAGAAAACATAACTTAGTGACAAATGTCAACTAACTTAGTTGGAGATTTACACTAAGGCCGGGGCATGTTATCTTCCCACCATGACAACACACGACAATGACGCCTTCAAACCGATCGCGACCGTCGATCTCGCCATTTTTTCCCTGGCGCCGGCTGGCCTCTCCGTGCTGCTCGTGCGCAGGACAAGCGTCCCCTTTGCCGGCGACTGGGCTTTGCCCGGCGGCTGGATCCATATTGATGAAGATGCGGATCTGGAGGCTGCGGCGCGCCGGGTGCTGAAGGAAAAGACCGGCGTCGAAACACCCTATCTCGAACAGCTGCAAACGACGGGAAGCCGCGATCGAGACCCAAGAGGCTGGAGCATCAGCATCGTTTACATCGCGCTGCTTTCGGCCGATGATGTCGCAGAGCGGCAGGATGCGCTGGCCGAGGAGGCCGAATGGCGACCGATCGAAGGCGCGGGCGTCGGCTTGTCCCTTGCTTTCGACCATGCGTCCCTCCTCAAGGAGGCGCTCGGCCGCATCCGGAGCAAGGTCGAATATTCGAGCCTGCCCGGCCATCTGCTGCCGGTCCGTTTCACATTGAGCGAGCTGCAATCGGTCTATGAGAGCCTTCTCGGCCGTAAGCTCGACAAATCGGCCTTTCGAAAGCGCATGGCGGAAGCCGATTTCCTGGAGCCCGTCGAAGGCGAGATGCGCCGGGCCAGCAATCGGCCCGCCCAGGTCTTCCGCTTGAAGGACACCCGGTCGCTGGTGCTCTTCGACCGCAGAATTTGATCTCTGCATCCTGAGGGATCAGGCGTTAAGACGCTGCTGCGTCTGCCGGTCGAAGAGACGAGCAACGTCCGCGTAATAGATGCCGTAGAAGGAGTCGCATATGAGAGGGCTCGATGGTGGCGGTTCGTCCGCTCTGCGCTTCGTGCTGATCATGGGAGTCGTCAATCTTTTCGGCGACCTCACCTATGAAGGTGGCGCGGCGATCAACGGTCAGTTCCTTGGAATGCTGGGGGCGAGTGCCGCTGCGATCAGCATCATTGCCGGCACAGGGGAATTCCTTGGATATGCGCTGCGGCCCGTCGCCGGCTGGATCGCCGACCGGAGCCGCGCCTATTGGGCGGTTACCTTTGCCGGCTACGCGATCAATCTCTGCGCCGTACCCGCAATGGCACTGGCCGGGAGCTGGGAGCTTGCGGCGGCCCTGATCATTGCCGAACGGGTTGGCCGTGCCATGCGCAAGCCGACGGTCGAGACAATGATTTCTTATACCACCGGCGAACTCGGGCGAGGCTGGGCCTTCGGCCTCAATACCGCCCTCGACGAGGCGGGGGCGACGCTGGGGCCATTGATTGCCGCTCTCATTTTATTCCTGCGTGGCGACTATCGAACCGCCTACGCCCTGCTAACCATTTCTGTTGTGCTTGCAATCATGGCACTCATCGCTGCGCGGCTGACGTTCCCCGTTCCCGAGCGATTGGAGCAGGGCCGCACCGCCACGGCGAAAACGCTAGGCCTGCCGTACTGGCTCTACATGGGCGCCGGCGCGCTCTTTGCGGCCGGGTTGCTCAGTTACGAGCTCGGAGCATACCATCTGGAGCGCACTCGGACCGTCCCGCCTGAATGGATCCCGGTGTTGCTTGCCTTCTCCACCGGATCAGGGTGGCTGCCAACCTGATCCTCGGCAGGCTTTACGACTGGTCGGATAAGGTGGCGCTCACTGTGGGGATCGTGCTGTCTGCTTGCTTCGCGCCGGTTCTACTCCAGGGCGGCTTCGCGATGGCTGTCATCGCAATGCCATTGTGGGGCATCGGTTACGCGGTGCAGGACACGCTGATGAAGGCGATCATCGCCGGGTTGCTCCCGGAAGGGCGTCGGGGTCTGGGGTTCGGCATGTTCTATTCGGCCTATGGTGGAGGTTGGCTGCTGGGCAGCGTCGCAATGGGATTGCTCTATGATCGCTCGACGCTTGCGCTTGCCGCGTTCGTCGCAGCGGCGCAGCTTGCATCCCTTCCGATCTTTCTCCTGGCTCGAAGGGAAGCGCGTCGGGAGACGCGGTCAAAGCGGTCGCAATAGTCCCATGCGAGATTCTGAACCTGCGCAGCTTCGCGACCGTCGCTAGGCATAAGCACTTCGCGGCTCAGAATCATCGGGCCACAGAGCAGCGGGGGAGTGCTCGCCGCGGTTTCTTCGAAAGGCACGCGTGAAAATCGCCATCCACGGCGGGATCGAAAATCGCGCCTCTCTAATGCTTCATCATCAAGGGAAGTCTCGCGTGCGACAGCAGGTGGCGAGTGACGCGGCCGAGAAGCAGTTCGAGGAAATAGGCATGCTTGAAAGCGCCGATCAGCAGGCAGGTTGCGCCGACGGAACCCGCGAAATCGAGAATGGCCTCGGCAACCGGACGATCCTCGGAGCGGATCGCGACGATGTCCCCTTTCAAGCCGAGCTGCGTAATCAGTTCCCTGGCGGTAAACTGATAGCTGCCGTCGGGCTTGTCGTTGACGCACAAAACGGTGACGCGCTCCGCCACCGCCAGCCAACGTCTTGCCGCGACGATGGCGGCTTGTGCATTCCCGTGCGGCTTCCAACCGATCACGACATGCTGCAGGAGATGGCCGGAATATCGGCCTGCAGGCGGCACGAGCACGAGCTTGTGTTCGTTGAAAAGCAGGTCGTGGAACGCATCGCGGGCATCCATGTTGCCGTGGCATGGGGTGACGACGAGTGCACTCTCGTGGCATTCGGATGTGACGCAGCGGCCGAGATCACCGCGACAGTCATCAAGCAGCAGGTCGCTTCGGCTCGGATTGGCCTCTTTCCAGTCCTCGAAGACGCTTATCACCCGCTCAAGGCGCTGCTGTGGCGAACCCTCGTCCATGTCTCGCAGCATCTGCAAGTCGATTTCTTCGGGCGCAGCCACCATCCGTTCCGGGTCCGCACCGACATGGGCGGCTGCCATGCTGCCATTAATGGCTCGAGCGGCGTCTTCCGCGATATCGAGGCAGATCCAAGCAGTTGCCGCGTCGGGCAGCAAGGCGATGACGTCAGCGTGACGGGTCAACTCGTGGACCCGCCGGGCCAAGATCGCCGCGGGTGGCAACGCTTTTGTGTCGCGGCCGTCTGAAGGTGAGGTGTTCATCAGGACCTCCGTTCGCGATGCTCCCGCATCGCTCTTGGTCCAATCCGAAATTCAGCTTGATCATACGCCCGCGCCTGGCGGCCCGCAACACGCAGAGGCTTGAACAGATCGGTGCGAGACGGGTGGTAGCCCCATGGTGTGATCGCTGCCACAGGCTGTCCCGGCAAGCGGGCCCTTTTTGCCGGTAATCATTACATATCAATGCGACAACTATCATGTTGCTCCACGAATTTTGCGATCGACGCGATGATAATCGCAGCCGATGCCGCGCCGGGATCGATATGGCCGATCACCCGCTCCCCCAGCCGCGATGCCCGCCCCTTGGCGGCCGTCATATCCCGGGTCGCTTCGCATCCCTGGCGCGCCGCCCGCTCGGCCAGGTCGAAACATTCGAGAAGGGAGGCTCCCGATGCCCAGGCATCGAGCGCCGCATCGGCCGCGGGCTTCCAGGCATCGACCATGGTCTTTTCGCCGGGCTCGGCCTTACCGCGCTCTTGAATGCCCGCAGCCATCGCCGCGAAAGCGCGCAGGAATTCCTCGTCGCTCAAGTCCGGCCTGTCCTTGACCGCGGCGCCGGCGCGCATGAAGGCCGTCGCATAGAGCGGGCCCGATGATGCGCCGACCGCGTTCAGGAATGCCTTTGCCGCCGTGTTGAAAGCGGCCGCCGGCGTAGCCTGCGCGGGGTCGAGTGCTGCGACCGCCTTGACCGAGGCCTCACAGCCGGCATCCATGGCAAGGCCGTGATCGCCGTCGCCGATCGCCCCGTCCAGCTCGCAGAGATGGTCGCGATGCGCCGCGATATCGGCGGCGATCAGGGCAAAGAGATGCTGCAGGTCTTTGGTCGTGATCACAATCGATCACCTCCTGAACATGGCGCAATCGCAGGGATGGTCGATCAGCCGCTGAAGCTCGTCGTCGAGATGCATGAGCGTGATGGAGGCGCCGGCCATTTCGAGCGAGGTGCAGTAATTGCCGACGAGCGATGTGTGCATGACAAGCCCGGCCCCGTCGAGCCGCGCCTTGACGCGCCGCATCATGATATAGAGCTCCATCATTGGCGTCGAGCCGAGCGAATTGACGAGTACGGCGACGCGGTCGCCGCGCTCGGCCTTCATCTCCTGGAGAAGATTGTCCATCAGCTCGTCGGTCACCGCATCGGCCGGCTTCAGCGGCCCGCGCGCCACGCCGGGCTCGCCATGGATGCCCATGCCGATCTCCATCTCCTCCTCGCCGATCTGGAAGTTCGGCTTCAAGGTCTGGGGCAGCGAGCAGGGCGAGAGCGCCACGCCCATCGTATAGGTGCGCGCATTGGCATGGCGGGCGGCGCGCTCGGCCTCATCGAAGGAATAGAGAAGATCGCAGGCAGCGCCGGCGGCCTTGAAGATGAAGACATTGCCGGCCACGCCGCGCCGCTTCTCCCTCTGGTCGGCTGGGGCGGAGGCGACATCGTCAGTGGTCAGAACGGTGCGCACCGCGATGTTGTCGAGCGCCAGCATTTCTGCGGCCATATCGAAGTTCATGACGTCGCCGGCATAATTGCCGTACATGAAGAGCACGCCGACGCCGCCGTCGACGGCCATGGCGCAGGCCATAATCGGATCGGGCGGCGGCGAGGCGAAGACATTGCCGATCGCGGCGGCATCGGCAAGCCCCTTGCCGACATAGCCGAGGAAGGTCGGCTCGTGCCCGGAGCCGCCGCCGATCACCAGCCCGACCTTGCCCTTGCGCGGGCCGTTTCTGGCAATGATGGCGCGCGGCATGCTGTCCACGGCGTAGAGGTGCTCAGGATGCGCCGCGAGAACCCCTTGCAGCATCTCATCGACGGCATCCGCGCCTGCATTGATAAGCTTCTTCGTCTTCACGCCGATCCTCCCAGAACGAGCTCCGACTGCATAGATGCGGCGGGCGGGCCAGAGGTCAATCCGCCAGCGGCAAGGCGGCCGTCGCGAAGGGCGCGAGCCGCAGCTCTTTAGCCAGTGCGCCGCCATCCACCCTTTGCTCTTCGCCTGTGAGATTGACCACGTAGAGCCTGGCGCCAGCGGCGTCCCGCGCCAGGAAAGACAGCACTTCGGAGGGCGAAGACGAGAGGCATTCCTGCCAGGACGCACCCGCCAAGGCCGACAAGGTCCGCACCGTGTTGAAGAGTGGCCGCCTTCCGCCTTGCTCGGCCGGTTCATCGGGACCGGCGATCAGGCCGAAAGGACCGGTCAGCGCCGAAAGCGTCAGGCATTCGAGACCGGCCTCCAGCACCCGGATCGCATAGCCGAGCGCGAAGGCCTCGGCGAAGCGGCCATTGTGGCGGGGGTCGCGGTTGGCCATCGGAATGCGCCCGCCGGCCGGATTGTCCATCGTGCGGCTGCCATAGGGGTTCTGCCGCATCGGGATCGTCGACGGGCCGATGCGATACGGCTTGTCGCCGTAGATCGCGCGCACGGAGCGCGTGATGAAGGGCAGCGCCTCCAATGTCTGCATGACGCTGAGATCGTCGGCCGCATGCACGATCGGGTTGGTGCAATGGCTGACGAAATCAATCTCGCCTGCCGGCACGGGCTTGCGATTGAGCTCGGTGAAATAGCTCAGCATGCCGCCGCCGATGCGAATGCCGGGGAAGGCGGCGCGGGCCGCGGCATAGACCTCTTCGAGGGGAGGGCAGTCCGGCCATTTGCTGCCGGGTGGCGTCGATTGCCGGTCGACGGAAGGCGAGATCAGGATCGCATCCGGACGAAGGCCTGCGATCTGCATCTGCCGCGCGATCTCGGCCGCCTCGCCTGCCGGCGACGATTTGCAGGGAAGCGCGATCTCCAGCGTCGAGCGGCCGTGATGGAGAGCCGCGATCGCGGCGAAGTTTTTCAATGCGTCGGGGCCATGCCCGGCGTCGGGATCGAAATGGAAGAGCAGCTCGCGAGGCGCGATCTCCGCCAGGGGGGATCCGGCCGCCAGTGTCGCCTCGGCCTCATCGGGGGTCACGATCACGCCGATATCGGGCATGGTGCCGGTTCGCGTACCGAGCTCGAGCCTTATGACGCTGCTCTGCGTCGCGGCTGACGACGCAACGGAGCGGCTGATATCCCGGATGATCAGCGACGTCTTCTGCCGGACAGGCTGGTTCGCCGGTATCTGGTAAGGCCAGGGCAAAGCGAGCGGCCTGACATATGTCTTGTAGGAGGCGTCCGACCAGTTCCGCTGATCCTCCATCTCGAACGTGTCGCCCTCCATCCGGCATTCCGCGGTAACGCCTGGCATGATCTGATGGGTGATGGCGCGCATATCCTTGAAGGGTTGCCACGGCTCGATGACATTGGGAAAACGCGTCGCCGCGATCTGGCCGTCGACATGCTCGACCGCCGCCGGCGAACCGGCCACGCCGACGATCGGATGCAGGATGCAGAAGCCGCAGCGATTGGTTTCGAAGCCGGTCCCCGAGATGGCTTCGGCCTCGAAATCGAGCCGGTCGCGATATCCGGTGATGCGGACCTCTATGGAGAGCGTCGTCGCATCCGGCCCCTCGCAGCGGGCGAGATAGGCGACCTCGAAACGATGCTCGCCTTGCTCGATCCTGAGGTCGGTGATGTCAGGGCTGTAGGTGCCCCAGTCCCGGTCGCGGACGAGGTAGGAAATCGCCCGCAGCACCTCGACACCGTCGTAACGGATCGTGCGGAGATTGCCGTCGGCGAGATCGGCCGTCAGCTTTCCCGCCGTCAGGCGGACCGGCGGCCTTTCCGCAGTGCGGGTGCCGTAAAGCTGGAACGCATCGGCGGTCATCGCAGCAGAGCCCGGACATCGATCGTCTGGCCGCGCGCGGCGCTGTCATAGGCGGCCTCGACAAGGGCGAAGGTCTTCAGATTGTCGGCGCCCGAGGTCGAGTGCTCCGCGCCGCGCTTGAGCTGCTCGACCCAATGCTGCTCTATCGCAAAGACGCTCTCCTGGATGTTGTGCCAGGGCCGCGAGGCCCAGGACAGCAGCTTCGGCGAGACATCCATGACGGTCGTGCCCTTGCCGTTGGTGATCTCGAGGCCGTAGCCCTGGGTCAGCCGGATCGTGCCTTCGGAGCCGTCGAGCTCGATCAGTGTCTCGGGGAAGGGCTCCTTCGACAGCTTCGTGGCGTAGCTGACGTCGACGACGGATGTCGCGCCGTTCTCATGATCGAGCAGGATGGTCGCGACATCCTCACCCTTGATCCTGGGGTTGACCCGCTTCGTGCGGGCCGTCAGCGAGCTGACGTCGCCAAGGATATAGCGGGCGATATCGAGCGTATGGATGCCGAGATCTTCGATGATGAAGCGCTCGCCTTCGGCGAGATAGGGCTGGCCGGAAAAGACGTCGTAGCCCGAGCGGAAGGAGAAGCGGCCCCAGAAGGGCGTGCCGATGGCGCCGGCATCGAGCGCCTTGCGCACCGCCTGGATCGGCGTCTGCCAACGGAAATTCTCATGCACCATCAGCGCTACGCCGGCGGCCCGGCAGGCCTCGACCATCGCCTTGGCATCCGAAAGCGTCTTAGCGAAAGGCTTCTGGCAAATGGCCGGCACCTTGTTTCGGGCCGCCATTTCTACCAGCGCACGGTGGCTCTGAACCGTCGTGGCAATATCGACGAAATCGAAGCCGCCATCGGCAAACATCGCCTCGGCATTGCTGTAGCGCCGCTCGATGCCGAACTGATCACCGACGAGCTTCAGCCGCTCGGGATCACGGTCGCAGATGGCGACGATCTCCGCACCTTCGACATCGTTCCAGCCATGCATCTGGTTGATCGCAAAGAAGCCGCAGCCGATCAACGCGCCTTTCAATCCGGTCATGTCAACCTGCCTTCGCCATCTGCATCAGGGTGACGCGCTGCTGCAGGCGGCGCTGCGCCTGGTCGACGACCACGGCGATGATGATGACGAGGCCCTTGATGACCATCTGCCAGAAGGAGGAAACGCCCATCATGACAAGCCCGTCGGAAAGGATGCCGATGACGAAGGCGCCGATGATCGTGCCGCCGATCGTGCCGCGCCCGCCCGACATCGAGGTGCCGCCGAGCACCGCTGCGGCGATCGCATTGAGCTCGAAGCTTTCGCCGGTCGCCGGATGGGCGGCCATCAGCTCGGAGGAGATGACGACGCCGACGATCGCCGCACAAAGCCCGGAGAACATGTAGACGAAGATTTTCACGACATCGACGCGGATGCCGGACATGCGCGCCGCCCGCTCATTGCCGCCGACGGCGAAGATGTGGCGGCCGATCGGCGTCGAACGCGCGACATAGGCAGCCGCGAGCGCCAGCACGATCAGGATCCAGATCGACACCGGCAGGCCGAGAATGCGGCCCGCGCCGAAGAAGTCGAAGCCGGTGGTGGCATATTCCGGCCGGCCGACGAGGTTTGGAAAGGTCTGCCCATCAGACGACAGCAGCGCCAGGCCGCGGGCGATGTAGAGCGTGCCGAGCGTGGCGATGAAGGGCGCGACGTTGAGCTTGGTGATCAGCAGACCGTTGATGAGGCCGATGACAAGGCCGATCGACAGCGTCATCAGCACGATCTCGAAAAGGTTGAAGTAGATCGTGTAGCCGATCGGCAGCTCGATGCCGTAGAGGATCAGCCCGCCGGCGACCATGCCGCAGAGCCCGACGATCGAGCCGACCGAAAGGTCGATACCGCCGGTGATGATGACGAAGGTCATGCCCATCGCCAGGAATGCGTTCAGCGCCACATGCTTCGACATCAGGATCATGTTCGCCGTCGAGGTGAAGTTCGGCGCGAAGATCGCAAAGAAGATGATGACGGCGAAAAGCGCGATGAACGTCCTGAGCTTCATCAGCGTCAGAAGCGCAGAGCCGTTGGCGCCCTTCGGCGCAAGAGTTGAGGTAGCCGCCATCATGACGCGAGTTTCCCTTGATGTCCGTGTCCCTTGGCCGAAGCCGCGATAATGGCGTCTTCCGTCGCTTCGTCCCTGTCGAAGACGGCGACGAGCTGGCCGTTGCTCAAGACCGCGATGCGATCGGATAGCGCCATGACCTCTTCGAGGTCGGAGGTCGAAAACAGAATGGCGAGCCCGTTTGCCGCCAGCCGCCGCATGGTGCGGAAGACGTCGGCCTTGGCGCCGACATCGATGCCGCGGCTCGGCTCGTCCATCAGCAGCACCTTCGGATTGGTCATCAGCGCCTTACCGATGACGACCTTCTGCTGGTTGCCGCCGGACATGGAGGTGACCTCGAAATCCGGGTTCGGCGCCTTGATGGAGAGATCGCGGATCGCCTCCTGAATGGCGTTCTTCTCCGCGCCGCTGTCGATATGAAAAAGCCGGGTGAAGCGGGAAAGGCTTGCGAGCGTCAGATTGGAGGCGATGGAGAGCACCTGCACCAGCCCCTCGCGCTGCCGGTCTTCCGGGATCAGCGCCAGGCCGCGGCGGATGCGCCGCGTGGTGTCGCGGGCGCGCACTTGCCTGCCGTCGATGAAGATCTTGCCGGTCGAATGCGTGTGGCGCCCGATCACGCATTCGAAGAATTCGCTGCGCCCAGCGCCCATCAGGCCGTAAATGCCGAGGATCTCACCTGCCTTGACCGACAGGGAAACGTCGTTGACCGCAAGCCCGCCGGTCGGCCGGGGAAGGCTGATGTTTTCGGCGCGGAAGACTTCCTCGCCGACCGAATGGGTGACGGATTTGGCGAAATCCTTGGCGTCCGAGCCGATCATCGAGCGCACGATCCAGCGCGTGTCGATGTCGCGCACCATGGCATGGCCGGTGATCTGGCCGTCGCGCAGCACGGTGATGTAATCGCCGATCCGCATCAGCTCTTCCAGCCGGTGCGAGATATAGACGATCGCCACGCCCTGCGCCTTCAGCTCGGCGATCACCTTGAACAGGATCTCGACCTCGGGCGCCGACAGCGCCGAGGTCGGCTCGTCCATGATCAGGATGCGGGCATTAAGCGACATCGCCTTGGCGATCTCGACCAGCTGCTGCTGGCCGATCGGCAGATCCTCGACCATCGTGTCGGCCTCGATGCCGGCATCGAGGCGCCGCAGGAATTCATTGGCCTTCTCGACCTGCGCCTTGTGGTCGATGCCGAGCAGGCCGCGGGTGATCTCGCGCCGGGTGAAGATGTTTTCGGCAACCGACATGTTGGCGAAGAGATTGAGCTCCTGGAAGATCATGCCGATGCCGTTCGCCTGCGCGTCGGCCGGACTGTCGAAGGAGACGGGCTTACCGTCCAGGATGATGCGGCCGAGCGTCGGGCGCTCGACGCCGGCGATGATCTTCATCAGCGTCGATTTGCCGGCGCCGTTTTCGCCGACGAGAACATTCACCGCGCCGCGGCGCAGCTCCAGATCGGCGCGCTTGACGGCGACGATCCCGGAATAGACCTTCGACACGTCGTCGAGACGGAGGATGATATCGTCCTGATGTGCGTCTGTCGCCGTCATGATCCCACCTTCAGTTCCGAAGGTGTGACGAGCGGCAGCTCGCCGCTTCTCGGCAGCGGGAAGGCGCCGATCACCGTCACGGTCTTGCCGGTGAGACCATCGCGCGGGACGGCGGAGAGGAAGGCGGCATTGGCCTTCTCGTTGAACGCCTTGCCGAACTGGGCCCATTCGATCTGGTTCTTGAACTCGTTGAAATTGACGAAATCGAGCGTGTCGCGCAGCGCGGTGCCGCGCAGCGCCGGGCCGATCTGCACCTTCGCATCGGCCTTGCCGTCGCCATCGGCATCGACGTCGAGCGTCGCCGCGCGCGAGGCGGTGTCGGCCGCGACGACCGTGCCGGTGATCTTCACCGCATAGGTCCAGGGCGAGCTGCTCTGCTTGCGCGGATTGCCGTATTTTTCGCCCGCGGCATCCGGGCTCGTGGAAACGAGTTGCATGACGTCCTTCAGCTCGCCGGCGCGCTTTTCGAAATAGGGCACGACCTGAGGCTGCCAGATCGCCTCGACCTTGGCATTCGGATCGAAAGCGGTCTTGGCCGCTGCCGCCGCCTTCTCCTCCGCGGTCGGCGTCTTGATGATCTTGCAACCGGGCAAGGCCGCCGCCACGACGGCAGCCAGCAATGCGCCCTTCATTCTCAACATGCGGGTGAACCTCGGGGTCTCGCAAAATGCATTGCCGAGGGCGCAACATCGCACCCTCCGCAATTGGGGCTGATCAGTTCGTCAGGGCGAAGGTTTCGAGCTTGCCGGCATTGTCGGCATTGATGAGAACGCAGTCCATCAGCTGCTTCTCTTCCTTCGGCGTCGTCTTGTTCTTGATGTAGGCGTCGGCCTGCTCCACCGCGAGCTGCGCCTGCGCATAGGCGGGCTGCAGCACGGTCGCCTTGATGCCGCCCGACTTGATGGAGTCGCGCACGTCGTTGGAACCGTCGAAGCCGACGACGATCACATCCTTGCGGCCGGCGGCCTGCAGCGCTGCGATCGCGCCCATCGCCATCGTGTCATTACCGGAAATGACGCCCTTGATATCGGGATTGGCCTGAAGGATGGTCTCCATCTTCGAATAGGCCTCCGTCTGGCTCCAGTTGGCCGATTGCTTGGCGACCGACTTCAGCTCGGGATAATCGTCGATGACGTCGTGATAGCCCTGCGAGCGGATGCCAGCATTGGTATCGGATTCCTTGCCGACCAGCTCGACATAGTTGCCCTTCTCGCCCATCAGCTTGACGAATTCCTGCGCCCCGAGCTGCGCGCCCTGATAGTTGTTCGAGACGATCTGGGCGACGGCGACGCCGGTGGCGTTGATTTCGCGGTCGATCAGGAAGGACGGGATGCCGGCATCCTTGGCCTTCTTGACGGCGGCGACGGAAGCGTCCGCGCCCGCATTGTCGAGGATGATCGCCTTGGCGCCGCGCCCGATCGCCGTATCGATCATTTCCGACTGCTTGTTGGCGTCGTCGTCATGGGTCATGACGAGCGTCTCATAGCCGAGCTCCTTCGCCTTGGCTTCGGCGCCGACGGCTTCGGCCTTGAAGAACGGATTGTCATGCGCCGGGGTGATGATGGCGATGAGATCGGCCGCGAAGGCCGGCATGGCCGTTCCGAGCGCCAGCGCGCTGGCGAAGGCTGCGAGTGTCAGTCTACGTGTCAGTTTCATTCTTTCCTCCCTGTTGTGAATGACGCCCCGTTCGGAGCGGTGCTCCGTCTCCCCGGAGCGGTAGCAGGGGGAGGGCTTGCCTCCCCCGGGCCGGTTCAGGTGATGCGCCGGATGCTTTCGGCGATCTCCTGCGGTTCGAAAACTTTCTTCCAGTCGTCGCGCATCAGCGCCGGGATGCCGAACTCGATCGCCTTGTTGCAGGCATCCGAGAAGACGCCGTCGACTTCCTTGAAGATGACCGCGCCGAGCACGTTCATATGGCCGAGCAGGAAATCGCGGGCCGCTTCGGCCGGCACACCGCGGGCGACGCATTCGTCCATGGCCTGGCGCATGATGACGAGCAGCGAGGCGCAGACGGTTTCGGAAAGGCCGGGTTCGAGCATGGCGAGCTGATCGACCGTGACCCGGTGCGAACGCATGACCGGCGCCCAGATGACCTTGGCGATTTCCTCGCCGAGTGCATAGGCGCTTTCGGGACCCTGCATCAGCGCCGAGACGATGTGCTGTTTGGCGAAAAGGCCGCCGAAATGGTCCTTCTTGGCCTGCATATCCGTCTCGTCGTTGAAGATCGGCGGATGGCAGGGATGGGTGACAAAATAGGTGAGGTCGTCGCGCTTCGGCAGATGGCCGGCGAAGGGCGCCGCAGCATCGAGCGCCACCACCATGGTGCCGGGCGCGAGCTTGTCGACGATGCCGGCCGCGACCTTGCCGATCGCCGTATCCGGCACGGCGAGGATGACGACGTCGGCGCCGTCGAGCGCGGCATCGATAGGCACGCAATCGAGGCCAAGATCGTTCTTCAGGCGGGCCTTGCCGGCATCGCTCACCTCGACATGGCGCACTTCGAAGCGCGAGCCTTTGAGATTTTTGGCAAGCCGGTATCCCATTTTGCCGCCGGCGCCGAAGAGAGCAATCTTGGTCATGTTTTCCTCACCTTTTCAGTTCTGGATAGGATCATATACTGGTATGATGAGTCAATCACCATATCATTACTTAGGCGCTTAGGCCCCATGTTTTTCCGCATCGAGCCGGTCGATCGCCTGCACGTTGCCGGCCGACGGGCCATCGGGATCGAATTCGGAGGCGAGCCAGACGTCGACGATCGATTTCGCCAGTTCCGGCCCGATGACGCGCGCGCCCATGGTGATGATTTGGGCGTTGTTCGATTTCACCGCGCGTTCGGCCGAATAGGTGTCGTGGGTGAGGGCGGCGCGAATGCCCGGCACCTTGTTGGCGGAGATGCACACGCCGATGCCGGTGCCGCAGAACAGGATGCCGCGCTCATGCTCGCCGTCGACGATCGTCTGCGCCAGGCGCTGGGAGAGATCGGCATAGAAGCCGGATTGGCTGAGATCGTGCACTTCGAGATCCGCCTTGCCGGCGAGATGGGCGGCAATGACATCCAGGAGCGGTTTGCCGGCGCTGTCGGCGCCAATTGCGATCTTCATGGCAGTTTCCTTTCACTCGCCGTCTGGCGTGGAGATGAGCGGTCGATCGCCGCGCTGACGCGGGCGAGAATGTCGAGATAGCCTTCGACGGACCAGGCGGAGCGGCCGATGAACAGGCCGTCGATATGGGGCTCGCCGATCAGCTCCTCGCAATTGCCGGGATTGACGCTGCCGCCGTAGAGAACAGGCACCGGGCGGCCGAGAATGGATTTCGCCACCTCGGCGATCTTGCCGTGCCGCTCGGAGGCATAATCGGCCGTCGCCGGAATGCCGTTGACGCCGATCGCCCAGACCGGCTCGTAGGCAAGCAGGATCGGAGCCTCGCCGGCCTCGGTGTCGACGCCCCTCAGGGCAGCCTCGACCTGCCGCCGCAACACGGCATCGGCCCGGCCTTCGTTACGCTCCTGCAGGGTCTCACCGATGCAGACCAGCGGCGTCAGGCCGTGGCGGATCGCGGCGGCAACCTTGAGGCCGACGGTCTCGTCGGTCTCGCCGAAATGTTCGCGCCGTTCGGAGTGGCCGAGCTCGACGAGATCGAGCCGGCAATCCTTCAGCATCAGGGGCGAAACTTCGCCGGTCCAGGCGCCGGCATCCTCCCAATGCATGTTCTGGGCGCCGACCTTCACCGAGGTCTCGGAAAGCACGCGCTTGACCTCGCGCACCGCCGTGAAGGAGGGGATGAGGAAGCGCTGTACGCGGGGATCGCGTTCAAGATCCGCATCGGCGAGGCGGCGCGCGAAGGCGAGCGCTTCCTCAAGCGTCTTGTTCATCTTGAAGCTGGTGCCGACCCAGACGACCATCTCAGTTCTTCCTTCCGTCACGGATCTGCGCGAAATAGCCGTCCGTGCCGACTTGCCCACCTTTCAGCGCGATCTGCAGGCCGTTGGTCGGCGCATAGTCGCCATGCGCGAGGCAGAGCGGCGAGCCCGGCGTCTGGGGCAGCGGCAGCAGTGTCGTCAGCGCGTCGATCTTCAATTGCCGCAGCGCGTGACTCGACGTATCGCCGCCGGCGACGACCGCGCGCGGCAGTGCTTCCTGCTCGATCAGCCGGCGCAGGATCGTGCCGAGGGCGCCGCCCAACCGGTGGCGGGCGCCGGGAAGCCGGTCGATATCGGCGCCGCGGTCAGCGGATGGGCCGAGCGCCGTGTAGAGGATGACGCTCCGGCCTTGCTTGAGCGTCCGGATGCCGGCCTGCACCGCCGCATCTGCTGCAGCCTCGCCATTCGAGACCAGCGCGAGCGGATCGAGCGCGATGCTCTCGAAACCGTTTTCGACGGCCGTGCGGATCTGGCGCTTGGTCGTCGGCGAGACGCTGCCGGAGACGACCGCGAGGCGCTCGACGGGGCCGATATCGGAGAATTCGGCGCTGCTTTGACCAATTACGCCGGCCTGCCGCCAGGCACTGAGCAGGGCATATTCCACGCCCGAAGACCCTGCGACGAAGCTTCCCGAGCGGTTGGCGACACGCAGCATCTGGCGGCCGGCTGCCGCCTGTGTCGCCTCGGAATCGACGTCGAGAAGCAGAATGCCGTCCGGATGCGACGCCAGCTCGTCGATCCGCCGGTCGGCATCGGCCGCGGTGATCGCGACGAGATCGGCAAGCAGCACGGGAAGCGAGGTCTGCTTCGACAGGTGCAGCGCAAGATCCGCCTCATCCATCGGCGTGACGGGATGGCGGCTCATCACCGGATGGCGGTCGATGCGGAAGACGCGGCCCTGATAGGCGGCGAAGAGATTGCCGAAAGCCGTGTAGCGCTTCAATTGCGGCGCGCCGACGATGACGGGCACGATGGATTGCCCGAAACGCGTGCGGCCGATCTCGATCGCCTTGCCGATATTGCCGATGCCGGGGCTGGAATCGAAGGTCGAGCAGACCTTGTAATGACAGATGGCGGCGCCGAGCGATTTCAGCCAGTCGAAAGCCGGCGCCAGGTGCTCCTCCATCCATGCCGGCGTCTCGCTGCGGCTGGTTCCGGCAATGCCGATCGCGCGGCAATGGCTGAAACGGGCAAGCAGCTCCGGCCTGGGAATGTCGAGGAACAGCACGGTCTCGACGCCGTTCGAGGCGAGCGCCTCCATGACATCGGTGGAGCCGGTGAAATCATCCCCGTAATAGCTGACGAGAACTCCATCCATCGCCGTCACGCGCCCTTGCCGTCGCCGAATTTGGCAATCGAGGCGGCAAGCTCCGGATGATCCTTGGCATAGACCTCCAGCGGAATGTCGGCAACCGCCGCCTGCCAGGCCTGCTGCACGGCGCGCACGCCGGCCGCAGGTGCGCCGGGATGGCTGACGATGCCGCCGCCGCAGAGATAGAGAAGATCGACGGTGCGGCCGGTGCGCTCGTAGGTCTCCGGCGCCTGCCCGCCCCACTGGCCGGAGCCCGCGACTGGAAGCGGGCAATCGGCGGCATCGAAGAGCGGCGTGCTCACGGCCTTGAAGGAAGAGACGAAGCTCTCGTCCGGCTCCCAATATTTGACCCGGATGCCGTTGATCTGGAACTGGTCGACGCCGAGCAGCCGCCAGAACTGCTGATAAACCTTAAAATCCATGCCGGCGCCCGGATCGCGCGTCAGCACATCCCAGCCGTTGCGATGCGCATGCAGCACCAGGCTGGAGCGCTTGCGCAGGAAGCTCATGCCGCCAAAGCCGATCGAATTGATGTTGACGACGGCGCAATTGCCGCCGGCCGCAGCGACGATATCGTGGTTGCGCATCATCTCGTCAGGATCGGCATGCGAGATGCCGAAGGCATACATGACCTTCTTGCCGGTCTTCTGCTCGTGATCGAGAATGCGCGGCATGATCGCGGCGACGCGCTCCTTGAGCGGAGAATAGGCCGGGCTCATCAGCTTCTCGTCGTCCTTGATGAAGTCGACGCCCGACTCGATCAGTTCGCCGACGAGTTCCGCCGTCTCGTGCGGCCTCAGCCCCAGCGCCGGCTTGACGATCGTGCCGATGATCGGTCGGCCTTCGACGCCGGTGAGGCGGCGGCTGCCCGCTATGCCGAACTGCGGCCCGGGATGGGCGCTCCGGAAAGCTTCGGGCAGCTTCATGTCGACGATGCGGATGCCGGTCATGCCCTTGATCGAATAGACGCCGCCGATCGCGATGGTCATCAGGGCGGAGAGATCGGTGCCGATCGCCTCCAGCGGGAAGGCGATGTCGACATCGGCGCGGTGAAGCAGCGTGCCGGGCGCGGCCTCGGGCCAGGTCGGATGGCGCGCATCCTCGAGCGGGCGGATCGCCAAAACCCGGGCGGCGACGCGTGATTTCAGCTCTTCCGTCTCGCCGGGAACCGGCACGAAGGTTCCGGTCGACTGGTCGCTGGCGATCTTGTCCGCCATCGTCTCGACGCTGCCGGGCGTTTCGATGCGGTAGGTCAGGGTTATCATCATGAAACGGCCGGCTGCTCCTCTCGCCATGGAGATTGTCATGGCGTCAACTCGTGATCTGGTATAATGAGTATTCCAACTGTTGAAAAGCGGAATCTTCGGCGGCGCGAATTTTCAGCCGCGAGCTTTGTTCTCGGCGCGGAAAACTGTTAGGAGGAAGCATTTTGAGCCAGCGAGATCTCATGACCCAACCCATCGAACAAATCGTCCGCCGGAAACTCTCCGACGAAGTGTTTGATCGACTCGAGCGGATGATCACCTCAGGCGAGCTTCAGCCCGGCGATGAGATGCCCTCCGAGCGGGTGCTGATGGAGCGCTTCGGCGTCGGCCGGCCGGCGATCCGAGAAGCGATGCAATCGCTCGCCAACAAGGGTCTCGTCAGCATCTCGCACGGCGAGCGCGCGAAGGTGCTGCGGCTGACGGCAAAATCGATCTTCCGCCAGGTCGATCTCACCGCCAAGATCATGCTGTCGCAATCGGCCGACTCGCTCGAACATCTGAAGAGCGCCCGCATCTTCTTCGAGCGCGGCATGGCCCGCGAGGCCGCTCAGCGCGCGTCGGCAACCGACATCAGCGACCTCAGGGATATCATCGAGCGCCAGCGCGCCTCGCTCGGGCGGGCCGAAGAGTTCATCGACGCCGATATGGAATTCCACACCCGCATCGCCCAGATTTCAGGCAACCCGATCTATGTCGCCGTCAGCGAGGCGATGCTCGCCTGGCTGAAGGAATATCACACCGAAATGCTGATCTGGACCGGCAAAGAAAAGTTCACGCTTGCCGAACACGACGAAATCGTCGACCGCCTCGAGGCCAACGATGTCGACGGCTCGGAGATGGCGCTCCTGAAGCATCTCGAAAGGTCGCGGGCGCTTTATACCAAGTAGCCCGCACCAGACGGTGATCAGCGGCGTAATTTGTCGTCAGCAGCTGCGGAACAATGATGTCCTGACGAGGTTGTGGATGAGCTAATCACGCAACATCCCAAGGAGGATCTCAGGATGCGTATGAAACTCGTAGCAGCTTCGCTCTTCGCGCTCGGCATGGCGACATCCGCTTTCGCCCAGTCCAACCCGGCCCCGGCCGGCGCCACGATCGACAAGAACCAGGCCGATCAGGGCGGCGGTGCGAGCGGCGACATGAAAGCCAAGAAGCCGATGGCCACTGATACCACCACGACCGGCTCAACCACCAGCGGTACGATGAAGATGGACAAGACCAAGTGCCCGAATCCGGTCAATAACTCCGCCAATCTCCAGACGCAGGGCGGCACGAGCAACGCCACGCCGATGGACGAAGCCTGCGCAGCGCATAACAACTGACCGGCTTGCCACGCACCAGGAACCCCGCTTCGGCGGGGTTCGGCTTCGGGAGAGCCTCATCCTTGTACGTTGCCGTTGCTGTATAGTGGGGTTGCGCGACGGGGATGCGTGTCATCCCTGGGTTTTGAACTCGTGCCTCAGCGAGCATCTCCGTCGCCATGTCTTCGCTCGAACGGTTGATTGGGCCTTGAGCCCGCGTTGCAAGGAGGAGCACCCATGCGTATCCCGCAAGCTTTCATGGTCGGCATCGATGTCTCGAAAGCCCATTTCGACGTGGCCGTCGAGGGCAAAAGCGCCGTTGGCCGCTTTGACAACGACGCGCCGGGCCGGACCGCGCTGGCGACGGCGATAGCCGGCGCCGAGCTGGTCGTCGTCGAGGCCACCGGCGGTTACGAGATGGCGATCGTCAGGGCGCTGATGGCCGCCGGTATTCCCATCGCCGTCGTCAATCCCCGCCAGGTGCGCGATTTCGCCAGGGCCAGCGGGCGGCTGGCCAAGACCGATCAGGTCGACGCCCGCGTCATTCTCCACTTCGCCAGAGCGATGCGGCCGGCACAGATCCCCCATATCGACGACGGCCGCATCGCGCTTGCTGCCCTCGTCGCCCGCCGCCGGCAGCTCATCGACATGGCGGTCGCCGAGAAGAACCGCCTCGAACATGCCCCGCAAGCCGTCGCCGCGCTGATTGGCGAGACCCTCGCCGCCCTCAAGAGCCAGCTCGCCCGCGTCGATGCCGCCATCGCGCTTGCCATCGAGGCCGAGCCCGACATGGCCGCACGCCGCGACCTGCTGCTGACCGTGCCAGGCATCGGCGAGGTCGGCGCCGCCGTGCTCATCGCCGAGCTGCCCGAACTCGGCGCCATCGACGACAAGAAGCTCGCAGCCCTCGTCGGCGTCGCCCCGGTCGCCCACGACAGCGGCACCTGGCGTGGCCAGCGCCACATCGCCGGCGGCCGCGCCACCGTCCGATGCGCTCTCTACATGGCAACGCTCTCGGCCATCCGTTGCAGCCCGACCATCAAGGCCTTCCACAAAAGACTGCGCGATGCCGGCAAACCACCCAAGGTCGCCCTCGTCGCTGCCATGCGGAAATTCATCGTCATGATCAACACGATTATCAAAAGACGAACCCCATGGAGCGAACCCCAACAACACGGTTGCTGAGGTGCCCGGAAGGAGCCTCTGCCGCATCGGCGTTTAGGATGATGTAAGGAGCCGACCTTTTTCCCAGGGGGTTCGGGCACCCTCGATTTCAGCCCCACCTTTATACAGCCTCCCGCTCCCAAACATTCACCAAAATTCTAGTTGAGATTGCAGCCGCAAGATGATCCTATCCTCCGCCTGCGTAGCCTTGAGTCCCTCGCCCTTATTCCAACATTTGACCGAGCGGCCCATGTCGATTTCAGATGCGATCTATCGTCCCTTCGAGACCCTGATCCGGCCGCTCGACATTCCTTATCGGCCGCTGCCGTCGAAGGGGCCGGTGACGGTGCTGTTGCATTTCATCTCGATGTTTCGCGGCGTGCTGATTGCACTGGCGCTTTGCTCCATGGTGTTCGAGGTGATCAACCTGACGATCGTCTGGGGGCTTTCGGTCATCGTCGACGGCGTGACGCAGCAGGGTGCTGCCGTCTTCCTGCGCAGCGAATGGCTGCTGCTGAGCGTTCTCGGCTTTCTTATCTTTCCGGTGATGCCGATCGTATCCTTCGTGCTCAATACGCTGAACTCGCATACATTGGGCATCGCCATGCCGGCCGCCATTCAGTGGCAGGGGCACAAGGCGGTGGAGCGGCAGGATCTTGCCTTTTTCCATGATCTCTATGCCGGCCAGGTTTCCTCGCGGCTGCAGCAGGTCTCCTCCGCCGTCCAGCAGCAAATTCTCGCCGGCTTCCAGTCCATTCCGCGCTTCCTGATGCAACTGATGGGCTCGGTGATTTTGCTCAGCGCACTCGCCTGGCAGCTTGCTTTGCCCGTCGTCGTCTGGATCGTGCTCAACGTCGCCTTCACCGCGAGGATCGTGCCGATCTTCGTCGAGCGCTCGCGCCGCACCGCCAAGCAGCGCAGCCTGGTCGCCGGCGCCATCACCGATCTCTACACCAACATGCAGATGATCAAGCAGTTCGCGGCTGAAGACAGCGAAGCAGGCGCGATCCGCCGCATCATCGGAAAGGCCGTGCAGACGCAGCACGCCGAGCAGCGCATCTACCGCTCGTCGGAAGTGACCGTCGTCATCCTCAATACGCTGTTGTGGCTGACCATGCTGGCGATCGGATTTTCCGGCCTCGTCAAAGGCTTCCTCACGGTCGGAGAATTCGTCGGCGCAGTCTATATCCTCAATCGGCTGTCGACGCAGATCTTCGTCTTCATGCAAATGGGCCAGCAGATCTTCCAGGCGATCGGCACGATCAAGGACGCCATGCCCGTCATGACGACGCCGCCCACCATCACCGACCGGCCGGATGCGGCCGAACTCACGGTGCAACAGGGCGAGATCCGTTTCGAAAAGGTGCGTTTCGCCTACAAGTCCGGCAAAGCAATCATCGACAACCTGTCGCTGACGGTGCAGCCCGGCGAGAAGGTAGGTCTGGTCGGCCTCTCCGGCGCCGGCAAGACGACGCTCGCAAACCTGCTCCTGCGCTTCTACGACATCAAGGAGGGCGCAATCCTGATCGACGGGCAGGATATCCGCGCGGTGACGCAGGCAAGCCTTCGCCGCGCGATCGGCGTCATCGCCCAGGATGTCGCGCTGCTGCACCGTTCGGTCGGCGACAATATCCGCTACGGCCGGCCGGTGGCGACGCAGGAAGAGATCGAAAAGGTGACGAAGATGGCAAGCGCCGATGCCTTCATCGCCGATCTCACAGACAGCGAAGGTCGAAAGGGTTACGCGGCCTTCGTCGGCGATCGCGGCATCAAACTGTCAGGCGGCCAGCGCCAGCGTGTCGCGATCGCCCGCGTGCTGTTGAAGGACGCGCCGATCCTGGTCCTCGACGAGGCGACCTCCGCGCTCGACAGCGAATCCGAAGCCGCCATCCAGGAAAGGCTGAACCTCGTCATGGAGGGAAAGACGGTGATCGCCATCGCCCACCGCCTCTCGACGATCGCCAAGATGGACAGGATCGTCGTGCTCGATCACGGACGCATCGTGGAAGAAGGCCGGCCGGAAGAACTGGTCGAACGGGATGGGCTGTTTGCCCGGCTCTGGAGGCGCCAGACCGGCGGCTTCATCCCTGAAGAGATCGATTGAGCGGGGCAGGGAACTGTCATCGCTTGACTCATCGGAAAGGGATTGATACCGATGTGGGTAATCGATAACCCAAAGCGAACCCGTGACTGCTTCACTTAACGACATAGCCGCCCGTGCAGGCGTTTCCGTCAAGACCGTGTCAGGCGCTCTGCATGGCGGTTCGGCGCGCATGTCTGAGGAAACGCGCCGGCGGATCAAGGAGATCGCCGAGGAACTCGGCTATGTCACCAACTTTGCGGCTCGCAGCATGCGGCAGGGCTGGATGCCGCTTGTCGGCCTCGTCGCCGATGACCTGATCACCTCGCCTTTCGCGACGGAGATCATCAGGGGGCTCGACGGGGCCGTGCGTGCTTCCGACATGGCCGTCTTCGCCATGACGCTCGGCGGCCATCGCAGCGTGGGATCGATCCTCGATGAGATGCGACGCTTTCGCCCGCGCGCGATCGCCTATGCTGCCATGTATCATAAGAGCGTCGACCTGCCGCCCGAGTTTGCCGATACCGTCGGGGTGATGATCAACTGCCGGGACGCCAATGATCGAGTGACGTCTCTCGTGCCGGATGAAATCGGTGCGGCGATCGAGATTACCAGCTACCTGCTCGACGCAGGGCGCCGCAATATCGCATTCATCAACCTGTCGGGACTGCTCGCCGGCGAACTGCGTGAACTGGGTTTCCGGCAGGCGCTCGATCACGCCGGCATTGACGGGGCAGGGGCTGTCGTACTTCCCGCTGTCAGCAAGGCGATCTATAGCGATCGGGCGCATAGCCTCGTGCCCACACATATACATGATCTCATCAACAGCCCGCGGCGTCCCGATGCCATTCTGTGCGGCAACGATCGTGTGGCCATGGAAGTCTACGCCGCGCTGCGCCGATGCGGGGCGACCATTCCCGATGACGTCGCGGTCGCGAGCTTCGACAATCAGATCGAGATCGCCTCCCGCCTCGATCCGCCGCTGACAACCATGGCACTGCCGCACCGCGCCATGGGCCGCCAGGCCGCGCAAATCCTGCTTGCCGACCACCGATCCCCAGCCGGGGTGCAGAAACTGCCGTTCCGGTTGGTGGAGCGGGCATCCGTGTAAATTGAGGAAGGCCCATTCAATTGAGGAGGAATTCTAATGGGTAAACGTTTACTTTGGTCTTTTGTTTTGTCGTCGGCACTGGCCGCCACATGGGCTGATGCAGCCGAAAAGACTGCCATTCAGGTCATGCATCAGGGCGATCCCGGTTTTGTCGCCGCCTATGGCAAGGTGGCCGAGCGCTTCGAGGCCGCCAATCCCGATGTCGATGTCCAGTTCATCTATGCGCCGCACGATGCCTATAACGAGAAGTTCAGCGCGGCCGTCATGGCCAAGCAACTGCCCGACGTCATGGAGCTCGATGCGCCGTTCCTCGCCAATTATGTCTGGTCGGGTTATCTGCAGCCGATCAAGCCGCTGATCGACAAAGATCTCCTCGACGACATGACGGAGTCCAACATCGCTCAAGGCACATACCCGATCGACAAGGATCTCTATGCGATCGGCCTGACGGACTCTTCCGTCGTTCTTTACGGCAACAAGAAATATCTCGAAGCGATCGGCGCCCGCATCCCGAAATCCGTCGACGATGCCTGGACGCGAGAGGAGTTCGAAAGCTACCTCGAGAAGCTTTCGAAGCTCGACGGCGTGAAGTGGCCGATCGACACCTTTCGCGGCTACGGCATCAAGACCGAATGGATCACCTATGCCTATGGCCCGATCCTCCAATCGGCAGGCTGCGACCTGATCGACCGCAAAGTCTGGAAATCCGAGGGAACGCTCGACAGCGACGCCTGCGTCGATGCCCTCGCCATGATGCAGAAATGGGTCAAGAACGGCTGGGTCGTGCCGCAGTCGGCCGGCACCAACCAGTTCTTCGCCGAAGGCAATCCGGCCGCACTGGCGCTCGGCGGACACTGGGTCTATGCGGAGGCTGCGGCCACCATGAAGGACAACATCGTCGTCCTGCCGCTTCCCAAGTTCGGCGCAAAGGGCGCGAGCCCGAACGGCACCTGGATCTGGGCGATCACCAAGACCTCAAAGCATCCCGATATCGCGGCCAAGTTCATCAGCTTCCTGCTGAAGAACAAGGAGTATCGGGCCTATGTCGCAAGCCAGTCCGGCTATCCCGGCTTGAAGAGCTTCGCGGCCGAATCTCCGCTCTATGCAAACGGCGGCCCTATGGCGATCGCCTTCGAGCAGGCGTCGAAGACGGCCGTTGCCCGCCCGCCGCATCCAGCCTATCCCACCATCACGTCGGCCTTCATGCAGGCTATCGACGAGGCCTTCAATGGGGGCGATCCCAAGGAGGCGCTCACAACAGCCGCCAAGAAGATCGACCAGGATATCGAGGACAACGACGGATATCCGCCGTTCGGTGATCAGGAATAACAGCCAACGGCGCCGGTCGGTCGAAGCCTTGCGACGTGTCGCCATGTTGCAAGGCGGGACCGGCACTTGAGGCCTGGAGAGGAGGAATGCGATGGTCATGCAACAATCGACATTGCCGTCGACAATAGTGCGAAAGTCTCCGGCGCGCCGGCATGACACGGGACGACTGATGCAGGAAGCGGCGATGCTCGCGCCGGCCGTGATTCTTTTGACTGTCTTTCTGATCGTGCCGTTCTTCCTGTCCTTCTGGACGGCGATGACCAACCAGCCTCTGGTGCCGCGGCCGACGCCCGTCCGGTTCGTCTGGTTCAACAATTTCATCCGCATCTTCCAGGACGATCTTTTCTGGACTGCCCTCTGGAACGTCTCGCGCTTCACCTTCTGGATCATTCCAGCCCAGTGTGGCCTGGCTTTCGCAACGGCCCTGCTGCTGCATCAGAAGCTGCCGTTCCGCAATCTGCTGCGCGGCATGTTCTTCCTACCGGCGATCACGTCGATGGTCGTGGTCTGCGTCATCTGGGGCACCCTGTTCCAATATCCGACGGGACCGTTCAACCAGATCCTCGGCTTCATTTCCGGTGGCGCGATCCAGCCGATCGATTGGCTCGGCGATCCCGAATGGGCGATGTTCTCGCTCGTCGTGCTCTCGGCCTGGCAGGCCTATGGTTTCCAGATGATCGTCTATCTCGCGGGTCTGCAGGGCATTCCCGACGAACTCTACGATGCCGCCAAGATCGACGGCGCGAATGCTTTCCGGCGCTTCTGGCATGTGACAATGCCGGGCCTTCGGCCGACGCATGTCTTCGTCCTGGTGATCACCACCATCCAGGCGTTCAAGCTCTATACCCAGGTCGCCATCCTCACGCAGGGCGGGCCGAAAAGCAGCACCGAGACGGTTGTGCATTACATGGTCCGCGCCGGCTTCGAGGAACAGAAGATGGGTTATGCCTCGGCCGTGTCCGTCATCCTGTTCGTCATCGTTCTCATCATCGCGCTGATCCAGCGCCAGCTCCTGAGGCGCTTCGATGTCTGATATCGCTCTCTCGATCCCAAAAGTCCGCGCGGCGCGGCCTCGTTCCGCCGCAAGGGTTTTACGCGTCGTTCAGACGGTTTCCATCTTCATCATTGCCCTGGTGATCGTCTCCCCGTTGCTGCTTCTGGTCGTGGCGAGCCTCAAGGACGACCGGTTCCAGATCCTTGCCGACATGGGCAGCTTCCGGGCCTTCTGGGTTTCGAACCCGACGCTCTCCAACTATGCGGAGGTCGGCCACCTCTCGGGCGAACTCGCCTTCGGCCGTTACCTCGTCAACTCGCTGATCATTTTGGTCACCACGGTCTGCTCCGGCCTGATCGTCAATTCGATGGCCGGCTTCGTCCTGGCCTGGGGATCGCTCCGGGGCCGGGCGGTCATCCTGTCGGTGGTGATCGCGCTCTATGTGATCCCGCAGGAAAGCATCATCATGCCCCTCGTGATCATGGTTTCCAGGGCGGGAATGTCCGACACCTTCGCGGTGCAAATCGTGCCTTGGGTCGCGAGCCCTCTCTACATCTTCCTGTTCTACCAGTTCTTCACGCAGCTGCCGAAGGAACTGCTGGAAGCCGCCGAGATGGACGGCGCTTCCTTTTGTCGGGCCTACCGCTCCATTTTCCTGCCGCTCAGCCTACCCGCCCTTGCCACCGTATCGATCCTGATGGGCATCGAGACCTGGAACCAGTATCTCTGGCCGATCCTGGTGACGCAGACGGATTATGCCCGGCCGATCGCCGTCGCCATTGCCACTTTCTTCGGGCAGGACAGCATCTATTGGGATCGCGCAATGGCCGCCTCCGTTTTGATGATGATCCCGATCCTGGGGCTCTACCTCGTTTTCCAGCGCTGGTTCGTGAGTTCCTTTATCGGCTCTGCCGTGAAAGGTTGAATTGATGACAAGCCAAGCGATGTCTCCGTCCGATGAAGGCGGGCTGGAGACGATCAGCGCCGTCCTGCCGGCAGGGAGCACGATCCATGCCTGGATAAAGGCTTCGCATGGCGCCGCCGCCCCGGGAAGGCTGACCGCACATGTCGACGGCGATCAGGCCGGTGCCGTCGAAACATCAAATCCACATGAATTCGAGTTTCGCCTGCTGACGCTGGAGCGCGGCGGAGAAACCGCCTTCTCCTACGATCCCGCTACGACCGACGTCTCGGTCCTCTATGCCTTCCGTCAGCCCTGCGTTCTCGAAGAGGGCGTCCGGCTGCTGCATGTCAGGCCGTCCAATGCCGTGCCCGAGATTCCCGGCGGCTATCATTTCCGCCCGCCTTTCGGCTGGATGAACGATCCCAACGGGTTTGGAAGATTCGGCGGCAGGGTGCACCTGTTCTATCAGCACTATCCGCATGAGCTTCGGTGGAACAACATGCATTGGGGGCATGCGGTCTCGGACGATTACCTCCGCTGGACGCATCTTCCGATCTTTCTTCCGCCTTCGGATGCCCTCGCCGCGCGGGCCGATGGGCGCGGTGGCGCATTTTCCGGCTCGGCGATCCCCCTCGATTGCGCCGGAATTCGCATCTTTTTCACCGAGCATATGAAGGACCGGCAGCCGGAGGAGCAAATTCAGTTCACCGCCACCAGTGGCGATCTCGTCAACGTCGAACCGCCAAACCTGATCCTGCCCGCGCGTCCTGAGGGGCTCGGCCTGACGACTGACTTCCGCGATCCCTATGTCTTTATGGGCCCCGACGACAAATGGAAGATGCTGCTCGGCACGCGGGACCGCGAGGGCGGCATCATCCTGCTTTACGAAACGGACGATCCGGGCGCGGCGACGGGATGGACCTTCCTCGGCATGCTTCACCGCGAGAACCGCTTCGGGATGACGGCGGCGGAGTGCCCTTGCCTGGTGCCTCTCGATGATCCCGCGAACGATCCGTCGACGCGATGGGCCCTGATCTTCGGTCTTCTCACCAGCCGCGACCCGGCAACGGGCCGGCGCAATATCACTCTTGCCACCATCGGCCGCTTCGATGGTCACAGCTTCTCTGTGGAGTTCGAGCAGGAGCTGGACTTCGGCACCGATGCCTACGCGTTCCAGGCCTTCGTCGACGAGACCGGCCCGGTTGGCATCGCATGGCTCGCGAACTGGACGGATGTTTCAAAGGAAGTCGACATGCCGACGGCGATGACACTGCCGCGGCGGCTGGCATTGCGCGGCGGCGCGCTGACCACGCCACCGATCGCCGATGTCGAAAGTCTGCGGCAGCGCTCATTGGATGCTCAGGGCCTTCTGGACGGCCATCCGGTCGATCTTGCCAACGGCTCTGTCGAGATCCTCCTCACGCTCAAGGAAGCGGGCAATGCCTTCCATCTCGCGTTCGAACATCCCGACGCGACGGTGGCGGTTCAGTTGAATGACGACGGACTGAGCATTCTCTTTTCGGTAGCGGGCGCCAAGACGTCGCCCCGTTACATCGCTGCCGGCGCACGCCCGTCAACTATCCGCATATTCCTCGACGCAGGTTCCATCGAGGTCTTCGGTGATGACGGCCGCTGGACGGGAACCAAGCGGCTGCCGGGGTTCAAGGGGATAAACGCCATGCGTCTCGCCGCGCCGGAGGGACATGTGCTCACCGCCGAAATCTGGCAGCTTGGTCTCTGATCACAGGGAGCCCGGGCAAAAGCACGGCCGCCGAGGCGGCGGCCGTTACGAAGGAGCATAGCGCACAGAGCGGCTTAGGCCGCCTTACCCTTGCCCTTGATGTTGGCTGAAGACTCCGCGAGCCGCGTGAGCTTCTTGTCGGTTGCCTCTTCTTCGGCCAGTGTAGCCTGCAGCAGCGGCACGGCATCCTTGAGGCCGAGCTGTTTTGCCCATGCGATCAACGTGCCGTAGCGGGCGATCTCATAATGCTCGACGGATTGGGCGGACGAAATCAGGCCGGCATCCAGGGCAACGGTGCCCTTGAATTCGTCCATGATCTCCTCGGCTTCGGCGATAATGCCCTGGATGGCCTCGCAGGTCTTGCCGCGTGCGGGTTTGCCAATCATTTCGAAAACCTGTTCGAGGCGTTCGACCTGCGCCTGGGTCTCGTCGCGATGCTGCAGAAAACCGGCCTTGCCCTCTTCCGATTGCGCGGCGCGGGCCATCTTCGGCAGAGCCTTCAGGATCTGCTTTTCGGCGTAATAGATGTCCTTGAGAGTATCGAGAAACAGGTCGTTCAGAGTCTTCTCGGTTGCCATTTAGTCCTCCTATGGCGTGTCGTGACGACAATCAACTCTCGCATCGGTCGGATGTTCCGATCGGAAATATGACGCCCCCTCGGCCGGCGGCGCCACCTCTATCCAGCCAAGGAAGAGGCCGCTCGACAGCATCGAGACGGCGATCACCGAACGATTGCGAGACGCCGTTGTTCCCACTCTCCAGCCGACGAGCAACTGCCATCTAAGCTGAGACTTTTGTCCGGTATCGTACGGCAACGAATAGGGAGCCAGCGACTTTCCTTCTCATCCCAGGAGAGAAAAATGGCTTCCCCGTCTTCAGTACGTCCCGCGTCGCATTGTAAAGAAAAGTCCGCACTCGAGCGCGAGATCGTCGAACTGACGCCGGCATTGCGCGCCTTTGCCCGAAGGTTCCTGCGCAGCGATGATGACATCGATGACCTCGTTCAGGAAACCTTGCTGAAGGCGCTGAATTCGCTTCATCTCTACCAACCCGGCACCTCGCTCAAATCCTGGCTTTTCACCATCCTGCGAAATACGTTTTGCACCAATTACCGCCGGCAGAAACGCGAGCCGGCTGGAATGGACGCGGCGATGGAACAGGTGGCGATCGCCCCGACCCAGGAATGGGTGCTGCGCGAGCACGAATTGCAGCGGGCATTGACGCGTCTTTCCGACGACAGGCGCCGGGCTCTGACATTGGTGGCTGCCGGAACGAGCTATGAGGACGCCGCCAAAATGTGCGGGTGCCGGATCGGCACCTTGAAAAGCCGTGTGAGCCGCGCCCGCGAGTGCCTGATTGCGATGCTCGGAAACCATCTCGTCGATTGAGCGCCCTGCGCCGTCCGCTTCGCCTCGAGCGGAACAAACGGTCGTGGTCCTGGTTCCAAACCCATATCGATAGGATCGGCCGATCGAACCGATATGGGCCAACCGCCGGGCCAGGCTGAAGAGTCATGAACGCGCGAAGCCACGCCATCTTTCCCAGAGTTAACCGCGCCGGATGGTTCGATACGCTTCGCGTGTTGACGGCGGTCGTGGCCCCGACGGTTGCCAAGGGCATCATCATTCGCCGCCCGACAATGGAGCGTCTGGCGGAGCGGCAGCGCTTCGACACAAACGCCGTGAAACAGATGCAGCGGCTGAAACACAAGTACGGGCCGGCGCCTCTTCTGCTGCCGATCCCATTGCGACCACAGCTGCTGATCCTCGATCCGGCCGATGTCGCCACGGTGCTTCAATCTTCGCCCGAACCGTTTGCCGCGGCGACGGCGGAAAAGCATGCGGCCCTTGTTCACTTCGAGCCGGAGAACGTGCTTATCTCATCGGGCTCTCGGCGGGCCGAGCTTCGGCCGGCCCATGAGCACGCCTTGGCAACCGCAGACCGGCTGCATCCATTTACGGTGCATTTCAAGAATATCGTCGACGCCGAATTACTGCATCTCCTGAACCTACCCCGTGAGCTCGATTGGCCGGCCTTTTCGCAGGCCTGGTTCCGGATCGTCCGGCGAGTCGTCCTCGGCGAACGAGCGCGCAACGACGTCACATTGACCGAGACCTTGAACGAACTTCGAGGGAGGGCCAACTGGGCATTTGCCGCCCCGGTCGATCAGCACAAGCTTGCCCAGTTTCATGAGCAGGTCGGCCGCTATCTGAGGGACCCGGAAAAGCACAGTCTTGTCAACCGGTTTCCGAGCGGCGATGAGCTTGCTCCGGAAAACCAGGTGGCCCAGTGGCTGTTCGCCTTCGATGCAGCCGGAATTGCCGTTATGAGGACGCTCGCCTTGCTGGCCTGCCATGTGAGCTACTGGGGCAAAGCCGTGGAAGAGGCCATGGGCGGGAATCTCGATCGGCCCTTCACACGCAGTTGTCTGCTGGAGGTCTTGCGTCTCTGGCCGACGACGCCCGCCATCCTCAGGCAGCTGACCAAGGATATCCAGTCAGGCGACAGGGTCATCGCCCGCGGCACAGGCGTCATCATCTTCGTCCCCTTCTTCCATCGAGACCCTGCGCTCCTCTATGCCAATCGGATGGAACCGAGCATCTGGGGACAGAACGACGCGTTGCCGGCCGCCGGGCTCGTGCCCTTCAGCGCCGGTCCCGTCATTTGCCCGGCACATAATCTCGTGCCGGCGATTGCAAGCCTTGCCGTGGGCACGTTCTTGTCGACCGCCGATATTGTGCTGCTGCACCCGTCTTTAACCGTCGCCAACCTGCCTGGCACCCTCAATCACTTCGACATTCGGCTAAAACTGACGGCGCGGCGCAGGGAGAAATAGCTGATGCCACAACGGTGGCCACAGGGGCAGAACGCCCAGTTCGCGTCGGCTCACAGCCTTTGCATCACGCCGTAGACGAGGATCGAGACGTAAAGCAGAAAGGCGACAGCGACCGTCGTCGCGATCACGGCAATGACCAGCCACAGAGTTTTCAGGCCCTTCGGCTGCCGTTCGGCGCTCCGCCGGTGCAACCGGATCGGGTCGACTTTCGGCCATTTCATGAAGGATTGGCTTCCCTTGAAAATTGGGTGGACTGATCGCTTCTGCTGGTCGAGTTCCATGAGAGCGTAGCGCCGAATACGATCACGAGCCCGACCAGCAGGATGGCTCCTAAATAGATCATAAAAGCGCGACGATCCGATTCGTGGTTCATCTTCCTCTCCTTCGACCCTCGAACCAGGCGAAAGCCGGAATGTTCCGGATCAACGAATCGAGAGGGGGCTACCAGCGCAGCAGGCGAGGTCCGGTCACGGCGCCGACAGCACCGATGAGCAGGATGCCGAGCGTATACCAGATCAACACGAAAGGCATGCCGTTTTCGGTGCAGAACCAGGAATAAACCCAGGCGCCGGCTCCTCCCGCGGCAATGCCGGCGACGAAGCCGGTCAGCCGCAGATCCACCGGCGCCGCGCGGCGCAGTGCCCAGACCGTGCCGGCATAGACCGGGATCGCAAAGCCTGCGATGAGCGGCGGGCAATGCAGCGCCGAGGAGCCGAGGATCAGCAATCGATAGCTCTCGCTCGGCGCCGTCAGGAGTTGGATGGCCGCGACGGCCGCCATGGCGGCGAAGATCAAGGCAAGCAAACCGAAAAAGCGTCCCTCGGACCCGTCGGGTCGGGAAAGCCGAAAAACCGTGGCAAAGGCGGCCGCCGCAATCAGGGCGTTATAGGCCGATTTGATCCAGAAGACCGGCAGCGTCAGCACGTCTGAGATATCGACCCGGGGACCAAGAATGATCAGCATCAGCAGCAGAGAGAGTCCGAGAGCCGGCAGTATGCCGAGCGCAAAGCGGCGCCATAGCGCGTTGCGCGGCACCGGTTTCAGGTCGCTTGCCAATCGTTCGATGATATCGTCCGTCTTTGTCACGATGTGCCTCGCAATCTCTCTCCGAGCGCCTTGAGCGCCCGATGGATGCTGACTTTCACTGCCGATTCGGACTGGCCGGTGCGGGTTGCGGTGTCGGCGACCGAGCTGCCCTCGAGCTTCACCTGCCGGATCAGTTCCTGCTGTCTCGGCGGCAAGCCGTCGAGCAACCGCTCGACATCCATGCGGGCAGTCAGCCTATCCTCGCTGAAGTCGCTTTCGATCTCGTCATCAAGCTCGGTCTCAGCCAGCCTGCGTCCGCCACGGCCGCGGTGATGGTCTATCAGCTTGTAGCGGGCGATCGAGAAAAACCAGGCGGTAAAAGGTCTGTTCCGGTCGTAGGTGGATCGCCGGGAATGCAGTGCCAGCAACGTCTCCTGGACCAGATCTTCCATGTCCGCTCTCGTCGCCGCAGCCATCCTGCGGCTGTAATAGCCGACAAGCAGCACGCGCAAAGCCGTCAGCAAACGCCGATAGGCAGCCTCGTCCCCGTCAAGGGACAGAAGCATCAATGCTTTCAGGGCTTCTTCCGAATGGGCGGTGGTCATGCTGTCAAAGAGCTCATTCGCAAAAGCAGCCAATCGGTTACAGCGAAAACCAAAGATTTTTGCACGACAGCTCTATCACATGCACGTGAAACTGTAACGCATTGCGACGTGCCGCTGAAAGCGAGGCAGTCGAGCACGCAGATCACCCGACACGCTTGCGTCCAAGGCTGGAGTGCCACCGGCAAGTGGACGGGCTGCGATGGTGATTTTAACGCGTGGATTTTCTGAGAGGTCCGATCAGCCGCTCATATTCCTCCTCCGCCTTGCCGTAGGCATCGGAGGCGAAATCCTCCAGGCCGGCGCGATCCCTGACGATCACCAGGCCGCGGACAGAGCGGATGAACCGGTTTCCTTCAAGGACATGCAGCGCCGTGGTGACGCTCGGCCGCCGCACCGCCAGCATCAAGGCGATGAAATCATGCGTCAGGGCGAGCTCATTTCCGTCGATCCTGTCGTGGCACATCAAAATCCAGCGTGCCAGCCGTTCATCGATCGCATGAACGGCGTTGGAGAGTGCGGTGAACCCGGCCTGGATCGCGAGAACATGCAGACTTTTGTGGAGCAGGTTGGCAAACATCGGCTGCGTCTGCATCAGATCGAGCAGCCTGCTTTGTGGCAGGCGGTAGGCAGAGCCCGGCACCTGGACTGCGACTTCCAGGATACTGACAGGCGCTTCTATCGCCGCCGCCGTTGGTGCAAATCCATCCCGACCGAACAAACCTGCTTCGACCCGATTGCCTTCCGGGGAGATATTGATCACCGAGCCTATCCCCGAACAGGGAAAATAGGCATGCTCGATCGTCGCACCGGCCTCGACGATGATGAAACCGCGAGGGGTGTCGCAGGGCTCGAGATGTGCGACAACGGCCGAATACTCGTTCTCCGGCAGGAGCGCGAGCAGACGATTCTCCTTGGGTCGCATGTGCGTTTCTGCCAATTGTCGCTCTCCCGCATGCGCGGGGCCAAGCCCCGCGTATCAGACCGCGCTTGCCTCCTTATTTACACAAAGCCTAACTGGAATGCTTCGTCGCGGTTCCCTCGAGCGAGCGAGAGAGGCCTCGCAGGGCTTAGGGCTGATCCGGTCCACGCGGCGCCAGATCGTCATCCTCAACCGGCGGGGATTGATCGAAGAGGCGCATAGATCCTACGGCGCTGCCGAGGAGGAATATCGGCGGCTGATCGGCAAGGAACTCGCACGCTGACGAGATCGCCGTGCGTCCTTTCGGATGCACAAAGGACGCTCTGACACTCTGAATCTACCCATCGTGGATCAGATTCTAAGCCCAGAGTGTTTTCCAGCCAAGTCGGCGGTGGATCAGCCTGGTCCTGGCGTGATGCTCTGCTCGTCCTTCTCGGACAGCGAGCCGGCGCCGGGCGTTTTGCTTTCGTCGATGAGATGATCCTTGGCGTGAGGACCGGCGGGCGGGTTTTTCCTCGCATCGGCGGTTTCCTTTTCGGTTCCTTCGACGTCGGCTCGCGCTTTTTCACCGTCATTCATGAGCTGGTCCTCGTCAGGTTGAGGTGGCCGACCGGCCTTTTCGACCTCGGCCCGGCCGTGACCGCAGCAGTTGGCGAGAGCGCCTTTTTCGCCGAGGCCAGGCGGCCGACCGACAACAGCTTGTCCTCGTCAGTCAAACCGTGCCGATAAAGGCGGATGAGCAACGCCGCAACTTCCTGCATGTCAGGTGAGCGCATGGGTTTATCGACCTCGCGGCAGATCTCATTCAATACGGTTTGCAGACGCTGGAGATCGGCTGAATCGAGCGCTTTCAGATGGATGGACTGAGAATCGAGCATGACCCTGGTCCCGAAGCTTTTCACCGTGCGTTTTGAAATAATGGGACTCAATCGGGGCCAAAACAACTCTTCGTCCCCAATTGTACGGAACTGAACAATTCGCCGTATCGCGTTACATCGGCCCGAAAAATCGAAATCGATTTTCGGCAAGTCCGATGCGTAGATTTAAAGAGTGAGAGCGTCCTTTGTGCATCCGAACGGACGCACGGCGCTCTAGTGATAATAAGACGGGTCTCCCCCGAACAGAGCGGCGATCATCGCGTCGATATCGGAAGGACGCCCGCTGACGACAAAGCCACCGGGCGGAGTTTCGGACCGCTCGTCATGGGCAAAGATGAAAGGAATTCGGCGCGTCTCCAGCCATTCGTTCACCCACAGCATGGCTTCGTCGGAAATCGTCACGTCGATGATCACGGCATCGAACACGAGGCCCTCGCTCAAACACTCCATCGCGCTGGAAATGACGACAGGACCGGCAAGCACCGCCTTTAGCGCGACAAATGCCTTTCGCGCATCGTCCGAAAGGAAGCCGGCCTCACCGATGATAAGGATCGTCTTGCCGGCAATCGGGCTGAGCGATTTCATGGCGAACTGCCTAATGTAATCCTGGCTTTAGGGTGATCATGCTGTTCAACAGCGGTTCGAAGCATCAGGCGGTCCGCGCCTGCACCGTGCCTACCAGATTCGAGCCTATCAGGCGACGTTCATTCGTCGTGATCGCCGAACCGCGGCCGGGTCGCCTTGTTCCCCCTGGCGGACCGGATCAAGCCCCGATCGTCCTGTCCGTACGCTTCCGCACCGGCGGTTGAAATTGAAGATCCGAAGTTTAGGATCGTCGCATATAATGGGGAGGAAGCCGATGATCCAGCACTCGGGAATCACGAAGCCGGCGCTACAGCCTGATGACGTGGCAATGCTGACCACGGTCCTTGAGGGATGGTGTCAGGAGAAATCATGCGTGATCGCCAGCCCGGCCGCCGAACATATTGCCAGGGAACTCGTATCCTGGTTCGAATGCGGCATCCGGGACAAGCACAAGCTCGCCGGCCTAATGCGGCATGTGCATCTGGATCCGGAGGACCTGCTGATCACACCGGATGCGCCGCTCGGCGCAACGGCATATGAGGACGCCGGACAGGCGGAATGTCACCATGAATAGAAGCCGGCAAAGCGCTCCTATCACGGCGGATCCCTCTGATCTCGGTTTTGTCGACCGGCAGATCGCCTTGCGACAAATCGTCGACGATCTCCGAAAGCTGCGCGGCGGCGCGCCGGACGACTTCGGTCGATCTCCGGCTCTCGATCGCCTGCTTTGCGTGATCAGCGCTTCGGTCATACCGATTGCCAAAGCGGATGACGTGGATTGGGAAATTATTCTAATGGAGCTCCTCGATCTTCGCGCGACGATGACGCGTCTTGCTACCGGCGTCGCCGAAACCTCCCATTGATTTCGATAGCCCGATTTAAGACAAGGATAATGTTGCTGTTTTGAATGACAGCCCGGTTCTTTTCCGCGGAACCTTACCCCACGTTCTGGCATTGATTCTGCAACGATGGGGCGGCCGATGCCAAGATTTTATTTTAACGTCGTTTCAGACACCGGCATGATCGTCGATCCCGAAGGTTCGGAACTGGCGACCGTCGAAGACGCCAGGCGCGAAGCCGTTCAGGATGCGAGAGCCCTGATGAGCCAAGCGGTTCTTTCGGGGAAAGACATCTCAGCGAGAAAGATCTACATCTGCGACGAACAAGGGACCCTGCTTCTGATCGTGCGTTTCGCCGATACGATCAGGACTGCCGATTAGCGGGGCGCCGGATCGGCAAGCCGGTCAAACGTTCATATTCCCGTTCCGGAACGCCGTAGCTACCGGCCGCGATCTCTTCCAGCCGCTCCCTGTCGAGGATCCTGACATTTGCGCGGGTCGATTTGATGACCCGCAGCCCTTCGATGACATGCAGCTCATTCGTCACTCCCGAGCGGCGCACGGCACATTCTTCAAGGACAGAAGCCTTTCACCCTTCCCTCGGCAAGCGGATCACGAACCCCGTACCCGGCGCCCGGTCCTCGATATGCATCTCCGCCTTCAGCTGCTGCACGAGTGCGCGCACGATCTTCATTCCCAGGCTTTTCCCATCGTTCTCGAAGGACAGCACTTCCGGGGGCAGACCTCGTCCGTCGTCGGCGATCTCGAGGCAGATCTCATCGGCAATGCTGCGGGCGCTGACCGTGACAGCGCCGGAGACATCGGGATAGGCGTGTTTGAAGGCATTGGTCACTAGCTCGTTGACGAGGAGGGCGATCTGGATCGCCCGGTCGGCATCGACCATGCACGGATCAGCATTGACGGATACCGCGTGGCGGGAGGCCGATTGCTGCAGGCGCTGGCAGAGGCTCGACAGGAAATCCGCCAGATCTACCGTTTCGATATCCGGTTGACGCCATAATTGATCGTGCACCTGGGCGATGGTTCCGACACGCGCTTCCGCATCGCGAAGCGCCTGTCCGACTTCCTCCTGTTTGGTCGAACGGGCCTGCATGGCAAGCATGGCCGCGACGAGGGCCAGGCTGTTCTTGACGCGATGGCTCATCTCCCGCAGCATGATCTGCTGGTGTTCTTCGGCAAAATGACGCTCCGTATCGTCCCGGAGCACCTTGAGGTAGCCGGCACGCTGGGCACGAAGCGGCATGGTCAAGCCGCTGCCCCAGAATGTCGAGCCATCCTTGCGTAAGTGAAACCGCTCGTTCTCGGCGCGGCCGCGCTCGGCGGCCGCCTTCATCTCGCGTTCCAGGGCGCCGTCGTTGCGGTCCTCGGGAACGAAGAGAATGCGGGCGTCGCGACCGAGGATCTCGTCTTCCTCATAACCGAAGATACGGCAGGCGCCGGTGTTCCAACTGATGATCCGCCCAGCCCGGTCAAAAGCGAAGATTGCATAGTCGATCGCGCTTTTGAGAATAAGCTGGAGACGCTCTTCGCTGGCGCGCCGAGTTTCGTCCTCATGAAGCATCTGCGTCCGGTCGCGGACGATTTTCAGAAGGCCGTAGGTCTCGCCGGCATCGTTGCGAAGCGGCATCACCAGTCCCGAAGCCCAGAACGAACTGCCGTCCTTTCTCACATGCCAGCGATTGTCGTCCGCGCGTCCGGTGGTCAACGCCAGCCTGATCTCCTTGAGCATTGCCCCTGCAAGCTGATCCTCGAACGTAAAGATGGCGGCACCGCTCTGTCCGATGATTTCAGGCGGCGAATAGCCGAAGAGATTTTCCGCACCGGCGCTCCACGTCACGACGGTGCCATCGCGATTCATCGCAAAAATTGCATAATCCCGGGCGCTCTCGACGATGTGCCGATAAATTTCGGTCTCGTCACTCGGGAGGGGATATTGATCCATGCCAGCGTGCCCCGCAATTGCCCGCCCACTACATTAGCACTTGCTACAGCAATTTCTCGCCGCGTGCGTTTGCGTACAAAACTCCACCAAGGAACCTTCTGCCGATCATGCGAGTTAAGGCTCAGCGCCTTGCAATCGGCCATTCCGGAGTTCATAATTTTAAGTGCGGCTGAGCTGATCTTGTAGTGCTGACGGCCGGGAGACGGTGTCCTCTTGCCAAACAAAGGGCAGAGTGATGCGAGTATTCGAAAGCGAAAATCTCATTCTGTCGCAGTTGGCGGATCCGGAGCTTGTGGCTCTGGAGCGCATATTGGAACCGCTTGTTCTTCCACGCGGCTTCGAGCTTGTCCATTTGGGCATGCCGGTCAGCCATTATTATTTCCTGGAAACCGGCATTGCTTCCATGGTGGCGACGAGTCCCGAGGGCAGGAAAGCCGAGATCGGCGTGCTCGGTAGGGACGGGATGTCGCCGCCGGCTCTGACGGCGGACGCGGAGCGGTTTTCATTCGACGTCATGATGCAGGTTGGCGGTCATGGGCGCCGTGTGGAAGCCAGCGCTCTGGCATGCTTCCTCGCCGACCGGCCCGCCGTCCGCCGGCTGCTCTCACGTTTTCTCCATAGCTTTTTCGCGCAGGTCGCCAACACCGCGCTGTCCAACGCCGTTCACAAGATCGACGTTCGGCTGGCGAAATGGCTTCTGATGTGCCATGACCGCCTCGATAGCGAAGGAATTGAAATCACGCATGAATATATGGCCACGATGCTGGGAGTCCGCCGCTCCAGCGTCACTGATGCCTTACACATCCTTGAGGGCGAGCATCTCATTTATTCCACCCGCGGCCTGGTAATCATCCGCAACCGCGCATCCCTCGAAGCCTTCGCAGCAGACGCTTACGACCTCCCTGGCATCACAGGACGCGGCTGGCCGGTGATCGACCGCCCGTCTCTGGCGCTGAGCCGCTAAGCACGCACTGGGATCGACGATCTCTCAAGCGTCACTTTCCCGGCAGATCCTTTTCGGTCGTTGCAGCCGGGAACGATGCCGGCTTGAATTTCATGCGACGCATTGACGCACAACCGACGCAGTGGTATGCACAAAATTGGTCAGGCCAGTTGACCAGCTGCGTGTTTGAGGAGAAGCCGCCGGGGAGGCCAGAATGTTTTCGCCCGTTGAATCGCGCCGCCTCTACAGGCAGGTCGCGGATCAGATTCGTTCGATGATTGCCGGCGGCGAGCTTGTCGTCGGCCAGAAGCTGCCGGCCGAGCGCGATCTGGCGGAGCAACTGTCGGTCTCACGCCCGACCGTGCGCGAGGCGCTGATCGTTCTCGAGGTAGAAGGTCTCGTCAACATCCGCATGGGCTCCGGTATCTATGTGGTGCGTCGGCAGGGCATCAGCATGGCGACAAGCGAAAGCGAGCCGGTGGAGGGACCTTTCGAATTGCTGCAGGCGCGCGCCATCATCGAATGCGCCATCGCCGAGGAAGCGGCAACCCGCGCGAAGCCGGAAGATATCGCCGTGCTCGACGAGGCGCTGATGCGCATGAGCGGCGGCCTCAACGATGCGGCGACGGTGCTCGCCGCCGACCGCGCCTTCCATACTGGCATTGCCGCCATTATCGGCAATGCCACCCTGATCCGTGTGACGGGCGAGATGTTCGACATGCGCATGACCCCCTATTTCGCCAAGCTTGCCAGCCATTTCGAGGGGCCAACGACATGGCGAAGCGCCGTCGACGAGCACCGGGCCGTCCGCGATGCAATCGCCGCCGGCGATGCCGCAGGCGCAAAGGCTGCAATGCGCAGCCATCTCACCCTATCGCAGAAGAGATTTTCCGAGAGCTTCGGGGAGGAGTTCTCGGGAGAAGAGGAGCGCGGCCGCAACAAGGCGCGCGCGAAAGGAACCACCAAGACTTAAACCCGAGCTCGGGAGGAGAGAGCAATGAAAATGAGACTGGCAACGATACTGTGCACCGTAGCCGCGATCATGGCGACGACGGCGGTCGCGCAGGCCGAGACGGTATTGAAATGGGCGCATGTCTATGAAACCTCCGAGCCCTTCCACACGGATTCCGTCTGGGCCGCGGAAGAGATCGCCAAACGCACCGACGGACGCTACAAGATCGAGGTCTATCCGGCCTCGCAGCTCGGCAAGGAAGCCGATATCAACCAGGGCCTCAAGCTCGGCACGGTCGATATCATCATCTCAGGATCGAGTTTTGCCGCACGCGACTACAAGCCGATCGGCGTCACCTACTTCCCCTATATCTTCCGCAATCCCGACCATCTGATCGCCTATACTAAGAGCGATGTCTTCAAGCGTCTCGCCAAAGGTTACGAGGACAAGACCGGCAACCACATCGCCGCCGTCAGCTATTACGGCACGCGCCATACGACCTCGAACAAGCCGATCGCCAAATGCGCCGACATGCAGGGCCTGAAGATCCGCGTGCCCGACGTTCCGGCCTATCTGGCGATGCCGCGCGCCTGCGGCGCCAACACGACGCCGATCGCCTTCGCCGAAGTCTATCTCGCTCTGCAGAACGGCACGGTCGAGGCGCAGGAAAACCCGCTGACGACGATCGAGGCGAAGAAGTTCTACGAGGTCCAGAAGAACATCATCCTCACCGGCCACATCGTCGATCACCTGAACACCGTGATCTCGAAGCAGCTGTGGGCGAAGCTCTCCGACGAGGACAAGAAGATCTTCGGCGAAGTGATGCAGCAGGCCGCCGAGCGCACCACCAAGACGATCGCCGGCAAGGAGAACAGCCTGGTTGCGACCTTCAAGGAAAAGGGCCTCAACGTCACCGAGGTCGACAAGAGCGATTTCGAGAAGAATGTGATGGAACAAGTGAAGTTTGAGGACTTCGGCTACGAGAAGGCCGATTGGGAAGCGATCCGGGCGATCCAGTAAGCGCCTTGGCGCGACGTCCGCCAACTCTTCCTTCGTCATCCTCGGCCTTGTCCCGAGCATCTGCCTCAGATCGATGGGGCAGCAGATCCTCGGCACAAGGCCGAGGATGACGTCGAGCGAGGAACGAGCCCAGCAGCCTCAGGCCGGGTGCCATCTGCATCGTGCGCTCTCCTTCTCCAACCGAAACAAGGCCGATCATGTCGAAAGAAATTCACACGCCAATCACGGCCGAGGAAATCGGCCACGAATTCGAAGGCCATGCGCCGACCGCGAACGTCTCGGACTACGCCATCGAAGACTGGATCACGTTGATCGTTTTCTGGCTGATGGCCGGCTGCGTCTTCCTGCAGTTCTTCACGCGGTATGTGCTGAACGACAGCTATGCCTGGACCGAGGAGATCGCCATCAACTGCCTGATCGGCGTCGTCTTTCTCGGCGCCGTCATGTGCGTACGCACCTCGCGGCATATCCAGGTGGACGTGTTCTATCATCATATGCCGGCGGGCCTGGCGCGCGTGCTTGCGACCTTCGTCGATATCGTCCGCATTGGCTTCTTCGCCTATGGCTGCACTCTGATGTGGCGTTACGTCGACATCGTCGCCGACGAGCAGATGGTCACCATCGACCTGCCGCGCAACATCGTCTTTTACTCGGTGCTTGTCGCCTTCGTGCTGATGCTGATCCGCGCGGTCATCGTCTTCATCGCCAATATGCGCCGCGGCTACTCCGTCCTGGAGCGCCCGGAAGAATTCCAATCCGTCGAAGGATAACCCGATGCTGCTGCTTCTTGGCTCGTTTCTGCTACTGATGCTGGTCGGCGTGCCGGTTGCCATCTCGATGGCCGTCGCCTCCGTGCTTTACATCGTTCTTTACGGCGTGGCGCCCGACATCATCGTCGCCCAGCGCATGATCGCCGGCGTCGAGAGTTTTCCGCTGCTCGCCGTGCCCTTCTTCATCCTGGCCGGCAATCTGATGAATTCCGCCGGCGTCACCGGCCGTATCTATTCCTTCGCCGTCGCGCTGGTCGGCTGGATGAAGGGCGGGCTGGCGCAGGTCAACATCATCGGCTCCGTCATTTTCTCGGGCATGTCGGGCACCGCGCTCGCCGATGCGGCCGGCATCGGCACGATCGAAATCAAGGCGATGAAGGACCATGGCTATCCGGTCGAAGCGGCGGTCGGTGTGACGGCCGCCTCCGCCACGCTCGGGCCGATCTTCCCGCCGTCGCTGCCCTTCGTCATCTACGGCATGATGGCGAACGTCTCGATCGGCGCTCTCTTCATGGCCGGCATCCTGCCCGGCGTCGTCATGACGCTGCTGATGATGATCACCGTCGCCGCCTTCGCCTATCGCAAACGCTGGGGTTCCGACGCGCCGTTCAATGTGCGCGAGCTCCTGTCGGCCGGCATGGAAATCCTCGTCGTCCTGATGGTGCCTGTGGCGATCTATCTGATGATGCGCGCCGGCCTCTCGATGAACGCCGCGGCGGGTATTGCCCTCCTCGTGCTCCTGGCGCTCGACTGGTATTTCGGCTTCTCCGCCGTCATGGCCCTGATGACTCCCGTCATCCTGATCGGCGGCATGACGATGGGCTGGTTCACGCCGACGGAGGCAGCGGTCGCGGCTGTGCTCTGGTCGCTCTTCCTCGGCCTCGTGCGCTACCGCACGATGACGCTCTCGACGCTCGCCAAGGCGAGCTTCGATACGATCGAAACGACGGCGTCGGTGCTCTTCATCGTCACCGCCGCATCGGTCTTCGCGTGGCTCTTGACGGTCAGCCAGGCCGCGCAGCTACTCTCGGATGCGATCCTGTCGATCACCGACAATAAATGGGTGTTCCTGATCCTGGTGAACCTGCTGATGCTCTTCGTCGGCTGCTTCCTGGATACGATCGCCGCGATCACCATCCTCGTGCCGATCCTTCTGCCGATTGTCGCCAAGTTCGGCATCGATCCCGTTCAGTTCGGCCTGATCATGACCTTGAACCTGATGATCGGCTTGCTTCACCCGCCGCTCGGCATGGTGTTGTTCGTGCTCTCACGGGTGGCGAAGCTTTCGGTCGAACGCACGACAATGGCGATCGTACCGTGGCTGGTGCCGCTGTTCCTGGCGCTGATCCTGATCACCTTCATTCCCGCCGTATCGCTCTGGCTGCCGCAGCAGCTCGGACTGTTGAGATAGGAGGGTAGGATGCAGACGCGTCTGGCGCGGCTTTACCAAAAAGGCGATCTCAGGGTCGAAATGGACACAGTCCCGGCTCCCGGTCCAGGCGAGGTGCTTCTCAAGATGGCGGCCGCCGGCATCTGCGGCTCCGACCTGCATTATTATCAGGACGGCGGCTTCGGGCCTGTCAGGGTGCGCGAGCCGATCATCCCCGGCCACGAGGCCTCGGGGAGGGTGAGTCAAGCGGGCGAGGGGGTCGAGCTCAAAGCCGGCACGCTGGTCGCAGTCAATCCAAGTCAGCCCTGCGGCCATTGCGAATATTGCGTGAAGGGACTGCCGATCCATTGCCTCGATATGCGCTTCATGGGCAGCGCGATGCGCCTGCCGCACGAGCAGGGCATGTTCCGGGAGTGGCTGGTAGTACCGGCCGGGCAATGCTTCGAAATGGGAGCCGAGACGACCGCCGCGGAAGCGGCCTGCAGCGAGCCGCTCGCCGTCTGCCTGCATGCCGCATCGCGCGCCGGCGAGATATCGGGCAAACGCGTCCTCGTCACCGGCGCCGGCCCGATCGGCTGCCTGATGGTTGCCGCCGCCCGCCATCACGGCGCGGCCGAGATCGTGGTGACCGATCTTGCCGATGCGGCGCTCGCAAGGGCCAAAGCGATCGGCGCCAGCCGCGCGATCAATGTTTCCGAAGGGGCTGCGGCACTTGCCGAATTCGAGGCGGGAAAGGGCTATTTCGATCTTGTCTTCGAATGCTCGGCCGCCGCACCCGCGATCCGCAGCGCAATCGCCGCCGTCCGGCCGCGCGGCACGATTGTGCAGGTCGGCGTCACGGGCGAGATCCCGGTCCCGCTCAACGCCATCGTCGGCAAGGAGCTGCATATCCACGGAACGCAGCGGTTCCACGAGGAATTCGCCACTGCCGCCAAGCTGATTGCAAGCCGCAAGATCGATGTGCGCCCGATCATCAGCCACAGCTTACCCTTGGAAGAAGCCGCCGCCGCCTTCACCCTTGCCGGCGATCGTACGGCCGCCTGTAAGGTACAGCTTACATTTTAGCGGCTTACTCGCCGCAGAGATTCCGGATGGGCGCTGACTGGTCGCGCCCGGCGTGTGAACTGCCTTACCAGCCATAGCTGAAGGTAGCACCACTGCCGTTATCCCCATCCTGCACGACGTCCGTTTCAGTATTTCGCCCATACTGGAAAATGCCATAGGCATTGTTGTTGCCGTTCTGCCGCAAGGTTGCGGAATGACCATTGCCCCGTTGCCTGACGAAGCCGAGATTGCCGCGGCCGGCCTGAGCGATACCAGCCGCGTTACCCCGACCCAGCTGCCGGATGTCAGCATCTTTCAGACCGCGGTAGAGGGAATAGACGCGCAGCCCGGTTGAAAAAAGTCCGGCATCCTGGGCATTGTCCGGTGCGAGGTTGAACGAGATCCGGCCGCCGGCATAGGCTGGCGCAGACAAGGCTACTTGGCCCAGGCTCCCGGCAAGAAGGGTGACGGCAAGGATCTTAAACACGTTGCGGGTCATTCTGATCTCCATTTCCGGCTGCCTCAGCCGATGATCAGCTTTCGCATCTTGCAGCTGAACCCAGTCGGAATTGCCCGTTCAGTTGTCGTTCAATCGTTTCGGCCTGATTGAATGCAAAAGGACGCCGGAAACGGCGCCCTTTTGGAAAACTGTAGAATGTGGAGGCCGATCAGTTGCCGCCGATCTGCTTCACGCAGCTGAAACTCTCATCCCCTACGATGACGTCCAGGGTGGCATTGTATTTGGCTCCTTTCGAGTCGAGCGAGACCGAACCAAGCATTGCCGCATGTCCCTCGATGGCATCAAAATCGCCACTCTGGTTGATCGTGGAGCTTCCGCCGTTTCCCACCTTTTCGACATGGAAGGTGTAAGTCCCGCCGACATGCTTGTCGGCGTGGACGAGCGCGTCCAGTCTCACCATACCTACCCCAGGGGTTGCTTTGATTTCGCAAAGCTGCACCCGGTCAGATTGGTTGGCTGTCGTCATGGCGGAAACCGCGCCGACGGGAAGCAGGACCAGCGCGAGAATCGTCATCGCGCGGCGCGGATGTTTGATGCTATCTGGCATGGTCGATTCCCCTGGTGGTCTGCTGTTGCGATCCTGACCTGTTTCGCGGCATCCTGCAGCCGCTTACGGGCAGGCTTGGACGAAAGCGGCGACATTGCCGTTGCCGCCCTGGCTGACATTGGCGCTGCAGCCGTGGCCGACCTGGACGCCGGCCGCGATGTTGCCATTACCATCCTGGGTAAGGATGGTCGTATGGCTGGAGCCGAATTGGCCAATGCCCGCTACGTTGCGGTTGCCCCGCTGATAGGTGGCGCCATAGTTGTCGTTGCCTTCCTGACCGACAGCTGAAAGATTATGATGACCATATTGACGGCCGAGAATTCGGTTGTAGCCGCCGTTCTGGTAGGTTCTGATCCGGTTTCCGTATCCTTCCTGTGCCCCACCGGCAGAGTTCGACCAGCCATATTGTTCGATACGAACATCATTGGCCATGGCGGGGGCTGCGGCGGTAATGCCGACGAGAGCGACGAATGCGGTTGCAATGACAGACGTGCGGATCATGAATATGTCTCCTCAGGCGGAAAAGACCGCGGTTGAACGTCTTTCTTCTAGACGCTCCCTTCGGAACGGAAGCTGAAGGCATCATTCAGTCGGGGTTCATTCGCGGAGATCGGCGCGGTGTCCGCCATGGGTGATGAACGGCCGCGGCGTCTTTCAGAGAGATTGTGCGCCGCATCCCGCTCGAGAGTTGAGGCGAGGGATAGCAGCGCCCACTCACGCGACACCAGCCAAATGCTGCCGCTTGGAAGATTGCTGTACTCGCTCCCTCACAAGGTCGCTCAGCATCTGTCGGGCTACGGCTGGCACAACATGATGTGGAAGGTGGCCGACGCCCTCGATCACCCTGATCATCGGCCTCGGATGTTTCTGCCGAAGGCCATCGATATGCCAGGCCGGCTGAACTATGCGATCCTCCGAACCGAACAGGACGTGCAGTGGCAGATTGCCGGGCAGCTTCGGCAGCAGTTCCATGTCTTTGTTGAAGGCCCGCAGCTCGTTAGCCATTGTTTCAATTGCGCCCGGATTGACCATATGAGCGGCCGGCAACACCGACAGCTGGGGAGGCAACGTGTTTGGAAAGGATGACGACCGCAGACCACGGTCGAGAAAAAACGCTGCCCATCGGCTGATTACATGCTGGCGGATAAAGGATCCCACCACCGGGGCAACGGACGCCCGGAGGATGGGCAGCGGTTTCGGTGGGACGGGCCTGCAGCACGGCGAAATCAGAAGCAATCCGTTCACCAGCTCCGGCCGGCGCGCTGCCAGATGAAGTGCCGGTGCGCTGCCGATGGAGTGGGCTACGATCGAGACGCAATGCAGGTCCATTGCATCGATTAGGCGCTCGAGCCAAAAGGATTGGCCTATCGGTCCTCGTTCAGCGAGAGGAAGAGGGCTGCTGAAACCGTAGCCCGGGCGATCGGGAGCCACCATGCGGAACGTCCTCTGAGCAAACGGAAGCAGAACCTCTTCAGCCAGGCTCCCACAGCCATGGAGGACAAGGACCGGTCTTGCGTTCAAGTCGCCGCTCTCCAGAACATGCACCTGGTGCTTGTCGATCTGGTAAACCGTGCCGATCCGGGGGCAAAATGCCTGCTGCTTCAACATGATCCAACAAACGCCCGCAGTTGGTTCTCGGTTCCGTGACGCTTTTGGCTTAGTTCAACCAACCTGTTCTACCCGGAGCGTGCCTGCGGCAAGCCGCCGTAACAAGTTCCACTGACGTGCCATCCGGACTAACCTGCTTCGCCGGTCGGCAATGTTGTTCTAGTGTCGTCTCGCTGCCCGGCAATATTTCTATTCTAATATTGATAACAGGGCTGGTGTTACAAAGATCCTCTGATGTGCTCGTTCTCAGAAGCTTGAAAACATGCTAAGTTTCGTCGGCAACAGAGGGGGAAAACCAATGCCACGCATCGCAAATCTTTACTTCAAGACCGCCATCATTTTTCTGATCGCCGGCATCTCGGTCGGCCTTCACATGTCGATCTCGGGTAATCACGCACCGACCGGGGCCCATGCCCACGCCAACCTGCTCGGTTGGGTCACCATGGCGCTCTTCGGCGTTTACCACGCGCTCAATCCACACAAGGCCGAGAAGCGCCTGGCGATGATCCAGTACGTCGTCTACACCTTCGGTGTCGCGGTGCTGATCCCGTCCCTTTATCTGCTGCTTTCCGGAAACACGGCGATGGAACCGATTGTCGCCATTTCCTCGCTCATCGCCTTCGCCGGCGTGCTGATGTTCGCCGTCATCATCTTCTCGGGCAGCGAAGCTTCGAGTCCGGCCGGCGTCTCCCGGGCGCGCTGATCCAATCGGGAAAGAGCGACTATCTGGTTATCAAGTTGCATGTTCGAATTCTCTTCGTGCATCTCGTGCTTTTGCACTGAGAATGACGAGGAGTTTTCGGGCGGCCAATACGGATCGTGACAAGGTGCGAGGTCTTGGATTCAGCCGATCGCCGTCACATCGGCTCCGCGAGAGCGGAGATCTCCTAGAATGCTCTGAGGCCCGTTCAGAAATCCGATCGGCAGGATGGATGAACGCGTTCGTGCCTGCCGGCAGGCTTGCGATCCGTTCGATCGGATGTGCGCGCAGTTTGTTCATATCGATAAGCCCGGTTGGTGAGACGATGCCTTTGGCGGTGATTTTCCTCGCCAAGCTTGGCATCTCTGTGCTTTTTCGAACCTTGTGGAGCTCATCGAAGTAGGCGCCGATCGGTCCGACGCGGCGGGAGAAGATAGGTTAATGCAACGGCGTCGACAGAATTGACCATCTCCAGATCACTGGTTCCTGCATGCTGCACGTCGCCGTCGGCGGCGAGCGTCTTCACGTTCTCGCTAATCAGCCACGGCGACGCTTTTGGCACCGGGCTCATCTCGAATGCCGTCCGTCGCCTGCTTGAGCACAAACGCAATCTGCGCTTCAGAAAAACTTCGATGCTCTCACGGAGTTCTCCTCCTCGTCCCCACAGGGTCATAAGTGGGAAATTCCAGTTCCAGATAGCCTAACTTGACTGGAGCACATCAGGCCCGGGCCAAGGCCCCATTATTTCATGGGAGGCAATAAATTCGAAATTATTCTCGCAATTGTGGATGTGAGGGTCCGACGGCAATATCACCCTTGTCAGACGAACACTGTGTCGCCTGAACTTTTCAATAACGAAATCGCAGGACGGAGATGACCCAGCCTCGCTATTCCATAACGCGCCGAGACGCGCTGTTGTCCATAGGCGCCGCAGCAGCGGCCATGGCCATTTCGCCCTCTCAGCTTCGCAGCCAATGCTGCTCCCACCATTAAACCAATCGAAGGAACCAAGACGATGGCCTATGTAAGCACCGAAGACGGCGTTGAAATCTTCTACAAGGACTGGGGCCCTAAGGATGCCCAGCCGATCATGTTCCACCACGGATGGCCGCTGTCGTCCGACGACTGGGACGCGCAGATGCTGTTTTTCCTGTCGAAAGGTTTTCGCGTCGTCGCCCATGACCGCCGCGGCCATGGCCGATCCGCCCAGGTGGCCGACGGTCACGATATGGACCATTACGCAGCCGACGCCTTTGCCGTCGTCGAGGCGCTCGGCCTGAAGAATGTCGTGCATGTCGGCCATTCCACCGGTGGCGGTGAGGTCGCCCGTTATGTGGCCAAGCATGGCGAGCCTGCCGGCCGCGTCGCCAAGGCCGTCCTCGTTTCGGCCGTGCCGCCGCTGATGCTCAAGACCGAGGCCAATCCCGAAGGCCTGCCGATGGAAGTGTTCGACGGTTTCCGTTCCGCACTTGCCGCCAACCGCGCGCAGTTCTTCCGCGACGTTCCGGCCGGTCCGTTCTACGGTTTCAATCGAGATGGCGCCAAGGTTCAGGAAGGCGTGATCCAGAACTGGTGGCGTCAGGGCATGATGGGCGGCGCCAAGGCCCATTACGACGGTATCAAGGCCTTCTCCGAAACCGACCAGACGGAGGACCTGAAGGCGATCAGCGTTCCCACTCTCGTCTTGCATGGTGAAGACGACCAGATCGTTCCGATTGCGGACTCTGCGCTGAAGTCGGTGAAGCTTCTGAAGAACGGTTCGCTCAAGACCTACCCCGGCTTCTCGCATGGCATGCTGACCGTCAATGCCGATGTGCTGAACGCCGACCTTCTCGCCTTCGTGAAGGCTTGAGCGGTCCTGGCGACGAGTGCGGCCTCCCACGCACCCGTCGCCTCACGAAGCACCAGAATTCACAAGCGCTCGGCGCGGTGGTCTCCCGGCTGCTATCTCGTTGAAACGGTTTCCCACATGCGAAAAACACCCATCGCCAAGACACGGGTACCGATTGCCATGCACCTGACCCCCGACCTCGTAGCCAAAACCTTCAAGCTAGTCGAGGACGAGGGCCCAGAGCCTAACTGGACGCCGATCTCGGGTCAGCAACTCGATCAACTCGTCAGCAGAGTCGAGCAGGAGGCTGGCGACGAGCAGATATGGGTGTTCGCTTATGGATCCTTGATGTGGAACCCGGGCTTTGAAGCGGCAGCAAGTGAAGAGGCCGTTGCGTACGGGTGGCATCGTGCGTTCTCGTTGAGGATAGAACGGCTGAGGGCCACCTCCGATGCGCCAGGTCTGATGCTGGCGCTTCGGCCGGGAGGAAGTTGCTCTGGCCTCGTCCTGAAGCTCCCCTGCGTGACGAAAAGGCAGGATCTGAGTACGCTTCTGGCGCGCGAAATCCGATATGCCGAGGTGTGCGACATGGTGCGATGGGTTTCGGTCAAGACACCGACGGGTACACGCCGCGCGCTCACATTCTGGGCGAGTGCGAAGCGATCAGGGCTCACGGAGAAGATACCGCTCGATGAAGCCGCAGTGTTGATCGCTCAGGCATGCGGACCGGCGGGATCCTGCGCGGAATACCTGCATCGGACGGTCTTGGATCTGGCGGAGCGAAATATCTTCGATCGAAACCTGTGGCAGCTGCAGCAAATGGTCGCCGCAAGACTACGGGCACTCTCACAGGACGGTTTGATGTGAGAGAAGGTGCACGTCTCCTAAAGATCAGTGATGATGTGCGCGGCGTATGTCAATCCAGCATGACCATCTGCGCCGCGACTTGCTCTTCGAAGAATTTCGAGAATGAGGCGATGCGTGGTGGAAGCGCTTGGTACGGCGGATAGAACAGCGTCAGCCACAGGTCAGGCGGTGCCCATCCCTTGAAGACGTGGACGAGACGACCGCTCCTGATGTGATCGGCGATGTTGAATCCTGGGAGCAGTGCGACACCTGCACCGTCGGCGGCCATGTCCGCCAGTACCTCGCCACTGTTGGCGCTGAAGGCTCGACCTGCCGAGATCGTGATGCTTGAGCCGCCGTCGGACAAAACCCAGTTCTCGCGCCGGCTCTCGCCGCTATAGGCGAGGCAGTCGTCTGGCTTTAGCTCGTTGGGGTGTTGCATATCGGCGAAACGGCTCCCTGGGGCCGCGACCAGGATGCGTGGCACCACCCGGATTTTTCTCCAGATCGTGTACTTGTCTGAAGGCTGTGATGAGATGCGGATCGCCAGATCGTAGTCGTCATCGACGATATTCACCAAACCGTCGGACAAGGAGACCTCGAAGCTCATCTTCGGATAACGTTCCTTGAAACCTGACAGGATCGGCGGCAGCACCGTCTTGCCGAACCACGTGGGCGCGCTGATCCGGAGGCGCCCTTCGTCCGCCTTGTGTGCATTCATCACATCCCGTCGCGCTTCTTCCAGCGTCTTCACCGCTGGCTGGATCTGCGCGGCGAAGATCGCGCCGTCTGTCGTCAGCGAGACCTGTCTTGTCGTGCGCACGAAAAGCTGCACGCCGAGTTCCGCCTCGAGTGCTGCGATCGCGCGTGTAACGGCCGCCGGCGTCATGTCCAACTCGCGGGCGACCTGCGCGAAATTTCGCTTCTCGGCTGCGAGCAGAAAGGTTCTGAGGGCCTTGTAATCGTTCATGTCATTGTTTCAGGATTTGCAATTCATTCGAGAGGAATATTGCAACACCGGGTGGCGATCAACGGGCATAGTTTTGAGACGATCACTGCCTTTATTGGGGGACCAGTCATGGACCCGCGGCGCCATCGAGTGACTAAGCGCCACTCATTCCGCCCGCGCCATGGACGCGTAGGTGAAGACATGGAGGAGGCGTCTGCGGAAGAAGCCGAAGCTTTCGGCGTGGCCGTTATTGGCCAGGATGATCTTCGCCGTCCGCACCAATCCCTTCGGCGTCTTCACCGGCCAGCCGTCGCCGGAGCGCTCGAAGGAGAGAGCAGGCGTCTGCTCGAAGAGCCGCACCGGCTCCTTCAGACAGTCCGCCACGCCGCTTATATAGGCGGCTGGCTGGATGACGACCGTCCCCGGCGAGAATAGGGCGGAGGTAAAGGCTTTCGATCCGGTCACAGCCTCGATTTCTTCGCGTTTGAGCAGTCGATGCGCTTCGCCCATCTTCGAAAGCTGCCGCGAGTAAGCGTCCAGATGTTTGTCGCCTTTCGCGCTCATCGCATTACTGGAGCGGCCGCATGGATCGAACAGATCCTTTCCCCAGCCGTTTTCGGCAGCCAGTTCGGTGGCAAGAGCAATCGCCGAACGCTGCAGGAGCACGGAATCGCGGAACCTGCCTTCCGACTCGCCGCTGAAATCGTTCGAGGAGACTTCGTGCGGCAGGTCGATGATGAAGCCGGAATTGGCGCCGGCCGGACCTTCGCCGACAATACCCGCTTCGAGAATGGCGACCCGGACTGTCGGATCGAGCCGCGAGAGGCGGTGGCCTGCGGAAAGACCGGCAAAACCGCCGCCGATGATGGCGACATCGACGCTGATCGCTTCGCTCAAGACCGGCCGCGGTGTGCGCGGCTGAAGTATGGCGACCCATCCCGATACGCCCGCACGTTTGGGAAGCCTGGACGCGACGAAGACATTCTTGGCGGTCCCGCTCACGGTTACGCTTCCCGCTCCATGAGCGTTTCGAGCTTCTCGGGAGCCAGCGCGCGCAACGGCTTGCGCGGCGTGCCGGCACCGTAACCGGTGAGATTGGCGGCGGCGTAGACGGACTGCACGTAATCGCGTTTCCCAGATCAGCCCCATTGCCGGCTCCAAGATCTTCCAGAGCGCACGCACCTCATCCCATTTGCCTTCGGCCGCCGCCTCGACGAGGGCGACGCAGGTTTTCGGAGCGAAAATCGCGCCGCCCCAGATCAGACCGTCGCATCCTGCATAAAGCGCGTAGGGAACGAGCGGGTCAGCGCCGTTCATCACGAAGCGGCCGGTGCGAATGAGCGCCGCCTGCTTGCTGAGATCGCCGCCGCTGTAGCATGACCAGATGATCGAGGCGATCGAGCGGCGCGATGCCGAGGCCTCCGGTGAGCTGGTCCGAATCGCAAGGGCTAGCCTTGAGCTCGCTTTGCGCAGACGCATTCTGACGATGGAGCTGCCTCCGGGAGCCGTGCTTGATGAAGTAGCTGTGAGCGAAGAGTTCGGGCTTTCCCGCCCGCCGGTGCGCGAGCTGATGCGACTCGTCAAGGGACGGCGATTGGAAGGGATGTCCTGAAGCTGCGCGATGAGGTTCGCAAAGTGAAAGCGCGATGCCGCGCGGAAACAAAACGGCGGCTGTGTTGTTACTGATAGACACACGCAGGAGCGTTTCCCTTGCGAGGAAAGTAGCCGTAACCCGGAGCAGGATGATGGACACAGCAACACATTGGGCGCTTCTGCTCGGCATATTGACCTTGGCGAGCTGGTTAGCCGGGGGCTTCGCGGCGGTGCTTGGAAACGTGGAGCTTGGCCATCACGGGCAAAAGGCAGCCGAATATCTGACATTCGGTCTGAGCGTCACCGGCTTCATCTCCGCCGTCGCGATGGTATTAATCCTGGTGATCCGATGACCTCGATCACCCGAGTGGCCATAGACCCGACCTTCCCGCGATCGTCGATTATGTTGGGTGGAGCTGGATGATCGTTCGAGAGAAGGAACTCTGATCGATCTGCCTATCCGCTACCCCTGGCGTCGCGCGGCGGTCTGCCCGGCGGCAGCAGGCGGACGACGAAAGATCGAGACCTGGTTGCGTCCGGCTTCCTTGGCGCGATAAAGCGCCATGTCGGCTTCGTGCTGGAGATTGGCTAACGAAACATCCGTGTCGACAGCCGACTTGAACGCCACGCCGACGCTCAGCGTCACCGAGGGCCCGACGCTGGAGGCCGGGTTCGGCAGGGCGGCCGCTTCCACGCTCTCGCGTATTCGCCTGGCGACTGCGACGGCCTCTTCTTCATCGACATCCGGAAGCACGATGAGAAACTCCTCGCCGCCATGGCGCGAGACGAGATCGCGATCGGCGCGCACGCAGCTCTGGATGATGCCGGCAACCTTGACGAGGCAGCGATCGCCTTCGCTATGTCCGAGCTTGTCGTTTAGCCCTTTGAAGTGGTCAATGTCGCACATCAGCATGGCGACGATGCCGGTCTCACGGCCGTGGCGCCAGAGGCTCTCGAGCGTTTCCATCATCCAACGGCGGTTGGCGATCCCGGTCAGCGGGTCGGTTCTGGCCAGCCGCTCCAATCGGGCGTTCGCGTCGGCAAGCTCCGCGACGCGGCGCTGATCCCTGCAGTCCAGGAGAAATGTCTTCTGCGCCAGGATGTTCATCGTTCGCCTGGCGACCACCGTCGCGATGATCCCACAGGAAAAGAACAGGGTCGCGGCGACGACACTGCCCGCTTCCAAAAGCGGATTGTGCCATTGAAGGATGAAGTAGAGACATAGGGCATAACAGGCGATTGCGGTCGTCCAGGCCAGCGGCACGCTGAAGATCGTGATTGCGCTCGTCGCGACGAACAACATGATGCTTAGATGCCGCTCGTAAAATTCGCCGCCGGCAAACACGCCCACCAGCCCGACCGAGAGGAGAATAAGGAACATTCCCACAAGCAGCGACGCCCGCTGAACGGCCGCCGGGCGCGGCTTGTTCCAAACCACCGCGGTCAAAATTGCCGCCGGCGGCAAAAGGCAGGCGGGAGCAATCATCGACAGAACGATCTGCCGGGGAAGCAGGACGGCGTTCAGCGCCAGCGTCAGAACATCGACAAACGCGACCCAAATCATCCAGGAGCGGATGACCTTCGCCGTCTGCCGCCACAACCTTTCATCAAAACGACGGCGCAGCTCGCCCGTCAGGCGGATATCGCGGGTTCGGCCCGATAAAAGACGTTCGACCTCATCCGCCATTGCGCCAGTCAACGGCCGTGGCGGCACAGACCCGGCTGGAGAGGTTTCAGAGGAAGTGCTTTTGGCATCACTCATCTTTGATTTAACTAGCCGCGATGCAAAACTCGGCAAGGCTTACCCACCCGCATCGGGATCCGTATGTTGATATTTTGTAAACAAGATTGCGCGCGCGGTCTGGGCCGGATCGTCTCGATCATGCTACCAACCCTTTTCCGAGAGGGGACAGTATGAGACTCAAACTGGTTGCAGTTGCGGTCGCGGCGCTGGCGCCGGTGGTTGCGATGCTCTTCTACAACGAGATCGCGCTCCGCCATCAGCGCAACGAGGAAGTGCGCACCTCCGCTGCGCAGGCGGCGAGGCAAGCCTCGTCGGAAGTCGAACGGATTATTGAGGGCCTGCACGCCCTTCTCGTCTCCGTGTCATCAATGCCTTCCGTCCGACACCTCGACGTCCCGGCTTGCAACGACGCCCTGAAATCGGTTGCCGAAAACATTCCCAACATCCGCACCATCTTCGTCGCCGGGCTCGATGGGCGGCCGATCTGCGGAAGCATGGCTTTCCCGAAAGGCGTGGTCTTTTCCGACCGCGATTATTTCCAGCAGACTTTGGAGACCAAGGACTTTTCCGTCGGCACCTATACGCAGAGTCGCCTTTCCGACCGCCCGGTGCTGCCGCTCGCGATCCCCCTGATGGAAGGCGATATCATCAAGGCCATCATCGTCAGCGGGATCCGGCTGGACTGGCTGCAGAACCGCATCACCGAGCGCGGCGTTGCTCCCGGCAATGCGGTGACCATCGCCGACGGCAAGGGAACCATTGTCGCGCACGTTCCCTCTCCCGATCAGTTCGTCGGTACGATCTTGCCCGAGGAATACCAGCAGCTGATCCACGCCGAACAGCCTGATGTCATTGAGACCACCAGTCAGGACGGAACAGCGCGCATCCTCGGTTATCGCCCGATAGCCTTGCCTTCCAACCCCCTCTATGTCAGCGCCGGCTTCTCGAAAACGGAGGTCTTCGCGCCGATCGAACGGGCGACGCTGATGAATACGCTCGCCATCATCGGCGGTGCGCTTTTCGCCTTCGTCGCCGCGATCTTTATCGGTAACCGCTTCATCCTGATACCGATCTCCAGGATCGCGGATGTGATGGAAAGTTGGCGCAGCGGTCAGACGACGGCGCGGACCGGCATGAAGGGACCGGGCGAGCTGGGGCTCGTCGGCGCAACCTTCGATCGGCTGCTCGACGAACTCGAAGACCGCAGGCGCCAAAATCAGCAGGCGGAGGAGGAACGGAGCCTGCTCGTCCGCGAGCTTGCGCATCGCGTCAAGAATGGCTTCACGCTCGTGCAGGCGATTGCCAGACAAACCTTCTCGCGGTCCGATCCGGAGAGATACAATTCCTTCGCCGAGAGGCTCGCAGCCCTCGCCGGTACCTATGACCTCATCCTGTCGCGGGAGGGGTCGGCTTCGCCCATTCGGGATATCCTGTCCGCAGCCCTGCGGGCGCATGTCGCCTCGCAAGCCGAGCGCATTCGTCTCGACGGACCGGACGTGGTTCTTCCGGCGGACACCGCCCTGCCGCTCTCGCTGGTGATTCATGAGCTGGCGACCAACGCAACCAAGTATGGAAGCCTCGGCAGCGAAAATGGAACAGTCGCCATCGAATGGAAGCACGAGGATGGACGTGTCCTCCTTCTGTGGACGGAAGCCGGCGGGCCGCCGGTCTCGACGCCGACGAAAAAGGGCTTCGGCTCGGTGCTCATTGAACGTGCCTTCCCGTCGAAGGCGCAGGCGCGATCCCGCGTGGACTATCAGGCCGAAGGCCTCATCTTCGAAGTAATATTTTCGATTGGGGAACCGGTTGCCAGAGGCGAAGTTGACCCTCTGAGCCGGGACGTAAAGCATACGAGCTAGAGATGAAAACCAAGGTGGTCGTGGTCGAGGACGAGGCTCTGCTGCTGATGATGGCGGTCGCCATCGTCGAGGAGGCAGGCTTTGAAGCGCTCGAGGCACGCAATGCCGACGAGGCGCTCATGCTCTTCGAAAGAGTGCCCGGCATCCGGATCCTGTTTACCGATATCGACATGCCGGGCAGCATGGATGGCTTGATGCTCGCAAGGGCCGTCCGCGACCGCTGGCCGCCCGTGGAAATCATCATCGTCTCCGGCATGAAGCAGCCGGACGCGGGCGCCTTGCCCGAGCGCGGCGTCTTCTTCTCCAAGCCCTACGATATCCGGCAGCTTACCAATGCGCTCGTCAGCATGGCCGCGTAGGGCTTCGGCCGCGGCACGGGCTGCGCCACGGGAAATGACGCGGGATGATGCATCCTTTTGGAATCTCGTGCGTTTTCCCTGCTTCAACAGCAGGAGACCACCATGTCCAAACGCGAACTCATCGATACAGGCACTGACAAGCGCTACGTCCGCCGCGACGACCAGGGTCGTTTCACCGAGTCAGCGGACGTCAGCCGCTCGCTCTCGGCAGACAAGCGGCGCCGGGCAAAAAATGATGCAAAGCCCGGAGAAGGCGATCGCGGCGACCGTCACGCCAAAAGGCACTGAAATCGAGTCGTCGCTCCTGTGAGCGCGGCTGCTCGAGCGGCTATCTTTCTGCCATGGAAGGCCGCTGCAAATCGATGCGGCTGGTTACGACCGGCTGGCCGGAAGCGGGGTCTTTGTCGACGGTCTGCAGTCGAAGCCTGTTCTGCCCGACCTTCTCAATCGTTAAAATTGCATCTCGGTCGCCGTTGACCAGCCGCGCCCACGTCACACGCAGGTTGAGGGCGGTGCCTTTCCTGCTCCCGGCAAGCTTCGACGGCAGCCCCGATGGTCCCACGTACTTGCCGGTATAACGCTCTCCGGCGGCATTTACGGTCGCCGAGAAGCTCCTGGTGAAAACGGCAAGGCCGCGACACGTCCCATTCATCGAGACGGCAGATGCACCCGCATCAGATCGCAGGGTGCAGGAGACCTTCAGATTCGCGCCGCCTATCTTGGTGAGGACCATCCCGGTTCCGCTCCAGTCACCGTCCAAAGACTGGAGAAATCCTGCCTCCGACGCCGTTGCCTCGGCCGGCAAGCAGGAGAGCGAAAGCAAAGTCGCGATCAGAGCAGCACGCATGAAATCCCCCAGGGTTGCATGGCCTAACTCACGAGAGGAGCAGATTGTTCCCCGTCGCGGCACTCGTGCAACCATTGCCCTCGCCTCATCCACTCCGTCGCTGCGATGCGGCGTCGATCCTGCGGAGCTCGAAGAAATAACGACAGGCATCGCCGTCGACGCACATCATACCAGCGACCTGGTCGTCTCCCGTCCTGCGGAAATAGTCGGCGAGCGGCTGCCTGTCGTAGACCATAGCAGCTGTGGTGAAGTTATCGAAGGTCTGAAGCCTCAGCGACGCGGTCGTACCCCGCGCCCGCAGCGCCTTCTGCAGGTAGGAGAAGCAGCTCCGGGCGATCCGAGTGCGGCCGAACGGCGCCGCCTTGATGGCCAGGCGGATCGGAAAAATGCCGGGGTCGATCGCCACCAGCCGATCCCACCGCCACTGAAAGAGGAGGGCGTCGGCGCGCATGTCGGCGTGAAACCGCTTGCCGAACCAGCCCAGGTTCTCGAGAACGCCGTCGAGCGGGTGGCCCGATGGGATGCCCGCACCTCGCCACAGGCCGAGCATCTCGGCCGGCCGGACCGGCGCCAGCGAAGAGAACCAGGCGGTCATTTCGTTCTGTCGCTTAGCACTTTTCAGCGGCATCATGACCCCGGCTTCGTCGACAATAGGGCTTGCAGCGACACCGGCCTGAGGCCCTGCGCATCGACGCCGACATCGTACTGGCGGGGCAGGGGCTTGAGGCGGCCGTGGGAATGTCCGTGCAGATTGATCGACTTCTTGCCCATCTTGTTCCAGGTGCGGAACGGGTAATGGCACAGGATCAGCAGATGATCGTCCAGCGTCATTTCGCTGTAGTGCTGAACGCTTGCCCATCCCGTCGCCTCGGTCGTCGTCGGGGGATCATTATTCCCGATGATGAGGTGCTTCCGCCCGTTCAGCATCGAAAGGAGCTGGTCGCAATCGCCGCCGCGGAAGGACATGAAGTCGCCGAGATGCCAGATATCGTCCTGCGCATCAACGATCTCGTTCCAGTTGCGGATCAGCGTTACGTCGTGGGACGCCATGTCGGGAAAGGGGCGTCGGTCGATGCGAAGGACGCGGGGATCTGCAAAGTGGGTATCGCCGATAAAGTAAATCATCTGACAGAGATGGCGCAGTCCGCCCGCTTGGGAAGCCGACGTGTTTGCTAATGGCCAGGTGTAGGAATCGAATGTTTCACGTCGTCAAGGGACGGGCTGTGCACGACGCGATAACGCGCTTCGACGAGGTTATAGATCCCGAAGGCCGCCAGGCCGATCGCGATGGCGATGTAGAGGATCGCGCCGAAAGGAAGCCGTCTCACCCATTCGAGCGCGTCCGCCATGCTGCCTGCCTGCTCAGGGTCAACACGAAAACCTGCATAGACGAAGAATATTCCGGTGATCACAAAGACGACGCCGCGGGCGACGAGGCCGTAGACGCAGACCGAGGTCACCACGCCGCTTGTGTCGGCGAGCCTGAGATAGCGTTCGAATTTCCTGGTAATGCCCTTGGCTGCCGTCACGGCCCCGCCGATGATGAAGCCGAGACCGACGGCCATGGCCAGATAGGCGCCGAACGGCTGCGACATGATCCATTCTGCCAATCCCTTCTCACCCGATCCCTGACTTCCGCCGCCGCTGAAGAGTGCGTGCCCCAGCGCGTATCCGGCAAGCCCGAGATAGACGACGGCGCTGCCGAAGAAAACCGTGCGGATGGCGATGGCCTTGGCGTCGCGGCCGTGGCCGTCGCTGTCGGCGAGCGACTGCGCTAGCCGCCAGGCGACGAAACCCAGAAGTCCGATGCCGATGAGACCAACCCAGACGCGGCCGAAGGGCTGTCCGAGAAGCGTCGAAAGTGCCGATTTCGTTTCCGACTTTCCGCCGGCGACGCCGGAGAAGAGGGCCAGCCCCGCCACGAGGAGGAACACGATACCGCGGGCCACATAGCCGCTCTTGGCAAGCAGGTCGAAACGAAATCCTTTGGGCATGATATTCTCCGCGCGTCCGTGTGGCTGTTAGCTCTAACGCGCTACCGCGCGGAAAGTTGTCATCGAGGAAAGACCATGAGCATTGAGGGCGTTGCCGATGCCGGTCCGTAGCGCCGGGCTTCTCATCTACCGCCTTTGCGAGACGAGGCCGGAGGTCCTGCTCGTCCATCCCGGCGGTCCCTTCTGGGCGAAGAAGGACGAGGGCGCTTGGTCGATCCCGAAAGGATTGATCGAAGCCGGCGAAGACGAATTGTCGGCAGCGATCCGGGAGGCGCAGGAGGAGCTCGGCGTCGAAATTCAAGGAAGCTTCGCCCGGCTCGGAGAATATCGCCAGCGCGGCGGAAAAGTGGTGGTCGTCTGGTCGGTGGAGGCGGACGCCGCGCTTGACGTCGAGACAGTGCGGAGTTCGGAGTTTCAGATCGAATGGCCACCGCGATCGGGCCGCATCCAGAATTTCCCCGAGGTCGACCGCGCCGGGTGGTTTCCCATCGCAGAAGCTGAAATCAAGATTCTCAAAGGCCAGGTTGCCATGCTTGCCGATCTCGCAAAACAGCTCGGCCAGGACCAGTAAACGCTCATCATTCTGTTTCGACAAGAATGAAGGAGCGGTCGGCGGCCTCGAGCAAAGTATCAGCGATCGGTCCATATGACAGCATCTCGCCGGCCCGTCGGCTGACGCCGAGCACGATCAGATTGAACCTGCCTCGGCGCGCCTGACGCAGGATCGACAGATCGGGTGCGCCGCCCGACTGGGTGATCTTTTCGACCGAAATGTCGTTGTAGCTCGCGATTTCGTCAATCTTCCTGAATGCGGCCAGATGCGCGTTGGCGATATCGCTCACACGCGGCGCCAATGACGCCTGTTGCGGCTCACGGATGTAAATCGCAGCTACGTGCGCGCTGCTGGCCTTGGCCACGACCAACGCGAATTCCGCCGCCCGCATGGACCGTTCTGTCCCGCTGATCGGCACCAAGATGCGCAGCCTTCCGTCATCGTCGGGCAAGGCGCCACGTTGCGAACAGATGGCAGTCGTTCCTTTGAACGACTTGCTCATCCTCGAAATTTTCTGGTCAAGACCTCCCTCGGGCGCTGCGGTGGGTTCGACCCCGACAAAGAGCATGTCATGACCCTTTTCGGCACTCTCGGCCAGCAGTGCTTCGAGGTCCCCGCTCGTCCCACTCGTTGTAACGTGAAGGTCGCCATCGATGGCGGCCTCCTGACTGCCGACGCGGCCGACGGTTCGCTGCGCGCTCTCCCTCACTTGTTCGGCAATCGCCATGGCGGTGTTATCGATTGTCCGTCCCGCTTCGTCCTTGTTGCCGCCGGATTGGGCTTCTGGGCCTTGGGGTTTTCCATCGATGTTCAACACGGTGATCGGCATCTTTCGCAAGGCAGTAAAATGGGCGGCAATGCGGGTCGCAAGGCCGCTGCTGGCGGAATTGTCGACGGCAAGAAGGATGCGTTCAAATTTCGAAAGGAAGCTTTGCTCTTCGAATCCTTGACGGGCCAAACGATCACGCTCGTCCTCCCGCATCGGCAGCCTTGCAAGCGCCCAACGCAGCGATGGCGGCATGGCCATGGTCGTGACCACCGCCATCGCCACAATGACGGAAAACAGCCGCTGATCGAGAACCCCGATGGAAAGACCGATCGATGCGACGATGACCTCGGTGGAGCCGCGGGCGTTCATTCCGCAGCCAAGCGCGACGGCTTCCGGATTGGTAAAGCCGCTGAATTTGGCACCGGCAAAGGCGCCTCCGAACTTTCCCAAGCTCGCAATCAGGATAAGGCCGAGCGCCAGGAGCAGAATGGCGGGATCGCTGAGAACGCCGAGATCCGTCTCCAAGCCGGTCAGGCCGAAAAAGACCGGCATGAACAGCGCCGTTGTCAGCGCCCGAAGCTGGCTGTCGATCTGGCGGGTCAAAATCGGCGATTGACCGACCAGAATGCCGGCGACGAACGCGCCGAGAACCGTGTGCACACCGATCAGATCAGTGATGATCGCCATGGCGCCCATGATGGCGATGATGGCGCTAAGGACCGGCAGATCGCTTTTGAACTTATCGTTCGTCAGTCGGATGATTTCGAAGACGATGCGGCGCCCGATCGTGAAGCTGAACGCCATGAAAGCAAGCGTGCCGGCTACGCTCCTCACCAATATCCACAGATCGACGGCGCCATGTTCGGCAAGGCTGAAAGTCACGGCGATGATCACCCAGCCGACAGTATCGTCGATGATTGCCGACGCGACGATCAATTGGCCGATATTGCGTCGCATGAAATCCATTTCCCGGACGACGGATGCCACGATCTTGACGGAGGAGATGGAGAGAGCCGTTCCAAGAAAGAGCGCCGTCACCAGCCGCGCCTGCGGATTCGGCAACAGCGAGGCAGGGAGGAGCTCTCCCAGAGTAAAACCCGCGGCGAAGGGGATGAGAATACCGCTTAACGAAACGCCGAAGGCGGCGCGGCGCAGCCGGACCGCCAGGCCGAGATCCGTTTCCATACCGGCGAGAAGCAAGAGGAACAGGATGCCGAGCTGGGCAATGGCGTCGGTCATGCTTTTTTGTGCTTCGCCCGCCGGGAATAGCTGATGCTGAAGGTCAGGCCATAGAGACCCGAATACAGATGGCCCGAGGAGGACACCGCCGATGATCTGACCCATGATGGAGGGCTGGCCGATGCGCACCATGAACTCGCCGAGCAATCGCCCGATGGCGACGAGCACGATGATCTGGACGAGAAACAGCGTTTCCGATGGCGCGTCCCGATCGGCGACGCCTGCTGCCGAGGCCGAGGCTGCAACGAGGAGAAGCAGGATTGCCAGTGCAACTTGCCAATGCCAGGCGCCTTTCAGGCTCATCTGCACCGACTCCCTGGAACTCCGATCACCGTCAGCCTCGAAGCGACATATTCGAGCGTGGCATCATTTCAATGTTCGACACCGAACAACGTTCCGAGGACTGGCAGGGCCACGGGTCTTTGCATGCGCGCAACGGCGGCTGCAATTCTGCAAACCGACGCATCGAGCCAACTCTTCTGGAGGCGAGCACGAGGCATTCAGATTTCAATCCACGCCGGTGATCTCCGGAGTGAAGGCAATGATTTTTTCGGATATCTGGCTGCCGTCTCCGCTGCTCGCAGCGAGCAGAAGCGCGGCGGCGACTTCGCCCATCTGACGCCGTGGCGAAATCGAGGTTGCGATCCTGACCGGGAGGGCGCTGGCGACATCCAACCCGTTGAATCCGGCGATCAGGATTTCCGCAGGGCTGGAAATGCCGAGTTCCAGGCAGGCAAAGGCGCCGCCCGTCGCCATGTCGTCGTTGGAATAATAGATGCAGTCGAGATCCCTGGTCGCCGCGAGCATCGACATGGACAGCCGCTTGCCGTGCGCCACCGAGGAATAGGCGGCGTTGAACCGCTCGTCCACGAAAGCAAGGCCGCTCTCACGCAGCACTTTCTCGAAGCCGGCCTTCCGCTTGCCGGCGCGCAGATCTCTGTCGATCGCGCTGCCGATATAGCCGAATCGCCGCCGACCGGCGGCCAACAGCGCTTTTGCCATCTCTTCCCCGGCCTTGCCATGCGAAAGACCGACGTTGAAATCGATGGGCGTGCCGTCGAGATCCATCAGCTGAATGACGGGGATCGCGGCATTCTGCAACATTCTCACCGTTTCTGCCGGCTGATCGAGACCCGTCACAATGATGGCGGCAGGGCGCCAGGAGAGCATGTCGCGGATGATCTCGCGTTCCTTCGCCATATCGTAATCAGAGATGCCGAACACCGCCTGCATGCCTGATCCCCGCAGCCCGGCGGAAATGCCCGCTAGCATCTCGGGAAAGACGATGTTGGACATGCTGGGAACGACGACGGCGACGAGGTTGGTGCGCTGCGACGACAGTGAGAGCGCCAGCCGGTTACCGACGTAGTTTAGCCGCTCGGCCTGCTGAAGCACTTTTTCGCGAGTCTCCTTGGAAACGTCGGCGGCGCCGCGAAGGGCGCGCGATGCCGTCATCTTGCTGACGCCTGCCGCAGCGGCAACCTCTTCCAGTGTGGATTTACGCATCGCACCGACCCCATCGTCGAACTGCCTCGCCAGCGGGCAACGTCAGACTCATAGGCTCTTTTCCAAAAAAGGAAAACACTCGCTACTTGACATGCACGGTAAAAATAGGCGTTGTTACCGATACCGGTATCGATACCAGCCATGGGAAACGGGAGAGAAGCCGGGCGGGAGACAGGTAAAGCCATGGTCATAGAATCGGAGTCGATGGGCGCACAGGCAGCGCTTCGGAGGATCCGACATCTGATTAACGTTCGATAGCGATGATCTGCGGATCAGGAAAGGTGACTTGACCCGCAGGTTGCAAACCTATCTGAATTCGATCGGGCATATGCCGATCGGGCTGGTTCCAGATCGCGTCGCGAGCCGGCCCGGGAGTGACCACAAGGACAATAAGACGAGTAGCGCGATCTTGACCGAAGAGACCGGCCGACGGGAGGAAGAGCCGATATGCATGTGATGATCTTGGGAGCAGCCGGCATGGTCGGCCGCAAGCTGGTCGAGAAGATTGCGCGCGAGCCGCTCGCTTTCGGCCGATCCATCACCCGTCTGACGCTGGCAGATGCTTTTCAGCCGCCGGTGCCGGAGACGCTCCAGTCCGTCTCCACGACGCAGATAGTCGACCTTGCCGCCGCCGGCGTAGCTGACAGGCTGATCGAAAGCCGGCCGGATCTGATCTTTCACCTGGCCGCCATCGTGTCGGGTGAGGCCGAGGCAGATTTCGACAAGGGTTACGCCGTCAACCTCGATGGCACGCGCGCTCTCTTCGATGCGATCCGCCAGCTCAGCCTCAAGAGCGCCTATGTGCCGCGCGTCGTCTTTGCATCCTCGATCGCCGTCTTCGGCACGCCGTTCCCGGAGGTCATTCCGGATGAATTCTTTGCCACGCCGCTGACGAGTTACGGCACCCAGAAGGCAATTGCCGAACTGCTGCTTGCCGATTATTCCCGCCGCGGCATCTTCGATGGCATCGGCATCCGGTTGCCGACCATCTGCGTGCGCCCCGGTGCGCCCAACAAGGCGGCCTCCGGTTTCTTCTCCAATATCCTGCGCGAGCCGCTGGTCGGTAAGGAAGCCATATTGCCGGTCAGCGACAGCGTCCGGCACTGGTTTGCCAGTCCGCGCGCGGCCGTCGGCTTCTTCGTCCATGCCGCGACGATCGATACGGCGAGGATCGGCGCGCGGCGCAACCTGACCATGCCGGGCCTTTCCGCGCTGGTCTCCGAAGAGATCGACGCTCTGCGCCGGGTGGCCGGCGACAAGGCGGTCGCCCTCATCAAACGCGTGCCCGATCCTGTGATCGAACGCATCGTCGCCGGCTGGCCGACCCAGTTCGATGCGACGAGAGCCTCTTCGCTCGGTTTCAAGGCGGAAACGAGCTTCGACGAAATTCTGCAAGTGCATATCGAGGATGAACTCGGCGGGAGGATTGCGTGAGCGTATCGGCGAGCGGAGAAGCAAGGATCGCGCTTGTCACCGGCGGTGGCACCGGCGTCGGGCGTGCCATATCGAGGGGACTCGGCGCGGCCGGCTACAGAGTGGTGATTTCAGGACGACGGGCCGATGTGCTTGAAAAGGCGGCGAGCGAGCTTGGCAGCGAAACGGGGGCCGAGTTTTTCGCGGTTCCCGCCGATGTCGGCGATCCCGCTTCGGTGCGGGCTCTCTTCGATGCGATCGCGGAGAGATACGGACGGCTCGACCTCCTGGTCAACAATGCCGGCGTCACCGTACCGGGCGTACCGCTCGAGGAGGTTTCCTTCGAGCAATGGAACGCCATCGTCGCCGCCAATCTCACCGGCGCCTTTCTCTGCACGCAGCAGGCCTTCCGGCTGATGAAGAGCCAGAGCCCGCACGGCGGCCGCATCATCAACAACGGCTCCGTCTCGGCCACGACGCCGCGCCCGAATTCGGCGCCTTACACCGCGACGAAGCATGCCATTACGGGCCTGACCAAATCCACCGCGCTCGACGGGCGCGAATTCGACATCGCCTGCGGCCAGATCGATATCGGCAACGCCGCCAGCGACATGACGACGAGGATCGCGGCCGGTGTGCTGCAGGCCAACGGCAGCATTGCCGCGGAGGCGACGATCGACCCGGCCCATATTGCCGACGCCGTCGTCTACATGGCCGGCCTGCCGCTCAGCGCCAATGTGCTGACCATGACCGTGATGGCGACGAAAATGCCCTTTGTCGGGCGGGGGTAAGGCCTGCTGTCGCGGCCGAAGCGACATAATATGCAGTTATGCAGTGCTCATGATCTGGGAGGAGGGAGTATGGCAAACGTTCAGTTCGCGGATGTCCGGAAATCGTTCGGCGCGCATCCCGTCATCAAAGGGGTGGACATCGATATCGCCGACGGCGAATTCGTCATCCTCGTCGGGCCCTCGGGCTGCGGCAAGTCCACACTTCTCCGGATGCTGGCGGGGCTCGAGAATATTTCCGGTGGCGAGATCAAGATCGGCGGGCGCGTCGTCAACACGCTGCCGCCGAAGGACCGCGACATTGCCATGGTGTTCCAGAATTATGCGCTTTATCCGCATATGACGGTGGAGCAGAACATGGGCTTCTCGCTCATGCTCAACAAATCGCCGAAGGCAGAAGCCGAAAAGCGAGTAAAATATGCCGCCGGCATCCTCGGTCTCGACAAGCTGCTCGACCGTTATCCGCGCCAGCTTTCCGGCGGTCAGCGCCAGCGCGTCGCCATGGGCCGGGCCATCGTACGCAATCCGGAGGTCTTCCTGTTCGACGAGCCGCTGTCCAACCTTGATGCGAAACTGCGCGTCGCCATGCGCGCCGAGATCAAGGAACTGCACCAGCGCCTGAAGACGACGACCGTCTACGTCACCCATGACCAGATCGAGGCGATGACGATGGCCGACAAGATCGTCGTCATGCATGACGGCATCGTCGAGCAGATCGGCACGCCGCTCGAGCTTTACGACCGCCCCGCCAATCTCTTCGTCGGCGGTTTCATCGGTTCGCCGGCGATGAACATGATCCACGGCAGGCTCGATCCTGAGAATCCCAGCCAGTTCGTCGCCGCCAACGGTACGCGGCTGCCCGTCGCCAATGCGCCGACGAGCGCTGTCGGCCGCGATCTCGTCTACGGGCTGCGCCCCGAATATATCTCGCTCGATCCGAACGGCGTGCCGGCCGAGATCGTGGTGATCGAACCGACCGGCTATGAGACGCATCTGACCGTCCGCCTCGGCGGCAGCGATGTCAGCTGCGTCTTCCGCGAGCGTGTCGATGCCCGCCCGGGCGAAGCCATCCGGGTGGCGATCGATGCCAAGCATGTCCATCTCTTCGACGCCGAAGGCGGCATGCGATTGACCGACTGACGCCATCCGGCGGGATAAGGGGAGAGGAGGAGTCTCCCGTTCCGCCGGAGCGCAAGCATTCGAGGGGTGAGCCCCACGGGAGCGCAAACCTCCCTGGGGAGCTTGTGCCCCCGGGATGCCAGGCCGCCGTTCACCAAGCGGGAGGTGAATGCCGGAGAATTGCTCCCGCTGTTTCAATGAGGAGGAATCTCATGACGATCAAGAGACGTGAATTTCTTGCTGCATCGGCAGCCGTTGCCGGTGTCGCCGGCCTCGGCATCAAGCCGTCCTTTGCGCAGGCCGAACCGACCTACACGCCGGAAAGCGGCGCGAGCCTGCGTCTGTTGCGCTGGACGCCTTTCGTGAAGGGTGATGAGGAGGCCTGGCTTGCCAATACCAAGAAGTTCACTGAAGCCACCGGCGTGGAAGTGCGCATCGACAAGGAGAGCTGGGAGGACATCCGTCCGAAAGCCGCCGTTGCGGCCAATGTCGGCTCCGGTCCGGATCTCATCATGTGCTGGTTCGACGACGCGCACCAATATCCCGACAAGCTGGTCGATCTCACGGAACTCGGCAACTATCTCGGCAACAAGTACGAGGGCTGGTACGACGGCCTGAAGGGTTATGCCACCCGTGACGACAAGTTCATCGCCATGCCGCTGACGACGATCGGCAATGCCGTGGTCTATCGCGACAGCCATGTGAAGGCTGCCGGCTTCAACGAATTCCCGAACGATACCGCAGGCTTCCTCGAGCTTTGCAAGGCGATGAAGGCAAAGGGCACGCCCGCCGGCTTCCCGCACGGCAAGGCGGTCGGCGACGGTAACAACTACGCCCATTGGCTGCTCTGGAGCCATGGCGGCAAAATGGTCGACGAAAGCGGCACGGTGACGATCAACAGCCCGGAAACGCTCGCCTCGATCAACTATGCCAAGGAACTCTACGCGACCTTCATTCCGGGCACGGAAAGCTGGCTGGATGTCAACAACAACCGCGCCTTCCTCGCCGGCCAGGTATCGCTGATCGCCAACGGCGTCTCGGTCTATTACACGGCCAAGAACGATCCGAAGCTCGCCGAGATCGCAAAGGACATTCGGACGACGAACTTCCCGATCGGACCGGTCGGCAAGAGCGTCGAGCTTTTCCAGACGAGCTCTCTGCTGCTCTTCAAGCACAGCAAATATCCGGAAGCGGCCAAGGCCTACATCAAGTTCATGATGGAAGCTGATCAGATGAATGCCTGGATCCAGGGCTCCAGCGCCTATTGCTGCCAGCCACTCAAGGCCTTCGCCAAGAACCCGGTCTGGACCGCCGATCCGGTTCACGCGCCCTATGCGCGCGCCTCGGAAAAGCTGCGCCCGAACGGCTATGCCGGTCCGCTCGGCTACGCCTCGGCGGCAACCATGGCCGACTACGTGCTGGTCGACATGTATGCCGCCGCCGTCACCGGCCAGAAGTCGCCCGAGGACGCGATGAAGGAAGCCGAACGCCGGGCAAACCGCTACTACCGCGTCTGATCCGGAGCCGGGACGTGCAGCATGCCCGATATCCGGCATGCCGCAGGCCTCTAAAGCGCGTCACATCAGATTTGATCCATGCGCCGCGCTTTAGTTCCTTGTTTTTATGCATGTCGTAGTCCCGGAACCGCTGCACACTTCCGGGCGACATGCGTCAGGACTGAATTCAATCTGGAGACAAGCAATGTCGACCTTGAAATCCGGGGATACGCGCGGCCCCTCGCTGATGCAGAACAACAATGTGCTCGGCTTCCTGTTCATGCTGCCGGCCGCCGTGTTCCTTGTCTGCTTCCTCACCTATCCCCTGGGGCTCGGCGTCTGGCTTGGCTTTACCGACACGCGGATCGGCCGGGATGGCATCTTCATCGGCCTGGAGAACTATGAATTCCTGGCCGATGACGCCGTTTTCTGGCTGTCGGTCTTCAACACCATCCTTTACACGGTCATCGCCTCGGCTCTGAAATTCGCGCTCGGCCTCTGGCTGGCACTGCTCCTGAACCAGCACCTTCCATTCAAATCCTTCTTTCGGGCGATCGTGCTGTTGCCCTGGGTGGTGCCGACGGTGCTTTCGGCGCTGGCCTTCTGGTGGATTTACGATTCCCAGTTCTCGATCATCTCCTGGTCGCTGATGAAGCTCGGGCTGATCAGCGCGCCAATCAACTTCCTCGGTGATCCCACAAATGCGCGGATATCGGTCATCGTCGCCAATGTCTGGCGCGGCATCCCCTTCGTGGCGATCTCGCTGCTTGCCGGCCTGCAGACCATTCCGGCTTCGCTGCAGGAGGCGGCCTCGCTCGACGGCGCGACGAGCTGGCAGCGCTTCCGCTATGTGACGCTGCCGATGCTGACGCCGATCATCGCGGTCGTCATGACCTTCTCGGTGCTCTTCACCTTCACGGATTTCCAGCTGATCTACGTGCTGACCAAGGGCGGACCGGTCAACGCCACGCATCTGATGGCCACACTCTCCTTCCAGCGCGGCATTCCGGGCGGCCAGCTCGGTGAGGGGGCGGCCATCGCGGTCGCCATGATACCCTTCCTGCTCGGTGCCATCATGTTCAGCTTCTTCGGCCTGCAACGCCGCAAATGGCAGCAGGGCGGCCAGGACTAGTGTATTTCCACGGAAATACTCTATCTCTTTGTTTTTACGCATTCCGGACGCAAAACCGCTACGCACTTTTGCTGGAATTGCTCTAAGGGGGAAAAAATGTCGACCAATCTCAAAACGGCCGATGAGGTCCTGACCGACAATGCCGAGGGCATGAGCTATCTGAACCGCCTGCCGCGGCGCGTAGTGATGCTCTACCTGCCGATGGCGGTCTTCGTCTTCGTTCTGCTTTTTCCCTTTTACTGGATGGCGATCACCGCCGTGAAGCCGAACGAACAGTTGACCGACTACAACAATTACAGCCCCTTCTGGGTGGTCGGGCCGACGCTCGACCACATCAAATACCTGTTCCTCGAGACGTCCTATCCCGGCTGGCTGTGGAACACGATGCTGGTGGCCGTTGGGTCGACGGCGCTATCGCTGGTGGCCTCGGTGTTCGGCGCTTATGCGATCGAGCGCATCCGCTTCACCGGCTCGCGGCAGATCGGCCTCGTCATCTTCCTCGCCTATCTCATTCCGCCGTCGATCCTCTTCATCCCGCTCGCCTTCATCGTCTTCAAGCTCGGGATCTACGACTCGCGCCTGGCGCTGATCTTCACCTATCCCACGTTCCTCATCCCGTTTTGCACCTGGCTGCTGATGGGCTATTTCCGCTCGATCCCGTTCGAGCTCGAGGAAAGCGCGCTGGTGGACGGCGCCAACCGCTGGCAGATCCTTGTCAAGATCATCCTGCCGCTCGCCGTCCCCGGCCTGATCTCGGCCGGCATTTTCGCCTTCACGCTGTCCTGGAACGAATTCATCTACGCGCTGACATTCATCCAGTCCTCGGAAAACAAGACTATTCCGGTCGGCGTCCTGACCGAACTGGTCCGCGGCGACGTCTTCGAATGGGGATCGCTGATGGCGGGTGCGCTGTTCGGCTCGCTGCCTGTCGTGATCCTGTATTCTTTCTTCGTCGATTATTACGTGTCCTCGATGACGGGCGCGGTAAAGGAGTAGTCTCGTAAATCGGCCCGGGCGCGGAACGTTTGGAAACCCCGGTCGTCGAGAATCTGCTGAAAGGCGCGACCGAACAATCACCCCTTTACAACTAACATGTCAGCCTGCTACACCTGACCCATTAGCTGGGAGGAATGAAGTTGACATCAAGATTCGGGCTTTCCGTCGCTCTCGCCACGCCGTTCGACAGCGATGGCAATATTGCGATCGAGGCGATGATCGCGCAGGCGCGACGCAGCCTTGCGGCCGGATGCTCCAGCGTGACGCTGTTCGGGACGACGGGCGAGGGCTCCTCCGTCGGGAACGGCGAACGGGAACGCGTGCTGGCCGCCTTTCTCGATGCCGGTATTGCGCCTGGCAACATTATCGTCGGCGTGCTGGTCGATGCCGCAGAGGATGCGGCGATGCAGGCCGGTCAGGCTCTGTCCAGGGGCGCCCGCAACATCCTTCTTGCCCCGCCGTCCTATTTCAAGAACGTCAGTGACGACGGCGTCTTTCAATGGTTTTCCAACGTGTTCGCTCTTCTGGGCGACACGGCGCGGGATATCATCGTCTACAATCTTCCCTCGCTCACCATGGTGCCGCTGAGCGTGTCGCTGATCGGCCGGCTGCGGACCGCCTTTCCCCATATCGTCACGGGCGTCAAGGATTCCTCCGGCGACTGGCCGTACACGGAAGCGCTTTTGCAAGCCCATAGTGATCTCATCATCCTGGTCGGCGACGAGCGGCACCTCGCAAGGGCCGTGCGGCTCGGCGGCCAGGGTGCTATATCGGGCATGGCGAATTTCGTGCCCCACGAACTCAAGCCGATGGCCGAAGAGGGTAAGGACGATAGCCGCGTCGCCGATTTCGTTCTCGAATTGCTGAAACATCCTGTCGTTCCGGCCGTGAAGGCGATGGTCGCGCGCACGACGTCGGAGGAGACATGGATCGCGGTCCGTCCGCCGCTTACTTCGATATCCGGTGAAGCGCGGGCGCAACTCGCTCTGGCATTCGATAATCTTTTCCGCTCGAAAGCCGCATAGGTCGGGCATGTTTCTGGAGAAGGCGATGGACGGAACGGAGGAGCAGCCGACACTGCGGGAAAAGGCGTATGCGAGCTTTACGCGTCACCTTCTTGCACGTGACGTGCGCCCTGGCCAGTTCGTTTCCCAGCGCCGCCTCGTGGAACTGACGGGACTGCCGCTCGGTGCCATCCGGGAGCTCATCCCCAGGCTTGAAGCCGAAGGGCTGATCAAGACCGTGCCGCAGCGGGGTTTGCAGATCGCTCACATCGATCTCAATCTCATCCGTGAGGCCTTCCAGCTGCGCGTGTTCCTGGAGAAGGAAGCCGTGGCCCTCTTCACCCGGTCCGCGTCGGACGAGACGATCGCAAAGCTCGTGAAACAGCATCGGGATATCGCCGACGCCATCCGCAGCGGCGGCGGATCGCACGAATTGGAGCTGCGCGCGCAGGCTGTCGACTGGGGCATGCATGATGCCTTTATCGACGCCCTTGGCAATACTATCATTTCGAATGCCTACCGCGTGAACTCGATCAAGATGCGCCTGATCAGCCAGGACCGCTTTCGCATCGACGGTCACGTCGGACCCGTCATGGGCGAGCATCTGAAGGTGCTCGAGGCGATCGAACGACGTTCGGCGGAGGACGCCGTCAACAGCCTTGTCGCACACATCAATCATGCAAGGGATCGTGCGCTCGGGATATAATCGAGAATGAACAGCCGGAGATGAGGAGATCGCCGGCAAAAGGAGGAGGATTACATGCCATCATTCTTCAACCCGACGCGGCGCGGCTTTCTGGCCGGCACGGCCGCCCTTGGGGCCAGCAGCGTGCTCGGCATGCGGCCGGCAGCGGCTGCGGTCGACTGGAAGCGCTTCGCCGGCGCCACGCTCGAAGTCAATCTGGTCAAGAGCCCGCGCAGCGAAATCCTGACCAAGTATCTGTCGGAGTTCGAGGAGCTCACCGGCATCAAGGTCAATGCCGAAGCAACGCCTGAACAGCAGCAGCGCCAGAAGACAACCATCGAGCTGAGCTCCGGAAAACCGAGCTTCGACGTTGTGCACCTCAGCTACCACGTCCAGAAGCGGCAGTTCGAGAAAGGCGGCTGGCTTGCCGATATCAGCGGCTTTCTCAAGGACGCCTCGCTGACTGACCCCTCCTTGGTGGAAAGCGATTTCGCCGAAGCAGGTCTCGCCTTCGCCAAGGATGCCGACGGCGTTCTGCGTTCGCTGCCTTTCTCGGTCGATTACTGGATCATCTACTGGAACAAGGCGTTGTTCGAGAAGAAGGGGCTTGCCTACCCCACCAGCTTCGAAGAACTGGCAAGCGCCGCAGAAGCGCTGACCGATGCCTCGACCAACACCTATGGCTTCGTCGCCCGCGGCCTGAAGAACGCCAACACGCCGGTCTGGACGACGTTGCTGCTTGGCTACGGCTCGAGCCCGCTCGGCCCGGACGGCAAGCTGCGCACGACATCGCAGGAAGCGATCGACGCGGCCAAACTTTATCAGAGGCTAATGACCAAGACCGCTCCTCCCGGCGTTTCCGGCTTCAACTGGGCCGAGGCGCAGTCGGCCTTCCTGCAAGGCAAGATCGGCATGTGGCTGGATGGCGTCGGTTTCGCCCCGCCGATCGAAAATCCGGAAAAGTCGCGCGTCGTCGGCCAGGTCGGTTACGGCGTCATGCCGAAAGGACCGAAGGCGCAGGCCGCCGGCACCTTCGGCGACGGCCTTGGTGTCGTCGCGGCAAGCCAGAAGAAGGAAGCCGCCTACCTGTTTTGCCAATGGGCGATTTCGCACGACATGGGCGCGCGCCTGCTGCAAGCCGGCGCCGGCGTTCCGTTCCGCCAGTCCGTGCTCGAGGATGCGAAGGTCCGCGAAGGCGTAAAGATGCCCGGCACATGGCTGGATGCCGTTGCCGGCTCCGGCAAGATTTCGCAGCTCGCCCTGCCGGTCATAATTCCGGTTACCGAGTTCCGCGACATCTATGGCGTCGGCCTCACCAACATGATCGGCGGCGCCGATCCTGAAACCGAACTGAAGGCGGCAACGGCGCAGTTCGAACCCGTCCTGGCGAAAAGCGAGGGATAATGGCTTCGGCAGGCATCGAAACGGCCGCCATGGCCAAGGCGTCGAAAGGAAGGAGCAAACCGGATCGGTTTGCTCCCAACTACTGGCCCTTCGTCATCCCGGCGCTCATTGTCATCTCAGCCGTCATCGTCTTTCCATGGGTGTTTACGGTGTGGATGAGCGTCAACAGCTGGACGCTCGGCCAGTCGCAGGTCTTTGCCGGGCTCGACAATTATATCAGACTCGCCACCGACATGCGCTTCTGGGAGTCGCTGTGGCATACGGTGCTCTATACGGCGCTCTCCGTGCTGGTTCCCCTTTTTCTGGGGACGCTCGCCGCGCTGATCTTCGATGCCCGATTCCCGCTGCGCGGCCTCATACGAGGCATATTCGTGATGCCGATGATGGCGACCCCCGTCGCCATCGCGCTCGTCTGGACCATGATGTACCATCCGCAGCTCGGCGTGCTCAACTATCTCCTCTCCTTCGTCGGCATCGGCCCGCAGGAGTGGATCTACAATCAGCGCAGCGTCATTCCCTCGCTGGTGCTGGTCGAAAGCTGGCAGTGGACGCCGCTCGTCATGCTGATCGTGCTCGGCGGCCTGGCGGCGGTTCCGCGCGAACCTTATGAAAGCGCTGAGATCGACGGCGCCAATGTCTGGCAGAAATTCCGCTATCTGACGCTGCCGATGATCGCGCCCTTCCTGATGATCGCCGTGATCATCCGCAGCATCGATGCGGTGAAGAGCTTCGACATCATCTATGCCATGACCCAGGGCGGCCCCGGCACGGCATCGGAAACGATCAACATCTATCTCTACAACACCGCCTTCGCCTATTACGATATCGGCTATGGCTCAGCCATGGCGGTCGTCTTCTTCATCCTCATCGTGCTGCTCTCCTTCGTCCTGATGATGATCCGGCAGCGCGTCAACTGGTCCGACGGGGAGGCACGCTGATGAAGCGCAAGACGCTCGATCGCATCGGACTGCTGTTCGTCGCGCTGGTGATGATCTCGCCGGTCGTGCTGTTTTTCCTCTGGATGATCTCGCTGTCGCTGAAATATGAAATCGACAACGGCGCCTATCCGCCGATCTTCATCCCGGAGCGTTTCGCTTGGTCAAACTATGTGAAGGTTTTCGAGGAGAACAATTTCTTCCTTTATCTCTGGAATTCGCTGCTGGTGACCGGCAGCGCCACGATTCTGGCGCTTTTGATCGGCGTGCCGGCCGGATACGGAATCGCGCGTCTGAAGGCGGAGAAATCCGCGATGGTCATCATGATCGCGCGCATGACGCCCGGCCTGTCGTTCCTGATCCCGCTCTTCCTGTTGTTCCAGTGGCTGAACCTGCTCGGCACGCTCATGCCGCAGATCATCATCCATCTCGTCGTCACCGTGCCGATCGTCGTGTGGATCATGATCGGCTATTTCGAGACGACGCCGATGGAACTGGAAGAGGCTGCGAGCATCGACGGCGCCACGCCCTGGCAGGTTTTCCGCCTGGTCGCCTTGCCGATCGCGAGGCCCGGCATCGTCGTCGCCTTCATCCTGTCGGTGATCTTCTCCTGGAACAACTTCGTCTTCGGCATCGTGCTCGCCAGCCGCGAGACGCGCACGCTGCCGGTCGCCGTCTACAATATGCTGTCCTTCGAACAGGTGAGTTGGGGGCCGCTCGCGGCAGCCGCGCTGATCGTCACCTTGCCGGTGCTGATCTTGACCGTCTTTGCGCAACGACAGATCGTCGCCGGGCTGACGGCCGGGGCCGTCAAGTGAGCAGGTGAGGCGACCGCTAATGAGTTCCTCTGCCTTCGGCCCGCCGCCGGGTCCGCCACGCCGCGTGCTTTGCATCGGCGCGGCGGTGCTCGACACCCTGTTCCGGGTGCGCTCATTGCCATCGGGCCAGGGCAAGATCTTGCCCTATGAGATGCTGCAGGTCGCCGAAGGCATGGCGTCAAGCGCGGCATTCGCCGTCGCCCGGCTTGGCGGCCATGCCAGCCTCTGGGGCGCGGTCGGCGACGACGCCACCGGCGAACGGATCATTTCCGACCTCGGCGACAGCGGCATAGACACGAGCGGCATGACGGTTGTGCAGGGCGCCCGCTCGGCCGTCTCGACGATCCTCATCGATGATGAGGGCGAACGCCTGATTGTGCCTTTCTACGATGAGAGGCTCCACGATACGGTCAGGTTGGTCACCGAGCAGGAGATGTCTGCTTTCGATGCGGTGCTTGTCGATGTCCGATGGCCGAAGCTTGCACTGCGGGTGTTGATCGCAGCTGGCAAGGCCGGCAAACCGGCCATACTCGACGGCGACGTTGCCGGCGAGGGGGTCATCGAGATGCTGGCGCCGGCCGCCAGCCACATCGTGTTTTCGCAGCCCGCGGCCGAGCGGCTTGCCGGGACGGCGGATCTCGTCGAGACCGTCGGCCTGCTGAAACGGAAATTCGAACATGCCTTCATCAGCGTCACGGCTGGCGAACATGGCTCCCTGTGGTTCGATGATCCAAGCGGCGACATCCGTCACCTTGCCGCGCCGAAGGTGAGAGCGATCGACACACTTGCAGCCGGCGACATCTTCCACGGCGCCTTCGCGCTGGCAATCGCGGAAGGCATGCCGATCGCAGAGACGATGCGACTGTCATCCATGGCGGCGGCTCTCAAATGCCAGGTGTTCGGCGGACGCATCGGCGCACCCACCAGAGCCCAAGTCTGCGATGCCCTGCGGGATTGGAACGCGTTTTCCAGAAGGTGAGCGAGTTCAATAGATGAGGCCGGACGTCGTGTCGCCGACCGCGAGATGCGCTTCCACTATACGAAGGCCAGACCTTGCCAAATTTTGCCATGCTGGCTATCTTGGTCTTATGGGCACTATGAATATCTCGCTACCGGACAATTTGAAGCACTTCGTCGACCAGCAGGTCGCCGGTCGAGGATATGGCACGAGCAGCGAGTACGTGCGCGAACTCATCCGTCGCGACAAGGATCGGCAGCAGTTGCGCAATCTTCTGCTTGAGGGCGCGTCATCCGACACGACCGAACCCATTGACACCAGCTATTTCGATAGCTTGCGCGAGCGCGCAACGAAACAAAGCTCCAAGTGATCGCAAAACCTATCGTTCCCCGCCAGTCGGCTCGCGGGGATGTCGAGAATGCCGTGGATTATTACGCGCGCATGGCGGGAGCGCAGATAGCGGTAGGCTTCATCGATGCGCTGCAATCAACCTATACTTTGATCGCAGAGCATCCTGCATCGGGCTCACTGCGCTACTCATATGAACTCGGTCTGCCCGATCTGCGCTGTGCGACGCTGAAGGGTTTTCCTTATGTGATCTTCTATCTTGAACGAGCCGACCAGGTCGACGTGTGGCGGGTTCTGCACGCCAAGCAGGATATTCCGGCGTGGTTACAGGATTTAGAAGCATCGGATTAGCTCGGCGTATTTTTGATAGGCCTCTTCTGAGAGTTCCATAAGCTATCTTACGCCAGATTCGCCTGTAGCCGCAAAGTTAAAGTGTCCTGTTTCCGCAAAGTTGGAATGTCACACTCCCCGCATTTGCTGACGTGGGAGACAAGCGGATGGGATTGATTGCGATGAGCGAGCGCGATCTGCAGCGGATCGACGAGGAAAAGACGGCTCCTGCCTGTGATCCCGTCACTGGACCGTCCAAACACGTGCTCGCCGACCGCGCCTAGCGACGGGCACCTCCTGAATTGACTGGTGTCGTGCCTGGTCACCCAAGCGACGCGTCTCACCGGTTTCCGCCTTGCGCTTGCCGTCAAATGGCGCTAATTCGCGTTTGTAATGTTATTACATCACGCCCAGGCACAAACCGTGCTGGCAAATCTAAAGGGTTTCAGTGAATGAACAAGGCGACAACAACACTCAGCTACGCACTGGCTGTATCCGCAACATTGACTTTTGCAGGAATGGCAGGCGCTGAGACATCCTCCGGAAACAATCACAACCACAGCCATACCCACGATGAAAAGAGGTCGGTGTATGATGGGTATTTCGATGACGACCAGGTAAAGGCGCGTGAACTATCGGACTGGGAAGGCGATTGGCAGTCGGTCTACCCCTATCTTTTCGACGGAACCTTGGATCCGGTGATGGCTGACAAGGCGAAACATGGCGACAAGAACGCCGGGGAATATCGGGCCTACTACGAGACGGGATACAAGACCGACGTCGACCGGATCGTTATCAACGGAACGAAGGTCACCTTTTTCCGCGGCAAGGACTCCGTGATCGGAGACTACGAGACGGACGGGCACGAAATCCTCACCTACAAGAAAGGTAATCGAGGGGTTCGGTTCATCTTCAGAAAAAGCGCCGGTGATGACGCGGCACCTCAGTTCATCCAGTTCAGCGACCACATCGTCGCCCCCGAGAAGGCCGACCACTACCATCTCTATTGGGGCAATGACCGCGCCGCGCTACTGAATGAGGTCAGCAACTGGCCGACCTACTACCCCTCAAGCCTGAGTGGGAAGCAGATCGCCGAGGAAATGCTGAGCCACTGAGTTGAGCTTTTCGGGCTAGCTTGAAGCACCCTGCCGGAGCAGGTTTTCGTCAGGGCAAAGGCGATTGGCGAAGGCATATCCATTGGTACGTCCGAGCCGATCGCCTTTGATCCTGGCCAGGGATGCCCGGCTAGAGCTTTTCCGGGTTAGCTTGAAGCATTCTGCCGGAGCAGGGTTTCGTAAAGGGCAGAGGCGATTGGCGATGGGCATACCTCCAGGTACGTCCGAGCCGATCGCCTCTGATCCTGGCGGAAACATGCCCGGCCCGACGCCCTTCGGGCGGCGGCCGATGACGTTTGGCATGTTGGCAAGTCAGGCCGCTGCTCGAAAAATCGAGCCGGGCCGATCGATTGATAAATGGAAACTCTATCGCGCTCTGTGCGAGGCCAGGCCGCTGCTCGGCATTACCGACCGGGCGCTTTCCATCATGAACGCCTTGCTGAGCTTTTATCCTAAGGGAGAGCTCTCCGAGGACAGCAGGTTGGTTGTTTTTCCTTCGAACACGCAGCTCTCTCTGCGCGCGCATGGAATGGCGGAGCAGACGATCCGTCGCCATCTGGCGGCGCTGATCGAGGCCGGATTGCTGATCCGCAAGGACAGCCCGAACGGCAAACGTTACGCCCGCAAGGAGCAGGGCGGGGATATTCGTGAGGCATTCGGCTTCTCGCTGGCGCCGCTGCTTGCGCGCGCGGACGAGATCGAGCGGCTGGCGGCGGAGGTGGCAGCCGAGCGATTGCAGTTGCAGCGGCTCAAAGAACGCCTGACGATTTGCCGGCGCGACATCGCCAAGCTCATCGAGATGGCCATGGAAGAGGGGGCCTCTGGTGATTGGAGCGGGGTTCACCTGCATTTTCGAGGCATCGTCGAACGGCTGCCGCGATCGCCATCCTCCGAGAAGATCGCCGCCGCACTCGACGAACTGGAACTGTTGCGTGAAGAAATCACCAATCGGTTGGAAATACAGGTTAAAGCCCCCAATCAAAGCGGCAATGCCCAACATTCTGAGCGGCACATACAGAATTCAAATCCATATCTCATCACTGAACTTGAACCAGGCTTCGAAACGAAGCAGGGCGCAACGGCAGACGACCGATCGGAAGGTCGGGCCGAGCCGATGGCCAGAATAGCGACACATGAAGGGAAGGGCAGGCCCGTGCCGGCGGCAAACTCAACCTCGGTTGCCGCCGGCGGGCTCAGATCCTTCCCGCTGGGCCTAGTGCTGCAGGCCTGCCCAGAGATCACCGCCTATGGGCCGCAGGGATCGGTGGGCACATGGCGCGATCTGATGGCGGCGGCTGTCGTCGTGCGTTCGATGCTCGGAGTGAGCCCCTCGGCCTATGAGCAGGCCTGCGAGGTCATGGGGCATGAAAATGCGGCTACCGTCATAGCGTGCGTCCTTGAAAGGGCGGGGCACATCAATTCCGCCGGTGGTTACCTCCGTGACCTGACCCGCCGCGCCGAGAGAGGCGAATTTGCCATCGGACCGATGCTGATGGCGCTTGTCCGCACCAATTCGCCAATCAGGGGCAAGACCGGATGAAAAATGTCGTGTCATTTGTCCGCGCCAACCTATGGTTAACGAAAGGTGACGGAAATAAACAGAGAAATAACTTCTCGTTAAGATCTTCTGCCTTTGAGATCATGAGGTTACAAGATTTTTGATCGGCAAGGCGAGGGGAAGGATATGATCGACGATCGGACGGCGTTTTCTGGAGAAACGGTGCGGTTGGAGTTGACGTGAAACGCCTTTTTGACGATACGGCGCGGTGGCGTATGGCGGAAATCCGCTGAAGAGGCAACGGAAGAAGTGCGGGGCATGGGCTTGAAACGGGCGGTGGATTTTTTCCTGGCTTTGGTGGCTTCGGTCATCCTGTTCGTTCCGATCCTTGTCGTCGCTCTTAGTGTCCGGCTAACGTCGCCAGGACCGATCCTCTACTGGTCAAAACGTATCGGGCGGTTCAACCAGCTCTTCCTGATGCCGAAATTCCGCAGCATGCGCGTCGACACGCCTACAGTCGCCACACATCTGCTCGAAAACCCCGAGCGGTTCCTGACGCCCATCGGCTCGTTTCTGCGCAAATCCAGCCTCGACGAACTGCCCCAGCTCTGGTGCATTTTGGCGGGCAAGATGAGTTTCGTCGGGCCGCGCCCGGCGCTCTACAATCAGTATGATTTGATCGAATTGCGGAGGGCCCACGGCGTCGACAAGCTCCTGCCCGGATTGACCGGATGGGCGCAGATCAACGGGCGTGATGAATTGCCAATTCCGGAGAAGGTGAAATTCGATGTCGAATATCTTGAGCGGCGCTCCCTCGGTTTCGACATGCGCATCCTCTTTCTGACGGCCGACAAGGTAGTCCGCCGTAAGGGAATAAGGCACTAAAGTTACCTACTTCTGATAGATGGGCGGTGCGGAAGACTTTGATTTCCGATTATTTCAGTTGCGCTCGTTGTAGAAAATGACAAGAAGGTGGTTGTCTGATTGATCCGCGAGACGCTGGGAAGCAATGCCTGAAAATACCCCCACTGAGACGCCACGCTCGAGATGGTTCTTGGTGCCGATGCAGGCGCTCGTCGCCCCTCTGCTGGCCATGCCGCGTGCTGCCAAACGCGCGCTCGCCTTGCTGGTGGATTCCGGTCTTTGCGTCCTGACGATCTGGCTGGCTTATTGCTTCCGTCTAAACGAATGGACGGTGCTAACCGGCGTGCAGTGGTTGCCGGTCTTCGTCTCCTTGTGCATGGCGCTTCCCATCTTCATCGTCATGGGCATGTATCGGGCGATCTTCCGTTATGCCAACATGGCCGCTTTCATTGCCGTTCTAAAAGCAATTGCGATCTACGGCGTCGCCTTCATGACGATATTTACGGCGCTGAGCGTCCCGGGCGTTCCGAGAACCGTCGGCATTCTCCAGCCCTTCCTGCTGCTGATTGCGATCGGCCTGTCACGGTTGGGCATCCGTTATTGGCTCGGGGATACCTATCAGCGTATTCTTCACCAGAATACGCTCGCCAAGGTGTTGATCTATGGGGCGGGAAATGCCGGACGGCAACTCGCCGGCGCTCTGACGAACAGCGCCGAACTCAATGTCGTCGGCTACCTCGATGATGATCCGCGCCTTAAGGGCGGCATCATGGGTGGTTTGCCGATCTATGACCCGTCGGATCTTCCGGTGCTCGCCGAAGCACTTGGCGTGCACAACGTGCTTCTTGCTCTTCCATCCGCATCGCGACAGCGTCGCAATGAAATTCTCGAGCATATCCGCAAAGCCAGGGTGAACGTCCGGACATTGCCGGATCTCACGGCGCTGGCTCAGGGACGAGTCGCGGTCTCCGATATTCGTGAGCTGGAGATCGAAGACCTGCTGGGTAGGGAAGCGGTTGCGCCACGGCAAGAGCTGCTCGACAAGGCGATGCGCAACAAGGTGGTGATGGTCACGGGCGCCGGCGGCTCTATCGGCGGCGAGTTATGTCGCCAGATTCTGCGCAACGCGCCTTCGAGCCTCATCCTCATAGATCAGAACGAGTTTGCGCTTTATAATATTCATGCCGAATTGCTGAAGCTGGCCGAAGTTTACAAGCATGAGAGCCTGCAGATCGTGCCGATCCTTTGTTCCGTCCGCGACCAGGATCGCATGGAACATATCATGCAAAGCTGGCGGCCTCAGACGCTTTATCACGCTGCTGCTTACAAGCATGTGCCTCTCGTCGAACACAACGCCGTGGAAGGCATCAAGAACAATGTCATGGGGACATTGATCACCGCACGTGCGGCAAATAAATGCGGCGTCTCGAATTTCGTGCTGATCAGCACGGACAAAGCCGTGCGCCCGACGAATGTGATGGGCGCCAGCAAGAGGCTGGCCGAGATGGTGCTGCAGGCGCTTGCGGCAGAGCTGACCGCTGACAGATTGCGGACGAACTTCTCGATGGTCCGCTTCGGAAATGTCCTCGGTTCCTCCGGATCCGTCGTGCCGCTGTTCCGGCAGCAGATCAAGGACGGCGGCCCGGTTACCCTGACGCATCCGAAAATAACCCGCTACTTCATGACTATTTCGGAAGCCTCGCAACTTGTCATTCAAGCGGGCGCCATGGCCGACGGCGGCGATGTTTTCCTGCTCGATATGGGCGAGCCCGTCCGCATTGCCGATCTCGCCCGCAAGATGGTCGAACTGTCCGGATTGACCGTCCGGGACATTGATAATCCAGAAGGGGACATCGAGCTTGCCGTTACCGGCCTGAGGCCCGGTGAGAAGCTTTATGAAGAACTGTTGATCGGGGATAACCCCGAGACAACTGAACATCCGCGGATTATGAAGGCGCGCGAGGATTTCCTGTCCTGGGCGGAACTTTCAAAGAAGCTCAATTCGCTCAATGCGTCATTGGACCGAAACGACATGGTCGCGGCACGTGCGACTTTGGCAGAACTCGTTTCCGGCTATTCCTCGACGGGCGAGGTTTCCGATCTTGCATTTACCGGCGCCGAAACCAATCCGGCGCATGAAGATGTCAACGCGCTAGCCTCAGCCGCAGGAAATCAGCTTCGAACGACAGGTGCATAACGCGTGCTGCCCCGGTCCGCGCAAATAAGAGCGACCATATAGGCGAAGATCGGATCCAGAGCTTTTTGGTTGAACATGATACCGAAGCTGCCGGTTATAATGTAGCTGCTGGTCAGCAAGAGAGCGAGCGCTATGGCTAAATCGCGGCCAGGGCCAGGTTCCTTTTTCCAAGCACCGATCACGGGCGTCAGGAGCAGCAGCGAAAGCGCTGCGATGCCGAAAAGGCCGGCGTCAATTCCCGCGGTCAGAAAGCCATTATGGACATGCGAATAGGGCAGTTGCTGCCTTAGGCTCTCCGGGACTTCTGCCAAGACAGCAGCCATCCGGTTTTGCGGGCCATAGCCGGTCAACGGATCCTTGGTGATTGCCGATAGGGCGCCCTTGTAAAGAGCAACCCGCGCGCTCAGCGATGTGATATCGCCATTGGTGCTTTCGAGCGATGACAGATTGTCCTGGAGCTCACGGACGCGATAGACAACCTGGTCGCTGCCCAAGGCGAGAAGTGCCAGCAACAGTACCGATCCGGTGATGGCGAGGCTGCGCAGACTGACATGAAATCGGTTTTTGGGAAAATACCAGAGAAAGATGACGAGCTGAACGGGGATGACAAGCCAGGCCGAGCGTGTTCCGGAAAGCAGCGCGCAGCCGAGGCCCGCGGCATATCCCAATATCGCGATCTTTTGCTCCATGCTTTTGGGAGATTGAATATTGAGTAGCGCGACGCCGCCGAAAAGCACGCCGATAACGCCCAGCAGCGCCGCGTTCGAGGTTCCCGCCTCCGCCCTCGGCATCAGGAACAAGACCTGAAGCAGGCTGAAAAGAAAGGTAACGATCATGCCGAGACCCGCGCCGAGGATAAAGAGCGGCATAAGGCGGCCATCGGGAGATTGACGCATACGCGGCAAAATTAGCCAGATCGAAAAGAACGGCAGGAGCCGGAAAATCCAATCCAGTTCTTCCGAGAAAGGCGGATTGACGAATATGCTGACGATCATCACCACCGGGTAAATCGTCATGCAAATGGCAACCACTCGGTCGGACTTCGACAGGTTCAGAGGAAAGCGGGCTCTTGCCAAACAATAGAGGCCCGAGACCATCGACCCGAGGAGGATGAAGGAGTTGAAGTTAGGCGAAAGTCCGGGCAGGATTGCAAAGAGAAAGACCGCAATGCCATTGGTTCGATCAAGCGCGCTTCCTGACCCGTTCCCGGGGTGAAGCACCGCAATCACGAGTTGCCTGAAATAATTCACTTTGGTAGCCCTGACGTGTCGCTTTCCAGCCTCGCTAAGGACCGTTGTCACCGCTGTCAAGCCGTGAAGGCAGGAGGAACCTGCGCTTTTTTCACTGTCGTATTCCGGCAACAGCAGATTCGGATGCTCATTGCTCCTGCTCGATGACGGTCGCAACAGGCTGCAACAGCAAAGCTGTTCCGAACAGAAAACACGTTTGAGGTGCGAACCTATTGAGAAGCTTTGTCATCTGGCGGCGCATTCCCGCTATCAGGGAACGCCTGCAGGCACAGGATCTGAATCTCTCGCCATTCCAACCAAAGTGGCCGGCCGTTGTAGGAAAGCGACGCGCCAGCGCGCCGCCACTTTTGGGGCCTGCAGCTATCGCCAATATGGGCGCGGCGCGCTTTCCACCGATGACCGGCCGAGGAGATAGCCGAACCCGAATGCGAGAATACCAATACTGAGCAACAATGCGCTGGCGGTGTGCGGGTGGTTTCTAGCCCCGGCCGTGACTGCATGGACCTCACGTTTCACCCCGCTGGCCGCCGATTGGACAACCTTGGCCAGTCCTTCCGGCGGCTCGACGGGGGTACCGGTAAATCCGGCGTCCAAGTCTTTTTTATCGACCATGTCGGGAGACCTTTCCTGCATTGGCTCAAGACCGCAATTTAATTCTGCTCGCGTGTGCCGGGTGAGGCTTCGCGTTGGTCCGCGTCTTCGATATCCGTCTTGACCAGGAAGGCATCGCTATGTTGGCGCGAGGCCTCACGCAGCGCTTCCAGCTTGGGAGGATTGTCGGCCTCGCCATATTGCGCATCGAGCTCATGCTCGGCGCGAATCCAGTGATCCCGATGCCTGCCCTCCGGCCTGCCTTCCTTCTCCCACAGCGCATGTGCTCTTTTCCGGATCTCCTCCTCACGGAGCACCGCCGGGCCGGTTTCGTGTGTGGCTTGCCGCGCCATCTTCCCTTTCCGCGCGCCGGTGAGGGAGAGTTCCTTCAGCCGTGTGTCATCGGTCGTGTTTTCATTTTTTGTGCGTCGTACCGGGTTCTTCATCGGCGCCTCCTTGATTGGATCTCAACCAATTCGGCTGATCTAAGTTCCAACCAACAGTCTCGACAGCATCGAAACCCGCGGTGAAACGACCGCGAACCTCCAAATGTGATCCAAATTCCTCCGTAGGTCTTGGCAGGGTATTGCGACTGATATACTAATATGCCAGAAACACGATCGCTGGTTTTGATTATGCGGCAGTCCTCAGAAGCCCAAGCGCCTGCGGTTTCGATTTTTCAGGAAGTCGGTCCGAGGTTGCGACGCGTCACCACGGCCGGTGCCATCTATGAACGTCTCTATGCCGACATCGTCTCGCTCAGAATGCCGCCTGGCCTGTTGCTGCAGGAAAAGCGGATCGCCGAGGATTTCGGGGTGAGCCGCACGCCGGTGCGCGAGGCACTGCTCAGGCTCTCTGAAGGCGGGCTGGTCGACATCTATCCGCAGTCGGGCACGGTCGTATCGCGTGTGCCTGTCGCGTCGATCCCGGAGGCGGTGGTCGTGCGCAAAGCGCTCGAAGGTACGACCGTCGAGGCTGCCGCCGAAACCGCCAGCGCTGCCGATATTGCCCATCTGGATGCGATCATCTCCCGGCAGCGCTCGCTTGCTGCGCTCGGCAACGCCTCGAACTTTCATGAAGAGGACGAGGCCTTCCATGAGGCGATCGCTGAGATAGCAGGTTATCCCGGCATCTGGGCGCTTCTGAAGACGGTCAAGGTGCAGATCGACCGGGCGCGGCGGCTGGCGCTGCCGGCGCTTGGGCGCATGGACAACGTTGTCCGCGAACACATCGTCATTCGCAACGCGCTCGCCGCCCATGATGCTGCGGCTGCGCGCGGCGCGATGATCCATCACTTGAGCGCCGTCATTCCCGACGTCGACGAATTGCGCTCGCGTTACCCCGATTATTTCTGCTGAGGGCAGGATCACTACGAAACGAAAAGGCGAGGAAAGGAACAAGGATGCGGCAGGGTTGGAGATGGTTCGGGCCGGAAGCGCCGGTGACGCTGGATGATGTCCGTCAGACCGGGGCGACCAACATCGTCTCGTCGCTGCATCAGGTGCCGATCGGCCGGGCTTGGACGGAGAAGGAAGTGCGCGAACGCCAATCGCTGATCGAGACGACGCCGGCCGATCGCTCGTCGCTCGTCTGGTCGGTCGTCGAAAGCATTCCGATCCCGGATGCCGTCAAGCGCAGGGGCGGGGAGGCGAAGGCCGAAATCGAGGCGTGGATCGCCAGCCTCGAAGCGGTCGCCGCCTGCGGCATTCCGATCGTCTGCTATAATTTTATGCCCGTCGTGGACTGGACCCGCACCGAACTCGATTTCGTGACGCCGACCGGGGCCACCGCCATGCGCTTTGATCATGAGCGTTTCGCGGCCTTCGATCTTTTCATTTTGGAACGGCCGGATGCGGCACGAGACTATTCCGATGCGGATCGCGAACGGGCGCGCATCGTCTTCGAGGCGATGTCGGAGGATGAGATCGCCGAAATCACCCGCATCATCACATCGGCTCTGCCGGGTTCGACCACTGAACCTCTGACGATTCCGGCCTTCCGGGAAAAGCTTGTCGCCTATAGCGGCATCGATGCCGCAAAGCTGCGCCGGCACCTGATCGAATTCCTAGAGGCGGTGACGCCGGCGGCCGAAGCACGCGGCGTCAAGCTGACGCTGCATCCCGACGATCCGCCGCGGTCGCTGTTCGGCCTGCCGCGCATCGCCTCGACGGCCGATGATTATGCTGCTCTCTTCGATGCGGTGCCATCGAAGGCGAACGGGATGTGCTATTGCACCGGCAGCCTTGGCGTGCGCGCCGATAACGATTTGCCGGCGATCGCCCGCCGTTTCGCCTCACGGATCTATTTCGCCCATCTGCGCGCAACGACGCGAGAGGGCGATGGCCGAACGTTCCATGAAAGCGCGCATCTGGAAGGCGACGTCAACATGGTCGCGGTTCTCCGGGAACTGGTCGCCGAAGACCGTCGTCGCGGTGCTCAGGATACCATCGTCTTCCGCTCGGACCATGGCCACCGCATGCTCGACGATCTCGACAAAACAGTCACGCCCGGCTACCCGGCCATCGGCCGCATGCGCGGCCTTGCTGAACTGCGCGGCATCCTGCATGCGCTAGGCGCTCCGCCGAATTGAGGGCGCGGGCTGTCATGAAATCTCGACCGTAAAGGCGAAGCGCGTGCTCGCGCCGGGCGCTAATATGTTCGTGTACGGCCGCTGCGACAGTTCGCTCGAGCCTCCCGCTTCCGCAGCGGTTCCATGCCATGGTTCGACGCAGATGAAGGGCGCCCCCGGCTTCGTCCACAGGGCAAGATTCGGCAGGTTTTCGAAATGGAACCGCAAAGTCGGCCCGCCCTCGGCGCCGTAGCGCAGCCCTTCGCCTGCGCCTTTGGGGAAGATCATCGCATCCTGGTCGAACAGGGCATAATCCAGCACCACCCGGCCTTTATCGAAGGGCGAGGGCAACGGCGCTGGATTGATGAGGCCGCCCTCCAGCCGCACAAGCTCCGGCTCACCCTCATTGTCGAGCGCGACGGTGTGGGCGCGCCCGGAGGCACCCGGCAGCGGCCAGGCAAAGGCCGGATGGAAGCCGAATCCGAACGGTATCGCCTTCTGGTCGCGGTTGCTGACTTTGGCGGTGACGGTCAAAGCGCGGCCCTCGACCGCGTGTTCCACGGCCAGCAGAAAGTCGAAAGGATAGATCCCCTGTGTAGCCGCAGAGGCGGCAAGCTCGTACCGGCAGGCTGTTGCCGTAGAGGCTGCGAGGGCAAATTCGCTGCGCCGGGCAAAACCGTGCTGCGCCAACGGATAGACCATGCCGTCGATCGCGATTTTGTCGTCCGGAGCCTTGCCGACGATCGGAAACAGGATCGGCGAGCGCCCTGTCCAGAAGGTCGCGTCGCCCGTCCACAACCAAGAGCGCCCGTCATTGGTGGTCAGCGCCTGCATTTCTGCGCCGAGGGAAGAGATGTCGACGGTGATATCCCGATTGCCGATCCGAATTGTGCTTGACATGGCAATTCCTTTCACGCTGGTTCGGTACAAGCATAGCTGCCTGCACCGCGGTTTCTATCTGTAGGTGGAAGACGCACGTCAGCCGTTATTTCCGTATTGCGCCCAGTCTCGCGATCACTTCGTTCGGGATGCCGTAGCGCTGGATGGCGTCGCGGTTGTTGCGCAAGCCGCAAATCTCCCGCTGAATGAAGAATGCCCAGACGGCGTCGGAGGCGTCATTGACAAGCCTCTCGCGTTCCTCTGCGCTTTGATGCTCGCCGGTCCAGGCTTTCAGCGCGGTGAGTGCCGCCTCCACCTTCAGCCCGTGACGCCCGAGCGCATCGGCGCGTTCCGACATCAACTCATATTCGAGGACGTTGAAGCCGTTTCTATCCTGCTGGGATTGTCTGAAGGATTGCGGCGGACGAACGCTCATGGGTGCGGATTCCTTGATCGGCGTAGGCCAACAACATTATCCAATGCGGCCTTCGAGATCGAGAGGCTAGGGGAACGGACCTATCCCGCCGTTTCCCTGCGTGGTAAGGGCGCCGTAACTTTTTTCGGGCCCCGCACACATCATGATTCGTATCGAAAATATCAGCAAGCAGCTCAGCCACCGCATCCTCTTTATCGAGGCTTCGGCAGCCCTCAACAAAGGCGAGAAGATCGGCCTCGTCGGCCCGAACGGCGCCGGCAAGACGACGATCTTCCGGATGATCAACGGTGAGGAGCAGCCCGACGAGGGACAGGTCTCCTGCGAGAAGGGCGTCACCATCGGCTACTTCAACCAGGACGTCGGCGAAATGTCAGGCCACAGCGCCGTCGCCGAGGTGATGAACGGCGCCGGGCCGGTCAGCGTCGTTGCCGCCGAGCTGCGGGAGTTGGAGGCTGCCATGGTCGACCCCGAAAGGGCCGGCGACATGGAGGAGATCATCGAGCGCTACGGCGAGGTGCAGGCGCGTTACGAGGAGCTGGACGGTTATGCGCTCGACGGCCGCGCCCGCGAAGTGCTTGCGGGCCTGAGCTTCAGCCAGGAGATGATGGACGGCGACGTCGGCGCGCTGTCGGGCGGCTGGAAGATGCGTGTGGCGCTTGCCCGCATCCTGCTGATGCGCCCCGATGTCATGCTGCTCGACGAACCGAGCAACCATCTCGATCTCGAAAGCCTGATATGGCTCGAAGAGTTCCTGAAGGGCTATGAGGGTGCCCTGCTGATGACCTCGCATGACCGCGAGTTCATGAACCGCATCGTCAACAAGATCCTCGAGATCGATGCCGGCTCGCTGACCTCCTATTCCGGCGACTATGAATTTTACGAGCAGCAGCGGGCGCAGAATGAAAAGCAGCAGCAGGCCCAGTTCGAGCGCCAGCAGGCGATGCTCGCCAAGGAAATCAAGTTCATCGAGCGGTTCAAGGCGCGCGCGTCGCATGCTTCGCAGGTGCAGAGCCGCGTGAAGAAGCTGGAGAAGATCGACCGGGTGGAGCCGCCCAAGCGCCGCCAGTCGGTCGCGTTCGAATTCCAGCCAGCCCCGCGCTCGGGCGAGGATGTGATCAGCTTGAAGAACGTCCATAAGAAATATGGCAGCCGAAGCATCTATGAGGGGCTGGACTTCATGGTGCGGCGGCGGGAACGCTGGTGCATCATGGGCATCAACGGCGCCGGCAAATCGACATTACTGAAGCTGGTGACGGGCACCACGACGCCCGACGAAGGCAGTGTCGCTCTCGGGGCGAGCGTCAAGATGGGTTATTTCGCCCAGCACGCCATGGATATTCTCGATGGCGAGCGCACGATCTTCCAATCGCTGGAAGATCGGTTTCCCCAGGCAGGGCAGGGGCCTTTGCGGGCTCTCGCCGGATGTTTCGGTTTTTCCGGCGATGATGTCGAGAAAAGGTGCCGGATGCTGTCAGGTGGCGAGAAGGCCCGATTGGTCATGGCGATGATGCTGTTCGACCCGCCGAACCTGCTCGTGCTCGACGAACCGACCAACCATCTCGACCTCGACACGAAGGAAATGCTGATCAAGGCGCTCTCGCAATATGAGGGCACCATGCTCTTTGTATCCCACGACCGGCATTTCCTGGCTGCCCTTTCCAACCGCGTGCTGGAGCTGACGCCGGAGGGCGTCCATCAATATGGCGGCGGTTACACGGAGTATGTGGCGCGCACGGGCCATGAGGCGCCTGGCCTGCGCAGCTGACGGCTACTTTTTCGTCGACAGGTCGAAACCATCGAAATCGAAACGACCAGCAGAGCGCCGTCCGAAATAGTGTTGGATGGCCCGAGCTTTATCGGCGGTTTTATGTGAGCGAAGAAGAGCGCCAGCCGACATTGCCGGCGCTCTGCCACGATGATGACCCATTTCCGTGGTGTTCGGGCCTTCTTCAAACAATCGGGGCGGGCACATCAGCATGGACTGGATCAATCGTCACATCGATCAGCCGTTATTGAACGGCGCGGCAGGCTTGCTGCGGCAGTGGCACATTCGTACGCGGCAGTCGCCGGAGCTGCTGGAGCCGACATGGAATCTCGTCGTACTGTCCTTTCTCCTTATCGCGAGCGGAGAGGTTATGGCGGGCAAACCTTTCGCGCTCAGCATCGCCGCGCTGATCATGCTGGCCCTGCCTTCAGCCAAAAAATTGCTTTCGGCGGTCAAGGCAGGGGGAAGCGCCTATGGCGCCCGGGAGTACAAGTCGTCGAGGGCGCGCGCCGTCGCCAAACGGGAGGCGGAATGGTCGGTGCGGATTATCGTGCTGTTTTCATCCGCCTGCCTTCCATTCATCGCCCGCATCGACGATCCGGTGGGCGCCTGTTTCATGCTGGGGGCAAGTGTCTGGTTCGTGCTGACCGGGCCGCTCAAGACCTATCTCGATGCCGCCGAACCTCCCGAACCGACCGAAGGCGACCGGATGTACAGCGGCGTCTTTCATTTCGGTTGAACAAAGCCAATGCCACGGTCCATCCGCAGGCCGTGAGAGTGAGGGAACCAAACCGGGCGGTCGCCGTTATCTCCGCAGCAACGTAAAAGGAGATTGCGATGCTTTACTACGCTCTGGTGTTTCTCGTTGTGGCCTTGATTGCCGGTGTCCTCGGATTTGGCGGCATCGCAGGGGCTTCAGCTTCCATTGCCCAGGTTCTGTTCTTCATTTTCCTGGTGTTGTTCGTCGTCTCGCTTGTCATGCGCTTCATGCGCAGAGTATAGTGAAGATGGGTCAAGTATAAAGCCCGGTGATAATTATCACCGGGTTTTGTTTTTCTTGACGGGCCTCGCCGGCCGGTGGAGACTCGCTTCGAGCGAATGTGGTTTTCGTGCAACCATTCCTAACAAGATCGTGAAAGACCGCATGCTGGTCGCATATGCCTTCGAAATGTCCCAATGGGGCTGAACCGTGGAGCTGTCGCTTGCGCATTCCCACGCGCTTTGAGACGCGACGCGAAAACGGCGCCGTCCGGGATTGCTTTGCCGTCCCCTCCGATATCCGGTGCCGCCAGCCGGGTGTTCCCGTCACGATTTGAGAAGGAGAGACTTATGAAAAAAACTCTTGCGACGGCGTTTGCCGCGGTATCGTTGACGTTTGTCGGCGCGGGGGCGGCCAATGCCGCCGACCCCGTCACCAGAACCTATGAAGAGCCGGACCTGCGCAACGGCGTGAAGATCGGTTATCTCACTTGCGATATCGGCGGCGGCACGGGTTATGTGCTCGGTTCGTCCAAGGAAGCCGATTGCGTCTTTCAGTCCATTGTCGGCAATGAGCTTTTCGATCATTACACCGGCGAAATTCGAAAGCTTGGCATCGATCTCGGCTTCACCACGCGCAGTCGCCTGATCTGGGCGGTGTTTGCACCGACGGCTGGTTATCATCGCGGGTCGCTCGCCGGACTTTATGTCGGCGCCAGCGCAGAGGCGACGGTCGGTGCTGGCGTCGGCGCCAACCTCCTGGTCGGTGGCACCTCCGGTTCAATCCATTTGCAGACGGTTAGCCTGACCGGCCAGCTCGGCCTGAACGTTGCGGCCGGCAGCGCATCGATGACCTTGACCCCGGCGGATTGACGGGTTTGTCGCCCTCGCTGCGACGCGGCGGGGGCGTCACGAGATTATTCGGTTGGCTTGCTGGCGACGAAACGATGGATATCCGAATTGCAACGCCCGACGAGGATGAGATCCTGGTCGGCCACAACCTGAGAATCTGGGACAGCTATGGCACGCCGCCCGAACATTACAGGCCGGACGCGGCGGCGCGGATATCGTCGTTTTTGAGAAGTGGTCGCGAGGAGCGACGCCTCGCCTCGTTCCTGGCCGTTGTGGACGATGAAATCGCCGGTTCCGTATCTTGCCAGCTGCACCAATCGCCGTTTCCGGAAGTCATTCGGCCGGAGCAGCGGTTGCACGGTTACATCTGGTCCGTCTATGTCGCCGAGGCCTTCCGCCGGCGCGGCATTGCTTTGGCGCTGACGAACAGGGCCCTTGATTATCTGAAATCCATCGGCTGCACGACTGCCGTCATCCATGCCTCGGATGTGGGGGAACCAGTCTATCGCAGCGCTGGCTTCGAGCTGGCGAAGGAAATGCGCCTGAAGTTTCCTGTGGAGTGAGCCGCGTAGCCGAAGCGCCTACAGACGGCTGAGGAATGTGCGCGGCGCGTTTTCTGTTTATGTTTTCGGCTTGCCAGGTGCGATAAAGGCGTTGATCGACGTCTCGTCATGCCCGGCTTCGCGCAGGAAGCGGCTGGCGAATTCGATGGCAGAGCTTCTCAATGCATCGTCCGGCCGGATCAGGTGAAAAGCGACATGGGAATCGAGGGTACGCTGTGACACTGCGACAACGCGCCCGGCGGCAAGCGCGGCATCCGACAGCGGCGGCCGCGCAAGCGCAATGCCGAGCCCTTGCGCGCAGGCATCGACCACCAGATTGTAATCCTCGAAGCGTCGGTCCTGACCACGCGGCGTATAGTCGACGCCCTCACGCGCTAGCCAGCGACGCCAGCCCTCGATATTGGAGTCGTGAAGGATCGGCAGATCGAGCAGCGAAAGCGCATCCGAGCGCTGCCCGAGTCGCGCTGCCATCGCCGGTGAGGCGATCGGAAAAGATTTCTCCTGCCAGAGCGGCAGGGCGCGCACGCCGGCCCATGGTCCCTTGCCGCAGCGGATGGCAAGGTCCGTGCCTTCGCCAAAGTCCGCCAGGCGATGCTCGAGCGTCAATTCGACATGCAGCTCATTTCCTTCGAGCTTCGCCAGGCGCGGAAACAACCATAGAGAGGCGACGGACGGGGTAACGGAAAGGCGCACCATCGCTTTGTTCGGCCGTGGCAGCCAGCGCTCGCCGGTGTTGCCGAGCAGGGAAAGGGCTTCTTCGGCACGGGCGAAGAAGCGCATGCCCTCCGGGGTGAGGCGCACACCGCGAGCTTCACGCGCGAAGAGCCGCACACCCATCCAGCGCTCGAGCCGTGAGACCTGCCGCGATACGGCGCCATGGGTGATTCCGCTTTCCTCGGCCGCGGCCGAAAACGATCCGAGTCGGGCGGCGCGGGCAAAGGTCTCGAGCGTATCGAGCGGTGGGAGCACTGGCGAGCTGTGAACCATGCGCACACTTGATCATCGATTGCGGTGCTTTTCAAGCATGCGTCCAAGGCCTAATCCATTGTCGCACGCACAGATGGAGGCGAAAATGAGCATGGCGGCAAGCGCACCGGTTTCGGCAAGAGAGCAAGGCGGCTTCGATCTGATCGCCTTTGCCGCGATTGTCGTCACCATTCTCTTCTGGGCCTCTTCCTTCGTGGTCATTCGCATCTGTCTCGGTCCGCTGACGCCGATCGAACTGGCAACGGCGCGTTATGTGGCGGCCGGTGTTCTCGCCCTTGTCTACCTCGCCATCTACCGGCCGATGCCGGAAAAGCGTGATTTCGTCCGCCTCTCGGTCGCTGCCGTCCTCTTCATCGCCGCCTATGCGGTACTCCTGAACACCGGCGAGCAGACGGTGGCGGCGGGGCCGGCGAGCTTCATCATCAATACCATGCCCGTCTTCACCGCCCTGATTGCCACATTCGCGCTCGGCGAGCGCTTCGGACGCTGGGGCTGGGCGGGTACTGCAGTTTCCTTCGGCGGCGTGGCGCTGATCGCCGTCGCCTCCGATGGCGGCTTTAAGCTCGATCCGAACGCTGTGTTGATCCTCGGCGCAGCGCTCTGCTCGGCGATATCAAGCGTGCTGCAGAAGCCGCTGCTCGCTCGCCTGCCGGCGCTTGCCGTCACCGCCTGGATCCTGCTGATCGGCTCCGTGCCGCTGTTTCCGGCCGTCCCATCGACGATCCGCGCGCTGGCGGAGGCGCCGGCAGAGGTCAATTGGGGCGTTGCCTATCTCGTCATTTTCCCGACTGCGATCGGCTATCTCACTTGGGCCATCGCCTTGAAGCGGCTGACGGCCGCGCGCGCCTCGAATTTTCTCTACGGCGTCCCGCCGGTCGCAACGCTGATCGGGTTCGTCTGGCTGGGCGAGACGCCGACGGCATTGGGTGCTGCCGGCGGCGTCATGGCGATCCTTGGCGTGCTCGTGGTCAACGTCATGCGGAAGCGATAACTGCATCGCGCTGCCGCCACGTTCGGAGTGTGGAAGCCGGGCGACTGACAAATAGGCATTGCGCCGCCGTTCGCTTTCTTTAAAAACGAAAGCAGAGCGAAAGGGGCGCCGATGTTCTTGACCGACCGACAAACTGAAATCGTGGCGATTGCGAAATCGAGCGGCAGGGTTCTGGTCGAGGAGCTCGCCTCGCGCTTTTCGGTGACGCCGCAAACGATCCGCAAGGACCTGAACGATCTCTGTGATGCCCAGGTGCTGACCCGCATTCATGGCGGCGCCACATTTCCGAGCGGCACGGAAAACGTCAAATACGAGGCGCGCCGCCAGATCGCCGCTTCGGAGAAACAGGCGATCGGCATTGCGGCCGTCGAACTAATCCCGAGCGGAGCCTCGCTGTTCATCAATATCGGCACGACGACCGAGGCGGTGGGCGAGGCGCTCGCCAATCATCACGAATTGATGGTGATCACCAATAATATCAACGTCGCCAACAGGTTGCGCCTCTTCCCGGCAATCGAGGTGGTGATCGCCGGCGGGGTGGTGCGCGGTTCGGACGGCGGCATCGTCGGCGAAGCGGCGGTCGATTTCATCCGCCAGTTCAAGGTCGATTATGCCGTCATCGGCGCTTCGGCGATCGATGTCGACGGCGCGCTTCTCGACTATGACTTTCGCGAGGTGAAAGTCGCCCAGGCGATCATCGCCAATGCCCGCCACGTCATTCTCGTTGCCGATTCGACAAAGTTCGAACGTACTGCGCCGGTTCGAATCGGCCAGTTGACCCAGGTTCATACCTTCATCACCGACCACTGTCCGGTGCCGTCGATCCGAAATCTCTGCCTGGAAAATAATGTGAAGCTGATCGAAACGAGCAGCAGATCACGTTAGGTCGACCGGCCGATGTAAACATTCGTTTGACATTCGTATTTCTTTCGTTTTAACTGATGCCACTTTCGGAATCGCGCAAGTTTTGTGCAATGCGAAATCAGCAGCAGGCTCGGAGGGGCAATTGGGCCGGGAGATATACGACATTTTCGTCATTGGCGGCGGCATCAACGGCTGCGGCATCGCGCGCGATGCCGTCGGGCGCGGCTATTCCGTGGCGCTGGCGGAGATGAACGATTTCGCCTCCGGCACCTCATCCGGCGCCACCAAGCTGATCCATGGCGGCCTGCGTTATCTCGAGCATTACGAATTCCGCCTGGTGCGTGAATCGTTGATGGAGCGCGAGATCCTCTGGGCGATGGCGCCGCATATCATCTGGCCGCTGCGCTTCGTATTGCCGTATCATAAGGGCGGTATCCGTCCCGCCTGGCTGATCCGGCTTGGCCTTTTCCTCTACGACCATCTCGGCGGCCGCAAGCTGCTGCCGGCGACGTCGGTGCTCGACATGCGCAAGGATCCGGCCGGCAAGCCGCTGAAGGCGCTGTTTACGAGAGCGTTCGAATATTCCGACGGCTGGGTCGACGATGCCCGCATGGTGGTGCTGAACGCCCGCGACGCCGCCGAAAAGGGTGCGACCATCCTGCCGCGTACCAAAGTGGTGTCGGCAAGGCGCGAGAACGGGCTGTGGCATATCGAGACGACCGATACCGTAACCGGCCACAATGACAGCCACCAGGCCCGCATGCTGGTCAATGCCGCCGGCCCCTGGGTCGATCACGTCATTCGTTCCGCCTTCGGCGAGAACGAGGCCCACAATGTCCGCCTCGTCCAGGGCAGCCATATCGTCGTCAAGAAGAAGTTCGACGATCCGCGCGCCTATTTCTTCCAGAATCCCGACAACCGCATCATTTTCGCCATTCCCTATGAGGGCGAGTTCACCCTGATCGGAACGACCGACCGCGATTACACCGCCGATCCCAAGGACGTCCGGATCTCCGAGGAGGAGACGGTCTACCTCTGCAATGCGGCGTCGGAATATTTCAAGGAACCGGTTAAGCCGGAAGATATCGTCTGGACCTATTCGGCGGTGCGGCCGCTTTATGACGACGGCGCTTCAAAGGCGCAGGAGGCGACGCGCGACTATGTGCTGAAGCTCGAGGGCGAAGGCGCCGCGCCGCTGCTCAACGTCTTCGGCGGCAAGCTCACCACCTATCGCCGGCTTTCCGAACATGCGCTGGAAAAGATCGGTGCGGCGATCGGCATCAAGGGCGCTCCCTGGACGGCAAAGAGCCATCTGCCGGGCGGCAATTTCGCCGTCAAGGGTTATGAGGCCGAAGTCGCCAAGCTGAAAAGCCGTTATCCCTTCCTTGCCGATCCGCATGCGCGCCGGCTGGTGCGCCGCTACGGCACCAGGGCCGAGACGCTGCTCGGCGATGCCCGTGGCATCGAGGATCTCGGGCGGCTGTTCGGCGGCGATCTTTACGAAGCCGAAGTCAGATATCTCGTCGAACATGAATGGGCCCGGCACGCCGATGACGTGCTGTGGAGGAGAACAAAGGATGGTCTGCGCCTTTCGAAGGAGCAGGCTCAGTCACTGGAGGAGTACATGGCTGCCATACCGGCGATGGCCGGATAAGGCGGCGTGTGGTCCCCGCTGCGTGGAGGCACGGGAATCGGAATGCTGGAACTGCGAAACGCCGCCAAGATGGTAGGCGCGGACTATCACATCTATCCGACCGATCTGGTCCTTGAGCGGGGCACGCTGAATGTCCTGCTCGGGCCGACGCTGTCGGGCAAGACGTCGCTGATGCGGCTGATGGCCGGGCTCGACCGTCCGACCGCCGGCTCCGTGCATTTCGACGGCGCCGATGTCACCGGCATGCCGGTGCAGAAGCGCAATGTCGCCATGGTCTACCAGCAGTTCATCAACTATCCGGCATTGACCGTTTATGAAAACATCGCCTCGCCGATGCGCATCTCGGGCAAGGACGCCGCCACGATCGACCGCGACGTGCGCAAGGCCGCCGAGCTTCTGAAGCTCACGCCCTATCTCGACCGCACACCGCTGAACCTGTCCGGCGGGCAGCAGCAGCGTACCGCGCTTGCCCGCGCGCTCGTCAAGAATGCCAGCCTCGTGCTGATGGACGAGCCGCTTGCCAATCTCGATTACAAATTGCGCGAAGAACTGCGGCAGGAATTGCCGAAGATCTTCGCCCAGTCCGGCGCGATCTTCGTCTACGCCACGACGGAACCCTCGGAAGCCTTGTTGCTTGGTGGCAATACGGCAACGCTCAACGAGGGCCGGATCACACAGTTCGGGCCGACGATCGAGGTCTACCGCAATCCGCTCGATCTGACGACGGCGAAAACTTTCGCCGATCCGCCGCTGAATTTTATTGATCTGGTCAAATCGGACGGCAATTTCCTGCGCGATGGCGATGTGATTTTTGCCGTGCCGGCGCATCTTCAGAACGTGCCGGACGGGCCGGCAACGATCGCGTTTCACCCGCATCATCTTGCTCCAACCGCCCAGACGGCCAATTCGGCGCGGCTGACGGCACGGACACAAATTTCGGAGATCACGGGGTCGGAAAGTTTCGTGCATCTGCAATTTGCCGATACCCGCTGGGTGATGCTCGCGCACGGCATCCACAACATCGACCCGGACGCGGACCTCTCCGTTTTCATCGACACGCGCCACCTGATGGCGTTCGGAGCGGACGGCCGGGCGATCACTACCGTAGGGCAGAGGGGCTAGGAGAAGATCATGGCACGTATCACCCTCGATCATATTCGACACGCCTATGGGCCGAACCCGAAGAGCGAGAAGGACTACGCTCTCAAGGAAGTGCATCACGAGTGGAACGATGGCGGCGCCTATGCGCTGCTCGGACCTTCAGGCTGCGGAAAGACCTCGCTGCTCAATATCATTTCCGGCCTTATCCAGCCGTCCGAAGGGCGAATTCTCTTCGATGGACACGATGTTACGGACCTGCCGACGCAACAGCGAAATATTGCGCAGGTATTCCAGTTTCCGGTCATCTACGACACGATGACCGTCTATGACAATCTGGCTTTCCCCTTGCGCAACCGCGGAGTGGCGGAGCCGGATGTTGATCGTCGTGTCCGCGAAATATTGGAGATGATCGATCTTGGAGGCTGGGCCAAGCGACGTGCCCGCGGTTTGACGGCGGACCAAAAGCAGAAGATTTCGCTCGGCCGCGGCCTCGTGCGCTCGGATGTGAACGCGATTCTCTTCGACGAGCCGCTCACTGTTATCGATCCGCATATGAAATGGGTGCTGCGATCGCAGCTGAAGCGGCTGCATAAGCAGTTCGGTTTTACCATGGTCTATGTCACGCATGACCAGACGGAGGCGCTGACCTTCGCCGACAAGGTCGTGGTGATGTACGATGGCCAGATTGTGCAGATCGGCACGCCGGCCGAACTCTTCGAACGTCCGAGCCACACCTTCGTCGGCTACTTCATCGGTTCTCCGGGTATGAACTTCATGCCGGCCAAGGTGGAAGGCCGCACGGTTCGGGTCGGCGAGCATGCGCTGACGCTCGACTATGCGCCGAAAACGGCGGCAGCCGCCAAGGTAGAGCTTGGAATCCGGCCCGAGTTTGTTCGGGTCGGCCGCGAAGGCATGCCGGTGACCGTCAGCAAGGTGGAAGACATCGGCCGGCAGAAGATCGTCCGCGCGCAGTTTGCCGGCCAGCCAATCGCGATCGTCGTTCCTGAGGACGAGGAAATTCCGGCTGATCCCCGGGTGACCTTCGAGCCGTCGGGTATCAGTATCTATGCCGACTCTTGGCGCGCTGGACCGGAGGCTTGATCATGGAAAAAACCTGGAACAACAAAGCGTGGTTTCTGGTCCTGCCGGTCCTCGTGCTAGTGGCGTTCTCGGCCGTCATCCCCTTGATGACGGTTGTGAACTATTCCGTTCAGGACACTTTCGGAAACAACCAGTTCTTCTGGAACGGAACGGACTGGTTTACCCAAGTCCTGCATTCCGACCGTTTCTGGGCCGCCCTGCAGCGAAACCTGATTTTTTCGCTGATCATTCTCGCTCTCGAGATCCCGCTCGGTATCTTCATTGCGCTCAACATGCCAAAATCGGGCATTGGCGTGCCCGTGTGCCTGGTTCTGATGGCACTGCCACTGCTGATCCCGTGGAACGTTGTCGGCACGATCTGGCAGGTGTTCGGCCGCAACGACATTGGTTTGTTCGGCTATTACATCAATGCCATCGGCATCGATTACAACTATGTGCAGGATCCGCTCGATGCCTGGGTGACGATCATCATCATGGATGTCTGGCATTGGACGAGCTTGGTCGTCTTGCTCTGCTATGCCGGCCTCGTTTCCATTCCAGATGCCTTCTATCAGGCAGCCAAGATCGACGGTGCGTCTCGTTGGGCCGTATTCCGCTATATCCAACTGCCAAAGATGAAGCGCGTTCTTCTGATCGCCGTGCTGCTGCGTTTCATGGATAGTTTCATGATCTATACCGAGCCGTTTGTCGTTACGGGCGGCGGTCCGGGCAACTCGACCACTTTCCTGTCGATCGATCTGGTCAAAACCGCGCTCGGACAGTTTGACCTCGGTCCGGCCGCTGCCATGTCGCTGATCTATTTCCTCATCATCCTGCTGCTTTCGTGGGTGTTCTACACCGTCATGACAAGCCACGACGCGGAGAATTGAAATGAGCGCCTCCAACGAAACGACAGCGAGCCGAAAAGTCTCGGGCGTTACCAATGTCGCAAGCGGTCTCTCCTCCGATGAGGTCAGCCGTCTGATGCGCCGGCGCGGCGAGGAATCGCGCTGGTGGTGGCTGGTTCCGACGATCTATATCATCGTGCTGCTGCTGCCGATCTACTGGCTCGTCAACATGAGCTTCAAGACCAATGCGGAAATCGTCAATTCTCTGACGCTTTATCCGCATAACCCGACGATCGCCAATTACGTGACGATCTTTACGGAGAAAGCGTGGTATTCCGGCTATCTCAATTCGATCACTTATGTCGTCATGAACATGGTGATCTCGGTCGCGGTCGCGTTGCCGGCGGCCTATGCCTTCTCCCGTTATCGGTTCCTCGGCGACAAGCATCTCTTCTTCTGGCTGCTGACGAACCGGATGGCGCCGCCGGCCGTCTTTGCCCTGCCGTTCTTCCAGCTCTATTCGGCGTTTGGACTGATCGATACGCACATCGCCGTGGCATTGGCCCATTGCCTCTTCAACGTGCCGCTGGCGGTCTGGATTCTTGAAGGCTTCATGTCGGGCGTGCCGAAGGAAATCGACGAAACGGCTTATATCGACGGCTACTCGTTCCCACGATTCTTCCTGAAGATCTTCACGCCGCTGATCGCGAGCGGCATCGGTGTCGCCTGCTTCTTCTGCTTCATGTTCTCCTGGGTCGAGTTGCTGATCGCAAGGACGTTGACGACGACCGACGCGAAGCCGATCGCTGCCACCATGACCCGTACCGTCTCGGCATCCGGCATGGATTGGGGTCTGCTCGCCGCTGCGGGTGTTGTGACCTTGATCCCAGGGGCGCTGGTGATCTGGTTCGTGCGCAATTACATCGCCAAGGGCTTCGCCCTGGGGAGGGTTTGATGAGCTTTTCGCTTCCCGATTTTTCATGGATGGCATGGACCTGGCCGACGGCCGCTTTCTTCATCGTCATCGTATTGCTGCTGATCGGCATGGGGGTCTGGGAGTATGCCGTGCCGGGCGGCAACCCGCGGATCGGAATCCTGCGCTTCGAGACGACGCGCGGTGACCGGCTTTTCCTTTCGCTGCTCGGCAGCGCCTTTATCCATCTTGCCTGGCTTGGTCTCGCGGGATCAAGCCTCTGGTGGGCTCTCGCCCTCTCCGTCGTCTACGCCGTCGGCGTATTCCGTTACGTGTGAGGCAAGCTGATGCAGATGGCCGGGGTATTTCTGGCCACCTGAGACGTGAAGACTGCAATCGCAAACCCTGGGAGGACATTATGCGAAGGCATTTATTGACGACGACAGCAGCGGTACTGCTGGCCATGACCGGGTCGGCCTATGCCGGCATGGACGAGGCAAAGACTTTCCTGGATAAAGAGATCGGCGACATGTCGACGCTCTCTCGCGCCGACCAGGAAAAGGAAATGCAGTGGTTCGTCGATGCTGCGAAGCCCTTCGCCGGCATGGAGATCAAGGTCGTTTCGGAAACCTTGACCACCCACAAGTATGAGTCCGAGGTTCTGGCTCCGGCCTTTACTGCGATCACCGGCATCAAGGTCACGCACGACGTCATTCAAGAGGGCGACGTTGTCGAGAAGATCCAGACACAGATGCAGACCGGTCAGAACCTTTATGACGGCTGGGTCAACGACTCCGACCTGATCGGGACCCACTGGCGCTATCAGCAGGTGCGCAACCTGACTGACTGGATGGCCGGCGAAGGCAAGGACGTTACCAACCCCGGCCTCGATATCGACGACTTCATCGGCACCAAGTTCACGACGGCGCCGGATAAAAAGCTCTACCAGCTTCCTGACCAGCAGTTCGCCAACCTCTACTGGTTCCGCTACGACTGGTTCAACGACGAGAAGAACAAGGCCGATTTCAAGGCTAAATACGGCTACGACCTCGGCGTTCCGGTCAACTGGTCGGCCTACGAGGACATTGCTGAATTCTTTACCGGCCGTGACGAGAACGGCAAAAAGGTCTTCGGCCACATGGACTACGGCAAGAAGGACCCGTCGCTCGGCTGGCGCTTCACCGACGCCTGGCTTTCCATGGCCGGCAACGGCGACAAGGGCCTGCCGAACGGTCTTCCGGTCGACGAATGGGGTATCAAGGTCGACGAAAAGTCGCGTCCCGTCGGCTCATGCGTCGCGCGCGGCGGTGATACCAACGGCCCGGCGTCCGTCTACTCGATCCAGAAATATCTCGATTGGTTGAAGGCCTACGCACCGCCGGAAGCTCAGGGCATGACCTTCTCGGAATCCGGTCCGGTTCCGGCACAGGGTAACGTCGCGCAGCAGATCTTCTGGTACACGGCGTTTACAGCAGACATGGTCAAGCCTGGCCTGCCTGTCATGAACGAGGACGGTACGCCGAAATGGCGCATGGCGCCGAGCCCACATGGCGTCTACTGGAAAGACGGCATGAAGCTTGGTTATCAGGACGTCGGTTCCTGGACTCTGATGAAGTCGACCCCGACGGACCGTGCGAAAGCGGCCTGGCTCTATGCGCAGTTCGTGACCTCCAAGACCGTTGACGTGAAGAAGAGCCAGCTCGGTCTCACCTTCATCCGCGAATCCACCATTCGCGACAAGAGCTTCACGGAACGTGCTCCGAAGCTCGGCGGTCTGATCGAGTTCTATCGTTCGCCTGCGCGTGTTCAGTGGTCGCCAACCGGTACCAACGTTCCGGACTATCCGAAGCTGGCTCAGCTTTGGTGGCAGGCAATCGGCGATGCGTCCTCCGGTGCGAAGACACCGCAGGAAGCCATGGATTCTCTCTGCGGCGAGCAGGAGAAGGTCATGGGTCGTATCGAGAAATCGGGCGTCCAGGGCGATATCGGCCCGAAGCTGGCCGAAGAGCATGATCTCGCTTATTGGAACGCGGATGCGGTGAAGAAGGGCAACCTTGCGCCGCAGCTGAAGATCGAGAACGAGAAGGAAAAGCCGGTCACCGTCAACTACGACGAACTCGTCAAGAGCTGGCAGTCGAAGTAAGGCGGACCTCGGCCGGAGGCGACGAGGCTTCCGGCCATTCACTTCCCGCCACCGGCAGCAGGCCGGTGGCACCCACAATCTTTCTCTCATGAAATCCCCGCATCCGCCCCCTGGGCGGAGCGGTTTCGTGCGAGCCGGAGACGGATATGAGCGGCTATATTCTTTCGATCGACCAGGGCACGACGTCTTCACGCGCCATCATCTTCGATGGCGACATGAAAATGGCCGGCTCGGCGCAGGCGGAGATCACCCAACATTATCCGCAGCCCGGATGGGTGGAGCATGACGCCGCCGAAATCTGGCAGTCCGTCCTTAATACAGTGCGCAAGGCGATCGCCGATGCCGGCATCGACGCCGCCGTGATCGCGGCGATCGGCATCACCAATCAACGTGAGACGGCGGTCGTCTGGGATCGCAAATCCGGCACGCCGCTTCACCGCGCGATCGTCTGGCAGGACAGGCGCACCGCCGAAATGTGCGAGAGCCTGAAGGCCGACGGATATGAGAAGCTGTTCAGCGCCAAGACCGGCCTGCTGCTCGACCCCTATTTCTCGGGAACGAAGCTGCGCTGGCTGCTCGACAATGTCGATGGCCTGCGCGAGAAGGCCGAGGCGGGCGAGGTCTGCTTCGGCACGATCGACAGCTGGCTGATCTACAAGCTTACTGATGGTCGCGTGCACGCCACCGATGCGACCAACGCGTCGCGAACGCTGCTCTACAATATCGATGACGGCGCATGGGACGAGGAGCTTCTCGGCATTCTCGGCATTCCCTCAGCCATGCTGCCCGAAGTCAGGGAATGCGCCGATGATTTCGGCCTAGTCGACGAGGCTCTGTTCGGGGCCGCGCTTCCGATCCTCGGTGTCGCCGGCGACCAGCAGGCGGCGGCCGTAGGCAATGCCTGCTTTGACCCCGGCATGATGAAATCCACCTATGGCACCGGCTGCTTCGCTCTGCTGAACACCGGCTTGGACCGTGTTTCCTCCTCCAACCGCATGCTGACGACCATTGCCTGCCGGCTCGACGGCGAGACGACCTATGCGTTGGAAGGCTCCATCTTCATTGCGGGTGCCGCCGTACAATGGCTGCGCGACGGCCTCGGCATCATCAGCCAGGCTTCCGAGGCGGGGGTTCTTGCGACCAAGGCCGACCCCGGCCAGCAGGTCTATATCGTTCCGGCCTTCACCGGCCTCGGCGCGCCCTATTGGGATCCGGGCGCGCGCGGCGCGATCTTCGGGCTGACGCGCAACAGCGGCCCGGCGGAATTTGCCCGCGCCGTGCTCGAGTCCGTCGCCTATCAGACGCTCGACCTGCTGGTGGCGATGAAGAAGGACTGGGGCGCTAACCAGTTGGAAACGGTATTGCGCGTCGATGGCGGCATGGCGGCTTCGGATTGGACGATGCAGTGCCTGGCCGACATCGCGGGAAATCCCGTCGACCGCTCGGCGATCCGCGAGACGACGGCGCTGGGCGCCGCCTGGCTCGCCGGCTCGAAAGCCGGTATCTGGCCGGGCAGGCGGGAGTTCGCGCGGGCCTGGGCCTGCGACCGCCGCTTCAATCCCTCGATGGAGGAGGGCGAGCGGCAGGCCAAGATCATCGGTTGGAAGAACGCCGTGTCGCGCATGATTTCGGACACAGCGGCGGGATAGCGCCGGATCGGGTTTGGACTGTCTGACGCAGGCATGTGCCCAGAGGGCGTTCGGCGTATGGCAAGGCCGCCTGTCATCGCCTGTCAGGCGGCCCTATCCTTGTTATTCGCCCATGGTCTCCTGAACGTCGGCGAGATCAATGCCATGGGTGTCAAACCACCAATCCGCACTCATGGCGGAATAGCGGTCACGCAGGCGCAGATATTTAGCGCGGAGCCGCGTCTGGCGTTCGACCTCGTCCTTGAAAAAGGGATGGTCGAGCGCGCCGCCCATTTTATGGATGCGGCGGAGCAATTTGCGCAGAACATATCCCTGCTCCTTGTTGCCCGGCCGATAACCGCTCTCCACGATCGTCATGACCGTCTCGCGCAATGTCTCAAGCGCATCGCTTTGCGGCGTGCCGTTGACGATCATGTCGAGACGCTCCGCGCCGAAGCCGACGTCTATGCAGCTTCCGAGCGGATTGACGATGTTTCCAATCTCGACGCCATCCTTGTAGAACTCGGTGCAGTATCCGGTGATGCTGCCATCGCTCCAAATGCATTCCCGATCTGGAACGACGGGCACGCGCCCGCCATAGAGCGGCGTCCATTCGAGAAGGCAGTCCGGATGGATCGTTACGTGATCCGGCGTGAAGCCCAGCGTTCCCAGAAACGCAAGCCAGAAGTCGATGGCATCGCCGACTGTCATTTCTCTGAAGGAGAAAAGGCCGAGCATGGTGAAGTGGAGAAGATGAGTCCCGTCGCCGATCTCATCGAGGTCGCCCATGCGCAGGCAAGCCTGGCTGTTTGCGACGGTTCCACGATAGGAAGGATCGGAGAAGAGAGATTTGTACTGCTGCATTCCAGCGCTGCAGAAGAGCGTTGTATCGTCGTGCGGCCGTACGGATTCAATGCGTGTGAAATCGATGCCTTTGGAAAGGCAGAAGTCTTGATAGTGCTGGATTAGGCGTCCCGCGATGACATAGGCAACCTCCTTTGCTGTTCGTGCCTTTCTGCAAGATAGCGATATCGCGCGTCTGCGGCAATCCGCTGGCACCAAAGGCAGAGCATGACGACGCTGTCCTGCATCTGCGCAGCTCAGGATCTTGTAATTACGTCCTCTGCCGCGGCGAGCGGGCCATCAGCCGCGCATAGGCGATCGCCGAGAGCATATTGACGTGATTGGCCTTGCCGGTGCCGGCGATGTCGAAGGCGGTGCCGTGATCGACCGAGACGCGGTCGATCGGCAGGCCGAGCGAGACGTTGACGGCCGTCTCGAAGGCGACGAGCTTGATCGGGATATGGCCCTGATCGTGATACTGGGCAATGACCAGATCAAAGGCGCCGTTATAGGCCCGGGCGAAGACCGTATCGGCGGAGATCGGGCCAACAACGTCTATACCCCTGGCCTGCGCCTGCTCGACGGCCGGCACCAGGAATTCCATGTCCTCGGTGCCGAACAGGCCATTTTCGCCGCAATGCGGATTGAGGCCGGCGACCGCAATGCGCGCCTTCTTGCCGAGGCGCAGGAAATGCCTGTGGCCGGCTTCGATGGTGGCGAGCACCCGCTCGGTCTTGGCGCGTTCGATCGCGCCCTTCAGCGAGATATGGGTCGAGACATGGATGGTGTTCAGCCGCTCGGAAGCAAGCAGCATGAAGGAGCTCTTCGAGCCTGTGAGGTGTGCGAGAAGCCCGGTATGGCCGTCATGGTGATGGCCGGCAAGGTTCATCGCTTCCTTGTTGATCGGGGCGGTGACGATGACATCGGCTTGTCCGGACATGGCGAGATCGACGGCGCGGGTGATGTAGCGCACCGATGCATCGCCGGCGACCGGGCTGATCTTGCCGATTTCGGGCAGGGCGGCGCCGAGCGAGACCTCGTCTACCGCGATCCTGTCGCCGCCGGCGACCTCGGCGGGTCCGAATTTCAGGCCCGAGCCGGTAACGCGATCGGCCCGCTCTAGCGCTTCCACATTGCCGACGATGACGAAATCGCGACGCTCTTCGCTTGGAAGCGCCGCCAAGGCCTTGACGATCACTTCGGGGCCGACGCCGGCGGGATCACCGAGTGTCACGGCGACTTTCGCATTCCTGTCCATCAATCGAGTTCCTTCTGAAACCGTTGCTTAGGTCCGAAGCATGATGTCGTCCGAAAACTGCCCACACTTTTCGGCATATGCTTTAAAAGGCGGCCGCGTAAATTGAGCGAATGTCGGCGCGGGTGAGATCGCGCGGATTGTTGTCGAGCAGTCGGCGAATGGCAAAGGCGTCGTCGGCCATCGCGTCAAGATCGCTTTCCGGCACGCCCAGACCGGAGAGCTTCATTTCGATGCCGAGTTCGGCGCAGAAAGCATAAGCCGCATCGAAGACGGAGGCGATATTTTCCGCCGTTTCGTAGCCGAGCGCCGCCATCACCGCTTTCGTCTTCTCCGCGGCTGCCGGCGTGTTGAAGGCGAGAACATGCGGGAAGATCAGAGCATTCGCGGCACCATGCGCCACGTGCCAGCGCGTGCCGAGGGGGTAGGCGAGAGCATGGCCGCCGGCGGTATTGACCGGGCCGAGACAGAAGCCGCCGTAAAGCGAGGCGAGCGCGAGACCGGCGCGCGCCTCCGCGTCGTTGCCGTCCTTGACGGCACGGGCAAGATACCTGCCGACGAGCCGCGTTCCCTCGATCGCATAGATGTCGACCATCGGATGGGCTTTGCGGTTTGTGAAGGCCTCGACACAATGGGCCATGGCGTCGACGCCGGTTGCGGCGGTGGTGCGCGCCGGCACGCTGAAGGTCAGCGCCGGATCGACGACGGCGATGTCGGCCAGCATATGCAAGCTTTCAACGGCGAGCTTCGCCATCGTCTTGGGATCGGTGACGAGCGCGCGGATGCCGGCCTCGCTGCCGGTGCCGGAAGTCGTCGGCACCTGGGCGAGCCCGACTTTGCGCGGGCCGTTGACCTTGTTCGGACCGACGACCTCGTGCAGCGTCTGCGTCGAGCCGGCAAGAACGGCGGCGAGCTTTGCCAGATCCATGGCGCTGCCGCCGCCGAAGCCGACGATCAACTCGGCATCGGCCGCGTTGGCCACTGCCAATACGTTGTCGAGATTGGCCGTATCCGGCTCAGGTGTCACCTCGGAAAACACCGTGACCTCGCCCTTCAGTTCCAGCACATCGATGCGCGAAGCGTTGAACGCATCCGAGATCACAAGCGTGCGCCTGTAGCTTTTTTCGGCAGCCCATCTGCCGAGCTTTCCCGCTGTGCCGATGCCGAACTCGATCAAATGCGGCCGAACTATCGTGATTGGCGAACCCAAGCTGGCCATGAACCAGTCCTCCCTGCGGATCTTGCGGCAACAGTGTCGTCTTCTTTAATGTAAAGTTGTAATGTCAATGTCAAGTCGGCATTCCCGAGAGCTGAAAATTTTGTCGCCTGATATCGGAAGGTTGAAGCTCTCACGCGGAGAGAATACATATAAACATTAGACAAATCTGGGAGTTATCGGATCTCCCTCGCTGAACTCCAATAGCCCACGCAGGCCGAACCTGCCTGTCGTATGTTCGAGGAGCCAGCCGAACTTGTTATCAAGCTCAAGACGTTCGGCCGGCCGAAGCCATTGAAACCCGCGTCCTTCTCCTTCTTCGGACGCAGATTTACAATTGCTCGGTCGCCGCTTCGCTTACGGCAAGGATTGCGGGGCGAGGCGCACATATTTGATGGCCCGCCGATAGTATGTGTAGGCGATATGGAGTGTACCGTCGCCGCCTTGGACGATCGACGGATAGGAGAATTCGCGGTTCAGCGAATCCTTGGAATTGTTACTAAGGCAGAAGCCGTCGCCGGTATCGAGATCCATGCGATGCGGAAAGCTCTCGCCGCCATCCCGCGATATCGCAAGGCTCAGTGGCGCACGCGGCACACCCCAGACCGCCTTGCGGCCGATAACGGCAACGACGGCGGCCGTTTCTCCAGCCCCGTCGCCTTCGATTTCGTCATAGAGAGACTGGCGCCGCGCATCCGACATGGCTGCATTCGAATGATTGTAAACCATTGCAATCGCTCCATCATCCAGGACCGTGGCCTGGATCGAGGAATTGTTGTTCGGCAGGTCCGTGGGCTCGGGAGCGCTCCACGTCCTGCCGCCGTCGTTCGACCGGCTGGAAAGAACGGTCTCGGCGAAACGGTTGCGGTAGAAGGCGATCATCTCGTCGCCGAGCGGGAGGATGTTCATGTGCACGGCGCCGATGCTATCGGGAACGTCGTTCATCTGCCAGCTCGCGCCGCCATCGCGCGAGATCAGTACCGCTGCCGTATCGGCGTCGCCGCTCCAGCGCCGACCGTCGAGGCCGACACAGCGGAAGATCGGCAGCAGCCATTCGCCTCTGTCGTTCACGACGATCGGCTGGCGAACGAAGGTGCCGGGGCTGTCGCAGAGGATACGGACCGTGCCGAACGTCCGGCCACCGTCATCGGAGATCCGGCATTTGACAACGGAACCATCCTGATTGCCCGAGGTCTGCGAGGTAAAAAGCAGCCATGTCTTTCGGTCAGGCGCATTGAAAATCAAAGGGTTCTGCTCGGATTTTTCCGGATCGTCGCTCATCTTTTCCGGTTCCGACCAGCGCTCGGCGCCCGGCGCCAGCCGCGACATGTAAATCGAAATGTCGCCCATGCCCTCCATCGTGCCGCCGAACCAGACGCAGCTCAGCGTGCCGTCGGGTAGGAAGGCGAGATTGGCTGCATGGTTCTGGATGCACGGCGAGGGCAGATAGGCGTCCGCGCGACCCTCGACAGCGGGGTGAGGGGTGATGGCCCCGGTCATCAGGGCTGGAACGGCTTCGGGGGGCAGGCCGGTAGAGCGCATGGCGGGGGTCTCCTCAGGGCAGCTTGGCGTAGCTCTCGGCGAGTGCGGCATAATCAGCTTCGCCGAGCGGCATCAACGGTGCGCGGGTGCGCTTCCAGGCGGGATTGCCTGTCTTCAGTCCGACCATCGCCTTGATGGTCGGGATCTGGACGTAGGAGTTGGATAGTGTGCGGTAGGCGTTGATGCGCACCTGCGCCGCCTCGATTTCGCCGGTGCGCCTCTCGTCATGGACATGGTCGTAGACCGTGCGCAGCGAACTGGCCACGAGATTGGAGGTGGCCGTGATGCAGCCCGCGCCGCCGGCCTTCAAGAGCGGCAGCAGCAGGGGATCGGCGCCCGCCAGGACGGAAAAGCCGGGATAGGCAGCGATAATGGCCTGCATGTTATTGAAATCGCCCGCAGATTCCTTGATGCCGACGACGGTTTCCGGGAAGGCGGCAATCAGCCGGCCGATCAGCGGAATGGAGAGCGGCACACCCGAGACCTGCGGAATATGATAGAGGATGACCTGTAGCCGCGTGTCGGCGACTTTCTCCAGCACCTGCGAATAGGCGGCAAAGAGGCCGTCGTCTGAGACGCCCTTGTAGTAGAAGGGCGGCAGCATCACCACCTTGGTGACGCCGAGCGACAGGGCGTGCCGGGTCAGTTCGACGGTCTCCGGAATGGCGACGACGCCCGTTCCCGGCAGCAGCTTGTCGGCAGGAACGCCGGCCTCCAGCGCCGCTTCCAGAATGGCGCGCCGCTCGCCTCCGGAAAAGGAATTGGCCTCACCCGTCGTGCCGAGCAGGGCCACGCCATGACATCCCTCGGCCAGCAGCCGTCGGCAATGATCGGTGAAAAGGCCGAGATCCGGCGTATTGTCTGCGGTCAGCGGCGTTGCGGCCGCGCTGAAAACGCCTGTAATCCTGTGATGGCTCATTCCGCTCTCCCTTCGGCGCGCCTTGTCTTGCCGATCCGTCGAACCGTCCGACAGCACATGCGATTGTCATTTGTCTGTGGCGATGGAATGCAAAGAACTTTTCCATCGCGGTGCTTTTGTCAAGAAGACAAAATGAGTGACTCCGGAGGCTGAATGTTATCTATCTGTAATTACAGCGTTATTTTTAACGTATAATTTTCGACGGATTAAAATCGCGTTTTTTTGTTGACATATTTACAATAACGAGGGAACGATATGACAGGGATTATGCTGCGCCTGGGAGGGTGCAGGGAGAGTGTTGCCGAATTAATCGTGGGAGGAATGCATGTCTTTTGATCAATCTGACAAAACCAATCTATCACGTCGCAATGCGTTGAAACTCGGCCTCGCCGCCGGCGTCGGCCTTACCGTCTTCGGGATGAATGCCCGCATCGTGCTGGCGGACGAAGGCCAAGTCCTGAAAGTCGCGCATCCGGCTTTCGACCAGGACTGGTCGCCGCTGCGCGGTGGCGGCAGGACCTTCCGCTGGAACTCGATCTGGTGGGCCTCTCCGATGTATTTCGACAGTCAGGGCAATATCAAGCCCTACGTCTTCACCAGCTGGGAATCGGCCGACAACACCGTCTGGACCTTCAAGATCGACCCGAAGGCCGTCTTCTCCGACGGCAGCAAGATCACCTCGGCCGACGTCAAGGGATCGTGGGAAGTCGCCTCGATGCCGAACACCAAGAGCCAGCGCGCCGACCAGGTGCTGAGCAAGGTCAAGGGTTACGCCGAAATCGCCGCCGGCTCGGGCAATGAGCTGACCGGTGTCGCGACGCCCGACGAGGGGACGGTCGTCGTGACGCTCGCCGCCGCCGATCCGATCTTCTTCATGCGTCTCGCAAATCACATCGCACCGATCACCAAGGCGTCGCAGTCGCGCGGCAGCGACGGCGAGGAAATCATCGACTGGTACAAGCCGGAGAACAAGCCGGTTTTCTCCGGCCCGTTCAAGCTGACGAGCATCGATATCGATGCCGGCAAGATCACCTTCGAGCCGAATGAGAAATTCTTCGGGCCGAAGCCCAAGCTTGCCCGCATCGACATCACCTCGATCGAGGACAATGTCACTGCGACGTCGCTGATCAAGTCGGGCGAGTTCAACGCCCATACCGAGCTCGTCACCTCGACGATCATTCAGGATCTCGGCCCGGAATTCTCGGCCGGCCCGCTGATCCCGACCAGCCAGCACTTCTGGTTCAACACTTCCCGCGCGCCGATGGACGATCCGAAGGTCCGCCAGGCGCTGATCATGGCGGTCGATCGCGACGGCCTGTTCAAGGCGTCCTATCCGGATGGCCCCCACAAGAAGGCCGACCAGATCCTCAACTCGGTGCCCGGCGCCGACAATTCCGGCTTCGAGCCTTTTCCCTATGATCCGGCAGCCGCCAAGAAGCTGCTTGCCGAATCGAGCTATGGCGGGCCCGAGCGCCTGCCGAAGCTCCTCTTCGTCGGCATCTCGGCGCCGGCCATTCAGGCGGCCGCCCAGTTCATCGCCGAGCAGTGGCGCCAGAACCTCGGTATCACGGCCGTCGACATGAAGCCGCAGCAGGACGCCTATGCCGGTCCGGATCAGAATTCGGTCCAGATCTTCCGCGACGACGTCGGCACCCGTGTTCCAGACGCCGTTTCCTATCTGGCGGGCAGCATCGCCTCGACCTCGTCGAACGCGCAGAACAAGCTCGGCGGATACAAGAACGACAAGGTCGACAGCGCCCTTGCCGAAGCGACGACCAAGGCTGCGGACGATCCGCAGCGCGTTGCTCTCGCCCAGCAAGCGCAGAAGGCGTTCCGCGACGATTGGGCCTTCATTCCATGGTATTCTCAGGCGATGTCGCGCTGGGCCACCAAGGAGGTCAAGGGCATGGAGAAGAACCTCGACTGGCAGATCGCCGAACCCTGGAACATCTCCATCGGCTGATTGGGAATTATCGTTCCTGGCAATAAGCGCGCGAAGGCTGCAAGGCCTTCGCGCAAGTTTCAAGACGAAGAGATGCGATCTGGCTTCAGGGGTGGACCGCATCGACAACAGGTGGGAGGTGGCCTTGCTGCGCTACGTGCTAACCCGGTTCGCCATCTGGATTCCGTCCGTTCTCGTGGTGATGCTGGCCGTCTACGCGCTGGCTTTCTACGGCGCCGGCGATCCGATCAAGCTGATCTTCCTGCGCGCGCCGGGCGACGTCGCCTATAATCCGCAGCGCATCGAGGCCATCCGCGAAAGTGCGGGGCTCAACAGGCCCTTCATCGAACAGTTCGGCCTTTACATCTGGAACCTGCTGCACGGCCAGTTCGGCAATTCGCTGACCTCGGGCCGCGCCGTCTGGGCGATGGTCTCGGCTGCCGCCCCGGTCTCCTTCCAGCTTGCCCTCTGTGCCATCATTCTGACGGCCGTCGTCGCCATTCCCCTCGGCATGATCGCCGCGCTGAACCAGAATTCGCGCTTGGACTACGCCATTCTGGGCTCGGCGCTCTTTCTCTGGGCGATCCCGGCCTATGTCGCCGGTCCGCTGCTGATGGTCGGCCTTATCGTGCTTTTGCCGGGCACGAGCGTGCCTTATGGCTGGGGTGGCGTCTTCGATGTCCGCATCCTGCTGCCGCTGCTCGTGCTTTCCTTCCAGCCGATCGCGCTGATCGTGCGCCAGACGCGCGCCGCCGTCATCGAGGTGCTGTCGGAGGATTTCGTCCGCACGGCGCGCGCCAAGGGTGTGCCGGAGATCATCGTGGCGCTGCGCCATATTCTGCGGCCGGTGCTGACGCCTGTCGTGACCCAGCTCGGCCTGATCATGATCACCATCGTCAACGGCGCGATCTTCGTCGAGCTGGTGTTCGGCCTGCCGGGCCTCGGCCGGCTGACGGTGCAGGCGCTGATCAATTCCGATTATCCCGTCATCCTGGCGATCACGCTGATCGGATCGTTCCTGGTGATGGTGTCGAACCTGCTGGTGGACGTGCTCTATCCGCTGCTCGACCCGCGCGCCAATGATTCAAGAAGGAGCCGCTGACCATGTCCGCCATCCCTCTTTCCACCACCGAAACCGTCGAAGAGCCGCCGGTCAGCCTGTGGCGCGACGCCTGGCATCGGCTGCGGCGCAACAAGCTTGCCGTCTTCGGCCTCATTGTCGTCCTGATCCTCGCCTTCACAGCGATCTTCGGGCCGTATCTCACGCCCTATGATTATCTCAGCCAGGACCTCAACGCCCGCAATGCGCTGCCGTCGATGAGCCACTTCTTCGGAACCGACGACCTCGGCCGCGATGTCTTCAGCCGCGTCGTCTTCGGCACGCGGACCGCGTTCCTCGTCGCCGTCATCGTCACCTTCTTCGCGGTGCTGATCGGCCTGACGCTCGGCGCGGTCGCCGGCTTCTTCGGCAATCCCTTCGACCGCGCCATCATGTGGCTGACCGATGTGACGATGTCGGTTCCCAACCTGCTGCTCGTCGTCGTCATCAACGCGTCGCTGAAATCGCCGATCACCCGGTGGATGGAGGCGCGCTACCTCGAGACCCTCAATCCCTTCTACCGCCAGACCATCTGGGTGGATTTTATCCTCGTCTTCGGGTCAATGGCACTGATCTCCTGGCCGCCCTACGCCCGTCTGGTGCGCGCCCAGGTGTTGTCGATCCGCAGCCGGCCCTATATCACTGCGGCCCAGGCGCTCGGCCTGTCGAACTGGGTCATCATCAAGCGTTATGTCGTGCCAAACGCGCTTGGCCCGCTGATCGTCTCGGTCAGCGCCGGTCTCGGCACAGCGATGGTGCTGGAAAGCGCCTTCAGCTTCTTGGGTGTCGGGGTCAATCCGCCGACGCCGAGCTGGGGCAACATGATCTCGGACGGTCTTCGCGTCTGGCAGCATTATCCGCATCTTCTCGCCGCTCCGGCGGCCGTGCTCGGCCTTGCCTCGGTTGCCTTCAGCTTCCTCGGCGACGGCCTCAACGACGCGCTCAATCCGCGGGGCAGCAAATGATGGACACGCAAAACAGAGAACGCCTGCTCGATGTCAGGGGCCTCACCGTCGAGATCGACGGCCGCAATGGGCCGGCCGTCGTCGTCGACGGCATCGATCTCCATGTCGACAAGGGCGAGACCCTTGGCGTCGTCGGCGAATCCGGCTGCGGCAAGAGCCTCACCATGCTGAGCCTGATGCGGCTCCTGCCGAACAAGATCAAGGTCGCCAAGGGAACGGCCACCTTCGACGGCCGCGACCTGCAGACGATGTCGAACAGCGAGCTGCGCAAGGTGCGCGGCGGCGATATCGGCTTCGTCTTCCAGGACCCGATGACCTCGCTCAATCCCGTCATGCGCGTCGGCGACCAGATCTGCGAGCCGCTGATCTATCATCGCAAGATGAAGAAGGCGGAAGCCCGCGCCCGCGCTGTCGAGCTTCTACGTCTGGTCGGTATTCCTGGTCCCGAAGAGCGCCTGCAGGCCTTTCCGCACGAACTATCAGGCGGCATGCGCCAGCGCGTGATGATCGCGATCGGCCTTGCCTGCAATCCGAAGCTCCTGATCGCCGACGAGCCCACGACGGCGCTCGACGTCACCATCCAGGCCCAAATCGTCGATCTGGTGAAGGATCTGCGCGCCAAGCTCGGCATGTCCGTCGTCTGGATCACCCATGATCTGGCGCTGATTGCCGGCCTCGTCGATCGCGTCGCCGTGCTTTATGCCGGCACGGTCGTCGAGGATGCGCCGGTTGACGATCTCTATGCTCGCCCGAGCCATCCTTATACGCGCGGCCTGCTCTCCTCGATCCCGAAACTGTCCGATCCGCCGGCAAGCCGGCTCTCCTCGATCGGCGGCACGCCGCCGGAGCCCGGCCGCCGGCCGAAGGGCTGCCCCTTTGCGCCGCGCTGCCCGCTCGTCGAGGCGATCTGTCACGAGCAGGTGCCGCGGCTCGAACCCTTGAGCGGCAGCAGCAACCATCGCGCCGCCTGTTTCGTCGTGCAGAGAATGCAGGAGGCCGCGTGATGGCTGCTCAACCGCTGCTCAAGGTCGAAAACCTGGTCAAGCATTTCCACGTCAAGCTCGGCGCTTTCGGCGAACGCTCGGCAACCGTCTATGCGCTCGATAATGTCGATCTCGACATCATGGAAGGCGAGACGCTCAGCCTCGTCGGCGAATCCGGCTGCGGCAAATCGACGACCGGCTTCACCATCCTCAACCTCTATAAGGCGACCAGCGGCAGCGTGGTCTACAAGGGCCAGGACCTCGCCACGCTCGATGAGAAGCAGATGCGGCCTTTCCGCCGCGATCTGCAGATCGTCTTCCAGGATCCCTATTCGACGCTCAACCCGCGCATGACCGTGGGCGAAGCGATCGGCGAGCCGATGCTCTTTCATAAGCTCTGCACCAAGGCTGAGCTGAAGGAGAGGGTAGCGACGCTGCTCACCGATGTCGGCTTGCCCACACGCTTTGCCCAGCGCTATCCGCACGAACTTTCCGGCGGCCAGCGCCAGCGCGTCGTCATTGCCCGCGCGCTTGCCTGCCAGCCGAAATTCATCGTCTGCGACGAGGCGATCTCGGCACTCGACGTATCGATCCAGGCGCAGATCATCAACCTGCTGCTCGATCTGCAGGAAAAATACGGGCTGACATACCTCTTCATCGCCCATGATCTTGCCGTCGTGCGCCACATCAGCACCCGCGTCGGCGTCATGTATCTCGGGCGGCTGGCCGAACTCGCCACCCGCGAGGAGCTCTTCGACAATCCGCTGCATCCCTATACAAAGGCGCTGCTGTCGGCAGTTCCGGAGACCGATCCGGAACTGGAGCGCACCCGCCAGCGCCAGATCCTGCAGGGCGACGTGCCGAGCCCGCTGAACCCGCCGTCCGGCTGCCGTTTCCACACGCGCTGCCCGATCGCCCTGGATGTCTGCAGCAAGGTCATCCCCGCCTGGAAGGAAGCCAGGCCCGGTCATCTCGTTGCGTGCCACGCCGTCAATACGGAGCAAATCGCATGATCCTGAAGGCTGCGATCATTGCCGACGATCTGACCGGTGCGCTCGATACCGGCACACCCTTCATCGAAGCCGGCCTTTCGGTGGCCGTCGCCGTCGATATAGAGGCGGCGCAGGAGGCGGTCGCCACCGGCTGCGATGTCGTCGTCATCAACACCGCCTCCCGCGCACTGGACGAGCGCGAAGCCGCCGAAAGAGTACACTCGGCGGCGGCGGTCTTTCGTGGCGAGAAGCCTGAGGTCGTCATGAAGAAGATCGATTCCCGGCTGAAAGGCAATGTCGCGGCGGAAAGCATGGCGCTGGCGAAGGCATTCGACCTCAAGACCATCCTCGTCGCGCCCGCCATTCCCGATCAGGAGCGGTTGACCTACCGGGGCTGTGTCGTCGGCCGCGGCGTCAACCGGCCGCTGCCGATCGCTGAGCTGTTCAAAACCGGCGCGGACCGCGTTATCGTTGCCGATACCGAGGACGATGCCGATCTTGACCAGATCGCCGAAGGGCATGACTGGCAGACGACCCTTGCGGTCGGCGCCCGGGGTCTCGGCGCCGCCCTTGCGCGCCACCTCGGCGAGGCAGGTCAATCGATCGGGAGGGAATTTGCAGCAAGCCCGCGGACCCTGTTTGCCTTCGGCTCGCGCGATCCGATCACTGCCGCTCAGATGAACCGACTTGAAGGCACGGGCGCCTTGCGCATGGTGGTGGACGCGCCGATGGGCGAGATCGAATGTGGAGAGGGCCTGGCGCTGCCGGTGCTGTTGCGTTGCACAGGCGATATGGCAGCCGATGCGGGGCTCGTCGCCCGCAACTTTGCGGCAGGCGTCAAGGCCGTCATCGACGACACGAGGCCTGATATGCTGATGGTCGGCGGTGGCGATACGGCTCTTGCCGTTTTCCGCACATTAGGCGTGAGGGTTTTGGCGCCCAAGGGCGAGATCGAGGCTGGCATTCCCTGGTTCGATGTCACGGCCGCCGATGGCCGGCGTTTTCGGTGCGCCGTCAAGTCGGGGGGCTTCGGCAAGCCCGATAGTCTGCTAAAGCTGGTTCTTCGGAATCAGGCGGCATAGAACAGAACGATTTAGGCGAACCAGCCTAAATCGTTCTGTTCTAAATTCTGGAGTGAGAGCATGATGTCGTCCGAAAACCGCTCACACTTTTCGGCATCATGCTCTAGTAAGATACCGTCGGGGAGAATGACGTGGTTGAAGCGAATGGCGAATCTTTGAACGCGGAAACCGGCCCGCCGGGCAAGCCCGAACGCGGCAAGGCCGTCAAGCTGGTGGATCGTGTCTTCGACCAGTTGCTCGAGCGGATTCGTGGCGGAAATTATCCGCCGGATTCACGCCTTCCCGGCGAACATGAACTTGCCTCGATGCTGGGTGTTTCCCGGCCGATCGTCCGCGATGCGCTGGCGCGCCTGCGTGATCAGGGCATGGTCTATGCCCGACAGGGGGCCGGCACCTTCGTCAGTGCGCATGGATCGCCGACAACGCAGCTTGCCTATTCGCCGGTCAAGACGATTGCCGATATTCAGCGCTGCTACGAGTTTCGTCTGACCATCGAGCCAGCCGCGGCCTATTTCGCCGCCAAACGCCGCAATGAGCAGGCGATCCAGAAGATCGCCAGCGCCCTTGCCGATCTGCGCGAAGCGACCAGCCATCAGCTGCACCGCACCGACGCCGATTTCATCTTCCATCGCGCGGTGACGGAGGCAGCCAACAATCACTATTACACGGCCTCGATCGATGCGCTGAAAGCGCATATCGCCGTCGGCATGCACCTTCATGGTCTTTCCTTGCTCGGTCCCCGCCAGGGGCTGGAACAGGTCTATGAGGAGCACAACGCCATCTACAAGGCGATCGCCGATGGCCGGGCTGATGATGCGCAACGGCTGATGAAGGCACATCTCGAAGGCTCCCGGGACCGGCTGTTCGAAGGCAGGGTGCTCGACCTGTCCTTTTGAACCTTGTCGCCGAGCCTCATACGGGCATCAGATGTCATTCCCAGTCCGAGCCGCTTTAAGTGATATTTTGAAGCGGTAATGAGGTTATCGCCGCAAAAGAATGCCGGCAAAGAGCTGGCGGAAAGTACCGGCAATGACACCCTCCTGATGCGGATCCCCCGTCATTAAGGCCGAGGTGAGATTTCGCATCTGCTCGAAGGTGATGTGCGGCGGCAGCGGCGGCACTTCCGGGTCGGTCTTCACCTCGAGGATGACGGGGCAACCGGCGGTCAGGGCTGCTTCCCATGCGGCGCCGAGCCTATCCGGCTGGTCGACGAAAATGCCGCGCATTCCGATGAGATCGGCGAACTTGTGATAGGCTATGTCAGGAATGGACTGCGACGCGTCGAATTTCGGATCGCCCTCCATCACTCGCTGCTCCCACGTCACCTGGTTCAGATCCTGGTTGTTGAAGACGCAGATGACGAAAGTCGGATCGGCCCAGCTCTTCCAGTATTTGGCAACGGTGATCATCTCGGCGAGATTATTCATCTGCATGGCGCCGTCGCCGACCAGGCCGACGACGGGGCGATCGGAATGAGCGAATTTGGCGGCGATCGCGTAAGGGACGGCAGCTCCCATCGATGCCAGGCCACCGGAAAGCGATGCCTTCATGCCGCGGCGCATCTTCAGGTCCCGGGCATACCAGTTTGCGCAGGAGCCGGAATCGCTAGTGACGACGGCGTTTGCCGGCAGCCGCGGCGAAAGTTCGGTGACGACGCGCTGCGGATTGACTGGATTGGCGTTGACATGGGCGCGCTCGTCCAGGGTCTTCCACCAGGAGGCGACGTCTTTCTCGATCGTTTGCCGCCAGCTGGTATCAGGATTTTCCCACAAGAGAGGCAGCAGCGCGCTGAGCGTTTCGGCCGCATCACCGGTCAAGTTGAGCTCCATCGGATAGCGCAGCGACAGCATGTCGGGATTGATGTCGATCTGCACGCCGCGCGCCCGGCCTTCTTCCGGCAGGAATTCGGAGTAGGGAAAATCGGAACCAATCATCAACAGGGTGTCGCAGTCGCGCATGAGGTTCCATGAGGGCTCTGTCCCGAGCAGGCCGATCGAACCTGTCACCCATGGCAGGTCATCCGGCAGCGCGGCCTTGCCGAGCAGGGCTTTGGCAGCGCCCGCCTGCAGGCGGTCCGCAACGGCAATGACCTCGTCCGTGGCGTTGAGCGCGCCGGCGCCGACGAGGATCGCCACTTTCTTTCCCGCGTTCAGAATATCGGCCGCAGCCTGAAGATCGTCTCCATGCGGAAAGACCCGCGGCGGGTGGTAACCCGGTCCCGAATGCACGGTTCCATGCTTTCGGGCTGGCTCCTCATAGGGCATTTCCTGCAGATCGTTTGGCAGAATGATTGCTGTCACCGTCCGGTTTGCGACCGCGATGCGAACCGCGCGGTCGATCAGATGCCGCACCTGCGCTGGAGCGGAAGCCTGCTGCACGAAATCGCTCGCGACGTCCTTGAAGAGGGCGGCAAGGTCGAGCTCCTGCTGGTAATGTCCGCCGAGGGCACGGCGCGCCTGTTGGCCGACGATGGCGAGAACCGGCTGGTGGTCCATGCGAGCGTCGTAAAGACCGGTGATCAGATGGGTGGCACCAGGTCCCGAGGTTGCGATGCAGACACCGAGTTCGCCTGAGAATTTCGCATAGGCGGCTGCCATGAAAGCCGCCATTTCCTCGTGTCGCGCCTGGACGAACTCCATCTTGTCGGATGCGCGATGGAGCGCCCCGAAGACGCCGTTGATGCCGTCGCCGGGATAGCCGAACAGACGCCGCACGCCCCATTCGCCAAGCCGTGCCACAAGGAAATCGCCGACAGTTTTCGCCATGGATGCTGTTCTCCCGGGATCGTGTGGATGTGCGGGAAGCGGATCTACTCCGGTCAGCCAGCAGTTTCAGTGCCGGGCCAACCGGTGCGGCCCGGTCTGCTTCAGCCGTGGGTTTGACACCGGAGGCGGCCCCACGACGGATCCCATTCGACGTCCTCGACAAGTTCGACGAAGACGGGCTGGCCGCTATTGCCTCTATGGGACTCCGCCAGTTTGAATGCCGCCTCGGGCTCCATTTCCTCGCCGGGATAGACCGTGTCATCCAGGTCGGTCTCCGCGACCTTGCGGACATATCCCCGGATCTGGTCACCCGATCGATAAAGTTTAATGATCAGCGACCCTGCCGGCGCCGCGCCACGGGAATATCGCATATATTCCCGACCATCCTCCGCCGGCTCGACCGTATCGTCACCCGCTCGATACCAATGTTCGAGGTCCTGACCTTCCGGGCGTCCCTCGCTCTCCCAAATCCGGTAGGCGCGGGTTCTTCTTGTCTCCTCATCGATCATTCTTGCCTCCCGGCGGGCCTCATGATCACCTTGACCATGCGGTCTTGCCGCTTACTTGTTGAGCTCTTTGGCCATCTGCAGATGATGTTCCAGAGCGGGGCGCGTGTTTGCCGCCCATGCCTTCAGTTCGGGATTGTCCCCTTCGTCGCCATAGCGCTTGAAGAGATCGACCGCGTCCTCATGCGCAGATTCCTGGTCGGAGTGATATTGCTTGTTGAAATCGGCTCCTTGCAGGCCGTTCAGCTTGTCGAGCATGCTTTGCTGATCCGACGTCATGGCGCGCGGAAGCGTCGCCTTGACCTTGCCGCCGGAAACCAGCGCCTTGAGTTCCTCGCTGGTCTTCTGGTGGTCGGTGAGCATCTGCTGCGCGAAGGCCTTCGTCGCATCGTCGCCACGCTCGGCCGCAAGCTTGCTGGAGGCGATTTCGAACATGTCGCTTGCGGCTGCTTCCTTGACGAAATCTTCCGTTTTCGGCGGCACACCGATCAGGGAATTAACCCCGCTTTTTTCGGCAGCCGATTGCGCGAAGGCCGGGACAGCAAGCGAGAGGGCGAGCGAAGCGATAACAAAGCGTTTCATAAGGATCTCCTGGGTTGGTGATCGCCAAACTTGCGGACAGGCGCAGAGTTCCCGTCTTATCGCGTTGCTGATGATGGCTGTTCGTTCGACAGAGGCCGGGGCTTTAGAGCCCAAAGGGAAAAGTTTCTGGATCCGATGTACCGGACTCCGGTGCCATGAGCGGTGAAAGCGCCCGGGTTTCATCGAACCAGAGAAATGCATCATATTGCCGCGACAGCGATGTCGACATGTAATGGCTCAGCCGTTCCGTTTCCGGCCGGTAGATGATGCCGATGAAGCGCTGAAGCCGCTGGTCGACGAGGCTTGCATGCAATTCCTCATCGGCCGCGAGGTCGAGGAGAAATCGCGGCTTTCCGGAATCGTGACAGAGACGCTCATAGCTTTGCGGCAGGGACGGATTGACTCTCTTCTTCTCGGCCTGTCCATCCCAGTCGTTTGCCGCAATCACCTCGCCGGAATGCGTTCCCAGTCCAATGAGGCTGGTCATTCCATCGAAACGCTGCCGGCACAGCTGGCCAAGGTTCAGTTCGTCGCGGGCGGCTGCCATATCGGTATAGCGGGCATCGCCGATATGCGAGTTGTGCGCCCATATGATGATCTTTGCCGTCGGACCGTGGAAATCGAGGAGGTGCTCGACGGTATCAGCCATGTAGGTGTCGCGGAGATTCCAGGCTTGAGAACCGCCGTAATACATAATCCGGTAATACCGCTCGGCTGCGGCAAGCAACCGCGCCGACTGGGCGGCGTTCAGAAAGTCATGATCGTCTGAGGCGGCATCATCCAGGGATCGCGCCAGCAGCTCCGTGCATTGCTTCAGCACCGCCTCCTCGCATGACCTATAGGCATCGGTAAGTACGGCCCGGCCATAAGTCGCCGGATCGCTCTGCCAAGGACTGAGGCAGCCGTAGCGTTCCCTGGCAATCTCGGCGGTTTCCGGGCTGACATTTTCGAGATAGTCGAGGACGGAGCGGATCGATCCCGACATGTTGTAGAGATCTAGACCGTAGAACCGGACCGGATCGGCGTGTAAAGCCTTGCGACGCTCGTTATCCCCCTTCAGCCAGCCGAGGAATCGCGAAAATTCCAGGTTCCGCCACATCCACTTGGGAAAACGGCTGAACGGCTGATCGCCTTTCGACGGCTGGCCGTTTATCCAGCGGTCGATCGCCGCGGCGTCCGGCCAATCCGCCTCGACCGCCACCATATTAAATCCGTGATGTTCGATCAGGTGACGGCTGATGGCAGCGCGCGCCTCGTAGAACTCGGCCGTGCCATGGGTGGATTCACCAAGCAGAACGATGCGGCTTTCGCCAAATCGATCGAAAAGGGCGGCAAAGCTCCGGTCGTCGACCGAGGGAAATTCTTCCGCCACGGCGGCGATGAGTTCGTAAGGCGTTTCCTCCATGCGCGATGACGAGGCTGCCGCCGTGTACATCGGATGTGCGGCAGTCCAGGCATCCTCACCGATCAGGGGCACGAAGAAGACGCCGCCGAGATCCTCCTCCTCGAAGGTGGTTGCACCGGTGCGCGTGATGCGTTTCAAGCGCTGCTCGTCACCTCGGCCGACCGGGATAACGAGCCGCCCACCGAGATCCAGCTGCTCCTTCAAGGCGGCCGGCACTTCGGGTGCGCCCGCCGAAACGATAATGGCATCGAAGGGAGCGGCTTTGGCCCAGCCCTTGCTGCCGTCGCCCACTCGGACGTCGATGTTGCGGTATCCGAGCTTCTCGAATCGCTCCCGAGCCTGAACCGCCAGCCTTTCATGCCGTTCAATGGAATAGACGTGTCTTGCGATCCGGCTGATGAGGGCCGAGGCGTAGCCGGAACCGGTTCCGACCTCCAGAACCTTGTCGCCAGCGTCCAGATCGGCTTTTTCGATCATCAGTGCGACGATGTACGGCTGCGAAATTGTCTGCCCCTCGCCGATCGATAACGGCGCATCCTCATAGGCGAATTCCTCGAAGCCAGGATCGACGAATTTTTCGCGCGGCACCATCCGCATCGCCCTGGTGACGCCTCGATCGCGAATGCCGCGACGCATGACATGATGTTCCACCATGTGGTCTCGGCTGCGGGTCATATCCATGGGTCACCTCCGTTCTCGGGGAGAACAGCTGAAAGCAGGTGGTTGTTCCCCGTCAATGCGGCCATGGCCTTGGTAGGGCTTACACTCGTTTGCGGCCATGGCTTGCGGGTTCAACCGGATCGCAGCGCCCGTCAGCACGGCTGATATCAGGCGCGCGTCGTAGATGGTCGAGCACAATACTGCACGCAAGGCCGATTGTTCCGCACAATTCGTGAGTTTTGCAATTTCTGAGCGGATGCGATCGGCGGCAGGGGTACGGGCCAGCTGCCTGGGTCTTTCTTATGCCCTTGGCTCCGGGAACCCGAGCGGCCGTTGGTTGTTGGTTATCGCCCCAGCCCCCGGATAAGGAATAGAACTTGAACCTCAGCACCCTCCTGTTCGGTCGGCGTCTCGCCAATCGAGAGCACGAAGACAAGAAGATCGGTTGGATAGAAGCCGTGCCCGCCATGGGGCTGGATGGCCTCGGCTCATCATCCTACGGGCCGGAGGCAGCGCTCACCATCCTCATTCCACTCGGCGCGCTCGGCGTTGTCTATATCGGCCCGGTGATCTTCTGTATCGTCGCTCTGCTGGGGATCCTCTATTTCTCCTACCGGCAGACGCTCGCCGCTTACCCGACGAATGGCGGCGCCTATGTGGTGGCGAAGGAGAATCTCGGAGAATATCCGAGCCTGCTTGCCGCCGCGGCGTTGATGATCGATTACGTCCTGAATGTCGCGGTCGGCGTTTCGGCAGGGGTTGGGGCACTCGTCTCGGCGGTACCGAGCCTTCACCCCTACATTCTGCCCCTCTGCCTTGGCATCGTCCTCCTCGTTATGCTGGCCAATTTACGAGGAACGGGAGAGGCCGGCTGGCTATTCGCATTGCCGACCTACCTCTTCATCATCTGCTTCCTGGGCGCCATCGGCTATGGGCTAGCCGGGATCGTTCTGGCGGAGAAACCTGCACCCGTCGTCCTGCCGCCTCCGCTCGGTCTGGCAGCACAAGGCGCGACGATATGGATTCTCATGCATGCATTTGCCAGCGGTTGCACCGCGATGACCGGGGTTGAAGCGGTTTCCAACGGAATGGGTTCGTTTCGGCAACCGGTCATGCGCAACGCCTACATCACCCTCACGATTATCGTCGTCATTCTCACTTTGTTGCTCGGCGGCATCGCAACCATCGCCACCGTCTTCGAGATCGGCGCAATGGATCAGACGAAGGAAGGATACCAGAGCGTGCTGTCGCAGTTGATTGCCGCCGTTGCCGGCCATAGCGCCTTCTACTATATCGCGATGGCAAGCCTTCTCAGCGTCCTTTGCCTCTCGGCCAATACCAGCTTTGTCGGTTTTCCGCGTCTCTGCCAGATGGTCGCTGCCGACGGCTACCTCCCTAAGGCCTTCGCTCAGCCGGGGCGCCGGCTGGTGTTTACCGCCGGCATCCTCTTCCTTTCCGGCTTCGCCGCACTGCTTCTGATCGCCTTCGGAGGGATCACCGACCATCTGATCCCGCTCTTTGCAATCGGCGCATTCTCGACGTTCACGATTTCTCAGGCAGGCATGACCGTGCACTGGCGCCGCCAATCCAGAGGATACGCGGCAAAACTGACGATGAACGCCGTCGGTGCGGCAGCGACCGGCGTTGCGCTCGTCATCATCCTGACCGCAAAATTTGCCGAAGGCGCGTGGATCACATTGATTACCGTGCCGCTGACGATCGCCATTCTGAAGTCGATCAAAAACTACTACCGATCGCTTCAGCGCGAATTGCGCAAGCCCGGTCCGATCACCGTCGAAGACGTCGAGCCGCCGACCGTCATCGTGGTCACCGAAACGTGGAACAGATTGAGCGAACGCGCCATCAAGTTTGCCTTGACGATTTCGCCTGATGTGGTCGCGGTCCATTTGATCCGTCTCGGCGGACCGGAGCGGGATGAACGTGAAAACGCGCTTCGCGAGGAATGGCGTGCCGAGGTGGAAGAACCGATCGCTGCGCACGGACTGAAGCCGCCCAGACTCATGTTCATCCCCGCGCCTTATCGGCAACTGCATGAACCGCTCCTGCGACTGATCGAAAAGCTCGATGCCGATAGTCCGGAACGGCGGGTGGCGGTTCTCATCCCCGAAACGGTTAAAGACAAGTGGTGGCAGAAGCTGCTGCATATGAACAGGGCAGGACGGCTCAGGGCAAAACTGATCAAGCTCGGCGGGCCTCGTCTGACGGTAGCAACGGTTCCCTGGCGATTATATCGGGAAGAGCAGGAGGCGGGGTAATCGCTCTTTTGCCCGGCCTGTCGGTGGAACTTAGTATAAGAAGCGAAGTTGGACAGGCATCAGCAAAGAGGCGCCAATGTCCACCAATCCACTTACCAGCGAACCGGTCGAAGATTTCGTCTCTCGTCTTGAGGTGATGACGGACGACGAATTGTTCGTGATCATGAATGATCTGGAAAAAGCGAGCGAGACCGCCAAGGGCGGCGCAGCAGAGGAGGTTCTTGCCCGGATCGCTTTGGCCGAAAGCGAGATCGAACGGCGTTATCCCGGCCGGTTGCTCGCCCCGTATCGCGACTGGAAGCAACGACAACCGCTCCTGTAAGCGTTTGCGATATCATGTGAAAGGAAGCTTCAATGAGCAGTTCTGAGACAACGACGGATCACAAGAAAATCCGCAAATGGGCGGAGGAAAGGGACGGCAGGCCGGCGGCTATCCGGACCCGCGGCAAGGGCGGCGTTCTCCGGATCGATTTCGGCGAAAAGGAAGAGGAATTCGACGAGATCGACTGGGACGAATTCTTCAAGATCTTCGACGAAAACAAGCTCGCCTTTCTCTACCAGAACAAGACCAAGGACGGAAAGACGAGCCGCTTCAACAAATTCGTCGAGCGCGACTGAGCGCTCATGACGCGGCGATCGGACCGCCGCGTCGCTGCTGGCCGAGCCGCCGTTATTTGCGGCCGGAACCCGGTTCTGCCATTTTCGAATGATGATGGGCGAGCACGCTTGCCGGCGTGACATTGGCGACCGCCGCTTGAAGCTTGTTCTTCCAGCCGCTTACGACATCGCCTTCACCATCCATCATCGCGTCATAGCCAATGCGCGCGACTTCGCCCGCATCGTCCTTTTTCGCTTGTCCGATCGCCGTATCCGTAAGACCGGCTCGCTTGAAGAATTCAGTTTCCGTCGCCCCGGGCATAAGGCAACTGACGGTGACGCCGGAATCCTTCAACTCCTCGCGCAGCGCAAAAGAGAAGCTGTTGATGAAGGCTTTGGTGGCGTTATAGACGGCCTGGTATGATCCCGGCATGAAGCCTGCGATCGAGCCTGTCAGCAGGATGCGCCCCTGGCCGCGGCTGCGCATCTGATTGCCGATTGCATGAATCAGGTGGATCGTTCCGGTGACGTTGGTATCGACAACCCTACGCGCCTCGGTGAAGTCCTGGTCGAGGAAAGCCTTGCCGAGGCCGCATCCCGCGTTGGCCATCAGCAGGTCCACCGACCGGCCGCTGGCCGTGATCCGCTCCACAAGCCGGTCCACGCCCTCCGGCGTTGAAAGGTCGGCTTGAACGGCGTCCACTGCGGTGCCGAATTCCTTCAGTCGGGCCGCCGCCTGGTTGATGCGGTCCTCATCGGCGGCAATGATGAGATCATATCCATCGCGGGCTGCGCATTTCGCCAGTTCGTAGCCGATGCCCGTGGAGGCGCCGGTGACAACGGCGACGCCCTTGCCTGCTTCCTTATCAGCCATGATGCTTCTCCTTTAGAGCCTTCCGTTCGAAGGAAGCGCATGAAGTTCAGGGTTTGAGAACGACCTTGATGCATCCGTCCTGCTTGTCGCGGAACGTCTTGTAGAGGGCCGGACCGTCTTCCAGCGTGCCGCGATGGGTGATGACGAAGGACGGGTCGATGTCGCCGTTTTCAATACGCTCCATCAAGATCGGCAGATAATGCTGGACCGGCGTCTGCGCCATCTTGAAGGTCAGGCCCCGATTGATTGCCGAACCCATCGGGATCTTGTCGAGAAAACCGCCATAGACGCCGACGATCGAGACCGTGCCGAAGTTGCGGCAGCATTGGATGGCCTGACGCAGCACATGCGGGCGGTCCGTTCCCATGAACATGGCGACCTTGATGCGATCGAGGCGTGAATCCCAGCTAGCAGCTGCCTCGGCTTCGGTTCCCACCGCGTCTATGCAGGCATCCGCACCGCGACCGTCGGTCAATTGCATGATCTGGTCGTAGACGTCCTTGTCCATGAAATCGAGGATGACGGCGCCGGCCGCTTCAGCAAGCGCCATCCGCTCGGGCACTGCATCGATGGCGATCACCCGTTCGGCACCGAGCAGGAAGGCCGAGCGTATTGCCATCTGACCGACCGGGCCGCAGCCCCAGATCGCGATCGTATCGCCGGTCTGGATGTTGCAGAAATCGGCTGCCATATAACCGGTCGGGAAAATATCGGAAAGGAAGAGCACCTGCTCGTCGGAAAGCCCCGCCGGCACCTTGATCGGCCCGACATCGGCATAGGGGACGCGCAGATATTCCGCCTGTCCGCCGGCATAGCCGCCGAGCAGATGCGAGTAGCCGAACAGACCCGCCGGCGAATTGCCCCAGAGTTTCGTGACCTTGGCTCGATCGGGATTGGAGCGCTCGCACCCGGAATAGAAGCCACGCTTGCAGAAGAAGCATTCGCCGCAGGCAATGGTAAAGGGCACGACGACGCGGTCGCCGACCTTGAGCTTGGTATTGTCCTTTCCGACTTCCACCACTTCGCCCATCGTCTCATGACCCATGACGTCGCCGCTGTGCATCTCCGGCATGACGCCGTCGTAGAGATGCAGATCCGATCCGCAGATCGCGCAGGCCGTGACCTTGATGATGGCATCGCGCCCATCCTGGATCTGAGGATCGGGGACACTGTCGCAGCGGATGTCATGCTTGCCGTGCCACGTCAGAGCTCTCACGGTGGTTCCTCCTCTCTGGTCGCCAGCGCATCGGCCCGAAAATCGGAATCGATTTTCGGGAAGCCCGATGCGCAGATTCAAGGTAGCGCCTTTGAGTGTCCGAAAGGATGCGTGGCGCTCTAATGGCGCTTCAACCTCAGCTTCGGACAAATGTTCCCGGCGTGCAGGGCTTTCATGGTCACGGATTCATCGGCCGCTTCAGGGGAACCAGGGGCTATGCAGTGAGTTCACTCCGGAAGGGTTGCAGCGTTTCAAGGAGAAAATCATGACCTCCCCCAAACATGCCAAGACCACCAAGCCTAGCGATATCGACCTTTCGAACGACCCGGGCATAAGCCGTTCGCGTGGCATCGTCTCGCCGCCGGACGACGAAGTGATGCAGGCCGAAAACACAGTCGAAGGCGATACAGCCAACGATACGACGCCGCAGGGCGGTGTAGATCCACGCCATCGTGGACGCACCAACAAATAGTCGTGACGCTCGGCCCGGTCAGAGATCAAGCAACGCGTAAGTCTTGCCGGTGGGTTTCTCGATATGGGCCGCGACATTGTAGACGGGGGCGCCGCCCGGCGTGCGGCCCTCATAGGATCCGCGGTGGGCATGACCGTGTACGACCGCATTGACGCGGAATCGGTCGATCGTTTCGGCCAGCCGTGAAGAGCCGAGAAACGGGTAGATTTCCAGGGGTTCGCCCACCACTGTTTCGGCAATCGGCGCGTAGTGCAGCACGACGAGGGAACGATCAGAGCGGACCTGGCGCATCGCGTTTTCCAGGCGCATCGACTCCTCGACGCTTTCGGCGACCATTGCCTTAATCGCCGCCTCGCCGAACGAGCCGAGCATGTGTCGCCCGAAGCCGCCGGCAAAGCCCTTGACGCCGACGAAACCGACTCCGGCGACTTCGGCCGCCTGGCCGTTGAGCAGTTTCACGCCGGCATCGGTCAGGACCCGGCAGACGTCATCGACCTGGCCGCTCTCGTGATCATGGTTGCCGAGGACAGCGACGGTCGGCACCGTGCAATGGCGCAGATCGCTCGCAAGCAGTTCGGCTTCCCTCGGCTTGCCGAGATCGGTCAGGTCGCCGGCGATGACGAGAACGTCGGCCACTGAGGAAATCTCCGCGAACAGATCCTTGTAGGACTTGGCGCCGTCTTCCGTCACATGAAGATCGGCCACCGCCGCAATTCTCACGCTCTTTCGCTGATCATCCATTGGGGTTCTCCTAATCTCCTCGCAATTCACCTTCGCCGCCGACATCGGCAAAACCCCACTCCCTCACGTCGATTTCGAAATCCACGCGGGAATACATCCGGCCGCGGCATATTTTCATTTGCGGCAGCGGCAGGTCCTGCTGCGCCTTGAGCCGGTCCAGCAGCTCCTCCAGCAGCCATTGCGGAATCTTGTCTCGCTCGGTCGGGTAGATCCACCTGAAATTGAGGAGATGGATGAGGAGGACTTCCCAGTGGACTTCCAGATAAGCCAGCAGCTTGCGCCAATCGATGGAGTCATGTGATTTCAAGATGACGTGCGCGATATCGGCACCATCATAGCGGTGGCGCAGCTGGACGAAGCATTTCGACCAGATCAGTTCGGTCGGGCTGACAATCCTGACCGTGTGGCCGCACATCTTGACCCTGCGCGCATCCTCGAACCAGTCGTCGCCGACCGGCATCGTTCCGTTGGAGGAGGCAAAGATGACGTCGAAGAAATGGTTGCCCTTGAAGACCTTTCCGAGCCAGCGCTCGTCTTCGACTTCGACTGTGTAACCCTTTGCCTTGAAGTGGCCGAGAATGCGCGCGTAGTCGCCCGCTTTGCAAAATATGTCGAAATCCTTCGTCTGGCGTGAAATACCCGTATAGGCGCAGACAGCATAGGTGCCGGCGACCAGAAACGGGATCTGCGATCCGACGAGTTCTCGGACTGCCTGGGTCACGAACGGTTCGGCGTCTGGATCGATGAGTTCCGGAACCGCCTTCACTTTCATGAGCGTATTGTTGTTTTTGCCTCTTTCGGCACTTCGAGCGGTCATCGTCGATCCCAGCATTGATAGGAAAAGCAACACTTGGATGGCTTCTATGTTCCGCCGCGCCTGTCCGGGCGATGAAGCTGCGATAATGGCAGGGGCCGACGAAAGCTCTCGAATCATTCGGAACTTCGCTACCGGCGCGTCGTTTGGACCATAACAAGCATCGCAGAAACTTTCCCGAGATCTGAACGGAGGATGTCATGGACAAGCGAGCGAAAATATCGACCGGCACCAACGACAGGCCCAGAAACGAGACCATTGCTGAAAGCGGCCCCGGCATTCCCGATGATAGCGGCCGGATGGTTGAGGTGCCGGATGCGGAAGCAAGGCGTATGAAAGCATCGCTGCTGCGCGATCGGCTCGACGAACTCAAGGAGAAGCTCGATGAAGAGACCGAGCTTCCGCAAAGGGGTTCTCCATGAGCGAGGTGAGGAAAGGCGGCCCCAACCCTTCAGGAATGAGCCACGATAACTCCGAACCGCCGCGGCGTATGATGATATTCGTCGTTACCATCTTCCTGATCGCCTGCCTTGTCGCACTCGCATTCACATGGATGAGACATCCCGGCGAACCGGACGAGAAATCACCTGCGGCGACGACGGAGCAGACACGATGAGCGAGGGGGATAGAGATCCTGTTCAGCGGCCATCGTCCTCTTCCGTAGGCAAGCGCACCAGGCTCAATGCCGGCAGAATAGCCCTGATCCTGGTCGGCACGGTCGCCGTTGTCGCATTCACCCTTTATGCGACAATTGTTCTCTACGGGCTCATCAAGGGCTCCTGATCAATCATATGCCGGCGCCATAGATGCCGTCGATCGCCTCCGCGACCGCAATGAAATTCTCGCACGCGGGATCGTAGCGCTGGCCTCCGGCGAGCTTTCGTGCCCAATCCACGGCAGCCCGTCCGCCCCAGTCGTCGGGGGGGAGGGCGAGAGTTTCGCTCGAAGTGCCGGACATCCTGACGGCGGTAAAATCGTAGAACGAACCATCGACATTCCTGAAGGATGCGCCTCCCTCGGTTCCGAAGAAATCGGCGCCGATCTCGGCGTCACAGCCGGCGTTGAGGCGCCAGGAGCATGTCAGTCGGATGATTTCGCCGCCGGCAAGCGTCAGCGTTGCGGCCGCAAAATCCTCGACCTGACCTTTGTTTTCAAGCCGTTTCCCGCCCGCTCTCAAGGCGCTCGTGACGTTGGTGACGGAAGGAAAATCGAGGCACCATAAGGCGAGGTCGACGAGGTGGACCCCGAGATCGATGACGCAGCCGCCGCCGGACTGGTTCTTGTCGTAGAACCAGGGCTTGTCGGGGCCATAAGCATTATGAAAGGTCAGATCGGCCGCAAAGATTGTTCCAAGAGCGTTCGAGCGAATGAGCTGCCGGATCTGCTGCATGCCTTGCGTGTGTCGATAGGAAAGGTCGACGCCAAGCAGCCTGTCGGCGGTTCTGGAAGCATCGACAACGGCCCTGACCTCGGACGCGGTTCGGCCAAGCGGCTTCTGGCAGAAGACGGCAAAGCCCGCCCCGAGGGCGCGGATGGACTGTTCTGCATGTGCGGCGCTCGGCGTTGCGATGACGATTCCGTCGAGCTCCAGGTCAAGCAACGCGTCGAGATCGGAAACGATCCCGGCATCGGGGGCGAGTGCCGCGGCCTCCCGCGCCATGTCCGCGGAAGAATCGGCGATAGCGGCCGCCTCGGCCGCGCCGCTGTCGAGGATCGCTTTCATCCTATGCCGGCCGATCCATCCGACGCCGAGAAAGCCGAGCTTCGGCCGTTTGACGGTCGCCGCATGTTCTCCGGAGATCCACGCCTTCATGAATATTGCACCAGAGCCTTGAGAAAACCGTCCGGCCGGTCGCGCGTCGTGTTGAGGGCGTCGTCCAGCCTCTCCAGCGGAAAGACATGCGTGTAGAGCGGCTGCGGATCGATCCGGCCTTGGCGCACGGCTTCTATGGCGTCGCGAATGCCTTTGATATAGACGGCCGGCTCCCGCTCATGAGCGTTGATGACGTCAAGCCCGCGCCAGTTCCAAAGCTGCATGTTGATCTGGCGGGGTCCATCCTGGTGATAACCGGCGATGACCAGTCGCCCTCGTTCCTTCGTAAGCTCGCCCGCTAGGTCGAGCGGCCATTGTTTGCCGACGGCTTCGATGACGCGGTCGCAGAATTTTCCGTCCGTGAGTGTTTTGACGCGCTCGATGATGCGCCAATGATCGTCCATCGGAATGGTCTCGGCCGCTCCCATCTCTCTCGCCACCTCGAGCGAATAGGACCGGCGCGAGATGGCGATCACCCTTACGCCGGCTGCCGCGGCAAGCCGGGTGAGGAGAGAGCCCAAGAATCCGATGCCGATGATGGCGACGGTCTGGCCGCGCTCGATGTTGCTGCGGCCGAAGATGTTCATGGCGCAGCCGAGCGGTTCGCCCGGAAAGGGCTTGCCATCCAACTCCTTCGGCAGTGATGCGACCATCGCGGCATCGGCAATGTCGTGCGTGGCGTAGGCATGGTAGGAAAGAGCGGCAACCCGCTCTCCCATCCGAATCCCCGTGACATCGGGACCCATGGCGTCGACAATACCCCAGCCCTCATGGCCTAACCCACCTGCCTCAGTGGGGAACGTCATCCAGTCCGGTCCGGCCCAGGGCGTGAGGTTCGAGGCGCAGACGCCGCATCCTTCCAGTTTCACCCTGACCTGGCCCGGACCGGGTTCCGGCAAGGGGCGGGTCTCCACCGAAATATGTCCGGGGCCGGTGACGATCGCAGCCCGCATGAGCCCGGCCCTCTGTCTCGCCGCAATGTCCATGAGATGTCCTCCAATGTGGCACCCCTAGAACAACAGGCCTCCCGAAGAGTTCCAGTAGAGGTCAAAGAAGTCATAGATGATGAAGTCAATAAAGATGTCATTGAAGAAGGAACTTTTCCATCCGCGTTCGGTTCGGCGCCTATCTCCGAAGCAAATTATTCAACCGGACGGATCTCATAATGACGATTTTGATAACTGGAGGATGCGGCTTCATTGGCCGCCACGTTGCTGAAGAACTTCTGAACAATGGCTATGACGTGCGCATTCTCGATGCGCTGATCGATCAGGTGCATGGTGATGCCGAAGTCAGCGTGCCTCATGGAGCCGAGATCATCCAAGGCGATGTCAGAGACAAGGACGCTGTGCGTGCGGCTCTTGCCGGTGTGAACGGCGTCATTCATCTCGCCGCCGAAGTCGGCGTCGGACAGTCGATGTATGAAATTGCCCGCTATGTCGGCTGCAACGACCTCGGCACCGCGGTCCTCCTAGAAGCCATGATCGGACTTCCCGTCAAGACGATCGTCGTCGCCTCATCGATGAGTGTCTATGGAGAAGGGCTCTATCGGACGGCTGATGGAAAGCGGCTCGGCTATGTCAGGCGGCGCATGCAGCATGTCAAGCAGGGCCGGTGGGATCCGCTTGATCAGGATAACCAGCCCCTGACACCGGTCGCCACCGATGAGGAGAAACCGGTCGATCTTGCGTCCATCTACGCTTTGACGAAATACGCGCAGGAGAGGCAGGTTCTGATTTTCGGCGAAGCCTACGGGCTGGATGCCGTCGCGCTGCGCCTCTTCAACGTTTTCGGCGCGGGCCAGGCGCTTTCCAATCCCTATACCGGCGTGCTCGCCAATTTCGGTTCGCGTCTTGCCAACGGCCAGCCGCCGATGATCTTCGAGGATGGCAGGCAGCGGCGCGATTTCGTCCATGTCCGCGATGTAGCGACAGCTTTCCGCCTGGCCCTGGAAAAATCCGCGGCAGCCGGTCACGTGATCAATATCGGCAGCGGCCAGGCCTATTCGATCGCCGATGTCGCGATGCTTCTCGCCGATGCCATGGGCGTGCCCGAGATCGGCCCCGACATTATGAACAAGGCGCGTTCGGGGGACATCCGCAATTGCTTCGCCGACATTTCCAAGGCGCGCGAACTGCTCGGCTTCGAACCGAAATATCGTCTCGAAAACGCGCTCGCTCCCTTCGCCGAATGGGTGCGGCAGACCGGGGCGGTCGACCGTGCCGCCGAAATGAAGCGGCAACTGGAAGAGCGGGGGCTGGTTTCATGAACAAGGCCGGCGCTCGAGCATCCGATCACCAGGAGACGAGGCGGTTCGGTTTCGTCGAGTGGTTCCGGCCCGGAGAATATGAGCGGGCTGAGGTCGCCTTGCCGGACATCCTGGAGAGCGGCGCCAGTTATCTGCGTACGCATCTTTCCTGGGCCGAATATTTGGCCCCCGGCGGCCAGCAATGGTTCGATTGGCTGATCCCGCGTGTCGGCAGTGAAATCGATCTTCTACCCTGTATACACTACGCGCCGCCTTCCCTCTCCCGGACGGGCAGGTCTTCTGGCGCGCCGGTCAATCTCAAATCCTATGCCGACTTCGTCGATCATATCCTGACGCGATATGGTCGTTATATCAGTCATATCGAACTCTGGAACGAGCCGAACAACCTGCTTGACTGGGATTGGCGCCACGACGGCGACTTTCTGCTTTTCTGCGAAATGGTCGGGGGCGCCGCCTACTGGGCGAAGCAGAGGGGCTACAAACCGGTGCTGGGCGGTCCGTGCCCCTTCGATCCCTATTGGCTCAATCTGATGGGCACGCGCGGCGTGCTCGGCGTCGTCGACGCCGTCGGCTTCCACGGTTTCCCTGGAACCTGGGACAGCGAGGAGGCAAGCTGGGGCGGCTGGGACATGCATCTCGGAGAGATGCGTGGGATTATCGATCGTTATAATGCCGATGCAGAAATATGGATCACCGAAACCGGCTACTCCACCTGGCGCAATGACGAGATCGAACAGGCGCGGCGCTTCATCAGAGCGCTGAACGTGCCGGCCGATCGCATGTACTGGTATTCATGGCGCGACGTGCCGCCGGATGTTCCGGTTCAGGAAGGCCTGTGGTTCGATCCCAGGCATTATCATCTTGGCGCTGTCAACCACGACAATAAACCGAAGCTTCTTGCCCGCCTTCTCACGGAAGGAGGCGTCGAGAGGCTGGAGGAGGTCGCGGCCCTTGCCGCTCCCAATATCACCTCCGGCGCCGCGCCGATCATCGTCACCGGCGGCAGCGGGTTTGTCGGCTGCAATCTCGCCGACCGCCTGCTCAGCGACGGCGAGGACGTCGTCATTCTCGACAATCTCGCACGATCGGGAGTCGATCAGAATCTCTCCTGGCTGAAGGAGCGGCATGGCGGGCGGGTGCATCCGGTCCTCGCCGACGTTCGCGATCTGCTGGGCATCGAAGCAGCCTTCAGGGATGCCAAGGCCGTCTTCCATTATGCTGCGCAGACGGCGGTGACCACCAGCCTCGTCGACCCGCTGGAAGATTTCGAAACGAACGCGCGCGGAACGCTCAATGTGCTGGAATCGGTGCGCAGAGCAGGCAAACGGGCTCCGGTCATCTTCGCCAGCACCAACAAGGTTTATGGTGCTCTCGGCGATCTCGGCATGATCGAACTCGATGATCGTTATCTTCCCGAAGACGAGACCATCAGGAGGCAAGGGATCGGCGAGGATCGGCCGCTCGATTTCTGTACGCCATATGGATGTTCGAAGGGTGTCGCCGATCAGTATATTCTCGACTACGCGAAATCCTACGGCATCCCTGCCGCCGTCCTGCGGATGAGCTGCATTTATGGACCGCGCCAGTTCGGCACCGAGGACCAGGGCTGGGTGGCGCATTTCCTGATCCGTGCGCTCGGCGGCGAACCCATTTCCATCTACGGCGACGGCAAGCAGGTGCGCGATATTCTGCATGTCGATGATGCCGTTGCTGCCTATCGGCTGCTGCTTTCCAATATCGAGCGGGTCAGCGGCAAAGCATTCAACCTCGGCGGCGGGCCGCGCAACGCCGTCAGCGTGCTCACGGTGCTGCGCGAGATCGAAGTGCTTGCGGGCCGGCCTGTCGAAACCAGCTTTGGCCCATGGCGCGCCGGCGATCAGCTCTATTTCGTGGCCGACACGACGAGACTTGAACAGGAAACCGGCTGGCAGGCCGGAATCGGATGGCGTCATGGTTTGCGGCACCTCGCCGAATGGCTGATCGCCCATCGTTTCGGCGGCCGGCAGCTCCGCAGAGAAAAGCGGAAGGCATCGGCATGAGCGAACATGAACGAAGCAAGGGGCACCGCCGCGTGCTGATGACGGTTGACGCTATCGGCGGCGTCTGGCGCTACGCTATGGACTTGGGCGCAGCCCTGAAATCGAACGACATCGAGGTTGTCTTTGCCGGACTGGGGCCTTTCCCGGCAGACGACAAGATCGCCGAGGCCGGCCGGGTCGGCAAGCTCGTCTGGCTGGATGCGCCGCTCGACTGGACGGTCGAGAATGAAGAGGCAGTTGCCGAAGTTCCGGGGCTGATCGCCGCTCTCGCGCGCCGGGAACAGGCCGATCTACTGCATCTCAATCTGCCGTCGCAGGCGGCGGGCATGGAAACAAACCTGCCGATTGCGGTGGTTTGCCATTCCTGTGTCGTCACATGGTTTGCCGCCGTTCGCGGACGTGAAGTGCCGCCGGATTGGCAATGGCAGTACCGCCTGAACCAGGAGGGCTTTGCATGTGCGGACGCGGTGATCGCGCCAAGCCGCAGCCATGCGAGAGCGATGGAAGCGGCCTATGGAGCAATCGGAAATCTCCAGGTCGTTCACAACGCCAGCGCCCTTGAGGCTTCCGACGAACCCAAGCAGGGGTTTGTTCTTGCAGCGGGGCGCTGGTGGGACGAGGGCAAGAACGGCGCGGTGCTGGATAAGGCTGCAGCTATGACGCGCTGGACGGTGGCGGCGGCCGGCGCGACCACCGGTCCCAACGGCCAGACCATGCGATTTCGCCATGCCGATTGCCGAGGCGAGCTTTCGCATGAGCGGATGAGCGCCTTGACGCGGCGGGCGGCCGTCGTGGCCTCGCCGTCGCTCTACGAGCCGTTCGGTCTTGCCGCTCTCGAGGCGGCGCGGTCGGGCGCGGCCTTGGTGCTTTCTGATATCCCGACCTATCGCGAGATATGGGACGGGGCTGCTCTTTTTGCCGATCCACATCGCCCCGATGCCTTCGCCGATGCTTTCAATACGCTGGCCGACGATCCGCAGCTGCGGTCAGCGTTCGGACGAAAAGCGCGTGCCAGGTCCGCCGCCTTCAGCGTCGAGGCTCAGGCGGAGGCGATGTGCTCGATCTATTCCGGCATGTGCGCCCGCGATTTTTCAACAGCAGCGGAGTAATCATGAAGTTCGTTTTCTACACCCATTCACTGGTCTCCGACTGGAATCACGGCAATGCTCATTTTCTTCGCGGCGTCATGCGCGATCTCCAGCGGCGCGGTCATGAGACGCTGGCGCTGGAGCCGCACGATGCCTGGAGCCGGGCCAATCTGCTGAGGGGCCAGGGGCCGGCCGCAGTCGAGGCATTTCACCAGGCATTTCCGCAGCACCGTTCGCGGACCTATGGTGTCGAGTTCGACCACGAAGCAGCGCTTGCCGATGCCGACGTCGTCATCGTCCACGAGTGGACGGAGCCGCAATTGGTCGAGAGGCTCGGCCGCATCCGGCGCGATGGCGCGACCTTCACCCTGCTTTTCCACGATACGCATCATCGCGCCGTCTCCGCCGAAGGCGATATCGCGGGGCTGGCGCTTGACGATTATGATGGTGTGCTGGCCTTCGGGCAGACCTTGCGTGAACGCTATCTCCGAGCCGGCTGGGGAAAGTCGGTCTTTACCTGGCACGAGGCGGCTGACGACGCCCTGTTTCGGCCGCTGCCGGACATCGAGAAAACTGGAGACCTCATCTGGATCGGCAACTGGGGCGACGATGAACGGTCGGCCGAAATCGGCGAATTCCTGATCCGTCCCGCGACAGATCTCGCCTTGAACACGGTCGTCCGCGGCGTTCGCTATCCCGCTCATGCACTGGACGAACTTCGAAAAGTCGGCATCGCCTATGGCGGCTGGATCGCCAATGCCGACGTTCCTGCGGCCTTCGCCCGCCACAGGGTCACCGTCCACATTCCGCGCCGACCCTATGTCGAACATCTGCCGGGTATTCCGACCATCCGTGTCTTCGAGGCGCTCGCCTGCGGAATACCGTTGATCTCGGCGCCGTGGAACGATGTCGAACATCTCTTCGAGACCGGCCGCGACTATTTGCTCGTCGGTGACGGCGAGGGGATGAAGAAAAGCCTGCGCGATGTCCTCTCCGATGCCGATCTGGCGGCGAGCCTTGCCGCCGCCGGGCTTGAAACGATTAAGGGCCGTCACACCTGCCGCCACCGCGTCGACGAGCTTTTCGCCGTCCTGGCGCGCTGCGGCACGCATAGGGTCACCGCAAACCTGCAATCCAGGGAGGCTGCCGAATGAAGATCGCCTTTTACGGATCGAGTCTCGTCTCCGCCTATTGGAACGGCGCCGCCACCTATTATCGCGGCTTGCTGCGCGCTCTGGCGGAGAAAGGTTACGACATCACCTTCTACGAACCCGATGTCTATGATCGGCAGAAGAACCGCGACATGGATCCGCCGGACTGGTGCAGAGTCGTTGTCTATGAAGGGACGATCGATGCCCTCAAGACCGTCACAAGCGAGGCGGCCGCGGCCGATATTGTCGTCAAGGCAAGCGGCGTCGGTTTCGAGGACGATCGATTGCTGGAAGAGGTGCTGCGTCACGCACGCCCGCACGCGCTGAAGATCTTCTGGGACGTCGATGCGCCGGCGACGCTCACCGAACTCAAGGCCAACCCCGATCACCCATTGCGCCATGCACTCGCCCGGCTTGATCTCGTGCTGACCTATGGCGGCGGCGACCCCGTCGTGAACGCATACCGTTCCGTCGGAGCGGCCGAATGTGTGCCGATCTACAATGCGCTGGACCCGCAAACGCATCATCCGGTGCCGCAGGACTACCGCTTCGCCGCCGACCTCGGGTTCCTTGGCAATCGCCTGCCGGATCGCGAGGCGAGGGTCGAGCATTTCTTCCTCGAACCGGCGTCGCGTCTGCCGAACCGGACGTTCCTGCTTGGCGGATCCGGCTGGCAGGACAAGCCGATCTCGTCAAATGTCCGTTATATCGGCCATGTCCCGACACGCGATCACAACGCCTTCAACGTGACGCCGATGGCGGTCCTCAACATATCGCGCGCCAGTATGGCGGAGAATGGCTTTTCCCCCGCGACACGGGTCTTCGAGGCGGCCGGTGCCGGGGCTTGCCTTATCACCGATTACTGGGAAGGCATCGATGTCTTTCTGAAGTCCGGCGAGGAGGTCCTGGTCGCGCGCGACGGACAGGACGTGGCTGCCTTGCTCAGCGGCCTGTCCCACCAATCCGCACGGGAAATTGGAGAAAGGGCGCGCCGGCGCGTCCTGGCCGAACACACCTATAGCAATCGCGCCGAAGCGGTAGACGAGATTTTTCGCGCACAGCTAGGCGGACGGGAGGCGGCCGAATGACGAGATCGCTCGACATCGTCCTCCTCGGGCTTTCCCTTTCCTCTTCCTGGGGGAACGGTCACGCCACGACCTACCGCGCCCTGATCAAAGGCCTTCGGCGGGCCGGCCATAAGGTGCTGTTCCTGGAGCGGGACGTGCCGTGGTATGCCAGCCACCGGGATCTCCCTTCGCCTGACTTCTGCGAACTCGCCTATTATTCCGATATCGGCACGATGATCGAGCGTCACGGCGAAAGGCTCCGCAGAGCCGATGCCGTCATCGTCGGATCCTACGTTCCCCACGGTGTGCAGCTCATCGACAGGCTCGAGGCGCTGGAGCCGAAACGCCTGTGCTTCTATGACATCGATACGCCAGTCACGCTGGCGAAGCTCGATCGGGCCGATCAGGAATATCTGGCGCTAAGGCAGATTCCTTTGTTCGACGCTTATTTTTCCTTCTCCGGAGGCGAGGTGTTGACCCGGCTGGAACAGAGATACGGTGCCCGCAGAGCCATCGCGCTCTACTGCTCGGTGGACGAGAGCCGGTATGTCCGGACAGGCGAGTCCCATCGCTGGGATTTCGGCTATCTCGGAACCTACAGCCCTGACCGGCAGCCGACACTGGAGCGCCTTCTGCTGGAGCCGGCGCGCCGCCTGCCGTCGATGCGCTTCGTGGTCGCCGGGCCGCAATATCCAGCCGAGATCGAATGGCCGGCCAATGTCGAGCGCATCGAGCATCTGCCGCCTGCCGATCACGCAAGCTTTTACAGTCGGCAGCGGTTCACGCTGAACGTGACCCGCGGCGATATGATCGCCGCCGGCTGGTCTCCCAGCGTGCGGCTGTTCGAGGCTGCTGCCTGTGGGGCGCCCATTGTCAGCGACTTCTGGCAGGGCCTCGATGAGCTGCTGCCGGACGGCAAGGCTTTGTTCATTGCGCGCGCGCCGGAGGATGTCGTGGCGCTGCTGACGGAGGTTCCCGACAGCGACCGTCTGGCGGTCGCCGCCGCAGCGAGAAAGCTGGTGATGAGCAGTCATACCGGTGCCGCACGTGCCGGTGAGCTCGTCAGGGCTCTTTCCGACCTGCCCGCCAAGCCAGCTTTCGACCGTATCTCAGCGTGAAGGAGAGTATCGATGCTTCAAGTCAATCGTCGCGGAAAAGGCAAGACTATTCTGGTGGCAGGAGGCGCCGGCTTTGTCGGCTCGCATCTCTGCGATGCTCTGCTCGGCCGTGGCGACACCGTCATTTGCGTCGACAGCTATATTACCGGCTCGCCGGACAACGTCAGGCCGTTGATGAACTATCCGGACTTCCGGCTCATCGAACAGGATATCTGCAAATTCATTGAAATCGGCGAACCGCTCGACCAGATCTACAATCTCGCCTGCGCCGCGTCCCCGCCGCAATACCAGGCGGATCCCGTTCACACGATGATGACGTGCGTCGCCGGTACGGGCAATCTGCTGGCGCTTGCCGAGCGGCACCGGGCCGCCTTTCTCCAGGCCTCGACGAGCGAGGTCTATGGCGATCCCGCCGAGCATCCGCAAAAGGAAGACTATCGCGGCAACGTCAGCTGCACCGGGCCGCGCGCCTGCTATGACGAGGGTAAGCGCGCCGCCGAAGCTCTTTGCTTCGATATGCTGCGTGCCGGCCGCGTCGACGTGCGGGTCGCCCGCATCTTCAACACCTATGGGCCGCGAATGCAGGCCAATGACGGCCGAATCGTCTCCAACCTGATCGTGCAGGCACTCTCGGGGAATCCGCTCACCATCTACGGAAGCGGCATGCAGACCCGGTCCTTCTGCTACGTCAGCGATCTTGTCGGCGGCCTTATGGCGCTGATGGATGTGCGGCCGAACCCTGGTGTTCCCGTCAACCTCGGCAATCCCGGGGAGTTCACCATCAACGAGCTCGCGCAGATGATCCGTTCGATGGTGCCGGTGCGAACGGCTGTTGCCTACCGACCTTTGCCGAAGGATGATCCTCAACGCCGCCGGCCCGATATTTCTCGCGCGACAGAACTTCTCGATTGGCAGCCGACAGTGCCCCTTACCGAGGGGCTCAGATATACGATCGACTGGTTTGCCGCCAATTTGGATGATCGTCCCCGCAAACGCGTCGCTGCGCCTCGCCGTCATCGCGCCGCGGCTGCCTCGCAGGCTGCCCCCTTGGACAACTGACCGAGAAGCGGATGCACGCGATGATGAACCTGGCTTTGCAACAGCGTATCAACGAATTAAGCCCCCTGGTTTCAGAATATGCGGTTCGGAGAGATCGAAACCGCGCCGGATCATTTTCTCGGCGACTATCCGGCGTTCAAATGGGAAGGCTTCAAGCATGTCGTGCCGAAGGATCTGCAAGGACGCAGCGTTCTCGATATCAGCTGCAATGCCGGCTTTTATAGCGCTTCGCGCTTTGCCTGGGAAAACCGTTTCACACTTTTTCTGGAATTGCTCTAGCGGGTTCAGAATGCTTAGAGGTGCCCGATTGTTTTCGACCGCTGTCGCTGCGGTCCTCCTTGTCTTACTCTCGACCTGGCTGCTGACGAGACCGCATCCACGTTTTGCGGCCGGCGATCCGACGCTGACGCCGGGAGATGCCGGGCGCGGCAGACTGGTCTTTGCCGCAGGCGGATGTGCCTCCTGCCATGCTTCCCCTGGTCAGCCGGACCGCCTCAGGCTGGGAGGCGACCTTGCGCTGGCCTCACACTACGGAACCTTCAGAGTTCCCAATATCTCGCCCGACCCGGAGGCCGGTATCGGATCGTGGTCGGTCGCCGATCTCGCCAATGCCCTGATCTCAGGCGTTTCTCCGTCAGGTCAACATTACTATCCCGCATTCCCCTATGCCAGCTACACCGGCATGATGCTCGACGATATCAGAGATCTCTACGCCTTTCTGCATACGCTTTCGCCGGTGCCGGAGCGCCCGCAACCGCATGAGATTTCTCTGCTGTTTCGCATCCGCCGGTTCGTCGGTTTCTGGAAGCTCCTGTTCTTCCACGAAGGCAGATCGGAAGGAGCGCGGAACGGCGATCCGGTACATGATCGCGGCGCCTATCTCGTGGAGACACTCGGCCATTGCGCCGAGTGCCACTCATCCCGCAACATCTTCGGCGCGGTAAAGCCGAAAACGCGGTTCGCCGGCGGAGTGAGTTCGGAAGGTGTCGGCTTCAGCCCTAACATCACGCCGACAGGCATCGGCTCGTGGTCGCAGCAGGATGTCGTCGAAATGCTTTACAGCGGCAGGACGCCCGATCACGGCTATGTCGGCTGGTCCATGGTGGATGTGGTCGAGAATACGGCGGAACTCCCGGAGGCCGACCGGCTGGCCATCGCCCGATATCTGAAGTCGCTGCCGCCGCGACCGACGCCGCATCCTTGATAGGTATCGTCCATAAGCGCGCGACGGGTTGCAGACTCCGCCAGAAACCGGAATTATCCGGCAGCAGATCTTGAAGAAGGCGAGGACGCGGCGCTCGAAGCTATCGATGATGCAACGCCATCCGATTGGACACCGGCGGAACAGGGCAATGGCGGGAACGTTTCCAGCTGAACAGATATAATGTCGGAGGCAGATCGTCATGAATACGGCTTTTGACGAACTCGCGCAAAAAGCTGTCTTGGTCGTCGAGGACGATTACGCTCTCGCCAGCGAACTCGCATCGAAGCTGACAGCAACCGGAATCAAGATTGTCGGGCCCGCACCGAGCGTCGAACGAGCGTTGCAATATATTGAAGATTCCCAAGTTGAAGCTGCCATTCTGGATATCAATCTCGGTGGCACGATGGTGTTCCCTGTCGCCGATGCGCTGGCGAAGCGCAATATCCCCTTCTTCTTCGCAACCGGCTACAGCCGCGACGTTGTGCCTCCCCGCTTTGCGGATCGGATTTTCGTGGAAAAGCCGCTGGACACGAGCGCGATTTACGCTGCCCTTTCCGATTGCCGAACTTCGACGGCGAAAGCACCAGGCGGCCAGAAGAATCTCGTTCTTTCCGCTCTTTCCCAGCGTGAAAATGATCTTATCCGGCCGCTTCTCAAGCCGCTTCGGTTGATTCAAGGAGAGATTCTTGAGCAGCAGTTTGGAGAGATCACGACAGTTTCTTTCATTGAAAGCGGGACGGTCTCGCTGATCGCCTCGTCTCTGGATCGCTCACAGGTAGAGGTGGGCCTTATCGGGCGTGAAGGCGTAACGGGCACCGGGCTGTTGGAGGGCGATTGGCGCACTCCCTACAATCTGGTGGTGCAGACCGAAGGAACCGCGCAGCGCATCGACATCGACAGCTTCCTTCGTCTGACGCAGAGGGCACCGCAACTGCGCTCGCTTTCATCGGCGTTTTCAAGGACGCTCGCAATTCAGATGGGTTATACGGCCCTGGCCAACAGCCGATATTCCATCGAACAGAGACTGGCCCGTTTGCTGCTCATGCTTGATGATCGATCGGAAAGCCAGGTGCTGCTTCTCACCCACGAGCACATGTCTTCCATGCTCGGCGTCCGGCGTTCCGGAGTTACTGGCGCGCTTCCCATCCTGGAGGGTGAAAAGCTCATCAGGTCGGTACGAGGCAAGGTGATCGTCGTCGATCGCGAGGGCCTCATTCTCAAGGCCAATGGCTCCTACGGCATTCCGGAGGCGGAATACGAGCGGTTGATGGGATTTTCATTGAGGGGCACCGAGAATGTTAGAAGAGCGCATAACCAATTACGGCCTCACTTTTACAGCCCCCAAAATTCCGGGGAGAGGTAGTCGCGCATAAATCGCTATGACGAAAATTGCTGAACTTCGTCACGAACGGGATCCCGTCGAAAAAGAGCGCAACTTTAGTCGTCCGCAATCGTTCGGACTTTGTAACAGTTTGAATCGACGCATCGTGCTTGTTGGAAAGGCGCCCGGTGGAAAAAATCAATCAAGCCAGACTTTTCTCGGGAAAGCGTATTCTGGTTGTCGAAGACGAGTATTTTGTTGCCGACGAGACGCGTCGGAAATTGGAAAATCTCGGGGCAATCGTCGTAGGCCCCACCGCAAATATTCGCCGCGCGCTCGACCTGATCGCCGGGGAAGACGTCGACGCGGCGATCCTTGACGTTCACCTCGGTGACGAGTTGGTGTTTGCTGTGGCCGATGAACTGGAGGCGCGACAAATCAACTTCGTCTTTGCCACCGGCTACGACCCATCCTTCGTTCCGACAAAGTATAATGGTTTTGCCTTGTGCGAAAAACCGACCGAACTCGAAAAGATCGCCGTTGCGCTCTTTGGTGCGACCGATGGTTTGAAACGGCTTGATTGATCGCCTGGCGGTGGAGCCGTCTTGCAGGTGCTGACGTGCACTTGGCTCGCCGGCATCTCCTGGCCGCCAGCCGCAGCTCCGCCGCCTCGAGCCGGTACCCGGCGGACTGATTCCGTTTGCACTCACGCGCAAGGGAACCATATGGGGCACCGACTGTTGGGGTGACATGAAAGGGCAAGACCATGTCTTCCAGCGTTACCAAGGATATTATTGCGATCGGCGGGTCGGCGGGGAGCAGAGCTGTCCTCAAGACCCTCTTTGCCGATTTGCCCTCCGACCTTCCGGCAAGCATTTTCGTCAGCACCCATATTCCTGCAAACTCTCCCAGCCTGCTGCCTGAGATTCTTGCCGATAGTTCCAACCTGCCCGTGAGGCAGGCGGTCGACGGGCAGCCGATCGAGCGAGGCCACATCTACGTCGCTGCACCCGACCGCCACCTTCTCCTCATGGGTGAAACGATCAAGTTCGGAGCGGGTCCGCGCGAGAACATGGTCCGTCCGTCGATTGACCCGATGTTTCGATCTGCGGCCCTGTCGTTCGGTCCACGGGCAGTGGGGCTCGTCCTGACGGGGATGCTCAACGACGGAGCAGCGGGGCTGCATGCGATCAAGTCCCATGGCGGGACGACGGTTGTGCAACACCCGCTTGATGCGGAGGCGGATCAAATGCCCTTAGCGGCGCTGGAAGAAGTGGAAGTCGATCACGTGGCCTCGGCAGCCGAGCTCGGCGGGCTTCTTGCCAAAATCGCCGGAAGCGAGGCCGGGCCGGTTCCTGATGTGCCATCCGACGATCTGCGGCTGGAGGTCGAAATTGCCGCTGGCGACCGGCTTGGCAGTGCGGCACTTCGCAAGATCGCGTCTCCAAGCGCCCTGACCTGCCCCGATTGCCATGGCGTGCTTTCCGAGGTTCGAGGTTCGCGGCCGTTGCGATTTCGGTGCCAGATCGGCCACGCCTACACCGCCGACGTCCTTGCCGGGCACACTGATGAGCTTGATGAGGCGATCAGGATCGCCATGCGCATCATGGAGGAGCGGCTGACGCTTGTGGAACGGATGGCGCGGGACGCTCGCGCCACCGGCCGCAACGCCGTCGCCGAACTCTACGAGGCAAGGGCAGCGGAGTATCGGCAATATTCCGCGACCCTGCGTAACGCCGCTCTAAGCTCGCTGCGCCACGGTCGCGCGTCGCCGCTCCAGGACATCTGATAAAGTTGTATCTTTCTACCGTGCGGACGGTTTAAAATCGCCGCGGCGGAGACATGGATCGACGATGGCGTACGACGAACGGGAAGACATGGAGCAACAGGCAGGCACGGCTGAGCTGGATCAGCATGAACAGCCTATCGTGATCGTCGGCATAGCGGTATGCGCTCGCTCGCTCCGTTCGCTCGTGCAGGTATTCTCCGACATCGGCGCCGACCTCGGTGCATCCTATCTCGTGGCGGTGCGCCAGCAGGAGGGGCTCACTGCAGCTGCCGTCCTGGAAATGCTGGCACAGCAGCAACGACTGACGGTGACGGTCGCGGTGGATGGAGAGCGCATCCTTCTGAATCATATCTACGTCGGCGGCTCTGACGATATGATGACAGTCGAGGATGGTCATATCCGCATTCGGCCAGCCTCGGAACCCGTCGGCCATCGTGGAACGGTCGACACGATGTTGATCTCGCTGGCAGAACATGCCCATGAGCGCGCGATCGCTGTGGTCCTGGCGGGTCTCGACAATGATGGCATCGCCGGGGTGGCGGCAACCAAGAAATTTGGCGGTCTGTCGATCACGGAGATAGACGACGGCGACGATCAATCTGCTGAGGAAGGAGGAGTGTTGGCAATCGCTGACTTGCGACTGCCGGCGAAGGGTATCGCAGCCCACATTGCGCTCTATGCCGGCAATGTCGTCGAGGAGGAAGACGCGGGCCTGGATGAGGAGCCATCGAGCGCCATCGAGGCGCAGATCACGCAGATTGCCACGGTTCTTCGTAATGTCACCAGCCATGACTTCCACGGATACAAGCGCGGCACCTTCACGCGGCGCGTTCAGCGGCGTATGCAGGTGCTGCAAATCAGCAATATCGATGCTTATATCGAGCGGCTGCGCGCCAGCCGCGACGAAGTTCAAAACCTCTTTCAGGACCTACTGATCGGCGTTACCCAGTTTTTCAGAGATCCCGCCGAATTCGGAGCGCTGGAGCGCGAAATTCCGAGGCTGTTCGAGGGCAAGGAACCGGGTGACCAGCTGCGCGTCTGGGTGCTGGGCTGCGCCACGGGGGAAGAAGCGTATTCGATCGCGATGCTGCTGCGCGAGCATATGGCGACCATGGATTATCCTCCGGACGTGCAGATATTCGCGACAGATCTCGATGCCCGCGCGCTGGGGATTGCGCGTGCCGGGCGGTATTCCGCAGCGATAACCTCCCAGCTCCAGCCGGACCGGCTTGCCCGATGGTTCGTGCGTGAGGGCGACACTTATTGCGTCGTCAAGGAGTTGCGGGAAATGTGCATCTTCTCGCCGCACAACATCGTCAAGGATGCGCCATTCTCTCGCATCGACATCCTCTCCTGCAGGAACCTGCTGATCTATCTCGACAGCGAGCTGCAGAACCGGGTTATCCCGATCTTTCACTTCGCCCTCAGGCCGAGTGGTATCCTGTTTCTGGGTTCATCGGAAAACGTCACCCGCCACGCCAAGCTTTTCGCGCCTGTCGACCGAAAGAACCGGCTGTTTCGAAGGTTGGAGACGGCGACCCGCATTATTCCGGACTTCCCGCTCAGTCCACGTCCCAGCAGCCCCGACCATGCGCTTTCGGCGCCGGCGCCGATGCTGCAGACCGGCCGGCTGTCGGCCACGATCGGCCGGCAGGCAGAGGTCGTCGCAGAGCGATTCGCGCCGGCCTATGTCGTCGTCGATTCACACTATGACGTGCTGCACTTTTCAGGACGCACGGGCCGGTACCTCGAACCGGCTTCGGGGACCGCGACGCTCAATCTCCTCAGCCTTGCCCATCGAGATCTGCGTCTCGACATGCGATCCGCCTTGCAGCGTGCCACGACGGAGGCGGTCAAGGTCGAAGTTCCAAGGGTGCTGCTGCGCCAGGACGATCGCACCTACGCCGTCAACATCATTGTCGAACCCCTCGGAAGCGGCGATGTTACTTCGCTGATCGTGCTTTTTCAGGATGCCGGGCAAGTGGCCGAAGGGGCGGCTCCTGACGGAGGGAGGCTGACGAGTGAAGAGCATGTCCAGCGTCTGGAGGCCGATCTGCGCGTCACCCGTGACCGTCTTCAGGCAACGATCGAGGAGCTCGAATCGACAAATGAGGAGCTCAAATCTTCGAACGAGGAATATCAGTCGATCAATGAAGAGCTGCAGTCGGCCAACGAGGAGATGGAAACCTCGAAGGAAGAATTGCAGTCGGTGAACGAGGAGCTGCAGACCGTCAACGGCGAGCTTGCCCATCGCGTTACCGAACTCGATCGTACGAATTCCGACTTGAAGAACCTTCTCGAAGCGACGCAGATCGCCACTGTGTTCCTCGACAACGATCTGCGCGTCAGGAGCTTCACGCCGGCGGCGACGGAAATATTCCATCTGCTCGAAACCGACGTCGGGCGGCCGCTGGACCACGTCGTCTCCCGCGTCGCGTATCCGGAGCTGCTGGACGATGTTCGCCTTGTCCTCAGAACGTTGGTGCCTGTTGATCGGAAAGTCAGCGATCCCGTTAATAACCGCCATTATGCTGCACGCGCCCTGCCTTACCGCAGTGTCGACAACTATATCAGCGGTGCTGTCGTCACCTTCACCGATCTGACCGCCACTTACGAGGCGGAGGTGGCGCTTCGACGGAGCGAGGAGCGCCTGCAGCGCGTCTTGGAGACGGACGCGGTCGGCGTGATTTTTCTTCATCGGGACGGCGTCATATTCGACGCCAACGAGGTTTTCCTGAAGATGTCCGGCTACAGCCGCTCGCAGATGGAACGCGGCGAGCTGCACTGGCGTCGCCTGACGCCGGAGGAGCATCTTGCCGAGACCCACGCCCAGATGGAGGCTCTGAAGGAGACCGGCAAGATCGGGCCATATGAGAAAGAGTTTTTCCTCGCCGACGGCACGCGCCGCTGGATGTTGTTTGCCGGTCGTGATCTTGGGGATGGTACGATCGCCGAATTCTGCATCGACATCTCGGCGAGAAAACAGGCGCAAGCAGCTTTGCGGCAGGGCGAAGAGCAGTTCCGCCTGTTCGGCGAAGCCTCTTCCGACGTTTTGTGGATCCGAGACGCGGAGACGCTGCAATGGGTCTATCTGACGCCGGCTTTCGAGACCATCTACGGTGTCGATCGGGAGCAGGCGATGACCGGCAATAATTTCCGCAGCTGGGCCGAACTGATCATTCCTGAGGATCGGGAACAGGCGCTTTCCGAGATTCGGCGCGTGCGAAACGGTGAACGGGTAGAATTCGAATACCGTATCAGGCGGGCCTCGGACCACGAAATCCGCTGGTTGCGCAACGCCGACTTTCCGCTCTTCGGAGAAGACGGAAATGTCAAGCAGATCGGCGGTATCGGCCGCGACATCACCGATGAAAAGACTTCCGCCGACCGCATGAAGGTACTCGTTGCAGAGCTTCAGCACCGCACGCGCAACCTCATGGCCGTTGTCCGCTCGATGGCTGATAAGACCATGCGAACCAGTGTTGATCTGGCCGATTTCTATGAAAGATTTTGCAACCGTCTGGATGTCCTGGCGCGTGTGCAGAGCCTCCTCTCCCGACTGCAGGAAGGTGAGCGCATCACGTTCGATCAGCTTATCCGCTCCGAACTGGCGGCCCACGGCGTACCGGACGGCCAGATGGACCGGATTACCCTGGACGGCGCGGAAGGCGTCAGGCTTCGCTCGACCAGCGTGCAGACAATGGCATTGGCAATGCATGAGTTGGCCACCAATGCCGCCAAATACGGAGCGCTCAGCCAACCTCGGGCACGTCTGACCATCAATTGGAATGTCGAGCAATCCGGCGAAGGCGGCAAGCCATGGCTGCATGTCGATTGGCGGGAGAGCGGGGTGAAGATGCCACCCGAAGATTCCGGACCGCAAGGGGGCGGCCAGGGCCGGGAATTGATCGAGCGCGCGTTGCCCTATCAGCTGGATGCCAAGACCACCTACACACTTGGAGAGGACGGAATCAGTTGCTCGATCGCAATTCCCATTTCCATCAGCAATCTGCTCGAGGATGACGCGAGCGGCTGAAAGTAAGAGGTCGATGCTTGGTCGTGGCGACAGAGGACAGGTTGTGGCTGACGGAGGAGTTCTTTCCGGGGACGGCTGAGACAAAGCCCTTGAACCATTCAAGCCTACAGGCTGACGACCCTGCCGCAGCTGTTTTCGACGTCAGTGGGCGCTGTTGCTGAAAGAGGGCGTGAAACTCTCGCCCGTCACGGGGCCGAACTATCTTCGGATCCGCCGGCCTGTTGCTTCTCGTCACATTCTAGCAGCTCTGCCTTAAGCCTCTCAAGGTGCGCCACATGCATGTCCTGCGACTCCTCGAAATTGGTCAAAAGCCGTATCGCTTCCGTCACGTCGGCGCCGCGGTTGGTCAGTTCAGCGACGATCTCGCGCTGGCGAGCGACGTGCTGTCCTCCCATGGCGACATGTTCCCGCGCCTGCTCTAAATGCTTCTTCACAATTGCGCGATCCATGCGGGATCTCCTTCTAAAGCGCTTCGAGCAATTCATTCCTGCCACGCGCTTTAGTTTTTTGTTTTGATGCATGTCACGATCTTGGAACTTCAGACTTCCGGACGGCATGCACCTAAAGGCGATCATGCGCTTATTATCATCGTTTGGATACGGCGCCGTGATGGTCCGAGTAACTGTTGAAGGCGGGTGATCGGAAACACCCATTTCTTAGCGAGCATAGAGATAGGCTGCGAGATCGCGGGCTTCCTGTTCGGAAATTCCGGTGGCCGGCATCGCCGTTCTTGGCGAATGGCCCTGCGGCGCGACAATCCACCCGATGAGGTTGTCGGCGGAATTATTGAGCACGCCGGCAATGTAGACCCGCTCGCGCAGATCGGAAAGATCGCCCCCGACCTTGCCGTCGGCGCCCTCGATGCCGGGAATGGTGTGACATCCGGCGCAGCCATATCGGCGAAAAATCGCCGGCGCCCGCGCCGGATCGCCTTTCGTCATGGCGACGGCAACAGCTTGCCTTTCGGAGCGCTGCCGGTAGACGTCGGTCAAAGTCAATGCCGCCGTCAGGCTCACCAGGCAGGCGGCGATCACAAAGGCGGAGCGAAGGGAATTATAGGGCGACGATACGTGTTCCATCTGCGCCTCCTTTTCCGGAATCCCTGATCCACAGAGCCGTCAGCGCCAGCGCAACAGTGGCGTAGACGAGGCCGGCAGGAACCCACATTACCAGGCCTGCCATCTGCTGGTCTTCGAGCGGCGACAGCCCCCAAGCCCCGGACGATCGGGTCTGCACGGCGTAGAGCACGTTCGGTGACAGGGCGATGAGGGCCCCGAGAATGCTCATATGGAGCATCGTCAGGAAAAGATGCCAGGCCGCCAGCCCCCTGTTCGTCTTCCAGATGACGGACCACCAGAACAGGATGGCACTCAGGAAAAAGGAAAGATGCTGCAGACGGTGGAGCGGCGTGCTTTCGATCGCGGCGTCGAACAGGACGGGCGTATGCCATGCCCAGATTGCCGCCCCGTGCAGCAGCGTCGCGACAGTGCCGTTGCTCAGCAACGTCCAGGTCCTGCGGACCATGCTCGAGGCAAGCACCTGTCCCGCCCGGCGCCTGACGATCCTTGGCAGGCCCCAGAGCAGCACCGCCGATGGGCGTGCCAATACGATGAGCGGCGCGGCGATTGCCATGACCAGTTCATGTTCGATCATATGGACGGTGAAAAGCTGCTCTCCCAGCCAATGCAGGGGAGAGATCAGTGCGCCGGCAAGCACCAGCCAGCCGGCCCAATAGGCCAAAAGCCGGTGCGCGAAGACGCGCCGGCCTGCGGATGATCGCGACATGAAGCGAAGGCTTCCGCTTGCATAGAGGGCTGCGCAGACTGCGAGCGGCGCGATTATCCAGGCATCGGCCGTCCATGGAAAGGAACTCGAATGGGCATGGGCTTCATGTGCCAATCCCGGTGTCGCCATAAGAAGAAATGCGATTGTCGTTGCTGTTCTCATAGCCGCGGCACCCAATAGATGCATCCGTAGAGTGGAAGCCAGGCGAGGACGACAAAGTTCCAGTAGATCGCGTTGTCTTCAACATCGCCGTAGCGCCGCGCATTGTCGCCATGCTTCGAAAACATCAGGCAGGCGAGAACGACGGTATCGACGAGATCGGTGATGATGTGGGTCGCGTGCAGGCCGAGCATCGTCCAGACGATCGATCCGTAGGCGTCGTCGTCCCAGCCTATGTGAAGAGCAGGAAATTCGTAGGCGCGAGGTATGAGGGGCGCCGCTCCGAGAAGCGCCATGATGATCAGTCCCGCGCGCACCTTGCGGAGATCCCTCTGCTTCGCCCACCGCGCGACGAGCATATTCGGCACGATGCTGACGAGAAGCAGCAGGGTCAGGATCGTGCCGGGAAGGAGATCCGGGGCAGGGGCTCCGATCGGCCAATGCGGCGCCAGGCTCATGAGATAGAAGTAAACGACGATCGCCAAAGCGAATCCCATGCCTTCAATCAGCATGAAGGCGCTGGTTCCCCAGAACGTCAGGCTCGCGCTGCCCAAGCCGTGCAGGGGAAGCTTCGACAGATCGGTGACCACGCGCTCCTTCATGACTCGTCCTCCGGCGTTTGCTTCGGCCAGAACCATCCTGTCAGGGTGATCGCCACCGGAACGGCTCCCCAGACGACCGCCCACGGGCTGAAGATCGAGCCGATCAGCATGATGCTGGTGGCAATGGCCGCCAGAAATGGCCAGATGGAATCGGCTGGCGAGGCCTCCCGCGCCTCCGGCTCGCCTGATGTGACGCTGCTGACGATCAGTTCCCGCCGATCGAGCCGAAGTCCCGTCGCCACCGGCAACGTCTCGCCCGACATCCAGAGCGGTTCGCGCGTTTCGACCACGGGAATATGCCGAAAATTATAAGGGGGAGGGGGCGAGGGTATGGCCCACTCCAGTGTTGACGCATTCCAGGGATTGGGGCCGGCCGGTGGGCCATGGCGGAAGCTGCGCAGGGCATCGATGAAGAAGACGAGGAAGCCGGCGGCCAGGATAAAGGCGCTAAGGCTGACGAACAGGTTCAAGCCGGCCCAGGGCAGCTCGGGCGGATAGGTGTAGACGCGCCGCGGCATGCCCTGAAGGCCCAGGATGTGCATCGGGAAGAAAGTCAGGTGGAAGCCGGTGAAGATCAGGCCGAAGGCCCACCGGCCGAGCCTTTCGCTCATCATCCGGCCGGTCATCTTTGGGAACCAGTAATAGATCGCGCCGATCAGCGGGAAGACGGAGCCGCCGATCAGCACATAGTGGAAATGGGCGACGACGAAATAGGTGTCGTGGACCTGGGTATCGAGCGGCACCGACGCCACCATGACGCCGGTCAGGCCGCCGATGACGAAGGTGATGAGAAAGCCGATGACGAAAAGCAGCGGTGTCTTGAAGACCGGACGGCCATCCCACAGCGTTGCCAGCCAGCAAAAGATCTGGGTTCCGGCGGGAATGGCGATTGCCATGCTCGAGGCGGTGAAAAAGCTGCTCCCCAGCCGCGGCAGGCCGGCCACGAACATGTGGTGCACCCACAGGCCGAAGGAGAGAATTCCGGTGGCGATCATCGCCAGCACCAGCGGCATATAGCCGAAGACAGGACGCCGCGTGAAGGTGGAGATCATGGCGGAGACGATGCCGACCGCCGGCAGGAAGATGATGTAGACCTCGGGATGACCGAAGAACCAGAACAGGTGCTGCCAGAGAAGGACATCGCCCCCTTCTGCCGGATTATAGAACTGGGTGCCGACCAGCCGGTCGAGAATGAGCGACGAGCTGGCGAACATGATCGCCGGCATGGCCAGGATGACGAGAAAGGCGGTGACTAGCATCGACCAGACGAAGACGGGGATCCGGTCGAGCGACATGCCGGGCGCCCGCAGTTTGAAGACCGTCACGACGATTTCGACGGCAACGGCGAGGGCGGAGACCTCGGTGAAGGTGATCATCTGCGCCCAGAGGTCTGCCCGTTTCCCCGCGCCATATTGCGGGCCGGCCAGAGGCACGTAGGAAAACCAGCCGACATCGGGGGCGGTATCGAGGGCGAGAGAGATCCAGAGCAGCAGCCCGCCCGCGAGGTAGATCCAGTAGGAGAAGGCATTCAGCCTGGGAAAGGCGATGTTGCGGGTTCCGACCATCAGAGGAACCAGATAGACCGCCATCGCCTCCATGACCGGCACCGCAAACAGGAACATCATGTTGCTGCCGTGCACGGTGAAGATCTGATTGTACCGGTCGGCGCTGATGAAGCGGGCCTCGGGGAAGGCGAGCTGGATGCGCATCACCAGCGCCAGCACGCCGCCGAGGATGAGAAAGACAAAGGCTGTCGCGATATAGCGCCGACCGATGATCTTGTGATCGACCGTGGAGAGCGCTGCCAGCAATCCGGAAGGCGTCGACCATGTGCGCCTGAGGAAGGCTTCCGCTTCTTCACTGCCGGCAGCCAGATCGGCGGGGGAAGGGGTTCTGCCGCCGCCGGTCATCGCAGACCACTCATGTAGGCGCTCACTTGCCGCAGCTCTTCGCCGGTGAGGGGGACCAACGGCATGTTGTTGCCGGGCTTCAGCGTTTGCGGGTCGGCAATCCATGCCGCAACCGATCCCCGCGTATTCTCCAGCCGCCCCGCGGCAATCATGCTGCGGCTGCCGACATGGGTGAGGTCAGGTCCGGAGGTGCCCGATGCCTCGGTGCCGCGGATGGCGTGACAGGCGGCGCAAGGCTTGCTCATGAAGACCAGCCTTCCCGACGCGGCATCACCATCGGCCGGCGCGGCTGCCGTCTTTCTCTGCGACTCCAGCCATCTGGCATAGTCCTCCGGCTCCTCGGCGATCACCAACAGCGCCATGTGGCTGTGCTGCAGGCCGCAGAATTCGGCGCATTGGCCACGATAGATGCCGGCTTTGCTGGCATGCAGCGTCAGCCGGTTGTCGCGGCCGGGGACCAGATCCTGCTTTCCCGTCAGGTTGGGCACCCAGAAGGAATGAATGACATCAGTCGCTTCCAGACGCAGCCGGACATCGGTTCCCACCGGGATATGCAGCTCGTTGGCGGTCTGGAATGTCCTGGCGGGATCCGCATCGAGATAGGTAAACTGCCACCACCACTGCTGCCCGCGAACGGCGATGGTCGGCGGATTGTCCCGGCCGCGGTCGACGCCATTGGTTGCGTAAAAGCTGGTGATGGTCAGGAAGCTTACGACCAGGAAAGTCATAACGATCGCGCCGCTAACGACCCTGCCCATGGAACGCTCAGTCTGTGGTTCGCCGGGGGCCTGGTTTTTCCTGCCAACCAGCGCCCATGCCATGACGCTCATGACAAGCACGAAGACGACGCCGCAGACGGCGACGAACAGGAATATCAGGCTCTTGAGTTCCGAAGCGGCAGGTCCGTCCGCATTCAGCGCCGATTGCGTCCCAGCGCAGCCTGACAAAAACAGGGTGCATGCCGCGGCGATCTTCAAGGCCGGACACCTCGATCGGAGCGGACGCCCACCGGCCCTTCCTCGAAAAGAGTTGCGGCCGGCGCGCGGTTCTCGGCCGGTCTCGTATGCTTGTCGTCGTTGCGGCTCGGCGCGGTATAGGGGGCGGAATAGGCGCCGATCGTCCTGACATAACCGGCGAGCTGCCAGATCTGGTCGCTCGTCATTCTGTTCGCGAAGGCAGGCATGCCGTGAGGCCGTCCGTCGCGTATGGATGCCACGACCGATACCATTTCCGAGCCATAAAACCACCAGCCGTCAAGAAACGAAGGGCCGGTCCCGCCTCGTCCGTCTCCATGGCAAGTAGGGCAGCCGAACGAGGAATAAAGGCGCTTGCCCTGGCTCAGATCATAAGCGGTCGTCTCATAGGGCTTGCCAAGCGCGAAATAGACGTCGGGTGGTGTGCCGCCGATCCTGTCCGGCATCAGCCGGAACTGATCGAGAGATGATGTGAGCGGCGGATCGGCGCGATACTGCCTTGGATGTCTTGCCCAGCCGATCGCGGCTCCGATCATCAACATACCGAGCAGCACTATCGAGACCAACCACATGCCGTCCTTCTTGACGGCGCTATCGGCAAGCAAAGGGAACCGATCGGGACCGGACGCGACGGCGGGATGGGCGCGACGCAAGCGTAGACGGCTTGCCCAGGCGATGGCGGCCCAGACGGCTGCCATCGTGAGAAGCGATACTGCCGCCGACCAGGGGACGTGCTTGCTTTCGCGCATTGCCGGGACCTAGATCAGGACCGCGACGACAGGGCCGAGAGACTGAGCCGCACCGGCAACATCTTGTAAGAGGGGGTCTTGGCCTTGGCGTCGTGATGCGACAGCGGAAAGAGCGGGTTCGCCTCAGGGTAATAGGCCGCACAGCACCCGGCCGGAATTGGGTGCCGAGCAATCTTGAAGCCGGTGACGCGGCGCGTTGTGGCGATGTCGATGGCGGTCGTCAGATCGACGAAATCGCCTTCTTTGAAGCCCAGTCTGCCAATATCCTCTTCGTTCATGAAGACCACCTTTCGCGTTCCCTTCACGCCGCGATAGCGATCGCCGTAACCGTAGATGGTCGTGTTGAACTGGTCGTTGGAGCGTAGCGTGGCGAGGTTGAGAACCTCAGTGGCGCCCGGACCGATGTCGAGTTCGGGGAAGAGCCGCGGCGGCGTGATGAAATTGGCTTTCTGGTTGGGCGTCGTCCATTTGCGTTCCCTGGCCGGCACCGGTCTCGGAATGCCGCCCGGCTGAAACATGCGTTTGTTGAAATCCCTGAATGTCTCGGGATAGGTCGCTTCGATCGCATCGCGGATCTTCGAATAATCGCCGACCCATTCGTCCCAGGGGACTCGGCCATTTGCCAGCGTCGCCTTGGCGATGCCGGCGATGATGGCGGGCTCCGACAGAAGCTCCTCGCTCGCGGGCTTCGCCTTCCCACGCGAGCCATGGAAATGAGCCACAGAACTTTCGATGGAAACGGCTTGCGGACCGCTTGCCTGTTCATCGATCTCGATACGGCCGAGACAGGGAAGGAGATAGGCGATTTCGCCATGGATAACGTGGCTGCGATTGAGCTTCGTCGCGATCTGTACGGTCAGGCGGAGTTTGCGCCAGGCCTCCTCCATCGCTTCCGTTTCCGGGACGGCGCGCAAGAAATTGCCACCGAGGCTGACGAAGGCCTTGGCTTCGCCCTCCATGATCGCCTTGCAGGTGTCGACGGTCGAGCGTCCTTCCCATTGTGGCGGTTCGAACCGGTAGAGTTCCTTCAGCTTATCGAGCGGCACGAGGTCCGGCTTTTCCGTTATCCCGACCGTGCGCTGGCCCTGCACGTTCGAGTGGCCACGCACGGCGCAGATATTGGCGCCGGGCTTGCCGATATTGCCGCGCAACAGCGCGAGGTTGGCGACCATATGAACGTTCTGGACACCCATCACATGCTGGGTGAGACCCATGCCGTAGATCATCAGCACCGCCTCCGAATGGGCGTAGGTGCGGGCTGCCTGAATCATCTGTTCGCGGGTCAAGCCGGAAACACGTTCCAGCTCGGCCCAGTCATATCGGCGGGCGGCTTCGGCGAATTCCTCGAAACCCGACGTATGCGTGTTGATGAAATCGTGGTCGAGAACATGCTTTTTGTCGGCGGCGGCAATGGAAGCGGCGAACGCCACCGCCGCGGCATTATCCGGTTTATGGGGCACGGCATCGGAGCCTGAAACCTTGCTCATGCCCATTGCCTTCATGGCATCGTCGGCTTCGATCAAGGCTTTGCAGACCCCGAAGAGGGCCGCGATGTCGCCTCCGTTCTTCACCTGGTAATATTCCGACGAAATCGGCGTCGACCGACCGGTCAGCATCTGGCTCGGCATTTGCGGGTTGATGAAACGTTCAAGGCCCGGTTCGCGCAACAAGTTGAAGGTGACGATTTTCACGCCACGGTCGACGGCGTCCTGAAGGTCATGCAGCATTCGCGGGGAGGAGGTGGCGACGTTCTGCGCCATATAGAAAATGCAATCGCAGTTCTGGAAATCGGACAGGATTGCCGTGCCGACGGAGGCTCCGATGCTTTCCGGCAGACCGACCGAGGAGCTTTCGTGACACATGTTGGAAGAATCGGGCAAGTTGTTGCTGCCGAAGATGCGGGCAAAAAGCTGATACATGTAGGAGGTCTCGAGGGAGGCGCGCCCGGAGGTGTAGAAATCGACCTCACGCGGAGGAATTGACCGCAGCGCCTCGCCGATTTCTGCGAATGCATTGTTCCAGTCTACCGGCTCGTATTTGTCGGTCGAGCGGTTCCACCGCATCGGGTGGGTCAGGCGACCTTGTTCTTCGAGATCGTGATCGCTCCACTGCTCCAGCTCATGCAATGTATGGGCGGCGAAGAAGGCGCGGTCGGCGCGGCGGGAAGTGACCTCCCAGGCGGTCGCCTTTGCGCCGCTTTCGCAAAATTCCATCGCATGCGGTTTTGCAGGCTTGGCCCAGGCACAACTGACGCACATGTAACCGTCTGGTTTGTTGTGATGGGAAAGCAGCGACGGCCCCGATCGGGGGACGTGTTCGCGGAGAAGAATTTCTCCAAGAGATCTCGCCGCCGCCCAGCCGCCAGCCGCAGGCGTGCTCGGATGTTTCGATCGCGCTGACATTTTTGCCTCCCGATATTGTCGTCGGGGGATCCCCGGCAGATATTTTGCGATCCGAACTCTTCGAGAAACAAACTGTTCCAGGCGAGTCGGCAAAGTGACGAGCGGGGCTGTCGACAGCCGGTGACGGGAGACGATTGGCAATAAACTGAGCTTCTCAGCCGCGTCGGATATGCTCAGAGCGGCGTCGGAGCGTCGGCCGCCACCTCGGCATAGAGCTGACCGCACATCGTCAGCGATCGCCGCATCGCAGCGACGCGATCTTCGGCGTCTTTGGATGAATAGGCCCAGATGTCGGTCGCCCAGCTCTTGCCATCCATCTCGTACTGCAGGGCAAATCTATAGAGCCGTCGCTCATCTGCATCGGTGCTGACGAAAGCGCGATCTGGATCATCGTGGCGCTGGCGCGGAAAACTTACAACGTTCACAACCTGCTCCTCGGGTTTACCTCATCGCCAGGGCTCGAAAGCCCGCTTTTCCTTTGGACTAACCTGATCGTCCGGATTTCGTTCCCTGAGCTCTGAGCGACGAATAATGTGTGGGACTTTTTCAGTTGCGAGGGCTTGCGTGCCGAAAACTGGCTGCTCGCGTGAGCGCCAAAGGGCGGCCCGGCGCGTCGCAGTTGGAAATAGAATGTACCCCCGCCTACAGGCGAATCTGGCGTAAGCGGAATTATGGAACTTGCTTCCGTGGTGGGCTATTCGCAATAGCCGCTGTGGCCGCGCGCGAAAGGAACCATCGCCGCATGCTCCTTGTTGATCCGGGGTTGCGCCTCGGGCGTGCGCCGGGTTGCGGCGAGCGCTGCGGCCTGAATTTCGACACCCAGGCGCAGTTCGAGGATCTGCATGGCGGAACGGATGTCTTCGACCGGGCTGATCTCGAAATTCAGGGTCCTGGCATCCTTTTCGCTGACGAAAACGCCGGCCCCTGGCGGGCGGTCACCCTGCCGCCGACCCTTCAGCGACGTCAGCGTCTCGCCACCTGCCTTGCGCCCGGCTTTTCAGCTTAACAGATCCCGGATGACTTCCAGAGGATGGGGGATCGTCCTGCGGTCTATTTCCTTGACCTGCGACCGGCAGGAATAGCCGGTCGCCATGACGACGGTCCCGTCCTCGCCGGCGGCGATCTGTTCTGCCCAGCTCATCGCATAGAGCGTTTCGGAAATCTCTCTGTTGCGGGCTTCGTGGCCAAACGTTCCCGCCATGCCGCAGCAACCCGCATCGGCCACCTGCAGGTCGATGCCGAGGGTGCCGAAGACCGCTTTCCACTGCGCAACCGCCGAGGGAATATTGGTGCGTTCGGTACAGTGCGGCAGAAGCCGGACCGTCGCCACGGCCTGCCGCCTGACCGCCTCCGCCAGGTCCTTGCCGTTTGCGGCCAGCCATTCCTGCGGCAGCAGCACGGTTGCGTGGGATAGTCCTTTCGGCAAGGTCATGTACTCGCTGCGATAGGCGAGGGTCATGGATGGGTCCAGCCCGACAAGCGGCACGCCGATTGTCGCCAAACGATTCAGGGAGCGCAAGGTCGCGACGGCCGCCTTTTCGAAACGGTCGAGGTAGCCGTGGACATGCAGCGCTTTTCCGTTGGTGAGCGGCGGCGCGATGAACGGCGACAGCCCGAGCTTGCGGGCGACCTCGACGGCGGCGACGACCACTTTGGGATCGAAATGCGCAGTGAAGGCGTCGGGAATGAAGACGACGGTGCGGCCGCGCGCCTCGGGAGACATCTTCATGATCTGCTCCGCGTCGGCGGTCGGAACCCCGAGGCCGGCCAGCGGTGACGCCGGCGGCATCTTCGGCAGCGCGGTCAAGCCGACGAGCTTCATCGCCGCGCGGCCGGCAGCCGTTCCGGCAAGGAGATTGTAGAGAGGACGGATCCGCGCCATCAGCGGCAGAGTGGCCTCAATGCCGGCCACCAGCGGATCCTTCAGCGGCCTGAGGTAGCGGCCGTAATAGAGGTTCAGGAACTTCGAGCGGAACGCGGGGACGCTGATCTTGACAGGACATTGACCGGCGCAGGCCTTGCAGGCGAGGCACGTATCCATAGCTGCCCGCACTTCGTGCGAAAAATCGGTCCGATTGGCCGGGTTCAGCGAGTTGAACGCCCGCCTGACAAGCCCGATTACCTTGTTCGAATTGCGGAGCCGAACCGCTTCCTCACGGGGATCGACACCCTGCTCGACGAGGAGCCGCAGCCATTCCCGCATCAGGGCGGCGCGCCCCTTCGGCGAGTACACCCGGTTGCGGGTTGCCTTGTAGGACGGGCACATCGGGCTGGTCTCGTCGAAATCGAAACAGGCGCCGTTGCCGTTGCAATAGGCCGCATTGTCGAAGACCGCGCGGATCTCGTTGCCGATGATGCGGTCGACGCTTCCCCGCAAGGGAACCTCGTCGATCTTCATCAGCGCGCCATCGTCGGGCGTGGCGATCTTGCCCGGATTGAGGCGGTTCTCCGGATCGAACGTCTTCTTGATCTGCTGGAGGCTCGGATAGAGATCGCCGAAGAATTCCGGCACATATTCCGACCGCACACCCTTGCCGTGCTCGCCCCAGAGAACGCCGCCATGCTTGCGGGTGAGCGCCACCACCGCGTCGGTGATTTCCCGGATGAGCGGCACATGGTCGTCCCGCGTCAGGTCGAGGGCCGGCCGCACATGAAGCACGCCCGCATCCACATGCCCGAACATGCCGTAGGAGACGCCGGCCGCATCGAGGAGAGCGCGGAATTCTCGGATATAGGCGGCGAGATTGTCAGGAGGGACGGCGGTATCCTCGACGAAAGCCACCGGGCGCACCGGGCCTTCGACATTGCCGAGAAGCCCGACGGCGCGCTTGCGCATCGCCCATATCGCCTCGACGTCCGCTTTCTCCCGGGCGATCGTAAGGCCGATATTGCGGACGACATCGGCGCGGGCCAGCGCCGACGTCACCGCCATGAGCTTCTGTTCCAACTCGACCGGGTCGTCGGCCAACACCTCGGCGATATTGATGCCGTTGGCCGCACCGCGCTGGTCATCCGGGAAAAACCGCGCGATGCCGCTCCACACGATGTCACCCTTGGCAAGGCCAAGCACCTTCTCGTCGATCGTTTCCACCGAGGCGACGTTCAGCGCGGTCAGCGACCTTGCGTCTTCGAGAGCGGTGTTGAAGTCGTCGTAGCGGATATTGACCAGCGCCGCATATTTGGGGATCGGCAGAAGGTTGAGCTCGATCTCGGCGATCATCGCCAGCGTGCCTTCCGAGCCGCAGATGATCGCATTGAGATCGAAGCGTCCGTCGTCGCGACGGATATGCGCAAGGTCGTAGCCCGTCATGTAGCGGTTGAGGCGCGGAAAGATTTCCTCGATGCGCGCGCGCTCGTCGCGCGCGATCCTGTCGACCGTCCGGTGGATTTCGCCGACGCGGTCGCCGCGTGACTTGATCTCGGCGAGAGACACGTCGTCGAGGGGACGCGACCACCAGTCCGTCGTATCGGTCAGGACCATCCTGAGGCCGAGCACATGGTTGCTCGTCTTGCCGTAGAGGCAGGAGCCCTGGCCGCAGGCATCGGTCGAGACCATGCCGCCGATCGTCGCCCGATTGGAGGTCGAAAGTTCCGGAGCGAAGAACAGGCCATGATCCTCAAGGGCGCGGTTGAGCTGGTCCTTGACGACGCCGGCTTCGACGCGGGCGACCCGCCGCACCGGATCGATCTCCAGAATCCGGTTCATATGCCGTGAGCAGTCGACGACGAGGCCGTCCGTCAGCGACTGGCCATTGGTGCCGGTGCCGCCGCCGCGCGCGACGACGCGCAGGCCGCGGAACGGGTCTTCGGAGAGGACCCGCATCAGGGCCTTCATGTCCGCGATATCCTGGGGAAAGAGGATCCCCGCCGGCTCGACCTGATAGATCGAGTTGTCCGTCGAAAGCACGGTGCGCGAGGCGGCGCTGGTCTCGATGTCGCCGGCAAAGCCTGCCTCGAGCAGTCGCTCGAAGAAGCCAGCTCCGGGAAGAAGTGAAGATTCTCTGGTCTTGATACGGGGGATCATTTTATCGCTGCCGAAAACGCCCGAGCTTATAAAACTTTTGAAGCAACTGAAATAGAGGTGCGCAGGTACCGCAGCCATTTTCGCCATGGCTGAATGCTGAACCGACAGGCTGGCAAGATTGAAAATTGCTCTTCTCTTGGAGGGAGTAGAACCTGAGACTCGCCATTTGACGTCTGGCTGTTGAACAGATCCGAACCGGCGTTCCCCCTCACAAGTGAACTACGCAATCGAAAAGTCGAATTTCCGGTGTAGTTGAGCATGTAACAATACCCTGCCCGGCAGCATCAAAGATTTGCGCGCTGTCGGCAAGATCAACCCTTCATACCTCATTCGCGGGCCGCCACGGCGCGGTCGCGGCAAGCCACTGTCGCGTGCGGGCCTCGGGATCCGCGTTGCGGGTGATATCGGTGACCACGGCAGCACTATCGGCGCCTTTTTCCAGCACCAGCTGCGCGCGTTCGGCGGTGATCCCGCCAATGGCGACGAGCGGTATCGCGCCGACGCGCCGCCGCCAGTCCGAAAGACGTTCAATGCCTTGCGGCGCCCATTTCATCTGTTTGAGAATCGTCGGCCAGACCGGTCCGAGTGCAACGTAATCCGGCTCGGCCGCCAGCGCCGTCTCCAGCTCCGATATGTCGTGCGTCGAAAGGCCGAGCTTCAGGCCGGCGCGACGAATGGCATTCCTGTCGGCGGCCATCAGGTCTTCCTGCCCGAGATGAATGAAATCGCATCCTTCATCGATCGCCAGTTTCCAGTAGTCGTTGACGACCAATTGGCAACCTGCTGCCGCGCAGGCAGCCTTCGAACGCCGGATCTCCTCGCGAAGCACGGAGTCCGGGCAATCCTTGATGCGCAGCTGGACGAGTTTGACGCCGAGTGGCACGAGACGCTCGACCCATTCGGCGCTGTCGATGATGAGATAGAAGGGGTCTAGCCTCATCAGAAGACTGCCTTGCCGATGACGGGAGTGGATGGGACGGCCATGTCGCGCGGCTCCAACGGCACGGCGCCATGCGCAATGCGGCCGGCATCGATGGCAAGCGCGAAGGCCTCGGCCATGGCGGCGGGATCACCAGCGCCGGCAACGGCGGTGTTGAGAAGAACGGCATCATAGCCGTATTCCATGACAGCGGCGGCGTGAGACGGGCGGCCGATGCCGGCATCGACGATGAGCGGCACATCCGGAAAATGTGCTCGGAATGCCCGCAGCGCCATCGGGTTCACCGGTCCCATGGCGGAGCCGATCGGCGCGCACCAGGGCATCAGAACGCGGCAGCCGGCATCCAGCAGTTTTTCGGCGACGACAAGATCGTCGGTCGTATAGGGGAAGACCTGAAAGCCCTCGCCGGTGAGGATGCGGGCCGCTTCGACAAGGCCGAAGACATCGGGCTGCAGCGTATCGTGATGACCGATCACTTCGAGCTTGATCCAATCGGTGCGGAAGACGTCGCGCGCCATCTTCGCCGTCAGCACGGCCTCCTGCACGCTGTGACATCCGGCCGTATTCGGCAGCACGCGCACGCCAAGCTCGCCGATCAGGTCGAAGAAGGCGCCGCCCGCTTTTCCGCCGACGGCTTCGCGGCGAAGCGAAACGGTGACGATCTCGGTCTTCGAGCGCTTGACCGCCTGTGCAAGGACAGCTGGAGACGGATAGCGGGCAGTGCCGAGCAGCAGGCGGGAGCGGACTTCAACATCATAAAGTTTCAGCATCTCAGCCTCCTTGCATGGGTGAGAGAATTTCGATGCGGTCGCGTTCGCCGAGCCTGAAATCGTCGCGGTCCTCGCGGTGCACCAACTCGCCGTTGACAGCGGTTGCCAGCCATTCGCCTTCGTAGTCGAGAGCGAGAAGAAGATCCGCGAGCGTCGCGGCCGCGACCTCCTGCTCCTCACCATTGATGATGAAGGTCATGATGCCCTCCTTTCCGAGTGCTTGCCTTTTCCAAGAAGAAGCCGCGCCACCTCGCCTGCCATGGCCGGCGCCAGCAGAAAACCGTGGCGGTAGAGGCCATTGACATGGACCGTCCGCCCCTCCTGCGTTACCCGCGGCAGATTGTCGGGATAAGCCGGCCGCACGCCTGCGCCGGTTTCCGTAACCCGTGCCTCGCCGAAGGCAGGATTGAGGGTATAGGCGGCATTCAGCAACTCCATCAGCGAACGCGCGGTAATCGGGCCGACATCGTCACTTTCGATCATCGTCGCCCCGATCATGAAGCGATTTCCTTCGCGCGGCACGATATAGATCGGGTGGCGCGGATGCAGCAGGCGAACGGGGCGAGAGAGAGTGATCTCGTTCGTTTCGACGCAGAGCATCTCTCCGCGAACACCGCGCAATCCGGGCAGGCGGCCGATCTGGGCGGCCCCGGTGCAGTCGATCACGCGATCGTAAGGGGCAAGGTCAGCATCGCCCGTGACGCCGAATGTGAGACGCACGCGGGCTTCTTCGAGTCCGGCGGCCAACCCCGAGAGCGCCTGCCGCGGATCGAGATGCGCTTCCTGCCGGAAGAACAGCGCCTTGCGAAAGCGGCCGGCAAGGTCAGGCTCCAGCGCCGCGATCGCCTGCTCGTCCAGCCATTCCCACCCGCTTGTCCGACGGGAAAAGCGGTCGAGTTCGCCGGCATCGCGGCCGCCCGCCACGACAAGTGTTCCCCGGCGATTGACATGGCCGGGCAGTGCCGCCTCCCACCAGTCCGCGGCAAGGCGACCGAGCGTCAGCACCGGCTCTTCTGCGCTTTCCCGCTCGCACCACGGCGCCAGCATGCCGCCGGCAAAGCCGGAGGCACCAGCGCCGACCTTGTCGGCCAGCTCCGCAAGGGTGACGCGGAAGCTGTGGCGATAGAGCTGCCAGGCCACGGTGAGGCCGGCAACGCCGGCCCCCTTGACGAGAACGCGCATGGTCATTCTCCGACGGGCGTTTTCGCGACCTCTGCGACCGGCATGTAGAGATCGCCGCCATCGCGGTACTTGGCCGCCATGGCTTCCAATCCCTCTTTCTGAGCTTCGGCGCGAATGTCGTGGGAAATTCTCATGGAGCAGAATTTCGGGCCGCACATCGAACAGAAATGCGCCACCTTGTGCGCCTCCTTCGGCAGGGTCTCGTCGTGGAAGGAACGGGCCGTATCCGGGTCGAGGGAGAGGTTGAACTGATCCTCCCAGCGGAATTCGAAGCGCGCGCGCGATAGCGCGTCGTCGCGGATGCGGGCGGCCGGATGTCCCTTGGCAAGATCGGCAGCATGCGCTGCGATCTTGTAGGTGATGACGCCGGTCTTGACGTCGCTGCGGTCGGGCAGCCCCAGATGCTCCTTCGGCGTGACGTAGCAGAGCATGGCCGTGCCGAACCAACCGATCATGGCGGCGCCGATACCGGAGGTGATGTGATCATAGCCCGGCGCGATGTCGGTCGTCAGCGGTCCGAGCGTATAGAAGGGGGCTTCGCCGCAGACCTTGAGCTGCTTGTCCATATTCTCTTTGATCTTGTGCATCGGCACATGGCCGGGGCCTTCGATCATCACCTGGCAATCCCTGGCCCAGGCAATCTTGGTCAATTCGCCGAGGGTTTCGAGTTCGGCAAATTGCGCTGCGTCATTGGCGTCCGCGATCGACCCCGGACGCAAACCGTCGCCGAGCGAGAAGGAGACGTCATAGGCGCGGCAGATATCGCAGATTTCCTCGAAATGCTCGTAGAGGAAACTCTCCTTGTGGTGATGCAGACACCACTTGGCCATGATCGAGCCGCCGCGTGAGACGATGCCGGTGACGCGATTGACGGTGAGCGGGATATAGGCAAGCCGTACGCCGGCATGGATGGTGAAATAGTCGACGCCCTGCTCGGCCTGTTCGATCAGCGTATCCCGATAGACTTCCCAGGTCAGATCCTCGGCAATGCCGTTGACCTTCTCGAGCGCCTGGTAAAGCGGCACCGTTCCGATCGGAACCGGCGAATTGCGTATAATCCATTCGCGGATGTTGTGAATGTTGCGACCGGTGGAAAGGTCCATGACCGTGTCGGCGCCCCAGCGGATCGCCCAGACCATCTTCTCCACCTCCTCCGCCATCGACGAGGTAACGGCCGAATTGCCGATATTGGCGTTGATCTTCACGAGGAAGTTCCGGCCGATGATCATCGGTTCGGTTTCGGGGTGGTTGATATTGGCGGGGATGATCGCCCTGCCCTCGGCGACTTCCCGGCGCACGAATTCGGGCGTCACGAAATCCGGAACATGGGCGCCGAAGCTCTCGCCGTCGCGGGCGAGCGCCTCCTTCGCGGCCTGCCGGCCGAGGTTTTCGCGGATCGCGATAAACTCCATTTCCGGGGTGATAACGCCGGCACGCGCATAGGCGAGCTGGGTGACGGCGCGGCCGGCCTTTGCCTTTAGCGGCGTGTTGCGAATGGGAAATTCCGGCGTCAGCCGTTCGCCCGTGGCAAAACCATTGTCTTCAGGCTTCACCACCCGGCCTTCATAGGCTTCGACGTCGCCACGCGCCCTGACCCAGGCCTCGCGCAAACGCGGCAGCCCGGTGTCGATGGAAACCACATGGGCCGGATCGGTATAGGGGCCGGAGGAATCATAGACCGTGACCGGCGGCTCGCCGGAGGTCGGGTGAAGGCTGATTTCGCGCATCGGCACGCGCAGATCCGGATAGAGCGCTCCGGGTTTGACGATCTTGGTCGAGGCCGGAAGCGGGCCGGTGGTGACGACGGGGGTAAGCTGGGGTGCAACTATATTCATGGATGAGGCTCCAAGGTTTGACGTTTGGAGACCCAGTTCCAGTGTTGGAATGATGGAAAGACGCCTTGCGCGACAAAGCGAGATTCGCCCAACAGCCGCAGCGTCCGCACCGTCCCTACGCCAGTATGAACTGGATCAGGTTCAACGGGTCACTGCGCCACAACCGGCAAAGCCGTATCGTCTAGCAGAATCTCAGCCCCTTGCCGGGACACCCCTGGTGAATGTTCGGCATCAAAGACCGGAGCGGCGTTCGTGTCAAGCCACGACCCGATGCGTTTCCATCGTCCAATCCCCTAGCACGGGGGTTGCCGTCGTCGCAAAAAACGACGCCGTCAAGCTGGTCTGAGCAGCTTGCGGCCTAAATAGACGCGCACGGGTGTATCGAAGCGAGTGTACAAGAGATGCGCAACAGCTATGGCAGTCAGGAGTGCGAGGCCGGCGGTGATCGGCCGTGGGATCACCTCGCCGGTGGAGATTTGGAGCTGAGCGCCGAGTTGCATTATTGGCTGATGGACGATGTAGAGAGGATAAGATATCTGGCCAAGATATGCGGCGAATGGCCGTTTCTCATGGGAGGAAACCGCTACGGCCAGCACGAGCACGATCGGAAATATGATAGCGATGCAGACGAAGTCGAAGATGTCTCTGGCGACGGCAAAGGGGCAAAACAGAACCGCGATCAGGAGGAAAAGCGGGACCTGAGGCGGTACCGCCCTGATACGGTTGCTTATATCCCAGCGGAAGATCAGCACACCGGCAAGGAACGAAAAGCCGACCCTGACCAATCCCTCGAAGAACGTTCGCCAGCTGCCAAATCCGACTGGTCCGACGGTACCCTCGATCGAGACGACGGCGAAAAGCGCTGCGGCCAATAGGGCGAGAGCCGCTATCTCATGCCAAAGACGAATTCTCCGTCGGGCGACTGAGCCGTAGGCCACGCCTGCGACTATTTCAAAACAAATAGACCAGAGGGGGTTGTTGATCGCGAACGCCTCTTGTCCCACCAAAAGTCCGAGCGGCAAAAGAAGCAATGCGCCGAGTGCAAGAATCGAGACGTCAAGACCGGAAAGAATCGAGGCGTAGGTAAATTGCGCCGCGAGAACGCCTAAAGCGACACCGACCGCGATCATGGGATAAAGTCGTATTGTGCGTTTGAGGAGGAATGTCCTGTTTCGCAACATGCCCGACTTCAGCTTTGCGTCATATCCGTGTGCGAGAACGAAGCCACTGAGACAAAAGAAGAAATCCACCGCCAGATAGGCGTGAAAATGAAGGCCGAAGGCAAAAGCCTGGTTAGCATGTAGGAGAACCACTGACAGCGCCGCTATCCCCCGAAGCTCGTCGAGGAAGACAAAATGGTTCTTTACCTCGTTTTCCCAACTGGCCGGGCGCAAGGCGTCATTGGTATCGAGATCCGCGGTGCCACAGAATTCTGATCGGGTTAACTCGTCTGTGACAGCCAAGGGCTTTCACTCCCCTCATGTTTGCGTGCATTTTCCTGCCGGGAGTCAAAAACCGCTGCACATTCCGCGAAGATCGTCCGGCTCATTTTCTTCCGTAAGTTGCGAGGATAGACATTCGGGTTGAAAATATTGCCACAGCGGAACCTAAAGTTTTATCGACAGGAAATTTGCCGCCGCGATACCGAAAGCAGCAATCATGAGCTTGCATTCGAAATACCTCATGCTGCGATTGCTGCCGTGCCTGCCCCGATCGAGCAGCATTGACTGTGGATGGGCCGGTTTCGCCGACCCATTTTACTCGCCAGGACGCCGCCGCCATGCTCTGAATGTTCGTGGCATATTCCGATGTTTTGCTGCCGGGCGATAACGATCGTACGCTTATCTCCGGCGCCTGGTTGGATCACTCTATCGCAACACCATTCTTGCATTCATGGCCTATCGTTTCGTCCACACCGCCGATCTCCATCTCGACTCTCCCCTGCGCTCTCTCGCGCTTCGCAACGCAGAGCTGGCCGACCTCGTGAGCGACGCCAGCCGGCAGGCGCTGGTCGCGATCGTCGATCTTTGCCTTGAGGAACAGGTCGACGCGCTTGTCATCGCCGGCGATCTCTACGACGGCGAGCAGACGTCGATGAAGACCGCGCGCTTCCTGGCAGGCGAGCTCGAACGCCTGCACCGAGCGGGCATCTCAGTCTTCAAGATCCGGGGCAATCATGATGCGATGTCGAAGATCGCCAAGGAACTGGTGATGCCCGATACGGTGAAGATCTTCGGCGGCCATGCCGAGATCGTGGAGGCCACGAAGGGCAGCTTGTCGGTCGCGATCCACGGCCTGAGCTTTGCGAAACCGCAGGCCCCGGACCCGTTGCTGCCGAAATTCAAGCCGCCGGTCGCGGATGCCGTCAACATCGGCATCATGCATACGAGCCTGGCCGGATCGGCCGGACATGATGTCTATGCGCCCTGCAGCGTGCTCGACCTGCATGCCTCGGGTTTCGATTACTGGGCGCTCGGGCATCTCCACCAGCGCAGCCATTATCCCGGCGCGGCGACGGTCATCATGCCCGGCATGCCGCAGGGCCGCGACATCAATGAAGCGGGGGTCAAGACCGTGTCGCTGGTGACCGTGGCGGACAACCGGACCGTGACGGTCGAGGAGCGGCGCACCAGCATCGCGCAGTTCGAGCGCGTCAATGTCGACCTCACGGATGTCGATGATTGGCGTGAGGCGGCCACAGTGGTCGAGACGGCGCTGATGGCGCAGCGCGACCGCACGGCTTCGCCGCATCTTGTCGCACGCCTCAGGCTTTCCGGCCGCACGCCGCTCTCCTGGCAGCTGCGGCGCGATGTTGACCTCATGCAGGCGGAAGCCGAGCGGCGCAGCGACGTGATCGGCCGCACCTGGATCGAGAAGCTGGAACTCGCCTTCGAAGCGCCCTCGATCCCCGCAGACGCGCCCGCCGCCGATCCCGTCGTCGAACTCGGCGCGCTGATGCGGGACGAGGTCATCGCCCGCAGCGGGTTTCGCGACGATGTCAGGGAGATGGTCCGGGACCTGCTCGCCGACCTGCCGCCCGAGAGCCGGGCATTTGCCGGCCAGAACGAGGAGGGTTTTGAACGCTTCATCAACAGCCTTCTCGCCGATGGCGCCGAGGACATCGCTGCCCGAATGAAGGCGGTGGATCGGGGAGACAGCTGATGCGCCTGCGCCGCCTCGACCTCACCCGTTATGGCAAGTTCACTGATCACTCCATCGATTTCGGCACGGCCCGTCAAGGTTCGCCGGACTTGCACATCGTTTATGGCCTGAACGAAGCGGGCAAATCGACCACCTTCGCCGCCTATCTTGATCTGCTCTACGGCATTGGTGAGCGCAGCACCTATAATTTCCTGCATCCCTACAATACGATGAAGGTCGGTGCGCGGCTGGAATTTGGTGGCTCGGAATACGAGCTGGCGCGGCTCAAGCTGCGGACCGGCAGCCTTGTCGACGATCGGGGACAAGCTGTGAACGAGGCGCTCCTGGCCGGCGCGCTTGGCGGCGTCGGTCGCGAGGCCTATCGCACCATGTTCTCGCTCGATGATCAGTCGCTCAAGGAAGGCGGCAACGCCATCATACAAAGCAAGGGCGAACTCGGCGAATTGCTGTTCTCGGCCAGCTCGGGTCTGGCAGGGCTCAGCCGTTCGCTGGTGACCGCGGCCGACGAAGCCAACGCGATCTATAAGAAGCGGTCGTCGAGCACCAGGCTGGCGGAACTCAAGCGCTCGCTCGAAGCGCTCAAGGCCGAGCGCAATGCCATCGACACGCTGGCCTCGGCCTATGCGGGCCTGAAATCGACCCATGAGCAGGCCGAGCGCGCCTATAGCACGACCACACGGGAACTGGCCGAGACCAAGTCGCGGCATCAGGAGCTGACGCGCCTTCTCGGCGCCTTGCCTGCGGCGCTGGAGCTCCGGCGGCTGATCGCAGATACAGCCGGCATGGCCGATCTGCCGCGGCCGCCCTCCGAATGGTATGCGCTCCTGCCGCAGCTTTCCCGCGACGAGACGCGGCTGCAGGCGCTTGTCGAGGCCGCCGACCGCACGCTCCGCCAGCTTGCCGATCAGATCGAGGCGATCACCATCGACGAAAAGGGGCTGGCAGTCGCTGCGCATATGGACCTGCTGGATCAGGGGCGGGCGCGCTGTCTCGCGGCGGAGAGCGATCTGCCGAAACGCCGGTTAGCGCTCGCCGAACAGGAAGGCATGTTGGTTCGGCTGTTGGCCGATCTCGAACAGCCCGGCCACACGGCGCCCGAGGCACTGCTGCTGCCCGCTTCGCTGATCGGCGTCGTCCGCGATCTCATCGAACGGCGCTCCGGCGTCGAGGCCAAACTGGCCGCGGCGGGCCGCGAACTGGTGCGAGCACAAGAGAATCTCGAAAGGCTGAACAAGGAAGGCGGCTCGCAAGATGCGGCCGGCCACCTCGATCCCACGCGTCTCGGCCGCATCGAGATCGCCCTGAACCGGCTGACGGGGTCTGATCTCTCGATGCGGCTGACCATGGAGGAACGCACACTTGTCCAGGCGAAGCGAATACAGGAGAAGCAATTCGCACAGCTTGCACCTTGGACCGGTGATGCCGTCGCCCTAGAACGCACGGCTGCGGCGGAGCCACGGCAGATCGAGGTTTGGCGCGGCCAGGCGACCTCTATCGACAAGCGGATCGAGGATCATCAGGCACGGCTGCGGGATCTCGGTACGGAACAGGCGCTGACCAAAGCCCGGATCGTGGCGATCGCCACTGACGGTTCGATAGACGATGGCCAAGCCGCGCGGTTACGCGATGAACGCGATGCCGCCTGGGAGGTGCATCTCGCCAATCTGAATGCCGCCACAGCTCAGACATTCGAGGAGCGGATGCGACAAGACGACATGTTGTCCGCCGGCCGGCTGTCCCGCGCTCAGGAACTGGCCGAACTGCGCCAACTCCGCCAGACGGAAGCGGCAACGATAGCGGCGATCGAACGGCAAAGGGAACTGCTTGCCGAAGCGCGCGCCGAACATGAGGCGCTCTGCGAGCGCCTCGGCGGTCTGCTGCCGGGTGCAATCGAATATGGTGCCGAAGCCGCGGCGCGCATTGCCGCACTCGAGGCATGGAGCGCCAAGCGAGCCGCGGCGCTTTCCGCCTGGGACGATCTGCAACAGGCCGAAGACGCGGTGGACGCGCTTCGCCTCGAACTGGACGGGCACGTCGCGACGCTTGCGGCGAGCCTTGCGGATGCCGGTCATGATGACGTCGACCAATTATCGGTCGCCGAGCTGATGCAGACTGCGAACAATATGCTTGCCACCGGCAAAGCGGAACAAGCGGCGCGGCAGGCGCATGAGAAGGCGCTCGACGATCTCAATCGCGATTTCAGGGAACGCGAGCGCGACCGGCAGGAGGCGGATGCCGCCATGGCGGCCTGGGAGCGGGAATGGGCGGAGGCGCTGTCGCGAACTTGGTTTGCCGACAAGGCCGGTTCGATGGCCGCCGTCCGCGCAATGCTGAATGCGCTCGCTACACTGCCCTCCATCCTGAAGGAGAGGGATGACCTCGCAAGTCGTGTTGCCGCGATGGAGCGCGACCAGCAGCAATTCCGCGAGCATATCGCCGGTCTTCTCATAGACTGCGGCCTTAGCCAGCCGGCGGTGGATACGCTCGCCTCCGCAAACGCGCTCGTGGAACGTCATGAGGCGGCGCGGCATGCGGCGCAGCTTCGGGCAGACCGGCAGGCAGATCTCGACAAACAATTGGAAAAACGGCGTGCGCTGGAGGAGGAACTGGCCGTTCACAATGCCCGCAAGGACGAATTGACCGGCTATTTCGCCGCAGACTCGCTTGCTTCGGTCGAAACATTCCTGAACCAGTCCCGAGAGCGGGACCGGCTGGAAGAGCGGGCGGCCACCTTACGCCACCAGATCACCGAGGCATTGCGTGCTGCGAGTTTTTCCGAGGCGGAACAGCGCCTCGACGGTGTCGACGCCGCTGCGGTCGAGCGCGACGCCATGGAGCTTGGCGCCCGGATCGAGGATCTTACCGAGCGTGCGAAGCTTCTCTATTCCGACGTGTCGCTGGCGCGGCAGAAGCTCGAGGCCGTCGGCGGAGACGACGCCGTGGCCCGGATCGAGGCCAAGCGCCGAACCATTTTCCTTGAAATCGAGGAACTGGCCGTGCGGCACCTGACGCTGCGCGCCGGCACGCTCGCGGCCGAACAGGCGCTGCATATCTATCGGGAAAAACATCGCAGTTCGATGATGAACCGCGCATCGGAGGCCTTTCGCCTGATCACCGGCGGCAATTATTCCGGCCTGACGACCCAGCCCGACCGGGACAAGGAGATATTGATCGGCGTGTCGCGCGACGGTGGTTCGAAGCTTGCGGATGCGATGTCGACCGGCACTCAGTTCCAGCTCTACCTCGCGCTTCGGCTGGCGGGCTACGAGGAATTCGCAGCGTTTCGCCGGCCCGTACCCTTCGTCGCCGACGACATCATGGAGAGCTTCGACAATCCCCGCTCCGAAGAGGTTTTCCGCCTGCTCGGCGAAATGGCAAAGGTCGGACAGGTTATCTACCTGACCCACCATTGGCATCTCTGCGAGATCGCGCGAGACGTTGTTCCGAACGTGACCATACATCAACTGCCGTGACAGGTCGCAGAGAAACGCCGCGCCACCATGACGCGACGCTCCTGGTGAGGGCAAACTGGCGGCGTCCCCAATAAGGAGCAGCCCTGGCCGTAGCATTGTCTCTGCGTTTCGGCAGAGAGATCAATTTTGCCACGGATCCAGCACGATAACGCCTGCGCCTTCGAAATCCCGGACATTGCGGGTAACGACGGTCAGGCCGTGAATCAGGGCAGTCGCGGTAATCAAGGCATCGGCTTCATTGCGCCGGTCTGGAACATGTAGATGCGCGCAGCGCGTCGCGACCGCATCGTCGATCGGCAGGATACGGTCGGCGAATGCCGGTCGAACCTGATTTTCCAGCCACGCACGCAGACGAGCGCCCTGCGCTGCATCGCGGCGCTGCACGCCGAGTATTCCACGTTCCAATTCCAGGATCGTCATGGCGGAGATACATAGGCCTGTTGCATCTTGCGCTCCAGCCCATGCGACCACATTGGCGTCGGCCTTGCCGTCTCCGACCTTGCGCAGCTCGGAAACAACATTGGTATCCAGCAGATATTTCAAGATAGATCGACTCCTCGGGGGGCGATCTCAACACGAGACGGGTCGAAGTCGATATCCGAAAGGCCAGGCATTGAGAGAGCATCGACGAGACTGCGGGGCTTGCCGGTTAGCCGCTCGAATTCGTCATAGGTCATCAACACGTGGGATGGCTTCCCACGATCCGTGATGATGACCGGACCATGTTGCGCCGCCTTCTTTGCCCTGCTCACGTCGTGATTGAGTTCGCGGCTGGAAAGATGTGTCACGCTCATAATCCACCTCCGACGTAGGTACTTACCTACATATAGCATCCGGAGAATGAAAGGCAAGATCGGCCATAACGCTCCTGAGCGGATCGGCCGACCGTCTCGCGGCAGGAGACGTCGGGGCACGATCGCGAAATCGACGCAGGGCTACACGAGCGATGCAGGGATATTGGCTTCCCAGATCATCTCTGATCTAGTCTCGACTCTCAGCCTGGCAGCCCAGCCGTGGCCTGATGGTATCTGAAAAAAGCGAGAGCCGTATTCTCATGACCACTCACCGCTTCATTCCGACGACCTTTCACAATGTCATCGGCTCTCTTCCGCCCGCCTTGCATATCGCTGACGGCGATACTGTCGTCACGGAGACGCTCGACGCCATTGGCTATGACAAGGACGGCATCCGGCGGACATCCGGTCCCAACCCGATGAACGGCCCGATCTTCGTAGAGGGCGCGGAGCCCGGAGATGCGCTGAAGGTCGAGATCATCAGCATGATTCCGACGAGGGACACTGGATTTACGCGCAGCATCGTCGCGGCCAATGTCATCGATCCTGAAACGGTTCGCGACCTGCCGCCGCGCGATATGGCGATCTGGGCGATCGACCGCGAAGCATTGACGGTCCGATTATCCGAGCCGGTTTCCGGACTCGATAATTTCGTTCTGCCTCTTGCGCCGATGATCGGCTGTTTCGGCGTTGCGCCCAGCCTTGGCCAGGCAATCTCGACGGCGACCAGCGGCGAATATGGCGGCAACATGGATTATCGCCTGTTTGGTCCGGGCACGGCCGTACGATTGCCCGTATCGGCGCCGGGCGCCCTTTTCTTTTTGGGCGACTGCCATGCCGTGCAAGGAGATGGCGAGATCGTCGGCACCGGCGTCGAGACCACTTTCGAAGTCACGGTGCGGCTGACGGTGGAAAAGAAAGCCGGGCTGGTCTGGCCACGCGGAGAAACTACTGAAGACATTTTCACTATCGGCAATGCCCGGCCCCTCGATCAAGCGCTTCAGCATGCGACGAGCGAAATGTTGAACTGGCTGGCCTCGGATTACGGGCTCGACAGGACAGCGGCAAGCCATCTGCTGGGTCAGGTGGTGCGTTACGATGTCGGCAACGTCTTTGACCCAGCCTATACAATGGCTTGCCGGGTCGCCAAGAAATGGCTGGTCCGCCGATAGGCCGCTGCATATCGCCCGGAAGTGTTCAGCGGTTCCGGGGTAACGACATGCATGGAAGCAAAGAGCTAAGCGCGTCGCATGAATCAAGTTTAACGCGACGCGCTTTAGATCGAAGGCCGATCACCGGCCGTTGATCTGACCGCCTGATGTCAGGCTTGTTTATTCGGCGGCAGCCGCCAGCTTGTCCTGCGTCCTGGTCTCGAAGTCGCTGGCGTCGTGGCGCTCGTGCAATTGCGTCGAGGGTTCGCCGGAGAGACGGTTGACCATCCGGCCGCGTTGAACCGCCGGCCGGCTGTGGATAGCGTCGGCCCAGCGCAGCACGTTCTTATAGTCCTCGACCTGCAGGAACTCGGCCGCTCCGTAGGTCCAGCCCTTCACCAGGCCGCCATACCAGGGCCAGACGGCAATATCGGCGATCGTGTATTGGCTGCCTGCCAGATATTCGCTTTCAGCAAGACGGCGATCGAGCACGTCGAGCTGACGCTTCACTTCCATGGCGAAGCGATCGATCGCATATTCGATTTTGACAGGCGCATAGGCGTAGAAATGGCCGAAGCCGCCGCCGAGATAGGGTGCACTTCCCATCTGCCAGAACAGCCAGGACAGGCATTCGGCGCGTTCGGCCGGCTCGGTCGGCAGGAAGGCGCCGAATTTTTCGGCGAGATAGGTGAGAATGGCGCCGGACTCGAAGACGCGGATCGGCTTCGGGCCGCTGCGGTCCATCAGCGCCGGGATCTTGGAATTGGGATTGACGGCGACAAAGCCGCTGCCGAACTGGTCGCCCTCGCCGATCCTGATCAGCCAGGCGTCGTACTCCGCGCCGCTATGGCCAAGGGCCAGCAGTTCCTCGAGCATGATCGTGACCTTCTGGCCGTTTGGCGTTCCGAGCGAATAAAGCTGCAGCGGATGGCGGCCGATCGGAAGCTCCTTCTCATGTGTCGGTCCTGCTATCGGCCGGTTGATGTTGGCGAATTGGCCGCCATTCGCCTTGTTCCAGGTCCAGACCTTCGGGGGGATATAGTCGGAGGTACCGCTCATCTTTCAAACTCCTGGCATCGATCAGACAGAGCGCGACGCCGGTTGGGTCGCCGCATTTTTCCTGACATAGCAGAGGCGGTGAGGTTTTGTCACAGCTATCGGGGCGGCTTCACGCAATCGTCAGAGCCTTGGCAAAGTCGAGCAAAACGGCCGGTTCAGGCTGCGCCCTCGCCTTCATCATTGACCGCCGTCCGCGTGCCGGAGGAGAACATGATCAGGGCGAAGAGCGGTTCGGTGCCGAGCGCGCGCCCAGTGACGGATATTGCGGGGAATGCGGATAGCATCGCCAGCTTCGAGCCGACAAAGGGCGCGAGGTCCGTGCGCGACGACATTATCGTGCTCTGCCATGGCGGCCCGATCGCCATGCCTGCGGATGCGGCCTATGTGCTTGCCCGCTGCAAGGATTGCAACAGCTTTTATAGCGCCAGTTCGATGGAACGTCTGCCGACCGAAGTCGCGATCCGGGCGCAGGTCGAGGACTTCGCGAAAATATAAGCACCGCTCGGAAGGGCCGCACGCCAGCTGCCGGCGCCTCTGGTAGGGCACCGGCGAAGAGGGGGAACTATGGCATGACCATCGCGCCGGTTTCCGAGGGTGTTTGGATCTCGTCCAACTGCCTGACGAGTGTGCGGCTGCCTTCCACGTCCGCTGCCAGCCTGGAGAAAAGATCAGCCATGCCCTGAAAAATAGTTGCCGCCGGATCGTCCTCTCCGAGGAAATCGGCGATCTCCTGCATTTCGGCAACCCATCGATAGGCCTTCGGATACATGTCGGGAATGGATTTCGACAGCTTCCTGTCGACGTCGGGGAGGCTTTCGGCGAGTTCGGCCTTCAGGCTTTCGGCCGCGCCCGAGCGGGAAGCGGCAAGCAGCATCGCAGCGCCGAGACCGATAAAACCCTTGTTGATGCCGGCATAACACATCTTCAGCGCTGAAGCGGCGCCGAGCGATCCATCGAGCCTGCGGACCTGCAAGCCGCAATCTTCGAGCAGTCTGCTTCGCTCGGCTGCATCGCCACTGATATAGATGGTCGGCCCTGATTTGCCGGCAACCGGAGGTCCGCCGATGATGGCGCCGTCCAGCACCGTCGTCCCGCTGCCGTCGAATTGGGCCGCAAGCGCCTGCATCGTCTTGGGTGCAATCGCATTGAGGTCGATGAAGGGTGGCGCCGGCGTCTTAGCCGATATGTCCGCAACCAGTTCGGCGACCTTCATTGCCTCAGCCGGCGGAACGATCGACAGGATCAGCTCGGCCTCGGTCAGCTCCTGGCGGCCGACCGGCACCATGCCGGCTGTCTTGGCTCGCACGATCGTCTGCTCGCTTCGGCCCTCGAGGCAAGTCAGCACCGTAGCGCCATGCTCGATCAGCCGTTTGGCGACCGCGCTTCCCATTGCGCCCGCTCCGATAATAGCAAAGTTCGGCATCTGAAACCTCGATGTTGTGACGGCACCGCATGAGAGCTACCGCCGATGGGACGGTCGTCAACTGCGACAATGCGGCTGAATTCTCGTCTTGAGGCGGGCGGTGGTTGCTGTATGCCGGCGGCAGTCCGGCTTGACTTTAGTCAACGCAGGCGCTGTCGATATCGCTATGATCAGGGAAATGACTCGCATTCGAGGATATTGATTTCAATGTATCGCACGATCATCTGCTGCATCGGCATGGGCTCGAGACAGACGGCCAAGCGTCTGCTGCACCGGGCTGCGGCGCTCGTGGACGAAGGCGGAACGATCGTCGTCATGCACGTCCTCGAAAATATCCCGCGCCACCACCTGACCGAGATCCCCGAGGAATTCGAGACGGCTGCCATTATCGACGCCGAACGCAAACTTGCGTCGCTGTGCAAGGAGCTGGACATCCGGGCGATGATCGAGGTTCGCATCGGCGTTGCCGCCTCGCTGCTGGTGTCGACCGCCAGGGAGAGAGCGGCCGATCTTATCCTGCTGTCATCCCACGTGCCCGATATCACCGACTATGTCTTCTCCTCGATCGTCGAGAAGGTCGTGCGCCATGCAGAGTGCTCGGTTCTCATCGACCGGCGCCGCGACCATGCCGGTGAAGACTCTGCGGCTCAAACAGAAGACGTCGCTTCGCTCTGATCCTGCGAGTTCCGCTGATCATGCACGACTGGTTTCTTGAGGTTTGACCACCCCTCCCCTGCGGCGGCCCGGCAACCTATATCAATCCCAACCCAACCAGCAGTATTCACTGCCCGACCGGAGATATGCATGAGCCAGGATCCCTATGAGCTTCTGGGCGTGAAGCGGGATGCGACGCAGAAGGATATTCAGAGCGCCTTCCGCAAGCTCGCCAAGAAACTTCACCCCGACCTCAACCCCGGCGACAAACACGCCGAGGAAAGGTTCAAGGAAATTTCGACAGCCTACGAGATTTTGAGCGATGAGGAAAAGCGCGGCCGCTTCGACCGCGGCGAGATCGATATGTCGGGCACCGAGCGGGCCCAGCGCAACTATTATCGCGATTATGCCTCGGCAAGCGGTCCCAACGATCCCTATCACAACAGCGCCGGCTTCGCCGATTTCGGCGATGCCGATGACATCTTTGCGAGCTTCTTTTCACGCCGCACCGGCGGTGGCCGGTCGCGCAGCCAGGGTCAGGATCGGCGGTTCTCCATGGAGGTCGATTTCCTCGAGGCCGTCAACGGCGCCAAAACCGAGGTCAAGTTTCCCAATGGCCCCGCGCTCGAGGTGCAGATCCCGCCGGGAACCCGCGACGGCCAGACCTTGCGGCTGCGCGGCAAGGGTGAGCCGGGCATCGGGGGCGGGCCAGCGGGCGATGCGCTGATCGAAATCCGCGTGCGGCCGCATCGCTTCTTCACGCGCGACGGCGACGACATCCGCCTGGAGCTGCCGATTTCGCTCAGCGAAGCCGTGCTCGGCGGCAAGGTTCGTGCACCGACGCCGTCCGGACCGGTCAGTCTGACGCTGCCGCCGCATTCCAACACCGGCAAAGTGCTGCGTCTCAAAGGCAAGGGTGCTCCGAAACGCGGCGGTGGACACGGTGACGTCTACGTCTCGCTGAAGATCGTATTGCCCGATCGCCCCGACGAGCGGCTGACGTCTCTGGTGGAGGAATGGGCGGCCGCACATCCATACGATCCGAGAAAGAACATGGAGGCCTGATCATGAATGATCTCGAATTCCGTCTTTACTTGAAAATCGATGTCGTCCAGCTCGATTTCTGGATCGAACAGGGCTGGCTGATCCCGGAGACGTCGAGCGGCCAGCGACAGTTTCGTGACGCCGACGTCGCCCGCGCGAGGCTCATTCTGGACCTGATGGGTAGTATGGGCGTCAATGAAGCCGGCGTCGATATCGTCATGGAACTGGTGGACGAGGTGCACGGCCTGCGCGGAACGATGGATAAGTTGATGACCGCCATCGGCAGGCAGGAGCGCGATGTTCAGCGCCGGCTGTTCGAGAGCCTGGAGGATCTCGATCGGTCTTAACACGACTGCGCGTCGCGCCTATGTCGTGAACCAATAGCGCACAATGTGGAAGAACAGCGGCGCTGAGAATGTGATGGAATCCAGGCGGTCGAGCACGCCGCCATGACCCTCGATCACATATCCCCAATCCTTGGCGTTGAGGTCGCGTTTGATCGCGGAGAGCACGAAACCGCCGAAGAAGCCCGCGACGACGATGACCGTGCTCACGGCCGCCGCCTGCAGCGGCGAGAACGGCGTCAGGCGATAGAGCAGCGTTCCCAGAAGGATAGCCGATGCGCCGCCGCCAAAGAGGCCTTCCAGCGTCTTCGAGGGGCTGATGTTCGGCGAGAAGCGGTGCTTTCCCAGGAGCTTGCCCCAGACATATTGGAAGACGTCACTGAGCTGCACGACGATAACCAGATAGACGAGAAGAAGCGCGGAGGGCGTGCCGGTCTGCAGCATGAGGAGCGCGGGGGCATGGCTGATCGAATAGACCGTCAGCATCAGGCCCCATTGCACTCTGGCGCTGCGCGCCAGAAATTCGTTGACGTCTCCCGTCAGGGTGGCCACCGCCGGCAGGATCAGGAAGGCATAGACGGGGATGAAGATCGAAAAGAGCCCATACCACGCCGTTCCGAGTAACACGTAGTGAAGCGGCAGGACCACGAAGAAGGACAGGAAGAGCGCCTGGTGATCGCCGCGCCGTGAGGGTGTCAGTGTCCAGAACTCGCGAAGCGCCATGAAGGATAGAAATGCGAACAGAATGATCGTCGCCGTATCGCCGAGCAGGATCGCGCCGCCGAAGACCCCGACCATGATCCACCAGGAGCGGATACGGGCATTGAGGTTGTGGACGGTGGCGACGGAGCCGGGCTCGGTTGCGCGCCGTTGAAGGATGAAGCCGATGGCCGACGCGACGGCGAGCAGGCCGAGGATCGCGGCCAGCACGATGGAGAAAAAGCTGGTCATGCGGCGGGGCCTCCGTCGGCGAGCTCGATGACCGCGGCGCGGGCGCGGGCCAGGAACGCACCCTTTTCCTCGCCCGGTTCGACGCGCAGCGGCTTGCCGAACCGCGCCGTGCAGGTGATCGGGACGATCAGTATGCTTCCTTTCGGCAGGATGCGCTGAAGGTTGTCGAGATGAATCGGCACGAGGTCGACATCAGGGAAACGGCAAGCAAGGCGATAGATGCCGCTGCGGAACGGGGCGATCTCGTCGTTGGAGCTTCTCGTTCCTTCCGGAAAGATCAGGACCGAGCGCCCCTCCTCGAGCAGGCGCTCGACCGGAGCCAGCGGGTTGCTGTCGGGCAGAGGCTTTCGGTCTATCAGGACAGCACGCAGGCCTTTTTCCGCGATGAAACGGAGAAAGGCGTTGGTTCCCCAATAATCGCGCGCCGCGACCGGATGGGTTAGCCGGCGCACCTGATACGGCAGGGCGGCCATGACGGCGACGGTATCGACATGGCTGTTGTGATTGGCGAAATAAATGCGGCGGGTCGGATCGGGGGTGCAGCCCCGCCATTCGCTTCGGGCGCCGACCATGATACGGACGAACAGCACGAGAAGACGACGGATGAGCGCGATCATAGTCTCTCCAGTGAGCGGGCAAGTCTCGTCATGCGTGTAATGCAGGTGACGAAATGCTGTTCGGCGTCACACCGCTGCGCGCCAGCCATGCGCTCAAGCCGATCGCCCAAGACGACGACCGGCTCGCGATCGGTCGCCGCGAGGCGTCCTCTTCTTCACCCATTTTCATTTCCCCGACCCAATGCTCCAATGCATATCCTGCCAATCTCGTCGCGCCAAGCCCTCGTTCCGTCAGACCAATCGCGGCGGCCATCAGCCTGATTTTTAAGCTGGTTCGATGCTTGACACCTTTTTGGGCGCTACTATGATTTTTAAACCAGATGGTAAAAAAGGGGAGCAATCAATGATCAAAGACATGCTGATTTCACGCTGGGTAGTGGTCGTGTCGGGCATTGCGCTTGGCGTCAGCGGCTCGTCCCGCTCGCAAGGGCGGCTGCGCCCCTGAAAGTTGCCGGCCTCCATGCGTCCTGGAACTCCTGTCTGCACAAAGCCCTCCAGGACACCGCCAAGGACGGCGTCATCGAATATGTCTTCTCCGAAGGCGTGCCTTATTCACGCTTCGGCTGCAAACCGTGCTGAGCGGGCTCGTGCCCAATCGGCTCTTCCTGATGACGCCCTATATTCTTTGGCCCGCCGCACCCGCGTTCCGCAGGCGCTGATGCAGCCCTATCGCCGTGGCGAGCGCTGAGACCGTCCACATCCAACGAGGCTCCGATGTTCGATCTGATCGTCAGAAACGCAAATCTCCCCGATGGCCACACCAGCATCGACATCGGCATCGGAGGCGGCAGGATCATCGCCGTCGAGCGCAATCTCCAGGCGCAGGCGGGCGAAGAAATCGATGCTACCGGCAGGCTGGTCAGCCCGCCTTTCGTCGATCCGCATTTTCATATGGACGCCACCCTGTCGCTCGGCCTGCCGCGCATGAACGTCTCCGGCACCCTGCTCGAAGGCATCGCGCTGTGGGGCGAGCTGCGCCCGATCGTGACGAGGGAAGAGCTGGTGGACCGTGCGCTGCGCTATTGCGATCTGGCGGTGACGCAAGGCCTGCTCTTCATCCGCAGCCATGTCGATACCAGCGATCCCAGGCTGGTGGCGGTCGAGGCGATGATCGAGGTCCGCGAAAGGGTGGCGCCCTATATCGATCTGCAACTGGTCGCCTTCCCGCAGGACGGTTATTACCGTTCCCCGGGCGCGATCGATGCGCTCAACCGGGCTCTCGACATGGGAGTCGACATCGTCGGCGGCATTCCGCACTTCGAACGGACGATGGGCGAAGGGACAGCCTCGGTCGAGGCGCTCTGCCGCATCGCCGCCGATCGCGGTCTGCCGGTCGACATGCACTGCGACGAGACCGACGATCCGCTGTCGCGCCATATCGAAACGCTGGCAGCCGAAACCATCCGCTTCGGCCTGCAGGGACGTGTCGCAGGCTCGCATCTGACCTCGATGCATTCGATGGACAATTATTATATCTCGAAGCTCATTCCGCTAATGGCGGAAGCCGAGATCAACGTCATCCCCAATCCGCTGATCAACATCATGCTGCAGGGCCGGCACGATACCTATCCGAAACGCCGCGGCATGACCCGCGTGCGTGAGCTGATGGATGCCGGGCTCAACGTCTCCTTCGGGCACGATTGCGTCATGGACCCGTGGTATTCGATGGGATCCGGCGACATGCTGGAGGTTGGCCACATGGCGATCCATGTCGCGCAGATGGCCGGCATCGACGACAAGAAGAAAATCTTCGACGCATTGACCGTCAATTCGGCGAAGACGATGGGCCTTTCAGGTTACGGCCTGGAGAAGGGATGCAACGCCGACCTCGTCATCCTTCAGGCGAGAGATACGCTGGAAGCGCTGAGGCTGAAGCCGAACCGGCTGGCGGTGATCCGCCGCGGCAAGGTCGTCGCCCGCTCGGCGCCGCGCATCGGCGAGCTTTTCCTGGATGGGCGCCCGGCCCGGATCGACGGCGGCCTCGATTACTCACCACGCTATTGAGACGCGCCGACGCCTGCGTACTATCCCGCCGCGCGGCGAGCTGTGATGATCCAAGCGCGGGAGTCGAAAAACACGCCCTCCGGCGTCATATGCGCCTCGAGCAAATCGCGCAGACGCTGCAGCGGTTTGCCGGGCGGTTCATCGGTATGTGCGAGTGCGTTCTTCACGAGATAAAGACCGGCGAGCGCGTCAGACGCCGCATCGACGTCTGGTCCATAGAAGACCGGCTCTCGCACGTCGGCGAAGTCGATGGAATTAAAACCTGCGGCGCTCAAAAGGTCCTTCGCAATCGGAGGAGCGCCAAGCGAAAACGGATTGGGACCACCTGCCGAAACCGCAGTTCCCGGCGCCAGAGCTTGCCGGATCGCGCCAGACCACTCGTTACGCTCCCGGCTCTGCCACACCATCCACACAAGGCGCGCCGCCGGGCGCATCGCCCGACTGATATTGGCAAAGGCTGCGGCCGAATCGGCAAAAAACATTACGCCAAACCGGCTGATGCAGAGGTCGAAACTGGCAGCCGGAAAGGCGTGGAATTGCGCGTCTGCCTGCTCGAACACCACATTTCGCAAACCCTCCGCAGCGCTCCGTCGCCTTGCGACTTCCAGCATTTCTGCGGAAGTATCCACCCCGACCACTTCTCCTTGCAGTGCGGCGCGGGCGGCCTCGCGCGTCGTCTGCCCCGCGCCGCAGCCGATATCGAGCACTCGGTCAGCCACACCGACATCGGCAGCGTCCCGAAGGTGCCGATTATGCCGCGCCAATTCTGCGTCGTAAAAGTCGGCACGATCCCACGCCATGACACTGACTCCGCTTCGCCCGATGGCGTCCCTCATCGGTGAGAATGCCGGAGTCGCTTCCGGCATCCATGAGCGGTATCAGGCGATCTTCTGGCGAGCCGGCAGCTTCCAGCCGGGCCGGACGAAGTGGCAGGTATAGCCATTCGGGACGCGTTCCAGATAATCCTGGTGTTCGGGTTCGGCCTCCCAGAAATCGCTGGCCGGCACGACTTCGGTGACGACCTTGCCGGGCCACAGGCCGGATGCGTCGACATCGGCGATCGTATCCCTGGCGACGCGCTCCTGCTCCGGGCTGGCGTAGAAGATCGCCGAGCGATAGCTCGTTCCGACGTCGTTGCCCTGGCGGTTGCGCGTGGTCGGATCGTGGATCTGGAAGAAGAATTCGAGGATTTCGCGGTAGCTGATCCGTGCGGGGTCGAAGACGATCTCGATCGCCTCGGCATGGGTCCCGTGGTTGCGGTAAGTGGCATTCGGCACATCGCCGCCGGTATAGCCGACGCGGGTCGAAATCACGCCCTTATAGCGGCGGATGAGGTCCTGCATGCCCCAGAAGCAGCCGCCGGCGAGCACTGCACGTTCTTCGGTCATTGGATGTCTCCTTGTTTTCACGAGAGATAGTGTCTCCCACCGCCGATTTCCATACGGCGGAAATCAGCACAGCTGTGCAATTTCCCTTCGAACAGGGCCGCCCTGTCATGCCGATGTTACGCGCCGGCGCTAGCAAAGTCGTGGACAATCCTGCGGAGGCTGAGCCTCGACACTGATGGAGACGGGTTATGAACAGGCGTGAATTTCTGATCGCATCGTCGGCCGCGGCCGGTCTTCTGGCTCTTCCGCGTTTCGCAGCGGCCGCGGCCGGCACGATCGACCTCTACAGCGGTTCGGATGCCAATATCGTCGACCTCTGGAACAACATCATCCGTCCGGCCTTCGAAAAGGCCCATCCCGGCGTCGTCCTGAAGGTGACCGATGCCGGCGACAATAACGGCCTGCGCGCCATCGCCGACCGTGCGCTTGCAGCGCTGAAGACGAAGACCGATCCGCAGGCGGACCTGTTCGAACAGTTCGATCCGCGTCTGCCGTCCGGCGGTATCGACGCCGGCCTCTGGGTCAAATTCTCAGCCGAGAACATCGAAGGCTACGGCCGCCTCAACCCGCTCGCCCTCGACACTCCCTATTCCCTTCCCTATCGCGGCTCGCAGGTCCTACTCGCCTATGACACCACCAAGCTCGATCCGAAGAATGCGCCGAAGAGCTGGGAGCAGCTCACCACATGGATTAAGGCCAATCCGGGCCAGTTCATCTACAACCGTCCCGACAAGGGTGGTTCGGGCGGCAACTTCGTCCGCCGGGCCATCCATGAGGTCAACGGCCGCGATCCTAAGAAATTCAAGATCGACAATTTCACCGCCGATTTTGCCGGTGAGGCCCTGACGCCGGCCTGGAAGATCCTCAACGACCTCGCTCCCTCGCTCTACGACAAGGGCGCCTACACCGCCGGCAATACGCAGTCGATTCAACTGCTCGCCCAAGGCGTCGTCACCATGGTGCCGGTCTGGTCGGACCAGGTGCTGCAGGCGATCGCGCAGGGCGTGCTGCCGGATACGACCGGTCTCGTGCAGCTCGGCGATCTCGCTCTTTGCGGCGGCTTCTCCAGCATCACCGTGTTCTCGAACGGCGCCAACAAGGATGCGGCCCTGAAGCTTGCCGCCTTCATGCTCACCAAGGAAATGCAGGAAGCGATCATCACTCAGATCGGCGGCTTCCCGGCCGTTTCCTGGGACCACATTTCCGATGATCTGCGCAAGAAATATGCCGACGTCATCCCCTCGACGATCCCGACCTTCCCAGGCGGCGATTGGGAAAAGGCGATCAATGACGGCTGGTATCGCAACGTCGCCCCCAACATCAGCCGCACCTGATGTTCGCCGATACTGCCCCGGCGGCTTGGCGTCGTCACAGTTCCATCAACAGGGGGAGCGCAATCGGGCTCCTCCTCGTCGCCCTGCCGGTGTTCCTGCTTGCATGGTTGATCATCTTTCCTATTCTTTCGGCGGTCGTCGGCACGATCTTCGTCCGAGGGCCTGACGGGGCGACGGGCTTTTCGTTCGCCTCCTACCGCTTCTTCTTCACCGATGGCTACAGCCTCGCCAATCTCGGGGTGACGCTCTGGACCACCGCCGTCTGCGGCGTCCTGCTTCTGGCGATCGGGCTTCCGATCGCACTTTACCTCCGCTTCTCGCAGGGACGCCTTGCGGCTTACGTGCAGGGCCTGGCGATCTTCCCGATGTTCGTGCCGTCGATCATCCTCGCCTATGCGCTGATCAGGACCATCGGGCCGAACGGCACCGTCGACCTGCTGCTGAATTCCGTCGGCCTACCAAAACTGCGCACGCCCTATCTGACGCCATGGGGACCGGTCATCGGTCTGGTCTGGGACAATCTTCCGCTGACGGTGCTGATGCTGAAGGCCGGGCTCTCCTCCGTTTCGAACAGCGCCATCGAGGCTGCCCGCGATGTCGGCGCAAGGCCGCTGCGGGTCTTCATCTCGATCATCCTGCCGCGCATGGGCAATTCGTTGCTGGTGACCGCCTCCTTCGCCGTGCTCGGCATCTTCTCCGCCTTCACCCTTCCCTACGTGCTCGGCCCTGCATCGCCTGAAATGATGGGGCCGTTCATGCAGCGCACCTTCGCCGATATGAACGATCCGCTTGATGCCATGACCCAAGCCGTCATCACCTTCGGTTTTTGCCTGGTCTTCGGCATCTTTTATATCAGATCGATCGCTCGCAACCGCGAGGCCAAGCCATGAGCGCGGGCAGAGCGGGCTTCAGCCTCCGCTTCGACTGGATCGGCATGCTCTTCGCAAGCCTGCTAACGCTGTTCATCGCGCTGCCGCTTCTCGTCGTGGGAACATGGGCCTTCACCGAAGTGTGGCGCTATCCCTCGGTGATCCCGCAACAATTCGGCCTGCGCTTTTGGGGCCAGACGCTGGCGCGTTCCGATGTCTGGGAGGCTCTCCTCCTCAGCCTGCGGCTGACGGCGACGGTCACCTTTCTGTCTGCTGTCATCTGCCTTCCCGCGGCTTATGCCTTTGCGCGCATGCGCTTTCCCGGCAGGAACATCCTGTTCCTCTCGTTCCTGGCGTCACATGCCTTTCCCAAATTCGGCCTGCTCGTCGCCATTGCCGGCATCTTCCTGCAGCTCGGCCTGATCAGCACCTTCTGGGGCGTCGTGCTGATCCAGCTGGTCGGCACGCTGATGTTGATGATTTGGATTCCGGTCGCGGCCTTTCAGAATGTCGACCGACGCATGGAAGAGGCGGCGCGCGATGCCGGTGCTGCGCCGCTGCGCGTCTTCTGGTCGATCACCCTGCCGCAGGCCGCGCCGACCATATCCGCCGCGCTGCTTCTGACCTTCGTCGGCACCTTTTACGAAACCGAAGGCGCCTGGCTGATCGGCGCGCCTGAAATCCGCACCATGCCGGTGTTGATGATCAGCTTCATCAACAATCAGATCGTCGTGCAATACGGCGCCGTGCTCTCCGTCATGCTGTGGGTGCCGTCCTTCATCGCGCTGATGTTTGCGCGGCGCGTCGTCGGCACCGGTGCCTTTGCGAGAGGTTTTGGCGCGTGAAGCGTCACGCACCAATTCAGGGAAGGACTTGAGAATGGCACATCTGGCAATCGAGGGTGTTTCGAAGCTGTTCGGAACCACCTTTGCCGTGCGTGACTTTTCGCTCGAAGTCGGCGACGGCGAGCTCGTCTGCCTGCTCGGCCCGTCGGGTTCCGGCAAATCGACTCTGTTGCGGATGATCGGCGGCTTCGAGCGACCGAGCGGCGGAACGATCCGCATCGATGCCAAGGATGTGACGAACTTGCCGCCCGAGCGGCGTCCGACCGGCATGGTGTTCCAGAGCCATGCGCTCTGGACGCATATGGATGTCTTCAACAACATCGCCTTCAGCCTGAAGCTGCGCCGCCTGCCGAAAGCGGAAATCCGTGAGCGGGTCGAAAACGCTTTGGCGCTGGTCGGGCTTGCCGATTATGGACGGCGGATGACGACGCAGCTATCGGGCGGACAGCAGCAGCGCGTCGCGCTCGCCCGTTCGCTGGTGCTCGAACCGAAGATCCTGTTGCTCGACGAGCCCTTTGCCAGTCTCGACCAGCACCTGCGCGAAAGATTGCGGGAAGAAGTACGCGATATTCAGCAGCGCCTCGGCATCACAACGCTCTTCGTCACTCACGGCCAGGACGAGGCCTTGGCGCTTGCCGATCGCATCGTCGTCATGCGTGACGGACGAACCGAACAGATCGCGCCGCCGAGCACCATCTATCGGCAGCCGCAGACAGCCTTCGTCGCCGGCTTCATCGGCTCGATGAATTTCGTCGAGAGCCGCATCAGAAACGGCGTCTGCGAGCATCCGCTCTTCCCGCTTGCCGTTGCCGTCGAGGACGGGCCGGTGACGCTTGCCAGCCGCCCGGAAGCACTGGCGATCCATCCCTCCGATCGGGCGAATGCGGCGACTGTCCACCGCGCCGTCGACTTCGGCACCCACAAGATGGTCGATGTCGATCTCGCCGATGGCACCCGCCTGAAAGCGATGGTGGCGCCGGACGACCGGTTCCAGGCCGGAATGAAGGTCGAGCCCAGCTTCGTGAGCTTCTTCGCCTTCCGCGACAATGCCCTCGTGCATCAGTCGATGCCGTCTAAGAGCGATGTGGAGGCCGATCGACTGCTGTCGGTCTGACGCCGTCACACTTGATCTGAGAAGCCTTCCTTGAGCCAGGGATGCAGCGCCTTGCTGGCCGCGAGGATATCGCCGCGCCCGTCGACTTCAGCGCCGGAAAAACGCGTGACGATGCCGCCGGCCTCTTCGACCATCAGCGCCGAAGCGCCGAAATCATGGATCGACAGCCCGTCCTCGAAGAAGCCGTCCAGCCGGCCGCAGGCGACATAGGCGATCGACAGCGCCGCCGAGCCCATGCGGCGCACGCCCGCCGTGTTGGCCATCAGGCGTTTGATGGCATCGAAATAGGTCTCTTCCGCAACCGCCTTCACCTGGCCTGGAATGGGCAGCCCGGCACCGATCAGCACGTTTTCGATGTCGGCGACAGCGGCGCAGCGGATGCGCTCGCCGTTGAGATAAGCGCCACCGCCGATCTCGGCGCTGAAGAGCTCGTCCTGCATGGCGTCATAGACGACGCCGGCCGCCTGCCTGCCGCCTTCGGCGATCGAGATCGTCATGCCGAAATGCGGGAGGCCCCAGGCGTAATTGGTCGTGCCGTCGATCGGGTCGATGTAGATGATTGGTGTCTCCGGCCCGGCAGTGCGGTTGCCGACAGCCTCCTCGCCCTGGATGGCATAATCGGGAAAGGCCTTCGTCAGCTCCTCCACGATGATGCGCTCGACGGCGACGTCGATCTCCGTCTGGTAGTCACGTGGCGCCTTGGCAATCATTTCCCCAGATGTCCGCCGCCGCAGGGAAGCCCGGGCCGTCTCGCCCGCCTTCAGCACCGTTTCGGCAAGAATGACCAGGCGGGGCGACGCGTTCGGGGAAAGACGCGCTGATATCGGGGAGGATGCCATGAAGAAAATCCGGATGCTGCAGATATGAACGAAGTGAATCGTGCGGAGCCACTCGCTTCGCAGAGACCGATAATGGTTTTATGAAGCTGCCCGCGCCTGACGCGGCTTATAACAGGCGCTCGGTCGATGCGTCAAAGAGATGGACCTGGGCCGGGTCGACCGAAAGTCCGATCATCTCTCCTGGTCTGACTTTGTCGCGCCGCGTTTCGACGATCGTCAGTTCCGGCTGCGTCGCCGCGACGATGAAGGTCGAGGAGCCCGTCGATTCGACGAAGGCGATCGGCACGTCGAAGCTGCCCTGCCCGGGCGCGACGACCTCGATATGCTCCGGCCGGATGCCGGCGACGATTTGGCGCCCCGGTTCGACGGCGCGTGCCAGCGCAAGCTTCTGCTTCACCGCGCCAAAATCCAGGATCAGGCTTTTTCCGTCCTCCGCGGCGATGGCGGGAATGAAGTTCATTGCCGGCGAGCCGATGAAGCCGGCGACGAACCGGTTCGCCGGCCGGTCGTAGAGATCAAGCGGCGCGCCCTGCTGTTCGATGATGCCGTCGCGCATGACAACCACATGGTCGGCCATGGTCATCGCTTCGACCTGGTCATGCGTGACATAGACGAAGGTGGCGTTCAGCCGGTCATGCAGGGCGCGGATTTCCTTGCGCATCGAGACACGCAACGCGGCGTCAAGGTTGGAAAGCGGCTCGTCGAACAGGAAGGCCTGGGGGTTGCGGATAATGGCGCGGCCCATGGCGACTCGCTGCCGTTGGCCCCCGGAAAGCTGGCGCGGATAACGGTCGAGCAGGCGGGAAAGGCCGGTGATAACAGCGACTTCCTCGGCTTTCTTTTTTGCTTCGGCCTTGGGGACGCCGTGCATTTTCAGTGAATAGGTCAGGTTCTGTTCCACCGTCATATGTGGATAGAGGGCGTAACTCTGAAAAACCATGGCGATATCGCGTGCCCGCGGCGGCACGTCGTTCATCACCTCGCCGGCAATCTTCAGCGTGCCGCCGGTAATTTTTTCCAGCCCGGCAAGCGAACGGAGCAACGTGGACTTGCCACATCCCGACGGACCGACCAGCGCCACGAACGTGCCCTTGGGAATTGAAAGGTTGACGTTCTTAAGCGCGTGAAAGGCGCCGTAGTGCTTCTCGACGCCCAAGAGCTCGATTTGGATGTCCTGGCTCATACTGAAAACCTTGCTGGTCCCCAACCGGGACCGATGGGATGGTCAAGGGTGAAAAACGTCGTCATTTGACTGCTCCAGCGGCAATGCCGCGCGTTAGCGTGCGCTGGAAGATCAAGAAGAAGATTACGGTCGGTATTATACCCAGGAAAGCCGCCGAGGCCTGCAGCACCGGGTCCGACATGTTCTGACCGCGGGTGAGGCCCATGGCGACCGAGACCGTCTGGTTGTTGTTGGACACCAGCATGACGAGCGGGATCAGGAATTCGTTCCAAGTCCAGATGAAAAAGAAGGTTCCCAGGACCATGAGCGTCGGCCTCAGCATCGGGACGACTACGAACCACAGCGTTTTCCAGTGGGTCGAGCCATCCATCTCCGCCGCTTCGAGGATTTCCTTGGGAAAGGTACTCAGCACGGTCGAGAGCAGGTAAGTCCCGAAAGCACTTTGCAGGACCGCGAAAATGATGATCACGGAAAGCTGCGTATCGTAGAGGCCGCTCGCTTTCGCCATGTAGTAAAGCGGGTAAATGATGGACTCCTGCGGAACCATAATGCCGAGAAGAAAGACCACCAAAATCACGCGCGAACCCGGCACCTTGCCGACCCCAATCGCATAGGCGTTGAACAGGCTTATCAGTACCCCCAGCACCGACACAGCGAGACTGATCACCACGCTGTTGAGCAGCTTCCGGCTGAAATCAGACACCATCCAGAATTTCTCGATCGCCGTGAGATCGATCGACCGAGGAATCGAAAGCGGTCCGCCGACTGCATATTCGGCGCTCGCCTTGACGGCGTTGAGCAGAGCAAGGAAAAAGGGAAAGAGCGTAAGGGCGAGGAGTAGAATAAGGATGGCCAGCACCACCCACCGCATGGAATCGCGTCGCGCGCGATCGGTTGCCGCCGTCGTCTTTGCCTTGGTCGTGTCATCGCTGAGAGCTGAGTAAGCCATGATCTACTCCTTCGATTCCTGCTGGCTCTGAAAGCGTAGAAAAATCACGGCCAAAGCGATCGTCAGAGTGGTTTGAACGACCGCGATGGCTGCTGCATAGCCGACGCGTTGTGTTGTGAAGAAGTGGTAGTAAGTCAGATAGGATGGCACGAGAGTGGAATTGTCGGGGCCGCCGGCGGTGATGACAAAGATTGGCGCAAAGACCTTAAGCGCTGCGATCAGCGTGGTCAGCACGACGACGAAAATCTCCGGCGCCAGAAGCGGAATGGTGATCGTCACCAGCCGGCTCCACCAGTTTGCCCCATCAAGCTCGGCAGCCTCGTAGAGAGAAGGGTCGATGCGCGAAAGACCGGCCATGAAAACCACCAGACAATAGCCGACCTGTATCCAGACAATGACGAGCGAGACGGCAGCAAGCGCGTATGTCGCATCGCCGATCCAGTTCTGGGCGAGATTATCAAGGCCGATGGACTTTAGCGTGATGTTGATGACGCCGACGGGATTGAGAATCCAACCCCAGAGCACGCCCGCGACCGTTACGGGCAGAATCTGCGGTAAGTAAAAACCGGCCCTGAAGAAGCTCGAGACCCATTCCCCGAATTGGTCCCTGACGTAGTCGAACAGCAGAGCGGCCAGCACCAGGCCGATGCACACCGGTATCACGGTCATCGAGACGATGAACAGCAGCGTGTGATACATCGATCCCCAGAATTGATCGTCCGTAAGCAGGCGATGATAGTTCTGCAGGCCCACCGGTCGCGGCGTGCCAACGCCTTTCCATGCCGTGAAGCTCAGCGCGAGATTAGCAAGCTGCGGTATGAGCACGATGAGAATGAAGCCGATCGTTCCCGGGATGAGGTAGAGGCTATAGCTTCGTGAACCGTCGCTCGATCGCTGGCTGGATATGGCCATATCATTCTTCCTTCCGGCTCCCAAAATGGGCTGCGCCAGAGGCGCAACCCAGCGTTCAAAGTCGCGCTACTGATTTTCCTGCGCGTCGTCGTAAACCTGCTTGATCTCTTCGACGAACTGTTCAGCAGTCAGACTGCCCTGGAAGAGACCGGTGTCTTTCTGATTAAGCACGTCGTAGTAGCCGGGGACCGGCCAGTCAGGGTAGAAACCGAGACCGCTTTTGTCAGAGATCTGCTGGAAAACTGCTGCGGCGTTCTTGCCGATGGGGTTGGTGATGGCGGAAAGGTCAGCGGCGATCGGCACGCCGCCCGCATTGCCGAGTTCGGCTTGGTACTTCGGCGACAAGGTCAAGCTGATCCACTCGGCGGCGAGATCGGGATTCTTGCTGCCCTTGGGAACCACCCAGAGATTGCCTGTCGAGCCGACCGAATATTTCGGGGTCGGTATTACGAACTGACCCCACTTGAAGTCCTTGATGGTCGAGGCAAAGGTGCCGAGATTCCACGTGCCCGAGACGTACATCGGTGCCTTGCCGGAGGTAAAGAGCAGAGCTGCATCCGGGTCCTTCATGCCCGTGGAGTCCTTGCTGATGTAGCCCTTGCTGACCCAGTCGACCAAGGTCTGCGCCGCATAACGGTAGGGCGCTCCGTCGAGAGGCGCCTTCAAACCTTGATAATTCTGGATCCAGGCGTCATCGGCCTTGGTGTAGGCGAGAGAGGCAAGCAAGTGCTGGCCACTGGTGTCGATGGCGCCGAGCGCGAGAGGTGTGAGACCCTTCTGCTTGAAAGCTTCCATGTCAGACACCCACTCTTCGAGCGTCGTCGGCGGCTTGAGGCCTGCCTTTTCGAACATGTCGATATTGTAGAAGCACGAAACATATTCGCCGAAGACCGAGACGCCCCAAACAGGGCCGGAGCCATAGATGCCCTTTTCGTCATAACGGCTTAGGACAAAATCGCCTTCGTTAAGGATCTTGTCCCAGCCTTCCTTCTTCACATAGGCATCCAGATTGGTCAGCAATCCCTGGCTTGCAACCAAGCCAGCGGTCGCATTGCCCTTATTGTACTCGAGCACGTCGGGGGCCTGATCGGAATTGAGGATCATGCCGCCTGAGGCCTGCAACTGCTGAAAGGTCTTCTGCTCAAAGCTGACGTCGATGTCCGGATGTTTCGCCTTGAACTCCTCGAGCGCCTTCTTCCAGACAATGCCCTGAGCCGTGGTCGGCTCCTCGAACCACCATATCTTGAAGGTCTTCTGCTCGGCATGGCCGATCGATGTCATCAGCATCGCCGTGCCGAGTGCTAGCGCAAGTGTTGCAATCCTTTTCATGCTTTCCTCCCAAAAAAGCGGCTGCGCCGCGAAAAGACCAGTTAGTCAGTCATGGCGTCCCGCCCCGGCCTCCCAGCCCAACGGCGCGCCACTTAGGCGGTTGATCAGGGATCAACAATGAAATCTCCGCCCCGGCATTTCTTTAGATAGTTGAGCCCGTGAACCTGGCCAGTCATCTCAAGTTCGTCGCGATAGACCGGGTCGTGCCAGCCTTCGATGTCGATCGAGCCCGACCAGCCGGCAAGGCGCAGCTCGGAAATGATGTCGGTCCAGCTGCTGTCGCCGAAACCCGGCGTGCGCATGAAGACGAACTTCTCCTTGCCGAAGATGCCGTGTTCCTTGATGACCTCCCAGCGGATCGTCGCGTCCTTGCCGTGGACGTGGAAGAACTTATGTGCCCATTTGCGGATCTGCGGCATGGGATCGATCAGATAGACCATCTGATGGCAGGGTTCCCATTCGAGCCCGATATGATCGTCTGGCGTCTCGTTGAAGATCAGTTCCCAGGCGTCGGGATTGTGAGCGATGTTCCAGTCGCCGCTCGCCCAGTTGCCATCCATGGCGCAATTCTCGAAGGCAATCTTGATGCCCTTGTCGGCAGCGCGCCTGGCCAGCTCGCTCCAGATCTGCTTATAGCGCGGCAGGCTGTCGGTCAGCGGCTTGCCGCGGACGCGGCCGGTGAAGCCGGCAACGCAGGTGGCGCCGAAATGATGCGCATTGTCGATGCAATCCTTCCAGCCCTGCAGCGTTTCGAGATCGATGTCAGTCTCTTCGAGCGGGTTGCCGAACATGCCGAGCGTCGAAATGGTGATATCGCGGTCGCCGATCGCGTCGAGGCAGCGCTTGCCGAGCTCGGCGAGGTTCTGCCCCTTGGTCGTTTGCCAGAAGAAAGGTTCGAAGCTTTCGAAGCCGAGGTCGGCGATCTGACCGATACGCGCGGCGGCATCGCCCTTGTTGCCGCTGACCATGGTGCCGATGCGAATGGATTTTGCAGGGTTGCTCACGTCACGTCATCCTATGCTGAAATTTCGATGCGACGGCCGGTCTTGGCGCTTTCGATCGCGCCGAAGACCATGGCGAGGCTTCTGATATTATCCGAATTGACAGTTTCGGGCTGTTTGCCGGTGCGGATCGCCGCGATGAAATCGGCGATGACGCTGGCATGGCCGTGGGTTTCCGCGTCATGCTCTGGACCGAGAACGTTTACGGAAGCAAAGCCGCGCAGAAGGCCTGGCTCTTGTCCGGCGACGGCGGCCTTGAAGCTCTCCTCACCATCCCAGGTCAGCATTCCCTTCGAGCCGACGAGACGCCACTGGCTTTCCCAGCTGGTGCGCTCGCCTTCGGCGCACCAGGAGCCGCGATAGGTGAAGACGATATCGTCGGAAAATTCGAAAATGGCATTGGCCGAGGCGCCGTGCCGGTACCAGGACCCCTTCGGGTTGCGCTCGACGCAATAGACGGCGACCGGCTTTTTATCCGCAACGTAGCGGGCGGCATCGAAGGTATGGATCGCCATGTCGAGAAGCAGGACATTGTCCATCTCTTCGCGGAAGCCGCCGAAATGCGGGGCGAGGAAGAAGTCGCAGTGAATGCCGGTGAGCTCGCCGATCGCACCGCTGTCGACGAAACGGCGCAGGCGCCTGACCCCCGATATGAAGCGACGGTTCTGGATGACGGCATGGATGCGGCCGGTCTCTGCGGCAAGGTCGATCAGCGCAGCGCCTTCGGCCAGCGAGGCCGCCATCGGCTTTTCGCTGAGCACGTGGCATCCGGCCTTGAGCGCGGTCGAAACGACATCGTATCGGGCAGCTGGAATGACGATGTCGAAAACGAGATCGGCCTTCGTGGCATCGATGACTTCGGACAGGGCAGAGCCGATGACGGCGCCTTCCAGACCGAACTCGGCGGCGAGCTTTTCGGCCGTCTCCCGGTTCAGATCGACGAGGCCGACGATGGCGATAGACTCGGCGAGATCGGGGTTGGACGCGATGGCGCGCAACCAACCTTTGGACATAGCTCCGCACCCGCACAGAATGGCACTGAATTTCACGATTTCCTCCGGGGGATGGCGCCAACTCTCCTCGTGACACGCATCCCGTAAACGTTTACGAATGTAGGCGGAAACGTTTTGGGATGTCAATAGAGGCGAAATACGAAAGTGCGAACCGAAGGAAAATCGCCAGCCATGAAAGGGATTCGCCAGCTTGCCGAGCATCTGGATATCTCGATCGGCACGGTCTCCCGTGCGCTGAACGGCAAGCCCGATGTGAACGAGGAAACCCGCCGACGCGTGCTGGCGGCTGCCGAGGAGTTCGGCTATGTCGCCAATCAATCGGGTCGAAGTCTTCGGCAAGGTGAGACGAAGGTCATCGGCCTGATGATCGAATCGAGCCAGGAAGCGGTCGAAAATGCCGACAACTTTTTCCTCGGCGTCACCAGCGGCCTTCAGCATGTCTTTGCCCGCCACAAGCTCGACCTCTTGATGCTTCCCTGCCCGGTCGACGAAGACCCGTGCGAATATCTGAAGCGCATGGTGGCGCGGCGTGTCGTCGATGCGATGATCATCTCCAATACGCAGCGCGTGGACCGGCGCGTCGATCTTCTCTCGCGCGCAAAGATCCCCTTCGCCGCCGTCGGCCGCAGCCTTTCGGCAGGCAATTTCCCCTGGGTCGATCTCGATTTCGAAGGCGTCGCCGAACGCGCTGTCGAACGGCTGGTCGCGCGCGGCCATCGCCGGATCGCGATCACCGCGCCTTCGAGCGAAGTCAACCTCGGTTACGTCTTTGTCGAGAGCTATCGCCGCACGCTCGAACGGCACGGCATTCCCTTCGACCCGTCGCTCGTCATCCGTGTCAAGTCGAGCGAACAGGGCGGCTATCAGGCAGCACATGAATTGCTGCAGCTTGGACATCGGCCGACCGCGGTCATCCTGATCTACGAGCTGATGGCGATCGGCCTTTACCGCCGGCTGATGGAAGCGGGCATCCGGATTGGCCGCGACCTTGCAGTCATCGGCTTCCGCGATGCCCCGCGCGCACGCTTCCTGCAGCCCTCGCTCAGCTGCTTCCGCATGTCGCTCTACGATCTCGGCATTGCCCTCGGTCAGACGCTTCTCGCCAACATGCCGGCCTATCGCGCGTTCTATCCGGACGGCGGCCGCAACATCGTCTGGCCGCTAGAACTGGCACCGGGGCAAAGCGATGCCTTTGAGGTCGAGGCCCAGGCCTGAGCGCTGCGGCGGCGACGGTCGCCGAGCGCCACGATCGGCCGCCGCCGCGCTCGCGGCAGCCGTTCCCCTCTCGTTGATCGAACGGTAGTAAAGGGGGAGGCCGGCATCTCGTCGTAAGGTCATATTCGGCCCTTGATAATCGCTGCCTGGCAAGGCAGGAGAGTGACATCGCGGAGGTAGATGCAGATGACGAGATTGGCGGATTCGCAGGGCCTGGAGATTTCGCATGAGGGGCATCGCACCCGTCTGAAATGGCACCGGCTGCGCAAGCGGTTCGCCGATCCCCTGTTTTCCGCCGAGGTGATGGCGGAGGGTTTTGCAGCAGGCGCCTCGATGGAACTCGATCTGCGCGTGCGCGCCGACGGCGGCTTCGTCGTGCTGCACGACAGCGAGCTCGAAGGTGAAACGACGGGCCGTGGACCAATCGCTGCGAAGAACGTTGCCGACCTCCGCGATGTCAGGATGAAGGACGGCGCCCGGCCGCTGATCCTCAGCGAGGATCTCGCCGATATGATGCAGGCAACGCATCCGGCCGCATTGTTGCAATTCGACATGAAGGACGATTACGACGCTGTCGGCGCCCGCGGCATCGAGCATCTTGCCCGGCATTTCCGCGATATCGCCGCCTCGGTGATCATCAGCGGCGGCAGTCTCGACCTCATCGTGGCAGTCAAGGAAAAGCTTCCGCATCTGCTGCGCGGCATCGATCCGACCGAGAAACTTTACGATATCCGGGAGTCCAGCGGCTGGAGCGCGGCGGAAATGGAACTGCGCGCCGACCTGCGCGGTCCGACCGAACCCGACACGATCTATCTCCACTGGCACCTGATCCTTGATGCCGCCAAGGATGGCCTCGACCTCATCGGGCTTTGCCGGGACGAAGGCAAACGCGTCGACGCGTGGACCTTCACGCTGAAGGACCCGGTGGCCGGTTTCAACGATGCGGAATGGCGGAGCTTCTCGACATTGATGGCGCTGAAACCGGATCAGATCACCACGGACGAGGCACCGGCGACCGAACGCGCCTGGGCGCGCCGCGTAGCGGCTTGATCGGCGAAAGGACGCACGGCGCTCTAAAGTCCCTCGATATCGAGGATGAAGGCAAATTCGCCGGCAAGCCCCGACGCGTAGGCGATGACGGGCCCGCCTTGCGCAAGCAGCCTGCCGACCGGCGGCATCGCGACCATCGCGCCGGCCTCTTCGGCGATCAGCGCACCGGCGAGCATATCCCAGGCATTGAGGTGGCGTTCGTAACAGAGATCAGCAGCACCCTCGGCAACGCGGACAAGGTCGATGGCGGCTGCGCCCAAGCGCCGATAATCCATGCCGCGCTCATGGAGTCGCTTGGACAGCGCGAGATACTCATCGAAGCTCGTTTTGCGCGAATGGCCGAGAATGATGAGCGCATTGGCCGGATCGACAGTCGTCGCCGCATGGATCGGCAGTCCATCCTTGAAGGCGCCGCCGCCGCGCACCGCGTGAAAGACTTTGTCCTCGGCAGCGTCGTAGACGACTCCGATCTCGACCTTGTCGCCGACGACAAAGGCGATCGAAACGCCCCAGTGGCGGAAGCCCCTGATGTAGTTGGTCGTGCCGTCGATCGGATCGACGACCCAGGTGCCGGCCCCTTCCGATTGCCCGCCGCTCTCCTCGCCCATGAAGGTATCGTCCGGAAAGCGCGAGATGAGCCCGTGGCGGATCGCCTGCTCGGCCCTCCTGTCGGCGATGGTGACGAAGTCCTGCAATCCTTTGTTTTGAACGGCAAGAGTGCCGGGATCCGACTCGCGCCGAAACCTGGCCGTCTCCCGTCCGACCTCGAGCGCAACGGTAATCGCGGCCTCCGCCCGTGCGCGGACGGCAGCGGGGTCGAATGCGGCATTCATCAGGCAGTCCTTCTTTTTATCAATGTCACCGGTGTGAACTCGACACGCGCCGTCAGCTCCGGTTCGGCCATCCGGCTGATCAACAGGTCGACGGTCTGTTCTGCCTGGAGGTCGCAGGGTTGGCGGATGGTCGTCAGGTCGTAGGCGGTCCAAGCGGCCTGGGGAATGTCGTCATGGCCGATAATAGGGAGCGGCGGCGCCTCATCGCGGCCCCTGCCCTGCATGATGCGGTCGATGACGCCGCAGGCCATGTAGTCATTAGCGCAGAACAGCCCGTCGATGCCGGATGCGGCCAGGTCGGTCGCCGCGTCATAGCCGCTCCGGTAGTCGTTGATTCTGACCTGCAGGAACTGCGCCTCGATGCCAAGCTGCTTGCAGTGGGCGATGAAGGCCTCGCTGCGACGGCGCGCGGTATAAGATCTGGCCGGGGCAGCCATCACGGCGGGCTTTCGCACGCCGCTGTCGATCAGGCGGATGGCTGCCAGATGCCCGGCCATGCGGTCGTCGGAGATGATACGGTCGACCAAGGGAATGTCGTTGCCCTTGTTGATCAGTACGATCGGTACGCCTTCGGCTGCGCATTGTTCGCAGATTTCGGTCGGCGGCGCGTCCGATGTGACGATGACGCCGGACACGGCGTAATGCAGCAATTGGCCGATGACTGTCGAGGTATCCGCCTCCTGCGAGGTCGGCAACAGGATCGGGCGGAAGTTACGGGCGAGCAGCGCCCGAGAGAGATGCTCGATCTGCAGCGTGCGGAACGGGTTGTCGAAACCGGCGGCGACGAGACCGACGAGATCGGAGCGTTTGTTGGTGAGGCTTCGGGCAAGATAGTTCACCCGATAGCCGAGTTCCTTGGCCGCCTGATAGACCTTCTCGCGCGTTTTCGGTGAGACGCTGGCATCCGGGGTGAAGGCGCGCGACACAGCAGCGCGCGAGACGCCTGCCACCCGCGCCACGTCGAAGGAGGTTGCCTTGCGCGGCCCCTTGTCCTTGTCAGCCAAGTGCTTTCTCCTTGATCGGAGGCGGCCGCATCAGATCGGGCAAATCGGTGCAGATGCCGAGAACCGGGAGTGTCATCAGGTCATCGAGAATGGTCCGCCGCTCCTCGTGCCAGAGCACGATCTCGCGGCCGGCCTCGAAGGCGCGAGCCATCAGCGCCTCGGTCACCAGATCCTGCGGGCGCTCCCCTGCCCTCTCCCAGCAGAGATGGAGAATATCGGCGCCGGCCTCATCACCGAGCGCATGCGGTTCGTCGCCGACGCGGATCAGCACCGAGAGCGGAAAATCGCAGGCCGCGTCCCTGAGTTCGCGCACCTGCGCGGTATCGAAGGAGCCAAGGCAGGCAAAGCGCTGGTTCATTTCGACAAGGTGCCGCCAGCAGCGGATGCCGGTTCCCGGCGCCTTGAGTTCGACATAGAGACCGGTTCCGGTCTCTCGGGCGAGAGCGGCGACCTGCGAAAAGCTCGGCACGTCGACGCCGTCAAGGTCGGCAAGCTCAGCCGCCGTCATTTCCGAGATGCGCCGGTCGATGCCGTAGACCCGCTCCAGATGGTCGTCATGGGAGACGACCACCACGCCGTCACCGGTCAACTGCGTGTCGAGCTCCCACATCTCCGCGCCAAGTTCGGCCGCGCGGCGGAAAGCGGCGAGGGTGTTTTCGCGTTCGTGGCCGCTGGCGCCGCGATGGCCGATGCAGAAGGGAAGCCGGCCCTTGGCCGTCGGCCCGCCATAACGTTCGAAGAAGGCTGAAAAATCGCGGGTCATCAGAGCCTCGTTCCGTTCTCGTCGAAGACGAACACGCCGCGGCTGTCGATCCCCCAGGCGACATCGTCGCCGACGTGAATATCGTTGCGCGCCGGCTGGATCGAGCGCAACAGCGGCCCGCCGGCAATCCGCACGTCGTAAAGGTTTTCTCGCCCCTGCGTTTCGGCGAAGGTGATCTTGCCGGAGACGGTGACGTCGCCCGCCGGGGTGAAATGCTCCGGCCGCACGCCGAGCATCAGCTTGGTGCCCTCGGCGGCGCCGATGGCGTTCGGCAACGGGACCCGGATCTCACTTTCCGGGATTGCGAAGGCGCCCTCGTTCATGACGCCGCGCAGGAAGGTGATCGGCGGATTGCCGAGGAAGCCGGCGACGAAAGCGGTCTTTGGATCGTTGTACATCTCGGCCGGCGTGGCGATCTGGACGATCTCGCCTTCCTTCATGATAGCGATGCGGTCGCACATGCTCATTGCCTCCACCTGGTCATGGGTAACGAGGATGGCGGTGATGCCGGTCTCGCGCTGCAGGCGGCGGATTTCCGAGCGCATTTCGAGGCGCAGCTTGGCGTCGAGATTGGCGAGCGGTTCGTCGAGCAGCAGCACGTCCGGCTTGCGGATCAGCGCTCGCGCTAACGCCACGCGCTGCTGCTGGCCGCCGGAAAGCTCGGCCGGCCGGCGGCCCATCAGATTGCCGATGTGGACCAGGCCTGCGATGCGATCGACCTCTTTGCGGATCTCGGCGGCAGGCGCGCGCTTGACCTTCAGAGGAAATCCAATGTTCTCGGCAACCGTCATGTGCGGGTAGAGCGCATAGGACTGGAAGACGACACCGACATTGCGGGCCTGGCTCGGGAGATCCGTGACGTCCCGATCGCCGAAGAGGATGCGCCCGCCGGTCGGCCTGTGAATGCCGCACACTGCAAAAAGCGTCGTCGACTTGCCGCAGCCGGACGGGCCAAGGAGCGCCAGCATCTCGCCGCCGACGACCTCGAGCCGCATGTTCTCGATGACCTTGGTGGAGCCGAAGCTCTTCGAGAAATTGTCGAGGAGGATGCGCATCAGCCTTTGCTCCCGCCGCCGTAGATGTTCATGAGGTATTTGTTGAAGAGCGCGTAAGCGATCAGCACCGGAATGAGGTAGAAGAGGCCGACCGCCTTGAACATGTTGAAATCGTAATTGTTGTCGTCGGCAAGGAAGCCGGCGAGATAGACCGACAGCACCTGCACCTGATTGCCCGGCGCCAGCACCTGCGGCAGGATGAACTCGCCCCAGCCGGACAGGAAGGAGAACAAGCCGAGGGCCATGATGCCGGGCTTGACCTGCGGCAGCACCAGGCTGCGCCAGACCCTGAAACGCGACGCGCCATCAACGACGCCGGCCATTTCGATTTCCCAGGGCACGGTATCGTAGAAGCCCTTCATCAGCCAGATGCCGAGCGGCAGGTCGATTGCCGCCTTCACCAGGATGACGCCGATCAGCGAATTATAGAGGCCGATCATCTGCAGCACGATGAAGATGGCGATGATCAGCGTTACCGACGGGAAGGCGTGCAGCACCATGACGCCGGCAAGGAAGAAGCCGCGTGCCGGCACGTTCAGCCGAGACAGCACATAACCGGCCATTGAGGAGACGATCAGCACCAGACTGGTGGTGCAGGCCGAAAACAGCAGCGTATTCAGGGTCACGTGCCAGATGTTCGCCTTGCCCGCCGTTGTCTGCCACAGGAAACGCCAATGGTGGAGCGTCAAGCCGGAGGGCAGCAAGGCGTCCGGCGGCTTCACCGTGACGGTGTCGAGGAAGAGATAGACATACATCAAGAGCAGCGGCAGGCTGACGATGGTCAGCGCCGTCAGGACAGGCCAGCTGCGATAATTTGCCGAGGGCTGCGCGCGTTCGACCATGGTCAATCCTCGATCAAGGGCTTGGCGACAAGCGTGCCATAGTTGAAGACGCGCAGATAAAGCAGCGACAGCACCACGCCGATGACGACGAGCACCAGCGCCATGGCGGCACCCAGCCCGTATTCGAGATTGCCGGCATAGTTTCTGAGTGCGGTGTGATAGGCGGAGAGCGCCCAGACCTCGGTCGCATTGCCCGGCCCGCCATTGGTGGCGAGCAGGATTTCATTGAAGGAGGCGAGCAGCGACAGCGTCTGATAGCAGGTGACGAAGAGGATCGGCCAGCGCATCTGGGGCAGGATGATGTAGCGGATCTGCTGCCAGCGTGAGGCGCCGTCGACCTCGCTCGCATAGAACTGGCTCTTCGGGATGGCCTTCATCGCCGACGAGAACACCAGCATGCCCATGGAGGCGCCGATGAAGCCGTTGATCAGCACGACGAAGAACCAGGCATTATAGGCGGTATCGAGCAGGTAGTTCTTCGGGGGGTAGTCGAACTTGCCCATCAGGATCGAAATGAAGCCGCTGTCCCAGGCGAGCCACTTCCACAGCATGACGTAGATGACGACGGGCGTGATGCGCGGCAGGAGCCAGATGCCGCGAAAGATCGAGGCCCGCGTCGGAGGCATGTAATGCGTCCAGATGGCAAGCAGCAGCGCATAACCGACGTTGAAGAGCATCAATACCAGCGCGACATAGAGCACGGTATTGAAAAGCACACGCGCCATGTCGGGCGAGCTGGCCATGCGAGAGAAATTGTCGGTCGTCCAGGTCCAGCCGGTATAGGTGGTCTTGGCGACGGTTTCCTTTTGCTCCGGCGTCAGCTTGAAACCCAGACCGTCCAGCGACGAAAACAGCTGTTCCTTGCTGTCGAAGCGCGTGTTGAGGACGGAGCGGTTGAACTGTTCGGAGATCTGCTTGACCTCGCGCGTCGAAGGCCGTTCGGTAAGATCCTTGATCATGCGTTCGACGTCGCGCCGCGTCGCAAAGACCTCGCCGGCGTGTTTGGCACGCAACTCCGCCGCGATCGCAGGCGCAAGGCCGAGGCCCTCCACCGCCTTGAGGCCGGCTTCGTCGATCGTGTAGCGCGGCTCGGCCATCTCGGCGGCGATCTCCGGCATCGCCGATTTCAGCGTGATCAGCGAATTGGGTGCGATCTGATAGACGCCCCCTGAAATGCCGGTCGCCGTGGTCATGTTGGTCATGGAGAAGACCGCTGTCAGAACGACCGGCATCAGGAAAAAGAGCAAGATCATGACCGCCGCAGGCGCGATCATCACCAGTCCGAGCGTTCTGGACGATTTCATGGAAGCCTCCTCGAAGGGATCGATCGGGCGGCGGGATCGCCGCCGCCCGGAGGGATGCTTCGACCTTAGCGGATGACGATCTTGTCGCCGAGCGTGCTTTTCAGCTCGCTTTCGGCATCGCCGATGGCGGCCTCGACGGTCTTGGCGCCGGTCCAGGAAGCTTCGAGGTTCTTCCACATGATGTTCCAATAGGTGCCGAAATCGGAATTGTTCGGCATGGCATTGGCATGCGGCAGCAGGCGTTCGGTGGCTTCGCGGGTCCACCGGTCAGCCGAGTAAAAATCCACTTCCGACTCCGCCTCCGAGATGCCGAGATGGGCTGACTTGACCGCATGCAACGCGTTGATGCGCGGCTCCGAGGCGATCGTGATCAGCTTGGCGGCGATATCGGTGTCCTCCTTGTCGTGACCTGCGGTCAGGAGGTAGACGAGCGGATGCGTCAGCGTGTTGGCCTTGCCGCCTTCGCCGGCCGGGATCAGCGTGAAGATCACGTTGCCGAAGAAATCCTTGAGGCCTTCCTGGTTGACGAGGCGGGCATAGTGCCAGGTGCCGCCGTCCCAGATGCCGGCCTTGCCAGTGGCGACTTCCTTCCACCACTGGTCGCCCGGCATTCCGATGTGGTTCTTCTTGGTGACGCCTGATTTAACGGCATCGGCGAAGAACTGGTAGGTGCGGGCCATCGCCGCCTTGTCGAAGACAAGCTTGCCGCCTTCTTCCATCGTGCCGCCGAAGCTGGTGTAGAACTGCCAGTAATCCGGGCCGTTGCTGGTGCGCGGATAAAAGCCGTAGCCGGGCTGGACGAGGCCCTTGTCCTGCATCTTCTTGGCGTCTTCGAGGAGGTTCTTCATCGTATACTTGCCGTCCTGCACGTTCTGCGGCAGGGCGTCGAGATCGGCGTCGCTGTAGCCGATCGCCTTCATATACGGCTTCCAGAAGAACATCGGCCGGGATTCGGCATCCTGCGGGATGCCGTAGACGGTGCCGTTGTAGGAGGCGATCTTCAGAAGATTTTCATAGATGCCGTTGAGCGGCCAGGAATCGAGGTCGACATAATCTTCGATCGGAACGATCAGGCCGGATTGCGACCAGGGTGCGATGTCCTCGTGGCCGCTGACGACGATGTTCGGAGCGGTCTTGGCTTCTGCGGCAAGGGTCAGCGCCTGTTTGAAGTCTTCCCAAGCGCTATACGGCTTCTTTTCGACGGTGATTTTCAGATCTTCGCCCTTGAGCGCGGCTTCGCGCTGCAGCTGCTGGGCCGCGATCTCGATGGCATCGAGACGATAGACGTCGTTCGGGCCGGTGCCGCCGGCCCAGACGCTGATTGTAACGTCCTTGGCGAGTGCGAATACGGAGGTCGAGGCCAGGATGGCAGCCGCGATCGTAAGGGATTTCAATGTCGGCAAAATGGTCATCTTCTTCATCTCCCCAGAAGAGCAGTGTGAGGCCTCTTTGACGGGTCATCACTGGTGTTGACGACCGCTTCGAGAGCCCGCGAAAACGTGACAAGTCCCGCTCTATGGGCTGAACGTAACGGCCGAATGACAAAATTGAGCACGTGTGCAAAATTATTATGACGATGTCCACGGCACTTGCAAGCGGCGGTGTTCGGCGGGCATCTTTTACGCTTCAAATTGCGCGTTTCCTGGTCTAGCATCGCACCTATGAGCCTTGAATCCGTCCGCGCCTTCCTCGGCACCCACGCACCCGACATCGAAATCATCGAAACCGCCGAGAGCTCCTCGACGGTGGCGCTTGCCGCCGAAGCCCATGGCGTCGAGCCCGCCCAGATCGCCAAGACGATCTGCCTGCGCGTCGGCGATCAGATGATGCTGGTTGTTGCCGGCGGTACGGCGCGGCTCGACAATCGCAAATTCAAGGATACTTTCGGGGCTAAGGGGCGCATGCTCGATGCCGAAGAGGTCGTGGCGGTCACCAGCCATCCTGTCGGCGGTGTCTGCCCGTTCGGCCTGCCCTCGCCGCTGCCGATCTATTGCGATATTTCGCTGAAACGCTTCGACGAAGTGGTGCCGGCGGCCGGCTCGACCAATTCGGCCGTGCGCATCGCCACAGGACGGCTTGCCGAGCTGACCGGCGCCAGCTGGGTCGATGTTTGTCAGTAAAACGGTCGAAAAACTTCAAACAGAGGAAAGACGACCTATATTCTATCCCGACATGCCGTGATTGTGCATGACAGGAGACCAGAAATGCCGAGTGCCGTTTCGCGTTTTGCAAAGATGGCGGCCATTGCCGTACTGACGAGCGCTACCGTTTTTGCCACGATCAGCGATGCCGATGCGCGCCGCGCCGGCGGCTTCGGCGGGTTCGGAAGCCGTGGGACCCGTACTTTCAGCGCGCCTCCGATTACCCGCACGGCGCCTGCCCCGGCTGCCCCCATTGAACGCTCGATGACGCCGCGCCCGCAAACGACCGCACCTTATGGCACGCAGCAGCCCGGCTACGCCCAGCAGCGCCCGGGTTTCTTCAACGGCTTCGGCCGTTCGATGATCGGCGGTCTGATCGCCGGCGGTCTCCTCGGCATGCTGCTTGGCCACGGTTTCGGCGGCGGCTTCGGCTTCCTCGGCATGCTGCTGCAGATCGCTCTGATCGGCGGCGCCATCATGCTCGCCATGCGTTATTTCGCCAACCGCCGCCAGCCTTCTTACGGCGTCGGCGGTCAGAACCGGTCTTACGGCCAGTCCTTCAACATGTCGCCCACCAACAATTCGTCGTTCCAGATCCCGGCGATCGGCTCGGGCGCCGGTTACGGCGAACCGTCGCGCGGCAATCGCCCGAGCGACGAGATCGGGCTGGCTCAGGCTGATCTCGACCAGTTCGAGGAGTTGCTGACGAGCGTGCAGACCGCTTACGGCGCCGAAGATTACGGCGCATTGCGCCGGCTGACGACGCCCGAGGCAATGTCCTACCTTGCCGAGGAACTGGGAGAAAACGCCACCAACGGCGTGCGCAACCGTGTCTCCGACGTCAAGCTGCTGCAGGGCGATATTGCCGAAGCCTGGCGCGAGAACGGGCAGGACTATGCGACGCTCGCCATGCGCTATTCCTCGATCGATGCGATGGTCGAACGCGATAGCGGTCGCGTCGTTTCCGGCGACGACCGCCGTCCGAGCGAAAGCACCGAGATCTGGACCTTCGTGCGCAAGTCCGGCGCGGACTGGAAGCTCGCTGCGATCCAGGGCGCCGGCCAGCGCGCCGCTTAAAACAACGCCTCTGTTTGTGCCCCCCAAGCTACCGGCCAGCTTGGGCGGCATTTTAGTTGACCGCGACCGGTTTTGAACGCATGCGAGAGACCGTCTCGCGTTCGGCGCGTTTGCAGCGCATCGGCGGCAGGCCGCGATCCATCAGGTCCATGTCCTCGAGCACCATGTCGCCCATCTTCTTGAAGGCGCTGTCGAGCGCTCCGGCCCGGTGCGCCGAGCGGACGAAGCCCTTCAGGCTGCGTACTGGATGATCAGGCGGCAGCGGCTCCTCAGGGTAGACGTCGCTTGCCGCGACGATATGGCCTGACGAAACAGCCGCCATCAATGCGTCGAAATCGACGACGTCGGCGCGGCTGAGCAGGATGAAGGCCGCTCCCCTGCGCATGCTGGAAAAGGCCTCGGCGCCGAGAAATCCCCTGTTTTCACTGGTGACGGCTGCGACGACAAAGACGAAATCGCTCTTCGTCAGCACATCTTCCAGGCTCGCGGGCTCGACGCCGCTTTCTTCGAGGATCGAGTGCGGCAGCCAGGGATCGAAGACCCGGATGCGCGCCCTGAAACCGGAAAGCACGCGGCGCAGCGCCTTGCCGAGATCACCGAAGCCGACGATGCCGATCTCGGAGCCGGCGATCAGCCGCGCGCTCGCATTGCCCTCCCCGCCCCAGAGTTCGCTGCCTTCGCGGAAGGCAACATCCGCATCGACGATGCCGCGCGCCAGGGCCAGCGCAAAGCCGAGACCGATTTCGGCCACCGGCTCGGCGAAAACCTGGCCCGTCGTCACGACATGAATGCCGCGCTGGAAGAGCACGTCATAGGGCATGTTGTTGAGAAGGTTGCTCTCGACGTTGAGGATCGAGCGTAGAGCCGGCATTCTGGCGAGCGTTTCCGCAGAGAGCGGCGGCTGACCGATCACATAGCGCGCTCTGCCGAGGATCCCGTCGCCAAGCCCGGCGATGTTCTCCGGATCGGCTTCGACAACCTCGTATTTCGCATGCAGTTCGACGCGTGCCTTATCGCTGAAGAGCAGATCGAGCGTGCGCGGCTCGGGCGCGCTGATCGCCAGCGGCCGTTCGGTATTTGTCATCGGCATCTCCTCCGTCGCAGGCGGCTTGTGTTGCCTCGGCTGGAGAATTGATAACCTCCGGCCGCGGCCGTTTCCAGTTGGCGGAGGAGAAATTGGAGAGCAAACCTCTGATCGTCGCTGATCATGAGTGGCCGACGCAATTGAAAGCGGCATTTGCCTATCAGATAAGCAATTGAATTCTCACGCTATTCATGGTTTCTCTGTTGACGGTTCGAACTGCCTGAATTAGCTTGAGGCATCCAATTTGGGCGCCTCGCCGCGGCAGGAAGTCGAAGCAAAGGAAACGAACCATGAAGTCAATACTTAAAAGGGGCCTGCTTGCCTTGGCTGCCGCAGCGCTACCGGCTGTCGCTTCCGCCCATCCTGCCGTCGGTGACGCTGCCGGCTTCGGTCATGGCTTTGCTCATCCGATTTCCGGCCTCGATCATGTCCTTGCCATGGTGATGGTCGGTGTGGTTGCTTTCCAGCTCGGCGGCCGCGCCATCTGGCTCTTGCCGCTGACCTTCGTCTCGATGATGGCGTTTGGCGGTGCTCTCGGCGTTGCCGGCGTTGATCTTCCCTTCGTTGAGACAGGCATTGCGCTTTCCGTCGTCGTTCTGGGGGGCATGATTGCAATCAATGTCAGGGCGCCGCTCGCCGCGGCGTTCGGCATGGCAGGCCTCTTCGCCATCTTTCATGGCCATGCGCACGGCGCCGAAATGCCGGAGGATGCTGCCGGCGCCGCCTATGCCGCCGGCTTCATGATGGCAACCGGACTGCTGCATGGCGCCGGCCTCGCGCTTGGCTACGTGATCGGCCACGCCGGCGAGCGCCAAGGCGTTTTCGTCACGCGGGCGGCCGGCGGCCTTGCCGCTATCTCGGGACTGGGCATCCTGGCCGGTCTGATCTGATCTGTCCGCATCTCGGCAAGAAGCCGATACGCAGCTGACGCACCTCGCTCAGACAATTACGCTCGGCATGCGCGACGCAATGCCGGGCATAGTTTTGCATTATTGCGATGACGAACCGCAGGCTTGCGCCGCGTAATCCGCTACGGTCAATCCGACGCGTTGACAATATCCAAATTGACGCAGGGCGCCTCTTGCTGATTGTCGCCGGGAGGTAAAACTCTGTATAGTGATTTCAGAAATTTCTGAAATCACAGACGCAACGGAAATTGTCATGAACCTTCCGCCTCTCGTTCAGTCCTTTGTTCTCCATTTCGGCGAAATGGGATCGCGCTGGGGGATCAATCGTACGGTGGGCCAGATCTATGCCCTGCTATTCGTCTCCCCCGCGCCGCTCTGCGCCGAGGAGATCGCCGATTCCCTCAGCATCTCGCGCTCCAATGTGTCGATGAGCCTGCGCGAGCTGCAGGCCTGGAACCTCGTCCTTCTCAAACACAAGCCGGACGATCGCCGCGATTTCTTCACCACACCCGATGATGTCTGGCAGATATTGAGGACGCTCGCCGAGGAGCGGAAGAAGCGGGAGGTCGACCCGACGCTGTCGGTTCTGCGCGAAATCCTGATGCAGCGCCCGGCAAGCGAAACCGAGCGCTATGCGCAGGAGCGCATGGGCGAGATGCATACGCTGATCGAACAGCTGACGCATTGGTATGAAGACGTAAAACAACTTGAAACAGAAAGGCTCGCAACGCTACTCTCGCTGGGCGCGAAAGTGACGAAGCTTCTGGAGGCCAAGGACCGGGTCATCTCGCTCGGGCGCAGCCGTCGGCCGAATCCTGCGAACAAGAGTTAGCGGCATGGGCACTGCTTTCTTCGACGCGACAAACGAAGCAGATGGACGGCCGAGGGCTGGAGAGGTCGCGCCGCCACACGCCGATGCGGGCAAAGGCCGGCTGCGCAATGCGGCGATGCTGCAGGCGCTGGCCGCCGCCATCTGGATCCCACAGGCTGCGCTGCTGGCCGTCTCCGTCGGCTGGATCGCCGATGACGGCGGGCTGCATGACGTTCTCTGGCCGGCCTTCGGCATCCTCGTTCTCGGATTGGTAAGAAGCGGTCTTGACGCGGCTGGCGGTCGCCTGGCCTTTTGCGCCGCGCGGAGCGACCTCAGCCGGAAGCGGCAGGCCGCAGCCGCTTCCCTCTCTCTGTCGTCGCCGGTCGACCGCCGCCGTCCGGCATCCGGCAAGGCCGCGAGCGTCATCGGCGAACAGGCCGAACTCATCGTGCCCTATCTCGCCCGCTTCCAGCCGGCGCGCGTGAAAGCGAGCCTTGTGCCGCTCGTCATTCTTGTCTTTATCCTCCCCGTCTCCTGGATCGCCGCGCTGGTCCTGCTGTTTGCGGCGCCGCTGATTCCGATCTTCATGGCGCTGATCGGTTGGCGTGCCCAGGCGGCCAGCGCAAAACAGCTCGTCGCGACCGGCGGTCTCAACGGCTTCCTGCTCGACCGCCTGCGCGGACTGACGACGATCCGTGCGCTGGACGCGGTCGATACAACGGCCCTGCGGCTGCGTCGCGAGGCGAAATCGCTGCGCGCGCGCACCATGTCCGTGCTGAAGATCGCCTTTCTGTCCTCCGCCGTGCTCGAGCTTTTCGCAGCGCTCGGCGTGGCTATGGTTGCCGTCTATGTCGGCTTCAGCCTGCTCGGCGAAATCCGTTTCGGCACTTGGACAGGACGGCTCGACCTGACAGAGGGACTGTTCGTGCTGCTGCTGGCGCCGGCCTTCTTCGAGCCGCTGCGCGAACTCTCGGCCGTCTGGCACGACCGGGCGGCCGGCGAAGCGGCGCTGAAAGCCCTGGACGCGCTTGCAGCCGAAGGTCTGTCCATTCGGGGGTCAGCCGAACCGGCGGCTCTCGCCAGCACCGAGGCGCCCGCCATCCGACTTGAGAATCTCGCCTTTGGTTATGGCGCCGACGGGCCGCTTGTTCTCGACGGGTTCAATCTCGATATCGCCGCCGGCGAACATCTGGCGCTGCTTGGTGTCAGCGGCTCCGGCAAGTCAACGCTTCTTTCGCTGATATCGGGACTGGCGCCCTGCGTCGGCGGTCGCATCGTCATCGGCGGCGTCGAACTCGGAGATGACACCGCCGCCACGCTGCGGGGCGCGATGGCTTGGATCGGCCAAAAGCCGCATATCTTTGCCGGTACCATCGCAGGCAATATCGCACTCGGCAGGCCCGGTATCTCACCTGGTGACGTGGCGGACGCGCTTGCCGCCGCCAAGCTCGGAAAGGTTGCAGACGCCTATGGCAGCCGGCCGCTCGGCGAAGGCGGCATCGGGCTTTCCGGCGGCGAGGCGCTGCGGCTTGCGATCGCGCGTGCTGCCTGCAATCCGGATCTGAAGATCATCCTGGCCGACGAGCCGACCGCCCATCTCGACGCCGACACGGCGGCTGATGTGACCGAGAGCCTGCTCGCGCTAGCGCGGGGTCGTACCCTCATCGTCGCGACGCATGATCCGCTGCTCTCCGCCCGCATGCATCGCGCCATCCGCATCGATGCCGATTTCGCCATGAGGGAGGCGGCCGAATGAGCTTCTTTGTTGCAGACATCAAGCCGATCCTTCGTCTGTTTTTCGCCGAACGCCGGCGCGCGCTGTTCGTCGGCGCCGTGCTTTCGGCGGCAACGGTGACGGCAGGGATCGCGCTGCTCGGACTCTCCGGCTGGTTCGTCACCGCCACCGCCCTTGCCGGGCTATCGGCCGCGGCGGCCATGACCTTCGACGTTTTTGCGCCGGCCGCCGGCATCCGCCTGCTCGCCGTCGTCAGGACCGCGGCACGCTACGGTGAGAGGCTTGCGACCCATGATGCAACACTCGGCGTGCTTGCCGCGCTGCGCGAGCGGCTGTTTCGCGGCTTTGCCGAACCGGGTGCTGCCCGCGCTCTCTTGCACCGCCCCGCGCGGTTGCTGTTCCGGCTGACGGCCGATATCGATGCGCTCGATTCCCTCTATCTGCGCATTCTCGTGCCGGCTGCTGTCGCGATCGGCGCAACACTGGCTGCGAGCGTGGTGCTGGGCCTGATGCATGCCCTGTTCGGCCTGTGTTTCGGCCTCTTTCTCGCCGCCGCCGGCCTTGGCCTGCCATTGATCGCGGGCCGTGTTGCGCGCAAACCCGCCCGCAGGCGCGCCCATGGCATCGAGGCGCTGCGGTCGCGGACGATCGATCTCGTCGCCGGCCAGACCGACCTGCTGATGGCCGGCCGGCTTGAGGCGCAGACGAGCGCGATCGCTGCCGCCGACAGCTATGCCGCTCGTGCCGATGATCGGCTGAACCGCGTCGAAACCGGTCTGACATTCGGCTTCGGCATCGTCTCCACCCTGCTGCTGACGGCATCGCTGCTTGCCGTCGCAGCCCTTGCGGAAACGAAGGCGATTAGCGCGCCTGTCGCAGCCCTTGGCCTGCTCGTCGCCTTTGCGGCGGTCGAACCCTTCGCGGCGCTCCGCCGCGGCGCTTTGGAACTCGGGCGGACGCTGCTGGCCGCAAGACGCATCGCACCGCGGCTTGCCGTCGCTGATGAGACCCAACCGCCAGCGACGCCGCTGCCGGGACACGCCTTTTGCCTGGCCGGCGTGTCCGCCTTCCATGAGAATTCCGCCGTGCCGGCGCTGGAGGACATCGACCTGGTGCTCAAGCAGGGCGAACGCCTTGCCGTCATCGGCAGCAGCGGCGCCGGCAAGTCGAGCCTGCTCGCTCTGCTTTCCCGCGAGTTGCCGGCAAGCAAAGGATGCGTCGCCGCGATGAGGGCGACCCTGCTGACGCAACGGACTGAACTCTTCGAGGATAGCCTGCGCGGCAATCTTCTTCTTGCGAACCCGGATGCGAGCGAGGCCCGCCTTCGCGAAGCGCTCGCCGCCGCCGGCCTGCTTGCCGCAATCGAGGCTATGCCACAGGGGGTCGACACAAGGCTCGGCGAGGGTGGGCTTGGACTTTCGGGCGGCCAGTCGCGCCGGCTGGCGCTTGCCCGGCTCTTCCTGCGCGACACGCCGCTCTGGCTGCTCGACGAGCCGACCGAAGGCCTCGATGGCGCCACCGCCCGCGATGTGCTCTCACGGCTGTCGTTAATGGCGGCAGGCCGCTCGCTGGTGATCGCAACGCATATCCGCCGCGAGGCTGCGGTTGCCGACCGCGTCGCCGTCATTGAAGGCGGCCGTATTTCGGAAATTTCGCGCCGTGGGGAGGCGGCGTTCGAAAAGGCGCTCGACCGGCTTCGGTCGGACTGAGCAAGACCCGCATGCCCTCACGCGCCGGCCGGCGCTGAGGAACGCTCCGTACCCCGTGGGACCGTGGGAGAAAGACAATGGAACTAGATATCGTAGCACTTTCGCGCTTCCAATTTGCGCTGACGGCGCTTTACCACTTCCTGTTCGTGCCGCTGACGCTTGGCCTATCCGTGCTGCTCGCGATCATGGAAACCGTCTATGTCATGACCGGTCGTCAGATCTGGCGGCAGATGACAAAATTCTGGGGCACGCTGTTCGGCATCAATTTCGTGCTCGGCGTGGCCACCGGCATCGTCATGGAATTCCAGTTCGGCATGAACTGGAGCTATTACAGCTATTATGTCGGCGACATCTTCGGCGCGCCGCTGGCGATCGAGGGGCTGATGGCCTTCTTCCTCGAGGCGACCTTCGTCGGGCTGTTCTTCTTCGGCTGGGACAAGCTGTCGAAGGTCGGCCATCTCGTCGCCACCTGGGCTGTGGCGCTCGGCTCGAATTTTTCCGCCCTCTGGATTCTCATCGCCAATGGCTGGATGCAGAACCCGGTGGGATCGGCGCTCAATCCGCAGACGATGCGCATGGAGATCACAAGCTTCTTCGACGTCGTCTTCAACCCGGTCGCCCAGGCAAAATTCGTCCACACGGTCTCGGCGGGTTATGTCTGTGCTTCGATCTTCGTGCTCGGCGTCTCGGCCTGGTATGTCCTCAAGGGTCGGCATATCGAACTGGCCAAGCGTTCGATGACGGTCGCCGCCTCCTTCGGCCTTGCCTCGGCGCTGTCCGTCGTCGTGCTCGGTGACGAGAGCGGTTATCTCGCAACCGAAAATCAGAAGATGAAGCTCGCCGCGATCGAAGGCATGTGGAAGACGGAGCCGGCTCCGGCAGCCTTCACCGCGTTCGGCTTTCCGGATCAGGAAGCGCGCGAAACACATTTCGCCGTGCATATCCCGTGGGTCATGGGTTTGATCGGCACACGATCGTTGACGACGGAAATCCCCGGCATCGACAAGCTCGAACAGCAAGCCGAAGCCCGCATCCGCGGCGGCATCAGAGCTTACGACGCTCTGATGCAGATCCGCGCAGCGCCGACGCAGGATCAGGTTGCGCAGGAAGTGCGCACTTCCTTCGAGGATCTCGGCCATGATCTCGGCTACGCGCTTCTGCTGAAGCGTTATGTCGACGATCCCCGCCAGGCGACCGACGCTCAGATCGTTCAGGCGGCGCGTGATACGATCCCGCATGTGCCGACGCTCTTCTGGTCCTTCCGCATCATGGTTGGGCTCGGCGTCTTCTTCATCCTGCTGACATCAACCTTCTTCTGGCTGTCGGCGCGGCGCCATCTCGACAAATATCCGCTGCTGCTGCGGATTGCCGTGCTGGCGATCCCGCTTCCCTGGGTCGCCATCGAGCTCGGCTGGGTCGTCGCCGAATTCGGCCGCCAGCCCTGGGTGATCGAAGGCGTGCTGCCGACGGCGGCAGCCGTCTCCAGCCTCGGCGCCGGCACCGTGCTTCTGACGATCATCGGTTTTGCCGCGCTCTACACGGTGCTGATCGTCATCGAGATGAGCCTGATGATCAAGGCGATCCGCCAGGGACCGGAACCGGACGACGAGCCGGAAGCCGTCCTGATTTCCGAAACCCTCGTCCCGGCCGCGGAGTGACCTGCCATGATTCTCCATGAACTCCTCGATTATGAAACCCTGCGCATCATCTGGTGGCTGCTGCTCGGCGTCTTGCTGATCGCCTTTGCGACAACCGGCGGATTCGACCTCGGCGTCGGCACGCTGTTGCCCTTCGTCGCCAGGACCGATACGGAACGGCTCGTCGCGATCAACACCATCGGCGCCACCTGGGAAGGCAACCAGGTCTGGCTGATCCTCGGCGGCGGCGCCATCTTCGCCGCCTGGCCACCGCTCTATGCGGTCTCCTTCTCGGGCTTCTATCTCGCGATGTTTGCGATCCTCTTCGCGCTTATCCTGCGCCCGGTCGGTTTCAAATACCGGTCGAAACGGGAAAGCGCCGCCTGGCGCAACGGCTGGGACTGGGCGCTCTTCGTCGGCGGCTTCGTGCCGGCGCTGATCTTCGGCGTTGCCGTCGGCAACGTGCTGCTGGGCGTGCCCTTCCGCTTTGCCGACGACATGCGGATCTTCTACGAAGGCTCGTTCTTTGCCCTGCTCAACCCCTATGCTTTGCTCTGCGGCTTGCTCTCCGTCGCCATGCTGACGATGCACGGCGCGGCCTGGCTGGTGCTGAAGGCGAGCGGCCCGGTTGCGGAGCGCGCCAGAAGGTATGGCAGCATCGCCGCCCTTGCCGCCATCGTGCTCTTTGCCCTTGGCGGCCTCTTCCTGTGGACCGGCGTTGGCGGCTATCGCATTACCAGCGATATCAGCCCGATCGGCCCTTCCAATCCACTGCTGAAGACGGTGGTGCTCGAGCATGGCGCATGGCTTGCCAATTACACCGCCCATTCCTGGATGATCGTCGCGCCCGTTCTCGGCTTCGTCGGCGCGGCATTGGCTTTCGTCGCCATGCGGGCGAGACGCGAGGTGATGACGCTGCTCTTCAGCAAACTCGCGATCCTGGGCATCATCTCGACGGTCGGCCTGTCGATGTTCCCGTTCATCCTGCCCTCCTCACTCGATCCGCGATCGAGCCTGACGGTCTGGGATGCGTCCTCCAGCCATATGACGCTGTTCATCATGCTGGTGGTGTCGGCGATCTTCCTGCCGATCATCTTTGCCTACACGGCCTGGGTCTACAAGGTTTTGTGGGGCAAGGTCGATGAGAAATCCGTCACCGACAAAAACAGCCACGCTTACTGAGGGAAACGAAAAGATGTGGTATTTCGCATGGATCCTGGGCCTGCCGCTGGCAGCCGCCTTCGCCGTCCTCAACGCCATGTGGTACGAGCTCATGGACGACGCAGCCGGAAAGAAGGCGTCGCAGACGCGCAAGTAGATATGGAAAGGGCGCGGTGCGAAGCCGCGCCCTTTCCCTCGTTCATCAGCCTTCCAGCCACTTCACCTGATCGGGTGTCAGCTTGATATCGAGGGCCGAGAGGCTGTCCTCCAATTCGGCGATGGTGCGCGGCCCGATCAATGGAATGACCGGGAAAGGCTGGGCGATCACGTAGGCGAGCGCGATGTGGATCGGATTGCGGCCGAGCTTGTTGGCGAGTTCGATGGCGCGGTCGCGGCGCCCGAAATTCCGCTCGGAATACCAGACGCGCACGATCTCCTCGTCATCGCGCTTGTCGCGGCCGGCACGGTCGGTGAAGAAGCCGCGGCCCTGGCTCGACCATGCGAAGTTCGGGATCTGCTTCTCGTTCAGCCATTTCTTCCAGTCATCATCGGATGCCGCGACGCAGCCGGCCCAGATCGGGTCGAGCATCTCGGCAAGCGAAAAGTTGTTGGAGAGTGCCGCCGGTGCCGCCTTGCCAGTCTTTTCGGCATAGGCGATCGCCTCGTCGAAACGAGCGCGTGTCCAGTTCGACCCGCCGAAAATGCCGCGGATGCGGCCGCGCTTGACTTCGGCATCCATCGCATCGACGAACTCGCCGACTGGAACGTCGGTATTGTCGCGATGCATGAAATAGACATCGACATAGTCTGTCTTCAGCCGGGCGAGCGACTGGTCGAGCTGCTTGGCGATCATATCGGGATAGCAGAGCGGCGAATGCGCGCCCTTGCCAATCAGCACGATCTCCTCAAGCGGAACCTTGCGGCTGGTGTGCCAGTCGCCGAAAATCGCCTCCGTCTTTCCGGCGCCATAGACAAAGGCCGTATCGAAGACATTGCCGCCGGCCTCGTAGAAGGCATCGAGCGTCAGCGAGGCGGCGGCGAAATTCGGGAAGAATTCGAAGCCGAGCGTGACGACCGAGGCCGGCTTGGAGATACCGGGTATCTCACGGCGCGGGATGCTGCTGCCACGCGTGACCGCGCCGCCTGATATATTGGCCGTGCGCTTTGCGGCTTTCTCTACGCCGTATTCGAGGCCGACCGAGGCGCGCCATTGGTCGAGCACGCGCAGGTTTCCGATCGAATCCGCCCAGCTCATGCCAGGGGCGCTGAATTCGGTTCTGCCGGCGCGGATGGCATCGCCCGCCGCATCGGCTTCGAAGGAATAGAGCCAGCGATCTTCCTTGACCTCGACCGTTTCCTGTTTGCCGCCCTTGAAGATCTCGATCTTGCCGACGCCGCCCTTGTGACCGGAGGCGAACCAGAAGTCGGCGACTTCGATCCGGCCCTCGGAGCCGATGATGCGAAGCACGTTGTCCTGCTGTGCCATGATCGAGCAGGAGACTTCGGCGATGATCTCGTTGGGGAACTTCAGCACCGCGGAAGCCCATTCGTCGACGCCGCTCTCTCCGAGATGGGCGACGCCCGAAACCTTTTCCGGTTCGAGGAAGGCCTTGCCTTCCTCAGCACCGGCGATCAGCCGCGCCATCGAAACCGGGTAACCGCCGACATCGAGGATGCCGCCGCCGGCGGTATCGTTGGCGAATAGCCGGTGCTCCGGCCGGTAGCTGCCCATATTGAAGCCGAAGCTGGAGCGAATGATACGCAGGGTACCGATGACGCCGCTCTTGATGAGGTCGACCAGCTTCTCCGTCTGCGGATGCACGCGGTACATGAAGGCTTCGCCGGCAAAGACGCCGGCCTTCTTGGCTTCGTAGTAAACGGCTTCAGCATCATAGGCCGAAAGCGCGATCGGCTTTTCCACCAGGATATGCTTGCCGGCGCGGGCGGCCTTGATCGCCCATTCGGCATGGCCGGTATGGGGAACAGAAATATAGACCGCATCAACCTCAGGGTCGGAAAGCAGCGCCTCATAGCCGTTGACGATGCGGGCGCCGGGGAAGTTTTCGGCAAGTCCCGGCTTGGAAGGATTGCGGGTGGCGATTGACACCAGCTTGCCGGTGCGCGAATGGGCGACGCCGTCGGCAAAGGTGCGGGCGATGGTGCCGGGGCCGATGATGCCCCAGCGGATCGGTTGATCGGAAGTCATGGAAACCTCTTTCGTCTTTCTGCCTTGGGAGGGGTTTAGCGAAGCCGTTTACCGGCGCCGTCGAAAAGGAATGTGTGGCGTGCGGGAAGGCCGACGGTCAGCGTCTCGCGATTGCCCGCGGTGCGCGATTCCGGCCGCTCGATGATCAGCTGCTCGCTGCCGATGGCGGCATAGATGTAGCTGGTATTGCCGAGATGCTCGGCGACGTCGATGGCGACTGTGAGATCGGCATCGCCCGCCCCTGCATCGGCGAAATGTTCGGGACGGATGCCGAGCGTCACCTTGGTGCCGGCTTCGACCGGTTCGGCGATGGGCACCGGCAGGCGCGTCTCCGGGTTGCTTTCCAGCGCGATCACCGCCCTGCCCGGCTGCGCTTCGACCACCACGGCCGTCAGGAAATTCATCTTCGGCGAGCCGACGAAGCCGGCGACGAACTGGTTGGCGGGATCGTCGTAGAGATCGAGCGGCGCGCCGATCTGTTCGATATTGCCGGCGCGCAGCACAACGATCCTATCGGCCAGCGTCATCGCTTCCGTCTGGTCGTGAGTGACGTAGATCATCGTCGTGCCGAGCTGCTTGTGCAGCCTCGAGATCTCGACACGCATCTGCACGCGCAGTTCCGCGTCGAGGTTCGACAAAGGCTCGTCGAACAGGAAGACCTCGGGCTCGCGCACGATGGCACGGCCGATCGCGACGCGCTGGCGCTGGCCGCCGGAAAGCTGCTTCGGCCGCCGCTTCATCAGTTCGGTGATCTGCAGGATATCGGCGACATGGCTCACGCGCCGCTCGGTATCGGCCTTCGGGTTGCCGTTCATGCGCAAGCCGAAGCTCAAGTTTTCCTCGACCGTCAGGTGCGGATAGAGCGCATAGGACTGGAAGACCATGGCGATGCCGCGATCGGCCGGCTCGACGTCGTTGACGACCTTGCCTCCGATCCGAAGCTCGCCCGATGTAATATCCTCCAAGCCGGCGATCATCCTCAGCAGCGTGGACTTGCCACAGCCGGAAGGGCCGACGAAGACGACGAATTCGCCGTCCTTCACCTCCAGATTGGCGCCATGGATGATCTCAAAGCCGCCGAAGCGTTTGACGATGTTGGTCAATGAAAGCTCTGCCATTCGGCTTCCCCGATTACTTGATTGCGCCGGCCGCGATGCCGGCGATGAAATGGCGCTGGAGCGCCACGAAGACGACGAGAATCGGCGCCGTCAGCAGCACCGCGCCGGCCATGATGCCGCCCCAGGACACCTTGGTGAGGCCGATCAGCGTTCCCAGGGCCACCGGCGCCGTCATCATCCCCGGTCTGGAATTGATGAGCAGCGGCCAGAGGTAATTGTTCCACGAATGCAGGAAGAGAATGATCGCCAATGCCGCCATGGTCGGGCGCGCCAGCGGCAGGGCGATGCGCAGGAAGATCTGCCATTCCTTGACGCCTTCAACGCGGGCCGCATCGAAGAGCTCGCCCGGCATCATCGAGAAGGACTGGCGCATGAATAAGACGCCGAGGGAATTGAAGAGCGGCGGCACGATCAGTGCCACCCAGGTATTTGCCAGCTTGAACTCGCGCGCCACCATGATGAATTGCGGGATGACCACCACGGAGAACGGCAGCGTGATCGTGCCGAGAATGATGGCGATGACGACGGAGCGGCCGACGAAACGGTAACGTGCCAGCGCCCAGCCGGCCATTGACGTCAGCATCACCGAGAGCACGGTATAGATAAGCGCCACGCCGATGGAGATCACCATTGCGCCGACGAAATCGGTATCGGCCTGCAGATTTTTGAAATTCTCGACGAAGTTGGTCGATGGCCACAGCACGATCTCGGGATTGAAGATGCCGTTGTCGGGCATTGTCGAGAAGACGAACATCATCCACAGCGGAAACAGCCAGATCAGCGCCAGCGGCGCCAGCGCAGCGTGCAGCGCGATCTGACGGATGAGAAGGGATTGCGACTTGGATCTCATTTCGGGTCCCTCCCGATCCAGAGATTGAAAAGGGAGATCACCACGGCCAGAGCGGCCATCGTATAGGCGATCGCCGAGGCATAGCCGAAGTTCAGCGAGGTGAAACCTTGGCGGTAGAGGAAGAGGCCGAGTGTCTCCGTGCCGCCGCCCGGACCACCGCGATTGGTGATGAGGAAGGGCTCGGTAAAGAGCTGCATGGTGCCGATCACCGAGAGCACCACACAGAAGAGGATGATCGGTTTCAAGAGCGGCAGGGTGATGTGGAAGAATTGTTGTGTCTTGTTCACCCGGTCGAGCGTCGCGGCCTCGTAGACATCGTCGGGGATGGCCTGCAGGCCGGCCAGGATGATGATGGCGTTATAGCCGGCCCAGCGCCATGTGACGGCGAGGATGATCACGCCCATCGCAGCATTGGCGTTGTCGAACCAGGAGATCGGACTGAAGCCGACCGCTGAAATCATCTTGTTGATGATGCCGAAATCGAGGCTGAACATCAGCCGGAACACGGCCGCATAAGCGACCTCGCCGACGACGACGGGGGCAAAGAAGGCGAAACGGAAAAGCGGGCGCGCTTTCAGGAGCGGCGAATTGAGCAGCACGGCCATGACGGTGGCGAGCGCGATCATCACTGGCACCTGGATCACCAGGATGATCAGCGTGTTGTACAGAGCGTTATAAAAGGCGGGGTCGTAGAAGAGCCGGCCCCAGTTGGCCTGGAAACTGTATTTCCACGGATTGATGCGCGTGTTCTGAAAGGAAATCAGGAACGAGTCGATGATCGGCCAGACCCAGAAGGTGGCGAAAACAAGCAGATAGGGGGCGAGGAACGCATAGGCGCTCCGGGTTCTGAACGGCATCGAGCCTCCTCCTCATGAACGAATGACGGACCGCGCTGCAGGCGGGTGAAATGCCGGGCGCGAGAAGCGCCCGGCATCGTCATTCATTGCGCGATCGGAAGTCCGGTTGCGGAAGCGATCTGTTTGGCGGCATCGTCGAGAGCCGCTTTCGCGTCGGGGTAGCCGCCGGCGAAGAATTTCGCCTGCGTTGCCTTGAAGATTCCTTCGGCATCACTCTGGAAGGCGGTGCCGCGGCTCGGCACGATCTTCGGCAGTGTCGCGAGGATGTCGGCCCAGACTTTCTGGCCGCCCCAATAGGGCTGCGCCTCGTTGACGAAAGGATCCTTTTCGGCAGAAAGCAGCGACGGCACCAGACCGAATTCCTTCAGCATGGTGACCTGCCCTTCATTCGTACCGAGGGCGTAATTGACGAATTTCCAGGCGGCTTCCTTGTTTGCGGAAGTTGCCGAAATGGCGAGCGAGGAACCGCCGAGGTTGGCGGCATGGGGACCATCGGCTGTCAGGCTCGGCATTCTGTAAACGCCCCACTTGCCCTTGAGGTCAGGCGATGTCGAGCGCACGGTGCCTTCATACCAGCCGCCATAGAGCTGGCTTGCGGCCTTGCCGGCGGTATTGGCCTGGATCTTCTCGTCCCAGTTGGCCGCCGTCAGCGTGCCGGCATCCTTCATCTCCTTCACCTTTTGCAGCGCGGCGACGCAGGCTGGCTGATTGATGGTGATGTTCTGGCCGTCGGTCGAGAAATAGCCGCAGCCCTGCTCGTTGGCGATCATGCGGAACCATTCGCTGTCGCCGTTGAAATCCGCCTGCGCCATGACGACGCCGGGATTGGCGGCAGAAATCTTCTTGCCGGCGGCGATGAAATCGTCCCAGGTGCTGATCGTGCTCGGATCGACGCCGGCCTTTTCGTACATGTCGCGGCGGTAGAAGACGGCGACGGGACCGGAATCCCACGGCATGGCATAGGCGACATCGCCGACCTCAAGTTCGGTGCGCTTGAAGTCGGGGAACTTCGCCTGGATATCGGCCGTGTAGCCGAGCTCCTTCAGATTGGCGAAGCAGTCCGGGAAACGGCTCCAGAAGATTTCAGCCTCGAAATTCTCGATGCTGACAATGTCGGGCACGCCGTCGCCGCCGGCAGCGCAGGCCGCGAGCGTCTTGTCGAAGACCTGGCTGTTGCCAAGGTCTTCGACGGTGACCTTGATATCGGGGAACTGTTTGTTGAAGCCGGGAAGCGTGGATTTCAACGCCGATGCGGCGACATTCCAGCTCCAGATGGTGAGATTGGCCGACTCAGCGGAGGCGGAGCCGGAAGCAAGCAGTGCAAGAGCTGCGGTCGCAGCGAGAAGTTTGAAGCGCATTGAAAATCCTCCCTTTTCAATTGCCGATCTTTCACGAACGCGGTTAGACTATCCGCAAGGGAGCGGCTGTCTCCTAAAAAGGGAATATGGATTTGGCGGAAAGTAAGGTCGGCACGCGCGCAATCTATCAGCCCGGCGCAAGCAGCATTGAGGGTTCGCCGACGGCGCTGCAGATGTTCCACGCCCATCCGCCTGTCATGGTCATGCCGCACTGGCATGCGCAGGTCGAAGTCAATTATGTGATGCGCGGCAGCGTGCATTACCGCATGAGCGACCACGAATTCCGGCTGAACGCTGGGGAAATGTGCCTGTTCTGGGGCGGGCAGCCGCATCAGATGGACGAATCCTCGGATGATTCGCTCTATGCTGGCGCTCATCTGCCGCTCGTCTATTTCTTTCGGCTGCGCCTGCCCATCAGCATTTCAAGCCGGCTGATGAAGGGCGAGACGCTGCTGACCTCGGCAACGGATGCGGCCGACATCGACAACTTCGCCCGTTGGTTCCGCTATGCCAACTCAGGCGACGCCGCCAAGGCTCAGCACGCCGTCGACGAGCTGCTGCTGCGCATCGAGCGTATCGCATTCGAACCCTATTCGATGACGACATCGAAGACGACCGCCAGCCTGGAAGGCGATCAGCTGCATCCCAACTCCTCGCGCAGCGTCGCGCGCATTTGCGATTTCATCGCCGCCAATTTCCTGCAGGACATCGATTCGGTCGATATCGCCCGCGCCGCCGATCTGCATCCGAAATATGCCATGAATCTTTTCAAGCGATCGACCGGCATGACGCTCAGCAAATATGTGACGCTGCTTAGGCTGTCTCGCGCCCAGGCGATGCTGATGAGCGAAGGCGCCAACGTTCTGCAGGTGGCAATGGACAGCGGCTTCGGCTCGATCAGCGCCTTCAACAAATCCTTCCGCCACATCGCCGGGATGTCGCCGTCCGATTTCCGCCGCGACATCCGGCTGGTGACGACGATGCCCGCCGGCGCCTTCCGCAATTAACGCATGTTCCGCCTCATCGCCCGCCATACGCGGCTGAGGACTCATCTTTTTTCAGCGAGCTCAATCTGGAACTTGTGCAGGACCTCGGCGTTGATTGCCAGGCGCGGCCGTTCCTTGACCTCGACGCCGGCCTTTTGCAGACGGGTGAAGGTCTCCTCGACATCTTCGAACAGGAAGGTCAGGTGGCGCAGACCGGCCGTGCCCTCGGGCACATCGACCGCCCTTGCCGCGCCTCCCGCCGGTGCGAAAATTTCCAGCATACCGCCGCCGGCGTCGAGAAAAGCGATCTCGGCACCATCGGCCATCCTCTTGCGCAGATGCAGGCGCAGGCCGACCAGACCGCAGTAGAAATCGACGGACCGGTCCATGTCACTGACCGTCATGCCGACATGTTCGAAGGATTTCAGCATGGGTGCTTTTCTCAGTTCGGATTGCAAAAGGATTTCATAGAAGTCTTTCAGCGTTGACGGCAGCAGACGTGGCGGCCGCTTGTGCTCTGTGGGCGTCGCCGCTACCGTGAGGGTCAAAACGGGGTCAGAACCATATGCACATTCGAAAGGCAGTATCCGCCGATGCGGAGGAGCTGTGCAGTCTCCTGAACGAAATCATTCTGGCCGGGGGGACAACCGCGCTCGAGACGCCGTTGACGGCCGCGGAATTCGCGGATTGGTTCATCGACGGCGAGTTCCCCCTTATCTGTCATGTTGCGGTGCATGATCGGTCGCTTGCCGGCTTCCAGTCATTGAGCCTCTATGGCGATCCGCCGAAAGGTCATGCCGATATCGCAACATTTGCCCGCGTAAACCCGAAGATACCAGGCGTGGGCCGCGCCCTTTTTCCGGCGACGCTGGCAGCAGCCGAGGAACTCGGGCTTGAATTCATCAATGCGACCATTCGGGCCGATAATGTCGACGGTCTTGCCTATTACACAAAGATCGGCTTCGAGCCCTATGACCGGCTTATTCAGGTTCCGCTTCTGGACGGAACGCCCGTCGATCGGATCAAGAAGCGTTTCAGAGTAGATGCCGAGCGCCGCCCGGCATCCTCCGTTTGACCGTTCGGGGTCGGAATCGTTCAGAGGCCGTCAGCCCTGCGCTGTTCTTCCGGAAGCCATGAGCGATAGAGCGGATGATCGGCGGCAATCGGCATCGGCGTCGGCTGGCCGGTGCGCTGAGAGAAATAGGCGGCCGTCACCAACTCCAGCGAATTGCGGGCGTCCTGCAATGTCACCGGCGGATCCGTGTCTTCGACGATCGCCCGATGGAACAGCTCGAACTGGCGGGTATAACCATCCTCGCCCGGCACATAGGCGGCGAGCGCCGCATCGATCCGCGCTTGGTGCTCTTCGGTTCCGGCGGTAAAGACCCAGGGATCGCGGCCCATCGTATAGGGTTCGAGGATGCTTTCGGCGACGAGATCGCTGAAGCAGAAGCGTAGCCGCGAGATTTCTTTGCGCGAGCCGAGCGTCATCGACAGCGTCGCCAGCGAACCATTCTGCATTCTCACCGAGAGGGCGGCCGTATCCTCGACCTCGATCGGATTGACCAGCGTCGCACCATAGGAAAACACTTCGGCGCAAGGGCCGTGCACATAGTTCAGCATATCATGGGCATGGATCGCGTGGCCGAGAAGGCCGCCGCCGAGTTCGCTCGCCCATTTGCCGCGCCACGGCACGGCGTAATAATCCGGGCCGCGCCACCAATGGGTTTCGATCGTCGTCAGGAAGGGCTTGCCGGCGAGGCCCTGCTCGATCAGCAGTTTCAGCTTCTGCAGGCCGGAGCCGTAGCGATACTGAAAGATCGGCATCAGCTTCCTGCCGGGGAAGCGGGCGAGGATGCGGCCCATCTCGTCGACTTCGGCAATCGAGCCAAACAGAGGCTTTTCACAAATCACGTGCTTGCCGGATTCGATGCCTTTGCCGCAGAGCTCGAAATGCGAGCTCGGCGGCGTCGAAATGTCGATGATGTCGAGATCGTCCCGGGCAAACAGCGAATCCGCATCCTGCGTATATTCCGCTATGCCGAATTCATCGCACAGCGCCCGGCCGCGATCCTCATCGAGCGAGCAAAGTACGGGAACCTCGAAGAGTTCCTTGTTCCAGCCGAAGCCGGTCAGGTGCCGCGCGGCGATACCAGCGCCGATAACGCCGACGCGTAATTTTCTGGCCATGATATCCTCCTCAGCGAGCGCCGATGCGCGCGGCTTTCGTCTGGGCTTCGAGCGAAAGGCGGCAGACTTCGAAAACGTGATCCTGCGTCATCGCCGTTTGCGTACGGTTTGCGACATCGGCGGTGAACGCGTCGAAATAATCGAGTGTCTCGCCGCTGCAATCGATATGGGTCATCTCCTTGCCGTTGACGAGGAAGAGGTGATCCTTGCCCGGCCGGCCGGCGATATCGATATATTTGCGCAGCTCGATATAACCTTCGGTGCCGAGGATGGTGAGGCGGCCGTCGCCCCAGGTGGGCAGCGCCTCCGGCGTGAACCAGTCGACACGGACATAACCCGCCGCCTTGTCGGAGCGCAGCAGCACCTCGCCGAAATCCTGGAAGGCGGGTTTATCGGGCATTCCGAAATTACCGATCGAGCTGGCGATGACTTCGCCTGAGGTCGAGCCGGTATAGAACAGGAACTGATCGACCTGGTGCGAGGCGATGTCGACGATGATGCCGCCGAAATATTCCGGATCGAAGAACCAATCGGGCCGCGTCGGCAGCTGCAGCCGGTGCGGACCGACGCCGAGCGTCTGAATGATCTTGCCGATCGCGCCTTCCTTTACCAGCTTGCCGGCCTTGACGGCGGAGCGCACGCAGTGGCGCTCGGAAAAGCAGATGGAGAAGATCTTGCCGGTTTCGGCAACGGTGCGCTTGACCTCTCCGAGCTGGGCAAAGGTCGTCACGCCAGGCTTGTCGGTCATCACGTCCTTGCCCGCTTTCATCGCGCGGATGGCAAGCCCGGCGCGGTCGCGCGGAATGGCGGAAATGCAGATGACGTCGATCGAGGGATCGTCGAACAGTTTCTCCCGGTCGATCTGCGGTGCATCGGGATAGGTCTTCTCAAAGGCTTCCCGCAACGCCGGCACGGAGGTCTGCGGGCAATAGCCGACGAACTCGCCGCCTGCGGCGAGCAGTCCCTTCACGTGATCGAACGTATGCCCATGGTCGATTCCGACGACGGCAAATCTCAACATCGCTGCAATATCCTCCCGGGATTTTCCTGGCACCGGCCGAGCCGGCATCCTCCATGTCGGCCAAAACAGATAACGAAAGCTCACTCCTGTCAAGGCGAGAAGAGCGGTGAAATCGCCCTGGCTCCAGATTAAATGCATGAAAAATAATGATTATTTTGTATCTAAATAGTTATTTTGCCGCATGTTTAGGGTTGGAGATCCGCCTTTCGATCCAATCGGGCGAAAGTCTTTTTCCCACGCATATCTTGCCCCGTCTCCCTGAATGTGATCGATTTCGGCGGCCGCCGGGCTGGAGGGCGGCAACGACTTCGAAAAATTTCAAAGAGCGCTCGCCGCTTGCCTGTGACGGAGGATCACCATGTCTCATCCCCTTCTCGATGCCGCCGCTTCGGGTGGTCTTTTTGTCGGCCGCGTCTGGAACCATGAGGCCGCCGGCCCAAGCATCGTGACGCTTCGCGAGGGAATGCTGATCGACATTACCTCGCGCGAGGCGCCGACGCTGAGCGCCTTGCTCGAAAAGGAGGATGCGGCCGGCTTCGTCCGTGCCGCAACCGGCAAGGGGATCGGCTCGCTTGACGAGATCGCTGCCAACAGCGCCGGAACCTCGGATGCCGGACGGCCCTACCTCCTTGCGCCCGCCGACCTACAGGCGGTCAAGGCCTGCGGCGTCACCTTTGCCCAGTCGATGATCGAACGCGTCATCGAGGAGAAGGCGGCAGGCAATCCCGATCGCGCCGCTTCGATCCGCGAGCGCGTCAGCGCGCTGATCGGCGGCAGTCTCACCAATCTCAAGGCCGGTTCGCCGGAGGCCGCCAAGGTCAAGCAGGCGCTGATCGACGAGGGCATGTGGTCGCAGTATCTTGAGGTCGGCATCGGCCCCGATGCCGAGGTCTTCACCAAGGCGCCGGTGCTCTCTTCCGTCGGCTGGGGTGCCGATGTCGGCCTGCATCCGATCTCGACCTGGAACAATCCGGAGCCGGAAATCGTGCTCGCGGTCAACAGCCGCGGCGAGATCAAGGGTGCGACGCTCGGCAATGACGTCAACCTTCGCGATGTCGAAGGCCGCTCGGCACTCTTGCTCGGCAAGGCCAAGGACAACAATGCCTCCTGCTCGATCGGTCCGTTCGTCCGGCTGTTCGATGCCGGTTATGGGCTGGACGAGGTGCGCAGGGCCGAACTCGACCTAAAGGTAACCGGGCAGGACGGCTTCGTGCTGCATGGCAAGAGCTCGATGTCGCAGATCAGCCGCGACCCGACCGATCTCGTCAAACAGACGCTTGGCCCCCACCATCAATACCCCGATGGTTTCATGCTCTTTCTCGGCACGCTGTTTGCGCCGACGCAGGATCGCGACGCGCCAAAGCAAGGCTTCACGCACAAGATCGGCGATGTCGTCGAGATTTCCTCGGCCGGGCTCGGCACGCTCGTCAATACCGTGCGCCTCTCCACCGAATGCCCGCCCTGGACGTTCGGCATATCGGCGCTGATGCGCAACCTTGCGACGCGTGGGTTACTCTAAGCAGCAAAAGTGCGCAGCGGATTTGTGTCCGGCATTGCGCAGATTTTATGACCTATTGGTTTCGCCGTTTGCCCTCTAGCAGGTCGAGAACGGAGTTTGCCGCTTCCAGAACGTTCGTGCCCGGGCCGAACACGGCCGCAACGCCGTGTTCATGGAGGAATTCATAGTCCTGCCGTGGAATGACGCCGCCGCAGACGACGATGATATCGTCACCGCCCTTTTCCCTGAGCCTCTCGACCAATTGCGGCAGCAGCGTCCTGTGGCCTGCGGCGAGGGACGAGACGCCGACGACATTGACCTTTCGATCAAGCGCCAACTCGACAGCCTCGTCAGGCGTCTGAAACAGCGGACCGGCGAGCACGTCGAAGCCGATATCGCCGAAAGCCGAGGCGATCACCTTGGCGCCCCGGTCGTGCCCGTCCTGACCGAGCTTGGCGACCATGATTTTCGGCCGGTATCCCATCGCTTCCGTCACCCCGGCCATACGCTCCCTCAGGACGGCAAGTTCCGGCTCGTTGTCATAGGCTTCGCCATAGACGCCTTTGATGACATCAGGTATCGCGGCATGATCACCAAAGGCAGCGCGCATTGCATCCGATATCTCGCCGACTGTGGCACGGGCCCGCGCCGCCTCGATGGCGGCGGCCAGCAGATTGCCTTTGCCGCTGCGTGCGGTTTCCGCCAGGGCGGCCAGTGTTTCGCGCACGGCGCCGCTGTCGCGCCGCCGCTTCGTCTCCTCGATGCGGCGGATCTGCGCGGTGCGCACCGCGCTGTTGTCGATCTCCAAAATGTCGATCGGCTGTTCGTTGTCGAGCCTGTAGCGATTGACCCCGACGATGACCTCGTCGCCCTTGTCGACGGCGGCCTGGCGGCGCGCCGCCGCTTCTTCGATCAGCCGCTTCGGCAAACCGTCGTTGACAGCCTTCGTCATACCGCCGAGCGCTTCCACCTCCTCGATCAGCGCCCAGGCGTTGTCGGCAAGTTCCTTCGTCAGGCTCTCGACATAATAGGAGCCGGCCAGCGGATCGACCACTTTGGTGACGCCGGTTTCATGCTGAAGGATCAGCTGGGTATTGCGGGCGATGCGGGCGGAGAACTCCGTCGGCAGCGCGATCGCCTCGTCGAAGGAATTGGTGTGCAGCGACTGCGTGCCGCCGAGCACGGCCGACATCGCCTCGAAAGCGGTGCGGATGATGTTGTTGTAGGGATCCTGCTCCTGCAGAGAGACGCCGGATGTCTGGCAATGGGTGCGCAGCATCAGCGAGGATGCCTTCTTCGGCTGGAACTCCTCCATGATGCGGGTCCAGAGCAGCCGGGCGGCGCGCAGCTTTGCTGCCTCCATGAAAAAATTCATGCCGATCGCAAAGAAGAAGGAGAGCCTTCCCGCGAAATCATCGACGTTGAGACCCTTGGCGATCGCCGCCCTGACATATTCGCGACCGTCGGCCAGCGTGAAGGCAAGCTCCTGCGTGAGCGTCGCGCCGGCCTCCTGCATGTGATAGCCGGAGATCGAGATCGAGTTGAATTTCGGCATCTCCCTTGCCGTATAGTCGATGATGTCGGCAACGATTCGCATCGAAGGTTCTGGCGGATAGATATAGGTGTTGCGGACCATGAACTCCTTAAGGATGTCGTTCTGGATGGTTCCTGATAGCTCGGCCCTCGGCACGCCCTGCTCTTCGCCGGCGACAATGAAGGAAGCGAGGATCGGAATGACGGCGCCGTTCATGGTCATTGAAACCGACATATCCCCAAGCGGAATGCCGTCGAACAGGATTTTCATGTCCTCGACGCTGTCGATCGCGACGCCTGCCTTGCCGACATCGCCCTCGACGCGAGGGTGGTCGCTGTCATAACCGCGATGGGTGGCAAGATCGAAGGCGACCGACAGGCCCTTCTGGCCGGCAGCGAGATTGCGGCGATAAAAGGCGTTCGATTCCTCTGCCGTGGAGAAGCCGGCATACTGGCGGATCGTCCAGGGACGGCCGGCATACATCGTCGCGCGCGGTCCGCGGGTAAAGGGTGCAAAACCGGGCAGCGAGCCGAGATGCGCGGCGCCTTCGAGGTCCTCAGCGGTATAAAGCGGCTTGACAGCGATGCCTTCCGGCGTGTGCCAGGTCAGTGTCTCGGGTGAGGCGCGCAGTTCCTTCTGCGCAAGCTCCGCCCAATCCGACAGCGTCTTCTTCGTCATGCGTTCCTCCGGCTGCTTCATCGCCACCTTATCACTTCACAGGTGGATGATGCGATACAGCCTTAGGACAATTAACACAGCAAGGCATTCGCCCGCCGCAAGCCTCCGACTTTGACCTATCTGTGGTCGAGCTTGGTGACCAGCCGGTCGCCGAGCCACTGGATGCCGCAGACGAGGATGACGAGGACGGCGACCACTGCGATCATGACATTGGTTTCGAAGCGCTGATAGCCATAGCGAATGGCAAGGTCGCCGAGGCCGCCGGCGCCGATCGCGCCCGCCATGGCCGAGGCGCCGATCAGCGTCACCAGCGTGACGGTGAAGCCGGCGACGATGCCCGGCAGCGCTTCAGGCACCAGCACCTCGCGGATGATGGTCCGGCGATTGCCGCCCATGGCGCGCACGGCATCGATCAGGCCGCGGTCGACCTCGCGCAAGGACACCTCGGCGATGCGCGCATAATAAGGTGTTGCGGCGATGGCGAGCGGCACGATGGCGGCCCCGGTGCCGAGCGCGGTGCCGACGATCAGCCGCGTCAGCGGGATCAGCGCCACCAGCAGGATGATGAATGGCACCGAGCGGAAGCCGTTGACGACGGCGCCGAGCATGCGGTTGATCCAGAGATTTTCGGCGATGCCGCCGCGCGCCGTGACGACGAGGGCAAGGCCGAGCGGCAGGCCGGCGACGAGCGAAATCACTCCCGAGGCGACGGTCATCAGGACCGTTTCCCAAAGCGAGCGAAGAAGCAGTTCAAGCATGATCGGTGTCATAACCAAGCACCTCCACCCGGGCGGACCGGGCCGTCAGGAATTGTTCGACCTTTCCGGCGAGCGCGGGGTCGCGCGCGGGAACGGCGATGAAGAACCGCGCCACCGGCTGGTTCTGGATATGGTCGATGCCGCCATGGACAAGGCGGAAGGAATGCGGCAGCGTCGCCGAGAGTTCTGCAAACAGCGCGCCCTGCGCTTGCGGCCCGGCAAGATCGACACTGAGGATCACTTCGCTGCCCGCCGTCGCCGACAGCCGGCCGAGAATATGATCGGGAAGTTGCGGGCGGATGCCGCCAAGCAAGCTCCTGGTGATGTCAGTCTGCGGATTGGCGAAGACCGACCAGACCTGGCCCTCCTCGACGATCCGTCCGGCATCGATGACCGCGACGCGATCGGCAATGCCGCGCACCACTTCCATCTCATGCGTGATCAGCAGAATGGTCAGTCCGAGCTTACGGTTGATATCCCTGAGCAGCGCCAGGATCGATCGTGTTGTCTCGGGGTCGAGGGCCGATGTCGCCTCGTCTGACAGCAGTAGTGCCGGGCGCGCCGCCAGCGCCCGGGCGATGCCGACGCGTTGTTTCTGGCCGCCGGAGAGCGATGAGGGATAGGCCTGCGCCTTGTCGGCGAGACCGACGAGCTCGAGCAATTCCTGCGCCCGCCTCAGGCGCTCGGCCCTGGCAATACCCTCGATCTTCAGCGGCAGCGCAACATTGTCCTCGACCGTCTTGGCGGAAAGCAGATTGAAGTGCTGAAAGATCATGCCGATGCGGCGACGCAGCGGCTGCAGTTCCTGCTCTTCTAGCCCGGTAATATCGCGGCCCTCTATGCGGATCTCGCCGCTGTCGGCGCGCTCCAGCCCGTTCAGGCAGCGGATCAGCGTCGACTTGCCGGCGCCGCTGCGGCCGATGATGCCAAGGATCTCGCCCCTATTCACGCTCAGCGAAATACCGTCAAGTGCCGGCGTGGCCCCGAACCGACGCTTCACGTCGATAAGCCTCACCACCTCTTCGGCCGCCGCCTGCGGCCGCGGCTCGATCGCCGCCTTTGAAACAACGGAGTTCATGTACTTTTCCCTGCAAATACCGAAGGCGGCCCCGGCAGGAACGCCCGGGCCGCCTTTCGGCAGGCCTTAACTGCGGCCCAGTTTCGGATCAATAGGCGCTGAGACCCGTCCCCTTGTATACCTTGTCGAACTCGGCCTTGACGGTGTCGTTCTGGTAGGAAGATACCAGCGTCTTGACCCAGTCCGCATCCTTGTTCTCTTCCTTGACGGCGATGAAGTTGCGGTACGGGTTGTCGGCGATCGGCTCCTGCGCAATGCGCTCGGCCGGAGAAAGTCCGCTCTTCAGCGCCCAGTCGGTGTTGACGACGCCGGCATCCAGATCGTCGATCGAACGGCCGACGATGCCGGCATCGAGCTCCTTGATCTCGATCTTCTTCGGATTGTCGCTGACGTCGGCAACGGTCGCAAGAATGCCGGTGCCATCCTTCAGCTTGATCAGGCCTTCATTCTGGAGAACCCGCAGTGCCCGACCTTCGTTCGAGGGGTCGTTCGGTACGCCGATGACGGCGCCTTCGGGAATCTCGGCGACGGCCTTGTGCTTCTTGCTATAGAGGCCGATCGGCCAGACGCCGGTGTAGCCGACGGGGACGATGTGATAGCCGTGCTGCTGGATCTGATTGTCGAGATAGGGCTGGTGCTGGAAGGCATTCGCGTCGATTTCGCCGCGCTCCAGCGCTTCGTTCGGCTGCGTGTAATCGTTGAAGATGACGGTTTCGATCGTCAGGCCGTTCTTGGCCGCCTCGCTGGTCACCACCCTCCATACATCCTCATCCTCGCCGGCCATGATGCCGACCTTGATCGACTTGTCCTCCGCAAAGGAAGGTGCCGGTGCTGCGAAGGCAAAAAGCGCTGCCGCGGAAACAGCGACGGCCGCAAGAGCCGCGCGGCGCGAAAGGTGGAAGCGGTGAAGATTTTTGTTCTTGGTCATTTTATGTCCCGTCTGACTGGATGAGGCCGAACGCCTCGAGCAGGCCAATCATGGCAAATGGCTGGATCACGAGCGAAGCAAGAATGTCTGATGTAGGGGAAAGGCCGGAAAAACTCTTGCCCCGCCATCAATGCCGGCAGGATAAATTTCCATCAAATTTATGGATTAATTGCGGCTTTTGAGCATGTTCTAAAAAAGGAAACCGTCGCCTTAGGCCGCCGTTTCCTATGACGGCGGCCTAAGGCCGACGGAAATTCTCCGACCGGACGAGACACCGCACTCGTGACGGATGGTCTCAGGCCGGTTTGTGCTTCGGAATACGGGGCAGCAAGATCGTCAGCAGGCCGAGCAGCGGCAGGTAGGAGCAAATGCGGTAGACGAAGGCGATGCCGTGAGTGTCGGCGAAATCGCCGAGCAGCGCAGCCCCTAGCCCCCCTGCCCCGAATGCGAAGCCGAAAAAGACACCGGCAATCAGCCCGACGCGACCGGGCACCAGTTCCTGCGCGAAGACGACGATCGCGGAAAAGGCCGACGCGAAGACCAGGCCGATGACGATGCTGAGCACGCATGTCCAGAAAAGATCGGCATAGGGCAGCAGCAACGCGAAGGGGATGACGCCGAGAACCGAAAACCAGATGACGAAACGGGCACCGAAACGATCGCCGATCGGTCCGCCGAGGAAAGTGCCGACGGCGACCGAGCCGAGGAACAGAAACAGCATCAATTGCGCCTGCTGCACGCTGAGTTCGAACCTGTCGATGACATAGAAGGTGAAGTAGCTCGACACGCTCGCCATGTAGACATTCTTCGTCGCCGTCAGCAGCACCAGGATCAGCAGCACCCAGATGACCCGGTTCTGCGGCAGCGGCAGAGTTCGGCTGACGGCCGGTTTGCTGGCGTTTTGACGCCTGTGGCTCATATACCAGCTGCCCACCCAGCTCAGCACGACCATGCCGATCATGGCGATGGCGGCAAACCAGGAGACGCTGTGTTGCCCGAGCGGCAGTACGATGAAGGCAGCGAGCAGCGGACCGATCGCCTGGCCGGCATTGCCGCCGACCTGAAAAAAGGACTGCGCGAAACCGTGACGGCCGCCGGAAGCAAGACGGGCAACACGCGAGGATTCCGGATGGAAGACCGCCGAGCCAAAGCCGATCAGGCTTGCCGCGACCAGCAGCAGCGCGAAACTGCCGGCATTGCCGAGCAGAATGAGACCGCAAAAGGTACTCGCCATGCCGACCGGCAGCGAATAGGGCATCGGCCAGCGATCGGTGACGATGCCGACGGCCGGCTGCAGCAGAGACGCCGTGACCTGGAACGTCATGGTCAGCAGGCCGATCTGGACAAAATCGAGATCGTAGATTGTCTTGAACAGTGGATAGAGAGAGGCGAGCAGCGACTGCATGATGTCGTTCAGCATATGGCAGAAGCTGACAGCCATCAGAATGGACATCGTTGTCTTCTCGAAACGGGGCGCGCGCTCGACAACGGTTGCCATCAATATCCCTCCTGAACAGGCACGATCAGTGCCGCGGCGTTTTCGATGGATTTTGGGCGATCGGGGCCGGCGAGACTATCGAGCGACGGTCGCTGAAAGATATTTACCGCAGGCCGGGCAATTATCACCAGCCCGGTTTGGCCTGGATCGGTACGACTTTTGTTTGATTTGCCCATCCCCGACCGGCTCTTGCGTCGCTGGCCGTGTGTGGATGGGGGTTTTCATATCACAGTCAGCCGCGATCACCGCATGTATGCTATACTATATGAAAACAACCGTGGAAAACTGCTTACGGGGGTACTACAGCTGCGCCGATTGAAATCCGATCGAGGCTGAAAACACGCGATGAATGTCAAGACACCGAATGCCATAGACAGCTATGTCGGAGCGCGCATCAGAACACGCCGGCAGCTGCTTGGAATGAGCCAGGAGCGGCTTGCCGAGCAGATCGGCGTGACTTTTCAGCAGGTTCAGAAATACGAGAAAGGCATCAACCGCATTGGTGCGAGCCGTTTGCAGCGCATCGCCGAAGTGCTTCACACATCACCGAGCTTCTTCTTCGAGCAGAACGAATCCCAGCCATTGAGCCTGCAAGGATTGGCTCTGCCGGACAATGCCGACCCCGTCGCTGAATTCCTGCGGACGAAGGAGGGATTGGTGCTTAACCGCGCCTTTCTGAAGATTGCCGATCCCGATATTCGTGAAACGATCATCGCATTGGTGAAAGCGATGGCGCAGGCGGAAAGCGGTCCGGATTTGTCTTCGATAGCGAATATCACCCGTCCGCCCCTGGAGTAGCTGGCCAGGCGGGCAATTCTCCTGGAGCTCAGGCTCGAATGATCTGGCAAGTTACGGCTGATCGACCAGACCCGGGGCTTGCCGCCGCGCCGCGCTCAATGCACGCCCGACACTACGATTCGGATTATACTGCAATTGTTTCCAGCCGGTCTCGTCCGATTCGGCCTGTGAATGTGCGATTGCCGGACGGCCGGCGACACGCGCGGCCTGCGCAAGCATTCATCGCGCTGAAGGCGGAGAAGGCATCTGCCTTTGGCGCCTACATCGCCAGCAATCTGGATCGTCTCTACGAGGCGTTCGAGAAGACACAGGATTTGACGAAGAACGGAGATCAATAAGCAAAAGAAAAGGCCCCCGAACGTTGCCGTCGCGGAAGCCCTCTCTGATCTAGACACCCAGAGAATCACATTTCCGCGAATCATAGTCAAGAGTCTCTGGCACCGAATTTGGTGAGCCGTGATCTTTTGCCTTGAAGAAGGCGAAGAAAATGGAAAGCGGAAGTGTAACCGGCAGCACCGCTTCGCCACGGCGAAGCGACAAGTGCGTCCGGCGATTTCCAAGTCTTGCAGATTTGCCAGGCAAATCTGCGGGAGGGTTGGCTGAAACGGGCCGGCTGATCGACCGGCCGGCTTGGCCGTAGAGCTGGGCTACGACGCGCGCCGGCCGGTCGACCATCCGACTCCGTTTGAGCCAACAGAATGCTTCAATCTAACCCGGAAAAGCTCTAGCCTAAGAGGCCGCACCGCTTCGCCGTGGCGAGCGATAAGGGCGAGCGGGATTCTAAAGTCTTGCAGATTTGCCGGGCAAATCTGCGTCGACACCGAGAAACTGCCTGAGCTCGGCAGTCTGCGGATTGGCGAAGACATCCTCTGGCCGGCCTGCTTCATGGACACGGCCCTGATGCATGAAGACGACGCGGCTGCAGACGTCGCGGGCAAACCGCATCTCGTGCGTGACCATCAGCAGCGTCATGCCCTCGGCGGCAAGTTCGCGCACGACGGCCAGAACTTCGGCGACCAGTTCCGGATCGAGCGCCGAGGTGATCTCATCGCAAAGAAGGGCGGTCGGCTGCATGGCGAGCGCGCGGGCGATGGCGACGCGCTGCTGTTGTCCGCCCGAGAGCTCGTCCGGATAGGCGTCGAACCGGTGACCCAGCCCCACACGTTCCAGCATCCTGCGGGCGGTGGCCTCGGCTTCGGCCTTGGGTGTCTTTTTGACCACCGTCTGCGACAGCATGACATTGCCGCCGGCAGTCAGATGCGGGAAGAGATTGAATTGCTGAAAGATCATGCCGACCTTGAGGCGCAGCGCCTTCAGATGGACTTCGTCATCGATGAGTTGCGCCCCCGCCACGGAGATGGAACCGCTGGTGATGGTCTCAAGACCATTGATGCAGCGAAGCAGGGTCGATTTGCCCGAACCGCTCTTGCCGATAATGGCAATGACCTCGCCAGGCTCGACATTCAGGTTGATGCCTTTCAGTACTTCGTTGGATCCGTAGCTCTTGCGGACGTCAGTGATTTCGATCAGCGACATTGAGTTTTCTCTCCAGGATCTGGCTGCTTTTCGACAAGGGCCAGCAAAGGGCGAAATAGATGAGCGCCACGAGCCCATAGACGGCGAAAGGCTGGAAGGTGGCGTTGGTGACCACGGTGCCGGCCTTCGACAATTCGACAAAGCCGATGATCGAGGTCAGCGCCGTGCCCTTGATGATCTGAACGGAGAAACCGACGGTCGGCGGTATGGCGATCCTCAGCGCCTGCGGAAGGATGACGTAACGCATCTGCTGCAGACGCCCCATGCCGAGACTGGCGGAAGCTTCCCATTGCCCATTCGCAACCGCTTCGACGGAGCCTCGCCAGATCTCGGTGAGAAAGGCGGCGCTCCACAGGATCAGCGCCAATCCCGCAGCAAGCCAGGCCGGCACGTCTATTCCGAAGAGGCCAAGACCGAAAAAGGCGATGAAGAGCTGCATCAGCAGCGGCGTGCCCTGGAAGAGCTCGATGTAATATTTCGCAAATGCCCGGCCGGCCTTGCGCCTGCTGATGCGCAGGAACAGCAGGCCGAGGCCGACCAGACTGCCGCCGACGAACGAGACGAGCGAAAGAAGGATCGTCCAGCGGGTGGCGAGCAGCAGGTTGCGCAGGATGTCCCAAAGCGTGAACGTGATCATCGTGCTGCTCTCCTCGGGAAGATGAACCAGCCGATCAGGCCCAGCACCTGCCGGAGCAGGATCGCCAGCGCGAGATAGATTGATGTCGAGACGATGTAGGCCTCGAAGGCTCGGAAGGTTCGCGATTGGATGAAATTCGCGGCGAAGGTCAGATCCTCGGCCGCGATCTGCGATACGACCGCCGAGCCGAGCATGACGATGACCACTTGCGACGACAGCGCCGGCCAGATGCGCTGCAGCGAAGGCACGAGCACGACGTGGCGGAAAGTCTCGAAGCGCGTCATGGCGAGGCTCTCGCCCGCCTCGAACTGGCCTTTCGGCGTTGCTTGAATGCCCGCACGAATGATCTCGCAGCTATAGGCGCCGAGGTTGACGACCATCGCAAGGTTGGCGGCTGTCAATTCGGAAAGGTGGAGGCCGAGCGACGGCAGACCGAAAAAGATGAAGAAAAGCTGGATCAGGAACGGGGTGTTGCGGATCAGTTCCACATAGGCCGCAACGATCGGCTTCAGCCAGACCGGGCCGAGCGCCCGCACCCAGGCGCAGACGATGCCGAGCGAAATACCGAGCACACCGCCGATCGCGATAAGCTCCAGGGTGATCAGCACGCCCTTGATGATTTCGGGATAATATTCAAGCAGCCAGCCGAATTCGAAATGGTAGCTCAAGGAATGTCCCCTCTTGCGGTGACGGAGCGCATGTCATCCCGCGGCAGCAGAAGACATGCGCGAGACCGGGTTTCCTTAGAGATCGGACGGCAGATTGGCGCCGAGCCACTTCTGCGATATGGCGTTCAAGCTGCCATCGGCTTTGGCAGCAGTGACAATGCCGTTCACCTTCTCCAGAAGCGCTGACTGTTCCTTGTTGAGGCCGATATAGCAGGGCGAGTTCTTGATGAGGAACTTCAGCTCAGGGCGCTTGGGAGGATTTTTGGCGAGGATCGCGGCCGCCACGACGTTGCCGGTGGCAATGATGTCGACCTGGCCGGACAGGAACGCCGAGATGGTGCCATTATTGTCCTCGTAACGCTTGATCGTCGTATCGGCCGGCGCGATCTTCGTCAGCTCGAGATCCTCCACGGCGCCGCGCGTGACGCCGATGCTCTTGCCCGCGAGATCTTCCGCCTTGGCGACCGAAAGATCGGCCGGCCCGAACACGCCGTTGAAGAAGGGCGCGTAGGCGACCGAGAAATCGATCACCTTTTCGCGCTCCGGATTCTTGCCGAGGCTCGATATCACGAGATCGACCTTATTCGTCTGCAGATAGGGGACGCGGTTGGCGCTCGTGACCGGCACGAGTTCGGCTTTGACGCCCAGCTTTTCAGCAATGAGATTGGCCATGTCGATATCGTAGCCGATCGGCGCCATATCGGTGCCGACGCTGCCGAAAGGCGGGAAATCCTGCGGGACTGCGACACGCAGCGTGCCGCGCGCCGTAATATCGGCGAGAGCATCGGCCTGAGACGGCGAGTTGAAGCTGAAGGTCGCCGCCAGAGCCGCGATTGCGAAGAAGATCCGTCTTGTCAGCATATGTTCATTGCTCCTTTGATGTTGTGATTTTTGGATCTGACGGCTGGAAGGTGGAGGACGCGGTCCTTTGCGGAAGCGACAAGGAATTGCGCAGATCCGAAAGCGGATCCGGCCGCGCCGTCAGGTCGAGGCCCATTTCCACTTCGTCAAGATGTTCGACGGAGAGCTCTGCAGCTCTGACGAAATCACCTGTCTGCATCGCCTCGAAAATACGGCAGTGCCCCTCATGGGACTGGGCCGCATGAAATTCGGATTGATAGAGCATCGAAATGAGGATCGTCCTCGCGGTCAGGTCGCGCAGGATGTCGACGATGATCGTGTTCCCGCTCAATTCCGCGATGCGGATATGGAAATCGCCCATCAAATAAGTCAGCCGCTGGCGGTCGCCCGCCGCCATGGCATTCCTCTCCTCATTCAGATGGGCGTCGAGAGCCTTGCGTCCCTCCTCTGTCAGCAAGGCCATGCTGCGCAGCAATCCGGCCTCGACGACACGCCTTGCCTTATAGACGGCGATCGCATCCTCAGCGGAGGGCTCGACGACGAACCAGCCGCGCCGGGGGCTGACATGCACGATGCCGCGTGTCTCCAGACGCATCATCGCTTCACGGACGCGGGTTCGGGACACACCGAAGAGCGCCGCCAGCTGATTTTCGCCAAGACGCGTGCCCGGCCGAATCTTGGCAGAAAGGATCCCGGAGACGATCGTTGCTTCAATGGATTTCTGCGTGGTCTCGGATGTCTGGCTCTCTTGCATACAAGACAGGAAGCAAAGCCCGTGCCAAAAACCTTGCGCTCAGACTTTTCAAACCGTCCCGGATTTTTGGTGGAAAATTTGCCTGCCGGGAATGCAGACTGAATGTAAATTGTGCAGGCGGTCCCCCTCCCCCGACATTGGCCCCGTGGCCGATGCCGCCGCTCAAGACCCCGCCCGACTTGAGGCGACGCCGGCGATCTGACGGGGCGAGCCGGCCATCCCCTTTTTAGTTGAAGCTCGAGGTCTTGAGAAATTCCGCCAACCGTTCGGTCTTCGGACGCACGAACATTTCCTTCGGATCGCCCTCCTCGCAGATGACCCCCTGGTTCATGAAGATCACGCGGGACGAAACCTCGTAGGCGAAACGCATCTCATGAGTGACGAGCAGCATGGTCATGCCGTCGGCAGCAAGCCCCTTGATGACCTGCAGCACTTCGCCCACCAGTTCCGGGTCGAGCGCGGAGGTCACCTCGTCGAACAGCATCAACCGCGGCGACATGGCGATCGCGCGGGCAATTGCGACGCGCTGTTGCTGGCCGCCGGAGAGCTGACCGGGATAATGGTTGGCACGGGCGGCGAGGCCGACCCGGTCGAGCCATTTTTCAGCAATGATGCGGGCGTCGGGCTTCGTCATCTTCTTCACCTTGACGAGGCCGAGCATGACGTTTTCGGCCGCACTCATATGCGGAAAGAGATTGAACTGCTGAAAAGCCATGCCGGTCAGGGCGCGCTGGCGCGCGATCTCCTTCTCGCTCTTGCGCCGCCGGGTCGCGCCGTCGACGTGATAGCCGATCTCCTCGCCGTCGAGTCTGATCGTGCCGCCCTGGAATTCCTCGAGCATGTTGACGCAGCGCAGCAAGGTGGTCTTGCCCGAGCCGGAGGAGCCGATGATGGAGATGACCTCGCCCTCCTGCACGGCGCAATCGACGCCCTTGAGAACTTCGTGGATGCCGTAAGTCTTGCGCAGACCCTTGATGTCGAGAATGGTCTTGGCCATCGATAGGCTCCTCAGGACGGCAGGGCGGTCTTGCGCTCGACATATTTGCCGAAGTGCTCGATGCCGTAGTTGACGATGAAATAGAGACCGCCGGCCAGAAAATAGAACTGGAGGCTCATGAAATTGCGGGAAATGATCTCCTGCGTGCGCAGGAGAAGCTCCGCGACGCCGATGACGGAGAGCAGCGTCGAGGCCTTCACCATCTCGGCCGCCGTATTCACCCAGGCCGGCAGGCATTGGCGCATGGCCTGCGGCCACAGTACCGAAGTGAAAGTCTGGGTAAAGGTCAGGCCGATCGCCTTGGCGGCTTCGGTCTGACCTTTCGGGATCGCCTGAAGCGCTCCACGCACGATTTCGCCGACATGTGAAGAGCAGAAGACGGCAAGGGCGAGGACGCCGGCGGAGAACGGTCCCAGATCAAGACCGACCGCGGCCGAGACGTAATAGCTTGCCAGCACGAGCACGAGCACCGGCGTGCCGCGGATGATATCCGTATAGGCACGCACGAGGAGACGTAAGACGATGCCGCCGTAAACCAGCGCCAGGCCGACAAATACGCCGAGAACGGAGCCGGCGAGAATGGCCAGCAGCGAGATCGACACGGTCATGGCCATGCCGTTCACGATGACATAGCGGGCGATCCAGAGTTGTTCGAGAAAGGTGTGAGACATCGGATTACCTCGGCAGGGCCAGACGGCGCTCGACGAGGCGCATCAAGGCAGCGATGAGGAAACAGGTCGCAACATAAAGGGCTGATGTAACCATCCATGTTTCGATGACGCGGAAGCTCTCGACATTGATCTTGCGTGCGGCAAAGGTCAGCTCGGGCACGGCGATGGCGGCGGCGAGCGAGGTGTCCTTGAAGAGCGAGATGATCGTCGAGGAGAGCGATGGCAGCACGTTGCGCAGCATCAACGGAGCGATGATCGAGCTGCGGATCTGTATTGCCGTCAGGCCAATGGCGAGGCCGGCTTCCGTCAATCCTCTCGGGATCGACAGCAGTCCGGCGCGGAACACCTCGGCCAGATAGGCGCCGGAATAGAGGGAAAGAACCAGCACGAAGCTTTTCATCTTGTCGAGGCGCAAGCCCATCTGCGGCAGTGCGAAGAAAGCGAAAAGTACGAGGACGAGAATCGGCAGGTTGCGAATGACCGTGACATAGACCCGCGCCGGCACGAGCGCGAAGCGGCTCCTCGACGTCAGCGCAAAGGCCACGACAAGACCGATTGCGGCCCCGATCAGGATCGAGATCACGGCAAGGCCAAGGCTGAGGGCAAGTCCGCTTAAAAGAAAGTCGAAATTGCGCCAGACGGCAGCGAAATTCAGTGTGTAACCCATACGGGTCCTTTCAGACCGGAGCATGCCGCCGAATGTACGAGCGACCCGGACGACGTCATGCTCCAACCATTCGATTCAGAAGCGGATTCGGATCTCAGCCCGACCTGGACCCAAGATGATCCTGTTCCAGCGGAGCGGGAGCTCGCTCCCGCGCCCCGCATCGCGGTTACTTGAATTCGACGGGGAAGCCGATCTGCGGCGGCGCCAGATCCTTGCCGAACCAGGTCTTGAAGGATTTGGCATAGAAATCGAACTCGACACCGGTCATCGCTTCGTGAAGAGCGGTGTTGACGAAGTTCAGCCAGTCCTGATCACCTCGCTTGACGGCGCAGGCATAGGTCTGTGGGTTCCAGCCGTACCCGGCGTCCTTGTAGCGGCCCGGGTTCTGCGTCATGTACCAGGCGAGCGACGACTGGTCCGTGGCGGCGGCATCGGCGCGCCCCGACTCCAGCGCCTGATAGATCAGGTCGACGGATTCGTATTGGTCGACGGTCGCCTCCGGCAATGCGGCGTGCACCATAGCTTCGGCATAGACGTTCTGGAGAACCGATATGGTGACCGAGGAGCCGGCAGCCTTCAGCGCGGCATAATCGGCATATTTTCCATCCGCTTTGAGCATCAGGCCGACGCCCTCACGATAATAGGGAATGGTGAAAGCGACCTGCTGGGCGCGTTCGCCCGTAACGGTCATGAACTGGCAGGTGATATCGACCTTATCGGTGGTGATGTTCGGAATGCGGGCGTCCGACGACTGGTTGACAAATTCGATCTTGTCCGGATCGCCGAACAGAGCCTTGGCGACGATATGGCCCATGTCGACATCGAAGCCCTGAAGCTTGTCGTCCGCGCTCTTGAAATGCCAGGGCGCATTGGTGCTGCCCGTGCCGAGCACAAGATGGCCGCGGGCCAGCACTTCGTCGAGCTTGCTGCCGTCAGCCAGTGCAGGCGTGGAAATGAGCGCGGCGGCGGCCAGCGACATCGCGCAGGTGCGAAAGGAAATGGTCATGGCGTTCCCCTTGTGATTAGTTCCTATTATTCCAATATAATGGACGCATGTCTGTTTTACTGGAATGATGTATCAAGTGCCATTGCGGATGAATTGTCAATGGGCTGTGACGAAAAACGCGCAGTATGAAGTCGCCGCACTGCGCGCTACTCGGCAGACATCGAAGCGAGATCAGGGCTGCTGAAGTGAATATTCGACCTGCACGCTCTGGGCCGGCAGGTGGCTTTCAAGTCCGCAGAGATTGCAACCCATCATCGCAGACGGCGAAGCAGGACAACCTCTCGCCGACTTTCGGGTGCTCAAAATATCTCTGAACGACCCTGCACTCCGAGTTCAGCGAAAGCGGAGGCTGGTGAGTCTTCTTCAGCCCGCCACAAATGCAGTCGGCGCATTTCGCTGCTTTTTAGTTGCCACGGCGAGCAGCGTATCGGCGGAGAAGCCGCAATTCCGGACGCGCAACCGCGACGCACTTTTGCTGAAATTGCTCCAACACGGCAACGTAGCGCGAAAGCCTATCGTCAGCGGCGGTTGAAGCTTCTGTTCTTTGGTGAAAAGAGGCGGGGCCAGGTGAATATGGCGAAATCGAATTAATGGAACCATATGGCTCTATCAATAATACAATCAGGAATTGGAAGTCGAAATCGGCCGGTGACGGCAGTCGAGGGGCAAGCGGCAGGCACTTAATCGAGAGATTGGCGGTGTAAAGAGCGAGAGTTGCTGCGCCGCTCTTCCACTCTAAGCGGCCCCGATGCCCGCGGCGAAGATCGCGATGCAGCGGTGAAGATGGGCAAGCATCAGGCTCCGGTCGGGCCAAGCCAGCACGCGGCCTTCCGGTGGGCCCATGCCGCCAAAGATCATATCCATCAGCATGCGGGCGCCGCTCTCCGGATCATCCAGCGACAGCCTGCCCTCCGCCCGGCGATCGGTGAGCCAGTCAGCGAGATGCTGCCGGCTGGCGAGTATGCCTTCGCGCTGGAGAATGTCGATGAGCTCGGGAAATTGCGCCGCTTCCCGAAAGACGAGCTGCAGGAAACCGGCGCGTTCCGCATCCAGTTCCTCGTCCATGTCGATCATGAATATACGTTCGAGGCTCTCGGCGATCGGGATATCTTCAGCGGATCTCGGCAGGTCGAGCATCAGGCGCCGGTGTGCGCCGACCACGGCGGCAAACAGCTCTTCCTTGCTCTGAAACAGCTTGTAGAGCGTCTGCTTGGAAACACCCGCCTCCGAGGCGACGACCGCGGTCGTGCTTCCGGCATAGCCATATTTTACGAAAACGCGGCGGGCGACTTCAACGATATGCGTCCGCTTGTCTTCGTCGCTGGAGACTTTCGGCCGCCCCCGCTTTCGCGGCTCATCTACGCGCTCGTCGGCAATATCCATGACGATCACACCGCTTTGCCGAAGCGCATGCCACCGATCCTGAAAAGCAGCCTGCTATATCTGAGGGATGATTTTTCCGGTTGCGGCATCAGCAATTCGATTCAGAGAACTAAATAATTCTGCAATGCGATGCGCCCCCACCCTCTAGCGATATAGCGCTTTTGTCGACCCTTCTGCCGCCGCGTCAGTCTCTTCCTACCTAAAGCAAGAGCCCGACATCCGCATCCCAGAACATCCTCTCCTGTAGTCTGATTTAAAAAAAAATCAACTGCGACCGGCCGGCTCGACCGAGACACGTCCGCTGGCGCGGGACCGTTTCGGCCAGTGGGGCTTCGCCAGCAGCTGCTTTTCCGCCACAGCCATTAAATGTAAATAGCAGATGATGGCTGACTAAACGGCTATATGACGATCACCCCAATTTTGGACGGTTACTCGACTCCGGACAGTTAGTCGACTTCGCATTCGGGTAAGAAGTTAACCATATTTCAGCGTTCTTGAGAAATAATGGCATACGTAGATCAGGCATCTCGAAGAAGAGAAGCCCAAAGTTATTTGGAGAGAGTCTTGGCATTTACCATTGCGCGCAGCCTGGTGGCGTTTGGCATCGCCGTTTCAGCCGGTCTTTTCATGTCGATTGGATTGCAGCAATCGGCGCTTGAAAGGCTGAAAGTCAATGGCCCGGTTTACGAGCAGGTGGTCTATGGCAAGGATCTCATCGCCGATATATTGCCGCCGCCTCTCTTTGTGGTCGAATCCTACATGCTGTCCTTCGAGGCGAGCAAATTCCCCGAACTCACCGAAACCAATCTGGGGAAGATCGCCAATCTGAAAGCCGCTTACGACGACCGTCGCGCCTATTGGAAAACCACCCGGTTGCCGCAGTCTTTGAAGGATGAGCTCGAAAGCGATGTGCTCGCCAAGGGCGATGTATTCTGGCAGGTGATGAACCGCGAAATCATCCCCGCCTTGAACGCCAAGGACGAAAGTAAAGCACATGGCGCGATCGAGCAGTTGCGCGTCGCCTTCCATGCGCATCAGGATGCTGTAGAGAAGCTCGTCGCCAATTCCGACGCTTTCCTGAAAGACGAAGAGAGCAATGCCGCTTCGGAAATCGTAACCTGGACAATCTATGCGGGCGCCGCGGGCTTCGGCTCCTTCGCCCTGTTGCTGGTCGGGCTCTATTTTCTGCGCCGTCGAGCCATTGTGCCACTGGATGGCATGAAGGCCTATATGGGCAGCCTCGCCGAAGGCGATTTTTCGACCGAGGTTCCCTATTCCGACCGCTCCGACGAGATCGGCGCCATGTCCAAGGCTGTGGCGGTGTTCCGCCGCAATGCGCTGGAACGACAAGATGCCCAGAAGTGCGAGACGGCGCTTCGCGATCAGGAATTCCAGCGGGAACGCAGCCAGATGGCTGAAAAGGCCGCCGAGGACCAACGACGCGAAACGGTGATCGAGGAACTGACCTACGGCCTGGACCAGCTCTCGCTCGGCAATCTCGATTGCCGCATCACCGCAGCCTTCGCACCGGCCTACGAAACGTTGCGTGCCAAGTTCAACGACAGCCTGGATGCGCTTTGCGTTTCGATGGCGGAGGTCGCCCAGACCTCCAGGCAGGTCGGCAGCTCTTCCGCCGGCATCACAAATGCCGCCGACAGCCTCGCATTGCGTACCGAACAGCAGGCAGCGATGCTCGAAGAGGCTACGAGCGCGCTCGGCGAAATGAACGCCAAGGCCAAGGATGCTTCGAACCATGCCGGCAAGGCGACCGGCATGATGGCCGAGACGCGCAACAGCGCCGAACATTCGGCGGCCATCGTTCGCGATGCGATTGCCGCCATGGAACGGATCGAAGGTTCATCCGCCCAGATCGGCGAGATCGTCAACGTCATCGACGAGATCGCCTTCCAGACCAACCTTCTGGCGCTCAACGCCGGTGTGGAAGCCGCCCGCGCCGGCGAAGCGGGCAAAGGCTTCGCCGTTGTAGCGCAGGAAGTGCGTGAGCTCGCCCTCCGTTCGGCCAATGCCGCCAAGGAGATCAGATCTCTGATTTCCACGTCATCGTCTCAGGTTTCCACCGGCGTGGAGCTCGTCAACCGCACCGGCAAGGCGCTTATGGAAATCGAAGGCCAGGTCGAGCAGGTCGCCGGCCTGATCGCCCGCATCGTTTCGGTTTCCTCCGAGCAGGCGGTGGCGATCGGGCAAATCAATGCTTCCGTCAACGCGCTCGATGAGGTCACGCAGCGCAACGCCGCCATGGCCGCGGAAACGGTCTCAGCCTGCCGTGCGCTCGGCGGCCAGACGCAGACGCTGGAAGGGATTGTCGGTCGCTTCCAGACCGATGCGGCAGCTGCCGGGTCAAGAGCGCGGAAGGCAGCTTGATGTTGATTGGACGGTGACGTTCATCACGCGCCAGTCGTCGTCAGTTCGTCACGATCGCCACGACCCCAACGCAATCGCCTGATTTGACCAGCCCCGGGAAATGCCGCGCGCAGAGAATACCGTCCATGGCGGCACGGATCTCGCGCGGCGCCTCACCCGTCCTGCCCGTCGGGTAGATGCGAGCGATGACGGCATCCTTGGCGACCGCTTCACCGAGGTCGACCGCGGGTTCGATCAATCCGCCTTCTTCTGCGAAGGAGAAGCAGCGGCCATCCGGCATATCCAGCCACGTTGTCGGGCCCGTATGCACGGAGCCCGAGACGATACCGGCATGTCGCAGCACGTTCATGGTACCGCGTTTGGCGATCGCCGCTGTTCTGGCCGTGGAGGTACCTCCACCGCCGAGCTCGGTGGTGATGAAGATCTTGCCCATGTCTTCGGCCGCCGTGTCGTACATGCCGACCGCATCGATCTCCAGCATCTTCATCGAATAGGGTGCGGCAAAGGCTGTCACGAAATCGAACGCCTGCGCCTCCTGTTGTTTGTTCGGCAGGATGTGCGCTGCGCAGAACGGCAGAAAATCGAGCGTCTTGCCGCCGGAGTGGAAGTCGAGCACGAGATCCGCCATCGGCAGAAGCACACGCTGGAAATAATCGGCGATCCTTTCGGTCACCGTGCCGTCCGGACGACCCGGGAAGCTGCGGTTCATGTTGCCTCTGTCGATCGGCGATGTCCGGGTTCCTGCAAGGAATGCCGGGTAATTCATTGCCGGCACGATGATGACAGCGCCGCTCACCTCCTCTGCCTGCAGCGAGCGGGCGAGATCAAACAGCGCAATCGGTCCCTCGTACTCGTCGCCATGATTGCCGCCGGTCAGGAGCGCCGTCGGTCCCTTGCCGTTCCTGACGACCGTTATGGGAACCATCACCGAGCCCCAAGCGGAATCGTCGCGGCTGTGGGGCAGCCTGAGGAACCCGTGCTGGACGCCCTCGGCGGCGAAATCCACCGTCTCGCTGATCGGCGACGGCCGCAAGCGTGTCTCTGTCATGACAGCCTCAATCCTTGACCATCAGCTTGCGCGGCACGTTGGCGAGGCACTCGACACCGCTTTCGGTGATGAGAATGCTCTCCGTCGTCTCGAACCCCATATCGTCAAGCCAGAGGCCAGTCATGAAATGGAAGGTCATGCCGGGCTTCAGCTCCGTCCGGTCGCCGGGCCGCAGGCTCATGGTGCGCTCGCCCCAGTCCGGCGGATAGGAAAGCCCGATCGGATAACCCGTGCGGTTGTCCTTGACGATCCCGTATTTCTTCAGCACCGCGAAGAAGGCATTGGCGATATCCTCGCAGCTATTGCCGGGTCTGGCGACCGCAAGACCGGCTTCCATGCCTTCCAACGTCGCCTTTTCGGCGTCGAGAAAGGCCTGCGTCGGCTTGCCGAGGAAGACGGTGCGCGACAGCGGCAGATGATAGCGGTTGTAGCAGCCGGCGATCTCAAAGAAGGTGCCCTCCCCCTTCCTCAACGGCCGGTCGTCCCAGGTCAGATGCGGTGCGGATGCTTCGACGCCGGACGGCAGCAGCGGCACGATGGCCGGATAGTCGCCGCCGATGCCGTCGACGCCGCGGGTGCCGGCGTCATAGATTTCCGCTACCAGATCGCACTTGCGCATGCCGACCTCGATCTTGTCGAAGATGCGGGCGTGCATGGCTTCCACAATCCGGGCGGCATTGCGCATGTACTTGATTTCGGTCTCGCTCTTGACCGCGCGCTGCCAGTTGACCAGCGCGGTCGCGTCGACGAAGCGCGCATTCGGCAGATGCCTCTGCAGCGCAGCGAAGGCGGCGGCGGAAAACCAGTAATTGTCCATCTCGACGCCGATCGTCAGCTTGGCGAAGCCGCGCTCCGTCAGGATGCCGGAGAGGTAATCCATTGGATGACGCTCGGTGGACTGCACGTAGTGATCGGGATAGCCGACGATATTGTCGTGCTTGACGTAGGCGGTGAGCTTGGCGCCATTGGCGTCCTGGCCGCGGCCGAACCAGATCGGCTCGCCCTGCGGCGGCACGATCACCGCCTGATGCACGTAGAAGGACCAACCGTCATAGCCGGTCAGCCAGGCCATGTTCGAGGGATCGCTGACAATAAGCAGGTCCACACCCTTCGCTTCCATGGCACGTCGTGTTTTTTCCAGCCGCGCGGCATATTCGCCGAGCGAAAACTTCAGATTGGGCTGGGTCATGTTTCTTCCCTTCTTTTCCGGCGCCGCGCCGGTCAGCTTTCGAACGTGGTTCCTGCCTTCATCGCGCCGGCGCGGGCGAAGGCGAGAGTGGCGATAGCGGTGTCCTGGATGCCGGTGCCGGTGAGGTCGGCAATGGTGATCTGCTCGCTGCTCGTTCTGCCCGGCATCCGGCCGGAAACGATCCGGCCGAGCTCGGCGAAATCGGCATCGGCCGCGACCAGACCGGCTTCGATTGCGTGATGCAGCTCGCCGAGGCGGCGCGTCTGTTTCAGACTGTCGGCGACATAAAGGCCGCCCCGAGCGATGGCCACGGGATCGATTTCGTTCTTGTGCTCCGCATCCGATCCCATGGCTGTCACATGCTGCCCGGGTTCGAGCCACCCGGCTTCGACGATCGGTTTTTCCGCAGGCGTGGTGGTCACGATAATGTCGGCACCGGAGATTGCCTCTCTCGGATCCGACGCAGCGATGACGGGAAATCCGAGTTCTCCGCGCAATTCGGCCGCTGCCTTCTGCGCCTTGGCGGCATCACGGGCCCAGATCCTGGCCTCGGCGATAGGTCGCACCAGCGTCAGTGCTTCGAGCTGCAGCCGAGCCTGCATTCCGGCGCCGAAAATTGCGGCCACGCTGGAGTCTTGCCGTGACAGGTATTTCGCAGCGACGGCGCCGGCTGCCGCGGTGCGCACATCCGTGAGATAGCCATTGTCCAGAAGCAGCGCCTGTACCAGACCTGTCCGGCTGGACAGCAGCACCATCATGCCATTGGTGCTCGGCAGGCCGATCTTTGGATTGTCGAAGAAACCGGGGCTGATCTTGATGGCGAAACCTTCAATGCCCGGAACGTAGGCGGTCTTCACATCGACCTCACCCCGATATTCCGGAATGTCGAGCCGCAGAATCGGCGGCATGGCGACCGCCTTCGTTGCAAGCGCCGCGAAAGCCTGCTCGATGCAGGCGACCGCATCGCGATCGAGCACCACGATCTTGCGCAATTCCGCTTCCGTCAAAATGATCATGCGGTTCATGGGCCATCCTCCGTGAATGCCGTACCCTCTCCGTTGATCACCCGGCGGTGCTGTTCCATGTCGACATTCCGCCCCGAAAGGATCGCAACGACCGGGCCGCCGGAGCTGATCTTGCCCGCCAGCAGCGCTGCTATTCCGACCGCTCCCGCGCCCTCGACGATCTCACGCTCACAGGCATAGGCATGACGCATGCCTGCGGCGATCTCCGCCTCCGTCAGCAGGACGACCTCGTCGAGAAGCGCCTGGCACATGGTGAAAGTCACGCGATTGTCGAGGCCGATGCCACCGCCGAGCGAATCCGCAAGGCTTCTCACTTCCTCGACCTGCACCGGCCGTCCGGCATCGAGGCTCGCTTTCATCGCGGCGCCGCGTTCCATCGTCAGGCCGATCACTCTCGTTTTCGGATTGACGCCCTTGATCGCAGCGGCAACGCCCGCAGCAAGGCCGCCACCCGAGAGCGGCACCAGAACCGTCGCTGTCTCCGGCAATGCATCGACGATCTCGAGCCCCAGCGTCCCCTGCCCGGCCACGACAGCCGGATGGTCAAAAGGCGGGACCATCACCAACCCTTGCTCTCGCACCAGCCGGTCCACCTCCTCCTGCGCCTCGTCCTGTGATCGACCGACGATGCGCACATCGGCGCCGAGACGGCGGATTTCTGAAACCTTGTTCGCCGGCACCAGCCGCGACATGCAGATCGTCGCGGCCATGCCTTGTGCCTTCGCCGCATGGGCAAGCGCCCGGCCGTGATTTCCCGTCGAGGCGGCGACGACGCCGCGCACGCGTTCCGCCGGCGACAACGACGCTGCTGCATTGGTCGCCCCGCGAAGTTTGAAGCTGCCCGTCGTCTGACGATGTTCGAGCTTCAGCCAGACCGGAACGCCCGCGATCTCGCCGAGCGATGCCGACGAAACGATCGGCGTTTCCACAACACGGCCGGCGATCCGGTGCGCCGCCGCACGGATATCCTCCAAGGAAACTGGCAAGGGGCCCCTCATGCGCTCAGCCTTCCCCATAGGGCCTGGTCATCAGTTGACCGAGCTCGGGCCGCGGCTGATCGTCGCCGCAAAGCCGCAGGCAGGCCCAGGCGGTGGCGAGATTGCTGGTCACCACCGGCTTGCCCGTCTCGGCTTCGATGCGGGGGGCGACCTGTGCGGCGCGCACGGCGGTGCAGGAAATGAACAGTGCATCGGATTGCGGCGCCAGCGCCTGGCGGGCAAAGGCGGCTATTTCATCCGGCGTAATCCGTGCCATCTCGCGGTCGTCGCTCAGACCGAGGCAGGTAAAGCGGTCGATCGCAAAACCAAGACGGGTGAAATAATCCGCCATCGGCCGGCTGGTTTCGATCGTATAGGGTGTCAGCACGGAAATCCGCCTAGCGCCTAGCGCCTTCAGGGCTTCTACAGCAGCCGCCGTTGGCGTCACCACTGAAACGCCCGGCTTGGCCGCATGGATCGCTTCCTCGATCTTGCGGTCGCCGATCACGACCGAGGCGGCGGTGCAGGAATACATGACGGCATCCAGCGTCTCACCCGGCAGAATGAGCCCTGCGCCTTGGGTCAGCGACGGCTGCATCTTCAGGAGATTTTCCGCCGTCACGGGATTGGCGTAGTGAATGCGGCTGACATAGACGCCGATACGGTCGCTGGCGACCATACGTCGGAAGTCGGCTTCCGTCGTGTGGTCGGTCGCCAGAATGACGAGGCCGATGCGTTTTTCCAGCGGCCGGTCGTCCAGCCGTGGCAGTCGGCCGGCGGGAATGATCTCGATCGATTTCGTCATGTCAGTCATCCATCCTGGCATAGCGCTCCTCAAGCCAGCGCAAGCCCATGACCGAGACCAGGCTGATGACGAGGAAGAAGACGCCGACGAGCGTCATGGGTTCAATATAGCGATAGTTGCTATTGGCGATGCTTTTGGCCTGGTTCATCAGTTCCAGCACGGTGATCGCCGATAGCAGTGGCGTTTCCTTGAACATGGCGATGAAATAATTGGCGAGCGCCGGGATCATTGGCGGGATCGCCTGCGGCAAGATCACGTGGATCCAGGCCTGGCGCGTGGTCAGATTGGTGGCCCTGGCCGCTTCCCATTGTCCGCGCGAAACGTTCTCGATGCCGGCGCGATAGACCTCGGCCGTATAGGTCGCATAATGAATGCCCATGCCGATGACGCCGGCGGTGAGCGGCGACAGCCGGATGCCGATATCCGGCAGGACGTAGAAGATGAAGTAGAGCTGCACCAGCAGCGGCGTACCGCGGATGAATTCCGAGACGAAGCCGACCGTTCCGGAAATGGCGGCGACCGGTGACCGCCGCGCGATGGCAAGCGCGAGGCCTGCGACCATGGCGACAGCAGCGCCGAGGATGGTCGCGAGAATGGTGATCTTGAACCCTTCGAGAAGGGTCGGCATGATCTGCCAGACGAAATCCCAATCCCATTCCATTTGATCAAGTCCTCATACCGTCGAGGCCGCGTGTCATCCGTCGCTCCAAGAGGCGCATCGCCGCCGAGATGGCGGCGGCCATGAGGAAATAGAGGATGAGGATCGTTGCGAAGGGCACCAGCGTATTGCCGGTCTGCGCCCGCACCACTTGCGCCTGAAAGGTCATGTCGGTCAGCGAGATCAGCGACACGACGGCCGTGCCCTTCAAAAGCTCGATCGCATTGTTGCAGAAGGTCGGCAGCATTAGCGGCAACGCCTGCGGCAGTATGACGTGGCGCATGCGCTGGTATCGCGACAGATTGAGCGCGATACAGGCTTCCGATTGTTCGCGCCCGACGGCCTTGACGGCGCCACGCACCACCTCCGCCCCATAGGCGCCGACATTCAGACCGAGCGCCAGCACGCCCGCCTGCAGCGGCGTCAGCGTCAATCCCGCGAAGGGCAGGACGAAATAGACCCAGAAGAGCTGGACGAAGATCGAGGTGCCGCGAAAGAATTCGATATAGGCGGTCGCCAGAGCCCGGACGGCAAAAAAGCGCGACAGGCGGCCGAGGCCGGCCAGGAAGGCCATGACGAGCGCCAGCGCCGAGCCCATGATCGTCAGCTCGAGCGTCACCAGGGCGCCTTGAAGGATCAGTGTCAGATAGCCGGACCAGACCGACATCGGCAGCTCATTTCTCTGGAGATGGTGTGAAGGGCAACCGGCCATCAGGAGCATGGCCGGCTGCTTACATCAGGTTACTTGGCGGCGGCGCAGAGCTTTTCGCGGCTCGTCGACATCGCCGCCTTGGCCGAGAAGCCGTAGGGTTCGATGATCTTGGCGAATTCACCGGATTCCTTCAGCTTCTTCAGCTCGACGTCGAAGGCATCGCGCAGCGCGACGTCCTGCTTGCGGAAGGCGGCGCCGTCGCAATAGACCGGCGCGTTGACGACGGGGGCGACGGTTTCGAGGTTCGGATCCTTCGCCTTGTCCATCAGATCGTGGATCGACAGGACCGGCAGCGAATAGACGTCGATGCGGCCGTCCTGCAGCATCTTGATACCGCTTTGCCCATCCGGAACGACGATGACGCGGTCACGCGGCACGCCGGCTTCCAGCGCCAGCTTTTCCTCAGTGCCGCCGCCCGGCGCACCGATCTTGGCGTTCGGATTGTCGGCGATATCCTTGTAGCTCGTCAGCTTCAGCGGGTTGCCCTTCTTGAGAGCAAAGGCTTCGGCATCGCACAGGATCGGTTCGGAATAGGCAACGGCGTTGCAGCGTTCGGGTTTCATGAAAAGGCCCGCCGTAATTGCGTCGTGTCGGCCGGCCTGCAGGCCGGGGATCATCGCGCCGTATTCCGAGATCGAGGCGACCACTTCCTTGACGCCGAGTTTTTCGAAGATCACACGCGCCACATCGGGGGCGGCGCCCGACACCTTGCCGTCGGCGCCGACGGCGGTGAATGGCGGCTCGTTGGCGATGGCGATGCGGGCGAAACCCTGCTCCTTCAGCTGTTCGAGCTTGTCATCGGCGGCGGATGCCGGGGCGGCCGCCGTAACCAGAAGCACCGACAGGCTGACGGCGCTCAAAACATATCCTGCTTTCATCGTTCCCAACTCCTCTGGCTTTCTCTTTGAGTTTTGTTGTTCGCGGGCAATGTCTGAGGTCAGACGCGGTGCCCTGCCGCGATGATCTTGCGCAGGAAGGTCTGCGTCCGTTCCTGTGTCGGATTGCGGAAGATGTCGCCGGGCTTGCCTTCCTCGACGATCCTGCCGCGATCGAAAAACAGCACGCGGTCGGCAAAGTCGTGGGCGAAACCCATTTCGTGGGTGACGAGAAGCATCGTCATATCGGTCTCGGAGGCGAGCTTCCGCATGACGTTCAGCACCTCCTCGACGAGTTCCGGGTCGAGTGCCGAGGTCACCTCGTCGAACAGCATGATCTTCGGCGACAGGGCCAGCGCCCGGGCGATGGCGACACGCTGCTTCTGCCCGCCGGAAAGCTGCGCCGGGACGCTTCTGGCCTTGTCGGCAAGGCCGACCATCTCGAGAAGCTCCATCGCCCGCTTCTCGGCTTGCGGCCGCTTGATACCCTTGGTCAACATGGGTGCCAGCGTCACGTTGTCGAGGACGCATTTGTGCGGAAACAGATTGAAGTGCTGGAAAACCATGCCGATCTTCTCGCGCATGCGATGCAGATGCCGCTCATCGGCCGGCACAAGTCCGCCACCGTTCGGCATATGATAGAGCTGTTCGCCATCGACCTCGATATGACCGCCGCTGATCGTCTCCAGCGTCATCAGAATGCGCAGGATCGTCGTCTTGCCGGAGCCGGACGGCCCGATCAGCGCCAGCTTCTCGCCCGGCATGACATTCATCGACAGGCCGTCGAGCACGGTCAGCGGGCCGTATCTCTTGACGATGTTGTCGATGCGGATGATGGGCGGCGCAGGCATTCATGTCTCTCCTTGTTGAGACAAGCAATGACCTAACGATGACGGCGCTCGAAAATCATGTCAATTCGTAAAATAATATCATGACAATTATTCTGCGGCTGCCGGCAAATGAGGCGCCCGCCTCAAATCGCGAGCAGCAGCTCTTCGGGATTTCCCTGTGCCAGTGAGGCAACGATCCCCAGTCCCGTCCGCAGCTCGCCTTCCGTCGTCGAGCCGAGCGAGATGCGTACCGCCGGCGTCCAGCCGTGATCGGCGGTGCGGAAGGATTTGCCCGGCGCGATCGCCACGCCGCGCAGCCTTGCCTGCGACACGAAACCATCCTCCGTATGGCTGCCGAAAAGCGGCAGCCAGACATGCAGGCTTTGCGGATGCGTTCGATAGGACAGGCCGGCCAGCATCTCCGCCGCGATTGCATGGCGCCCGACAAGGGCGCGGCGCTGCCAGTTGACGAGCTCCATCGCCGTGCCGTCGCTGACCCAGCGGGTGGCGATTTCGGCAATCGCCGGCGTCGCCATCCAACTGGAGACCAGATGCCGGTTGGCAACGGCGGCGACATAGCGGTCCGGCGCTGCGAGATAACCGATCCTGAGGCCCGGAACGGTGATCTTCGTGAAGCTCGTGACGTAAAGCGTCCGCTCCGGCGCGAAGGCGGCCATCGGCGGCGCGCGGTCCTCGACCATCGGCCCCAGAATGTCGTTTTCGATGATCGCTATGTCATGCTTGGCGGCAACGGCAGCGAGCGCCTGCCGGCGCTCTGCGCTCATCAGCGCCGCCATCGGATTGATCACCGACGGCTGCAGGAAGATCGCCCGGATCGGCCCCGTCCGGCAGGCCTCGTCCAGCGCTTCGGGAATCATGCCCTCCTCGTCGATCGCCAGCCCCTCGAGATGCAGGCCGAGATAGGTGGAGAGCGGCACCAGCGTATGATGGCTGATCGCCTCGGTCGCAATGGTCGAACCGGGCGGGGCGACGCTCATCAGCGCCACGGTCATGCCCGATGTCGCGCCATTCGTCAGACTGATGTTCAGCGGCGATACGTCGAGGCCGCAGCGCGCCAGCCATTCCGTGGCAACGACGCGATGGCGGGGAAAGACCATGTTCGGCCGGAACGACAGGGCCGAGCTCGACGGCAGATTTTCGGAGAGCCAGCCAAAGGCCTGGCGCAGCCTTTCCAGATGAATCTGCTCGCAGACCGGCTTCAGGATAGAGAGATCGATCACCTCGCCCAGCCGTTCCGGCAGATAAGGTGGTTCCGGCTCGCGCGGCCGCGTCTGCACGAAGCTGCCGCGTCCGATCTCGCCTGATATCAGCCCCCGGCGGCTCAGTTCGTCATAGGCTCGGCTCACCGTCTGCACGGAAAGATGCAGATCATCCGCCAGCTTGCGATGCGGCGGCAATTGCATGCCGTCGGAGAGCTTGCCGTCGGTGATCGCATTGGCGATCTGCTCGGCGAGCGAGAGATAGGCAGGCCGGCGGAGTTGCGAGGGATCGGGGCGCCAATTTGTCATGATTTCAACACTGCTGAAAATCAGTTCAATTGACAATGCCAAAATGCGCTTCCATTGTCTTTTCACCGCGTTTGAAATGTTTTTTTCTAAAGAAAGCGCCATGAAACTCGACGCCATCGATTTGCGTATCCTCGACGCCGTCCAGCACGACGGACGCATTACCAAGCTGGCGCTGGCCGAAAAGGCAGGGCTGTCGCCTACGCCGTGCTGGATGCGGCTGCGCAAGCTCGAAAAGGCGGGGATCATTACCGGCTACCACGCCCGCATCGCGCCGCGGCGCATAGCGCCGGTCGCCAGCGTCTTGATGGAGGTGACGCTCGCCAATCATCGCCAGGCGGATTTCGAACGCTTCGAGCGCGCCGTCGCCGCAATCCCAGAGATCGTTGCCTGTTGGTCGGTCGGCGGCGGTGTCGATTATATCCTGAAGATCATGACAGCCGATATCGACGCCTATCAGCGGCTGGTCGACGGGCTTCTCGACCGCGAACTCGGCATCGACCGCTACTTCACCTACATCGTCACCAAGACGGTGAAGGAGGACACAGTCCTTCCGGTCTCTTCCTTCTCCGCCTCCGGGGAGGAAGAACACAACGTCTCCTAGACAATCTGTCTAGCAGACGGCCGTCCTTTAGACCGTCTGTCTCTTTCCGCCTTCGGTAAAGGACAATCTCTCGTCGGCTGTTGTGGAAGACTTGCGTCAACCGCAAACGAGGAGATGGACATGACCGCCGTTTTTGCCCGCCCCGACTATCATGATGCGCTGTCACGGCTTGCCGACCGTCATCTCCTGCGCGATCTCGCCTATGTCGGCGGCAGGTGGATCGCGGGGGCGACAGGCAAAAGCTTCGCTGTTGCCGATCCGGCCTCTTCGGCAACGCTGGCCTGGGTTGCGAGCCTCGATGCGGAGGAGACGGCGATGGCGATCGATGCGGCGTCGCAGGCCTTTGCCGCTTGGCGCGCGATGCTGCCGCAGCACCGCGCGGCGATCCTGCGGAAATGGCACGGGTTGATGCTCGCCGCCAGGGAAGACCTGGCGCTGATCATGACGCTCGAACAGGGCAAGCCGCTTGCCGAAGCGCGTGGTGAGATCGACTACGCCGCCTCCTTCATCGAGTGGTATGCCGAAGAAGGCAAGCGGCTGAACGCCGAAAGTGTCACCAGCCATCTGGCCGGAGCGGAAATGATCGTGCGGCGCGAGGCGCTTGGGGTCGTCGGCGTCGTCACCCCCTGGAATTTCCCTTCCGCCATGCTCACCCGCAAGGCGGGCGCAGCACTTGCCGCAGGCTGCACGGTCGTTGCCCACCCTTCTTCGGAGACGCCACTTTCGGCCCTCGCGCTTGCCGAACTCGGCGAACGGGCCGGCATTCCCGCCGGCGTCTTCAACGTGGTCACCGGCCATGCCGCAACGATCGTCGGACGGATGTGCAGCGATAACCGCCTGCGCGCCATGAGCTTCACCGGTTCGACCGAGGTTGGCCGCCTGATCGCCGCCCAGTGCGCGCCGACCATGAAGCGGCTGGTAATGGAACTCGGCGGGCACGCGCCGCTGATTGTCTTCGACGATGCCGATGTCGCGAAAGCCGTCGAGATCGCCGTCGGCGCCAAGTTTGCGACATCGGGCCAGGATTGCCTTGCCGCCAACCGCATTTTCGTCCAGCGGCGCATTGCCGATGCCTTCGCCACGGCTTTTGCCGCGCGCATCGGCGCGCTGAAGGTCGGCGCAGGCATCGAGGCTGACAGCGAAATCGGGCCACTGATGCATGAACGCGCCGTCGTCAAGATCGAGGACCAAGTGGCTGACGCGTTGGCGCGTGGCGCCCGGCTCGTTGCCGGCGGCAGCCGCCATAGGGCCGGCCCGCTCTTCTATAAGCCGACGCTTTTGACGGATGTTCCGGCGGATGCGCTGATCATGCGGGAGGAGACTTTCGGGCCTGTGGCCGCACTTGCCACTTTCGATACGGAGGAAGAGGTCGTCGCCCGTGCCAACGATACCGAATATGGCCTGGTTGCATATGTCGTCACCGAGAATGGCGCCCGCCAGATGCGCCTCGGCCGCGCGCTGGAATACGGCATGGTGGCGATCAATCGCGTGAAGATCACCGGCGGCCCCATCCCCTTCGGCGGCTGGAAACAGTCCGGCCTCGGCCGGGAAGGCTCCCGCCACGGGCTCGAAGCTTTCACCGAGCTCAAATATCTCTGCATCGACACGGCCGCCTGAGCGCCCATTTCAAGAGAGGATAGGACATGCTCGACAAAAGCAACGAACTCACCGCCTGGGACCGCGACCACTTCTTTCATCCCTCCACCCATATGGGCATGCATGCGCGCGGCGAGACGCCGACGCGCGTCGTCGCCGGGGGCGAAGGTGTCTACATCACCGACACCAGCGGCCGCAAAAGCCTCGATGCCTTTGCCGGGCTTTATTGCGTCAATGTCGGCTACGGTCGCCAGGAGATCGCCGACGCCATCGCCGAACAGGCGAAGAACCTCGCCTACTACCACGCCTATGTCGGCCACGGCACGGAAGCGTCGATTACGCTTGCGAAAATGATTATCGACCGCGCACCAGCGGGCATGAGCCGCGTCTATTTCGGCCTTTCCGGCTCGGATGCCAACGAGACCAACATCAAGCTGATCTGGTATTACAACAACATTCTCGGCCGGCCGGAAAAGAAGAAGATCATCTCACGCTGGCGTGGCTATCACGGCTCCGGCGTCATGACAGGCAGCCTCACCGGTCTTGCGCTTTTTCATAATGCTTTCGATCTGCCGCGCGCGCCGATCCTCCACACCGAAGCGCCCTATTATTTCCGCCGGCCCGACCGGTCGATGAGCGAGGAGCAATTCTCGCAACATTGCGCCGACAGACTGGAGGAGATGATTGTCGCCGAGGGGCCCGACACCATCGCCGCCTTCATCGGCGAACCAATCCTCGGCACCGGGGGGATCGTCCCGCCGCCCCAGGGCTATTGGCAGAAGATCCAGGCGGTGCTCGACAGATACGATATCCTGCTGGTCGCCGACGAGGTCGTCACCGGCTTCGGCCGTCTCGGCACGATGTTCGGCTCGGATCACTACGGCATGAAGCCGGACCTGATCACCATCGCCAAAGGCCTGACCTCGGCCTATGCTCCGCTTTCCGGCTCGATCGTTTCGGAGAAGATGTGGCAGGTGCTGGTGCAGGGTTCCGATGAATTGGGAGCGATCGGCCACGGCTGGACCTATTCCGCCCACCCGATTTGTGCTGCCGCAGGTATCGCCAATCTGGAGTTGATCGACGAACTCGGCATCGTCGACAATGCCGGCACGACCGGCAGCTATTTCCGGTCGCAGTTGCAAGAGGCGGTTGGCGGCCATCGGAATGTCGGTGAAGTCCGCGGCGACGGTCTGATGGCCGCTGTCGAATTCGTCGAGGACCGGGACGACCGCCGGTTCTTCGATCCCGGCCGCAAGATCGGTCCGCAGGTCGCATCCGCCCTTCTCGAACGTGGCGTCATCGGCCGCGCCATGCCGCAGGGCGATATTCTCGGCTTCGCTCCACCACTCTGCCTCACCCGCGCAGAAGCAGACGTCGTCGTCAAGGCGGCTGCGGACGCGATCGAAAGTGTTTTCAAAACCATCTGAGGAGAAGAGCCGCATGACGATCCCGGAAAAGATGGCGGCGGTGTTGCTCACCGGCCATGGCGGCTTGGAAAAGCTCATCTATGCCACGGATGTGCCTGTCCCGACGCCGACTGAAGGCGAGGTGCTGATCCGTGTTACCGCCTGCGGCATGAACAATACCGACGTCTGGGTGCGCCAAGGCGCCTACGGTACAGAGGATGATCCCTCCGCCGTCTCCACCTGGCGCAGGCAGGGCAACACGCTGACATTCCCGCGCATCCAGGGCACCGATACCGTCGGTCATATCGTCGGCGTCCGCCCGGGCGTTGATCCGAGACGCATCGGCGAACGCGTGATGGTCGACTTCTCGATCTATAATCGCGACGACGACAGTCTTGCCGACATCGATTACATGGGCCACGGACGGGATGGCGGCTACGCCGAATATATGGTGCTGCCTGCCGAGAACGCCCATGTCGTCGCGACCGATCTGACCGATGTCGAGCTCGCCACCTTCTGCTGTGCCTATCTCACAGGCGAACGAATGCTGGAACGGGCAAGGCTTGCCGCCGGCGAACGCGTCCTCGTCACCGGCGCCTCCGGCGGCGTCGGCTCGGCAATCATCCAGCTTGCGCGCGCCCGCGGCGCCATCCCGATCGCGGTTGCAGGCTCCGGCAAGGAGGCGGCGATGATCGATATCGGCGCCGAAGCGGTCGTGACCCGCGGCAAGGGCGATCTTGTCGAAGCCGTCCATTCCGCAAGCGGTGGCCAGCCGATCGACGTCGTCGCCGATCTGGTCGGCGGACCGCTGTTCAACGATCTCCTGAAGATCCTGCGTCCCGAAGGCCGTTACACGACGGCCGGCGCGATCGCCGGGCCCGTCGTCCAGCTCGACCTGAGGACCATGTATCTGAAGCAGCTGGAACTACATGGATCGAGCCAGGGAAGCCGCGCCGACTTCCGCCGGCTGGTCGGCTATATCGAAAGCCGCAAGATCCGGCCTCTCGTCGGCGGTGTTTATCCGCTGTCGGAATTTCATCGCGCCCAAACCGATTTCATGGCGAAGAACTTCGTCGGCAAATTGGTCGTGGTTCCCGACCAGAGATAGTGCGCTTCCCCGATCACACCGCCGGCGAACCTTATCGGTTTAGCGGCGTTTCACGGCCATGGACAGTGGCAAAACGACATATCTCACCCCTGCCGAACTCGCGCGAATTCGCCGCGCTGCTAGCATAGCCCGTCTGATGGATACCGCCGTCCGATTGCCGGTCGTCGGCGTGCGGATCGGCGCGGACTCGGTCCTCGGCCTTATCCCCGCTGTCGGCGACATTGTCGGATCCCTGATCGGTCTTTTCATCATCGACGAGGCAAGGCGGCTCGGCCTTCCCGCCCACAAACTCGCCCGCATGGCGGTCAATCTCGGCGTCGACGCCGCCTGCGGCACGGTTCCGCTGATCGGCGATCTCTTCGACGTCTATTTCAAGTCTCACCGCCGGAATGTCGGCATCATCCTCGAGCATTTCGGCATCAGCGAAGACGAGCTGAACCAGCGCATCTGACGATGCTCGACCGCCCTCCGAAGAACCTGTCTACAGCTCCGTCAGGGCGCCGGCCGTCTTGACTGCGTGATCAAGAACAAATTGCAGCTTGGCGGCATGGCCGAAACCCGGCTCCTCCGGCTCGCCCTTTTGCACGGCGTTTGCAAATCGCTGGAAATTGGTGATCACCGGTTCGACCTCGATCTTGCGCCAGATCGCCTTGTCGGCATCGGCGCCTTCGCAGGCCCTGAGGGTCGAACCTTCAGGCGTATGCACCACCTCCAGCGCCCCCTTGTCTCCATGCAGGCGCAGGCGCAATTCGTTCAGATGGCCGGTTGCCCAGCGCGTCGCATGGATGACGCCGGCCGCGCCGTTTTCGAGCTCGGCCATCATCAGGAAGCTGTCGTTTGCATCGAGCTCGTATTCCCCGATCCGGTTCCCGGGGCTCTTGTCGAAAACCTTGAGATGCGATGCCGCCGCCTTGACGTCGCTGCCGGCGGCAAAGACCGCGAAGTCGAGAATGTGAATACCGACATCGCCCAGCACGCCGTTGGAGCCATGCTTTGTCGACAGCCGCCAAAGCCATTGCGACTCTTTGGTCCAGTCGCCCCAAGCCTTGGAGACCAACCAACTTTGGAGATAGGAGGCTTCGAAGTGGCGGATCGCGCCGAGACGGCCATCCAGCACCATCTTTCGCGCCGCCTGCAGCGGTGCCACGTTACGATAGGTAAGGTTTACCATCGTGACCTTGCCGGACGCCGCCGCGGCGTCGGCCATCTCCTTGGCCTCGCGGTAGTTGACCGCAAGCGGCTTCTCGCAGAGCACATGCTTGCCGGCGCCGAGTATCTTCATTGTCGTGGAATAATGCGCTCGATCCGGCGTGACATTGGTCACGGCGTCAAACTCCCCCCACGCAAGGGCGTCATCGAGTGATGTGAAAGTAAGCGGGATTCCATGCCTGAGCGCGAAGGCCCGCAGCCGGACCTCGTCCGTATCGACGGCAGCAACAATCTTGACGCCGGTGATTTCCGAGAAATTCATGGCATGGGTATTTGCCCATCCTCCAGTTCCGAGAATGATCAAGCGCATTTTTGTCCTCATGGTCGTTTATCGAATTCAGCGGTAACCGGCTTCGCCGGCTTGGTGCAGTTTCGGGCCGCGCTCGACGATCGGCTCCAGCGCCTTCTCTACCGGCACATTTGGAGCGTCGGTAATGGCAGTCAACGCGCCTTCTGGGTTGTAGGCCCACTTGACGCCGTTGATCAGCACCTTCTGGATGGTGGCGTCGTGATAGGTCGGATAGGTCTCATGGCCCGGGCGGAAATAGAAGATGTTGCCGGCGCCGCGGCGCCAGGTCAGGCCCGAGCGGAACACTTCCCCGCCCTGGAACCAGGAGATGAACACCGTTTCCAGCGGCTCCGGCACCGAGAACTGCTCGCCATACATTTCCTCGTTCTCAAGCTCGAAATGCTCGCCGATGCCGGCGGCGATCGGATGGCGCGGGTTGATCGTCCACAGCCGCTCGCGCTCGCCCGCCTCGCGCCATTTCAGCGCGCAGGGCGTGCCCATCAGCCGCTTGAAGATTTTCGAGAAATGGCCGGAATGTAAGACGAGAAGGCCCATGCCTTCCCAGACGCGCTTGGCGACGCGCTCGACGACGACATCGGAGACCGCGCCGTGATCCTTGTGGCCCCACCAGGTCAGCACATCGGTTTCGGCAAGCCGGGCCTCGCTCAGCCCATGTTCCGGCTCCTGCAGCGTCGCCGTGGTGGCGGAAATGCCGGGGTCGGTATTCAGCGCATTGGCGATCGTCGTATGCATGCCTTCGGGGTAGATGCCCCGGACGATCGCATTGGTATTCTCGTGGATGTTTTCACCCCACACAACGGTGCGTATGGTCACGTCGTTTTCTCCTTGTAGTTGAAGCGGATCGAGTCTGGGAAGGACATCGATGCCTGGAAGATCAGGCTGCCCGCATGGATTCACGTTCGAGCGCCCGGCCCGACCGGTCGAAACGGTGGATGTGACCGGCAAGTGGCGCGAGTCCAAGCGTCTGGCCCGGCTCATGACGAGAGACGCCGGCCTCCCGCACGACAAGCGGCTCATCCGCCCCGATGTCCAGATAGACGAAACTATCGGAACCGAGGATTTCCGAATGGATGACCGTGCCACGCCAAACCGGCGACTCGGCCGTGATTCGCACATGCTCCGCACGTACACCGATCGTATGGCTGTCATAGGGCTGCGCCAGCCCGCCCGACAGGAAATTCATTTTCGGCGAACCGATGAAGCCGGCGACAAAGACCGAATTCGGGCTCTCGTAAAGTTCCAGCGGCGTGCCGATCTGCTCGACGACGCCGTCCCTCAACACGCAGATCCGGTCGGCCAGCGTCATGGCCTCGACCTGATCATGCGTCACATAGATCATCGTCGTGCCGTGCATGCTGCGATGAAGCTTGGCGATCTCGAGCCTCGTCGCGACCCGAAGCGCCGCATCGAGGTTGGACAGCGGCTCGTCGAAGAGAAAGACCTTGGGATCGCGCACGATCGCCCGGCCGATTGCGACGCGCTGACGCTGTCCGCCGGAAAGCTGTCGCGGCAAGCGGTCCAGGTAGGATGAGAGCTGCAGCATACCGGCCGCCTGCTCGACGCGCTGGCGGCATTCGTCTCTGTTGCTCCCGGAAAGCTTCATGCCGAAAGCCATGTTGTCGAAGACCGTCATATGCGGGTAGAGCGCGTAGGACTGGAACACCATGGCGATCCCTCTCTTCGATGGCGCGTGCCGGTTTACCGTCTCATTGTCGAAAGCGAGGTTTCCCGAGGTGATGTCTTCGAGCCCGGAGATAAGCCGCAGCAGCGTGGACTTGCCGCATCCCGAAGGCCCGACGAACACCATGAATTCGCCTCGGCGGATCTCCATCGTCACGCCCTTGATCACCTCGAAAGCGCCGAAGCTCTTGCGGATGTTCTCCAGTCGTATCTCGGCCATGTCCTACTCCCTCAACCCTTAACGCCGCCGGCGGTCAGCCCCGAAATGATCCGGCGCTGGAATATCAAAACAAGCACGACAACCGGGACAGTGACGATCACCGAAGCCGCCATGATGTTGCCCCAGGGAATTTCGAACTCGCTGTTGCCCGAAAGCAGGGCGATGGCGACCGGCACGGTCCGCTGTGTATCGGACGATGTGAACGTAAGCGCGAAAAGAAATTCGTTCCAGGCGGCGATGAAGGCGAGCAGCCCGGTCGTCACCAGCGCCGGCCACATCAGCGGCATGAACACCTGTGTGACGATGACCCATGGTGAAGCGCCGTCGACGATCGCCGCCTCCTCGATCTCGATCGGCAATTCCCGCATGAAGGTCGTCAGCACCCAGACCGTGAAGGGTAGCGTGAAGATTACGTAGGAAAAGATCAGCGCGAAGGGCGTGTTGAAGATGCCGATCCAACGGATGAGTTCGAAGAGGCCCGCAAGAACAGCAATCTGCGGAAACATCGACACCGAAAGGATGGTCAGCATCAACAGTGCCCGTCCGCGGAAATTCACCCGCGCGAGAGCGAACGAAGCGGTGATCGAAAGTAACAGCGATGCTGAAACCACGATGCATGCGATCATCGCGGAATTTGCAAGACTGCGGACGAAGCTGCCTTGGCCCATCACGGAAGCATAGTTGCCGAAGGAGATCGAGGTCGGCCAGTAATCAACTTCGAAAAGCGCAGTACCGGTCTTCAGGCTGGTGAGGATCGCATAGTAGAATGGGAAAACCGCAATGATGACGATGATCGTAACGAGCAGGTAGAAGAGCGTGTTCTTGGTGATCGAAAGCAGCATCAGCGTTCCTGCCCGCCGAGCTTGACGCGGCCGAGCCAGATATAGAAGACGGTGACGGAGGCGATGATGAGGAAAAGCACCGTAGACGCGGTGGCGCCATAGGCGAACTTATCGAAGTCGAACAGGTTCTCGCGCGCCATGACCGACATGGTCTTCGTCTGCGCATTGTTGGGCGTCAGAACATAGATCAGATCGAAGATGCGCATCGCATCCAGCATCCGGAAAATCACGGCAACCATGATGGCAGGCCGGATCAGCGGCAGCGTCAGACGCCAGAAAACCTTGATCGGATTGACGCCATCGATCTTGGCCGCTTCATAGATATCCCCCGGCACCATCTGCAGCCCGGCAAGGATCAGAAGCGCCATAAAGGGCGTCGTCTTCCAGACGTCGACGATCAACACGGCGACCATCGCCGTTTCCGGATTGGCGGTCCAGGCGATCTTCTCGGTGATCAGGCCGAAGCCGAGCAGAATATCATTGAGAATGCCGAACTGGTCGTTGAGCATCCAGGCCCACATCTTGGCCGAAACGATGGTCGGTATCGCCCAGGGAATGAGGATTGCAGCCCGAACGATTCCACGTCCGACGAACTGAGCGTTCAGCACCAGCGCGACGATCAAGCCGAGCATCGTCTCAATCGCGACGGAAAGGACGGTGAATTTGGCCGTGTTCCAGACGGCATTCCACCAGACCGGATCGGCAAGCAGACCCCGATAGACGGTCTTCCCGCTCTTCAGCGTCACCCACGACAGATAATTGGCAAAGCCGACGAATTGCGCATTGCCAAGGTCGTTGAGTGACGCATTCGTAAAGCTGAAATAGATCGTTCTGAAGAGCGGCCAGCCAGCGACGATTGCCAGGCTCAACAGCGTCGGCGCCAGAAACACCCAGGCCGATCGAATACGCTCGGATCGCAGCTCCGTAGAAGCTCTGAGCTTGGAAATCCTTGGTTCAACTGCTTGCGAAACTACGATTTCAGTCATGAAACGCCTCCCCGGTTGATCGTCCGAAACCGGGCCGGCGGCTTCACAGCCGCCGGCCGGGTTCTTACCAGGCGTCGCCCTTGAGGGTCGTCAGGTCGGCTTCGAGAAGCTCGAGGTTCTCGGCGGCCGAGCCGCTGCCGGACAGCGTGTTGTGCACGGCCGTCCAGAACTTCGAGGACACTTCGTTGTACTTGACCTTGGCGGTCGCCGAAGGACGCGGCACCGCGTTCTGGAAAATCGGTTTCCAGTTCGGCATGAAGGGCTGTGCTGCGGCAACATCCTTGTCGTCATAAAGATCGGTCAGCGTCGGCAGATTGGATAGCTCGATGGCGCGAGCCTTCTGAACGTCCTCCGACGCCAGGAATTTTACCAGTGCGATGGCTGCTTCCTGTTTCTCGGAATATTTCGAAACCGCCAGGTTCCAGCCGCCAAGCGTCGAGGATGGCTTGTCGCCGGCCGCCGCAACCGGCAGCGTCATGACGTCGAACTTGCCTTTCACGGCACTGTCGGCACCATTGCCGAGGGCATAGGCATAGGGCCAGTTACGCATAAAGACGGCGTTGCCTGTCTGCCAAACACCGCGCGATTCTTCTTCCTGATATGCGAGCACGCCGGGAGGTGAGATCGTGCCGATCCAGCCCCTGGCGCGATCAAGCGCAGCCGCCGCCTTTTCATTGTTGATCGAAATTGTCCCGTCTGGCTCGACAATCTGGCCGCCGCCCGACGACTTCACCCATTCCAGCGCGTTGCAGGTCAGCCCTTCATAGGAGTTGCCCTGGAAGACGTAGCCCCAAAGGTCCTTCTGTCCGGCTTGGCGTTCCTTATCCTGAACTTCCTTGGCGGTCGCGGCCATCTCGTCCCAGGTCTTTGGCGGCAGCTTGCCGTATTTTTCAAGCAGGTCCTTCCGGTAAAACAACGCCGGAGCATCGGTAAACAGCGGCAGTGCCACCAGTCGGCCGTTGACCGTCTGCGAGGCAATGATCGATGGGAAGAACTGGCCTGCTACATCCTTGGTAGCTTCCTTCAGATCGATGAACTGGTCTGCAAGCTGCGGCGCCCAGATGACATCGGTCTGATAGACGTCGATGTCCTTGTTTCCGGCGGCAAGCCACAAGCGATATTGCGAAAACTGCTCACTACTCGATGACGGCATGGTGACGAGTTTCACCTGATTGCCGGTTTCCTTTTCGAAAATTGCGAGCTGCTTGTTCAGGAATTCGACGTTTTTCCCGGTGGTGTTCGCGGCAAACGAAATTTCTGCGGCGTGAATGGGGCCGGCCGCGAGAGCAAGTTCAATCGCGGACAAGGCCAGAGCAAACTTTTTCATAATCTCCTCCCAGAAATTGAAATCGATTTGGCAAACGGAACATTGCAGAAGGCATTGATGACGTCAAGACATCAAAACCAGCTTCTGAAGGTTGCATTTGTATGATAATAATAACCATGCTGCCCGGATAAGGGCGTACATTCGGCATCCGCAGCCGACATTTCAACGTCACATAATTGAAACCGTTTTCAATTTGAACTGAATCAGCACTTGCCCGTTGCGCATCATCAACGCATCGTCCATTGATTTCCCGGACAAAGAAGACATCGATGAAACTTCGTGAATTTGCAAAGCAGCTTGGGCTTTCTCCGACAACGGTCAGCCGCGCACTTAGCGGCTATCCGGAGGTGAGCGAAACCACGCGCGCCCGGGTTGCGAGCGAAGCAATGCGGCTTGGCTATCGCCCCGATATCAATGCCGTGCGCCTGAAGACCGGAAGAGCCGGAGCGATCGGCGTCATGATGGGGCGTTCAGGAGAAATTCATTTTGCTGAGTTCGTGTCGGGGATGGCGCAGCGCCTGGAAACGACCGATACGGATATTCTCATCACACCTATTACCGCGCATAATGATGACGACGAGATACAGGCCTACCGGCGCCTGGTCGAAAGCCGGCGGGTAGACGCCGTGATCATTCATTCGCCACGCCCCAGGGACCCGCGGATCGAAATGCTGAACAGCCTCGGCGTGCCCTTTCTGGTCCACGGCCGCTCGGAGACCGAGCACGTTCATGCCTGGCTCGATATCGACAATGAAAATGCCGTGCGCAGAGTGACCGAACACCTGCTTGATCTCGGACACCGCCGCATTGCGATGATCAATGGGCTGCGGGGCAAGACCTATTCGATCCATCGAGAGCAGGGTTTTCGGATCGCCCATCAGGAGCGTGGGGTCACCGCAGATCCCAGCCTGATGGTCTGCGATAAATTCTCCGACGAGAGCGGCTTTCGCCATGCCCGCTCTTTTCTGGAGAGCGCCAATGCCCCGACCGCCATCATTGCCGGTTCCACGATGACAGCGCTTGGTGTCTACCGTGCCGTCCGTTCGCTCGGGATGACGGTGGGACAGGATGTTTCCGTCATCGCCCATGACGACGTGTTCCCCTATCTGACGGCCGAAAATATGGTGCCGTCGCTCTCGACCACACGGTCCTCCATGCGCGCTGCGGGCACACGCTGCGCCGAGCTGACACTACAGCTTATCGCCGGTCGCCCCGCAGAAGAGATCCACGAACTGTGGCCTGTCGAGCTGATCCTGCGGGAAAGTACCGCGCCGCCGCGCTGACTTGAGCAACCACTCGATGCACGATTGCGCTCCAGTCGAAGTCCATCAGCCGGCGTCGCGCCGCACTCCACCATTCGCGCGCACCAGCGCCATCAGCATCGGGCCGATCGCAAATTCACCTCTCTCGGTCCTCCGGGTGAGATCGCGGAGATAACCGCCGGGCGAATTGATATGCCCGCCCCTTTCCAGAATGCAGGCGATCACCGTCGCGGCGTTTTCCGGCCCCATGCCGGCGCAGGCTTCCTCATAGGCCGAGGGGCTGACGCCGAGCATCGAGCGGACAACGACCGCAGCCGACATCAGGTCGCGCCAGTTGCCGATCGTTCCGCCTGGCCCATAATCGAGAATTTGCGGGCAGGCCTGAAGAACCAGACCAAGCGGGAAGGATTTCAGCGTATGTCCCGCCGCCGGTTCAGCCGCGCCGGATTTCCTGCCGCTCATTGCGTCGGCAGATGCCGAATGTTTCAGCCCTTGCTCGTCTTGCGGCCCGGCGACAGGTCTGTTGTCGGCCACCGGCTTCGCGCCCTGCTTCGTTTCGAAGGCTGGTTCAAGTTCAGATATGGAGTTGGGGTTTGAATTCTGTTTGTGGCGCTCAGTTTGAGACTCATTGGCGTCTAATTTTTGTAATTTTATATGTCTTTCCAGCAGGTTGATGGCTTCTTCGCGCAGCAGCCCCATCTCGTCGAGCAGTGATGCCAATTCCTCGGTCCCTGCGATACGCGGAATCCTGCGAACAAGATCGCGAAACATCAGCGACATCTGCTCCCAGTCGCCAGGCACAGCTTCCTCGATCGCTGCTGCGATCAGCTTCGAGATATCCCGCCGGCACACGGTGAGGCGCTCCCTGGTCGCCCGGATGAGCTCTCGGTCGGCAACCACCTCGGCGGCCAGGTTTTCGATTTCGACCGCGCGCGCCAGCAGTGGCGCGACGCTGAAGCCGAAAGCCTCATCGATCTCCCCTTCCCTGTCGCGGCGCGCATAACGCTTTCCGTTCGGGCTGTCCTTGCGCAGGATCAGGCCGGCCTCAACCAGCACGGCAAGATGCCGCCGCAGCGTTGCCGGCGTCATTCCGCGGGCGCGAAGCGAAAGCTGCGCGTTCGAGGGAAAGACGATCAGGCCGTTTTCCTCGGAAATTTCGTCGTGGGGATAGAAGGTCAACAGCGCATCGAGCACCGTCAACGCCCGGTCGGTCACGCCAAGCGCCGGCCGCGCTTCGCAGATCGCCCTGAACAATTTCCACTTGCTGCGTCTCATTCCAGGCTCGATCGTCTCGGCCAGTTGCTGGCTTGCCAGCATGCCGAGCGACATCGGCCGCCGACCAAAGGGCGTCGTCACATATCCACTCTCCATTCGCCTTCACCTTCGTTCAGGCAAAAGAAAACAGTCCACCAATTTGGTGCCTAAGACGCTTGACTGTGATTCGTGGAAATGCGATTCTCGATGTGCTTAAGATCTGAGAAGGGCTTCCACGACGGCGTCGTCGTTGGGGGCCTTTTTCTTTTGCGCGTTACGCTCCTCTGTGCTTTTTGAATTCCTGGAACAGGCCCTGCAGCCGTTCCTGGACGAATTGATCGAAACCGGGCGCGCTCTTGCCGTCGAAGATAAAGGTGGCGCCGGACGCTGTTTTCTTAACGGTCACCGGCACGCCGCTGACCTCGGATTTGACGACTGCCGGCTTAGGCGCCGCGACCCTCTTCGTTGACAAAACGAATGCCCGGTGAAATCGTTCGTCGCTCGACATCCTGCGCGCGTCGTCCGCGGACAACTCCGCGATGATCTTGTCGACATCGGCGTTTTCCAGCCGCTCGCCCAGTTCCAACCATCGCCGCCGTCCGATATCAGGCGCAGCACCTATGGCGTTGATGAGCGCCAAGGGCACCTGCCGTATCACGATCAGCATTCTCGACAGCGCCGCCTTGTCGACGCTCAGCGCCGCCATGATGACGTCGCGGGCAAAGCCGCGTTCCTCGAGCCGCGACGCGAAGAGCGCGCGCTCGATATAGGAGAGATTGGTGCGGGCGCTGTTTTCCTGGCCCTGGCTGACGACCAGCTGGCCGTCGGTCAGATCGCGGACGACGGCGCGCACCCTGATGCCGATCTCTCTCGCGGCCGTGAGGCGCCGATGGCCATAGGCAACCTGATAGCGGCCTTTGGCCTCCGGATGCGGACGCACGAGGATCGGGACCTGCTGCCCATGCTCGCGGATCTGCTCCACCAGCTCGGCGAGTTCAGCCGCGTCGATCGCTAGGCGGTCGCTGACGAAAGACCCGTCGATCAGTCCGGGGTCGAGCTCGACAATCATCTGGCCAGCAGCAAGCTGCCGCTCCAGCTCGCTGGCACGCTCCATCTTCTCGGTGATGTTGCCGAGCGTCTTGGTAATGCCGCCGACCGGCCCGCCACTGCGCTCCTGCGGTACGAAGCCGGCAATCGGGCGATTATCACGTGGCGCGACCGCTTCCGCCCTTGCCGAGCTCGGTGCGGAAAATTCGATGAGGTTCTTGCGCGCCATCCTATCTCCTTCCCCAGGTGGAGCGAATATGCGCTTCGATCTCACCATTCACGAGGTTCAGCGACTCCAGCGCCCGATCATAGGTTCCGCGTGTGAACTGCGACCGCTCGACTTCGTAGAGGGTCTGCTTGGTAACGCCGGCATCGGAAACGGCCGTCGACTTCACCATGGGATTGTGGAGCATGCGATTGCCGAAGATCGCCCGCATGAAGCCGGTCATCTGGCTCTGCGGCCCGTCATTCGGCTCGAACCGCGTCACCAGATAGCGCATCCAGTCGTAGCTGGTGCGCCCGCCGGCCTTCTCGACGACAGACATCAATTCGCTCGTCATCGTCAGGAACTGCGACATCGACATGACGTCGAGCATCTGCGGGTGAACCGTGATCAGCACCGAGGTCGCGGCGCAGAGCGCCGACATCGTCAGGAAGCCGAGTTGCGGCGGGCAGTCGACAACGACGATGTCATAGAAGCTTTCGATATCGGTCAGCGCCTCGCCGATGCGGGCGAAGAACATCGTCTCCGCCGTGCCCGATGCCATGGCCTTCGGCGTCTCGTGCTCGAATTCCATCAATTCTAGATTGCCGGGAATGAGATGCAGGTTCGGCGTATAGGTGGCGCGCACGATGTCGGCAATCGGGCGCGGATCGTCATAGCGGATCGCGCCGTAGATCGTTTCGCCCTCGCCGACGTCGAACTCCGGCTGATGGCCGAACAGCGCGGACAAGGAAGCCTGCGGGTCGAGATCGACGGCGAGTACGCGGTAGCCCCGGAGCGCCATGAATTGCGCGAAGTGAGCCGCGGTCGTGGTCTTGCCCGAGCCACCCTTGAAATTCATCACCGAGACGATCTGGAGCTTTTCGCCCGGCCTGCGGGCCGGCACATATTTCGGCGTTCCGTTCCGCTCGTCGAGGACGCGGCGGATCCGGTCCATGTCGGTTGCGCTATAGAGCCGTCGTCCGTTTGCCAGCGGATCCGGACCATGGCCGTCGGCCGCCACCTGCCGGAGATAACCTTCGCCGATGCCGATGAAGGCAGCGGCTTCCGCCGGCGAAAATGTCCTGATCGTCTTTTGCGACAACGGGGGAAAGATTTTGGCCTGATGCTGCTGAAGTTGATAGGATAACTCCTGCGCATCTGTTGCCAGAAGCGACGGGAGATGCTCTTGATCGTCTTGGAGAGCAAGACTCGGCTGCATATTGGTTTTCCCACGTAACTGCGCAATTTTTAACGAAAGCGCTTCAGTTGCGCAGTTGCTATATGCCCCGATTCGTTGGCACTTTACAAACGCTTAACTAAACAGCACTGTTCAGATCCCAGACGGTGAACGGAGCGAGATAGATTTCATGGCTTTGCCAGCCATCTCGACGGCGACATTCGACTGGCAGGCCGGTCGGATTTCAAGTAGGGCTGAAAGCCCGTGAAGCTTCAGAATAGCATTCCCCCGATCACTGTGGCCCGGATATCCCGATCGTGTCTCTACTCTCCTTTTGGAAGACGATTTCAACGAGTTCGATCTCCCGATAATCGGCAACAACGGCAAGCTCTGCGAATTCGCCGAATACTGGTCCAAGGCGGCCGACCGCCTGATCCACGAAACCGCGATCGAGACGCCGGTAAGCTTCATTGTCCACTCCAGGCTCGAGGCGTGTATACTTACCTCAAAGAAGGACAATACTTCTTCTCCGACAGCGGGGTCTCGTGTGGGCTGGGTCCGAATTGCCCGCCTTGCCGAACGAAGTAGTCGGGCCGTTGAAATGATGACAGTCACCTCGAAGCGGGCACTCGACCAGTCACGAATTGCGGTAGAGGTTATCAGCCGCTTTGCCCCGCATCAGGCCAATACTAGAATCTTCAGCGCTGTGTGCGAGAAGCTGGGTATCCCGACTGCGAACACGGTGAACACGATCGGCGATTACGGCAATCGTCCGCCACGACCATTCCGCTGTCGCTGTCGATTGCCAATGAGGAGCGCCGGTTTGTTCCAGGAGAGACGCTCCTTCTGGCTCGGCGGGTGCCGGACTGACGGGGCGGCGGTGGTCCTGCGATTTTGATCCGGCGTTGCAGTAACGCAGGCGCGCTACTGCCGGTTGGCTGGGCTGCGGCCGTAAAGCAAAAGCATGGCGATGATGACGATGCCGTAGATGATCTGCCGCCCTGCCTCCGGCATCTGCATGACGGAGAGGATCGATTGCAGCAGCGTAATCAGGATCACGCCGGCGACGGTGCCGAGATAGGAGCCCTTGCCCCCGAGAATGGAGGTTCCGCCGAGGACGACGGCGGCGATCGAGGGCAGAAGATAAGCATCGCCCATGGATTGCGCCGCTTTCGAGGCATAGCCAGCAAGCAGCGCACCGCCGAAGGCGCTCAGCGCCCCTGAGGCAATGAAGGCGATCATGACGATCCGGCGGGTATTGATACCGGAAAGATAGGCGGCACTCTCCCGATTGCCGATACCATAGACGGACCGGCCGAATGTCGTGCGGTTAAGGACGAAGACCGTTGCAGCGCCGACGACCGCCCAGATGAGAACGGCATTGGGTAGCCCGGGCAGAAGGAAGCCGGTTGCCAGATAGCGCATCGCAAATGTTGCCGAATCCTGTGGTGAGAAGCCGCCAGTATAGACGACCATCAGTCCTTGCGCGACGGCGTTGGTCGCCAGCGTGATGATCATCGAGGGGATGCGCAAATAGGCGACGCCGATCCCGTTGGAGAGCCCGATCGCCATGCCGCAGGCAATGCCGAAGGGAATGGCCAGAGCCTCGCCGAGTGGCCCGTAAGCGGCAGCCGCGCACGCCATCATTCCGCCGACGGCGACAGACCACGGTACGGAAAGATCGATCTGGCCGAGCAGCACGACGATCATCATGCCTGTGGCGATCACGCCAAGAAAGGATGCGACCTTCAACTGCTGCAGGAGATATTCTGGCGACAGGAAACTCGCCGAATAGAAACTGCCGATGATGAGCAGCAGGAAAATGCAGGCGAAGGCGGTGGCGATGGCCGGGTCCAGCCGATGCATGAACTTGGAAAGCCGGGTCACTGAGTGTTCTCGCATTAGGTTGTTCATCCGAACCATTCCAGGCGATTGCGCACACGGAACAATGCGAACGCGCCAAGGCTCACCGCGACGAGCAGCACCACACCCTGGAACAGCGGCTGCCACAGCGGATCGAAATCGAAGACGAAGAGCAGGTCGCCGATGGTTCGGAAGGCGAGGGCTCCGAAGATTGCGCCGATCGCGCTGCCTTTGCCGCCGAACAGGGATACGCCGCCGAGGACCACCGAAGCGATTGAGAACAGCGTATAGGCATTGCCGCTCGCAAAGGCTGCCTCGCCGGTGAAGGTGAAGAAGGTGAGGAAAAGCCCGCCAATCGACGCAAGAAGACCGGCGAGCGCATAGGCGGTAAATTTCGCGCGGCGGATGGGCAGGCCGGACATATAAGCCGCGATCTCCGATGAACCGGAGGCATAGGCTGCCCGCCCGATCAGGGAGCGGCTGAACGGTACCCATATGACGAGAACGACGGCGATGAGAGCGACAAGGCTGGCCGGCAAGAGGTCGAAGACCTTGCCGGTCATGACGTCGGCCAGTTCCTCGTTGACCGATCCGCCGGGAAAGGGTCGCAGCAGGAGGGCAATGCCGAAGAACACAGCGCCGGTGGCGATCGTGGCAACGATCGGCTGCAACCGTCCATAGATGACGATCAGGCCGTTGAGCGCGCCGCAGGCAAGACCGGTTGCCAGGACGGCCATCACCCCAAGAGCAGTTTCAAGCGGCGAGCCGAGCACGAGCCAGGAGGCCAGCGCATTGGTCAGGATGAAGATCATGCCGACCGAGAGGTCGATGCCGGCGGTGATCACCACCAACGTCTGAGCCATCGCGACGAAGGCAAGCAGCACGCCCTTGTTCGCCGCGGTCTGGACGACGTTGGCCGTCAGTCCGGCGGGATGATTGGAGACGTAGATTGCAAACATGACGAGGAATATGCCGGCTGCCATCAGCGTGCCGCGCCGTTCGCCCAACCGGTAACGCCACTCCGTCATGCCGCGCTCCCCACATTCTCGCTGCCGACATTCAGTGCGCTCGCCACCAGCGCATGCTCGGTGATGCCGTCGCCCTTCAATTCGCGTCTGATGCTGCCGTTGTAGAAGACGAGAACGCGATCGCAGCAGCCGATCAACTCGCCGTAATCCGTCGAATAAAAGAGAATGGCTGCTCCCGCTTCGGCCAAGCGTCGCAGCAACTGATAGATCTCCTGCTTGGTGCCGACATCGATGCCGCGTGTCGGATCGTTGAGCAGAATGATCCGCGGCTTGCGCATCAGCCACTTGGCGATGACGACCTTCTGTTGGTTGCCGCCGGAGAGCGCTCCTACCGGAATGTCGAGACCTGCCGTCTTGATCGCCAGTAGCTGTACCATCTCCTCGATCAGCCGTTCTTCCTTTTCCTGATCTATCACCCACGCTCTGGACACCCGGTCCAGTACCGCAAAGGATAGATTTTCCCGGACCGTCATCGGCAGCATCAAGCCTTCCGTCTTGCGGTCCTCGGGGATGAGCGCCATGCCGATCTGTCCGGATTTTGCCGCTGCCGGGCTTGTGAGCGTAACCGCCTTGCCGTCGACAAGGACGGAACCTGTGGTCCCGCGCAGGACGCCAAAGAGCGCAAGCAGCAGCTCGCGCTGCCCTTGTCCATCCAGGCCTCCAAGGCCGACGACTTCACCACGACCGACAGTGAGTGAAATGTCGTGCAGCGTATCCGCCCAGCCGAGCTTGCGGCATTCCAGGACCGGACGAACTTCATCCTTCGCAACCCGTTCCGGTTTCGGCGGAAAAGCGCGGCTGTATTCCCGTCCGATCATCATTTCGACGATCTCGCCATCGCTGCGCGTGGCTGCCGGGAAACTCGCCACATTGCGGCCGTTGCGCAAGACCGTGCATTGATCCGCCAATTCGGCGATCTCCTGCATGCGATGAGAAATGTAAAGGAGTGCCAGCCCTTCGGACCTCAGCCGCCGCAAAACGGAGAAGACCTCGGCGACATCGGCTGCCGTCAGTGCCGACGTTCCTTCGTCAAGAATGAGAATGCGCGGTTTCCAGGCAAGCGCCTTGGCGATCTCCACCAGTTGTCGGCGCGAGAGCGGCAGGTCCTTGACCAGCTCGCGCGGATGAATGTCGCTGGCGCCTGCCCGCGCGAGCATCTCCTCGGCGATGACGCGTTGCGCCTTCCGGTCAATCAGGCCGAAACGGCGCGGCGGAGCGGCGATAGAGATGTTGTCAGCAACGCTGAGGTCCGGGATCAGCGAGAGTTCCTGAAATACGCAGGTGACGCCGGCGGCGGAAGCCTCGGCCGGAGAGCGGAAGGTCACCGGATGTCCGTTGAGCAGCATGCGGCCTTCATCCGGCGCGACGACGCCGGCCATGATCTTGATCAGCGTGGATTTGCCCGCCCCGTTCTCGCCGAGAATGGCGTGGATTTTCCCGGCTTCCACGGCGAGTTTGGCGTTTTCCAACGCATGCACGCCGCCGTAACGCTTCGATACACCGCTCATCTCAAAGAGCGGGGTTGCCGCCGTTTTTTCTGTTACCGTCATGAATGTCCTCGGGGCAGGTGTTTCTCGCGCGCCGCGGGCAGAGCCGCGGCACGCCGCTCAAGCGATCCGGTTGGACCCCGGCCTATTGGTTTTCCTTCGACTGCCCCATGATCTCCTGTGCGGTGAAATTGATGCCGCAGGTCGGAAAAGCGTTGCCGACGAAGAAATTGTCCGACTGATCCGGATAGTAGTCCTGGCCCTCCTTGAAGTTCGGGTCTTCGACGATTGCCAGCGGCAGCTTGATGGACTGCGGCACGACCTGCCCTTCAAGTGCTGCGATCGCCGTCTTGATTGCAACTGCCACCTGGGCAGGCCCGGTGCCGGCCGAGGAGCATTTCAGGCCCTCGCCAGCATATTTGGCGCAGAACTTACGGAAGCCGTTCTCGGTTTCGCCACCGAACGGCACGAATGGATGTTTGGCATCGATCATTGCCTGCACGACGCCGGTATCGCCGCCTTGCGCGGTGATGCCATCGAACTTCTTGTGCACGGCTATCGCGTCGGCGGTGGCCTTCTGTGCCGTTGGGTCGTCCCACTTGCCTAGTACTTCGACCACATCCCACTTCTTGCCCGTGGCATCCAGGGTTTCGTGTATGCCGTTGTGGCGGTCGGTATCGACTGACGTTCCGGCAACCCCGCGCACCTCGAGAACTTTGCCGCCGTCAGGCAGGTGCTTTGCTAGCCAGTTCGCCCACAACACGCCGAGGCCCTTCTGATCGACGTTGACGTTGATTGCGTCTTGCGTATCCAGAATATTGTCGAAGGCGACCAGGACAACGCCGGCCTGCTTGGCGCGCTTGATGACGGGTCCGAATGCCGTCGGATTCTGGGCATTGACGACGATGGCGTCGTAACCGGAATCGATGAAGTTGTTGATCGCCGAAATCTGCGCCGGCACGTCTTCACCGGTGGAAACGACCTTGAACTCCTTAAGTTTGGCGGCGACATCCGGCTGAGCGGCATAGGCTTTCGCCGTCTGGATCATCTGAATGCGCCAGGTGTTGGCGATATACCCATTGGCGAGCGCGATGCGATACGGTCCGTCTTTCTTGGGAAATTTGAAGAACTTGGTATCCGCCGTCCACGGCACGAAGCAGTCAGGGTCGGCCGCAGGCCCGCTGACAATTTCCGGTAGGGCAAGAGCCGTGGAGTGGGAAAGCGTAAATACAGCCGCGGCGAGAAGGCCGCCGACCAATGTCTTGTACATCGAATCCTCCCATTTGTTGCCATGTTCGGATCGGCATCGAATGGGTGTCGGAATCATCGACTGTCCGCTGCAGTTTGTTCTGCAGTCGGTTGCCGGTCCGGCAATGCATGTCGACACGCTATCCAAATGACGCCGGATGGGCTCCTCCCGAGGGCGTCACGCAGCCGATGGTAGCGCTGCCAATCATGATTGTAAAGAAGCACGCAATGACCTGATTAACGCGGATTCTCAGGCTCAACCGGAGCAGATAGGGTCGCTGGGGCCTGTCCTGAAGCTGCTCTTTTGCCGCCGCGAATTGACTTCACACGATGCCGTGGCACTGGAGCTTGTCGCAGCAACGAAATTGTCCGATGCCCTGCCTCGAGCGGGCTCGAAGGCACCTAAGTCGCCCAAAGCTGCTAGCAAATAGCGACATTATGGAGCAGCTGCCACAATATCCAAGCGAAGGGCTGATGCTACCGTGGCACTTGCTACATAATGCCGCAACTATGTCGGCGCTGCTGAAAACACTAGCGGTTCGAATGGCAGCATCAAATTTCTGCCTGGCCTTCGAGGTAGAAGACGCAAGAACCCTCAAGCTCGACGCGCTCGCCTAGAGTACGGCAACGTAGCTCACCACCACGCGCGGAGGCCTGGAATGCGCGTAGGCTGGTTTTGCCGAGCCGGTTTGCCCAATAGGGCGTGAGCGCACAATGCGCTCCGCCCGTGACCGGATCTTCAGGAATGCCTTTGGCGGGGGCGAAATAGCGGCTGACGCAGTCATAACCATCGTCGCCCGGTGCGGTGACAATCAGACCAGCCCGACCAAGAAGGGTGACTACCCCGAGATCCGGGGCCAGTTTCCGAACCTGTTCGGCAGTTTCCAGGACCGCGAGATAGTTATGCTGATCCACCAAAGTCTCGGTCGGGTTCTGCCCGATCGCCGCGGTCAGCGCCTCGGGCGTGGAAGTGGCAAGCATGGGCCGAGCCGGAAAGTCCATGACGTAGCTGTCCCCCGAACGGGAAACGACGAGCGGGCCGCTCGCGGAATGAAAGGTTACGACCTCCCGACGCGGCTCAAGCCGCTCAAGAACCACAGCAGCGCTTGCGAGCGTGGCATGGCCGCATAGAGGCACCTCAACGGTCGGCGTGAACCAACGCAAACGATAGTCGGCGCCGTCACGAACCAGGAATGCGGTCTCTGCGAGATTATTCTCGGCGGCGATGTCCTGCAGACACGCATCATCGAGGAAGCTTTCGAGGATCATCACGGCAGCCGGATTGCCGCCAAAGCGCCGCCGCGTAAAGGCGTCTACCTGGAAAATCTGTACCAACATTAAGGTCTCCGTTCATTTGCTCCCAGACAGCCGCTGATTGACCAGCAGTCAATTCGCTTGTTGTCGCCGTGACAATTTCAAGGAACACGTCGATGCTTTGTGGCACTTGCTCCATAATGCCGTAAAATAACCCCATGGTGTTCACCCCCGCGAGAATGCGGGGCTTTTTTGTTTGGCATCTACTGGAACCGCACTACAAATCACGGCGCCCCATAGTGCGACTTTAGTCCGTCTTTCTATGGCTAAGATTCAAGATAGATTTTCTTCATCCTTGTCGAGAGGACGCCAGGGAGGTTTTAGCAATGTTGCTGCGTATCCAGTCAGAACCTCCCTGGCGAAGCAAATAACACTTGCCAAGATGAGTTAAACTATGTTCACCACCGCAGTGGAACCTAGTCAGTCCCTCTTTCGTTGAAGTAACAGGAAGCACGGGTGTTCCTCCTGTGCGATCCGTTGTCAAGACTCGCCCCGCTTCGGCGGGGCTTTTTTTGGCATTGTATCGGAACCGCGTTGGTACAATAAAGTTAACTCACCGGATCGCGAGAGAAAGCAAGTAACGTTCAGATCGCACAATGCCCTTTCTCTTAGCGATCCACCCCATCCCAGAGTTGGGTCGTGCGGAGGTAAGTTTCCCGGTCTGCTCCCAAAGCCACGCTCCGCGCGGCCCGACGCTTTCGATAATTCAAAAGGAGTAGGGATAAAGGAGGGTCCGTTGGTTTCCACTGAGAACTGACCAGTATTTCCAACGAGATCTGACCCGCCTTTTATGTGTGTTTCGGGTCTGTGTTTGCGGTCAAGGTCGTTTCACGAACGTTGTCGCTCGCGGAGGGACGAGCGGATTTCTTGAGGAAAATTGGCAGGCGATCATCGATCTGGAAGGCGCGACAATGTCCTCTAATTTCGGTCACGCTCACCTCGACGAGCAGCAGTAAAAACTCGACTAGCCTGCCTAATCCCTGTTCGCAACGAGTGGCAAGGTCCCGTCATTCGGATGGCGGGATTCAGCCTGTCGTGCGGCGGAGACGAGACGTCGCCTTGCGCGGATCGAATGCCATTGTTGGTCGATCAGGACGCCGATGAGAATCACGCCACCCATGACGGCGAAGTTCAGCGACGAGGGAATGCCGAGCAGGTTCACAAGGTTTTGCAGCTCTTGCAGCAGGACCGTACCCAGCACGACCCCGACGATCGATCCCTCACCGCCGCGGAGTGAAAAGCCGCCGAGCACGGCGGCGGCGATCGCGTAGAGCTCGTAGAACTGGCCATGGCTCGCCGGCGAGATCGACCGCGTGTACATGGCGAAATAGATCGCCGAAAGCGCCGTAAGCAGTCCGCAGATGACATAGGCCGTCATAACCAAACGGTCGGTCCGGATACCTGAATAGCGAGCAGCCTCTTCGTTCTTTCCAATCGCGTAAAGATAACGGCCGAACACAGAGCGATGAAGCACCAGCCACATGGCCACGGCAATGACGACCATAGCAATGAAGGTGCTCGGAATGCCATAGAGCCGCCCCGCGGTCAGAAACTCAAGCTCCGGAAAATTCTGGCCGAAAGCAAATCCCGCCGTTCCGTCGGCCGTATAGAAGCGCGCAGCCCCGCGATAGATCAGGAGGCCGCAGAGGGTGACGACGAATGGCTGCAAGTTGAGCCGGGTGATGAGCCAACCGTGGACGGCCCCTATGACTGCGCCGAGCAGGAGAACGAGCGGCAGTGCCAACGTCCAGGGCATATATTGTACCGCAATGAAATCGACGAACAGTACGCCAAGAAGCGCTACGAGCGAGCCCACCGAAAGCTCGATACCGCCCGTAATGATGACAAAGGCCTGGCCCATCGACAGGATGCCGAACAGACCGATCAGATTGGCGGTGTTCGCAAGGTTGATCGGCAGCAGGAAGCGCGGGTTGATGATGGCGACGACGACGCCGACAACGACGATCAAAAGCAGCAGTCCAAGATCTTTCTTGATCATTCGAGACCCATCCCCCGATACCAATTCATAATGGCCGCAGCCGCTATTTTACGCTTTTGCCGACGGCAAGCAAAAGGACGTTTTCCTGGCTGAATTCGTCCTCTTCGAGAATGCCGGCAATCTGACCCTCGTGCATGACGGCGATGCGGTCAGAAACGCCAATCACCTCTTCCATGTCGCTGGAGATCATCAGGATCGCGACACCGGCATCGGCAAGCGCTCGCATCAGGCCATAGATTTCGTTCTTCGCGCCGATATCGATGCCGCGTGTCGGCTCATCGAAGATCATTACCCTCGGGCTCATCGACAACCATTTGGCCAGAACCACCTTCTGCTGGTTGCCGCCGGACAGAGTGCCGGTTCGCGTCGAAACGGAGGGCGCCTTGATCCCCAGACGAACACGCTGCTTTTCAGCGGCCTCGATCTCCCGTTCAGCGGAGACCATGAAGCGGCTGGAAATCCTGGGAAGATCGGCAAGCGTGATGTTCTGGGCGATCGGAAGATCTAGAAGAATGCCATTGCGCTTGCGATCCTCCGGCACCAGAAAGATGCCGCGGGCGACAGCGTCTCGGGCAGAACCGATCGCAATTTGGCGTCCGTCCTGCAGAATGGCTCCGCCGTAACTCCGGTCGATGCCGAAGAGTACCCTTGCAAGCTCGGTGCGGCCAGACCCGACGAGGCCTGCAAGCCCTAGGATTTCTCCGTACCTGATTTCCAGGTCAACGGGGCGGCTGGGATAGGCCTCGGTGCGCACGCCGCTTACCTTCAATGCGACCGGGCCTGGCGAACGCTGCGGTTTTGCCGTCCGGGCCGCGAGCAACCGGCCGATCATCAGCTTGACCATCTGATCATGGCCAATGTCCTTCTTTGCGAGCGTACCCACGAGCGCGCCATCGCGCAAGACGACCACCCGGTCGGCTACGCGCTCAACCTCGTGGAGACGGTGCGAGATGAAGATCACACTGATACCATCCGCTTTAAGCGATTTGATGATGTTCAGCAGCCGCTCGGTTTCGGCAAGCGGCAGGCTGGACGTGGGTTCGTCGAAGATGACAAGCCGAGCCTTGATGGACAGCGCCTTGGCGATTTCCACCATCTGTTGCTCGGCAAGGGAAAGCAACGCAACGGGTGTGTCGGCGGAAAAATGTGCTCCTACGCGCTTCAAGAGCGGGGTCACCATCTCTCGAAGCCGAGCGCGATCGACAAACTTGAAAGGTCCCGCTTTCAACGGTTCACGGCCCAGGAAGATATTGGCGGCGACGTCGAGATTGTCAAAGAGGTTGAGTTCTTGATGCACGAAAGCGATGCCGGAGGCGATGCTCGACTCCACAGTGAGGTGGCGAAGTTCTACGCCGTCGAGCAGGATCGCCCCCCGGTCCGGCGCGATCACACCGCCAAGAATATTCATCAGCGTCGATTTCCCGGCCCCGTTCTCGCCAACCAAGCCGATGACCTCTCCCGGCACGATGTCGAGCGACAACCCCTCAAGCGCTACGACGCCTGGAAAAGTCTTACCAACGCCGGAAAGCGAAAGGAACGGCGTTGCAGGCGCGTCCGGTGGCGGGATGTCTGAGCTATGATTCATTGCCTGTCCATGACTGCGGGTGCTGCGGCATGAAACGTCCTTCGCGGCGGGGAGTACCCCCGCCGCGAAAGAGAATTACTTTCCAGCCATGGCCTTCAGGTTAGCGGCATATTTGTCGACGTCATCCTTGCCGATGATCACCGTCGGAATGATGATCAAGCCGTTGCTGGGAACACCTGATTTGTCGCCTTTGAGGTAGGCGGCCATCAGCTTCATCCCCTGATAAGCCCATTCGAACGGCTGCTGCACGACGGTTGCCGCGACCGTGCCTTCCTTGACGCCGCCGAGCGTGATCGGATCGTCGTCAAAGCCGACGACAGTGATCTGACCAAGTTTTCCGGCGTCGCGTAGCGCCTCATAGATGCGTGGCGTGTTATAGGAGTAGAAGCCGACCATGCAGGTCACGTCCGGGCTGGCCACCAGCGCATCCTCGACATTCTTTTTTGCGCGTGTCTGGTCGATATCGTCGCCGCGCACATCTGTCAGCTCGATCTTCGTGCCCTTAAGCCCATCCTTCATGCCCTGAATGCGTTCCTTGGCATTATCGGCTCCGAGGAGCCCGACAAAACCGATGCACTTGCCGCCATCCGGCATTGCCTTCTTCGCGATTTCGGCCGCCTGCAGACCGGCGTCGATATTGGATGAGCCGATATAAGCGACGCGGTTGGTCTGCGGCGCGTCGCTGTCGGTCGTGAAGAGAGCTGTTTGTGAGCCGATCTTGTTCAAGCCCTCGGTCTGAGTCTTGGGATCGACTGCGGAAACCATGATCCCCTTGACCCCAGCACTGACCAGGTCTTCCATCAGGCGCTGCTGGATGGCTACCGATGCCTGCTCAGGGTACTTCAGCTCCAGTTGGTAATCTGGCAATTCGGCCTGGGCCTTCTTCACGCCCGCTTCCGCAGCTTTCCAGAAGTCGGACGCTCCGTTGACGACGAAAGCAAGAGTCGGTTTGTCGGCGGCATCGGATACTGCAATCGGCGCCGCGCTCAGTATCAGCCCGGCAAGGAACAAGGCTGCATTCCGTTTCAGCTGTTTCATAATATACCTCCCGAGGGGCCGCAGTCGCATGGGCCCGTTTGCGAATTACGGCCGGCCGAATGCGCGCCCCCTCCCAGGGCCGCCGCAAAAAGCGACGAGTGGCATAGGTTCCGATCGCCCCCTGACGGTATACAAGAATCTTATTTAGTAAATAGTATTATCAATGCGCATCAAAACAATTCATCGCGGAACAGTGAGAATGAAGTTTTTCGGCGAGGATTGGCAAGCATTGCAGGCGCTCGCGCAATTGCCAGCACTTCCGGATAAATGCTAATATTAATTACCTAAATTGCAACTTCTTCCAAGATCCGGAGATCATTCCCCCGAATGCGAAAGCCTAAGACCCGAAAGAATCCTGAAATGGATAAGCCCGCCCGCGTGACCATGATGGACATTGCCGCAGCGGCCGGCTGCTCACAGGCTGCTGTTTCCTTCGTGCTCAACGACACGCCCGGCACCCGCATCTCACAGCAGACCCGCGACCGCGTATTGGAGGCGGCGCGCGCCCTCGGCTACATGGGAACAAGCTATACCATGAAGGCCTCTTATTCGGGCCTGGACAACGTGATTGGTTTCGCCGTGGATCAGCTCGCTACCAGCCCGGAAGCGATCGTCGCGATCGAGGGCGCCCGCCAAGCGTCGTGGAATACGGGCAACGTGCTGTTGGTTACCCAAACGCTCGGTGATCCCGTCATGGAGCCAAAAGCAATCAGGGCCCTGACGAACGGGGGCATATCCGCACTCATATACATGACAATCTATACCAGAGAGGTCCAACTCCCTTCTTATGTCTGTGAACTCAACATCCCGACGGTATTGTTGAACTGCTACACGGCGGATCATGCCTTTCCAGCCGTGGTGCCAAGCGAAATCGCCGGAGGCCAGAGCTCCACCCGGCATCTGATCGCGCACGGCCACCATCGCATAGGGACGATAACTGGTGAAATCTGGATGCAGGCTGCACAAGACCGGCTGACGGGATACCGCCGTGCACTGGCGACCGCCGATATACCCTTCGATCCGGAATTAGTCGTTGAAGGCGACTGGTCGGCCGGTGCCGGCTACGCCGCTACGATGCAATTGCTTGCCTTGCAGGAACCCCCGACCGCGATTTTCTGCCAGAACGATCGCACTGCCGTGGGATGCTACGAAGCGCTCAAAGATGCTGGCCTTCGCATTCCCCAGGACATGTCGGTGGTCGGTTACGACGACGAAGAAATTTCGAGACATCTGGTACCGGCACTGACCACTTCGGTCCTTCCGCACCTCGCCATGGGTCAGTGGGCGATTGAACATCTCAACCAGCAGACCATGCCCGGCAAGCGCTATCCAATTACGAAGCTCGAATGTTCGCTGGTCAATCGTCATTCCGTCGCTGCGCCAAGGGCCAAGGCGCGGCATATCTTCGATGGCGCGCAAGCGCCGAGATAGGCACGAGAAAAGCCCGGCGGGCGTGACACGGGCTGAAGCATGGTGCCTGTCTCGGACGCATCATGCTCTAACTATCATTAGAACAGGATCAACGTTTGGTGTGACCCCGCCATTCGCCGAACCCTCACAAACCGGGCGCTATCAATTGCAGCGAGGGGAAATAGCTGCTATAGCGGCCGACATCTCGCGTCAGGAGCGGCAGCTGCTGCACGGCGGCATGAGCGCCGATAAAGAAATCGGGAAATACGCCGGTGCGCGTCCCGCCTGCTTTGCGATATTGCGTGAAAACCTTGCCGCAAGAAACAAGGCGGGGTTCGGCATCGGCACCATCTCGAGGGCAGCCTGTTCCACAAAGGCCTCCAGGGCCTCGATACTCGCGGCTTCGAGCTGGGCAATAGACCAGTCCGCCCATTCCGGATGGTCAGTTACGAGGTCCAGGAGCACATTGGTATCAACGAAGGTCACGTTTTCCCGCGCGTCAAAGCCATGATAGCATCGGTATCGAGGCCCTTGCCGGCTGGCCGCGCAGCTTCTCGAAGCGGCTCGCCGGCCGTTTCTTGTCGGCGCGCGTCAGAACCACACTGCCGTCGGCAGCACGATGAAAATCGACCTGGCTGCCAGGAACGATGCCAAGCAAGCATGTCCCGTACAGGCTTCGGAATGGTCACCTGCCCTTTCGCAGCAATGGTCGCGGCCATAGCGAACGCCTTCTGTGTAATACTCTCCAAGAAGAAGGTATTACTTCATTCATTCGGCAAAATTCAAGATGGCCGCTAAGCCGCCATCGACCGGTAGAGCCATTCGGAGAGCTTCTGGGTCGCCACGCGCGCGCCGACATGAGGCAGCAACACGTCACCGGTGAGTTCGACGCCGAAATACGAGGTGGAAGGATCGGCGATCACCTGTCGCTGGTCTTCGTTCGCGGCGAGATAGATCCGGGCGATTTCATCGATGCCGAACTGTTCGGGGCCGCCGATCTCGATGATGTTGCCCAAGGGATCTCCTGTCGCCAGTTCCGCCAGGAGTGCCGCGACTTCATGAGCCGCGACCGGCCTCGCGGAGGCCGGAGGCAAACGAACGACGTTGCCCTCGGCGCCGATGTCGATCACGCCGTTGATGAATTCGTAGAACTGCGTCGAGCGGAGAATCGTGTAGGGACGGGCCGAGGCCCGAATGAGATTTTCCTGCACCGCTTTCGCGCGGAAATAATCGCTTTCGACCAGGCGCGGCGTGCCAACGACGGAAAGCGCGAGATAATGCCGGACGCGGGCTTCCGCCGCGGCTGCGAGCAGGTTCTTCGTCGATGCCTTGAAGAAATCGAACGCCGAATTATCGCCGAAGGAGGCGGCATTGGTCACATCGACAACGACTTCGGCACCTGTCATTGCCGCTTCCAGGCCCTTGCCGGTCACCGTATCGATGCCGAGCGACAGCGATGCGGCCGCGACGTCGTGGCCCGAGCGCCGCAGATCCGCCGCCAGTTGCGTTCCGATAAGGCCGCTTGCTCCCGCTACCACGATTTTCATCTCGGCCTCCTCTGTTGCATCGTCCTCGTGCTTGCGCGGACGGAGAATGACCAAAACGCCGAGCGCCTTCCATCATGCCTGAGGTCGAACGTCCGAGACGCAGGGCATAGCGAAGCCAGCCCAAAGTTTAGGATGCCTCATCGGAAACACAGAAGGCTACGCCAGGGGCCGAAAAATCGGCTCCATTCCCGCGCAATGCATGGGTTTCCATGAGTTGCGGTTGTGGTGCGGCAAGATTACGGTTCCAATATGAGCGCGCCGGCCCCGAAATGGAAAACAACTGCTGCAGGACATGCTGACGATTCCCCGACTTTGCCTGTCCGGCCCGAGCGAGGGATGGAAAGCGCCTGGTCTCACCGCCCCCCATTCCTGCGTCTGGCGCTTTTCTTCCTCGCCTATGTGCTCGCCTGCGGCTTCGCCCAGTCGCTCGCGGTGGTGCCGGGAACCGGTATTTCCATCTGGCCTCCGGCCGGGCTGTTCATCGCGACCCTCATCCTCGCCTCCCGACCCAGCTGGCCATGGTGGATACTGGCGGGCTGCCTGGCGGAGATGTTCAGCAATGTACTGTGGTTCCATAGTCCGCAAGCTGCGGCCTTCCTGATCTATGTCGGCAACGCTCTCGAAGCGATGGTCGCGGCATGGCTCGTCAACCGGACTTTAAAGTTCCCTGTTCGGCTCGAAACTCTGCAGGAAGTGACCGCATTCGTCGTCATCAGCGCCGGAATTGCGCCAACCGTCAGCGCGACCATCGGAAGCGCCACGCTTGCCTGGTTCAGCATCCAGTCGCAATCCTTCCTGACGGCTTGGCCCTTATGGTGGATCGGAGACGCGACCGGTGTCCTGATCGTGGCGCCGCTGGCGCTGGTTCTGTTCCACAGCTGGCGCGGCAAGACCCAGCTTTCTATCGGGCAATGGGTGGAAGCAGCCGTCCTGGCGCTGATCTTTCTCGGCGTCGCCACGCTTTCGCTGAGTGGCTATCTCCCCTTCGCCTATATCATCATGCCGCCTCTTCTCTGGGCCGCGGTCCGCTTCGAATTCAAGGGAGCGGCGGTGTCGCTCGCCCTCCTCGCCCTGATCACCGCCGTCTTCACGATAACCGGAGCCAGCCAGTTTGCCGGCGATCCGGAGTCCCAAAGACACAATCAGGTCATGCTGCAGCTTTTTCTGGCGATCTCGGCATTCTCAGCGCTGATCGTCGCCGCCATATCGCGTCAGCATCAGCTGGCGGTGCTTTCGTTGCGTCAGAGCGTGGAAGCGCTCAGCGAAAGGGAACGGGAACTGTCGCAGCTCGTGGACATGGTGCCGAGCCATGTCTGGCGGCTGACGCGCGAGGGCGAACCGACCTTCTTCAACAAGCGTATGGTCGATTTCCTCGGCCTTGACGTAGGGGACTCCGACAAGCCGGATATGAGCCGGCTGGAAGCGCTTTTTCAGGCCATCGTTCACCCCGATGATGCGGCCGAATTCAGCACGGCGCTCAGCCATTGCCTCGTCACCGGCGAGACCTTCGCCATGCGCTACCGGCTGCGCCGTGCTGACGGTGTTTATCGATGGATGTCGAGCCGCGCCGAGCCGCTGAGGGATCAGGCCGGCAACATCCTCCAATGGTACGGGCTTTGCCATGACATTGACGATCAGGTCCATGCCGAAGAGGCGGTCAGACAAAGCGAACGGCAGCTTCAGCAGATGATCGACGCCGTTCCGGTCCGCGTGTGGAGCGTGGAGCCGGCGGGCAGGTCGATCTACTTCAACAAACGCTACCAGGATCACTTCCGCGCCGTCATTGCCGAATTCGAAGCGATCGGCGAGCCCAGCATCGAAGATCTGCTGCAGCAGCTGATCCATCCCGAGGATGCCCCCGAGGTTCAGCATACGCTGCGGAACTGCTTCGAAACCGGCGGCGGTACGGTGATGCGGTTTCGCTGGCTCGAACAGGACGGCGTCTACCGCTGGGCCGAATGCAGAGTGGAACCGCGGCGCGATGATGATGGAAACGTCGTGCAGTGGTACGGGGTTTCTCTCGACGTCGACGAAGAGGTGCGTGCGCTGGAGGCCTTGCGTGACCGCGAGCGCGAGCTCTCGCAGCTCGTGGACATGGTCCCGGTTCACATTGCCCGCATGGCGCCCAACGGCGAACCGACGTTCTTCAGCAGGCGTACACTGCAATCCATCGGGGTGGATGATGTCGCAGCCTGGGACAAGCCTGATATCAGCCGCTCGGCGGCCATCATCGGGGCGACCGTGCATCCCGAGGATGGACCCCGCATGAGAGAGGTGCTCGCGCGCGCGCTTGCGACCGGGGAGCCCTATACAATACGATATCGCCGGCGTCGGGCGGACGGCGAATATCGCTGGATGGAAGGCCGAGCCGAGCCGTTGCGGGATCAGAATGGAGCGATCGTGCAATGGTACGCGGCTGCGATCGACATCGATGACGAGGTGCGCGCGCAACAGGCTCTGCGTGAGCGGGAACGGGAGTTATCGCAGCTCGTCGATATCGTGCCGAGCCTTCTCTGGCGCCTGAATGCGGAGGGGGAGCCGACCTTCTTTAATAAGCGGCTGATCAATTTTCTCGGTCCCGATATTGCAGACACAGGCAAACCGGGCACGAACCGATTGTCCGCCATCATTAAAGCCGCCATCCATCCCGACGATGCGGAAAGCCTTGGCGAGGCGCTGAGGCATTCCTTCGCCACCGGCGAGCGCTTCTCCAAACAGTATCGCCTGCGGCGCGCCGATGGCATCTACCGCTGGGTCAGAGGCAGCGCGGAGCCGCTGAGGGACGAAAGCGGGCGGATCATTCAATGGTACGGCCTGACGCATGACATAGACGATCAACTGCGCATCGAGGAGGAGTTGCGCGAGAGGGAACGGTCGCTCTGGCAGATCGTCGAAACACTGCCTGCGATGATCGATTGTGCGGCTCCGGATGGAGAACCGGTATACCGCAACCCTCAACTGCGCGACTTCCTCGGATATAAGCTCGAAGAGCTTGATGGAACGGGAAAAACCCGGCTGGACGGCACACTCGATGCCGGCGTTCATCCCGACGACTTGGCGAGTGTCAAAGAGAACTATGCCCATTCATTGCGCACCGGCGAGCCCTATGCGCGCCGGCATCGTCTGCGGCGGTTCGATGGCGAATATCGCTGGGTCGAGACGCGGGCTGCGCCGATGCGCAATGCCGAAGGCGTGATCGTCCAGTGGAATGTCATCTGCCTCGATATCGACGCCGAAGTTCGGGCAGAGGAAGATCTCCGTCAGGCGCGAGAGGGCCTTGCAAGGTCGAGTCAGGTGGCAAGCCTTGCCGAACTCTCGGCCTCCATCGCCCATGAGGTGAACCAGCCGCTCGCAGCCGTCGTCGCCAACTCGCATGCCTGCCAGCGCTGGCTGATGGCCGAACCGCCGAATCTTGAGCGAGCGCAGCGGACGGTCGAGCGCATTATCCGCGACGCCAATTCGGCCGCGGATGTCGTCAGCCGCATCCGCGCCCTGTTCAAACAATCCGCAGACAGGAGGGTACAAACGGCGCTTTCGGGCATCGTCAACGAAGCGCGTAACCTCATGGCCGACGAGATGGCGCGCCGTCGCGCCCGCATGGAGGTGGAGGTCGATGGCAACCTTCCGCTCATCGCCATCGATCGCGTCCAAATCCAGCAAGTTCTGATCAATCTCATCCGCAACGGCATCGAGGCGATGGACGCCATTGCCGGCGACAGGGTGATCGAGATGCGTGTGCGTCATGTGGGAAATGCCATCCCGACCGAAATCAGCGACCGCGGCGAGGGAATCGAATTCCCCGAGAAGATGTTCGAGCCTTTCTTCACGACCAAGGAAAACGGCATGGGCATGGGGCTGGCGATCTGCCGCTCGATCGTCGAGCTGCATGGCGGACGATTGTGGGCAGAGAAGAACAATCCGCACGGAGCGACGTTGATCTTCACATTGCCCATTGAAACAAAGGCGGCGTCATGACGGCGGACGATCATATTGTCTTCATCGTCGATGACGATGAACGTATCCGGGAAGCGCTCGGCGAGCTGCTGGACTCGCATGGCATACGCGCCATCGCCTTCGAGTCGGCCCGCGACTATGTGCAAGCGGACAAGCCGGATGTTCCCGCCTGCCTTATCCTCGATATCGAACTGCCCGATATCAACGGCCTCGACCTGCAGAGGCAGATCGCCGACGGCGATCATCCGCCGATCGTCTTCATCACCGGACATGGGGACATCCCCTCCTCCGTGCGCGCCATCAAGCGCGGCGCGGTGGATTTTCTCACCAAGCCGTTCAGCGATGAGCACCTTATGGCGGCAATCCAGGCGGCGATCGCCCAGGATCGGGAAAAGAGGGCCGAGCGCGCCGAACTCGGCATGCTGAGACAACACTATCTCGACCTGACACCGCGCGAACGTGAGGTGTTGCCGCTCGTCGTCAGCGGCCTCCTCAACAAGCAGGCGGCGGCGGAACTGGGGATCAGCGAAGTCACGCTGCAGATCCACAGAAGAAACGTGATGCAGAAGATGGCGGCGGCATCGCTCGCCGACCTCGTGCGCATCGCGGAGAAACTGGAAATACCGATAACCCACTCGCGCCGCGTGGGAGGGAATTGAACATGAACAAGACAAGACATGTCGTGGCGATTGTCGATGACGATCCAAGACTCCTTGAATCGATGAGCGACCTTCTGGAATCGGCGGGCTATGTCGCCCGCGGCTTCTCGTCGGCAGGCTCGCTGCTCGTCAACGGGCTGTCGGACCTGGATCTGCTCATCACCGACATCGGAATGCCCGGCATAGACGGCTTCGAACTTCGTGATCTCGTCAGGAAATCCCGTCCGGAGCTGCCGGTTTTCCTGATCACGGGCCGTCACGAGATCGCGGATCAGGGCCGCGCTCAAGGCGCCGGCGGATTCTTCCGCAAGCCATTCGATGCCCAGGCCCTGATCGCGGCCATCGCCAATGCCTTGCACAAATCGAGAGATGGAGGGTGACATGAGGGTTGACCAGCCGTTCGTTCGTAGATCGGCGCCTTTGTCAGCGCAGCGTGAACGTGAAGAGGATCAGCCGCTCGTCATGATCGTGGACGACGACGCCTCCATTCGCGAGGCGCTGTCGGAGCTGATCCTGTCGGCTGGTTTTCAGCCGGTCAGCTTTGCTTCGACCCGCGACCTGCTCGACGCGGATATATTGGACAGACCCGGCTGCCTGATCCTCGATGTGCGCATGCCGGGGGCAAGCGGTCTCCACCTGCAGAGCCATCTGGCCGAGAACGGCATTGCCAAGCCGATCATCTTCCTGACCGGCCATGGCGATATCCCGATGACCGTCCAGGCGATGAAAGCCGGCGCCGTGGACTTCCTCACCAAGCCGGCGCGGGACCAGACGCTGCTCGATGCCGTGACAGCAGCCATCGTCATGGACGGCGAACGACGAGCGGAAGCGGCGATCGCCAATCGCAATATCGAACGGCTGGAGACGCTGACGCAGCGCGAGCGCGAGGTTCTGCACGAAGTGGCACGCGGGCGCCTCAACAAGCAGATCGCCTTCGACCTTGGCATCAGCGAGGTGACGGTCAAGCTGCATCGCAGCAATGTCATGCACAAGATGGAGGCCGCCTCGATCGGCGAACTGATCCGGGCCTGGGAAACATTGCCGGCACAGATGCGTCAGGTTGGGGCGCGTTAGCTTTTAATCAAGGAGCCAGGAACGCCGGCTGTCCATTTGATGCACGCCGTATCCGATTCACGCCAAAAAAGAGGATGCGGCGCCGGTAATGGGTTTCGGCCCCGCACGCTTGCGTTATCTCTAAATTAAAGTTCGGGGATATGACATCGTACCCGGCTTTGGTTCCCCAAAGGAGATCTCGCCTTGAACAATCAATCGTCAGTCGCGCCTTCCCCTAAAACCAATGCCTTCGACAACGAAGCAAACTTCCTGTCGGCCATGGGGAATGCCAAACGGCTTCACATTCTGCATCTGTTGACCGAAGGAGAAATGTCCGTAACCGTCCTGGCTGACGAAGTGGGGTTGAGCCAATCTTCGACGTCTCAGCATCTGGCAATTCTTCGAGACCAGGAACTCGTGCAAACACGAAGGGCTGCGCAGACGATCTACTATTCACTTCAATCTGACGGGGTCAGGGCAATGCTCGATACGCTCGCTGACATCTTCGGATCGCATCGTCGTACGGCGGCAGAACGTGCCCGAGCCGTGGGCACCTAACGCCATTGGCGGAACGCTGATCTTGCCGCTCATGATTGGTCTCCCAATCTGCTGACATGCCTCGGCATCGATCGCTGATGTACGTTTGATATATGCCTCCTAGACGACAGTGTGATTACGCCTTCATTGCAAATGGAGATAATCAATCGCATCAGGAACGGCCCGGCGCATGGAGGCGATCATGGACGTATATGAGGCAGTCACAAGCCGACGGTCGGTGCGCCGATTTAAAGACCAGCCTGTGGCGATGGAGATACTCGAGCGCGTGCTGGCCGCTGCGGCTTGGTCGCCGTCGGGATCGAACATCCAGCCGTGGAATACCTACGTGATCACCGGTGTGCCCCTGACCGAACTCAAGACATCAGCTGTCGAGCGCGTGGCGCATGGCGACGCCTGGGACAAGCGGCAGTACGAGATGTACCCCTCCGTGCTGAAGCCCCCCTACGGCGAGCGCCGCTCCGCCTTCGGCAAGGAGCGCTACAGCGCGCTCGGCATTGCGCGTGAGGACTGGGAGGCGCGCCAACGGGCAGCAATCGCCAACTGGAACTGCTTCGGCGCGCCCGCCGCCCTGTTCTGCTACATCGACCGCGACCTGGGCCTGCCCCAATGGGCCGACGTCGGCATGTATCTGCAGACCGTCATGTTGCTGCTCCGCGCCGAAGGACTGCACAGTTGCCCGCAGATGGCGTGGTCGCAGGTTCGCGAGACGGTCGCGGAGGTCCTGTCACCCCCGGACGGACTGATCCTCTTCTGCGGCATGTCGATCGGCTACGAAGACCCTGCCGTAAGTTACGCCCGTACGGGCCGCGCGCCACTGGCCGAGACGGTCACGTTTATCGGCGAATAGTTGCTTGTGCCCAAAGAACAGAGACCCCGTCGAGAATTCCGCGTATGATAGGTCTTCTATCATGCGGGATACTGGAGAACACCATGACCACGCATAAAGTAGGCTATCTTGTCGGCAGCCTCGCCAAGGGCTCGATCAACCGCAAGCTCGCCAAGGCGCTGGTGCGCGTCGCCCCACCGGAACTTGAAATGTCGGAGATATCCTTCAAGGACCTGCCGCTCTACAGTTACGATTACGACGCCGACTACCCTCCGGCCGGCAGGGCATTCAAGGCGGCAATCGCGGCCGTCGACGCCGTGCTGTTCGTGACGCCCGAATACAATCGATCCATTCCCGGCGGGCTGAAAAACGCAATCGACTGGGCGAGCCGCCCCTACGGCACCAACTCGTTCACACGCAAGCCGTCGGCGGTGATCGGCACGTCGCCGGGCGCCATCGGCACAGCCGTCGCCCAGCAGAATTTGCGCAGCGTGCTCAGTTTCTGCAACTCTCCGCAAATGAATGCTCCGGAAGCCTACATCCAGTTCACTCCGGGGCTGATCACCGATGACGGCGAGGTCACGAACGAGGCCACGGCGGAATTCCTCCGCAAGTTCATGCAGGACTTCCATCTCTTCATCGCGAGGGTTCGCTCAGTGTTGCCGAAAGATGCCTAAGGGCGCATGGAATGGGATCGCAATGTTCCTACAATGCCTGCAAACGTCGCCCAGGGAGCTGGCTGCCTCATTCCGGCGGCCAACTCTGGTTTAGCATGTAACACCCTCAGGCGAAGGCATAAGAGCCGTCCGGCCGCTTCGGCACGCGCCGCTGCCAATGGATATAGCCTTCCTCCTCCATCGCCTTTTCATCCATCTCGACGCCCCAGCCGGGCCGGTCGGGGCGCAGTTCGAGATAGCCATCCTTCGGCAGATAGGGGTCCACGACATAGCGTGTTTCCCCCTGCCGCTTCTCGATGTCGAGGCCGCCGTAGACATAGGCCTGGCCCTTTGGCAGCCGGTATTCGAGGATGCGGAAATTCTGGGCCGCGGCCGAAAAATGCACATTGACCGCCGTCGCCAGCGGCCCCATCGGGTTGTGCGGAGCGACGCCGACGAAATAGGCTTCGGCCAGCGTGGCGATGCGGCGCATTTCGCTGATGCCGCCGACGACGCAGATATCGGGCTGGATCAGGTCGGCGCCCTTGACCTGTAGCAGCCGCAGAAATTCGTTCCTGTTATAGAGCGACTCGCCGGTTGCGAGCACGCAATTGAGCCCCTGCTTCAGGTCGCCCCAGGCCTCGATGTTCTCGGGACGCAGCGGCTCTTCGTAGAACAGCGGATCATAGGGCGCCAGCGCATTGCCGAGTTGCCTTGCGGCGATCGGTTCGAAAATCTTGGCATGAGCATCGAAGGCAATCTCGTATTCGTCATTCACCGTCTCGCGAAGCGAGCGGAAATAGTCGGCCGAGGCTTTTACGACATTGCCCCAGCGATGAGCATGCATGTCGATACGCCAGGGGCTGAGCTTGAAGGCAGTGAATCCCCATTCCTCCTTCAGGCGATCGAACTCGTCCCGGGCGGCCGGCGCGTCGGGGGCGGTGTAGACCCCGGCATAGACCTTGATGCGGTCGCGCACCTCGCCACCCAGCAGCTTGTAGACCGGGACATTCGCGGCTTTGGCCGCCAAATCCCACAGGCAATGGTCGAGCGCGGAAATCGCAGCAAGGCCGAGTGCGCCCGGCGGGAAGCGGCTTTGCTGGATCAGCAGGTTGACGAGATAATCGACGCGTGTCGGGTCCTGGCCGGAGAGAAAGCCGTAGAGATAATCGAGCAGCGGCGGCAGCGCCTTGTCGGGGCCGTGATTGTAGCATTCGCCCCAGCCCGTCAGCCCGTCATCGGTGTCCAGTGCGACGATCACGCGGGGTCGGTCCTTGTCACGGGTCATGAACACCCGCATGCGGTCGATCTTCATCATTCTGTCCTTCTAGCGATTGAAATAACTGCGGCGCGCCACGCGCGTCTGCACGTAGAGATGCTCGTTGTAGGTTCCGGGATTGTAGGATCCGGCGGCCTCCGGCACGGGAACGGAGACGTTGCCGCCGCTCGGAAAGCGGGCGACGAATTCCTCGTCGATATCACAGCCGAGCCCGGGGGCATCGGGAACGGCGATCAGCCCATCGACCTGCTCGGGATGCGGCACAATCGTCCGGCGGCGGCCGTCCCAGTCGTCGTCCAGCCGCTCGAGGATGAGCGCGTTCGGAATGGCGGCCAACAGATGCAGGGCTGCATATTCCGCCACTGGTCCGAGCGAGCCAGAATGCGGTGCCATCTGGATGTGATGGGCTTCGGCCATGGCCGCGATCTTCTTCATCTGAGTGATGCCGCCGGCCCGGCCGGTATCGGGCTGAATGACATCGACCAGCTCTCGTTCGATGAGCTCGCGCTCGCCAAAGATGGTTGCCGAGCGTTCGCCGGCGGCAAGCGGCACATGAGCGGCGTCGCGAATGCGCTTGTAGCCTTCGAGATTGTCGGGCGCGATCGGATCTTCCACCCACATCAGTTCATAGGGTTCGAGCGCCCGCACCAGGCGGCAGGCGTCCGCAGGGGTCAGCCATGGCGGACCGTGCAGGTAGATGGCGATGTCCATATCGTCGCCGACCGCCTCGCGCAGTGCTGCGACCTTGCGAACAGGATCGGCCACGCCACCGCACTTGATCGCCTTTATGCCACGCTGCTTGATCGCAAGCGCACGTTCGGGCGTGTTGGCATGCGAATAGATCGGGATCCTGTCGCGCACCTTGCCGCCGAGCAACATCCAGACCGGCACGCCGAGCGCCTTGCCCTTGATGTCCCAGAGCGCCATGTCGATGCCAGTCATCGCGCCGCCTCCGACCGTACCGAGCATGCCGTGACCCATCATCGCAATATGCAACTTCTGCCACAGGCGCTCGATATGGGCCGGATCTTCGCCGATCAGGAGCGGCGCCAAATCATGGATCGCCGTCTCGATAACGCGCGGCCAGCCGGAGCATTCGCCGATGCCGGTGATGCCCTCGTCGGTGTCGATCTTCAAAAACAGCCAGTTCCTCGTGCCCCGCAGCTGCGTTGACGCCCCCTCTCCCGAACGCTCATCCGAAGCCCATTTCGACGGATCGGGCTGACCTGCATGCATGAGAAACGTTCTGATGCCGGTGATCTTCATCGCTGAGCGCTCCCGTTCTTCAGAGTGTCGGGAGCGACATAACGGAAGCGCCGCGAACGGTCGCGGTCGCGTGGATCCGGCCGCGGAATGGCCGATATCAGCGCTTGCGTGTAAGCATGCTCGGGCGTGCGGCAGACCTTCTCCGCCTCGCCGATTTCGACGAGCTGGCCCTTATACATGACGCCGACGCGGTCGCACATGTAGCGGATGACGCCGATGTCATGGCTGATGAAGATATAGGCGAGCCCGAGTTCGTCCTGTAGGCGCATTAGGAGATCGAGCACCTGCGAGCGCACGGAGACGTCGAGCGCCGAGGTCGCCTCATCGGCGACGATGACGCGCGGATTGAGGGTGATGGCGCGGGCAATGCCGATGCGCTGGCGCTGGCCGCCGGAGAAGGCATGCGGATAGCGTTCGCGGGCCCTGGGATCAAGGCCGACCTGCTCCATCAGGTGGCAGACGCGCTCGTCCAGCGCCCGTCCCTTTGCGATGCCGTTGACGAGCAAGGGTTCACCGATGATCTGGGAGACGGTCATGCGTGGATTGAGGGAGCCGAAGGGATCCTGGAACACCATGCGCAATTCGCGGCGCGCGGCGGCAAGCGTCTGGCCTTTTGCCGTTGCCAGATCGATGATGCCGCCATCGGCGCGGCGATAGAGGATTTCGCCGGCGGTTGGATCGAGCAGCCGCATGATCGAGCGGCCCATCGTCGTCTTGCCGGATCCGCTTTCGCCGACGATGCCGAGCGTTTCGCCCGGCAAAAGCGAAATCGAGACGTCGTCGAGTGCTTTGACCTCGCCGAAATCCATCGAAAGATTACGCAATTCCAGGATTGGCGCCGCCGTCCGATCGAGCGGCGCCCGCGCCAGGCGAATCTCGGCCTTCTGCTCCAACTTCAGCACCGAACCAATCAACATGCGGGTATAGTCGTCTTTCGGAGCGTGAAAGATCTGCTCGACCGGCGCATATTCCTTGGCGACGCCATTGTGCATCACCAGCACATCGTCGGCGATCTGAGCCACGACGCCCATATCATGCGTGATGAAGAGAACGGCCATGCCGTTGGCCTTCTGCAGCCGGGCGATCAGGTCGAGAATTTCGGCCTGCGTCGTCACGTCGAGGGCCGTGGTCGGCTCGTCGGCGATCAGCAGTTGCGGCTTGCAGGCGAGCGCCATGGCGATCATCGCGCGCTGGCGCATGCCGCCGGAATATTGGAATGCATATCGATCCAGCGCTTTTTCAGGCGCGGGAATTTCCACCTGTTTGAGCAGCGATATAGCTTCGGCACGCGCTTCCGCCTTGCTCATTCTCGTGTGAAGGCGAAGCGCCTCGATAATCTGGTTGCCGACGGTGTGGATGGGCGACAGCGACGACATCGGCTCCTGGAAAATCATCGCGATATCGCGGCCGCGGATCGCCCGGATCTGGCGCCCGCGCGGATTGAGGCTGGTCAGATCGATGGAGCCGCCCTTCGGGTGGTTCAATGTGATCGAACCGCCGGCAATGCGGCCGGGCGCGTCGACAATCTGCAGGATCGAGCGCGCCGTCACCGACTTCCCGGATCCGCTTTCACCCACCACGCAGAGCGTCTTGCCCGGCTCAATTGTAAAGGACAGGTCGCTGACGGCGCGAAAGACGCCGGTGCGCAGCGGGAATTCGACGGTGAGGTTCTTCACCTCGAGCAGCGGCCTGCCGGCAATGGGAACGATGTCGGTCATGCCGGCCTCATTTGTTGTAGGGATCGGCCGCGTCGCGCAGACCGTCGCCGAGGAGATTGAGCGCCATGACGGCGACCACGACAGCGCAGCCTGGCAGGAAGAGCCAAGGCGCCGTAGCGATCGAGCGAATATTCTGGGCTTCGCGCAAAAGCACGCCCCAGGAAATGGTCGGCGGCTGCAGCCCGAGCCCCAGGAAGGAGAGAGAGGTTTCGGCCAGAATCATCGCCGGCACCGCGAGCGTGATCGACGCGATGATGTGGCTGGCAAAGCTCGGCAGCATGTGGCGAAAGATGATGCGGCCTTCACGAACGCCATCCAGCCTGGCTGCAGCGACGAATTCCTCGGTGCGCAGGGATAGGAAGCGGCCGCGAACGACGCGGGCGAGCTGAGCCCAGCCGGTCAGCGACAGGATGATCGTGATCATCATATATTGCAGCGTCGCCGGCCAATCCTGCGGCAGGGCCGCAGCCATGGCGAGCCAGATCGGGATCGTCGGCAGCGACAGCACGAAGTCGATTACACGCTGCATGAAGAAATCGATGCGGCCACCGTAATATCCGGAGATGCCGCCGATCACGATGCCGAGCATCAACGACAGGAAGACGCCGACGAGGCCGATCGACAGCGAGACCTGCGAACCCTGAACCGTCCGACTGAAGACATCGCGCCCAAGCCGGTCGGCTCCGAAGAGAAGCAGCGGCGTCGTCTTGTCGGGCGAGGCGATCAGATGGATGTTGGTGTTGAACAGGCCGAACACGGAATATTCATAGCCGCGCCCGAAGAGCTGGACGTCGAGGCGCTTCGTCGTGTCTTCCTTGAAGATGGCGGCGAGCGTTTCCGGATCGCGAGTCAGCTTCATCGGATAATAATGCAGGCCGAAGGAAAACCCGTTCTCGGTATCGATCAGATGCACTTTCTGCGGCGGGTGGAAGGTCGCCCGCGCATTTTGCAGGTTCGGATCGTTGATGGCGAAGAAGCCAGGAACCAGGGCAACGAGGTACATCATCACGGTGACGACGAGCGCCACCATGGCCAGTTTGTGGCGGCGAAAAGCCCACCAGATCAGCTGCCACTGCGATGCGACGGCGGCCCGATCCGGCTGAATGTTTGTAACGGCGATGTCGGCCATATCAGGCTCCTATTCCAACCGGATGCGGGGATCGACCAGCGCAAGCAGGATGTCGCTGATCAGAGAGCCTATCAGCGTCAGCGCGCAGATCAGCAGAACGAAGGCGCCGGCCAGATACATGTCCTGGGCCATCAGCGCCTGCAGCAGCAAGGGTGCGGCCGTCGGCAGGTTGAGGACGATGGCGACGACGACCGAGCCGGAGATGAGATTGGGCAGCAGCCAGGCAATCGTCGAGATGAACGGATTGAGCGCGATCATCATCGGATATTTCATCAGCAGGCGGAATTCCGAGAGCCCCTTTGCCCGGGCCGTCGTCACGTAAGGCTTCGGCAGCTCGTCGAGCATGTTTGCGCGCATGACGCGGATGAGGCTCGCCGTCGAGGAGACGGCAAGGATGATGACGGGAAGCCAGAGATGCGAGAAGAGATCGCCCATCTTGGCAAAGCTCCAGGGTGCATTCTCATATTGCGGCGAAAACAATCCCCCGACGTCCTGGCCGAATTCGACCGCCGCGATATACATCAGCACCAGCGCCAGCAGGAAGGACGGAACGGCCAGACCGAAAAAGGTGAAGGCGGTGAAGAAATAGTCGCCGATCGAGTATTTGCGGACGGCGGAAAAGACACCGATCGGCAGGGCGATTGCCCAGGTGGCGATCAATGTCGAGAGAGCCAGGACGAGGGTCAGCGCCATGCGCTCCCAGATCAGATCCGACACCGGCTGCTGCCATTCGAAGGAAATGCCGAAATCGCCGCGCGAGAGGATGCCCCAGATCCATTTGAAATATTGGATGAGCATGGGGTCATCGAGTCCGAAGCGTTCGCGCAATTGTGCCGCGGTGTTCTGATCGACGATTTCATTGGAGGCCGCCAGCGTCGCAATATAGGTCGTGACATAGTCGCCCGGCGGCAGCTGGATCAGCACGAAAGCGAGGAAGCTGACGGCAAAGAGCGATGGAATCATCCATAGCAAGCGTTTGGCGATAAAGACCAGCATGGGCGCCTCTTGCATTGAGTACCGCCCTCAGGGCCTAACCGGCTCTCATCGCCGGCAGGGCATCGGAAGGCGAACCGGAGAAAGCGCCGTACCGTCGGTACGGCGCTCGATCAAAATCAGCTCGTGAAGGTGAACTGCTGCGGCATCGCAGGTCCCGGATTGGGCCAGGACCAGCTATCCGGCTGCTTCTCGGGAACATTGCGCAGATTATTGCGGATGATGCCGAAGCCGCCGACCGCAAGGCAAAGTCCGACGGTCTCGAATTCCTCCGCCGCGATGTCGAAGATCTGCTTCATGATCGCGCCGCGTTTGTCGAGATCGGCCGTCGAACGCGCTTCGTCGAACAGTTTCATGCGCTTCTTTTGGCTTTCCGGTGGCTCTTCGCCGCGCGCGCCGTTGGACGTATACCAGAGCGTCCACGGAATGGCGTAACGCGACCCCTGCGGATGGAAGGCGAAGAAATCGCGAGGGTCGAGCATTGGATCGAGACCACCCGGCCCTGGCCACACCTGCGCATCATGGGCATTGTCGTCGCCGCGGGTATAATAGAGCGCCCGCTCGATCGTATTGACCTTCATGTCGATACCGATCTGCGACCAATGCGACTTGACCAGCTCCAGGGCATCGACGAGATCGGGATAAAGCGTCGGAATGACGTCGACCGAGAAGAACACCTTCTGACCGTCGGGCCGAACGCGAAAGCCGTCGGGCCCCTTCTTATAACCGGCCTGATCAAGCATCGCGCCTGCCTTATCGGCGTCATATTCGGTGAATTGACGCGCATATTTCTCGTGGTACCAGGGATGGGTCGGGCGCGGCCCGGCCTGGTATGGCTCGCTCTGCCCGAAATAGACGATATCGATAAGTTCCGGGCGATTGATGCCGATCGAGAGCGCCTGCCGGAACGCCTTGTCCGCAAACATCTTGCGCATGGCAGGATCTTTGTGGGTGATGTTGAAGTAGATCTGGCACTGCTGCGAGGCCGAAGGCACGAGCGTCAGCAGACGATAATCGCCCTTCTGCATGTTCTGGGAGAGCGTCGGCTTGTTGGCCAGCACGCTGATGTGACGTTCCTGAATGTCGATCTTTCCGGAGATGACGTTCAGCATCAGCGATTCGACGTCCTGCGAAATGCCGAAATTGATCTCATCGATGTAGGGAAGCTGGTTGCCTGCCGTATCGACTTGCCAGAAATAGGGGTTCCGGGTCATGACGACGCGCGTGGCGCCGCCGACATAAGGCTCCTTGACCACCCAGGGATCGAGTGTCGGCTTGTCGACATTGCCCCAGCGCGTCGGAATTTCGATGTCGCCGCAGCGGTTGCGGAAGAGCTCCGTCCAGCTGGTGACGCCTGCCTTCTTGGCATCGGCCTCGATGTTGGGATTGTACTTCGGCAGGAACTGGCTGCAGTAATGCTTCGGGAAGAGCGTCGGATGCTGACCGAGCGGCGTGGCAAGGTTCTCGAGATAAAGCGCGTTGGCCGCCGCGAAGGTGAATTTCACCGTATAATCGTCGATCTTCTCGACGGTGACCGGCTTGCCGGCAACGGCTAGCTGCGCCGGCGTCGCGCTGTAAAGCTCGGTGTTCTTCACGCAGTCTTCGATCGCGAAAACAACGTCGTCGGCCGTGAACGGGTGGCCGTCTGACCAGCGCACGCCTTCGATCAGATGGAAGGTGAATTGAGTCGCGTCGTCGCTGACTTCCCAGCGTTCGGCGAGGTTCGGCTGCACGGCGGTGAATTCCAGATTCCAGCGCACGAGGCTCTGGTTGCCAACCATGCGCAGAATGCCGTTATGGTCAGATGAACCGCGCAGGCCGCGGCGCAACGTGCCGCCATAGGTGCCGACCTTCTCGAACGGCGTTACCACCATCGGCTTCTTCGGCAGGCGCTCGGCCAGCGGCGGCAGTTTGCCGTCTTTGACCAGTTGCGCCAGCGCAGGCGCTTCCCCGCCGGCGGCGAAGGCACGACCGGCGATGGACAGTGCTGCAGCACCAGCCATGCCGCCGAGAACGGCGCGGCGGGTGACACCGCGAGACAGAATTTCATTGGGCATCGATTCCTCCCCTTTTATGCCGGCACAGGCGGGCTCCCGACCTGCCGTTTTGCGCCCTCCTCGGCGCTGGAACGAAACCATAGACACGTTCTCAAATGATTACAAGAGTTGACAGATAATTACAGATTCGATAGCCATGTCGTATCAGACACAACGCCAAGCCATTGGCAATCCTGCCTTGGATAGGGAAAGAAGACAGACCTGTCAGAAGCTGTATACAGGCCGCATCGCGGCCGGTGACGGCGCGGCGCCATCCCGGCGCATGGTCGAGAAGGCATATCCGGCTTCTGCTCGCCGGACGAAGAGCCGACGGGGCGAATTCGCCACTTGGCGGGGGAGAAAAGAGCGATAATGACGTTTGCAGTCGATGCCGTTTCAAACCGGGGCGCAACGCGCTTCAGCGACATCATCTACGAGAAGATCGTAGGGATGATCGCGGACGGCAACTTTCCCGTGAATGAACGGCTGCCGTCGGAAACCAGGCTCGCCGCCGATTTCGGCGCATCGCGACCCGTTGTGCGCGAAGCGCTCGAACGTCTGAGGGCCGACGGCCTCGTCGTTTCCCGCAAGGGCTCTGGTTCCTATGTCCGCCAGCGGCCGGATTCGTCGATGCTGAAAATGGTCCCGGTCGGCTCGCTTGCCGATGTCCAGCGGTTCTTCGAATTCCGCGCCGGTCTTGAGGCCGAAGCTGCGGAGCTTGCCGCGCGAAACTGGCAGCCGGCCGACAAGGAGCGGATAACGGCCGCACTTCTCTCGCTTGAGCAATGTCTGCGCAACGGCGAGCTTGGCGCCGAGGAGGATCAGGCCCTTCACGACGCAATTGCGGCGGCGACAGGCAACCAGTTTCACATCACCGTGCGCGAATGGTTCAAGCCGCATTTCGCCATCGGCCATTCCGTAACGCGAAGCCTGAGCTTGAAACGGACTCCGGAGCAGATCCGCAGCGTTCAGGACGAGCATGCGGTCATCGTGGAGGCGATCTTCGCGCGGCGGGAAGCCGAAGCGCATGATGCGATGAAGACACACATACTGAATGCGCGCGCCCGCATGTTTCAAGGGGTTTGAGCGACAATGGGAGGAAGGACGATGAGACGGATTGCCATGACGGGTGCCGCCGGACGTGTTGGGACGCTGCTGCGCCCGTTTCTCCGGCAGCATGTTGAGCATCTCCGCCTGATCGATATTCATGAGCCTGCGGATCTGGCCGAGAATGAAGGCTTCGTTGGCGCCGATCTGTCAAACCTCGAAGAGGCAACGGCCGCTTTGGGCGGCATTGACTGTGTCGTTCATCTCGCCGGTCTTGCGGGCGGCGTTGATATCAACGCGATATTGCAGGCGAACGTGCTCGGCACTTACAATCTCTACGAGGCCGCCCGGATCAACAAGGTCGAGCGCGTCGTCTACGCCTCAAGCAACCATGCGACCGGCTTTTATCCCCGCGGCGAGGTCATTTCGCCGCTCGATCCCATGCGCCCGGACAGTCCCTACGGACTTTCCAAATGCTGGGGCGAGCTGGTGGCGGGGCTTTATTACGACACATCGGGCATCCGCTCCCTTTCCATCCGCATCGGCAATGCCGGCACCTACCCCAACAGCGAGCGCACGATCGCGATCTGGATCAGCGCCCGGGATCTGGCGCAACTGGTGCGGATCGGCCTCACCCATCCGCAGATCGCCGCAACGGTTGTTTACGGTGTTTCCGACACCGACACGAAATGGTGGGACAACGATCTGGCGACGCGGCTTGGCTACCAGCCGCAGGATCGGCCGCGTGATCACGCCCGTATCGAGGACGGAGCGGAGGGGCGGGTCGCCCGCTCGTTCCAGGGCGGCGGTTTCTGCGAATTCAATCACGACGGCAACATCCGCATGCGCGATGCCGAGGGCCTCGTCAAAGATCTGGAGACGGTCTCGTGACGGCGCCGCGCATCATTGAACCGAAGATCCGTTCCGTGCTGCAGCAACCGCTGACGGTCGGTGAATCGCCCGTATGGGACGAGGAAACCGGCGCCCTCTGGCTTGTCGACATCCTGGCGCCGGCAATCCTGCGACTTTCCCCGCAAGGCAAGGTCGATCGTTTCGACATGCCGGCTGCAGTCGGCAGCCTCGGGCTCTGCCGCGACAACAGGATCATCGTTGGTCTGCAGACGGGCGTCCATCTCTTTGATCCCGTCTCAGGCGATATCGAATTTCTCTGCGATCCGGTCGGGCGCGACATCAATGGCCGCCTCAACGACGGCAAGGTCGGCCCGGATGCGCATTTCTGGGTCGGCTCGATCAGCGAGGCCAAGCCGCAGATGAATGACGCGGCGCTCTTCCGTGTCGGCGCCGATGGCAGCACGAGGACGGTGGCAACGGGACTGACGAGCTCCAACGGCCTTGCCTGGTCGCCGGACGGCCGGCGGATGTATCACTCCGACAGCCGACAGTGTTTTCTGCAAGCCTTCGATTTCGATCCCGCAACGGGTGAGCTCGGCGAAGGACGCCGCCTTCTCAGTTTCACGGAGGAACAAGGGCGGCCGGACGGGGCGACGACCGATCGCGATGAATTCTACTGGAGCGCCGGCGTTTCCGCCGGCCGCCTGAACAGAATATCGGCCGACGGCGAAATCGTCGAAATCTACATTCTGCCGGTCGCAGCACCGACAATGCCGTGTTTCGGAGGGCCGGATTTCACCACCCTCTACGTCACGAGCCTGTCGAGCGACCGCACCGGACGTTTCGAGGCTGGCACGGTCATCGCCTTCGATGTCGATGCGGAGGGGCTGCCGCCCTTCCGTTTCGGCTGACGATCAACTGGAAGAAAAGCGAACGGGGGAGAAAAATGAGCATCGCGATCATGCGCAAGGCGCTTAGGGGCGTGTCGGGCGTTCCCGTCACGGCTTATGACGCCGGGGGTGAAGTCGAGCCCCGGATTACCGCGAAGGTCTATGAGCGGGTGGCCGTGGCCGGCATTCACAACATCGTCGCGGCCGGCAATACCGGAGAATTCTATGCTCTGACGCCGCAGGAGATCCGGATCGTCCACGAGGCGGCGGTATCGGGAGTCGACGGCCGGGCGCCGGTGACGGCGGCGATCGGTCGGTCGCTGCGCGAAGCGATCGGCATGGCCAGGGATGCGTCCGCGATCGGCGCATCGGCGGTCATGTCGCATCAGCCCGTCGATCCTTTCGCGGCACCATCGGCCCAGATCGATTATTTCTGCAATCTCGCCGATGCTTCCCCCCTGCCGCTCGTCGCCTATGTCAGGGCGGAAGGCTTCAGCGTCGCCGAGATCGTCCGCCTCGCCAACCACGGCAATATTGCCGGCATCAAGTTCGCCACGACTGATCTGATGCTGCTGTCGCGGGCGATCCCCGCGGCCGATCCGAATGGCGCGCTGTTTGTGTGCGGCCTGGCGGAGAGCTGGGCGCCGACATTCACCGCAGCCGGCGCGCGCGGCTTCACCTCGGGCCTCGTCAACGTCGCACCGAAACTTTCGCTTGCCGTGCACGAAGCGCTTGAAAAAGGCGATTTCGCCGCGGCGAGATCGATCGTCAACAAGCTCGAACCCTTCGAGCGGATGCGCACCAAGTTCCGCAACGGCGCGAACGTCACCGTCGTGAAAGAGGCCGTCACCTATTCCGGCCTCGATGTCGGCCCGGTGCGCGTGCCGGGATTGCCGCGGCTCGACGCGCAGGATCGCGACGAGCTACATCGGCTGCTTCGAGGCTGGGAGGCCGAGGGCGATATCCAAACGGACCGGCAGGACGTGAAGGCAGCCGGCTAAGTTCGAACATCATTCCCGCAAGCAACAGGATTGGGAGGTCTTGAGATGCTGAAACAGCTACTGACGACGATCGCTATGACAGGCGCCCTGATGGCGGTGCAGCCGAGCTTGGCGGCATCGCCGCCCAATATGCTCGTCATAGGCACGAATCTGACCGGCATCCGCACGCTCGATCCGGCCCAGAACAATGCCCGCACGGTCTCCGAGCTGATCTCGAACCTCTACGATAACCTCGTGCAACTGTCGCCGGACGATTTGAAGACGCTGAAGCCGATGCTGGCGACGCAATGGAGCGTATCGCCCGATGGCAAGATCATCACGCTGACCCTGCGCGACGACGCGGTCTTCCAGAGCGGCAACAAGGTGACCGCCGAGGACGCGGCCTGGTCGATCCAGCGTGTCATCAAGATGGGCCAGGTCGGCTCCACCGACGTCGCGCTCTGGGGCTTCACGGCCGATAACGTCGAAAAGCTCGTCCGCGCCAAGGACGAACACACGCTGGAGATCGAGCTGCCGCAGGCGGTCAATACCGACCTGGTGCTCTATTCGCTGGCAGGCTCCTCGATCGGCATCGTCGACAAAAAGACGGTGCTGTCGCATGAGGCGAACGGCGATTTCGGCGGCGCCTGGCTCTCGGCCAATTCCGCCGGCAGCGGCCCGTTCACTCTGGCGCAATGGCGGCCGAACGACGTGGCGATCTTCAATGCGCAGCCGAAATACTGGGGCGGCAAGCCCGCCATGGCCCGCGTCGTCGCGCGCCACATTCCGGAATCCGGCAATCTCAGGCTTCAGCTGGAGGCCGGCGACGTCGATGTCGGCCAGTATGTGGCGAGCGGCGATCTCGATGCACTCTCCAGCAACAAGGATATGGTCATCGACAACGTTCCGGGTCTCGGCTTCTATTACATAGCCCTGAACCAGAAAGACCCTGACCTGCAGAAGCCGAAGGTTCGCGAGGCCTTCCAGCACGCCTTCGACTGGAAGGCGATCTCCGGCAACATCATGCGCTACACCGGCTTTCCCTGGCAGTCGATGATCCCGCGCGGGATGATCGGCGCTCCCGAAGAGGCTGCGGTCCGCTATGACTACGATCCCGCCAAGGCCAAGCAGCTGCTGGCGGAGGCCGGATATCCCAATGGCCTGAAGAAAGTGCTCAATCCGTCGGGGGCACCAACCTTACCCTTCGCGGAAGCGCTGCAGGCGAGCGCACGAGCCGCCGGCTTCGATCTCGATCTCGTACCCGGCGAATTCACGCCCGCCTTCCGCGAGCGCAAATTCGAAGTGCTGCTCGGCAATTCCGGCGCCCGCCTGCCCGATCCCTTCGCCGTCGCCACGCAATACGCCTTCAATCCCGACAATAGCGACGAGGCACGCCTGGGCAGCTATTATCTCTGGCGTACCGGCATGAAAGTGGACGAGCTCAACACGCTCATCGATCAATCGATGAAGGAGCGCGACACGGGCAAACGCACCGATATCTTCAAGAAGATGGACGGCATCTATGCCGGCATGGCTTCCCCGCTCGTCATCTTCTTCCAGCGAACCGACCCCTATGTCATGCGCGCCAACGTGAAGGGCTATCACGGGCACACGACCTGGTCGACGCGCTGGCATGATGTGACCAAGGAGTAGAGCGCGTGGCGAGCGCCGATCTGACATCGAAGCGGGAGGCGAGCCGCCGCTCGGCGGAGGGCGGGTTCGCCGATGCGGCCCCGCACCCTCTGATCAGCCTGCTACGGCGTCTGGCGGGGCGGGTGGTGGCTGTCGTCACGACGCTGCTCGGCCTGCTCTTCCTCACCTTCTCGATGGGCCGCCTGCTGCCCGCCGACCCGGTGCTATCAATCACCGGGGCGGAGGTCAGCAAGGAGGTTTACGATCGGGTCTATAACGAGCTGGGGCTCGGCCAGCCGATATGGATGCAGTTTCTCTCCTATGTCGGCAAGATCGCCACAGGTGACCTCGGCATGTCGGCGACGACGGGACAGCCGATCCTGACCGATCTAATGGCGATCTTTCCCGCGACCATCGAGCTTGCCATCATCGCCATGATCATCGGCGCAATTATCGGCATCCCGCTCGGCATCACCGCCGCCGTTAGGCGGGGGACCGTGATCGACCACATCGCCCGCATCGTTGCCCTTGCCGGCCATTCCATTCCGATCTTCTGGACCGGTCTGATGGCGCTCTTCGTCTTCTATGCGAAGCTGAAGCTGGTCGGCGCATCGGGCCGGGTCGACGTCTTCTACGAAGGCCTCGTCACACCGATGACCGGCTTCCTGCTGATCGATGCTGCGACACAGGGCCAATGGGACGTATTTTACAACGCGCTCGGCCACATCATCCTGCCGGCGGCGATCCTCGGCTATTACTCCGTCGCCTATATCAGCCGCATGTCGCGAAGCTTCATGCTGGAACAGCTGAGCCAGGAATACATCATCACTGCGCGGGCGAAGGGACTCGGCACCCGCAAGGTAGTCTGGCGCCATGCTTTTCGGAATATCCGCGTGCAGCTCCTGACGATCCTGGCGCTGACCTTCGGCGGCCTGCTCGAAGGCGCGGTGCTGATCGAGACGGTTTTCGGCTGGCCGGGGCTTGGCCAATACCTCACCCGCGGACTGCAGATGAACGACATGAACGTCGTGATGGGCTCGGTGCTGACGATCGGCGCCGTGTTCCTGACGATCAACATCCTGTCCGACGTGCTCTATCGCATCCTTGATCCGAGAACACGGTGACGCAATGACGATCTCCACCGAAGACGCAGACAGCAGCAACGCCGGCGGCTTTCGCGGATGGCTGCTGGCGCCGGAGCCACAGGGCTGGTTCCACTCGTCGGCGCAGCAGCTCCATCAGGGCTGGCAGAAGTTCAGCCTGCATCCGCTGGGACTGGCGGGCCTCATTGTCATCGTGCTCCTGATCGTGGTGGCGACCTCAGCCCCCCTGCTGACGGGCTACGATCCGATCATCCAGGATATGGCCGGTCGGCTTGCGCCGCCGTCGGCCGAGCACTGGCTCGGCACCGATAATTTCGGCCGCGACGTCTTTTCTCGGGTGATCTACGGCGCGCGCACGACGCTCTACATCATCATGCTCGTCACGATCATCGTCGCCCCCCTCGGCCTGCTGATCGGCACATTCTCGGGCTATTTCGGCGGAATCGTTGATGAAATCCTGATGCGCATCACCGATATCTTCCTCTCATTCCCAGGCCTCGTGCTGGCGCTCGGTTTTGCCGCAGCGCTCGGTCCGGGCATTACCAACGCAATCATCGCCATTTCGCTGACCGCCTGGCCGCCGATCGCGCGGCTGGCGCGCGCCGAGACGCTCAGCCTGCGCAAGGCGGATTATATCGCCGCCGTACGCTTGCAGGGCGCGACCTCGCTCGCAATCATCACCCGCCACATCCTGCCGATGTGCATTCCCTCGGTGATCGTCCGCGTCACGCTCAACATGGCCGGCATCATCATCACCGCCGCCGGCCTCGGCTTTCTCGGCCTCGGCGCACAGCCGCCATGGCCGGAATGGGGCTCGATGGCCGCAAGCGGGCGCGAATTCATGCTCGACAGCCCGTGGGTGATCGCTGCGCCCGGCATCGCCATTGCGCTCGTCAGCCTCGCTTTCAACCTCGTCGGCGATGCGCTTCGCGACGTCCTCGATCCGAGGGGGGCGGAATGACCGAGCTGATCGATATCCGCAACCTCGAAATCGCCTATACCGGCGGCCATATGCGCGCCGTGCGCGGCGTGAGTTTTACGCTCGGACAGGAAAAACTCGGCATCGTCGGCGAATCCGGATCGGGCAAGTCCACCGTCGGCCGCGCCATCATGAAACTCCTGCCGCCGACGGCTGAGGTCAGCGCCGAGCGGATGCGCTTTGGTGAACTGGATCTGCTGAAGGCGGACGAGAAAACGATGATGACGATCCGGGGACGGCGCATCGGGCTCATCCTACAGGATCCGAAATATTCGCTCAATCCGGTCATGCGGGTCGGCGAACAGATCGCCGAGACCTACAGCCTCCACCATCCCAAGGAGAGTGCTAGGAAGGCTTACGGCCAGGCGCTCGAAATGCTCGAAGCCGTCCAGATCCGCGATCCCGAGCGCGTCGCCCGTCTCTATCCGCACGAAATTTCGGGCGGGATGGGCCAGCGCGTGATGATCGCCATGATGCTGATCGCGGAACCAGAAGTGCTGATCGCCGACGAGCCGACGTCGGCGCTCGACGTGACGGTGCGGCTCGAGATCCTGGCCCTGCTCGACGAGCTCGTCTTGCGCCGCAATCTCGGCCTGATCTTCATCAGCCACGACCTCAATCTCATCCGCAATTTCTGTGACCGCGTCCTCATCATGTATGCCGGCCGCGTCGTGGAAGTGCTCGAGGCGCGTGATCTCGACAAGGCGAAGCATCCTTATACGCAAGGGCTGCTGGCATCGCTGCCGAAGATCGAGGATCCACCGGCGCGGCTGCCGATCCTGAAGCGTGATCCCGCCTGGCTTGACGATTTTGCAGTGGAGCCGCCGCGATGATCCGGATCGACAATCTCACCATCCGCTTCGGGCAGGGGCAAAGGCCTGTCGTCAGAGACGCCAATCTCGCCGTCGAGAGCGGCACGGCCTTCGGTCTCGTCGGCGAATCCGGCTGCGGCAAATCCACGGTTCTGCGGGCGCTTTCCGGCCTCAACGCCGATTATGACGGGCAGATCGCGCTCAATGGCGAAACGCTCGACCGGCAGCGCAGCCGGCCGTTCTTCCGCCGGGTGCAGATGGTGTTCCAGGATCCATACGGATCGCTCCATCCGCGCAAGACCATCCGGTCGCAGCTGCAGGAGCCCTTGCGCAACCAGGGTCTGGACAGGAATTCCGTCGATGTGAACGCCGTGCTCAGATCCGTCGGCCTCGACCCGGCGCTAAGCTACCGGTTTCCGCATCAACTCTCCGGCGGGCAGCGCCAGCGCGTGGCGATCGCCCGCGCCCTGATGCTGAACCCCGACGTCCTGCTTCTCGATGAACCGACGTCGGCGCTCGACGTCTCGGTCCAGGCCGAAATCCTCAATCTGCTGCAGGACCTGCGCAAGGAGCGCGGCCTCACCTATCTCCTCGTCAGCCACGACCTCGCCGTCGTCTCCCACATGTGCAGCCGGGTCGCCATCATGGAAGCGGGTGAGATCGTCGAACAGGTCGATATCGAGGCCTTGCGAAGAGGCGCGGTCGAACATCCCTATTCGCAGCGCCTGCTGCGGGCGAGCAGGATGTACGGCAGGGGTTAGCCCCTTCTGTCAAACACTGCCGGCAGTCCCGGCAACGACCGCTTCGATGATGACCGCCGGCGGTTCAGCCTTGGTGCGCTCTTTCCTGTGAGCACGCCAACCTCGCGACACAACCAGAGTGACATTTGGCTGGCGGACAATGTATCAATACGATCATTGCCTTGAAGCCGTTATCCCGATTCGATCAAAATCCTACCCGGCCATTGTCCGCCCGTATATTCGAAAGGCGTCATCCTCGTGCCCACTCTGGTTCTTCCCAGCCGCCCGTTATCGCTTGCACCCGATGTGATCTCTACACCGCGAGCTTATTTTTGGGCCGCCCCGTTCATGCTGGCCCTGACGGTGTTGATGCTCATCTGGGAAGGACCCGGCGTCATCAGGGATTTTCAGATCAGCCAAAATCCTCTGGCTCTTGAGGACGGTGATGTCCAAAATGGGCGATGCACGACACGCAAGCTCTTCTTTACCGACTGCAGCGTGCGCCTCGTCTACAGTTACGACGGGCGGAACTACGACACGGAAGCCGACGTGATGTTTGTCGATTTTCATACCGGCGATTATGAAACCGGTGTCGTGATTTCGGCCGACCATCCGGAATTGGCAACGATCAGCCTCGGTCTGGACAAGCTCTGGAACCGGATCATCACCCTCAGCACATTTGCCCTGTTGCTCGGCGGCATGAGCCTTGGGACATTGTTCCAGGTTGTGCGGATATGGCGTGTCAAACGGCATCTGCGCCAGCCAGCCTTGTTGAACGCCATACCGGTCGAAATCACAGCCTTCGATCGCAAGCGCAATATCCTATCTGTTACCTATAACGACAAAATCGCCAGTGATAAGACCGACCGATCGGTTTACACGCGCATGAAAAAGGGCGAGGAGCCTTTGATCGTGGGTGAAGCAAATGGCAAAGCCGTTGGGCTGGCCGTCCGGCATGGCAAGACAGCCCTGCCGGTGCTTCTGGATAATCGGCTGCAGCGTGTCGAGCTGACGGAGACCGAGCGAAACCTTGCCCTTTCCCCGTTCGCGCGATCCGACGCCGACCAGGCCGTGCCTGTCTTGAGTGAGCAACCCAAGAAAACGATGTCGATCGGAGGGCGGCTCCGGCTGTTTTTTGGCACCATGCTCTTGATCCTGGGCGGTTTGGTTGGTTTCTGGCTGTGGTATGTGACCAGTGCCAGCACACCGTTTCAGTCGCCGGGGATGGACATCAACAATCTCATGCCGACGCCATTGAACAAATGGGGATGCATTCAATTGCGGAAGCGGTTCGGCCAGGATCGCGCTCCTTTCGGATGCGTTGCTGACGACTATACAAGCTGGAAATACTGAAGGCCCTTCTCCGAGCCTCCGCATCGGTTCAAAAATCAGCCGGATGCCGGAAGGAACAGGCCATCAAATCTTGCGCTTCACCTTGCGATGAGGTGGATTTCTCAAATTCTGCTTCGGAGCGGGGATGCATTCCTCCGCCTCGTTGGTTTCCAACTCCTCGATAATGGGGAGCCGGACGCTCTCGCCCGTCTGTACACAAGTGAACACTTGACATCGGCCGCGTTAAAGCCGAAGCCGCACTCGGCCGCGCATGCGCGGCCGTTTTTGCGAGGATTCGAGGAATGAAGACGAAGGCGGCCGTCGCCAATGCCGGAAACCTGATCATGACGGGCGTCGTGCTGATGCTGCTCGGCGATCTGCTGTTTGCGTTGAACGATGCGATGGGCAAGTGGCTGGTGACGAGCTTTGCGGTCGGCCAGGTATTGGTGATCCGTTCGGTCGGCGCTTTCATCCTGCTCGGGCCGATGATCCTGCGGCAGGGACCGCTGGCGCTCTTCCGCGTCGAGCAGAAGGGCTTGCAATTCATGCGGGTCGTCATGGCGACTGGCGATGTCGCCCTGTTCTACGCGGCCGTCGCCTATCTGCCGCTCGCCGACGTCATGACCTTCTACATGGCCGGGCCGATCTACATAGCCGCGCTCTCGCATTTCTTTCTCGGGGAAAAGATCGGCTGGCGTCGTTGGCTCGCCGTTCTGGTCGGCTTCGCCGGCGTCGTCATCGCGCTGCGTCCGTCGACGGCAATGCTGTCGCTTCCCTCGCTATTCGGCCTTGCAGGCAGCCTTTCCTTTGCCCTATCGTTGGTGATGAGCCGCTATCTCCGCTCGACCAGCGACACCACGCTCGTGACATGGCAGACGGTTGCGGCGCTTGCCACCGGCATCGTCCTCAGCATCGGCCACTGGCAGCCGGCAACACCCATCGACTGGTCAGGCATGCTGCTGCTCGGGATCGTCGCCACGTGCGCACATCTGCTGATTACGCGCTCGCTGAAGCTCGCACCGGCATCGCTGCTTGCGCCGCTGCAATATACGCTGCTGCTCTGGGCGATCGTGCTGGGCTATATCTTCTTTAACGATATTCCCGACACGCAGATCATCGTCGGCGCAGCGATCATCGTCTTTGCCGGGCTCTTCATCTTCCACCGGAAGAACCTGAAAGAGACGGTTCCGGCCGAAGCCGTGCCGCCTGACGGCCATTGAGGTTCAGTCCTCCGCCGGCGGCGACTCCCAGCCGAAGACGCTGCGGCCGCCGAAATCGGCGGATTGGCGGAATTCGCCGGCGATAATCTCCTTGAGATCGGGACCCGTGACATAGCGTTCCATCTGCCGGGACTGATCGTCCAGGCGCTTCAGCGCCTGCAGTTCCTCCTCGCGCCCGAGCCTGCCCTTCAGCACCGCCGATTTCATCACGCCGATCGTTTCGTCATAGACCTTCAGCGGCACCGGGAAGGGATGGCGGTCCTTGCCGCCGTGGGCGATGGAGAAGCGCGCCGGGTCGGAAAAACGGCAGGGCGCGCCGTGTACCACTTCCGCCACCATCGCCAGCGCCTTCACCGTGCGGGCGCCGACGCCGGGGACGAGCAGCAGCTCCTGGAAATCGGCCGGTCCACGATCGGCCGCGGCAGCCAGATTTCCGTGCAGGCGCCGCATGTTGACGTCACTCTCGCGCACCTCGTGATGGGCGGGCATGATGAGATGCGGCAGCATCGGCTGTGCGGCGGGTTCGGGCGCAGGTTCTTCGGTGCGCAGCAGTGCGGCGGCCTCACGCACGATCCTGTCTGGGCCGAGCGTTGCCAAGAGGTCGAGCTGACCACGCCGTGAGCGCTCGGCGCGTTTATCGGCGAGATTGACGATTTCGCCCTGACTTCTGCCTTCAATTGCCGCATGCGGCGAGTCGACGAAACTTTCGAGCCCTTCGGAGAGCCAGTGATAACGCCGGGCCTGCCGTCGGTCGCCATTCATACCTTGCTGGACCACTACCCAGTGTCCGTCATCGGCGACGACGAAGCCGTGCAAATATAGATCAAAGCCGTCCTGCAGCGCGGCGCTGTCGACCTTGGCGATGAGCCGGCTCGTCGTCGCCAGCCCATGCCCATCGAGACCGACGCGCTCGCCGATCGAGACGAGCTCCTGGGGTGTCTTGCGCGAATGCGTGCCTCGGCCGCCGCAGACATGCAGGCCGAGCTCGCCGGCGCGCGGCTTCAGCCCGCGTTTCAACGCACCAAGAACGCTTGTTGTAATGCCGGAGGAATGCCAATCCATGCCCATGACCGCGCCGAAGGACTGGAACCAGAAAGGGTGGGCGAGCCTGCGCAGAAATTCATCGCGGCCGTAATGATGAACGATCGCTTCTGTGATCAGCGTTCCCAGCCGCGTCATCCGGTCGCCGAGCCAATGCGGCACGCGTCCCCCGTGAAGGGGAAGGTCGGCACTGCCTGCTCGTCGTGACATCTCGTTTCCTATATCCTCTCTGTTCGACCCGCTATGCGGCAACGGCCGGGATCGGGAACCCGGTGAATTTCCAGGCGTTTGCTTTCAGTCAAAACGGCCGAGGCAAACATGACCGCATTGGAAACCATGTCCAATCAACCCTACCTGACCCGAACAAAAGCGCAACATCGGGGAGGCGAAAAAGAGGGGAGTGCGGCATTGCGGCTCCAGGGACGCGCGGAAAAAGCCGCCTTTCTGATCAACGGCAACAAATATTTTGCCGAAGTCTCAAGGGCGTTGCGGCAGGCCCGCCGCAATGTGTGGATCATCGGATGGGACTTCCATCCTAATATTCGATTGGAGCCCGAGAAATCGGACGAAACCTTGGCGGACCTGCTGCATGCGCTGGCGGCGAAAAATCCCGAACTCGAAATACGCATTCTTATTTGGGCGCTCGGGCCGATCTATTCGGACAAATCGATAGATCTGCTTCGGAAGAAGAATTTCCCCAGGAATGCCAGGATCGATCTGCGTTTCGATCTTCAGGGCGCATTGCGCGGCTGTCATCATCAAAAACTTGTCTGCATCGATGACGCGGTTGCCTTCATCGGCGGCATAGACATGACGTCGCGGCGATGGGATACCAGGCGCCATCACGCCAAGGACAGGCTGAGGCGCGACCCTGACGGTGCCCCCTACGATCCGCTGCACGACGTGCAGGCGATGGTTACGGGCGATGCCGCCCGACTGATTGGCAATATCGCCAGGCGGCGCTGGGAAAACGCCACCGGCGAAAAACATCTGCCGCTTGCCCGCAGCATGCCCTTCGCCTGGCCGGACGACCTCTCGATTTCGCTGCAAGACATCCCCGTCGCTTTCGCCCTCACGGAGCCGGCAACCACCTGGCGCACCGGCATCAGCGACGGCATCGCCTCGACCTTGGAGATCATCGCCCAAGCCCGGCGCCAGCTCTATATCGAGGCGCAATATTTCGCCTCCTTCCGGGTGGCCGACGCCATTGCCGAACGATTGCAGGAGGAGGACGGGCCCGAGGTGGTCGTAATCTGCACGCGCAGCTCTCACGGGCTGATCGAAAAGCTCGTCATGGGCAGCAATCGCGACCGTGTCATCCGCCGCCTCAAACGCGCCGATCGCGCCAACCGCTTGCGCGTCTACTATCCCGTCGTGCCAGGACCAAAAGAACCTGGGCCGCACAACGAGGTCGAGGTGCTCATCCATTCGAAACTGATGATCGCCGACCACGAGCTGGTGCGCATCGGCTCTTCCAATCTCAACAATCGCTCCGAAGGGCTTGATTCAGAATGCGATCTGCTGTTCGAAGCTGAAACCGTCGAGCATCGCCGCGCGATCGGGGAGTTGTACAGTCGGCTTCTTGCGGAGTATCTCGGAGCGGCTCCCGAGGCTTTCGCGGCTGCCTATGCGCAACGCGGTTCGATGATCGAGGCGATCGACGCGCTGAACCAGGGGGATCGCGGCCTTAGGGAATTTGCCGTCGAACTGTCAGGCAAAGTCTCGCCGATCACAGGTACGGCGATCGTCGACCCCAGCCGGCCTTTCCTGCCCTTACACCGACTGGGCCTCGGCGCGCTCATCCGCCTCTTCGTCCGCCCGGCGTGACCGCCGGAAGACAACTTCGCTGATGAGCAGAAGCACCGTGCCAAGTGCCAGCGGAATAAAGAAATAAGCGCAGCGGAAGGCGATCAGCGCGCCGATCGATGCTTCCTGCGGCACGGCATAGGAAACGGTTGCCTCCAGCACGCCGAGCCCACCCGGAACATGGGTCGCGAGGATTGCCGAATTGGCGAGCACGTAAGCCGTCACGGAGCGAAAGAAGGTAACATCGCCGAAGACCGCGAGCATCTGGTGCAGGCAGGCGGACACCAGCATGAAATTGATCGTCCCGACCCCGATCTGGGCAACCGCGATCGGAAAGCGCGGCAGCTGCAACGACCAGCGCCACAGCCGCAGCTTGCGGCGAACGAAAAACGCCAGGCTCGCATAGATGACCGGCACGATCAGTGCCGACAATCCGAAGAGGCGGGCGCCCGCCCTATCGAGGCGTAGCAGACGGGCGGGATCATCCGGATTGACGAGCAAGGCGAGGCCGGCGAGTGTCGTGAGGCCGAGCCCGACTGTGACACCGCAGAACAGGATGATCTTCGCCACGTCCTCGATCGTCAGCCCCCAACGGGAATAGTAACGATAGCGGAAGGCGCCACTGCTCAATCCCGCAAATCCGATATTGTGGCCGAGCGAAAGGCTGATGAAGGAGGCGAGCAGGATATTCCGGTAGGGCAAGGATTTGCCGAGCGAACGGATCGCCAGCAAGTCGAAACAGCTCAGGCATAGATACGATGACATCGCGAAGAGAAGTGCGGTGCAGAAGGTTGCAAAGGGTATGCTGCGGACCGATTGGACGATCTGCTCCAGGCTGTACTGGCGGAATATCCGGTAGAGAAGAAGGCCCGCGACGCAAAGGGCGGCAACGAGAAATCCATTCCAGATTATGCGTTTCAGATTCATCGATTGTCCGTTTCCGAAGTGCGAGCCCCCACGGCTCGATCATCTGGAACGATCGAAAGAGTTCTGTGTTCCCCTCGGGGAAAACGAGTCCCGTCTCTCGAGTGGAGATCAGCTTCAGCGGACCTATGCCGAATAAATCGATCAAACTCCTGACCTATAACGTTCACAGCTGCATCGGCAACGACCGGAAGCTCGACCCCGGGCGGATCGCTTCGGTCATCGCCGAGGCTGAAGCCGATATTGTTGCTCTGCAGGAGGTCGACGTCCTCCGGCGCAGGACCGCCGGCGTCGACCAGGCCCACGCAATCGCCTCCCTTCTAAAGATGCAGGCTCATTTTCACCCAGCGCTGTCGATTGCCGAGGAGCAATATGGCGATGCGATCATCACCGCGTTGCCAACCGGCGCGATCAAGGCCGGTCCGCTGCCGTCCATCGGCGAAGCAAGGGGCGCGTTATCAGTCGAAATATTGGTCGGCGACAGGAAGTTGCTCGTGGTCAATACTCATCTCGGCCTTCGAGGGCGCGAGCGCATTCAGCAGATGACGACGCTCTTGAATTCCGGCTGGCTGCGCGGCCCGTCGGACGAACCTGTCCCGAGCATCCTCTGCGGCGATTTCAATGCCATTCCGTCATCGGCGACCTACCGGCTTGCCGCGCGTTCATTGGCCGACGCCCAGCTCGCAGGCAGCGCAACGCCGAGAGCGACCTTCCCCTCCCGCTATCCGCTGATGCGCCTCGACCACATCTTCGTCACCGAAGACCTTGTCGTTCAACGGGCGACAGTGCTTCAAACCCGACTGACGAGGGTCGCCTCCGACCACCTCCCTCTCCTTGCGGAAATCAGTTTCGCATGATCACTCGCCAGCGCCGAGCGGCACGGAGTCTCACGCAGAAAACGACATTCAAACGTCGCCTTTAGCGACATTGAAACGAATATTTCACGAATTATGCCCTATGAAATATTCATTCCGCGATACCATAGGGGTCGGACGGAGGCGGATAGAGTCGATTCGAGCGGATCGGGACCTTCACTCGAGATCGGCTGTTCTCCTGCAGGGAGTGGAGGGGTTTGATGTTGGGAAGGCTGTTATCGCGGGTTCGCATCCAAACGCAGGTGATGCTGTTCATCATTCCGTTCGTCTTGAGCATCATGGCCGTGGGCGCGACGGGTTTTTATGCATCGAGTCTGCTTCAGGGGCGGATGGATATTTCCAACTCCGTCCTGCAGTCCTTGAGCGGCTTTCGCAATCTGTCGGCGGCAATGGCCGAGTTCCTCGCCAATGCCACGCAGGAAAACCGGGAGACCGTCAACGCCAGACTTGCCGACCAGCGCAGCCTTCTGAAATCCGGCATCGAGCGGCTCAGCGCAGATCGCAGTGGCCAGCAGGAACTGGAGCAGGTGCTCTCTTCCATTGACGGAATTGCAGCCCGCATGGATTTGCTGTGGCAGCTTCAGGAGAGCAGGGCAGCGCTGCTCACCGATCTCCAGAAAGCCCAGAGCGTCGTCATATCGTCTCAGACAGATATTGTCGAAGGGACCAAGGCTCTCCAACGTGCCGCCGACCTGCAGGAAGATGAATCCCGCAACATCCTCGCCGATGCGCAGCGCATTTCGGACTTCGCGTCCTTCGCCCAATCGCTGCATGACAAGACCCAGGCCGCAGGCACGATTGCCGGCCCGGATATGGAGGAGCTCGCCCGGCAGCAGCGCATCGTGGGGATGGCCCTTGGCGGCGAAGCGCGGGATTCCAAAAAGGCGATCGACGACGCCGTCGCTTCCCTGAAGCCGCTCGTCGAAACCTCCGGCCAGACCGAGGAACGTGCAGCCGGTCTCAGGGATAACACCAGTCAGATCGTCGCCAGGCTGCCCGAATTGCAGGTGGTCGCCACGCGGCGGATCAAGGCCGTGACCGACAAGGCGGTCGAGACAGCCAAAACGGTCGAGCGCGCCAAGACCAGTCAGAGAGACGGTCAGAAGCTGACGACCTCGGCTTACGTGATCCAGATCGTCCTGGCAAAGCTGACTCTGGCCCCGACGGACGCCAATCTCCAGCGGCTTTCGTAGGAGATCACCGCCGTCAGAAAAGGTCTGGACATGCTGATTTCCAATGCCGGCGGTGTTGCACAATTCGACAATCTCAAACCGAAGCTTCTGCCGGCGCTGGACAAGATGCAGAAATCCGCTGCCGACCTCGTCCGCATCAGCGCGCAGCGCCAGGACGAATTCCGTGCCGCCGCCGCCGACGTGGATCGGATGTGGTCCCAGCTGACGGCTTTCGCCGAAATGCAGCGGCGGAACGCGGCCGACGAACGCGACGACGCCAACTCCATGTCGCTCGCAACAACGCTCCTCGGCGTGGTGATCGCGATTCTCGCCGGCATCGGCCTGACTATGGCGCTGAAAGGGCCGATTAATCAGATCACCTCGGCAATGCGGCGGTTGGCGGACGGCAGGCTGGAAACGTCGATCGTCGGCGAAAGCCGCGCCGATGAAATCGGCGACATGGCCCGTGCGCTTGGTGTCTTCAAGAACAATGCGATCGCCAAAGTCGAGATCGAGGAGCGCAGCGCGATCGAACGGACGCGGGCCGAGGAAGAAAGGCACCGCAATGACCAGGAGAAACGCGCGGTCGAGCAGCAGATCGATTTTGCGGTGACGGCACTGGCCGAGGGGCTCGGGCGCCTGGCGCGTGGCGACATCTCCCAGACGATCGCAACGCCTTTCTTCGGTCGGTTGGAGCAGCTTCGCAACGATTTCAATTCGTCGCTGCTTCGTCTGCAGGAAACGATCGACCAGATTCGCACCAACACGCGGATGATCGAGGGCAATGCCGGTCAGATGGATCTGTCCGCCGGCAACTTCGCGAAGCGCACGGAACAGCAGGCCGTCGCGCTCGAAGAGATCGCCGCCGCCATTGAGGAGATCACCACCACGGTTCGTTCGTCGGCGGCCTGCGCCGACGATGCCCGTGAGATCATCACCGATACCAAGAAGACGGCCGATTCTTCATCCGAGGTGGTGGCCAGCGCCATCGATGCGATGAGCAAGATCGAAGCGGCTTCCGACGAGATCGTGCAGATCATCGGCGTTATCGATGACATCGCCTTCCAGACGAACCTGCTCGCGCTCAATGCCGGCATCGAAGCGGCCCGCGCCGGCGAGGCCGGCAAAGGTTTTGCGGTCGTGGCCCAGGAAGTCCGCGATCTCGCGCAGCGCTCCGCAGAGGCCGGCCAAAGGATCAAGCAACTCATCGGACGCTCGCGAGCGGAGATTACCAACGGGGCGCGGGTTGTTCGCGAAACGAGTGAAGTCCTCGAAAGCATTTCCGCAAAAGTGGTCACCGCATCCGAGAAGATGGATGTCATCGCCCGTTCGAGCCGGGAGCAGTACAACGCGCTGCACGAGGTCAATTCTTCCGTCAACAGGATGGATCAGATGACACAGCAGAATGCCGCCATGGTCGAGGAAACCAGCGCAGCGACGAAGGAACTTGCCGATGAGACCAGAACGCTCCTGCAGCTGATCGACCAGTTCCAGCTGGATGAAACGCACGCACGCCGGGTTGCCGCTGCTTAGAGCGATGCTCAAACGTATGCGGGTGCGTCAGTGACGGCTATAGAGCGGCGGCGCTACTTCTTCGTCGGCGAGCTCCGGGTAAAGATGTCTGCGCGTGCGGGCGAGTGCTTCCGCCTCCCGGCGGTTCCGCTCCAACAGCGCGGCAGTAACATCCTTGTACGGTTCGCCCTCCGATACGGCGACGGTGACAGTTCCGCCCTGCGAGAGGAATTCACAGAACGACCGTACCGAGCGAAGACGCGTCGTAATCTCGACGTAGCGAGCGTCATGTCCAGCCATGTTCGCCTCCGTTAAAGCGCTAGGATGTCACGAACACTTCGGCGAGATGATGGCGTCGCTTCCATGGGGAAGAAACCGACACGCGATCTCCCCCAGACCCCACCCGTGCCCGCTGCCATCACCGTCGCTTTCGATTCATCGCAGCGACAGCCAAAGGCAATGCCGTTGTCACCACGGTTCCCCAAGGCAACCGTCTCAGCCCCCTTGTGACGACGAAGGCACCCGCCATCGCGCCGGCGAGCTTCAGCCACGGTTGATCGCCGAGCTGGGCATGGGCGCTGGAATCAGCCCACCGGACGTTTTCGGTTACAACGGTCGCGGCCTGGCGTCTGATCCCATGAAGGCGAGCCCGAAGGATTTCGAGCTCCCACCTCAATTCCTGTAGCCGGCTTTCCAGGATGCGCTGCCCGGAGATCCGCACCGGTTCGCCGACGTGATCCTCGGTCGAGGCGGACACATCTCTGGCCAATGTGGCAAAGTAGGCTCGGTATTCTGACTCGTTCGCGAAGCCCTCACGGCGAATGAGGTCTGGATTGATGGTCGGCTCTTCTCCGTTCGGCACTGAAGCGGCGGCCTCGCCGCGGTTATTTTCGGCGCCGAAGGCGGCGGCCTGATCCTTGATCATGATGCGTCTCCCGTTGGTTCCTTGCGGCAGAACGCACGATAGCTCTAAATGATCCGTGCGCCGATCAGGCTGGCAGCCACCCACATCGCAGATGTCACCGGAACGATGCGCTGAAGCGCTCAGGGCGGAAGTCCGCAAGCAGCGGGTGGCGGCGGCCCGTAGCGATCTCGTCCGCCAACAGCTCGCCGGCAATCAGCCCAAGGGTGGCGCCGCTATGGCTGAAGGCGACGAAATAACCCGGGATCGAGGACAGCTCGCCGAAAACCGGCTCGCCATCAGCCGGAATCGGTTTCGGGCCGACCCCATAATCTTCGATTTCAAGCACCGGATTGCCTTCGAGGACTCTCGATGCCTCTCGCAGGAGCCCCTGCAGCGTCGATTGCCTGACATTGTAGCTGCCATCGGGGTTGGCACTCACCTCTTCCTCCGACCAGGCGGAATCGAGTGCGAAGCCGCCATTGGGCATCGGTCGGATGGCGACGCGCGGCGTGTTGAGCACGGCCTTCAGCGGATGGCGGATCGGCTTTGTCCTGACGAGAAGGGCGACGGGCGTTGCATCCTCGATCTTTTGGCCGGCCTCCGCAATGATTGCGGGAACCTTGCTGCCCGCAGCAAGCAGCACGGCGTCGGCGTCGTGGTGCGTGCCGTCCGCCGTGACTACGCCGCGGGCACGCCCGTTGCTGACATCGACCGCCGCGCGTCCGGCATCCGTGCTGATCTCGCCGCCCAGCGCTTGGAATTCCTCCGCAAGCCTGCCAATGAGAGATGGAAGATCGACCCACCCCTCCCCGGGATTGAAGATTGCGCCTTGCGGCGTCACGGCGTTTGGGTCGACGCCGGGCGTCACCGCAGCGATCTTCTCCGAGGTGAGCCATTGTGCGTGATAGCCGAGGCCACGTTCATATTCGAAGACTTCGGCGATCTCGTTGCTCGCGTCGTCCGCGTCCCAGGTCAGGCCGCCGTCGAAGCGCAACCATGACGCATCGGGGTATCGGGTAGCGAGCGTGCGATAGCGGTCAATGCCCGCCAGACGCAGCCGGTGATAGGCATCGGAGCGTTTTCGCGCCGAGTTCAGCCAGGCGAGCGATCGGCCGGAGGCACCGTTGGCAAGCGGACCGTCATTGACAAGCAGCGTATCAACCCCGAGCCGAGCCAAATGGAGCGCGGTCGAGACGCCGAAAATCCCGCCGCCGATGACAACGACCTTCGAAGATTTGCTGGAAGCATTCATAATCGGGTACCCTGTTTCTGCTCTTGCTTGATCGAACCGAATTACACGCGTTACGGGCTGGCGCCTCAGAGAACTTCTGCAAGGAAGCGCTTCAGCCGCACGCTTTGCGGATCGTCGAAAATCTGCCGCGGCGAGCCGGCTTCGACGATATGGCCCTCATCCATGAAGACCACCTGGTCGGCCACGCGGCGGGCAAATCCCATCTCATGCGTCACGACGGCCATTGTCATGCCTTGGCGGCCGAGCGTCGCCATTAGGTCGAGCACGCCCTTCACCAGTTCGGGGTCAAGAGCGCTCGTCACTTCGTCGAACAGAATGATCTCCGGATCCATGGCCAATGCCCGCGCGATCGCGACGCGCTGCTGCTGCCCACCGGAGAGGCCTGCCGGCCGGTGATCCCGGCGTGCGGCCAGACCGACATCTGCCAGGCGGGCCTCGGCGACGCGCCGCGCCTCCTGCCTCGGCATCTTTTTGATCTTCGTCAGCGCAAGCATGACGTTTTCGAGAGCGGTGTGGTCGGGAAACAAGTTGAAGTGCTGGAATACCATGCCGACCCGGCGGCGGAGCTTTTCCGGCCTCATCGCCAAAATGGTCTCGCCGTCGAGCCGTATGTCGCCGCCCTTCGGCTCGACGAGCCTGTTCATGCAACGCAGCAGCGTCGATTTTCCCGAACCGGAAGGGCCGATGATGCAAGTGACGGTTCCGGCGGGGATATCGAGATCGACACCCTTGAGCACCTCGAGCTCGCCGTAGGCCATGCTCAAGTCCCGGATTTGCAGGGTTCCGCCCCTGAAATGCCGGTTATCGCAGTTCGCGACGCCGGTGATGGAGTGGGGGCCTGATGGCGCCGCCGCAAGCTCGCTCACCTCGACCAATCCGCTCGCCGGACCGGGTCCGCGCCCCTGCTTTCCCAATCGCAGCCTCGCGTCGATATGATTGACGAAGTGGGTCAGCGGCACGGTGATCACGAGGTAGAAAACACCTGCCAGAAGCAGCGGCGACAAATTGCCGGTCACGACCGCTTGGTCTTGCCCGACGCGGAAAATCTCCCGCTCGGAGGCGAGCAATCCGAGGAAATAAACAAGGCTCGAATCCTTGACGTTGCCGATGAACTGGTTGACCAGCGCCGGCAGCACGCGCCGCACTCCCTGCGGAATGACGATCAGGCGCATGCCTTGCCCGTAGCTCATGCTGAGCGCCCGGCAGGCCTCCATCTGGCCACGCTCGACGCTTTGGATGCCCGAGCGAAAGATTTCGCCGATATAGGCGCCGGCGATCAGGCTGAGCGCCAATATCCCGAGTGGGAATGGCGACGGGCCGAAAATATCCCGTCCGATCCGGGCAAAGCCCTGGCCGATGATCAGGATCGTGACGATCGCCGGCAGCCCGCGAAAGATATCGGTATAGATGCGCGCCGGCAGCCGCAGCCAGCGAGACTGGGAGATGCCCATCACGGCAAGAACCATGCCGATGATGACGCCGAGCACGGTCGAGGCCGCGGCCAGGATCAATGTATTTTTCAGGCCGATGCTGATCATGCTCGGCAGCACGTCCGCCATCGCGCTCCAGTCGAAGAAGCTGCGGCGCAGATTGTCTATCCAGTTCATCGGGATCCCCATGAAACCCTTGCCGGGTACGCCAACCGCCGAGACTCGGCCGTCCGCCGTCGGGCGGACGGCCTGGCCTCATTTCCTGGGGAGATATTGATCCGGCATCGGTGAGCCGGGGAACCACTTCTCATAGAGCGTCTTCCAGGTGCCGTCCTGCATCGCGTCATGAAGGGCGCCGTTCAGCGCCGTGCGGAAGGCATCGTTTCCCTGCCTGATCACGAAACCCGCCGGCGCATCGAAGGACGGAATGTTGACGGCGACCTTCAGCCCGGGATAGCGCTCGCCATATTGCTTGGCCGCCTCGTAGTCGAGGAAATGCGCATCGATCGTGCCGTTGTTGAGTGCGGCGACGGCGGAATTGTTGTCGGGAAATTTCACGAGATCGGTCTCGCCAAAATTCTTGGCGGCGTAGACTTCCTGCAAGGTTCCCTGCACGACGCCGAGCCGCTTGCCCTTCAGCCCGGCCGCGTCCTTGATGGCCGCGTCGGGCGTCAGCACGGAGAGATAACCAGCGAGATAGCCGTCGGAGAAGTCGACGGTCTTCTTGCGGGCTTCGGTGGTTCCGATCGCGGCGACGGCAACGTCGAACCGCTCGTTTGCCACCGATGGCAGGAGGGCGGAAAATTCCTGGCCGGTGAACGTCACCTTGTCTTTCGCAAAGCCGAGCCGGGACACGACGTTGAGAAATAGTTCGATGTCGAAACCGGTGAACTGGCCATCCGCGGTCGCAAATGTATAGGGCTTGGCATCGCCCATCGTGCCGACGCTGATGACGCCGGGCTCGATCAGATTGTAGGGATTGTCGGCCGCCGTCGCCGACCCGATTCCCATCGCCAGAAAGCAAGCCGCTAGGGCGGCTTGCAAAGGCGCAATGACTGCCGGATGTAACTCAAAAAGCTTCATGTTCGTTCTCCGCTCTGAAAGGGATGCTCTTGTCGGCATTATCTGTTTACCCGCCTTGCCGCCTTCCGCGACATCGCAATCTGCAAAGATACCGGTCTCTAATAAAAAGAGACCGGTCTCCATACATATTTGATAACTGTCAATTGACCGGGCGTCAACAACTCTTGTAGTGCTGCGGCATGGAAGATTCCGCTGCTCCCAAACGTTCAGTCACGGTCGCCGACGTCGCGAAGGCGGCACGAGTGTCGAAAGCGACGGCCGCCCGCGTGCTCGGCGGCTACGGCGTCGTCAGCGCCAAAATCAAGGATCAGGTCATGGCGGCGGCGGCCGCACTCGAATACCGGCCGAACGAACTTGCGCGCAGCATGAGCACCGGCCGGTCCGGCATCATCGGGATCGTCGTCGGCGATATCGAAAACGCATTCTTCAGTCTGGCGGTGCGTGGCATCAGCGATGCGGCTCGGCTTGCCGGCTTCAACGTGATCATTTCCAATTCGGGCGAGAAGCTCGACGCGGAAAAATCCGCCGTCGACCTCCTGATCGGCAAGCGTGTCGATGGCTTGATCGTGACGCCCGCCCGCTGCGACAGCATCGACCATCTCCGGCACGTCGGCCGCGCCGGCATGCCGCTGGTCCTCTTCGACAGAAGCATCCCGGAGCTCGCTGTCGACGCCGTGACCGGCGATGACCGTGAGGCCGCCATCGCCGCCGCCCGGTTTATGGTCGAGGCAGGACATCGACATCTCGCTTATGTTTCGGCCATGGACGCCGAGGACGGCGGACTCACCGATGTCGCCCGAATATCGAATTCCGCCGTGCGTGAACGCGTGGAGGGCTTCGTGAGCGTCCTGACGGAGGCAGGCTTGCCCAACCCCCTTCACTATGTGCGGCTCGGCGCGACGGACCAACCGCAGACGGACGCCGTGATCAAACGCCTGCTCTCGGATTCATCGCCGCCGACGGCGATCCTCGCATCAGATAGCTTGGTGGGGCTGCGCGTCTTCAAGTCGCTGCAATCACTCGGCCTCTCAATTCCCGACGATATCTCGATGATTTCCTTCCTGGATGCCGATTGGACAAGCGTCACCGTTCCGCCGATCACCGTCGTCGACCAGCGCGTTTACGAGATGGGCAAGCTCGCCGGCGAGCGGCTCGTCGCCCGCATCGAACAGATCCCCCTTGCCGTCGAGCGGCTGCGGGTCAGCACAAGCCTCGTGATACGCAGTTCGGTCGCAAGGATTGGTGGACTTGGCCCTAAGCGGGATGTGAATTGACGTCTAATCGAAAAGCTCACCGTGGCCAATCTGCTCCCGCTTGCCTGGCACATCGCTAATCGCAGGGTCGTCGGCAGGATCGGGATCCTTTTTATTGGCTTCGGTCAAAAACCGCGCCGCCTCAAGGAATGCAACCGAGATTTCCTCGGTTCCCCAACCGGCTTCATTGGCGGCTGCAATCAGCCGCTCCAAAGCGTCGCGCGCAGCAACGCTCGCTTCTTCGAAGCGCTGAGCGGGAGCCTCGGCTTTTGGCGGTGGAAAGGTCATCGGCGTTCCCTCCATGATCTGGCTATCAGGATGAACGCAGCTCTTCCGAAATGGATGCACGGCGAAGACGATTTAGCGGCGGATGTGCCGGCTTTCTCGATCAGATCACCGTCTGCAACAGAAACGGGGAACGCTCCAGCGGGCGCTGAGCAAGGATTCTCAACATCGCCGGACCTTGTATGCCGGTTGTCGTGCGCGAGCGGCCGTCGTGATAAACGACCGTCATAACATGATTGCGAATATCATAGCGTATCTCAGCGATCGTCCGGGTGTGAACCGGAAATACGAATTCGTCGGGCTCAGATATTTGCCCGGATGTTTCCAAAGTCATCGCGATGCCCCAACGATAACAGCGCCCCTGTTCCTCGTCCCCCGTTCCATGCACCCGGCCGGAAATCACAAGCGCTAAGCGGCCCAATCAAGCATCTATTGCTTCCATGGTCGCGTGACAATTGCGCGCCAAAAAAGCAGTGACAAAACAGCTACTTATTGAGGAGACGAGCGTCTGCGAAAGCCACGCATTTAGTGCAATGTCGTCTGTAACGCATGGACACGAGCAGCCTGCGGCCAGCGTTCGCTCCTGCGCGCGAGCGACCGGACGGCCTCCTCGACCGCAAGAACCGCGTCCCTCAGCCGCTCGATCTCATAATGGAGTTCATATCTCTCGCCCTCACCGAGATCATGCCTGTCAAGCAGCCCTCTCGCCGCTTCGATCAAGCGCTCCGCGCGCCGGACAATATCGAGAGCGCTTCGTATAAGGACGTCGAGCATGCATTTTCCCTCCTTGCCTGACAGAGAGTCGGGCAGAATCGGGATGCTGGCAATCCTAAAATCTTATCAGATCCGCCCGCGCATCCTGTCGTAGAAATCCCTGAGATCTCGTAAGGCCGACGGCTCACGGTGGCGCGGTGAGGAGAGCTGACGTGAGGCAAACACCAACAAACCCGCGACAGCAGCCATGAGGGCAACCGTCGAGAGCGGATAATGCTTCACCAGAGCCTCGGTCTCGCGGACCGCTTTTCCCGCGCCGCTCTTCGCTGAACGCCCGGCACTGATGACCTGTTGCTGCAGCCTATCAACCTGTTGCCTCAGAGCGCTCAATTCTGTGTGCAAATCGCCCTCGGCCTGGCGGGGGACCCCGACAGAGGCGGTGTTGATATCGATGATCGCTTTCGGAACAGGCTCGCCGATCTTGGCTCCCTCGGTGTCGAGCGTCGTCCCCACAGTGTTCTTGCGGCGCGGCATGATCAGGTTTCCTCTCTAGTCGTCATCGAACGAAAAAACCGGTCGGTAGTAGCGCTCGGCGATCAGCAAGCTCCGGTCGGGCCGGATGATGTAGATCTCCTCGACTTGCCGCCCCCATTGATCCGTAAAGGTGTGCGGGAAGGATGAACCGATCGGCGATCTCGTCAACTTTGTGCGCGGCTGCCCATGATAGGTAATGCTGCCTGGAATTGGGGCCAGCCCCGCCGACGAGTAGCTGCTTGCGCTGGTCGTGCAACCCGTCAGCGCGATGGCCAGAACCAGCCCAAGCCGCATGCTTGGCCTCATCGAATCCTCCGGCTGCTTCGGCATTCGCCTGTCGCACAAATAACAAGGCGCGGCGGACATTGTTCCAGAAGCCGGTGGCAATAGGCGGGAGTTCCTCTTCGAACAGGAACTACCGTGCCATGGCGTCGTTCGACCGGCAAAGGAGATGCCACATAAACGACGAAGCACCGATCCGACCAAGGCTCCCCGCGGGGACCCGCCATGCGCTTGGTCACCCGGGCCGGCGCCGGACGTTCCGAGACCGAGGCAGGGCCGCCGCCCGAAAGACCATTCTGGATCATATCATGGCTGACGTCATCGAGCTCGATTTCCACCTGGTTTGGCAATATCCTGTTTTCATCCGCACCGCAGAGCGCGAGGAGAAACGCATAGAAGGTCCGGACGCGGCACTCGACGTGCTGAACCATCCATTGCTGCCAGTGTCCTTGCCTGAAGCAAGGGAAGCTCGGCACGCCGCTCGAAACAGCTGGTCCGTGCGCTAACGCACCAAGTGCCGCTTGGTCACACATAGCGCGGGCATTATCTTCATCAAATGAAGGGCGACGACATTAAGCGGCAATCGTGGTGGGCGTTCATGGCGATTTTCTACAGACCGATACTACCGCAGGATTTCGGATGCCTGTCGAAGGCTGTCATGAGCTGGTATCGCCATTCGGCGTCTCGGTGAGCGAACACGACAGCCAGATCCTGTGCAGCGCCGCCATCCAGCTCTTCAATGACGGCAAGACCGATGTCGACGACCTCGCCGCAGGATTGATTGAGATGTTTCCCGCCCCGGATCTGCTCAAGATCAACGCTCCGGCCTCACAGTCGATCCACTAACGTCTTTTCGAAAGCTGGAAATCTCGGTTGCGCAAACGCGCCGACGAAATTGAGTGACACTGCAGCGGCCGAAGATATCGGCATCCGAGCGTGAATGATATCCTGGCCCGCCGTCAACCGGACAGCTAAAGCTCGTCGCTGCGACGCTTTACCGCGTGTTTTACAGCCAGCAAATGTCGCCGACGTTCGATAACGTAGTCAGCATAACCGACGCAGATGTAAAGCAATGTCGGGCCGGCGTAGATGACGATGAGAGCCAGTGCAACAAGGATGAATGCGGTCGTCATGGTCTGTTTTCCGTCATGTTGATCATGTGAAGCGGTGGACCTCGTGCCTTGGGCTCATCAGGTTCCACCGCCAGGTCTGTCCCTCACTTCTCTCTTGCATCGTGGGTGTGGTGGCGATCATGCTCGCCGCCGCCGCCGGAAACCTTGCTTCGCGTACGTCTGTCCGGCTCGGCTGCCGGCTTCGGTATCTCAAGCGGCGCCTTGGCGTTTTCGTGGGATGCGCCTGGGCCGCCCTGGCGGATAGTCGATGGGCTCTTCTTCGAGGTAGACATCGATGCCTCCTACCTGTCCTGCTGGTAACCCTGATGGGTTGTGTTGACTTTGGTATTTCCTTGTTGACCTTTCTTTTCAGGGTTTTCGCTGCCGCCTGCCATCGCAGGATCCTCTGGCTCGGTCCGCGCCGGCTTGCCGGCTCCCTTGTTGCTGACGTTGTCGGCGGGAATGGGGGGTAATCTGCTGCTCATAACCTTGTCCTCATTTAGGATTCCGATTGGAGCTGTGATCCGAGTATTGCTCGGTCTGAACAGTCTTGCCGTCGAGGCCGCGCTCTTTAGTATGCCGGGTCTTGTCACGGTTCGAAAGAACCGTGTTCTCGGGAAGTTTTTCCTCGTCGAGAGTGGTCATCGCGCCGCTTCCGTGGCCCTTCCCCTTCGCGCCCGCGCCAATGTGCTTCCGGTCGGCATGTGCCATGGTTTTCTCCTTCCATTTATGGATTCAAACACGCCAGGCCCATGGAGGTTCCGGGATGCGAAACTCAAATCGCCTGACGCTCGAGCGGACAAGCCGAGCCATCCTAAGGCTTGTCCAGGTGCCGCTGCAGTTCGTCCTTGGGAATGAAATTGTCGGTGCTGCCCGGCTCATGATCGGGATGCGATACCTTCACGTCGAGATCGTCAGGAAGCGACAATGCCTGCTTGGCGTTTCATGATGCCCAGCGGCACCCGTCCTTCCTCGGTTTCTGCGGCAACTTCGACAAGCGGTCTTCTGGCTTTCATCTCGGCGGTCCTCTATTCGAAATCCGCCTGCTCGCCGATCGTTCCCTTGCCGCGCGAATCCGTGGCCTTTCTTCCCGCATCGCCGCCGTAATGCAATGCAGCAGAGGGATCGACGCCAGCTCCTCCAACGACAGCGACAACTTCGGCCTCCAATTGGGGTAGCTGTCGCTCGTGCCAGGGATATTGGTGGGCCTTTTCTCGTCGGTCAGGTCGGCAAGCCGAACCGCGACGAGAAGCGACGGAGTACGGGCGATGAAGCGGTAGGCGCTGACGGTCAATTCTCTCAAGGTCTCCCGGCTTGCCCTTGCACTGAGACGAGCCGGCACGTCGATGCCGGCAGCGCGGAGCGCCGCCTTCAGATTTCGTCGCTCGCGCCGGCGGTGCTGGAGATGTTTTGCCGTGAGATCGGGCGGCACGATGCCGTGGTCGCGGCGATCCTGGATGTCGGCGCCACGCCACCAGCCGGCAAGCGTCTGATGGTCGTGCGTCGAAATGCAGGTCAGGCCGAAAACGGGATAGGCATCCGGCGGCTTGAAGCCTTTCTCGTCCTGTTCATAGGAGAGAATGCGATACGAAAGGATCTGCGCCGCCGCGAGCTCGTCAGGTAAATCCGGCGGGATCATTCCCAACGCTTCACCGATAACGAGGCATCGATGCTCGGTGGACGTCTCGGCCAGGATCTGCAGAAGCCGATGCTGGGGATAGCGGACATAGGCGCCGCCATCCGGCCTGCTGCCGAGCGGCACCAGAAAGAGGCGCCGGAGCGCCGGGGCGTGATCGATACGGATCGCCCCGGCATAGCGCATGGCGGCGCTTACCATGCGCCGGTAAGGCGAGCCGTCTCCCGCAGCGATCGCGGAAGGCAAATATCCGGCAAGATGCCAGTCCTGCCCCTCTATGGCGAACGGATCGGGAGGGCTGCCGATGGTCGCTTTCGAAATATAGACATCCGGCTCGCTCCATGTCGCCGATCCTTCGACCGCCTCACCCACGGCGAGATCGAGATAAAGCCCGATCCGCAGGCCGGCTTCGCGCGCTCGGTCCGCTACCTGCAGCAACTGCCGGTGGGCGAGCCACTGCAGCCACATATGGAAGCAGACCTCGTCCGCATGCCCACGCTCGAATTCAGCGACGGCGGCGCTGTCAGAGCGCCGGAAATCTGCGGGCCATGCCTGCCAACCGGCGCCTGCCCCGCGTTCCGCTATAGAAAGCGAAAGACATTCAAAGAGCGCATGGCGCCGCAAGCTGTTACCGCCTCGCGTGACGAAGGCATCGAAATCAACCGGATCGTAGGTTTCATCGGTTGCACCTGCCTGCGGCCAGGCGCGCCAGAGGTCCCGCAGAGTTCCAAGCTTGGCCCTCGCAACTCCGGCATAATCGACGAGGTCGCTTCGGCGAAGTTCCTCTAATTGCCGTTCGAGTTCGACACTACTGACAAAACCTGGCAATCGATCGACCGCGATATAGAGCGGGTTGAGATGCTGACGGCTTGAAGGTTCATAGGGGCTGCAGCGATCGGGATCGGCAAGAAATGGTGCGTGAAGCGGATTGAGGCCGATGAAATCAGCGCCAAGCTTCCCCGCCAGGTCGGCCACATCGGACAGATCCTCGAAATCTCCGATGCCCCAGTTTCGTGCCGAACGCAGTTCGTAAAGCTGCAGGCTAATCCCCCAGATGCGTGTCTTGAAGAGGAAGTCCGGCAGAAACGACTTAGGGATCGTTTTATCCGCCCGCTCCGGCTGCTGCTCCCGTCGCGGTCCCTTCGTCTCGCGATCGGTGGGTGCCGACAGTTCAACTTCCAATGCCGAGAGTATCTTGCGTTTGGTGTCGGCGGAAATCGCCACCTCGCGATCGTCGGGACTGGGCCTGGTCGGGCTGATCCCGTATTGCCGGGCGAGCCTGTCGAGTTCGGCGGATTTCATCGTCCGATCGCCTTCATGTCAGGCCCTCACCTTTCGAGATGCTCCAGATCACCGTCCAGGGCGCCAGTCGGCCTCCGTCGCTGCCACCCAGGCGGAAGATCGTTTCGCCTTCGTCATGCCGCGAGAGAGGCGGCGCCGCCTCGCCGCCGAGATTGGCATGCAGATGAAGGCGCCGGTCGCCGGCCAGGGCCCAATCCACCGCGAGCGTTGCCCCTGCCGAGCGATAGATCCCATTTCCGCCGCCGGCGCCTTTCAGCAGGGGTACGATCCGTCGATGCCGGAGGTCGAGAAGCACCCTGTAGAATTCAAGCATTTCCGATGAGGTACGTGTCGACCAGTCGAGCTTGGCGGCCGCAAAGGTCGACGGCGCCGTCGGATCCAGAAGCTCGTCAGAGTCGAAACCCGGCAGGCGCGAAAGCTCCTCGCGCCTGCCCTTCCTGACCTTCTCGTTCAGGCCCTCGTCGAAATCGCAGAAAAACGGAAAAGGCTCTCGCGCACCCCATTCCTCACCCATGAACAGCATCGGTATCTCAGGTGCCAGCAGGTAGATCGATGTGACAGCCTTGACGGCATCCGTCCGGCTCGAAGCCATGATCCGGTCCCCCAGCGCCCGGTTGCCGATCTGGTCATGGTTCTGGATGAAGGACACGAAGGCGGTCGGCGGCAGGTGGCCGCTCGGCCTGCCTCGGCTCCCACCGCGGTAGGGCATATGCTCGCCCTGAAACACGAAACCTTCCGCCAGCGCACGGCCGAGCTTATCGGCATCACCGGCGTAGTCGGCATAATAGCCGAAGGTCTCTCCGGTCGCAGCGATATGCAGCACATGGTGCAGGTCGTCGTTCCACTGGGCGGTGAACAGCCGCGCCGCGCCGCTCTCATCGCGCTGCAGCAGGTCGCTGTCGTTCTCCTCGTTCTCAACGATCAGGTGAACCTGCCGGTCGCCGGCCGCTGCCCTGACACGACGGGCGAGCGCATGCAGAAGATGCTCCCTGCTGTCGTCCTTGATCGCATGGACGGCATCGAAGCGAAAACCATCGAGGCGGAACTCGGTGATCCAATAGATGGCGTTCTCGATGATGAATTCGCGGATCATCTCGGAGCCGTCGCCGTCATAATTGACGCCGCGGCCCCAGGGCGTCTTGTGATGATCGGTAAAGAGCGGCGCGTAGGACGGGATATAATTTCCCTCCGGTCCGAAGTGATTGTAGACCGCGTCGAGGAAGACCGAGATGCCGCGCTCATGCGCCCCATCTACCAGCTCCATCAAATCTTCCGGCCGGCCGTAGCTGCTGTCGGGTGCATAGGGAAGCACGCCGTCATAGCCCCAGCTATAGCGGCCCGGGAATTCAGCGACCGGCATGATCTGCAGCGCCGTCACGCCCAGTTCCCGCAGATGGTCGAGACGCTCGATCACGGCCTTGAAAGTCCCTTGCGGTGTGAAGCAGCCGATATGCAGTTCGTAGATGACCATCTCCTCCCAGGGCCGGCCGGTCCATTCGCGCGTGTCCCAGCGATAGGCAGCAAGGTCGACCACTTCACTCGCACCATGTACATCCTGCGGCTGGAAGCGCGAGGCAGGATCGGGAATTTGAAGCCCGTTCGGCAGGATGAAGCGATACTGGGTACCGGGACCGGCGTCCGCAACCGTGCATTGATGCCAGCCGTCTTCAGCCGCTTGCATCGGGCGCGGATCAGTGCCTTCGATCTTCAATGAAACGCTTTCATGCAGAGGAGCCCAAAGGCGAAACAGAACGCCATCTTCGGTGAATGCGGGGCCGAATATCATTTTGGTCAAGGGAAGCCTTCGGCGACGTTAGGACGGAATTTAAGTAACTTTTGTCGGAGCAAAAAGTTTCGCCTGGGGTGCGCCAAGCGAGCGGGACGTGGTCAGCAGGCGGCCCAAATCCGGATTAGCCGCAGCGTGGTTTCGTTGATCGTGAAAGTTTCAGGCGGATCCGCTCATGCTCCGTGTCGCAATCCGGTGCCCCCAGGATGCGGCAGGCGCACAGATACAATCCGCAATTGTGCCAATCCGCCACGCGACGGCCGGCATGCTCAATTATTTCAGGGAGTTAAGCCCCATCACGCTGCCGCGACCTTGTTCCTCAGCGCCTCGTCCATGGCCGCTTGCAGCTGCTCTTGCGTGAACGGCTTCGCCATCCTCAGCATCCGCCCGAGCCCCTGATCCTCGGCAAGCTCGACATAGCCTGAGGCGAGGATCACGGGCAGGTTGGGGAAGGCTGAACGAAGGTGGCGCGCGAGCTCGGCGCCGGTCATGCCCGGCATGGCATGATCGGTGATGACGAGATCACACTTCTGTCCGCCGGCGAGGAATTCCAGGGCCTGGGTAGCGGAAGCCGCCTCCCGCGGCAGGTGTCCGAGATCCTCCAGCATTGCCACGGTCCCAGTCCTGACGAGCGCATCGTCGTCGACGACGAGGATGGCAAGCGATCGCGAGACCGATTTCAGGGGTTCCACGGCCGCAGGCACGACCGCCGGCTGCGCCTTGGCAATGCTCTGCGCGACCGGCAGCCAGAGCGAGACGGTCGTGCCCTTACCTCTCGTGCTCGAAATCTGGATCGAACCGCCCGATTGCGCTGCCAGGCCGTGCACCATCGACAGGCCGAGCCCGGTGCCCTTGCCGATCCCCTTCGTGGTGAAGAATGGCTCGGCGGCGCGCAGAACCGTCGCTTCGTCCATCCCTTCGCCGTCATCCGAGACCGATATCTTGATGTAATTCCCGCCTGCAAGACCAGCCGGCCGGACCTCCTCCGCCGCAGCCGCGACGGTCACTGCACCGCCGCTTTCGAGCGCATCCCGCGCATTGACGAAGAGATTGAGGAGCGCCAGTTCCAGCTGATTGCTGTCCACCAGCAGTGGCTCCAGATCCGCTGGGATGCGCTTGCGGATCTCGACCCGCGGTCCGACCGCCTTGGCGAGCAGATCCTCGACGTTTTCGAACAGCCGGAGAAAGTCGACCGCCTGCGGCTTCAGCTCCTGTCGGCGCGCGAAGGCAAGGAGGCGCTGGGTGAGCGCCGTCCCGCGTTCGGCCGCCTGGATGGCGTTCGTCACCAGGCGTTCGCTTCGCTCATCCGCCGGAAGCCGCTTCTTCAGCAGACTGAGGCTGCCGAGCACCGCCATGAGAAGATTGTTGAAATCGTGCGCCACGCCGCCTGTCAGGTGGCCGATCGTATCGAGCTTCTGCGCCTCGAAGAGCTGCGCCAGCGCCTCCTCACGCTCGCGCGTCCTTTGGTCGATGCGGTGCTCGAGCTCCTCGTTCAGCTGGCGCAACTGCGCCGCCGACGCTTCGAGCTCGGCGGTGCGCTGGTGCACCCTCGCCTCCAGTTCGGCATTTAGACGTTCGAGTTCCCGCGTCTTCCGGTAGAGATCGGCAAAGACCCTGACCTTGGCCCTCAGCACTTCGGGCACTATCGGGACGGAGACGTAGTCGACGGCGCCGACCGCATAGCCGCGCAGCCGGTCAGGCTCGGCCAGCATAACGGCGGAGACGAAGATGATCGGCGTATTCTGATAGCGCGGGTGCTGCCGGATCATGCCGACGAGCTCAAATCCGTCCTGTTCCGGCATGCAGACGTCGACGAGGATCACGGCGATCTCGCTGCGCAGCAGGTGCTCGAAGGCTTCGCGGGCGGATTGAGCCTTGATGAGGTTTTCCTCGAGCTCTTCGAGAATGACTTCGTAGCTCAGGAGCTTCGCGGGCTGGTCGTCTACGAGGAGGATGTTGACGGGGTTCATGGCCGGATCCTCAGCGGTGCAACCACATGCGCAGAGCCGACAGGAGCTGTTCGGTGTTGACGGGCTTCGCCAGGTAATCCGACGCACCCGCCTCCAGGCATTTCTCCCTGTCACCCTTCATCGCCTTGGCCGTCAATGCCAGGATCGGCAGCCGCCGGAAGCGGGGCTCAGAACGGATGACCTGCATCGTCTCGTAGCCGTCCATCCCGGGCATCATGATGTCCATCAGCACGATCGCCACCGAGGGCTCTGTGTTGATGACGTCGATCGCCTCGCTGCCCGTCGTCGCGGTCAGCACCCTCATCCCCCGGCGTTCGAGAACGCTGCTCAGCGCAAAGATGTTGCGGGCATCATCGTCGACGAGCAGCACGGTCTCGCCGACAAGATCCTCGTCCGAGCTGTGCAATTCCTGCAGCGTCGCTTGCTTTGCGGCCGGCAGGTCGGCAACCACCCGATGCAGGAAAAGCGCCGTCTCGTCGAGCAGGCGTTCGGGCGACTCCACGCCCTTCACCACGACGCTGCGAGCCATGCTGTGCAGTGTCGCATCTTCCTCAGGCGAAAGCTCCCGGCCGGTGAAGACGACCACCGGCACTTCGGCGATCTCGGCGTCATCGCGGATCTGCTCCAGCACTTCGAAGCCCGACATGTCAGGGAGCGTGAGGTCGAGCACGACACAATCGGCAGAGCCTTGCCGGAGAACGGCGAGCGCCTCCGATCCGGAGCCGACGCTGGTTATGTCGATGTCGTCGTGCCCAAGAAGAGCGGTGACGCTCATGCGCTCGGCTTCGTTGTCTTCCACCAGCAGCAGCTGCTTGCGGCGCGGCTCGGCATAGGCCTTCAGCCGCGACAGCGCCCTGCCGAGTCCTTCCGGCGTCGTCGGCTTGCTCATGAAGGCAAAGGCGCCGCGGGTCAGCCCATGCTGGCGGTCCTCGTCGAGGCTGATGATCTGCACCGGAATGTGCCGCGTCTGCGGGTTCTGCTTGAGCTGGCTCAGCACCGTCCAGCCGAGCATGTCCGGCAGGAAAATATCGAGCGAAATCGCCGACGGCTTGTATTCCTGCGCCAGCGTCAGGGCATCGCTGCCGCGCATCGCCACCAGTACCTTGAAACCGTTGTCGCGGGCGAGATCGACGAGGACGCGGGCATAATGCGCATCGTCTTCGACGACGAGCAGCACGGAGTCGCCGGGCTCGATCCGGTGACGGTCGTCCGCGACATGTTCGACCGGTTTCTCAGCCCGACGGGCAGCCGCCTCGGCGAACTCGACGACGTTCGCCGCTGCCGGAGTGGACTTCGGCGCCACCGCGCCGGCGCCGACATAGGTGAGCGGCAGGTAAAGCACGAAGGTGCTGCCGACACCCGGCGCGCTGCGCAGCTGGATCTCGCCGCCGAGCAGGTTTGCCAGTTCGCGGCTGATCGCCAGCCCCAGGCCGGTGCCGCCATACTTGCGGCTGGTCGAGGCATCGGCCTGCTGGAACGCCTCGAAGATGATGCGCTGCTTTTCGGGCGGTATGCCGATGCCAGTATCGACCACTTCGAAGGCGATGACGGAGGGCGCGTGCCGCAGCGAAGGATGCTCCGGCGACCAGCCGCTTGTCACCGATGCAACGCGAAGCGTGACGCCGCCCTGCGCGGTGAACTTGAAAGCGTTCGAGAGCAGGTTCTTGAGGATCTGCTGCAGCCGCTTCGAGTCCGTGATGATACTCTTCGTGACGTCGGCGCCGACTTCGACTGCGAAGGAGAGGTTGCGGTTTTCAGCCTCGTGCCGGAACGGCCGCGCCATCACTTCAAGCAGGTTGCTGACGAAGATCTCCTCGGCATCGACCGAGACCGTGCCGGACTCGATCTTCGACAGATCGAGAATGTCGCTGATGAGATTGAGCAGATCAGTGCCGGCGCCGTGGATCGTCTTTGCGAACTCGACCTGTTTGGCCGACAGGTTGCCGTCCGGGTTTTCCCCGAGCTGCTGGCCGAGGATGAGGATCGAGTTCAAAGGCGTGCGCAGCTCGTGCGACATGTTGGCGAGGAACTCGGATTTGTATTTCGAGGTCAGCGCAAGCTCGGTGGCCTTTTCCTCGAGCGCGCGCCGCGCCTGCTCGATTTCCTGGTTCTTCGCCTCGACTTCGACGTTGCGTTCCTCGAGCTGCTGCGCCTTCTGGCCGAGCTGCTCGTTGGTCTGCTGCAGCTCGCGCTGCTGTGTCTGCAGTTCGGCGGCGAGCTGCTGCGATTGCTTGAGAAGGCCTTCGGTCTGCATCGTCGCTTCGATCGAGTTGAGCACGATACCGATCGACGTGGTCAGCTGGTCGAGGAAGGAGAGCTGCAACTCGGTGAATTCGCCGGCAGAGGCAAGCTCGATCACCGCCTTCACCTGGCCCTCGAAATGCACCGGCAGCACGATGGCACTTCTGGGCAGCGTGGTGAACACGCCGGAGCTGATCGGGACGACGTTCTCGGGCAGATCGGTGACCAGGATGCGGCGGGCATCGCTCGCGCACTGGCCGACGAGGCCCTGGCCGAAGTCGAGCCGCGGCGGATGCGCCGCCTCGACCCCTTGCGCATAGACGGAGAGCAGCGACAGGAATGGCTGGCTCTCGTCGGCATCGACCTGGTAGATCACGCCCTGATGTGCGCCGACCAGCGGCGCCAGCTCCGACAGCAGCATCTTGCCGACCAGCGTCAGATCGCGTTGGCCCTGCAGCATGTTGGTAAAGCGCGCCAGATTGGTCTTCAGCCAATCCTGCTCGGTGTTGCGCTCCGTCGTCAGGCGCAGGTTGTCGATCATCGTGTTGATGTTGTCCTTGAGCTCGGCCACTTCGCCGCGCGCATCGACCTTGATCGAGCGCGTCAGGTCGCCCTTGGTGACGGCGGTGGCGACCTCGGCGATGGCGCGCACCTGGGTCGTCAGGTTGGCGGCAAGCAGGTTGACGTTGCCGGTCAGGTCCTTCCACGTTCCCGCGGTACCGGGCACATTCGCCTGGCCGCCGAGGCGGCCCTCGACGCCGACCTCGCGCGCCACTGTGGTCACCTGGTCGGCGAAGGTCGCGAGCGTATTGGTCATGTTGTTGATGGTTTCGGCAAGGGCCGCCACCTCGCCCTTGGAGGCGACGGTGAGGTTCTGCTTGAGGTCGCCGTTCGCCACCGCCGTCACCACCTTGACGATACCGCGCACCTGTTCGGTCAAGTTGGCGGCCATGACGTTGACGGTGTCAGTCAGATCCTTCCAGGTGCCGGCGACACCGGGCACCTGCGCCTGGCCGCCCAGCTTGCCTTCGGTGCCGACTTCGCGAGCCACACGCGTCACCTCGCCGGCAAACGCGTTGAGCTGATCGACCATGGTGTTGATGGTGTTCTTCAGTTCAAGGATTTCGCCCTTCACGTCGACGGTGATCTTGCGCGAGAGGTCGCCACGCGCCACCGCCGTCGTCACTTCGGCGATATTGCGAACCTGGGTCGTGAGGTTGGCGGCGAGCAGGTTGACGTTGTCGGTCAGGTCCTTCCACGTGCCGGCGACACCGGGAACGACGGCCTGGCCGCCGAGCCGGCCGTCAGTGCCGACTTCGCGCGCCACACGGGTCACTTCGCCGGCGAAGGAGCGAAGCTGGTCAACCATGGTATTCAAGGTATCTTTGAGCAGCAGGATTTCGCCGCGCACATCGACGGTGATTTTGCGCGACAGGTCGCCATTGGCGATCGCGGTCGCCACCTCGGCGATGTTGCGCACCTGCGCCGTCAGATTGCCGGCCATGGAGTTGACACTGTCGGTCAGGTCCTTCCAGGTGCCGGCGACACCGGAAACCTGGGCCTGGCCGCCGAGCTTGCCTTCGGTGCCGACCTCGCGGGCAACGCGCGTCACTTCGCCGGCGAAGGCGTTGAGCTGGTCCACCATCGTGTTGATGGTGTTCTTCAGTTCGAGGATTTCGCCCTTCACGTCGACGGTGATCTTGCGCGAGAGGTCACCGCGCGCCACCGCGGTGGTGACTTCGGCGATGTTGCGCACCTGGCCTGTCAGGTTCGAGGCCATCGAGTTGACGTTTTCGGTGAGGTCCTTCCAGGTGCCGGCGACGCCCGGCACCTGCGCCTGACCACCGAGCTTGCCCTCGGTGCCGACTTCGCGGGCAACACGGGTGACTTCCGATGCGAAGCGGTTCAGCTGATCCACCATGGTGTTCAGCGTTTCCTTGAGCTCGAGGATTTCGCCCGAAACCGATACCGTGATCTTCTTCGACAGGTCGCCATTGGCGATCGCGGTCGAGACTTCGGCGATGTTGCGCACCTGCGCCGTCAGGTTGCCGGCCATGGAATTGACGCTGTCGGTCAGGTCCTTCCAGGTGCCGGCCACACCGAGCACGTTGGCCTGGCCGCCGAGCCGGCCTTCCGTGCCGACCTCGCGCGCCACGCGCGTCACTTCGCCGGCGAAGCCGTTCAATTGGTCGACCATCGTATTGATGGTTTCTTTGAGTTCGAGGATTTCGCCCGACACCGGCACGGTGATCTTCTTGGAAAGGTCGCCCTGGGCGACGGCAGTCGCGACTTCGGCGATGTTGCGCACCTGGCCGGTCAGGTTGGACGCCATGGAATTGACGCTGTCGGTCAAATCCTTCCAGGTGCCGGCGACGCCGCGCACGTTGGCCTGACCGCCGAGCCGGCCTTCCGTGCCGACCTCACGCGCCACACGCGTCACTTCCGAAGCGAAGGCGTTCAACTGGTCGACCATCGTATTGATGGTTTCCTTTAGTTCGAGAATTTCCCCCTTCACGTCGACGGTGATCTTCTTCGACAGGTCGCCATTGGCGATGGCTGTGGAGACTTCCGCGATGTTCCGCACCTGCGCCGTCAGGTTGCCGCCCATCGAGTTGACGTTTTCGGTCAGATCCTTCCAGGTGCCGGCGACGCCACGTACGTTCGCCTGACCGCCGAGCCGGCCTTCCGTGCCGACTTCGCGGGCCACACGCGTTACTTCCGAGGCGAAGGCGTTCAGCTGGTCGACCATCGTGTTGATGGTCTCCTTCAGCTCGAGGATTTCGCCCGAGACCGTCACCGTGATCTTCTTCGACAGGTCGCCATTGGCGATGGCCGTGGAGACTTCGGCGATGTTGCGTACCTGTGCCGTCAGGTTCGACGCCATCGAATTGACGTTGTCGGTCAGATCCTTCCAGGTGCCCGCAACACCTGGCACCTGAGCCTGGCCGCCGAGCCGGCCCTCGGTGCCGACTTCGCGCGCCACGCGCGTGACTTCGCCGGCAAAGCCGTTCAACTGATCAACCATCGTATTGATGGTTTCCTTGAGTTCGAGGATTTCGCCCGAGACGTCGACAGTGATCTTGCGCGAGAGGTCGCCGCGCGCCACCGCCGTCGTCACCTGGGCGATGTTGCGCACCTGCGCCGTCAGATTGCCGCACATGGCGTTGACGCTATCGGTCAGGTCTTTCCAGGTGCCGGCGACGCCTGGCACCAATGCCTGCCCGCCGAGCTTGCCTTCGGTGCCGACTTCGCGGGCGACGCGCGTCACTTCGGAGGCGAAGGAGCGCAACTGGTCGACCATGGTATTGATCGCCTCCTTCAGCTGCAGGATTTCGCCGCGCACGTCGACGGTGATCTTCTTGGAAAGGTCGCCGTTCGCAACCGCGATCGTCACTTCCGCGATATTGCGCACCTGCGCCGTCAGGTTCGACGCCATTGAGTTGACGCTTTCGGTCAGGTCCTTCCAGACGCCCGTCACCTCGGGCACCTGCGCCTGTCCGCCGAGCTTTCCGTCGGTCCCGACTTCGCGAGCGACGCGCGTCACCTCGGAAGTGAAGACACTGAGCTGCTTGATCATCGTGTTGACGATGTCGGCCGAGCGCAGGAATTCGCCTTTGAGCGCCCGCCCGTCGACATCGAGCGGCACGGTCTGCAGCAGATCACCCTTGGCGACCGCGGTGATCGTGCGCGTCACCGCCGTCGTCGGCCAGAGGAGGTCGTCGATCAGGCCGTTGATCGAGCCTTCCATTTCCGACCATGAACCATTCGACAGGCCGAAGCGCACGCGCGTGCTCGTCCGCCCGTCCCGGCCGACGACCTGGCCGACATGTTCGAGTTGCTGGGACATACGTTGATTGGCGGCGATGATGTCGTTCAGCGCATCGGCGACCTTGCCGGTAACCCCGGTCAGGTCCGAGCGCATGCGCACGGAAAAGTCGCCGCGTCTGACCGCAACCAGCACCTCTAAAAGGGCGCTGGCATCGTCGAACCCCATGCTTTTGTGGTCGTGCCCGTTGAGGCTCTCGGCCGCAGCGTCGTCGCGCGAAAATTCACCGGTTTGCGTGCTCACGAAATCCCCCCTGTTCGAAAAAGGGTAATTAGTGCTCGACTGGAAAAAGTGTATGGGTGTGCCGCAGGGTTGCAGAGATAGGCCTAACCCAATGTCACTGGCCAAACTTTGCCTGCGTGGAACAGTTTCCCGCCGGCCGTCGTTTCCGTCCTGACAAGGAGAGCGACATGTCGAACGTCTCAAGGACAGGCAAGGAAGAGATCAATAATGCGACCAGCCCGACGACCTTCGGAAAGTCGGTCGAGAGCCAGGCGCAGATGCAGGGTGCCGCGGCGGGGGCATCGTCCGAAACCGGCGGAGAGGTGCTGAACATCTACCGGCTGGAACCGATCGCCAGGCCAGACGATCCCAGATGGGGCAATGCCCCCAACCACGGCGCCGTCGTCGTCGCCGCCCGAACGCCCGGCGATGCCAGGATCGTTGCCGCGGCGCGCGAGCTCGATTTCATGGAAGTCGATGCGGCGCCCGCCGAAGATGTCACCACGGCCAATGCCAGCGCCTTTCGTGACGACAAACTCTACACCGTGATCGAGATCGATCGGGACAGACGTGATATAAAGCGGGGTATCCTCGACGGCACGGTCTCGGTCGATACCATCCGGCCGGTCGAACAGGACTAGAAATCCTTTCTTCACCTGGGAGTTGTCATGAATACCGCCAATCTGCAGCTTAAAGGCCTGATCATGGCGATGGCCTCGATATGCGACGCGATCGTCGAAAAGGAATTGCTCACACGCGGGGAACTCGACACCGCGCTTTCGAAGGCTAAAAGGGCGATCGAGCAGGATGACGATCACGAGCTGTCGGGCGCCAACCTCGCGGCGATCCTGTTTCCGATCCGCGTGCTGCAGCTTGCCGGCGAAGCCGGCAGCAAGGGCGAAGGGGCGACGTTTTCGGACTATGCCAAGCTTGTCGGCAAGCTTAGCTGACCGTGCTCCAAGGCTTTTTGCTCGACGCTGGCGAACACTGTTCCGGCGGCAGTGTTCAGTGCCGTCGATTTTTGCAATAAGTTGATCCTTTTGGTATTGTTTTCTGGTCGTTCCTGTGGCTATACCCCGGCCGCATATATTCACGCACCGGGATTTTCATCGTGACCAGCCTCAAATCACTTCTGGCCGCCTGCGGCCTCTCAGCCCTGATCGGCCTTGCCGCAGCCCCGTCATTCGCCGGTTCGACGACCTACCCGCTGACGCTCGAAAATTGCGGCGCCGAAGTGACCTTCAAGAAGGCGCCCGAGCGGGCGATCGGCCTTGGCCAGAACAGCGCGGAGATCCTGCTGCTGCTCGGCCTTCAGGACAAGATGGTCGGCACGGCCTTCTGGCCGAGCAAGGTCCTGCCGCAGCTTGCCGAAGCCAATGCCAAGGTCAAGCTCCTTACTGTGGAGATGCCGACCTTTGAATCCATGCTCGCCGAAAATCCCGATTTCGTGGCGGTGGCTCTGCCGAGCCTCGTCGGCCCGAACAGCAAGATCGCCAAGCGCGAAGATTTCGACAAGGTTGGCGTTTCAACTTATCTCTCGCCGAGCACCTGCCTCAGCACCAAGGACGTCAAGGATCAGTATGGCAGCCGCGGCGAGCTGTGGAACATGGATCTCCTCTACAAGGAGATCGACGAACTATCTCAGATTTTCGATGTCGTCGATCGCGGCCAGGCGCTGATTGCCGATTTGAAGGCGCGTGAAGCCAAGCTGCGCGGCAGCGTTGCCAAGGACGGCCAGAACCTGTCCTACGTCTTCTGGTTCTCCAGCCCCAGCCCGTCGGCCGATGCCTATGTCGGCGGCAAGAACAGCGCCTCCGGCTTCATCGCCGATCTGCTCGGCGGCCATAATGCGATCACCGCGGATGCGGAATGGCCGACCGTGGGCTGGGAAGGCATCATCGCCGCCAATCCCGACGTCATCGTCGTCGCCAGCCTCGACCGCAACCGCTGGGAGCTCGACAAGCCCGAGGCCAAGATCAACTTCCTGAACACCGATCCGGCCGTCAGCCAGATCCCGGCCGTCAAGAACAAGGCGCTCGTGGTAATGGACGGCCAGGCGATGAACCCGACCATCCGCACGATCTACGGCGCCGAGCAGGTTGCCGAGCAGCTGAAGGCCCTCGGTCTCCTGAAGTGACCGACGCAGGCCGTCTCTTCCGACAGCTGGGAGCGGTCACCGTACTGCTCCTGGTTTCCCTCTGCCTCATCGCTGTCGCCATCGGCGTCAGCGTCGGGATCGGCGACCTGCCGATCCCGCTTGCGACCACCTTCTCGGCCGTCACCAACCGGCTCGGCTGGACTGCGGTCGAGCTGAACCGCATCCATGAGACCGTCATCTGGGATTATCGGCTCAGCCGCGCGCTCGTCGCCGCCTTCTGCGGCGCGGGACTAGCGCTATCAGGCGCCATCATGCAGTCGCTGCTGCGCAATCCGCTCGCCGAACCCTATGTGCTCGGCATCTCGGCCGGCGCCTCCACCGGTGCCGTCACGATCGTCATCTTGGGCGCCGGTGCCGGCGCTGTATCGCTTTCCGCAGGGGCCTTTGCCGGCGCCTTTGCGGCCTTCTTCTTCGTGGCGCTGCTGTCGAATGGCACCCGCGGCGGCGCGGACCGCACCATCCTTGCCGGTGTCGCCGCATCGCAGCTCTTCAACGCCTCGACCTCCTATATCGTCACCACCTCGGCCAATGCGCAGCAGGCCCGCGATGTCATGTTCTGGCTGCTCGGCAGCTTCAGCGGCGTGCGCTGGCCGGAATTCGCGCTGGTCTCGATCGTCGTCGGCTTCGGCCTCGCCGCCTGTCTGCTTTACGCCCGCGTGCTCGATGCCTTCGCTTTCGGCGATGAGGCGGCATCCTCGCTCGGCGTCAATGTCGGCCGCGCCAGAATGGCGCTCTTTGCGCTGACCGCGATGATGACGGCGACGATCGTCAGCATGGTCGGCTCGATCGGCTTCGTCGGCCTGGTCGTGCCGCATGTCGCCCGTTTCGTCGTCGGGCCGCTTCATATCCGCCTGCTGCCGGCCTGCGCCATATCAGGAGCGATCTTCATGGTGCTCGCCGATATCGCCGCGCGCGCCCTCATTCCCAACCAGATCCTGCCGATCGGCGTCGTCACGGCGCTGGTGGGCGTGCCCTTCTTCTCGATCATTCTCTACCGGTTCCAGCGCGCGTCATGAGCATCAAGGCCGACAACCTCACCTGGAAAATTGGCAGGAAGACCATTCTCGACGGCGTTTCCATGGAGGCGCAGCCCGGCCGGATGCTCGGTCTGCTTGGGCCGAACGGCTCCGGCAAGACCTCGCTGCTGCGGCTTCTCGCCGGCCTGAAGCGGCCGCATTCCGGCCGCGTCACGCTCGACCGGAGCGATATCGGCACGATCAGCCGCCGCTCGATCGCCCGGCGCATCGCCTTCGTCGAGCAGCACGCGACGACGAACGCCAATCTCAAGGTCGTCGACGTCGTCAAGCTCGGGAGATTCCCGCACCGGTCGATGTTTTCGGGCTGGACGAGAGCCGACGAAGAGGCTGTCGAGGCCGCGCTCGCGCGCACCGGCATGGCGGAAAAGCGCGCCGAGCGCTGGCAGAGTCTGTCGGGCGGCGAAAAACAGCGCACCCACATCGCCAGGGCGCTTGCTCAGTCGCCGCAGGAATTGATCCTCGACGAACCGACAAATCATCTCGACATCCAGCATCAGATCGGTCTGATGCGGCTCGTCTCCGGCCTGCCGATCACCAGCATCGTCGCCCTGCACGATCTCAACCATGCCGCCATGTTCTGCGATGAGCTTATTATCATGCAGCAAGGCAGGATCGTCGCGTCAGGCGCACCTGAGGACGTGCTGAGCGAGACGTTGCTGCGCGAGGTCTTTTCGGTCGAGGCCCGCATCGAAGCCTCCCCCCATCATTCGCGCCCGCATATCCACTATCTCAGGTGAGAACGGCCGCTCTCACGTCACGATCTGTAGCGGCAAAGCGGTCGTCTTTTTGATCGTCTTGAGGACGATGCTCGATTTGACCGAGGCCAGATTATCGGTGACCCGGATCATTCTTTCGAGAAACTGGCTGAGATGGTCGAGGTCGCGCGTCATGACCTTCATCAGAAAATCGGCGTCACCGGTCTGCGAATAACATTCCAGGATCTCCGGGGCGGTCTCGATGAAACGATGGAGCCGCTCGTTTCCGCCTTCGGTATGGGCTCGGAGGCTGACAAGCGTATGCGCGACGACGGTGAAACCCAGTTTTACCGGATTGAGGATGGCGACGACGTTCTGGATATATTGCTCTTTGCGCAGTCTTTCCAAACGGCGGGCGCATTGGGTCGCGGAGAGATTGACCTTCTGAGACAGTTCGCTCTGCGTCAGCTCGCTGTTCTGCTGCAGAGCGGCAAGCAATTTGACATCGAACTGGTCGAGCATGGCCCGCCTCTCATATAAGGGGAATTTCTGCGCAATATAGCCGCTCCTCGCCGATTGTCTGCATCGATATGCCGGCGAAAGGAGATAATCGCAGAAATTCGTCGCGAAAGTTCCGTTAATCTCCAGCCATGATATCAAAAACGGAGGTGGACCTGTGTTTGAGGAACTGAAGAACCGGCCGGCCGATAGCCTGCTCGCACTCATCAAGGCCTTCCAGGCCGACGATCGTCCCGAAAAGATCGACCTGGGCGTCGGCGTCTATCGCGATGCCATGGGACGCACGCCCGTCATGCGGGCCGTCAAGGCGGCAGAGCAGTTTCTGCTGGAGACCCAGGATAGCAAGAAATATCTCGGCCCCGAAGGCGATCTGCAATTCGTGCGCCTGCTTAGGCCGATCATCTTCGGCAACTCGCCGACATTCGCCCAACGGCTTGCCGGCATTCAAACGCCCGGCGGCAGCGGCGCGCTCCGTCTCGGCGCGGAGCTCATCCAAACGGTAAACCCATCGGCGAAGGTTCTCTTGGGAACGCCGAGCTGGCCCAATCATGCACCGATTTTCGCTTCGGCACGCTTGGACGTGAAGGAATACGCCTTCATCGACCTGACGTCACAGCAGGTGACATTCGACAGCGTCGTCGACGCCTTGTCTTCCGCTGGGGAAGGCGACGTCGTCCTGCTTCATGGTTGCTGCCATAATCCGACCGGCATCGATTTCACCATGGAGCAGTGGCGAGAGATTGCCGATCTCCTCGTTGCGAACAGGCTCGTGCCCTTCATCGATCTTGCCTATCAGGGGCTGGGCGACGGTCTCGAACAGGATGCCGCGCCGACGCGCATGATCCTCGACGCGGTCGAGGAAGCGCTGATCGCCTATTCCTGCGACAAGAACTTCGGCCTCTATCGCGAACGCGTCGGCGCGCTCTATGTCGTGGCCCGCAATGCCGATGACGTCAGAATGGCGGAAAGCAACATGGCGGCGCTTGCCCGCGTCAACTGGTCCATGCCGCCGGATCATGGCGCCGCCGTTGTCAGAACCATTCTCGAAAGCCCGGAATTGACGGCGATGTGGCGCGTTGAACTCGAAGAGATGTGCGAGCGCGTCAACGGCAATCGCGCGGCGCTGGCCGCTGCCTCGCCCGACCTTTCCTTCATCAGCCGGCAACGTGGCCTGTTCTCCAATCTCTCCATGCGCAAGGAAACGGCGGTCGCGCTTAGGGCAAACCATGGCATCTACATGGCGGATTCCGGGCGCATGAATCTCGCCGGCATGCAGCCCGCCGATGCCGGTGTCATCGTCGCCGCGCTCCGGGCCGAAGGCTGTCTGAAATCATAACCGAACACATCGTTGGAGCCTCCGAATGAGCAGGAAAGAAACGACCGGACAGGCGATCACCCGTTCGCTTGTCGCCCATGGGATCGACACGATCTTCGGCATCCCCGGCGCCCATATGTATGATTTCAACGACGCGCTTTATGACGCCGGCGATAAGATCCGGTTCATTCACACCCGGCATGAACAGGGCGCGGCCTACATGGCTTACGGCTATGCCAAGTCCACCGGCCGGATCGGCGCCTATACCGTCGTCCCCGGCCCGGGCGTCCTCAATTCGGGCGCGGCCCTCTGCACCGCTTACGGCGCCAACGCGCCAGTGCTCTGCATCACCGGCAACATCATGTCGCATCTGATCGGCCGAGGCAGAGGACAGCTGCACGAACTGCCGGATCAACTCGCGACAATGCGCGGGATTACCAAGACGGCCGAGCGCATTAACCACCAGTCCGAGGCCGCTTCCGTTATGGCCGGGGTCGTCGCCAAGATGCTCTCCGGCCGTCAGGGGCCGGGAGCGGTCGAAGCCCCTTGGGACGTGTTCGGACAGTCCGCCCCTGAAATCGACGTTCCCGTTGGCGCGAGAGCGCCTCATCCGGCAGTCAATCCCGATCAGATCGCTGCTGCGGCGGCGCTGATATCAGGCGCCAGCAATCCGATGATCATGGTCGGCGGCGGCGCGGCGGATGCCGGAGCGGAGATCGCCGCGCTTGCGGAACTGCTGCAGGCGCCGGTGACATCGCATCGCTCAGGCAAGGGCATCGTGCCCGACGACCATCCGAACTATTTGAATTTCGTAGCCGCCTATGAATATTGGAAGAAGGTCGACGTGCTGATCGGGATCGGCAGCCGGCTCGAATTGCAGTTCATGCGCTGGAAGTGGCTGCCCGAGGGGCTCAAGATCATTCGCATCGATATCGATCCAACCGAAATGGTCCGGCTCAAGCCTGATGTCGGCATCGTCTCGGACGCAAGGGATGGAACGCAGGCGCTGATCGATGCGCTGGGCGGTTCCAGCCGTGAGGATCGCGCGCGTGAATTTGCCGAACTCAATGCAGAGGCAAGGTCTCGTTTTTCGGCGGTGCAGCCACAGCTTGGCTATCTCGAAGCCATTCGCGAAGCCCTGCCGAGAGACGGCTTCTTCGTCGAGGAAATCAGTCAGATGGGCTTTACCGCCCGCTTTGCCTTCCCGACCTATGGCCCTCGCCAATACGTGACATGCGGCTACCAGGACAATCTCGGTTTCGGCTTCAATACGGCCCTGGGCGTGAAAGTCGCCCATCCCGATAAAGCTGTGGTCTCCGTTTCGGGCGATGGCGGCTTCATGTTCGGCGTCCAGGAACTTGCCACTGCCGTCCAGCACAAGATCGCCGTCGTCGCCATCGTCTTCAACAATTCCGCCTACGGCAATGTGCTGCGCGACCAGAAGCAGACCTACAAGGGCCGCACGCTCGGTTCGGATCTGACCAATCCCGATTTCGTCGCCCTCGGCGAGAGCTTCGGCATCCGATCTTTCAAGGCGACGAGCCCCGGGGAGTTGAAAGACATACTGGAGAAAGCGCTCTCACTCGATGAGCCCATTCTGATCGAAGTTCCGGTCGAAAAGGGATCGGAGGCAAGCCCCTGGCCTTTCATCCATCCGGCTCCGCACGAATGACCGGAACCACTGAAGCCCTATCAAGGTGACTTGAGAAAAACCGTTGCCAGCGGCGGCAGCGTCAGCGAGAGCGAATGCGGCCTGCCGTGCGCGGGTACGGGTTCGCTCGACACTGCGCCATTGACGAGGCCGGAGCCGCCATATTCGCGCGCATCCGTCGTCATCCGCTCGATCCACACGCCGTCCTGCGGCACGCCGATCCGGTAGCCGTAACGGGGCACCGGCGTGAAATTCGAGACGACGAGAACCGACGAGGCACGATTCTCCGCGTAACGCAGCATGCCGAGGACGGAATTGACGGCATCGTCTGCCGCCGCCCATTCGAAGCCATCGGGATGGAAATCGCCGAACTGCAGGGCCGGCTCTTCGGCGTAAAAGCCGTTCAAATCCTTGACCAGCCGCTGAATCCCGGCATGGGCCGGCCGGTCCAGCACGTCCCAGGCGATTGACGCGTCATGGTTCCACTCGCCCGGCTGGGCGATCTCGCCTCCCATGAACATCAGCTTCTTTCCGGGGTGGCCCCACATGAAGGCGAGGTAACTGCGCAGATTGGCGAATTTCTGCCACTCGTCGCCCGGCATCTTGCCGAGCAGCGATCCTTTTCCATAAACGACCTCGTCGTGCGAAATCGGCAGGATGAAGCGCTCGGAATAGGCATAGATCATGCCAAAGGTCATCGTGCCGTGGTGGTAGCTCCGGTAGACGGGATCTTTCTCGATGTAGCTCAGGCTGTCGTGCATCCAGCCCATGTTCCACTTGATGTCGAAGCCAAGCCCGCCCTCTTCCGGCGGCTTGGTGACACCTGGCCAAGCCGTCGATTCCTCTGCGATCGTCATGGCATGCGGGCAGCGCTCGTGAACGATACTGTTCAGATGCTTGAAGAATTCCACCGCTTCCAAGTTCTCACGGCCGCCATATTGATTGGGAATCCATTCCCCCTCGTTGCGGCTGTAGTCGCGGTAGAGCATCGAGGCGACGGCATCGACGCGTAACCCATCGATATGGTAGCGTTCGAGCCATTCGAGCGCGCTGGCGATCAGGAAGCCTTTTACCTCGTTGCGGCCGAGATTGTAGATCAGCGTATTCCAGTCACGATGAAAGCCTTCACGCGGGTCCTCGTGTTCGTAGAGCGCGGTGCCGTCGAAGCGGGCGAGCCCCCAGACGTCGGTGGGAAAATGGGCCGGCACCCAATCGAGGATGACGCCGATCCCGGCGCCATGGCAGCGGTCGATGAAATAGGCGAGATCCTCAGGCGTGCCATAACGGCCGGTCGGGGCGAAGAGGCCGAGCGGCTGATAACCCCAGGAGCCGCCGAAGGGGTGCTCCATGATCGGCAGCAGCTCTATATGGGTGAATCCCATCTCGCGAACATAGGGAACGAGCCGCTGGCTGAGTTCGGCCCAGTCGAGCGACCGCCCGCCATTCTCCCGCAGCCAGGAACCGGCATGCACCTCATAGACGGAGATCGGCCCTTCCAGTCTTTGCTCTCGCGACCGGCCCTTCATCCAATTGTCATCCGTCCATCGAAACCGTGTCGAGGATGCGACGATCGAAGCGGTGGACGGGGCGGCTTCGCTGGCTCTCGCCACCGGATCGGCCTTCTGCGGCAAGCAATTTCCATGCGGATCGATGATCTCGAACTTGTATCTTTCGCCGGGCACCAGCCGGGGCATGAAGAGCTCCCAGACGCCGGCGGACTGCCGCAGCCGCATCGGGTTTCGCCGCCCGTCCCAGGCGTTGAAATCGCCGACAACCGAAACGCGGCGGGCATTCGGAGCCCAGACGGCGAAGCGGACGCCCGCGACGTCGTCGACCGACATTTCAACGGCGCCAAGCGTCCGGCTCAGGCTGTAATGGGTGCCCTCGGAGATCAGGTGGAGATCGAGCTCCCCCAGCAGAAGCCCGAAGCTGTAGGGATCCTCGGTGATCTGCTCGCCATCCGGCCATGTGATCCGCAACTGGTAAGGCATCCTCGAACCCATCGCCGCCGCAAACAGGCCTGAGGGGTGAGCGATGCTGAAGGGTGTCACCACCCTGCCGCTCGCCGCTTCGATGAGATCGACGCCTTCGGCACCCGGCAGATAGACGCGCACGATCGTCATGCCGCCGCTTTCATGCGGACCAAGGATCGAGAACGGATCGCCGTGGCGTCCCTCGATCAGGGCCCAGAGGGCATCATGTCCGATGCCGGCGAGAAGTTCCGAGCGTTCAACATTCATGCCCTGACCCCCACTAAGCGCGATACGATTTCGGTAAGGCCGGCGAGCGGGATCGGCAGCCATTTCGGCCTGATGCGGGCCTCATAGGCGATTTCATAAGCGGCCTTTTCGAGAAGAAAGGCATCGAGAACCCTCCGTCGTTGTTCGGTCGGCATGGCGAGCGCCTTCGATGCGGAGACCGCTTGCCAATAGGCATCGAGAAAAGCCTGTTCGGCATTGCGCCCGAAGCGGGCGATGGCGTTACGGCGCACCTCGTTTTCATGTTCGGTGACCGCGTCATTGTCGAGCTGCGCGGTGGCGACGAGATAGCTCAGCGATCTCAAAAGTCCGGCGACGTCGCGGAGCGGAACGGTCTTGGCGCGGCGTTCGGCGAGGTTCTTCGCGGGTTCGCCCTCGAAATCGATGATTACGGCATCGCCCTCGCTGACCAGGATCTGGCCGAGATGGAAGTCGCCATGCGTGCGCGTCATCAGTGTGCCCCGAGCACTCTCCGCCAGGCGCGCGCCAAGTTCGACGAGTTCGGAGCGGCGTTCCAGAAGAGGGCGGGCGAGCAGATCGATCGCGGGATCGGCATTCTCGTCGCGTTCTGCCAGTTTCGACATGGCATAGGCGACCTCGCCCGCCACCGCCTTCTTGATTGCCTCGACCTCATCGTTACCGGCGACGACGGGACTGAAAGCCTCGTCGGCGTTTTCTCCGGAGAGGACGACATGCAATTCGCCGAGCCTCGTGCCGACCATGGCAACGAAGCTGATCAGCGGCCGGAAGACGTCGTCGCCAGGCTCGACTGCCGGATCGTTCAGCACGAGCTCGTCGGCAGCACGGCGCAAATTGTTCAGCATCCAGTTCCAGGCGTCGCCCTGGTTACGGATCGCACCCTGGACGATGATCAAGGTCGAGCGGCGGCCGCAGGAATCGGTGTGCGCGATCTCGCCGAGCAACGGCGCGGTGTGATCGTAACCCGCGCAGGTCAGAAACCGCGTCATCTCCACCTCCGGATGGACGCCCGGAAAAATGTGCCGGATCAGCTTGATCATGGCGACGTCGCCGACGATCAGCGAACTGTTCGATTGCTCGGCCGAGAGCCAATGAACCGGCATGTCGTCGGTAACCTGCAGGCGATCGAGCCGTTCGGTGCCGAGAAATTCGAGGGTGCCGGTACGTCCGGTAATGCGCGAGCGGTCGGCAAGCCCGCGCAGAATGCCGCGCGCCATCGGCTCGATCGCGAACCCATCCGTCAGGAAGCCGACCCGCCTGCCCTGACGAACCCGCCCGAGCGCGAGCTGCTGCGTCAGAGCGGAGGGTTGCGCATCATCCCAGGCGACAGCCAGCGGCAACTGATAGGATTCGCTGTGATCCGGCAGCTCCACCTCCAACTCGCCGAGAACGATCCCGTCGGCATAGGGGATTGGCGTTGCCGAGATCAGCCGAGCCGCCTGAAGCGGCTGGTCCTTCGCCCCGAACCAGCGCCGCTTGGCGAGATAAGCGGGCAGAATTTCATTGCTAAGGACGCGTCCCAACCGCGGCTCATCGACGAGATCGAGCAGACCGCGGCGGATCACCATCGTAACGAGGTCGGGAAGCTGTTCCGGCGGCGCGGTGCGCCATGCCGGCGGATCGGCATCCGCTTCCAGCTGAAACCAGAAGAAGCCATAGGGCGGCAGCGTCAGGAGATAGGTCAGTTGCCCGATCGGCGGAAAAGGCGACATGCCCGTCAGTTCGATCGGCACGCGGCCCTCGAAGGCCGAGAGGTCGAGCTCGACCGCCTGGGGCAGTCGCGAGAGGTTTGCGACGCACATCAGCGTCTCGCCCTCATATTCCCTGAGATAGGCCAGGATCTTGCGGTTCTCAGGCGAAAGGAAACGCAGCGAACCGCGTCCGAAGGCCGGATGCCTGCCACGCAGCGCCAGCATCTTGCGCGTCCAATTGAGCAGCGAATGCGCATCGGTGCTCTGGGCCTCGACATTGACCGCTTCGAAACCGTAGAGCGGATCGGCGATCAGCGGCAGGACGAGGCGCGCCGGGTCCGTCCGGGAAAAGCCGCCGTTGCGGTCGGGAGACCATTGCATTGGCGTCCGCACCCCGTCGCGGTCGCCGAGATAGATGTTGTCGCCCATGCCGATCTCATCGCCGTAATAGATCACGGGCGTTCCCGGCATCGACAGAAGAAGCGCGTTCATCAGCTCGATGCGCCGGCGGTCGCGCTCCATCAGCGGCGCCAGGCGTCGCCTGATGCCGAGATTGATGCGGGCGCGCTTGTCGGAAGCATAGGTCTCCCAGAGATAGTCCCGCTCGGCGTCGGTGACCATCTCGAGCGTCAATTCGTCATGATTGCGCAGAAAGATCGCCCATTGGCAATTCTCCGGGATTTCAGGCGTCTGACGCAGGATGTCGGTGATCGGGAAGCGGTCTTCCTTGGCGATCGCCATATACATGCGCGGCATCAGCGGGAAGTGGAAAGCCATGTGGCATTCGTCGCCTTCGCCAAAATATTCGCGCGTGTCCTCGGGCCATTGATTGGCCTCGGCAAGCAACATCACGCCGGGATGAGTAGCGTCGAGAGCGGCACGGATGCGCTTGAGGATCGCATGGGTCTCGGGAAGGTTTTCGTTGATCGTCCCCTCGCGCTCGACGAGGTACGGGATCGCGTCGAGGCGGAAACCATCGATGCCGGTTTCCAGCCAGAAGCGCATCACCTTCAGCAGCTCCTCCATCACAAGCGGGCTATCGAAGTTGAGGTCCGGCTGGTGGGAATAGAAGCGGTGCCAGTAGTAAGCGCCGGCGACCGCATCCCATGTCCAGTTGGATTTCTCCGTGTCGAGGAAGATGATGCGCGTTTCCGGGAATTTCTGATCGCTGTCCGACCAGACATAGAAATCCCGTTCCGGCGATCCCGCCGGCGCCTGGCGTGCGCGTTGGAACCAGGGATGCTGGTCGGAAGTGTGGTTGATGACGAGCTCGATGATGACGCGGATGTTGCGCTGATGGGCGGCGTCGACGAAAGCCCGGAAATCCTCCACGGTCCCGTAATCCGGGCTGACATTGCCGTAGTCGGCAATGTCGTAACCGTCGTCACGACGCGGTGAGGGAAAGAAAGGCAAAAGCCAGATGGCGTTGACGCCGAGTGCTGCGACGTGATCGAGCTTCTGGTGCAGGCCGGCAAAATCGCCGACGCCATCGCCATTGGCGTCATAGAATGACTTGATGTGCAACTGGTAGATGATCGCATCCTTGTACCAGAGCAGCGGGTCGACGCTACTGGGATTCATCGTGTCCATTCATGCCTCCGCTGCGCGAACGCGCCAGATCGCAAAGGGCAGGATCTGAGGATTGAAACCCACTCTCTGCCGCTTGCCGTTCCACCTGAACCGTTGCCCCGTGACCAAATCCTCGGCGTCGAGCGCGCCGCCATCATCCAACGACCACTTCCAAAGCGGCAGTTCGACATCGCTTTCCTGAAAATTATGGGGGTCAAGGCTGATCGCGATCAGCAAGACATTGTCGCGGGCGCGGCTCGCCTTCTCGAAGAACAGGATGTTGTCGTTCCAGGCGGTCAGCAGCGTCAGCCCGAGATGCGAATGCAGCGCGGTGTTTTCGTTCCGGATGCGGTTCAGCATCCGAATTTCGGCAATAATGTTGCCTGGCCGGTCGTAATCCCAGGCGCGGATCTCGTATTTTTCGCTATCGGCATATTCCTTGCGCTTGGCGTCGGGACGCCCCTCGCAAAGTTCGAAGCCGTTATAGACGCCCCACAGTCCGGAAAGCGTTGCGGCGAGTGCCGCGCGGATCAGGAAGGCCGGACGCGGCGCGTTCTGGAGAAAATCGGGATTGATGTCATGGGTGTTGACGAAGAAATGCGGGCGGAAGAATTCCTTCGGCGCCGTCTCGGTCAGCTCGCGCATATATTGCTCGAGCTCCCACTTGGTATTGCGCCAGGTGAAATAGGTATAGGACTGGGAGAAGCCGATCTTCGCCAACCGGTACATGACCTTCGGTCTGGTGAAGGCTTCCGACAGGAAGACGACCTCGGGATGGTGCGCCCTGATATCGCCGATCAGCCATTCCCAGAACGGAAAGGGCTTGGTGTGCGGGTTGTCGACCCGAAACAGCTTGACGCCCTGGTCGACCCAGAGCTGGACGATGTCCCGGAGTTCCACCCACAGAGAGGGCAGCGCGTCTTTCGTATAGAAATCGACATTGACGATGTCCTCGTATTTTTTCGGCGGGTTTTCGGCATATTTGATCGTCCCGTCGGGCCTCCAGTCGAACCAGCCAGGATGCTCCGTCAGCCAGGGATGATCCGGCGAAGCCTGGATCGCAAGATCGAGCGCGATCTCCAGCCCATGCCGGCCCGCCTCCTCGACCAGCCGGCCGAAATCCTCGAAATCGCCGAGCTCGGGATGAATGGCATCATGGCCGCCCTCCTCTGAGCCGATGGCATAGGGACTTCCGGGATCGCCGGGTGCTGCCTTCAGGCTGTTGTTGCGCCCCTTCCGGTTGGTCGTTCCAATCGGATGGATGGGCGGGAAATAGAGCACGTCGAAGCCCATATCTCGGATATCCGCCAACCTCGGGATGACATCGTCGAAGGTGCCGTGCCGGTTCGGATCGCCGCTCTGGGAGCGCGGGAAAATCTGGTACCAGCTGGCAAAGGCTGCCGATTTGCGTTCGGCATCGACGGCGCTCGTCGTGGAGCGAAGACGGAAAGGCCGCCTGTCTGCCTTGTTCATCAACTCGGAGGTCTCGGGGTCGAGCAGGATTGCCGTGCGCCCGGAATCCGACGCGTTTTCAAGACTGTCGATGAGCACCTGCAAGTCGGCGCCGAGTGCCGGCGGCGCTTCGGCCTTCGCGGCCCGGACGAGGTTCAATCCCTCCTGAAGCTCCAGCTTCAGATCCAGCCTGGCATCGTTCTTCTTGGTCAGTTCGTAGCGGAAGATCGCGAACGGGTTCTTCCACGCTTCGACCGCGAACTCGTAGCGCCCGATGCGCTCCAGCAGGAATTCGGCGCGCCAGCGGTCGTTCTCGACCAGCTGCATCTCGGTCTCTTTCCACTCCGCCATAGGGCCCTGCGGCCGCCAGAGCAGGACGGCCGCGATCGGGTCGTGGCCGTCGGCGAATATATCGGCCTCGACGGTGACGGTCTCGCCGACCACACGCTTGACAGGAAAGCGTCCGTCATCGACCCGCGGCATGATGTTTTCGATGGCAAGCCGCGGCGAAGCGATCGCCTGCTCGACGTCGAGGGCAGGCCTGGATGCGATCGGCTCCGGCGCTTTGGCTTCGATGATCCGGGTCTCCCCTGCCCGAAGGCGCAGGACCGCGCCATCGGCCGCGACGGGAAGATAACCGGAGGCCGCCTCGCGAAGCGCCGTCATCGGCGCGGATGCGCTTCTCCGGAGGTCCCGATTAATCAGGACGAACCGTACATTCGATGCGCTGCGAAGATCCTGCTCCTCGGATTGCACAAGCGCCGAAACCGGCCCGTTGGCGTTGCGGATCAGGCGAAGCGATGGAGCGCGCGCCTGGCCCGCCCTGCCGATCTCGGCATTGGCGACGCGTATCTCGGAGGAGATGTCGAAGGCGAGATCATGGCGCAGCTTCCGCAGCCCCGAACCATCGCCGTGGGTCGGATCGAGCGGCGTCGCCGCACCATATTCGAAACCGATCGGAACCATGAGGCCGCCGCCGAGCGAGGCGGCAAGCCGCAGCGCTCTGACGGCACGCCGCTCGAGGATTTCACGGCTCTCGGTCCCATGCGCAATCCGTCTGGCAAATGGCGGCTCGGGAAAGGCGACCTGCCAGCCGAGCGCCTCCTGGACGCGATGCTCCTCGACGAACCATCTCTCGTCGAGATCCCACCAGGCCATCGATGAAAAACATCCTGAAAAGCCCGCATCCGCGATAGCTCTTCTTACCGCAAAATCGGTGCCGGGCGTCCAGGCGAGGAATTGCGCGTCAGCCTTCTCGCGCACCGAAGCGATCAGCGATTTGAAAAGCGCCGGTGCGGCGCGGTCGATCCCGAGCACCCGGTAGCCGGATAGGCCGAGCCCGGACAGCCGCCGCAGCCGTTCGGTCCACTCCCCCAACAAACGCAGTTGCCGCTCGGACCCGATCGTATTCATCGGCTCCGCCGGATCGAGCGGCGAGCGTCGAGGATCGACCGGACGAAAGCCCGCTTGCGCATCGCCGACTTTCCCGTCGAGCATCAGGTCCATCATCAAGCCGACGCCGCTCTTGTCAGCAGCCTCCCCCAAGCGCGATATCCCATCATCGACCGCGCTTCCGAGCTGCAGTTCAGGATCGAGTCGATCGAAATCCCGGGAGGTAAAGACGCTGCAGTCCCCGCCTCGGTCGAAGAGCGGCGCCGTCAGAACATAATCAAAGCCGGTATCCGCCGCATGGCCGAAAACCTCGCGCCATGCATCGATGCCTTGGAGAAGTAGCGGGTTGACATAATAGATCCGGGGTGGGGTGCTGAGCGCACCCTGCTTCGCAGAGAGTAACATCGGCCGCCGCCTCGTGTTGCTTTTCAGGCAAACTTCTTTTGACGGAGGTTGTTCCCCTCAAGTCGTCAATTCACGGGTGCATGGGACATGGGAAGACGGGACGCGCCTGCGCGGCGAGATGCGACATCACATCTTCAGGCAGGTCGATCTCGCGCAACGAGAGAAGGAAGTCCTCACGCTTTGCCGGTAGAGATATCGCCGCCACGCGCTAAAAGATCCTCTGACTGTTTCCGATCCGGAACGAGCGGTTGAGCCCATCAATGCTTAGATCAATAGTCTTCATCACCGCACTTACGGCTTGCATACCCTGCCTCGCCTCCTGGAGCATCGAGACCGATCGCTCGACACCTGATAAGCACGGCCTGTTCGAAATCCGCGAGGAGGCCAGGCGTTTCATCGCACAGGAGAACGCCAAGGGGCACGAGCGCTGGGACGTGCTGGAACCGAACGCGAAGGTGCTGGTTCCCCGATGCGCCGTCCCGCTCCAGGCGCAATGGACGCCGAAGAGCCTCGGCCGCTCGAAGCCCAGTGTGATGGTGATCTGCGCGACCGCCGTGCCGAACGTCGTGATGGAACGGTGGGATGTGCCAGTGCCGGTGGAGCGGAAATCGGGGAGCCCTTAGAGAGCGAGCATCCAGACGAGATTTGATGTAGTAGATAATATTGCTGCGATTGCAACGAAGGCGGGCAGACGTGAACCCAGCGGTAGAATTGTGCTCCCATCCCGGACTTGACCAGCGCATCGTTATCCTCCGGGCGGGAGACGAGGTCGATGCCGTGTTTGTGCGGACCGAGAGGTTCAATGTCCTGATCGATACGCTCGGCACGCCGGAACTGTGCCGGATGGCGCTGGATCTGCTTAGGGACAGAGGCGAGGATTGCCCGCTGATCGTCGTCAATTCGCATATGGATTGGGATCACTTCTGGGGAAACTCTGCGGTTTCAGGACGTGCTCCGATCATCGCGCATGCCGCAGCGCTCGACCGTCTGCGTGATGCCTCCACGCAGCAGGTCCTGAAGGACAAGGCGAGACAGGCATCGCGGTTTGCAGACGTCGAACTCATCGGCCCCGATATCACCTTCTCCGGCTCGATGGTCCTGAACGGCGGCGATCTGACGCTGGACCTCATTCATACGCCGGGACACACGCCTGACCATATCGCCATCTGGATTCCGGAACTCCGCATCTGCCTGGCCGTCGACGCGGTGGAATATCCCATTCCCGAAGTCTGGAGCAGGAGTGCCGATGATCTTCGCCAGATCCGCTCCTCGCTCAGGCGGATCCGTGACCTTGATGCGAAACTGGTCATTCCCGCGCACGGCAGAACATCTTCGCCTTCGGCAGTGGATGAGAATCTTGCTTATTTCGAAGCCCTAGCTGTTCGCGTCGGCGGCCTCAGTGAAAGCCAACTGGCCCACCCTGAACTCGGCAGTACAAGTGGTTTCCGGCTTGAAGACTTCGTCGCCATTCCCGACGGGATGCCTTCGGACACGGCGGCGTTCTACCGGAACTGCCATGAAACGAACCTTGCCGCTACGGTTCAGGCCCACATCGAAAAACTGAAATCTGCGTAGGAGGCCATGCGTGAAATTATTGGAGGGCGGGCGAACCGGGCAGATCTGGCGCGACGGCGATACCGTCATCAGACCATCAGGCGCATGGACACCGACCACGCACCGGTTCTTGCGCCATCTCAGAAGCAATGGCTTCCCGGCGGCTCCGCAGCCCATTCAAATTACCGGCGACGATCAGGAGGTCGTCAGCTACGTCGCCGGGCGCGTCTGCGAAGACCTCCGTGATCCCCTTGTCGGATCAGAGCGCATGCTGATTTCCGCAGCGAGACTTCTGCGCGATTTTCATACAGCATCTCAGGGCTTTCTGGAATCGGATGACGATGCTCAGATATGGATGCTGCCGGCGCGGGAGCCGCGTGAGATCGTCTGTCACGGAGACTTTGCGCCCTACAATGTCGCCACCGTCGATCAGGAGGCTGTCGGGATCATCGATTTCGACACTGCCCATCCCGCCCCGCGCCTCTGGGATCTCGCCTATGCGGTCTATCGCTGGGCACCTCTCTCCGATCCTGCCAATCCCTCTGTGACATTCGGTCTGGACGACCAGCTGCGGCGGGCGAAAATCTTCTGCAACGCCTATGGCGCGACGATGGAAGAACGGCGCCAGCTTCCCGAGATGATCTGCAGCCGGCTTCAAGCCCTTGCCGATTTCATGTTGGCAAGGGCTGCGGCCGGCGACGAGACCTTCGCGGAAGACGTCGACGCAGGAGACGCCAGGCTCTACCTGAACGACATCGGCTACATCGGTATACATCGAAATCGGCTGTTGAAAGCGCTATCCTGACTAAAGCCATTTTCGCCGGCGGAAGAAGCCGAAAAGGCTGAGGCAGAGAACGGCGATGACGCCCAATACGACGAAATAGCCGTACTGAAATTTCAATTCCGGCATATCGCTGAAATTCATGCCGTAGATGCCGGCGATCGCGGTGGGAACGGCCAGGATCGCCGCCCAGGCGGCGAGCTTGCGGGCGATTGCCGTCTGTTCCGTCTGGCCGATCATCACGCTGGCTTCGAAGGCGAAGGCGAGTACCTCGCGCAGTGCATCGATATCCTCCTGAACCCGGCGCACGTGATCGGTCACATCGCGAAACAGCGATTGCAGCGTCGGATCCATGCCGGGAAGATCGATATGCTCGTATCGCCGGCAGACGTCGACGAGCGGCACCACTGCGTTGCGCAGCCGCAGAAGCTTGCGCCGCAGCATGTAAAGCCGCTCGATGTCGGATTTTCCCAGCTGTTCGCGCAGCACGAGATCCTCGAGCATCTCGACCTCTTCCTGCACCACCTCGATGACAGGCATGTAGTTGTCGACGATGAAATCGAGGATGGAATAGAGAATGTAGTTCTCGCCATGGGCAAGGGCGGCGGGCGTCGCCTCGCAGCGCTGCCTGACCGCGAGATAAGAGGAGGATTCGCCGTGGCGAACGGAGACGACGTAACCGCGGCCGACAAAGAGATGCGTTTCGCCGAAGACGATTTCACCGTCCTTCATATGGGCGGTGCGGGCGACGATGAACATCGCCTCCCCGTAAATTTCCAGCTTCGGGCGCTGGTGGGGCTGCGCCGCATCCTCGATCGCCAGCGGATGCAGATTGAACTCGGCCTGGATCTGATGCAGCAGCACTTCATCCGGCTCATGCAGGCCGATCCAGACGATGGCATTCTCCCGGTTTCGCCACTCGCCGGCTTCCTCTATTTTGATGTCGCGAATACGCTGCCCATGCTCGTAGACGGCTGCGGCCACGACGCCGCGCCGCTCATAAGGAGGCGACGCCGACCCGTTGCCGATCCGCGCGGAAACACTGTCCAGATCCTTCAGCCGTTCCAAATCCTGCCGTCCTCCCCGTCCCGCGGATCACGTATCCGCAACCAACGCCGGTCAGGCGTTGCGCCGATCATAATGCCATTTCGCAAAACATGCATCCGCTTCGGCACAAGCATAAAAGAGCCGATGCCAAACAGCCTCTGCGTCGCCCATCGCGTTTCCGTGGAGATATCGTCCCAATCCTGATCGATGTAGCCGGTCAGTCTGTTGAGCGTATAGTCGCGCGCTCCCGGGGCGGCAGCTTATGAAAATGGAACATGAAGGCGCCCGGCGATGGCCAGGCGCCTTTGTTTCGTCATGAGGCGAAGGCCGGATTGCGCCGCGCGCCCATTCTTAGCACGAAATAGATCGCCCCGCCGATGGCGACGCCGAAAAACCAGCCATAGGTGCCCCACCAGTCCGGCAGGATGGAGGTGAAGGTCGGCAGGATCGAGGAGAACAGCGCACCGACCGCAAAGGCGATGAAGGCATTGCCGTGCCAGCCGTTCTGGAACCGGAACTCGCCATTCTCCTGGTAGAGCGCCTCGACGTTCAGCTGGCTCTTCCGGATGAGATAATAGTCGACCATCATGATGCCGAAGATCGGCCCCATCGTCGAACCGATGAAGTTGACGAAGTGCGCCGCACCCGTCTCCCAGGGAGCAAACGGATAGAGCACGAGGGCAATCAGGGCGGCGATATATCCGCCGCGCTTGAAGTTGATCTGGCGCGGGAAGACATTGGCAAAGTCGAAGGCCGGCGAAACGAAATTCGCCACGACGTTGATGCCGAGCGTTGCCACCGCAAATGTCAGCGCCGCCAGCAACGCCAGGAACCAGCTGTCGAATTTCGCCGAGATCATTTCCGGATGCAGCAGGACCTCGCCGTATACGGTGAAGGCGGCCGTGGTCGTGACACCGGCGACGAGGCAGAATGCCAGGAGGTTGATCGGCAAGCCCCAGAGATTGCCCTTCCGCAGCGCCTTTTCGCTCGTTGCGTAACGCGAGAAATCGCAGAAGTTCAGGTAGAGCGCGGCGAAATAGGTGATCCAGGTGGCGGCCACGGCGGCAAGTGCGGCAATGGAGCCGGGCTCGCCCGGCACGCCGGCATCCTTGGTCCTTTCGATCAGCACGTCGCGCGGGATTTCGGAACCGAATGAGAAGGTGCCGGATTTGGTGACGAGATAGACCGCGAGGATCAGCATCATGATCCAGACGGCGGGACCCGCCCAATCCTGGAACTTGCGGACCGTTTCCATGCCGCGCTGAATGATCAGCAGCTGCAGCGCCCAGACGATGACGTAGCAAATAAGCTCGAGGGTCGAATGGCCGAGCATGTGGCTGTTCTGATGGAAGGCGAGCAGGCTCTCGTTGCGGATCAACAAGGCAACGATCGCGCCGGATGCGGCGGCGGTCTGCGCCCCGTACCAGAAGCAGGCGACCACCGCTCGGACCAGCGCCGGAGCGTTGGCGCCGAAGGTGCCGAAGGAGGCGCGCGCCAGAACCGGAAAGGGGACACCGGTGCGCACGCCGGCATTTCCGACTAGGCTCATCAGGAAGAAGATGACGAGAGAGCCGATGCCGATAGCGATGACAAAGTTCACGAAGCTGCCGCAGAGCAGAAACAGGCTTGCCGCCAGATAATAGCCCCAGAGACTATGGACGTCCGACGTCCAGACGTTGAAGATGCTGAATGCACCCCACTTACGCTCCTCCGCGGGCGCAAGATCCTCGTTGTACAACGAGGGAGACGGATTTTGAATGCTCATAATGCCCTCCCATATCCCCAGTGGCCGACTCGGCCACGATGGAAGTTTGCGCTTCATTTAGGCATCTGACAATTTAATAGTCATATTGTACACAATCCTGATGATCAGAATGGACAGGCTCCCGACCTGGAGCAATTCCAGAAAAAGTGCGAGCGGTTTTCCCAGGCAGAGCGCGAAGCGCTTTTGCCGGGAATTGCGTAAATTCAAAACCGCTCTATTGCGAGCGAACGACATATCCCGCCAGGCGAAACGGGCTTGCGACTGCAGCGCCTGCGGCATCGAAGACGAAGGCGCCGACGTCGCCGGCGGTCGACCGGCCGCCGCTCTCGAAGGAAGCAAGCTGGGCGCCGAACTTCGCGAGCGATGCATAGCGGTCGTGGCCCAACCCATCGGAGGTCTTGATCGAGGTAATGTCGATGACCCGCAGCCTCGCCTGCAAGGCCGCCTCCTGGATGACAGGATCGTCGATATCGAGGCGGCCGACGCGCGCCCGTTCGCCGGCGATGAAGCTTGAGGCCACAAGCGCCCGGTCGTCCTTGGAAACCAGAAGAGAGATCGGATTCGGCATTGGACCGATGTCCTTCAGCTGCGACCGGAAGACATCGACGTCGATGTCAGGAGCGGCGAGCACCACCGCCAGCTTGCCGATGACGGCGTCGCGATGCTGCAGTTTGAGCTCTCGCACCGTTTCCATCACCAGGAACCCGCCCATGCTGTGCCCGAACAGGATGATGCGCTTCACCTTGCCCGATGCCGAGAGCGATGTGACGAGGGAATCGAGTTCGCTGCGCGAGGAAAGCGCAGCGTCGCGATCGGCGACATATCCGGCGACGGATGCCGCCGAAGGCCAGGAAAACAGGATCGGAGCGCCCGGGATCTTCGCATCGGCGGCGATCTGGGCGGTGCGGTAAAGCGCTTCCTGGTAACTGTAGTTGTAGCCATGGACGAAGATGCCGACAGTGCCGTCGGGCTGCACGGCGGCGAGCGCCTGCTGCACGAAAGCATCCCTCGGCAGCTGCCTGCGCTCGACGACGGCAAATTGCCGCTCCGGATCCGGCTTTGCCTTGGGATAGGTGATCGCGGTATCCTTCCTGCCGGGAGGAACCGAAAACGCATATTGTTCATAGGTCAGCTTCTCGGCCCATGTGCTGTCGAACCCGCCCCTCACGCGATCGGGGGTTCTGTTGGTCGCGACGAGCACCCTCACCCTGTCTGGAGCCGTTTCCGAACGGGGCGGCTCGCTGAGATGAACAGGCGTCAAAACTTCAGGCGATGGCCGCGTGGCACAGCCCGCAAGCATCGCCAGGCCGATGGCGACGATGATCGCCGGCATTGCCTTTGGCAGGTCTCGGAATTGTCGCTGCATTATCGATCCGTTTCCCTCAAGGCCAGACGCTCTCCGGCGTGTGGCTCTGTCCACGTCATCATTCGCCATGCCGTTCCCGCCCGGCGTGGGACGGCATCGCCCGTGCCATCCCACCCATTTCGTCGCGGCCCGTGTTGCAGCCGCCGCCGCGGCGGGCGTAGGCGATGGCCGTCGAAGCCTCACCTCATGCCTCCGCGGTGGCTTCGGCCCGGACAGCCTCCTCCCTCGGGATTCTGAACCATGCGACGTAGAGCGCCGGCAGGAACAGCAGGGTGAGCGCGGTTCCGATAACGATGCCGCCCATCATGGCGTAGGCCATCGGCCCCCAGAAGATCTCGCGCGAGATCGGGATCAGCGCGAGGGTTGCCGCCGCCGCCGTCAGCATGATCGGCCGCATGCGGTGTTCGGTCGCCTCGATGACCGCCTGCCATGGCGCGACCCCTTCGGCGCGCAGATGCTCGATCTGCACGACCAGGATGACCGAGTTGCGGATCAGGATGCCGATCAGCGCCAGCACGCCGAGGATGGCGACGAAGCCCATGGGCGCATTGCTGAGCAAGAGCGCCGTAACCACGCCGATCAGAGCCGTCGGCGCCACCGCAAAGACCAGGAACAGGCGGCTGAAGCTCTGCAACTGGATCATCAGGATCGTCGCCATCGTAAACAGCATCAGCGGAGCCACGGCCGCGATCGGCCCCTGCGCCTCGGCGCTGGATTCGACGGCGCCGCCGATTTCCACCTTGTATCCGACGGGAAGGTTCTTCTGAAACTCCTCGACCTTCGGCTTCAGCTGATCGACGATCGTGGCCGGCTGTGTCGAACCGATGACGGCTGCCTTGAGCGTGATCGTGGGCTGCCGGTCGCGACGCCAGATCGTCGGCTGCTCGAGCTCGTAACGGAAATTCGCGACGGCCGACAAAGGCACGACTTTGCCGTTGGAGGTGGAGAGCTGCAGATTCTGAAGGGTCTGGATGGAGTCGCGCTCGGATGCCCTGGCTCGCCCGACGACGTTGACCAGGTAGATATCATCGCGAATCTGCGTTGCCGTCGAACCTTCGACGATGCCATTGAGCGCGGTTGCGATGTCCTCGGAGGAAACGCCGAGCTGGCGCGCCTTGTCCTGCAGGACGTCGACCTTCACAACGCGGGAGGGCTCGTTCCAGTCCAAGACCATGTTCGACAACAGCGGATGGGTGCCGACAACGCCCGCAAATTGCTGGGAGATATCGCGTACCTTCTGAATATCCGGACCGCTGATCCGGTACTGGACCGGTTTGCCCACCGGCGGGCCGATATCGAGAAGCTTCACGAAGGCGTCGGTGCCCGGGAAGGTCTTCGTCAGATAATCCTGCAGCTCCGCCCGCACCTTGTCGCGCACGTCGAGGCCTTTGGTGACGATGATGGTCTGTCCGAAGGTGACATCGGGCGTCTGCACATCGAAGGACAGGATGAAGCGCGGCGCGCCCTGGCCGACATAGGTCGTCCAGTGATCGATATCCTTGTTATCGGCCAGCATCTCCTTTTCGAACTTGGCCATCTGCCTGTTGGTCTCGGCAATCGAGCTGTTGTGGGGCAGGTTCCAGTCGATCACGAGCTCGGTTCTGTCCGAGTTCGGAAAGAACTGCTGCTGCACCAGCCCCATGCCGCCGACCGAAAGAGCGAAGACGCCGACCGTCAGCACGATGGTGACCCAACGCCAGCGCATCGCCAGCCCCAAAAGCCAGGAGAACACGGAGGCGAACCGTCCCTTCTTCTCGTGATGCGACTTCATGGTCTTCGGCAGGATGGTGACGCCGAGAAGCGGCGTGAACAACACGGCGACGATCCAGGAAACAACCAGCGAAACCGCGATGACCACAAAAAGCGTAAAGGTGAATTCGCCGGCGGCGCTGCTGTTGAGGCCAACCGGAATGAAGCCCGCGACGGTGACGAGCGTCCCGGTCAACATCGGGAAAGCCGTCGATGTATAGACGTGGGTAGCGGCTTTTCTCAGATCGTCGCCCGCCTCCAGACGGGCGACCATCATCTCGACCGCGATCATGGCATCGTCGACGAGCAGGCCCAGCGCAATGATAAGCGCGCCGAGCGAGATACGCTGAAGCGAAATGCCGGAATATTCCATCACCACGAAGGTGATGGCGAGCACGAGAGGAATGGAGATTGCCACCACCATGCCGGCGCGGGCACCGAGGCTGATGAAGCTGATGACCAGGACGATGACGATCGCTTCAAAGAGCGCGCGGGTAAAGCCCGAAACAGCTTCGTCGACGACGGCCGGCTGATCGGAAACGCGGTGGACATCCACGCCGATCGGCAGATCGGCGACGACCTGTTTCATCCGCGCGTCGAGCGCCTCGCCGAACTCGAGCAGGTTGGCGCCCTGCTTCATGCCGATGGCAAGCCCGATCGCGGGCTCACCGTTGAAGCGGAACAGCGCCGAGGGCGGATCGACGTAACCGCGCTTAATCGTGGCGACATCGGTCAACGGGAAGAAGCGGTCGTTGATGCGAAGGTTGATCGATCGCAGGCTTTCCTCGGAGGTGAACTGCCCGCTCACCCGCAAGGCGATGCGCTCCGGACCGGCATCGACGAAGCCGGACTGGGTGACGGCGTTCTGGGCCTGCAGCGTCTGGATGACCGACTGCTGGTCGATGCCGAGCGCTGCGATCTGGCGCGTGGAGAATTCGAGATAGATTGCCTCGTCCTGGGCGCCGATCACATCGACCTTGCCGACATTCGGCACCGTCAGAACTTCGGAGCGGGCATTTTCAACGAGATCGCGAAGCTGGCGCTGGGTCAGCCCGTCGCTGGTGAAGGCGTAGATGTTGCCGAATACGTCGCCGAAGCGGTCATTGAAGAAGGGACCGACGACCCCGCTCGGGAAGTCGCCCTTGATGTCGGCGATCATGTTGCGGATGCGCAGCCAGGTCGGCGCGACATCCCTAGCCTTGGTCGTCGGCAGCAGCTCGACGAAGACGGTGGTCTGGCCGGCGACGGTCTGGCTCTTGGTATAATCGAGCGATTCAAGTTCCTGGAGCTTCTTCTCGATCCTGTCGGTCACCTGCCGCGTCACTTCCTCGGCGGAGGCGCCGGGCCATTGCGCGGTGATCACCATGGTCTTGATGGTGAAGTTCGGATCTTCCTCGCGGCCGAGGTTCAGATAGGAGAAGGCGCCGGCGAGAATGAAAACGATCATGAAGTACCAGACGAGCGAACGGTGTTCGAGCGCCCAGTCGGAAAGATTGAAGGACTTCACTGGCTGACCTCCTGGTCGATCCTGATGGCCTGGCCATCTTCAAGTTTATGCACGCCCGCCACGACCACCCGCTCTCCGGGAGCGAGCCCATCGGTGACGCGGACGGTGCCGCCATCGACGACGTCGCCGTCGATCTTCACATGGCGGCGCGAGACCTTCTTGCCTGCTACATCGACGATCCAGACGCTGGCGCCGTCGGTGCCGGCAAGTATCGCCGAGGAAGGCAGCACGATCTCGGGATCGGCAGCGATGGTTGCGGAGGCTGTGATGACCGCGCCGAGCCTGAAGGCTTCAGGCGGATCGGCGAGCGCGATCTTGGTCCTGCTCGTGCGGGTGGCGGTCTCGGCCTCCGGTGCGATCTCGCGCACGACGCCCGTCGTGCGGATCGAAGGCTCGAGCTGCAGCGTCACTTCGAAGGGCGCGCCGATCTTCAGTTTCTGGGCCGCGGCCTGGGGCACGTCGACAACGGCGTCACGCTTGTCCGGCCGGGCTATCGTGACGACCGTCTGGCCGGCCGACACGACCTGGCCGACCTCGGCCGAGGTTGCCGTCACGACGCCATCGAATTCCGCCTGAAGCTGCGCGTAACCGAGCTGCTCCCTGGCCTTGTCGAGATTGGCCTGCGCTTTGGCGACGGCGGCTGCGGCCGTCCGTCTCGCCTGTTCGGCCTCTTCGAGCGAGGCTTCCGTTCCGGAGCGCGATTCCACCAGCGCGCGCTGGCGCTGTTCCGTCGTCACCGCGTTTCGGAGCTGGGCGTCGCTGTTCTCGACATCCGACTGGGCGCTGCGCACGGCAAGCTCCAGCGCCAGCGGATCGATGGCGGCAACGACATCACCCTTCTTGACGACATCACCGACATTGACGTTGCGGGCAATCATCCGCCCGAGGATTCGGAAGCCGAGCTCGGTCTCGATCGTCGGCTCGATCGTGCCGGTCAGGCCGAGGCTGGTCGCGGGCGTCTGCTTGACCGTCATCGACAGCACGGGACGGGGCGCTTCACCAGTGCTTTCCTCCTGCCTCGTGCAGGAGGAGATCAGGGCCGTACCCATCATCAGTGCGATTATCTTGGGACGAATGCTCACTTGGATGCTTCCTTGACATAAGACACGATTTCGCCGGGCCGGAGGAATTTGGTGCCGTCGGTCACCACGACGTCCCCTGCCGACACGCCCGACTTGACGACGAAGCTGCCGGTCTCGTAGCCGGCGACGTCGATCGCCCTTACCGAAACCGCAGAGGATGCGGGATCGACGATCCAGACTGCCGGCTTACCCCCCTTGGAGGTCATTGCCGACCAGGGCAGCTGGATGACGTCCTGCGGAACGTAGCTGAACTTTCCGACGACGGGAGCGCCGAGTGGAATGGGAGCATCGCTCGACAACGCAACCTTGACCCTGATGGTGCCGGTGGAAGAATCGATCGTCGGCGAAATCTCGCGCACCTTCGCCGTGATCTTCTGCGAGGGGTCCGACAGAAGGGCCACTGTGCCGTCGCCGTCGATCGGGCGGAGGAACGCGCTCTCGACCACTTCGAAGACGGCATCCCGGTCGCCATCATGGGCAAGGGTGAAGACGACCTGAGCCGCCTGCGCCACCTGCCCGACCTCGGCATTGCGGGCGGTGATCACCCCATCGGCATCGGCCTTCAGCTGGGTATAGGAGAGGGTGTCCTGCGCTGTTTCGAAGAGCGCCTGCGCCGACTTGGTCGATGCCTGCGCCGTCAGAAGCGCCTCCTGCGCCTGGTCGAGCGCGGCGCGCGTCGTCACCTGGGTTCGAAACAGGCCCTGCTGGCGGTCGAAGGCAAGCTGCGCCTGGGTCTGCTGCGCCTCGGCGGACTGGAGATTGGCGGCGGCCACATCCAGGTCGGCCTTCTGCTCTTCCGGATCGATGCGCGCCAGCAGCTGCCCCGCCTTTACCGACTGCCCGACCTCGACCAGCCGTTCGACGATCTTACCACTGACGCGGAAGGACAGATCGGTCTGAACACGGGCGCGGACCTCTCCCGTCAACGCGCCGCCATCACTCAGCGGCTCAGACCTGGCGACGACGACGCCGACCTGCCGCGCCGCAGGTTCGCTCGGCCCGCCCGGCTCGCTGCAGGAGACGAGACCGATCGTGCATACGATCGCTGTGGCGACCAGAATGGTTCTCATAGTTGACCTCTTGCTCTCAACGGCAGCTGCTATATAATTGACTGACGGATTAGTCAATGAAACTTTTGCCATAGGGGCGACGGTACAAAACAAGGGAGGCGAGACACGAATGGCAACTCAGAAGAAACTCACACGCGCGGAACAGAAGGCGTTGCGGCCCATCCAGATCCTGGATGCCGCCTTCGAGGAATTCGTCAGAAACGGATTCGCCGGCGCCCGAGTCGACGACATCGCAGACAGGGTCGGCGTCACCAAGGGCACGGTCTACGTCTACTTCGAGACGAAGGAAAAGCTCTTCGAAGCCATGATCAGTCACTTCTCGGTCCCCTTTCAGGAACTGCTTGAAATCACCGCTGGCCTCAGCGGCAGCGCCACCGACAGGCTGATGTCCATTCTCGGTCTACTTTACGACCAAATCGCGGAGGATCGCACAACCCGCGAATTGACGCGGCTGGTCATTTCGGAAGGACAGCGCTTCCCCGACCTGATCGATCGCCACCACGATGAATTCATAGCGCCGATTATCGCCAGGATCGACGCTCTCATCGAGGAAGGCGTTGCGTCAGGGGAATTTCGCAAAATTCCTGTCGAATTCTCCGACCTCGTCGTCGCGCCGATTCTGACGACGACGGTTCTGCGGCTGATCTTCGACGATCGCCGCGTGCCGACGCCCAGCAAGGACGCCTTCATGCGGGCCTATTTCGACCTGCTGTTCAACGGGCTGCTTGCCGAACATCGCTGATTGCGCATGACGAAAATATCAACGCAAGCACATAGCTTTTCTAAAGTCTTTATGTGAAAACATCGAGTTAGCTTATGCTTCGAAGGTACGATCTGAATTCCTGGCGGAAAAAGTGGAACGTAAAGTCAATCTCAAGGATGTCGCACGCGATGCCGAAGTGTCGCTGAGCACGGCCTCGCACGCCCTGAACGGAACTGCGCCGCTGACGATCGAGGTGCGAGAAAGAGTTCTGGATTCGGCAAAACGTCTCGGTTATCTCGACCGACGGAGAAAGAAGGCGACGATCGCCGCCTTGCACGTTCTACTTCTCGCCATTCCTGACGATGCCGCGCCGGAGAGCGATCTCAATCTGGTGAGCTGGACGATTCTCAACGGTCTTCGCAGGGAATGCGAGCGCCGCGGCATCCGCATCGTGCCCTACGTCAGCAGCGGCCGGCGGATCGACGGCGCCGAGGTCAGGCAGATCGCGATATCAGAACGCGCTGATGGCATCGTGGTGCTGAATGACGATCAGCCCGAACTCATCCGCAGCCTCGCCTCGGCGGATATGCCCGTCGTCATCGTCAACGGCGAGGATCCCGCCATGCTGGTCGATACGGTGACACCTGAAAACCGCTTCGGCGCACGGCTCGGAATCGAGCACCTCCTGGCGCTTGGCCACCGCCGGATCCTGCATCTGACGTGGAAGGGCCGCACGACCATCCAGCGCCGGTATGACGGTTTTTCCGATGCCTATTTCGCCGCACAGCTTCCCGTGCCGAAGGATATGATCATCGAGGCGGAGGGATATGAGCCTCGGCATGGCGAAGCGGCCATCAACGCGCTGCTCCATCGTGACCCCACGCTGAAAGGCGCCACCGCCGTCTTCTGCGCGGCCGACAATCTGGCGCTCGGCTGCCTGAAGGCATTGGCCGATCGCGATATACGCGTTCCCGACGCAATATCCGTGCTCGGCTTCGACGACATCGTTCCCGGCGAGTTCAGCCGCCCGCCGCTGTCCACCGTGAGCGTGCCGACCGACCGTCTCGGCGCGGCAGCGCTCGCGCTCATCGAACAGCGGCTGATCGCCAATGATCCGCAGCGGCCGGCTCATCGCCTGGAACTCGGCTGTCATCTCGTCCTGCGCGGCAGCATCGCGCCGCCGCGCTGAACGGCCGAAAGAGCAGCTTCTCCAGGCTTACTTCAGCGCAGGCGCTCGGCCCGCAGCCGCGTATCGCGCGGGCTCTCTCCAAAGGTGCTGCGGTAGATGATGGAGAACCTCCCCGCGTGCGCAAAACCCCATATCGCACAGATTTCACGGACGGATTGCTGGTTGGTCGGATCCCGCAGTTGCTCGCGGGCCGCCTGCAGCCGGATCGTGCGGAGGTACCCTGCCGGCGACGTGCCCCTGAAGGCCTTGAAGCCCGTTTGCAATGCACGAAGGGAAACGCCGACACCGTCGGCCACCATCGTCATGGTGAGAGGTTCCGCGATATTGGCATGCATGTAGTCGATGGCCCGCCGGACGTGCCAGGGAGCAATCAGCGATACTTTCTGTTTTTCGAGATGATTGGAAAAACGATGCCGGCCAAATCGGATCACGAGGTGAGCGAGGGTTTCGCTGATCGCGGCTGCGGCAAGAGGCGAAGATAGCAGCGGACCGTCGCCGCGCACGCCCTGCACGATCGTCTGAAGCAGATTGCCGATAAGCTGGCCTGACTGCGTCATTCGATCAAGGATGGGGTCGAGGTCGAACGACTCCGAGAGGGGCTTTTCCACCAGCGAGGCGAGCACCCTTTTCACAACCTTCCAGTCCAGGAAGAGGACGTCCGAACGATGCGGCCCCCCCTGGACCACACGATCGCCGGCTTCGTGGTTGTTGGCCATAAGCAGGTGACCGGCGCCGCTTTCGACCGTTCTCTTCCCTATCGACAGTCGAAAAGATCCGGTGTGCGGCATGAAAAATGCGAGATGCTGCGGAGTCTCATCAAGCGTCCGGATTGTCCAGGAACTCTGATACACGGAGTGAAGCACCGTGAGCGCCTCGGTCCTTCTCAAATCCGCGGCCCAGGCGAATTTTCGGCCATTCTTCAATGGCTGTGCGGCGAAAGCCCCATAACCGGCCGAAAACGCCTGAACCATTGATTCGAAGCTGGCGCCTTCATGCGTGGGCTCAAAACCGTAGCCCTCATGCTCGGCAATGCAGGCCAATTTCTCCGCTCTTAGTGAATCCATGCCGCTCGCTTCTTTTCCCCTGCCGCTTGAGACGTCATCGCAACTGGCCTGGCCAATCTTGATGCGTTAAGCAGGACTGCAAAACCACGGATGACTTCGTTGCCCTGCAGAAGCAAAGCGTCCCATCCACCTGCTTCACACTTACAGTGTAAATCAATATGTTCGGAAAATGAAGTACGATCCGCTGGACCACGTCGCCCCACATTTTTTGCGAGACACGCAGCCCGCGAGAGTGGCCTCTCGCAACGAACGCGACCTCTTGCGATTGATCTGGAAGTCGCCCGGCATCGAGCGATCCGATCTCACGGAACCGCTCGATCTCACCCAGCAATCACTGCACAGGATCGTCGGGCGGCTTCACGATCGGGGGATGGTCGCCTTTTCCCAGTCGGAAAACCGGCGGGCCGGTCCGCCCAGCCCGGAGCTGACACTCCGGAAGGAGTGGTGTCTGACGCTCGGCATCTCCGTCAATGTCGGCTCTATCGGCCTTTGCCTCATGGGCTTCGGCGAACCGTTGGACAATATGGAAATTCCCCAGGCCGGCGCTTCCTTGCCTCTGGAGATGGACCGGATCGAAGCGGCGGTCGAAGATATCCTCGCCCGCCGCGGAGCCAAGCGAAGCGATATCCTCGGCGTCGGCCTGGCAGTCGCCGGCCATCGGATGCTGGAGACAGCTTTCAATTGCCCCTTGCCGCTGGCCCATTGGTCGCTGATCGACCTGGCGCCCGAGCTGGGACAGCGACTTGGCCTGCCGGTCTGGGCTGACAACGTCGCCAGGACCGCCGCCTTGGCTGAAGCAATTTTCGGCGTCGGCCGTGACGTCGCCGATTTTGCCTATATCGCCCATCTTCATGGTTATGGCGGCGGCCTGGTTTCCGGAGGCATGCCCTTTCGCGGCAGTTTCGGAAATGCCGGGGAATTCTCGGTTCTCTTCGGACGGCAGGATTACGACGATCGTCCCGCACTCAACCAATTGCTCGAACATCTTCGCGCCAAGGGGCGCGTGGGGCTGACGCTGAAGGACCTGAAGAACGAAAATCTGGTGGAGTGGGATGGTGTCGAGGAATGGATCGACCGCGTCACTCCGGCCCACAACAGAGCCATCAATGCGATCTGCGCGATCTTCGACCCGGCATTGATCGTGCTTGGCGGCGAGCTTCCACGTTCACTTGCGAGAATGCTGATCGAACGCACCGAATTCAACAATCTGCCTCGGCATGGCGCATTGCGCGACGTTCCGGGCTTGGCCGTGGCGAAGATCATCGACGCCCCCGGCGCGATCGGCGCGGCCTTGATCCCGCTATTCGAAACTGTTTTGTGATGACGGCTCAGGCGGCCAAGCCCCGCGCGACTTCCCCCATAGAGCGGCTCAGCTTTTCATGGAAGCGCTGAACCGTTCCAAGTTTTTGTTTTTACGCAATTCCGGACGGAAAACCGCTTCACACATTTCCTGGAATTGCTCTGAAAGGACTGAAGCGCACCGCAGGACCAGATGCGGTGCGCTTCAGCCGGCGCGATGAGATGGGAAGGCAGTCTTCAATGCTTGGGAGGTTTCCTCATCTCGACCCCAATCGGGGCTGCGCGCCAGGATTCGTTCACTTCATTCCCGTACCGGCAATGCCTGTGGTGATGTATTTCTGCAGGAACAGGAAGACGACCGTGACGGGCAGCAGGCTGAGGAAGGTCATCGCCAGGATATAATGCCACTGCACCGAGAACTCCCCCTGGAAGGCGTTCAGGCCGACCTGCAAGGTGAAATTCTCGCGGCTGTTGAGGACGATGAGCGGCCAGAGGAAATCGTTCCAGCGCCAGAGCACGGAAAAGATCGCCAGCACCGCAAGCGCCGGCGCCGTCAGCGGCAGGATGATCCGCCAGAAGATGCAGAATTCGCTCGCCGCATCGACGCGCGCCGCCTCGATCAGCTCGTCCGGTATGGTCAGCATATATTGCCGCAGCAGGAAAACGGCCGTCGGCGAGGCGACGGTCGGCAGGATAACACCCCAGAGATTGTCGGCGAGCCCGACCCCGACGATGACGAGATAGGCCGGGACCATGACGACGGCGAGCGGGATCATCAAGGTCGAGATGATGATGACGAACACAGTCGTGTCGCCCCGAAATTTGTATTTCGACAACGCAAAGGCAGCCATGGCGTTGACAACAAGCGTCAGCAGCGTCGCAACCACGGTGACGAAGACCGAGTTCTTCAGGAACGTCAGGAAGTTGAAGCGCGTCAGCGGATCGGTGTAGTTCTCGGTGGCAACGGTCAGATGCTGCACCGGCGTGATCCCCTTCACGTCGACACCGACCGGTTGCCCCGGATTTGCGGGGTCGACCATTTGCGCCTTGAGACCGATGCGCCTGATCATGGCCATTTCACGCTGTTGGCCGTCAATCGTGATGTTCCAAAGGCTGAGCGGCTTGTCGAATCCGGGCACGGTCTGTTCCACGGCGGCCCGGGGAAGCAGCGACGGCGGAAAGCGGGTGATCTCGGCCGCCGGCTTCAGCGAGGAGAGGCCTGCCCAGACGACGGGAGTGAGCACGGCGAACGTTCCGCCGATCAGCCAGACCCATGACAAAATATCGGTGATATCGATGCGTCCGGCCCGACGTGTGCGTGTCATGAAGTGGATTGGGTTCATAGAGCTGTTCATCTCAGGACTCCATTCGCTTGCCGAGGCGCAGCTGTATGAGGGTGAGAACCAGAAGCACCAGACCCATGAGAACCGATGCGGCCGACGCAAGGCCGAAGAGGCGCAGATCGCTGCCGAAGGCCATCTGATAGATATATTGAACGATGAAGCTGTTGGCCGTGCCTGGGCCGCCGCCATTGGTCAGAACCCAGGCCTCGTCAAAGATCTGCACCGACTTGATCATCAGAAGGATGAACACGACAAGCAGGTTCGGGGCAAGAAGCGGAAGCGTGATCCTGAATAGCGTGCGGCGCGGTGAAGCGGCATCGATCGACGCGGCCTCATAGAGATCTTTCGGGATCGCCTGGAGGCCGGCGAGCAGGATCAGCGTGTAAAAGCCCATATGGAACCAGACCGACACGACGACGACGAAGAAGCGCGACCAGCCAACATCGAGCAGGAAGATCTCGGGGGGAACGCCAAGCATCTGGAAGAAGGCGTTCAGCAGGCCGTTGCGATCGAGGAACCACTTCCAGATCAGGCCGATGACGACGGGCGACAGCAGAACGGGATAGAAGAACATCGCCCGGAAGAAGCCACGCGCGAAGATCGCCCGATTGAGGATCAACGCCGTGATCAGCGCCACCAGCAATGTAGCGACGACATTAAAGGCCACGAACCAAAGAGTGTTCCACACCGCAGTCCAGAACAGCGATTCCTGGCAGGTTCCAGGCTGAAGGTAATTGCCGCAGGAAAGCAGGGTGCGGAAGTTGTCGAGACCGACGAACGGCCGGTCGGAGACGAAGAGATTGGTGCCGCCGGTGAAGGCGTAGCCGACGGCGATCGCGATGGGAAGGAACGTGAAGATTCCAAACAGGATGAGGTTCGGCGCCAGGAACAGCCATGGCATCCGCTTGCGGCCGAACAGACGCTCGATCGCATTCATGGGCGCCTCGACCACCCTCATCGCCGTTTCGCCTGTCTGAGACAGCAATGTACCGGCCGTGATCTCTGCCATGTCAGCGCCTCCCCTGCCCGGACCGTCTGCCAAAGGCCAGGCCGCTTTCGGGATCGAACAGATGAACGCGGGCCGGATCGGCATCGATCAAGATACGGTCGCCCGAAACCGGCGCGAAATGGCCGGCTTCATGGATGATGATCTGGTCATCTTGCCCGGCTAGATTGCCGTAGACATAGGTCTCGGTCCCGAGCCCCTCGTGATATTGCACGACGAACGGCAGGCCCCGCTCGCCGGATCGGGTGAAATGCGCGGGCCGGATACCTGCCACAACCGCCTGACCGACCGCAATGCCGGCGGGATCGACATTGCTGACGATCGTGCCGCCATTGCCGACATCGATGACGACGCCGTTTTCGCCGACGCCCGAGACCCTGCCCTTGATGATGTTCATGCGCGGCGAGCCGAGGAAACCGGCGACGAAGAGATTGCGCGGATGATCGAAGAGCTCCAGCGGTGTGCCGACCTGCTCGACCCGACCGGCGCGCAAAACGACGATCTTGTCGGCCATGGTCATGGCCTCGACCTGGTCGTGGGTGACGTAGATCATCGTCGTCTTGATGTCTCGATGGAGCTTGGTGATCTCGGCCCGGGTCTGGACGCGCAGCGCCGCGTCGAGGTTCGACAGCGGCTCGTCGAAGAGGAAGATGTCGGGCTCGCGCACGATCGCCCGGCCGATCGCCACACGCTGACGCTGGCCGCCCGAAAGCTGCTTCGGACGCCGGTCGAGATAGGGTTCGATCGCCAGCATCCTCGCGGCTTCGGCGATGCGCGCTTCGATTTCGGCGCGCTTGAACTTCAGGTTTTCCAGGCCGAAGGCGAGGTTCTTGCGTACGCTCATATGCGGATAGAGCGCATAGGACTGGAAGACCATCGCGATTTTGCGCTCGGCCGGCGACAGCGCGCTGACGTCGCGTCCGCCGATCGCAATTGCGCCTGATGTCACCTCCTCCAGGCCAGCGATGACGCGCAAAAGGGTCGACTTGCCGCACCCCGACGGACCGACGAAGACGACGAATTCGCCGTCCTTGATGTCGAGTTCGACGTCATGCAGGATTTTGACGGCGCCATACGACTTGTTGACGGTGGAAAGTTTCAGTTCTGCCATGCCCCACTCCCATCAGGTGCCGCCGTTTCGAAGACGACGTCGTTTTCGTTCCAGCCTTGCGGCAATGGTGTCGGCCTCGTGATCCGCACCTCTTTCATCAATATCCCGGCGACATCGGCCACGTAGACGGCCGGCATCCCCCGGGGATAGTCCTGCAGGCCGATCACCCGCCCGTCCGAACCGCGGGTCCAGGCATTGGCACGCCCGCCGCCATCGGCCTTCGGCGCGAGGTCGGCATTCGTCGGGCGCAGATCGTAGGCCCGCCCCGTGCCGAGTTCTCCGGGCTGCTGGTCGACGGTGATACGGGCCAGCGACACGTTCCGGATGCCTGACGGCGCCGCAGCGATGATGGTGATCGCGCCTTCCATGCGGCCGGTCACATCCTCGACGATCAGGTTCTCGATGGCGCCTGCGGGGCGTTGGGCGATACGGTCGACGACATTGACGGTCAGCGCCTCCCCCGAGCCCCAGAAACCATCCGGCGTTTCACGGCACTCTACCGAAATTCTGGAAAACCTCACATTCGAGATCCGGCCGCCGTCGCGGGAAAATATGCCGAGCGCCCGGTTGGAAGACGAGACGGTGCAATCCTCGAACAGGACATTGGTAACGTCGCCATGCGTTTCCGTGCCGATCTTCAACGCACAGCTCAAGCTCTGAACGAAACAGCGGCGCACGAGAATGTTCTCGCACCGGCCGATGGCGACTCCCTGAGGACCGATGCTCGTCTTCAGGCATATGCCGTCGTCGGCCGTCGATATCGCGCAATCCTCGATGACGGCGCCGCGGCAGGCGTCGAGCACGATGCCGTCCGTATTGGGAAGGCGGCGGTCGTTTTCGATCGTCACATTGCGGACCGTGAGATCGGTGCAGTCGACGAAATGCAGCGTCCACATCGGCGAGCGGCTGATGGTGACGCAACTGATCTCGACCTCGTCGCAGCCTGCGAAGACGACGACGCGGGGACGGAATTCGGCCGGAATGAAAGTTCCCATCGTCTCGTCATCGCCTGTGATGAAGCTTTCGCAGCCGGCTTCAATGCGCCCTTCCCCCGTCAGGCCGATGCGCCGCGCGTCCCGCGCGACGATCATGCCGCGATCCGACTTCTCGGCGATCACCGAAACCGTCGTATCCGCGTAAGCGGCATAATCTGGAACGGGACGTAGCACCGCGCCGGCGGCAAGGTGCAGATCGACGCCGGAGCGCAGCCGGAGGCCCCGGCAGATGTGGATGCCCGCCAGGAGCTCCAGGCGTCCGCCGCCGGAAGCAGAAAGGCCATCGATCGCCGCCTGCAGACGGTCGGTATTGTCGCTGTCGAGCGCCTCAATCGCGACAAGGGAGGGAGCGCTCATTGGCGGCGGCCGTTCTCAATCAGAACTTCGGTCAGCAGCAGCATGGTCAGCGCCTGGCCGTAAGGCGTCGGCAGGTTCGGGATGCGCCGGTAGAAATCGAGGTCATGGCCCATCGGCGTGCCGTCGGAAACGCCGTGGACGACTCCTTCGTCGTCGATCTGCGCCAGCACCGCCTTGAGCGCGCGCTCCGCATGGACCCTGTCGCTCTCGTCGAGAATGCCGGCATCGATGGCGCGCAACATGCCATAGGCAATGCCAGCCGTTGCCGAGGTTTCGAGCGGCGAGGACGGATCGTCCAGAAGCGTCGTGAACATGCCGTCCGGCCGCTGGTATGCCTTCAGGGAGCGCACCTGGCTGACGAGGACGTTCGACAGGAAACGCCGGTCCTTCTCGCCGAGCGTCGGAACGAGATCGAAGAGTTCGGGGATAGCGACCGTGATCCAGGCATTGCCGCGCGCCCAGAAGGCATTGGCGAAATTGTGCCGGCCGTTGAAGGTCCAGCCATGATACCAGAGACCGCTCACCGGATCGGAGAGATAGCGGGTGTGGAGCACGAACTGATAGACGGCTTCGTCAATCCAGTCTTTGCGCTCGCAGAGCACGCCCGCCTGGGCAAGGAAGAGGCAGGCCATGAACAGCGTATCGTCCCACAATTCGCCGTCGTTGACGCGCTCCTTGCAGACGTGCTGGAAGCCGCCGTCCTCGGTCTTCGGCAGTTCCTTGATGAGCCAGTCGGCCCAGTCCTCGACGAGGGCGCGAAAATCGGGGCGATCGACATGCTGAACGAGGATTGCGAGCGGCAGCATCGGCGCCGTGCTGTTGATCTGGCGCGGCGGAATACCGCGTTCGATCTGGGCGCTGTACCAGGTGACGAGCTCGTGCAGCGCCTTCTGGTCGTTGGCGGAAATCGCGCGCCGCAGAAATCCATAAAGGCCGACGCCGACTTCCCAGTCCCATTCGTCGAACTGGATGCCGGAGGCGGCATTGTCCGTCACGAGACCTTCCTTGATGCCCCTGAGTCGGCTGAAAGCCGTCGCCACGCGATCGATCGTCGTCAGGAGGGCGGCGTTGTCGACAGATGCTGTGTTCATGCTGGAGACCTATGTTTTAGCAGTAGAACGGCCCGTCAGTGCCGGCTTGGGACGCGGCGCTGTCGTGGGTGAGGATCGGATGCGGCTGTTCATGCGTGAACGGCCGGGGATTGCCGGCGATCGAAAGACCGTCGGCATAGGAAAGAGCGATCGCCGGGGCGCCCGGCGGCGTCAGGGAAAGGCGCCGAAGCGTCGGATCGAAGGACACCGCCGTCTGGCACAGGCGCTCGATGAAGGCTTTGAAAGCATCGTCATTGCCGGATGCTACGATGGCCGCCCAACCGCAGAGCGATCCATGCGAGCGCGCCTCGCGGCCGGCGGTCGGGCCGTCCGTGATCAGCTCCAGGCCATTCGAGCCCCAGAGAGCGGCAAATCCCCTGCCCGACCGGGCGATCAGCCATTTGTCTTCGACGATCAGATCGTCGAGCCCGTCTCGGCCGATATAGGCGTGCGTCCAGGCATGCCGTGCATCGCCCGTGTCCTCGATCAAAAGGGCGACGTCGCGATGCTGGGCGACACGCGGCAGGATGCCGTTGCCGGCCCAATAGGACGGCCGTTGATTGCCCCACGGATCGTCTTCGCCGGGATGGTTGACCCAGAGCCTCGCCATCGGATGGCCGGCGAGCCGGATATCGAGAACGTGCTGCTGATGCCCCTTCCGGCCGGTCTTGTGATCGACCACGGTCGAAAGCTGCGCGGCCTCGTTCTTGAAGAGCACGAGCTTTCCGCTCTCCAGCCCTTGACTGTAGCGGGCCTCGACGCTTCTCCCCCGCGAAAGCGAAGTAAGCTCGGCGAGATCGGCCGGCGGCTCATAGTCACCGGCGCAGAACATGGTCAGCGCCGCCACGCCATTGTTGAGCCAGCCCGTGCCAAAGGCGACCTGGGCGAAGGGCGCAAGTTCGGTCAGCGGGCCGGCGCGCAGTTCCTTGTCGTAGGCGCGCCCCTGCGATCCGACCGGAACGCCGGCAAGCGTATGAAGGGCGATCATGCGGAAGATGAGATCGATCTGGCCCCGGGCACGATCGGCCATCCCGCTGTCCGCCCAGCGCTCCAGCGCCAGCAGGCCGATGAAATCGATCGGGTAATAGGCGGCCGAGTTCCACTCCGCCAGACCATGGGCTTCGACGCTGTCGAACCAGCGCCCGAGGCGCTCGGTGGCAAGTTCCGCCTGCTGGCGTCCTGTGCGGCCCGAGGCTGAGAACACTTCGCCGGGCAAAAGAAGTCCCGCCAAAAGCTGGCTGGTATGGAAGCAAAGCACATGGTTCTCGCTCCAGAACCACATCGCGTCATTGCCGGGCTCGTCGACCCAATATCGGTAGGAGAGAACGGAATGGCGGATGCGCTCGACCGTGGCCTTCGGCATGCGGTCGCCATAGGCGCCGAGCAGCCACAGGAGCGGCACCATGATGAAATCGGAGCAATCCTCGCGCTGATCGATGGAGGCGAGCGTCGCATCGACGATGCGGTCGAAGCTTTCCTGGTCGTCGTAGCCGGTTTCCATCATGGCAATCAGGCGGCCGGCGCGATTGGCGCCGAAGCGAGCGCTGTATTCCAACGCCTGCCGCTTGCGGGCGGAAAGCGATGCCTCTGCCGGCAATGGCGAAATGCTGCCCATGAAGGCGGCGTCGATGACGCGGGTGACCGAGCCCGGCCCGGAGCCGATCGTCATGTGGATGCCGTGATAACCGTCCGCGATGGCGCAGACATCGTCTGCCGTCAGCCGGTTCTGACCGGCGTGCAGGGTCAGTTTCGCATGGGCAAGAACCGGTCGTTCGTGACCATGGCCGACCACTTTGAGCTCCACCGGCAGGTCGCGCTCCGGCGCCGTATCGAAGATGATCTCCAGCGGCTCTCTGACGAAGACGTCCCGCGCCGGGCGCACGCCTCGCGAAAGCGCCTCCAGCTCCCTCACCTCATCCTGATCGAGCGATACCGGCAGCAGCACGCAGAGCGGCTCCTCGTCCAGCATTTCGAGCTCGAAGAACCACGTCGTATCGCGTTCGGCGAGATCTTCGGTATGGACGAGAATCTCGTTGTCACCGGCGTCCAGCCGCAGCGCTATCTCGGTTGCGCTCTCGCTATTGCGCTTGAAGGGTTCGAAGCGCACCGCTTCCTGGCCGTTGACCCAGATGCGGACACCGCCGCAGGTCTTGAGCGCGAGATTAAGCGTGCGCGGCGCTTCCGTCCTGAACGTGCCCTTCAGCCATCGCCTGACATGTGTGGGCACATGCCAGAAGCTGGTGAATTCGACACGGCGGTTCGAGCCGGGAAGATAGAGGCTTTCGGTCGACCATGAGGTGTCGGGAGCAAGCTCGCGCCCGACCATTGTCGACCAGAAGGCCTTGCGGCACGGCAGGTCGCCGACATCGACGAAACCGTTGATGAAACGATAGTTCACGCGATCTTCGGCCGGGGCCGGCTCGCCGGGAAAATAGCGCTCGATGAGGGCAGAAACGGCCCACGCCGTGATCGTCTGCCCCTCGGCCACGCTGTAGGCTGGCGCCATGTTGTCCGGCTGCTTGATGCTTTCCGTTTCCACAGATCGCCTCCTCCGCAATCTTATGAAAATATTTTCATTACGTGATTTTTGCGCGTTATTTCTGAAAATTGCTCAGAAACATCGCTATTCGCTTAGAAAATAGCTTGACGGCATGAATGTCAAGTATATGAAATTCACTTATCGATGGCTGAGGCCGTCGATTTATGAAAATGTTTTCATGGGAGGATGAAAATGAAAACCTATCTCTCAGGGGCTTTCGCACTGGCGCTGGCCACCGTTTCTTTCGCCTGGTCCAGCGTGGCCATGGCCGAAACCCAGACGATCACCTTTCTCTTCACCGACGACGACCAGGCTTATGTCGAGCGGATGGAAGCGCTGAGCAAGGAATTCGAGACGGCGCATCCCGACATCAAGGTGAACTTCGTCTCCTCGGGTTATGATGCCGTTGCCAAGCAGCTGCCGGTGCAGCTTGCCATTGGCGAAGGTCCTGACGTCGCCAAGATCACCGACTGGCAGCTGGCGCCCTACTATCTCGACATGCGGCCGCTGATGAAGGATCCCGACGGTTTTGCCAAGCTGCACGGCGACAGCCTGAACACGCTTCGTTTCCCCGGCGTCAACGATCCGAATTCGATCAACGGCTACGTCGCCTCGCAGACCTTCAACCTGCCCTTCGTCAACAAGACGCTGTTCGAACAGGCCAAGGAACCGCTTCCGAAGCCGACCGCCACGCTGAAGGACATCGTCGAAGCCTCGGCGCGCGTCGCCAAGGCGACCGGCGCCCAGATCCCGTTCACGATGGACCGCTCAGGCCACCGCTTCTCCGGCGCGGCCTTCTCCTACGGCTCCAACTACGTCAAGGATGGCAAGTTCTCCTTCCCCGACGATGCCGCCAAGCACTACATCACCGATCTCTACAACTGGACGAAGGACGGCTCTTTCCCGAAGGAAATGTGGGGTGCGGCCGGCGGAACCCAGTACAAGAACATGGGTGACGAGTTCGTCAACGGCAATGTCGTGACCTATCTCGCCGGCAACTGGATGGTCAATCCGTTCCAGAAGAAGATCGGCGACGCCTTCGACTGGACGGCGATCAGTGCGCCGTGCGGCGATGCGGGATGCTATGCGATGCCCGGCGGCACCGCAATCGTCGGCTTCAAGCGCACCAAGTACCCGCAAGCGGTGGCCTCCTTCATCGAGTTCCTCGGCTCTGAAAAAGTCCAGCGTGAAATCGCCGAAAACTACGTCATCCTGACCGGCGCCGACATCAAGGATCCGCAGTACAAGCTCGAGAGCCAGAACGCCAAGGACGCCATGGCCGTCTTCCTCGCTGCCCGCAACAGCGCGCCGAAGGCAGCCCGCGACCTCGAACGCCTCAAGGGCTCGTCCGCCATCTATCAGCTCATTGTCCAGCGGATGAGCCAGCTGATCGTCGGCGAGCTTTCCCTCGAAGACACCTTCAAGGCGATGAGCGCCGACGTCGACAAGGTCAACGTGGCGCTCGCCGCCAACAAGTAACCGGCCGCGCCTGTCTCCCACAGATTGCGCGCTGCATCAGCCACGACCTCGAACAGGCCGTGGCTGATCGTTTTTTAGCCCCCCACCTACGCTGTCGTATTCCGCGGTGCGATGGTCGGAACGGCCGTCACGCCATTTGGGATGTACGGCACGCTCTTTCCTTTTCCGCTTGTTCTCGTCGACGGTTTCATGACGGAAGAAATCGGACTGTTTTTGACCGGAGTGGGGAATCCTGGACGAGGACGAAACAGCCCTTCTTGTCGCAATGTCGGCCGGCGGCATCGTGCAACTGCTCGGCAACCTCCTCGCCTGGCGCTTGCTCGGATGATCCGGCTAGCCGCCGCGGCAGATCGGCGCGGATGGAACGGATGGTTCTTTGGCGTCGTGACACGGCCTTCGCGAGAGGCTATAGGCGTGTTGGCCTGCGCGGCGCGCCGGCGTCAGGCTCAACTTACTGAAGCCGGCAAACCGGCGGCAGTCCAGCCCATTGAGGTGCATTTCCATGCCACTCGGCTCTGAGCATCCGCTGCGAAGGGAACTTCACAACGAGCTCCATGCGCGCCCGTCGCTCTACTTCGATGGCGACACCGATGTCTGGCATGTCGCCATCGTCGGCGAGAATGGCCCTCCTTCGCCGCCCGGTTCCCTGCCGGGATTGGAAGATGTCACCACGACCGGCGAGGGCAACCACGGCATCGGCCGCGTCGGCGACGGCCGGCTGAAATGGGAAGCCCATACCGAGTTCCTCACCCTCACCTTCGTCGTGCCGGCATCGGCCGAACCCGGCAGCAAACCGCCGGAAGCCTTTCGAGCCTGCTGCAGCCAGATTGGCGGCAAGGTCATCGCGGCCGTGCGCGTGCTGGTCCGTGACGAAAAGGACGGGCGCATCCTGGAAAAGCCCAAGCTCGACTATGTCGCTTCGCGGGTCGGCGGCGGCGACGCCGAGGTGCATTCGAACTTTCGACTGACCGATAGCGGCTTCCTCGAATTCCTGTTCTTCAACCGCAACCTCAACGCCTATCGCACCGGCCGCATGGTTCGGCGTTTCCTGGAAATCGAGACATACCGGATGATGGCTCTGCTGGCGTTGCCGATGGCGCGCGAGACCGTGTCGAAGCTTTCCGCTTTTGACCAGCGCCTCGATCTATTGATCGTCCATATGCAGAGCGCCGTCAAAGTCGACAAGGCGCTGCTGTCCGAGGTGACGAGGCTCTCCTCCGACGTGCTCAACTTCTCGGCACTCGCCCGCCACCGCTTCGGCGCGACGAAAGCCTATGCCGAAATCGTGGCGAGCAGGCTGTCGGAGCTTCGAGAAGAGCGGGTCGAGCAAAGACAAAGGCTCGGCACCTTCATCGACCGCCGCTTCCAACCGGCTGTCCGCTCGGTTTACGCGGCAGAGCGGCGCCTTGACGAATTGGCCGAACGCGTCAGCCTCGCCGGAGACCTGCTCAGAACCACCGTGCAGGTTCAGCTTGAGGATCAGAACGCCTCACTGCTGACCTCAATGGAAGAGCGGGCGCGCATCCAGGTGCATATCCAGCAGGCGGTCGAAGGCTTCTCCGTCATCGCCATCACTTACTACACCATCGGTCTGGCGAAGATCTGCCTCGAAAGCATCTCCGCACTGGGTGTCGATCCGCATATGACGAAGCTCGCCGTTCTCGGTGCCATCCCGTTGGTCCTCTTCGCCGTCTGGACGGCGGTCCGCCACGTTCGCCGAAGCATCGCCGGCGCGCCGCACAGTCCGGCGGCCGGAGGCCATTGACGCGACCGCCGCCCTTTGAAGGCGGCGGCGTTCTCTTGGCTGCGTTAGCAGGACGTTACGACGCCATCGCGTAGTGGCGGTGGTCCGATGCCCGGCCGTTGCCCGTCTTGAAGCGCCGCAGCAGCTCGGCGAGGCTTTCGGTTTCCTGCGTTAGGCTCTGGGCCGCGGCCGTGGTTTCCTCGACCATCGCCGCGTTCTGCTGCGTCACCTTGTCCATCTGGTCGCCGGCGGCCGAGACTTCGCGCAGGCTGGTCGCCTGTTCGCGGGCGGCGACCGCGATCTCGGCGACGGTCGCATTCATCGCCGTGACCTGCTCGACGATCTGTTCGAGCGAGAGACCGGATTCACCCACCAGCTCAACGCCGGTCTTGACCTGTGCCGAGGAGGTGGAGATCAGCTCCTTGATCTCTCTTGCCGCATTGGCCGACCGCTGGGCGAGCTCACGCACTTCCTGGGCGACGACGGCGAAGCCCTTGCCGGCTTCACCGGCTCGCGCAGCCTCGACGCCGGCGTTCAGCGCCAGCAGGTTGGTCTGGAAGGCGATTTCGTCAATGACGCTGATGATGTTGCCGATCTTCGACGAGGAATTCTGGATCTCCGTCATCGCGGCGATGGCGCGGGAGACGATCTCGCCGCCCTTTTCCGCATTGGTGCGGGCCGTAGCCACCACGGCCTGGGCACGGCTGGCGCCCTCCGCCGTTCCGTTGACGCCGCGGGTGACGTCACCGAGTGCTGCGACGGTTTCCTCAAGCGAAGCGGCCTGCTGCTCTGTGCGGCGGGCGAGATCGTTGGAAGCGGTGGAGATTTCCGCAAGGCCGGAGCGGATCGTCGTGACCGCGCGGATGACGGAGTCGATCGCTTCTTCGAGGCTTGCGACCGAGCTGTTGAAGTGATCGCGGATCCTGACATAGCGATGGTCGACTTCGCCGACGCGCACGGAGAGGTCTCCCTTCGAGAGCGCATCGAGACCGAGCGAAATCTGTCGGAAGGCATGTTCCATCACCTGCGCGTCGGAAAGCCGCTCGGCCTCCTGGCGCAGCCGCTCTTCTTCGGCGGCCAGGCGGGCGCGCTCGGCATTGGCCTCGGCGATCAGCTTGGCGCGCCCCGTTTCCTGGAACACCTTCAGCGAACGCGCCATGGCGCCCAATTCATGGTGGTGCTCGACGCCGGTGATGACGATAGCGTCGTCGCCGCGAGCGAGCTGTTCCATGGATTGCGCCATGCCCCGGACAGCCGAGGAAATCAGCCGGCCGACGAAATAGGAGAGCACCAGGCCGATGACGATCAGCAGACCGCTGATGACGAGGGTCGTGCTGGTCGCAGAAGCAACCGTTGCTTCCACCGAACCGTCGAGCGTCTTCTGCGCGCCGGTCACCGTCGCCTGCAGATCCCGGAACTCCCCAGCGATCTTCGGTGCGAGCACATTAAGCTGGGTCTGCCGGATATTGCCGGAGGCCTGCAGCACCTCCTTCATGTCGCCGAGGCGGGCAGTGTAGTTCTGCATCAGCTGGCCGGCGCCCATCAGGCGCTTCTTCTGCAACTCGTTCTTGGCAGCCTTGGCGGCGGCATCATTGAGCGCCACCGCTTCGGCAAGTGCTGTCTGCGCCGTATCGTAAGCGGCGAAATCGTCGGAATGCACGAAGCGTTCGGAGAAATAGAGGCTGCGGTTCAGGGCTTCCAGCGTCTCGGCCGTCATGTGCAGAAGGGCGACGTCGTTCTGGCGCCAGGCGCTGCGCATGACGTCGTTGAGCGCGATGCTGGTCCAGGGGCCGAATTCGGTGACCTTGGAGATCAGCAGGTCGCGGCGGGCCTGGAGCGAGACGATCTGCTCGAAAGCCTTGCCATAGGCGGCGATATCCTGGCGGATCGTCGCCAGGCCAGACTGCAGGTCCTTGTTGTCGGCAAAGCGCGGATCGTCCGCTTCGAAGGCTTTGACGCCGGCGCGGAAGCTGTCGACCACGGCCTGGGTCGGCGTGGTGCGGAAGGCTTCGGCCGACATCTGGATCTCGTGCAGCTGGTCACTGTAGTCCGAGATGGCGAGGCTCTGGCCGGCCGTGGCGCGATAGGAGGCGAAGATCGAAGAAAGCCCGTTCATGCCCGAGATCGCGCTGACGGTCAGCAGGCTCATCAGCAAGATCAACGGCACGAAGCCGGAAGTGATCTGCGCGCGAATGCCGAATTTATTCCAGAAATGCAACATCATAGGCCTCTTATGCTCACTGGCTCTTCGGCAGGTATTTGGAGATGTTCTCAGGCGTGACGAGTTCGAAGGGAACGTTGTTTTCGCGCGGCACCTTCTCCTTGTTGACGAGCTTCACAGCGGCGTCGACCGCCGCGGCACCCTGTCCGACAGCGCTCTGGAGAATGGTCACGTCGAGATCGCCGGCCACCATCGCGGCTAGCGCATCGTCGGTCGCGTCGACGCCGGCGACGACGACATCCTTCATCGGCATGCCGGCCTTCTTCATGGCGCGGATCGCGCCGAGCGCCATCTCGTCATTGTTGGCGATAACGGCGTCGAACTTGACGCCGGCCGCAAGCCACTCCTGCATCTGCTGGTCGGCATAATCGCGCGACCAGTAGGCGGCCTGCCGCTCGACGATCTCCAGGCCCTTGCAGTCGGGCGTGGCGATGACATCCGAGATATCCTGCGTGCGGGCACGAGCCGCGGCGTGGAAAGGCTCGCCCATCAGCACGACGACGCGGCCCTTGCCCTTGAGCAGCGCACAAACCTGCTTCGTCTCCAGCGTTCCGGATTCCTTTTCGTTGGAGGCGACCACGACCTGATTTTCGGGAAGATCAAGCAGGTTGGAAGGTACGTTGTTGATGTAAACCAGCGGGATGCCGGCATCCGCCGCCATCTTGGTCATCTGCGGCCCGAGATCGCCATCGGAGACCGCCAGGATGATGGCGTCGACGTTGTCGGCGATAAGCTTCTGAACCTGCTTCTTCTGAAGCTCGTTGTCGCCCTTGGCGTTCTCGGTAACCAGCTTGAGGCCGGAGACCGTCTGCCCGTGGGCGACGACGCCATTGAGAAGCGCCGTCCTGAATTTGTCGAGATCGGACATCGAAACGCCGATCGTCTGAGCATTGGCGACAGAGACCGACATCGCCAAGGCGATGGATGCAAGCGTGGCCGTTTTCATGAATTCCCCTGCGCAATTCGGATGGAAGCGCGTTATTTCAAATTTTGGTTAAATTTTACTTTTCGCGCCGGAAGCGAGAAGTAACGCGGGGAGGCCGCCAAGCGGCTGGATTTGGATTGGATCAAGTCGATTTGATGCAAAGGCATCAAATCATCCTTTTCACTATTACCGCCCGCCGAAGCCGGAGCCGACGCTGATGCCTTTGTAGATCACCCTCTGCAGCACGATGGCGAGGATGACCCCCGGCACCATGGAAATAGTGGCGCCCGCCATGATGTAGTTCCAGGCGGTGCCCTGCTGCGTCTGAAACAGGGTGAGCCCGAGCGGCAGCGTGGCCTTTTCGAGCCCGCTGGTGGCGATCAGCGGCCACAGGAAGCTTTTCCACTGCGCGATGAAAGTAAACAGCGACAGCAGGCCGATGGCCGGCATGGCGAGCGGCACGATGACGGTGACCAGGATGCGCAGGCGCGAGGCTCCATCCATCATCGCCGCCTCGTCGAGGTCCTTGGGAATGCCGAGGATGAACTGCCGCAGCAGGAAGGTGCCGAAGGAGGAGAAGGCGACCGGCAGGATCATGCCGTGATAGGTGTTGATCCAACCGAGCTTGCTGACCAGAAGGAAGAGCGGAATGACCAGCATCACCTGCGGGATCATCAGCGTGCTGAGATAGGTGAGCAGCAGCCCCTCACGGCCGGGGAACCTCAGACGGGCGAAAGTATAGGCCGACAGGCAGGAGACCACGATGACGATCGCGGTCACGCCGCAGGCGACGACGAAGGAGTTCAGCAGGAAGGTGCCGAAGGGCAGCGACACCAGTGCCTCGACGAAATTGCCCCACTGATATTCCTCGGGCAGGATACGGACCGGCACGGCCAGCACTTCGGTATTGGAGCGCACCGCATTCGACACCATCCAGAAGAAGGGAAAGAGGAAGAGCAGCGCGATCAGCGACAGTCCGGCGTAGCTGACGAAGGTGCCGATCCGCCGCAGGATGCGATGCCGGTTCCGGGACTGGGAATGCGGATGCCGTGAGGCCGGGTCAGTCGTCATAATGCACCCATTTGCGCTGCATGTGGAACTGCAGGATGGTGAGCGCCATGATCATGACGAACATCACCCAGGCGAGCGCCGACGCGTAACCCATCTGGAAATTGGTGAAGCCCTTCTGATAGATGGCGAAGCCGAGGGTCGCCGTCGCCGAGCCGGGACCGCCGCGCGTCATGGCGAAGATCTCGTCGAAGACCTGCAGCGAGGTAATGGCCGTCATGACGGTGGCGAAGAAGATCGTCGGTGAGATGAGCGGCAGGCGGATGCGCCAGAAGCGCCGCCAGGGACCGGCGCCGTCGATCATCGCCGCTTCGAGATAGTGCTTCGGCACCAGGTCGAGCGCGGCGTTGAACATCACGACGTTGTAGCCGACATTGGCCCAAAGCGTGACGAGCACGACCGCCTGCATGGCCCAGCTCGAACTCAGCAGGAAATTCGGCAGGCCGAGGCCGAGCGAGCGGATGACGCTGTCGGCGAGCCCGTCCGGCGTGAAGATCAGCAGCCACACCACGGAGGCTGCGATCGTCGGGGTAAAGGTCGGCAGGAAGAAGATCACCCGAAAGATCGCCTTGCCGCGCTTGAGGCTCGATATCCAGACCGCGAGCGTCAGCGAAACGATGATATTCACGGCCAGATACTCGACGGCGAAGAACAGCGTATTGCGCAATATGGTGTAGAAGGCCGGATCGACGGTGAAGAGCTTGATGTAATTCTGAAAGCCGACGAAGGATGGCGTCGAGATCAGCTGCCAGTTGGTGAAGGAGAGCGCCAGCGACGCAACGATCGGCAGGGCCATGAAGATCATGAAGCCGAGGAAACTCGGCAGCAGGAACAGCATGGCCGTCTGCGTCTCGGGCTTCAGGAAGCGCCTGGGCTGACCGGGCTGCAGGGCAATTTCGGCAACGGCGCTTTCCGACATCTCTTCCTCCATGCGCGGCAACTCCTGCCGCCGCGCTCTAGCACGGCACGCTCTATTGCTGCGCGAGGCTCTGGATGGACTCCATCGTCTGCTTGGCGTCGGCGCTGCCGCCGAAGGCGGGCGGGAAATACTGGTTGAAGAGATTTTCCACCGCCGCCCAGTTGTTGGTGATGACATAGGGCACGGAATGCGCCAGCGAATAATCCAGTGCCTCGCCGCCATTGGTGATGTCCTTGGCCGCCACCTTGTACCAGGAGGATTGCGAGGCCGTACGCGCCGGCAGCGCACGGCCCTGTTCGGCGAGGTACTGCAGCGCCTCAGGGCTGGTCAGCACCTGGATCGCCTTCCAGGCCGCGTCCTTGTTCTTGCTCGTCGTGGCAATGCCGAAACCGGAGCCCGCCGTAACGGCGGTAAGCTCTCCCTCTGCGCGCGGCAGGGTGGTGGAACCAACTTTGAACTTGACCTTGTCCTTCATGCCGATGATCGACCATGGACCGTCGACATACATCGCGACATTGCCTGAATAGAAGCGGCCCTGGATGACCGTGCCGGCATCTGCGCTCGACGGCACCAGCGGCGCGACCTTGTCCTTGGCGGCAAAGCCGATCACCCTCTCGGCAGCGGCAATGGCGCTCGGATTGGTAAGATCGAGATCGCCGGAATCGTTGACATATTTGTCGCCCCAGGCCGAGGCCAGGACCGAATAGTTCTGTGGGGTGATGCCGAAGCCGTACTTTCCGTCCTTCGTCAGCTTCTTGGCGGCCTCGGTAAACTCGGCGAGCGTCCAGCCCGGCTTCGGTAAGGGAATCCCGGCGGCTTGAAGCGCGTCCTGGTTATAGTAGATAACCCAGGGACCGACGTCATAGGGCAGGCCGTAGAGTTGCTTGTCGACGGACATGCCGCCGATGATCGAGGGGGTGAGGGCCCCAACGTCGAACTTGTCGGCCGCGATCCGGTCGTTCAGCGGTTCGAGCAGCGAATAAAAATTCGGCATGCGCAGCGACTGCATCGAAACGATGTCGGCGAGCTGGCCCGACGCCGCCAGCACCGGCAGCCGCGTCCAGTAGTCGACCCAGCCCGTTGTCGTCAGCGTCACCTTGATATCGGGATATTTGGCGGTCACCATGTCGGCCAGGTGCTGCCAGCCTTTGGTGTCGGCGTCGGATCCGGTCCACATCTGCCAGGTCAGATTGACCTGCTCGGCGGAGGCGGATGTGGCAAAGAGGCTGCCGCCGATTGCAGCAAACAAAAGCGTTTTCTTCAGAACCTTCATGGGTTTCTCCTCCCTCCATGACGCAATGAGCACGCGAGTGCGACCGAGTTCACGCTTTCAGGACGATCTCGATCACCGGGACGGTAACGTCAGGTCGCCGGACCGGCAGTTCGAGCGTGATCATGCCTTCCGGCACCATCACGCCGATATTGGAATCCACATCCCTGGTGTGGCTGAGCCAGCGCACCTCGCTGGCGTCGTGCAGGAATTGCGCATAGGCGATCCTGTCGGCGAGACCTTCGATATGGATGTGGCGGTAGGGCCAGTTGTAGACGTGCAGGTAGAGGCGGTTGCCGCGCTGGGTGTAGCGGCAACCGGCCGGCACCGGAAATTTGGAGGGGGCGGCGCCATAGATCGAGCGCCCGTTGACCTCCATCCAGTTCTGGTAGACCTCGAGCGCGGCGATGGCGCGGGCGTCGAAGGTGCCGCGGCCAGTCGGGCCGACATTCATCAGGAGGTTGCCGCCGAGCGCAACGGAATCGATCAGCAGCTGGATGATCTGCTCCGGGCTCTTCCAGCTATCCTCGTCGCGGTGGTAGCCCCATGAGCCGCTGAAGGTGTGGCAGGCTTCCCAGAGCACACCCTGGCTCGCAAGAGCCGGCGCCACGCGCGGCGTATATTGCTCCGGCGTCGTGATATCCGGCAGCTTGCCCGGCGGCAGATCGAGGCGGTTGTTGACGATGATTTCGGGCTGCAACTCGCGCACCAACTCGAGCAGCCGTTCGCTCTCCCAATCGGCGCGCCCCTTGCCGGGCAGGCCGCAATATTCGCGGCCGGGATAGCTGAAATCGAACCACATGATGTCGATGCGGCCGAAGCCGGTCAGAAGCTCGCGCACCTGTTCGCGCATATAGGCGGCATAGTTAGCGATGTTGCGGCCGGCGTTCAGCGCCTCGGCTTGCGGGTGATTGCGCAAGGGATGGTGGACGTCGATCGGGAAATCGGGATGGTGCCAGTCGAGCAGCGAATAGTAGAAGCCGATCTTCAGCCCCTCGGCACGGAAGGCTTCGACCAGCGGCGTCAGCAGGTCTCTGCCGCAGGGCGTGTTCGGCGCCTTATAGTCGGTCACCTTGCTGTCCCAGAGGCAGAAACCTTCGTGATGCTTGGTTGTCACCACGACATATTTCATGCCGGCCAGACGCGCTCGGCGCGCCCACTCCTTCGGATCGTAAAGATCGGGATCGAAATTGTCGAAATAGCGCTGGTAATGGTCGTCGCTCAGCTCTTCGCGGTTCTTCAACCACTCATGCCGCGCTCCGAGCGCATAGAGGCCCCAATGGATGAACATGCCAAGACGATCATGGCTGAACCAGGCGTGCTTACCCGCTTCCGGCACCGAATTTTCCGACTGGCGCTCCGAATTCGTCACAGGTTTCTCCTCCCTGTTTTTCCGGATCCACTTCATGTCGAACCGGTTCGGCGATTGAACATCGTCCTTGACCCGGCACCTGTCAAGCCGAAATTCGTGAATTGCACAACCGCGAGGTAAACGCACCATAATTGAGCAATCAAGCCAGATATGTTGCAACAGCAAATAAAATCTGACAGAAGAAAGCTTTAGAACCGGTTCGACAGATATGACCACCATACGCGATGTCGCGCGCCTTGCGGGAGTTTCGATCTCGACCGTCTCGCTCGCGCTCAACAGCCCGAAACGGGTCGGCGCCGAGACGCTCGACCGCATTCAGCAGGCGATACGATCGACCGGCTACCGCATCGATCCGGTGGCCCAGACGCTGGCGCGCGGGCGCAGCTCGCTGATCGGTTTCGTGTCCGCCAATCTCGGCAACATGTTCTTCGGCGACATCCGCCGCGAGATCGAGCACCAGGCGCTCGACCACGGCTATTTCGTGCTGATCGCCGACTCCTCCGGCAGGGCCGATCTCGAACGGGCGCTGCTGGAGCGGCTGCAGGCGCAAAAGATCGCAGGCATTGCTCTGGCGGCCAACGGACGCGGCGAGGAATACGCAACCTTCCTGCGCGACTTCAAGAGGCCGATCGTCATGTTCGACCAGAAGGTGGATGGCGCCGCGCGCGATTTCGTCGGCTCGGACAATCCGCTGACGACGACCATCCTGACAGAGCACCTGCTGCAACTCGGCCATCGGCGCATCGCCTTCATCTCCGGCCCGAGCGGCCTGCACACCGCCGACGAGCGCCTGAAAGGTTTTATGGACACGATGGCAGGCGCCGGCGCCGACGTCGATCCGTCACTGGTGGTCGAAGGCGGCTATACCAGGAGCGGCGGCCATACACAGGCGATGCGCCTGCTCACCCGCCGCGACCGCCCGACCGCCATCATCGGCGCCAACAACATGATGGGGTTGGCAACCCTGCAGGTGATGCAGGAAATGGGCTTCCGCTGTCCCGACGACGTGTCGCTGGCAATGGTCGACGACGTGCCCTGGAGCAACGTCATCACACCTCGCATTACCATGGTCGTGCAGGATGCGCAGAAGCTCGGCGAATTGGCCGCCCAGCGCCTGCTGGCCAGGATCGCAAGCCCCGAGGCCGCCGCCGAGCCGCCGCAGGATTTCATCCTGACGCCGAGATTCGTGCGTGGAGAGTCGACAAGGCGGCTATAAGGATTACGACCGATCCTCGCGCGTATGCCAAAGCCGCAATGCATAGATTGTCGACTGCTGGATTTCATAACGCATCTCATAACGGCCAACGAGAATGCGGCGGACCTCCTGAGGATCGAACTCTTCGAGCCGCTCGCCGAGACGTGGCTGCTCAATTAGACGAGCGGGGGCTGCCGCCAGCGCCTGCACGGTACGGGCCGCAGCTCGCCGGTCGACCGGGGAGAGAAAGTCGTATAAGCGAGCGATGTCGGAGACAGCTTTGCTCGTCCACTTGATTTCCATCACCGGGGCAACGAAATCGGCTCGTCACCATCAAGACTATCGGCCCAGGCTTGAACAGACTGGTGATCGACAACATTGCCGCTATCCACATCGGCTAACGCCTCAAGCGTCAAACGCCGACGCTCCTCTTCCTGGTCGATCCATGCAGTCAGGGCTTGTTTGACGATCCAGCCGCGCGAACGCTCAAGGCGCGATGCAAGCTGATCGACCTTCTGCGCAAGCGGCAATGGAACATGAGCCGTGAGAACTTTGGTCTCCATCAAAAACTCCTCAACGCCAATCAATCATAATCATAGCGATTAATCTTGATTATATCCAGCGCCTATACGTCATGAAGCCCGGCTCAGACTTCCCAGAAAGGTGACGCAACATCGAGAGTTGTGAGGTATAATGTTGGATTTTCATCGGCCGGTGAAGCAGCCAAAGCAAAAGCGTCGATCCTTCATCCATTGAAAGACCGCGAGATTTGTCATACATGTGTGATGAATCATAAATTTCGGAGTGCCGCTGGTTCGAACGGCGTCCGGATCGAAGCCGATGCGGGGATCGAGGCGTGGCTATGCAAGGGAAGGATCGCAGCAGGGGCTCGGGATCGCTGGTCGCACAGGTCGGCGAAAGCCTCCGGCAGGCGATCCTCAGCGGCCAGTACGCCGCCGGCGATAAGCTTCCGAGCGAGCACGAACTGACGGAAACGCACAGCGTCAGCCGGACCGTGGTGCGCGAGGCGGTGGCTGCCCTTCGCTCCGACGGGCTGGTCGAGGTGCGCCAGGGCGCGGGCATTTTCGTGCTTGGCGCCGATCCCTCTCTCTCCGGGCGAAAAGTCGACAAGGCCCGCGTCGCCTCCGATCTGGAAGTGCTGGAAATCCGCACCCCTGTCGAAATCGAGGCGGCGGGACTTGCCGCGCTCCGCCGGTCACCGGCGCAGGAGGAAGCGATCTTCGAATGTCACCGGAAAATTCTCCAATGCATCGAGACCGATCGGTCCATCCGTGAGGCGGATCTCGAACTCCATGTCGCGATCGCCGAGGCGACGAACAATCCGCTGTTCAAGCACTTCCTGGAATCTCAGGGCGCGGCGATCATTCCGCAGTCGAGGCTCGTGCCGGAAACCAGGACGGCCGAGCAGACCGCCTACCGAAAGCTGATCCACAGGGAACATGAAGCGATCGTCGTCGCCATTTCCGACCGGGACGATCAGGCCGCCCGCAATGCCATGCGCGAGCATCTGGTCGGCAGCCAGGCGAGATATCGCAACCTGCTCAAGGATCTGCGAAGCTTTACCAGCTGATATCCACTCCCGAGCGTCCGAACGCCTTGGCAAGGGACAAAGCCAGCAAATAGCTCTGCCCGTTGTAAGCTGCCGCTATCCAGGCTCGGGCGTCGGCGCATCATTTCCCCGCCGGTTCACGCGACAGGTTGATCGTTTGCGGCTGAAAGCTAGTTGAAAGCTTCGACGTCTTAGGAAAAGGCTGCATCGTGGAGGAGACACGGTCAAGGTGACGAGACGACGATGCAGGCAAACCATCAGGAGGAGATTTCCATGCGTTCTTCACGCAGCCTTTTTCACACCGTCGCTTTTTCCGCGCTTCTCGCCGCAGCCACATTCACGTCAGGCGCCGCCCACGCGGCCGACAAGATCACCATCATGGTCGGCGGCTATGAGAAGCAGATCTATCTGCCCGCCAAGCTCGCCGAATCCCTCGGTTACTTCAAAGACGAAGGCCTCGACGTCGAACTGCTGAATGAAGCTGCCGGCGTCGACGCCGAAAACCAGCTGCTGGCAGGCGCCGTCCAAGGCGTCGTCGGCTTCTATGACCACTGTGTGGACCTGCAGGCCAAGGGCAAGTTCGTCGAATCCATCGTCCAGTTCAGCCAGGCGCCGGGCGAGGTCGAGATGGTTTCGAGCAAACATCCCGAGATCAAGTCGCCGGCCGATTTCAAGGGCAAGAACCTCGGCGTCACCGGTCTCGGCTCCTCCACCAACTTCCTCACCCTCTTCATGGCCTCCAAGGCCGACCTCAAGCCCGGCGACGTCGTCACCATTCCGGTCGGCGCCGGCGGCACGTTCATCGCCGCGATGCAGCAGGATCAGATCCAGGCCGGCATGACGACGGAGCCGACGATCTCGCGCCTGATCAAGACGGGCGAAGCGAGCGTTCTCGTCGACATGCGCACGGTCGAAGCGACCCGAAAGGCGCTTGGCGGCACCTATCCGGCCGCCTCGCTCTACATGGAAACTTCCTGGGTCGAGGAACATAAGGACGAGGCACAGAAGCTCGCCAATGCCTTCGTCAAGACGCTGAAATACATCAATACGCATTCCGCCGCCGAGATCGCGGACAAGATGCCGAAGGACTTCTACGTCGGCGACAAGGATGGCTACGTCAAGGCTCTCGACGAGGGCAAGGGCATGTTCACGCCCGATGGCGTGATGCCGGAGGACGGCCCGAAGACCGTGCTTGCCGTGCTCTCGGAGTTCTCCAAGAACGTCAAGGGCAAACAGATCGACCTTTCCAAGACCTACACGACCGAGTTCGTCAAGAACGTCAAGTGAGGCCGTCGCGCCGCTTCCAGCTCCTGAGCGGAAGCGGCGTCCGTTCGATCATGGGCATTGCGTGCGCGCCCTTAAGCACGCCTTCAGGTATCACCATGCAACAGGACACCAAACAGATCCCCGCGATCGAGCTGATCAACGTCAGCCGACGTTTCGTCTCGCCGACCGGAAAGTCGCTGACTGCGCTTCGCGATTTCAACATGACGGTCGCCCGCGGCGAATTCGTCGCCGTCGTCGGCCCGACCGGCTGCGGCAAGTCGACGACGCTCAATCTCGTGACGGGCCTCGCACGCCCGAGCGCCGGCGAAGTCCGCCTGATGGGCGGGCCGATCACCGGCATCGACCCGCGTGTCGGCTTTGCATTCCAGACCGACGCGCTCTTTCCCTGGAAAAACGTGATCGAAAACGTCATGGCCGGCCCGCTGTTCCGCGGCAAGTCCCGCGCCGAGGCGGAACAGAGCGCCCGCGATTGGCTGGCGCGCGTCGGCCTGTCGAAATTTCTGCACCATTATCCCCATCAGCTTTCCGGCGGCATGCGCAAGCGCGTCTCGCTGGCGCAGACCTTCATCAACGAACCTGAAATCCTGCTGATGGACGAGCCCTTCTCGGCGCTCGACGTGCAGACCCGCACGGTCATGCACGAAGAACTTCTGAAGCTCTGGGCCGAGCGCAAAGCCTCGGTGGTGTTCGTCACCCACGATCTCGAAGAGGCCGTAGCGCTTGCCGACAAGGTCTATGTTCTGACCGCCGGCCCCGCCACGGTGAAATCGGTCTATCCGATCGACCTTCCCCGCCCCCGCGTCGTGTCGGAGATCCGCTACGAGCAGAGCTTCATCGACTACTGCAAGACGATCTGGGAGGACCTCCGCGAAGAGGTCGAGACCAGCTACCGCCGCGCAAGCGAAGCGGCCTGACGGAGGATACCATGGCACACGTCACATTCGAGGCCGGCTCGGCCACCCTGTTTCGCCCGGGCACATCAGATGCCGAGATCGAAGCCTCCGCGCTGAAGGCAATACGCCGGCGCAACACGCTGGTGCGCTTCTGGCAGATCGCCATCCTGGTCTTCGTGATCGGCATGTGGGAGCTCTCCTCCAACATGAACTGGATCGACCCGTTCTTCTATTCTAGCCCGAGCGGCGTGCTTGAGCGGCTTTACGAATGGGCGACCGAAGGTACCACCGAAGGATCGCTCTGGTATAATCTGTGGGTGACGATGGAAGAGGCGCTGATCGGCTTCTTTGCGGGCTCGATCACCGGCGTCTTCGTCGGCATCGGGCTTGGCCGCAACCGCTTCCTCTCCGACATTTTCTCCGTCTACATCAAGGCGATCAACTCGATCCCGCGCGTCGTCTTAGCCCCGATCTTCATCATGATCATGGGTCTCGGCCTGCCGTCCAAGGTGGCGCTCGCCTTCATCATGGTGTTCTTCGTCGTCTTCGCCAACGCCTTCCAGGGTGTGCGCGAAGCCGACCGCAACATGATCGCCAATGCCCGCATTCTCGGCGCTTCCGACTGGCAGGTGACGCGCACGGTGGTCATTCCCTCGGCAATGAGCTGGATCTTCGCCAGTCTTCACGTCTCCTTCGGCTTTGCTATCATCGGCGCGATCGTCGGCGAATTCGTCGGCGCCCGCTTCGGCATCGGCCAGCTGATCTCGATCGCGAAGGGCACGTTCGATGCGGCCGGCATGTTCGCGGCCATCCTCCTCGTCATGGTCGTCACGCTTGTTGCCGAATACATCATGACGCTGATCGAGAACCGCCTGGCGAAATGGCGCCCGCAGCAGCACCTCGATACGCAGTAATAAATCGGCCTCCTCCCAAGGCAGATCGAAGCGAAGGCCGGGCGTAACGCCCGGCCTTCATTTTATTGACGTGTCGTCCGGCGCTTGCCCCTCACCCGGCTGCCGCCACCTTCTCGCCGCGCGCGGGGAGAAGGGGATGTACCGCGGCCTCTCCGTTCCCCTCTCACGTCGCGGAAGCCACGTTCCCTCGCCCCGTTTGCGGGGAGAAGGTTAGGGTCATATGCGCTAGGTTAGGCTCTAGAGCTTTTCCGGGTTAGATTGAAGCATTCTGCCGGAGCAGGTTTTCGTCAGGGCAGAGGCGATTGGCGACGGGCATACCCCAAGGTATGTCCGAGCCGATCGCCTCTGATCCTGGCGGAAAGATGCCCGGCCCTTCGGGTTGGCTGAAACGGGCCGGCTGATCGACCGGCCGGCTTGGCCTAGAACTGGACTACGACGCGCGCCGGCCGGTCGACCATCCGACTCCGTTTGAGCCAACAGAATGCTTCAATCTAACCCGGAAAAGCTCTAAGCCGACCGGCAGCCCCGCTTCAACCTTCGGCCAGTGAGCCAAAATATCGGTCAAATCAAGCGCATATGGTTAGGGTGAGGGGCAAGCTATCCCAGCGAACCGCACAGCATGGACAAACCTCCCAAGCATGACCATTCAAGCAAGCGGAAGCCGAACGATCACGACGAGACCGCCGCCTTCAGCATCACCGAGCGAAACCGAACCTCCAGCCCCTTCGACGACCTCGCGGACAATCGCAAGCCCGAGTCCGCTCCCTTCGCTTTCGGTTCCCATGATCCGATAGAACCGCTCAAAAACCTGCTGGCGCTCCCCTTCGGGAATGCCCGGCCCGTTATCCTCAACGGTGACGACGGCGTGGCCGTCCGCCTGCCCGACGGCGACCGTCACCCGTCCATCGGCTTTGCTATAACGGATCGCGTTGTCGATGAGGTTGACCAGCATCTCGCGCAGCATCGTCCCGTCGCCCTCGACGACAACCGGCCGGTCCGCCTCCAGGCCCACGTCGATGTTGCGCTTGAGCGCCTCTTCGGCATAGGCCTCCAGGATCTCGCGGGCCGCCTTGCTAAGATCGGTCGCGTCGCTGCGCGGGCGGCGGCTGCCGGGCTCGGCCCGCGATAAGGTCAGCAACTGGCTGGCGAGACGCGAAATCTGCCGGGTGCTGGTGCGCAGCGCAGCAAGCGCCTCGTCGCGGCGGGCGGCATCGTCTTCGCGGGAGGCCACGCTCGCCTGCGTCGAAATCAGCGCGAGCGGCGTCCTCAACTGATGCGCCGCGTTCGATACGAACCGCCGCTGTGCGGCCATCTGGTTCTGGACGCGCTCCATGTAATCGTTCAGCGCATGGACGAGCGGACGCAATTCGCTCTGCACCATCTCGGGTGACAGCGGATCAAGACGGTTGCGCCCACGCCGGCGCACCGCGTCCCGCAGCCTCAGAGCAGGCGCGAGGCCGCGTTGAAGCCCAAGGATCGTCACCAGGCTTGCGACAAAGACGAGCACGAACTGCTTGGAAAAATCCGAAAGCCACAACTGCCTTCGCATCGCATACTGGCTGTTATGCGTCACGGCGACGGTCACCGAGATCGTGCCGTCATTGGGAAGACCGACGACCGGATGATCGAGCATCAAGACGCGCACGTCGGCGCCATGGAAGGCGCGATCCTCGCCGACGCGCTGGACGGTCGGCCGCGGCAGATCGGGAAAGCCGCTCACCAGATTGCCCCAGGCGGTGATGACCTGGTAGGACACACGGTCGCCAAAGCCCGTATCGAACATCTCGAGCGCGGCCGGCGGAACGTCCACCTGAACATTGCCGCCCTCATCGACGCGCACCGCCTCGGCGATGACCCGGGCGGATGCGAGAAGCGTTCGGTCCGTCACCAGCTTTGCCGTCGCGTCGGCCGACCAGAAGCTGTCGTAGAGATTGAAGGCGATGGCGCCGAAGAGCGTCAGCAGCACCCAGCAGAGCAGTTGCACCCTCAGGCTCTGGCTGAGCCGCGTGATCGTTCCGCCCGCCTTTGTCACGACGCTATTGGACATGTCTGAGGAGATAGCCGAGCCCGCGTAGCGTCGCGATCTGAACCGAACTGTTTTCGAGCTTCTTGCGGAGCCTGTGGACGTAAATTTCGATGGCGCTCGGATCGGCCTCGTCGTCGAAACCGAAGACGCTTTCGGACAGGGCGGCTTTCGAGACAGTGGTGCCGAGCTTCATGACGAGCTGTTCGAGAACGGCATATTCCCGCGGCGTCAATTGCAGTGGTTCGTCTGCCACGAAAAATTGCCGCGTGCCCCCGGAAAAACGCAGGTTTCCGACGGTGATCTCGGAGGATGCCCGGTCCTGCCCGCGGCGCACCACGGCACGGATTCTCGCCTCGAGTTCGGCGATTTCGAAAGGTTTGGCGAGATAGTCGTCGGCGCCGCTATCGAGTCCGGCCACGCGGCCGTCCAGACTTGCATTCGCGGTCAGGATGATGACCGGCAATTTGTTTCCTGACTGCCTCAGCCGCTTCAAAAGCGTCAATCCGTCAAGCTTGGGCAGGGAAAGGTCGAGAATCATCGCCGAATATTCCGCCACCTTGAGCAGATGCTCGGCGTCCTCGCCATCATAGGCAATATCGATAGTGTACTGCGCCTGCCGCAGGGCTTTGCCCAGCCAGGCCGCCAGATCCTTGTTGTCCTCCACCACAAGCAGTCTCATCCGTCCCCCTTAGCACGGGCAGAGGGCCTGGCGGAAGCGTGCCTAAGGCGTTGTATCTCGCCTGCCGCTCCCGGCGCGACGCCGCCCTCGGCAATCATTGGCGCGAATTGTCCGCTATTTGTCCGGCGCGGGCATTTTCCTCTGGCGTTAGGCGGCAGAATATGGCTTCATGATCAACCACCATGGAGCAGAAAATGTCCGGCCACGAAACCATTCTTCTCGTCATAGACGCCCAGGAGTCCTTCCGGCAGCGCGATTATTGGGATGAAGGCCTCGCACCCGCCTATATCGAACGCCAGCAGGCTCTTATCGACGGCGCAGAAGCCCGCGGAATACCCGTCATCCAGATCTTTCATGTTGACGGAAACGGGCCGTTTTCGGAAAGCTCGGGCTTCGTCAGAACGCTCGCCCCTCTCAGGATCGCTCCCGAAGCGATCTTCAGGAAGAACCGCCATAGTGCACTCGTCGGTTCGGGCCTCGACGTGTGGCTGACCAGGAATGGCGTTCGCCGCATCATCGTCTCCGGCATCCGTACCGAACAGTGCTGCGAGACCACGACCCGTCACGCCTCCGATCTCGGCTATCAAGTCGACTATGTCGGCGAAGCGACCCTGACCTTCCCGATGACGGACGTATCGGGACGCACATGGAGCGCCGGAGAAATCCGCGGCCGCACGGAACTGGTTTTGTCGGGCCGTTTCGCCCGGATCGCAACCGTCGAACAGGCGCTGGCGGGAAGCGGAGAGCAACTCGCGGCATGACTGATACAGCGCAGCCCTTCGATATCCCCGTCTACGTCGTCGTGCCGCCGCGCGTGCTGCTGCTCGATGTCGCCGGCCCGATCGAAGTGCTGCGCAAGGCGAACCTCGAACAGAAGACGGTGCGCTTCAGCGCCACCTATATCGGCCCGTCGGCAACGGTCGGCAGCTCGATCGGCCTTGCCGTTACGGGTGTCGCCGCCTTGCCGGAGCGCTTGCCCGATCAGGCGCTCGTCGTCATCGCCGGCAGCGCCGACGCGCCGATGGAGAACAACCGTCCGTGGGACGAAGAGGAGCGCGCCGCCCAGGCCGCGATCGTCGCCTGGCTGAAGCGGGCCATTCGCCCGGGGGTTCGGCTGGCCTCGATCTGCTCGGGCGCCTTGCTCGCGGCCGAGGCCGGAATGCTCGATGGCCGCGAATGCACCACCCATCACGGCTGCATGGAGGACCTGGCAAGGCTCGCGCCCACCGCGCGCATCCGGGACAATCGGCTCTATGTCGAGGATGGGGAGCGCCTCACGAGCGCCGGCATCACCGCCGGCATCGACCTCATGCTGCATATCGTTGCCGAAGCGGCAGGACATGCCTGCGCGCTTGCGGTGGCACGATATCTCGTCGTCTATCTCAGGCGCGGCGGCTCGGATCCGCAGCTTTCGCCCTGGCTCGAAGGCCGCAACCATATCCACCCGGCCATCCATCGCGCCCAGGATGCAGTCGCCGCCGATCCTTCCCGCGACTGGTCGGTCGCCTCGCTCGCGCGCCTCAGCGGCGCCAGCCCGCGAAACCTCTCACGGCTGTTCAACGAACACACCGGCATGAGCGTCACGGATTTCGTCAACCGCATGCGCGTGGCGCTCGCCCGCGAGATGCTCGCCGGCTCAAGGCTGGATATGGAGGCCGTGGCAATGCGCACCGGCTTCGGCTCGGCCCGGCAACTGCGCCGCGCCTGGAACCGCCTGCATGACAGCCCGCCGAGCGCGGCCCGGACGAAGCCGGCCGTGGGCTCATAGAGCAAGAGGAAGGGGCGCGCGCCCGACCTCATTTTCGACGCCGGGGGTTGCAGCGCCGGCTACATCCGTACCCCAGATCTCGATCTGCGTCAGCGCCGGAAAAGGTGAGATGTCCTCAGCCTTGATGAGGCCATGCAGCTCGATCCATTCGATGATGCAGGGCTCGATGGAAAAGCCCTGGGCGGCACCGGATTTGACCAGCGGGAAACGAGAGGTCTTGCCGCTCGAGAAGGTGACGCTCACCTCTTCCCACCAGGAATCATGCGGGAAGTCCGCGCGAAGGTAGAAGACAATTTCGTCGACGCGGACCGGCCTGCCGAACTCCACCGTCAGCGCCGCTTGCGGATCGCGATTGATGCCCCAGCTCGTATAGGGCCAGAAGCCATGATCGTCATTGGCCTTTTCGCCGTCGATGGCGTTTCTGGCGGCAAAGACCGCTTCGCCTCGGGTTTCGACATTGGCGCGCGCATGCGGAAATAGCGCCCGGTTGGCGTGATCGTCCCAGGGGTTGAGCGCAAGATTGCGCCGATGCGCGATCTCCTCGGGGCGCGCACAGCGCACGGACAGCCGGTGGATATCGCCGCTGAACGCATTCGGGGAATAGGATTTGCGCTTGTCGCCGAAAGGCACCGCAAGCGCGTAGGAACATTGCTTCATATAGACAAGGCTGGGCTGGATCGCACTGTCCAGCGCGAGAAAGACATGTCCGGGCCTGGAGACTTCCACAATCACCTGCTCGCCCTCGCGATAGCTTTGACGATAGACCAGGAACGTCTCATCCTGCCCAGTGGCGCTTGCCAATACGGACCCATCGGCACCCACGATCTTCAGCGTCAATTCCATGTTCGTCCTCCTCAGAGCCTGAAGATTTCTGACGGATCAGGCTCTAACTATCTAATTTATCAGTAATTTCAGGAGCTTCCTGGCAAGCGGAATGCGCAGGCGATAGAGCTTCTCCGGCCAGGCCGATCTCAGCCTGAGATCATTCACCTCGATCTCGTCGATTTCGATCGGCCCGGCGCCGTCGACGAAAATACTGCCGAGATCGGCAAGATCGATCCTGTCCCGGGTGATCGTCGGCGGCAGGCATATCATCAGCGACAGAACCGCCGCTTTGTCGCCGTCATAGCTATCGACGATCTCGACATGGCGTCCGCGGACCAAGGAGACGGCACGCCGATAGCTGCGCAGTTGCGCTTCCACCGGATAGGCGCCAGCGATATCGAGAGATATGCGCGCCAGGTTCTCACCGAATTCCGTTTCGAGGTCCTGCGCGCCGAAAGCTTCGCCGGCGGACTGCATGATGCCGTCGAATGTCGGCAGGTTGTGATAGGCCGACTGCATCGTCCAGATCTCGTAGCGCCGCGGCGAAAAGGTCTTCGCCGTGTAGGTCTCGACGCCGACATCGATCAGGAATGGGCGCCCGTCCTTGTAGAGGGTCACGCTGCCGACGTCGTTGTGATTATGGCCCTCGCCATTGTTGCCGCCCTTGACCGCAAGCGAGAACCGATCGTCGCGAGCGACAAGCAGGCCGATGCCGGGATAAAAAATGTCCCGGCGCGACAGCGCACGCGGCTCGATGATCGGGATCTGCGGTCCGGCCAGCAGTTCCTGCACGCGATACCAGAGGTTCCATTCCTCGGGCAAATGCGGGTGTTCGACGGCAGCCCTGTCGGCTGCGGCGAAGTCCGCCAGCATCTGCGAACCAACCGTTTTGCCGAACAAATATTCCCGTGCGCTGCAGGGCTCGACGACGGCGGAGGAATCCGCGAAGTTGAAATAGTAGCGGCCGGCCACATGCATGTTGGCGATATATTCGGCCATATTGCGGATCTTCGGCTGCTGCCAGATCCCGGCAAAAAGGCCCGGCGCCGCGGCGTCCAGAACCGTCAAGGCGCCATGAAGGCAGAGGGCGGCGTGACGATAGTAGACTACGCCCTCCTCACAGGCTCCATCCTCGGCATAGTCCTTGAGGAAAGCGTCGAGGCTACCGAGCGCCTTCTCGACAACCGCCCGGCGCGTCGCCTGATCAGTGTTCAGCGAGAAGGTCGCCAGCAGGACGTTCTGGGTAATCCAGGCTGTCCAGTTGTTCATCCTCTCATTGCCACGGCCCATCCACCAAAAGTGCCGCCCGAGATAGGGCAAGAGAATGCGGCCCTCGATCTCGCGCGCCACCCGTGCGGTGATCTCAGGGCTGACGCCGTCGAGCGCCTTGCCCAGCAGGGCGACGATCGTTGCGAGCAGGGCTGCCGTTTCGGCGGCGAAGAGGTCGACAACGGGCTGCGAATTATCGGGAAGCGACAGGCGCGGGCCACCACGTTCATAGCCATTGTGCGCCGGAAGCTGCCAGCCGCTCTCCTCCACGATCAGGAAGATGCCGTCAATGATCTTCGGCAGGAACCGCCCATTGCCTTCGACGAGTTCGCCGAGCACCACATCATTGAGCATCCGCCGCCGGGTGAAATAAAGCTCCTCAAAACGCGAGCGATTGCCGCTCGTCGTGTATTCGCGGTAATCTGAAGCCGTGATCAGAGGCCAGACCCGCGCAAGTGTGGCTTCGGCATCGCGAATAACCGCGTCGCGCATCGCCTGCGGCACCGCGCTCCATCTCTCGCGATCGGAAGAAACCGCTCCGGGCGTGAAGTCGCCCAAGCTGTCCGGCAGATCTCCTGAAATCTCGCTGAACATGTTCCTCACTACGCTGAAAATGCCGCCACGAGCGTGTGGCCTTCCATGCTCACTTATCATATGTTTCCAGCGTCCGCTATAAAATTTGTATGATCTATTCAGAACTTGTTTGACCAGTGCCGGATATGTGTTATGCCGTTGCTCGGGGGGAGAATGGCGGCGGCCGGCAGAGGAATCCACAAGCCGTCAGCCGCAGAAGATCCGCGCCAGGAGGAAAGCATCGGTGTCCATATCGAATTCGATCATCGCAACGGATGGCGCCCCGGCAACTTCTGACCGGAAGGTGGCGGTCCTGTCCAAGCGGCAGCGCAAGATCCGCAGCGCGCTCGTCGCTTACTCTTTCATAGCGCCGAATTTCCTCGGCTTCGCCGTCTTCACGCTCGGGCCGATCCTCTTCGCTTTCGCGCTTGCTTTCATGCATTGGGACGGCTCGAACGCGATCACCTTCGCGGGGCTCGACAATTTCTGGCGGCTCTTCGAGGACAAGGCCTTCATCGCAGCCTTCTGGAATACGATCATCTACACGGTCGCCTCGGTGCCGGCGACATTGCTCTGCGCGCTCGGCCTCGCCGTTCTCCTCAACCAGAAGATCGTAGGCCGCGATTTCTTCCGCACCGCGATGTTCTTTCCCTACGTCGCCTCGCTGGTCGCCGTCGCGGTCGTGTGGAACATGATCTTCAACCCCGAGATGGGGCCGGTGAACATGATCCTCTATACGCTCGGCCTCGATCCGAAAAACATGCCGGGATGGGCGGCCGACCGCCATTGGGCGATGGTCACTGTGATCCTCTTCGGCATCTGGAAGAACATGGGCTATTACATGGTCATCTATCTGGCCGGGCTGCAGGGGATCAATGCCGAACTCTATGAGGCAGCCGATCTCGACGGCGCCAATTCCTGGCAGAAGTTCATCCATGTCACCGTGCCGCAGCTCGGGCCGACGACCTTCTTCGTCACCGTCATGCTGACGATCCAGTCCTTCAAGGTGTTCGACCAGATCTACATGATCACCCAGGGCGGCCCCGGCACCTCGACGCTGGTTCTCGTCTACCACATCTATAACGAGGCCTTCATTTCCTGGGACCTCGGCTATTCCAGCATGGTGGCGCTCGTCCTGTTCTTCCTCGTGCTCGCCGTCACGGTCTTCCAGTTCCGCCGTCAGCGGGAGGACGAGGCATGAGGATCGCGGGACGCAAGGTGACCGCCAAAACGGGCTTGCTCTATGCCATCATTGTCACGGTGACGATTGTCATGCTGATGCCCTTCGCCTGGATGCTCTCGGCATCCCTGAAGCTCAGCCGCGACGTCTTCGCCTTCCCGATCGAGTGGATACCGTCACAGCCGCAATGGCAGAACTACGTGGATATCTGGACGAAGATCCCGCTTGCGCTCTTCATCTACAACACCTCGAAGCTGACGATCATCGTCACGCTGCTGCAGCTTCTGACTTCAAGCTTTGCGGCCTACGCCTTCGCCAAGCTGAACTTCCCCTACAAGAACACGCTGTTCCTCGGCTATATCGCCACCATCGCCATGCCCTGGCAGGTCTATATGGTGCCGCAGTTCCTGCTGATGCGCGAGTTCGGCCTCAACAACACGCATCTGGCGCTGATCTGCCTGCAGGCCTTCACCGCCTTCGGCGTCTTCCTGATGCGGCAATTCTACATGTCGATCCCGACCGAACTCTGCGAGGCGGCGCGCATCGACGGCATGAACGAATATCAGATCTGGGCGCGCATCATGCTGCCGCTGTCGAAGCCCGCCCTCTCGACGCTGACGATCTTCACCTTCGTCAGCACCTGGAACGATTTCCTCGGGCCGATGATCTATCTCACCAAGACCGAGCTAAAGACCGTCCAGATCGGCCTGCGCATGTTCATCTCGCAATATTCGGCCGAATACGGGCTGATCATGGCGGCCTCCGTCGTCGCGCTCATCCCGGTTCTCGTCGTCTTCCTCGCGCTGCAGCGCTTCTTTGTCGAAGGCATCGCCTCGACGGGACTGAAGGGGTAAAGCCATGAATGCCGTTTCAACAGTCGCCCCGCAGCCGATCACTGATAAGGAAGTGAATGCCGCGCTCGATCTTGCCGTCGAGCAGGTCCGGCGCAATCTTCCCACATTCACCTACGCCGCGCAGAACCATTCGAGCGTCAATAATTTCTATCCCGCCGTCGCCAACGACCAATGGACCGCCGGCTTCTGGCCGGGCGAGCTGTGGCTCGCCTTCGAGCATAGCGGCGATCCTGTGTTCCGGCATGCCGCGCAGATCCAGGTCCAGTCCTTCCTGCATCGGATCGTCAACCGCATCGAGACCGATCATCACGACATGGGCTTTCTCTATTCGCCCTCCTGCATCGCCGCCTGGAAGCTCGTCGGGGACGAGGACGGCCGCAAGGCCGCGATCCTGGCCGCCGACCAGCTGATCGAGCGCTTCCAGCCGATCGGCCAGTTCATCCAGGCCTGGGGCCGCAAGGGCAGGCCGGAGGAATACCGCTACATCATCGATTGCCTGTTGAACCTGCCGCTTCTCTACTGGGCCAGCAGCGAGACGGGCGATCCGAAATACCGTGAGATCGCGCTCACCCATGCTCGCACCACGCTCGCCAACTCGGTGCGTCCCGACGATTCCACCTATCACACTTTCTACATGGACGCGGTCACCGGCGCGCCGGTGCGCGGCGCCACCAAGCAGGGCTACCGGGACGACAGCGCCTGGGCGCGCGGGCAGACCTGGGGCATCGCTGGCATGGCGGTCTCCTACCGCTACGAGCGGATCGAGGAATATCGCCAGACCTTCGACCGGCTGCTCGCCTTCTACCTCAACCGGCTGCCGGCCGACATGGTGCCCTATTGGGATCTCGTCTTTTCGGATGGCGATGGCGAGCCGCGCGACAGTTCATCAGCCTCGATCACGGCCTGTGGCCTGCTTGAAATGGCCGAGCTCGTCGAACCTGAAGCCGCCGAGCGCTACCGCACGCTGGCGCGGCGCATGATGAAGAGCCTTGCCGATCACTATGCGGTCAAGGACCCCGCGGTTTCAAACGGCCTGGTGCTGCACGCCACCTATTCGAAGAAATCGCCCTTCAACACCTGCCGCGGCGAGGGCGTCGATGAATGCGTCTCCTGGGGAGATTATTATTACATGGAAGCTTTGACGCGCCTGTCGCGCCGCTGGTCTTCCTATTGGTGAGGTGAGGAGAATCCGATGGCCAGCATTTCCCTTAAAGAGCTGAACAAATCCTACGGCGCGCTCACCGTCGTCCATGACATCGATCTTGAGATCGCCGATAAGGAATTCATCATCCTGGTCGGCCCCTCCGGCTGCGGCAAATCGACGACGCTGAGAATGATCGCCGGCCTCGAGGAAATCTCCGGCGGCGAACTCCGGATCGGCGGCGACGTCATGAACGATGTCCCTTCCAAAGACCGCGACATCGCCATGGTCTTCCAGAACTATGCGCTATACCCGCATATGACCGTCTACAAGAACATGGCTTTCGGCCTGCAGCTGCGGAAGGTTTCGCGCGATTTCATCGACAAGCAGGTGCAGGACGCCGCCAAGATCCTCGACATCACCCATCTCCTGAACCGCAAGCCGAAAGCGCTTTCAGGCGGGCAGCGCCAGCGCGTCGCACTCGGCCGCGCCATGGTGCGCAATCCCGCCGTTTTCCTGCTCGACGAGCCGCTTTCCAACCTCGACGCCAAGCTGCGCGGGACGATGCGCTCGGAAATCACCAAGCTGCATAAGCGCCTCGACGCCACCTTCATCTATGTCACTCACGACCAGGTGGAAGCCATGACCATGGCGGACCGGATCGTCGTCATGAAGGACGGGCACATCCAGCAGGTCGATACGCCGCAGAACCTTTACGACCGTCCCGTCAACATGTTCGTCGCCGGCTTCATCGGCGCGCCGCAGATGAACATGCTGCCCTCGACCATTCAGCGCCGGGGCGCCGGCTTCATCGCCGTCTTCGACGGACGGGAACTGCCGCTGCCCGATCATTTCGACAAGGGCAGGATCGCCCCTTACGAGGGCCGCGAGCTGGTGCTCGGTATCCGTCCGGAGAACTTCCACGAACTGCCGCCGGCCGACATTCCGCCCGAGAACCTGGCACCGCTCAAGGCGGTGGTGGAATTGGCCGAACCGATGGGCTCGGAAGTGCATCTGAACATGGTCGCCGGCGGGCGCAATCTCATCGCTCGCGTATCGCCGCGCTTCCGGCCTGCGATTGGCGACGCGGCGACGCTGGTGGCGGATATGAGCAATGCCCAGCTGTTCGACAAGGAAACCGAACGCTCGATTCTTTACTGAGGCGCCAGCGGGAGACGGCGATGCAGTGGTTGCGGGACATGTGGACGAAGGAGGGGCCGGGCATTCCGAAGGATGCGCCTGCGAAGACCGGCCTTGCCCTGTTCATCGAGACCCTCGTCCGCGAATGGTGGGAGATGGTCAAGCTCAACATCCTGTTCCTCCTGGCCTCGCTCCTCGTCGCGACGCTGCCGGCGGCACTCGCCGCCATGGCGCGGGTTTCGGTGGCTTTGGTGGAGGATCGCAACACCTATCTCCTCAGGGATTTCACGGAAGCGTTCCTGCATTATTTCTGGCGCGCCACCGCCTGGGGTCTGGCGCTGGCTGCGGCCTTTGCCATCTGCATCTATGTGATCCTCACCTATGGCGTCGGAGCGCGGGACAACTTGATTCTTGCCGCCCCGCTCGCCGTGACACTTGTCGCCACCGCCTTCCTTGCGGTCACTGCCTGCCATCTCATCGTGCTGATGGTGATGCGCGACCTGCCGGCTCTGCGGCTCCTTCGTCTCGCCGCGCTCGCTTCCGTCGTCCGTCCGCTTCCGGCGATCGTGGCACTGGCCTTCAACGCTGCCCTGTGGCTGACGCATATCCTCTTCTATCCGGTTTCCGTGTTCATGCCGGCGATCTTCAATTTTTCACTCGGAATGTTCGCCGTCGCATTCGGCGTCCATCGTGCGGCGGTGATGGTTCTGGACCAGCCGGAGACACCGCGGCCGCACCGTAAACCGCATGCACCAAACGCATCATAAAATAGTCGATCCAGAGACGATCCAGGGAAGGAGAACAGAAATGTATTTGGATAAATTCGGGAGGACGGTGAAACTCGCCGTAGCGGGTTTCACCTTGGCCGCAACAACGGCCGGCGCTGCACTTGCACAAGACGCCGTAACGCTGAAATGGGCTTTGTGGGACTGGGACAAGACAGCCTATTACAAGCCGCTGATCGAGGCCTATCAGGCCAAGCACCCCAATGTGAAGTTCGAGCCGATGGACCTCGGCTCGCAGGACTACCAGCAGATGATTTCGACGCAGTTGACCGGCGGCTCGAAGGACATCGACATCGTCACCGTCAAGGACGTGCCCGGCTACACCAACCTGGTGCGCGCCGGCAACATCGCCGATCTCAGCGGCTTCATGAAGGATCGGAAGATCGATCCGGCGCCCTATGGCGGCCTGATCGAGGAACTGACGATAGACGGCAAGATCTATTCCATTCCGTTCCGATCGGACTTCTGGATCGTCTATTACAACAAGGACATCTTCGATAAGGCCGGCGTTCCCTACCCCACCAATGACATGACCTGGGCGCAGTTCGATGCAACGGCCGAGAAGCTTGCCGGCGGCATGGGCACCAACAAGACATATGGCGCGCTGCTGCATACCTGGCGCTCCACCGTCCAGTTGCCCGGCATCCTCGACGGAAAACACACACTCGTCGATGGCGATTACGCTTTCCTGAAGCCGTGGTACGAGCGAGCGCTCACCCTGCAAAAGGACGGCGCCATTCCCTCCTACGCCTTCCTGAAGATGTCGAACACGCATTATTCGGCGCTCTTCTTCAACGGCACGATCGGTATGCTGCCGATGGGAACCTGGTTCGTCGGCACCCAGATCACCAAGGTGAAATCCGGTGAATCGAAGAGCAAGAACTGGGGCATCGTGAAGTTCCCGCATCCGGACGGCGTGGCCGCCGGCACGACGGCTGCGCAGATCTCAGGTCTGGCGGTCAACGCCAATTCCACCCACAAAGAAGCTGCGCTCGACTTCATCAAGTTCGTCACCGGCTCGGAAGGGGCGGCCGTTATCGCCTCGACAGGCACCTTCCCGGCGCTCAAGACCGCTGACGTCAGTGCAAAGATCGCGGCGACGCCTGGTTTCCCTGAGGACGCGGCCAGCAAGGAAGCGCTGATACCGTCGAAGACCTACCTGGAGATGGCGGTCAATCCGAACGCCGCTAAAATTGAGGTCGTCCTGAACCGCGCCCATGACGCGATCATGACCGATAACACCTCCGTCGACGACGGCTTGAAAGAAATGACTGAAGGCGTGAAGGCCATCAAGTAAGCGCCATACGACATCGCGGCCGCGGGTGAGCATTTCGCCTGCGGCCGGTTCTGTTCTAAAAATTCGGACTGACGATGATCTACGATCCCACCAAGGCCAATCCGCTTTCCGGCAACCCGCTGAAGACACGCGACGATCTGGCCAAGGCCGTCATCGATCTCTTCAGACCGCTGCTGCCCTATTTCTCCGAAGGCGGCGCCCGTGTGCGCCTTAGCGCTACCGGCGCGATTTTCGACCGGGCGGCAGCGGATCTCGAAGGATTTGCACGCCCGCTCTGGGGCATCGTTCCGCTCGCTGCAGGCGGCCGCCACTTCCCGCATTGGAATCTCTATCGGCGCGGACTGGCGAATGGGACCAATCCTGCGCATCCCGAATATTGGGGCGATCTGGCCGACCGTAATCAGCGGCTGGTCGAGCTCGCCGCCGTCGGCTTTGCGCTGGCGCTGGTGCCCGAACACATCTGGGAACCGCTGAGCGATGGCGAGAAAAGAACCGTCGCCGCCTATCTTCTTGCCGCGCGCGAACTGGAATTCATCGACAACAACTGGAAATTCTTCCGCATCCTGATCGACCTCGGGCTGCAGCGCGTGGGTGTCGCTTTCGACATGGCGAAAACCGCCGCCTATCTCGATGAACTGGAAGCTTTCGACATCGGCGAAGGCTGGTATCGCGACGGCCCGGTGCGGCGGGTCGACCATTACATTCCCTTTGCCATGCATTTCTATGGCCTGATCTACACGTTACTGGCGCGCGGCGACGAGGCGCGAAAGAACCGGTTCCGCAATCGCGCCGAGATCTTCGCCAGGGATATCCGCCACTGGTTCGGCCCTGATGGCGCAGCACTCGCCTTCGGCCGCAGCCAGACCTACCGCTTCGCGGCCGGCGGCTTCTGGGGCGCGCTCGCCTTCGCCGGAGTGGAAGCGCTGCCTTGGGCGGAGATCAAGGGCTATTATATGCGCCATATCCGCTGGTGGTCGGCGATGCCGATCGCCGATCGCGACGGCGTGCTCTCCATCGGCTACGGCTATCCGAACCTGCTGATGAGCGAGAGCTACAATTCGCCTGGCTCGCCCTATTGGGCGCTGAAATTCTTCCTGCCGCTCGCCCTTCCCCAGGATCATCCGTTCTGGACCGCCGAAGAGGCGCAGCAGCCGGATTTCCCCAAGCCGGTGGCGTTGAAGTCGGCCGGCATGGTCGCCATGCACACGCCGGGAAATGTGGTCGTGCTCTCTTCCGGCCAGCAGCACGACAAGATGCGCGGCGCAAACGAGAAATATTCGAAATTCGTCTATTCCACCCGCTACGCCTTCAACATCGAAGCCGACGACCGGAATTTTTCGGCCGCGAGCTTCGACGGCATGCTCGGCCTATCCGATGATGGCGTCCATTTCCGTATGCGCGAAACTATGGAGGAGGCGCTGATCGCAGGCGACCGGCTCTATTCGCGCTGGCGTCCCTGGAACGACGTCAACATCGAAACCTGGCTACTTCCCGCCAATCCCTGGCATATCCGCATTCACCGCATCGCCACGCCGCGTTCGCTCAGCACCATCGAGGGTGGCTTTGCGATCGAACGCGCCGATTTCAACGCCGACCGATCCGAACAGGCAGAAGGCCGCGCCGTCTGGTACGGCCAGACAGACGTCAGCGCCATTGTCGACCTCTCGCTTCATCCGAGAACCGGCCATGCGATGAGCCCGATCCCGAACACCAACCTCATTCACGCCAAGACCCTGCTGCCGCAACTGCGCGGCGAAATCGGCCCGGGAACCACCCTGCTGGTCACCGCGGTACTGGCTCTGCCGGTTCAGGAGAATTGGGTACAGGCGCTGGAGAACCCGCCGGCCGGCCCGGATCTTGATGAGTTGGAGCGATACTTTCGCGAGAAGGGCGTTCCGGTGCCGGCATTCGCTCTGCAGCAGTAGCTTCAAAGCCTACCTCCGCCGTCTCGCACCCCGGGTCTGAGGCTGTCACGCGCCAGGTTGGTTTGCGGTTGACCAAGTTGCAATTCGACGCCTATCATGGCTCAAGATATCGGCAGGCCGCTGTGGCGCCAGCTCGATAATAAACGCAACAGCAGGGGAAGCCGTCATGGCGGTCACAGTCAAAGTCGCTGAAGCAAAGACCCATCTGTCAGAGCTTCTCGCCAAGGTCGAGGCCGGCGAAGAGGTAATCATCTCCCGCGGCAACAAGCCGATTGCTCGGCTTTCGCGCATTCGCCGCGAAAACGATATCGCTGCACTGATCGCCGAGATCAAAGCTCAACGTGCCAGCCGTCAATTCACGACGCAGGAAGAAATCCGCGGGTGGCGTGACGAAGGCCGACGTTACTGATGACCTTTGTCCTTGACGCCTCAATCGCCGCAGCGTGGTTTCTCCCTGATGAGCAGCACGATGCGGCCGACCGGCTTATGTCCGATCTCAACACGATGGTTGGATTAGTACCGACCTTGTTCTGGTTCGAAACCCGTAATCTATTTCTGATGGCGGAGCGACGTGGACGGCTGCGATCCGGCGAAGCGGTGCTGCTGATGACGCAATTGCGGGGCCTGTCCTTGGAAGACGCCGGATCAGGAGGAGATGGAATGATACTTTATCTGGCAAACCGCTATGCACTCACGGCATATGACGCGAGTTATGTCGCCCTTGCGAAAGCGGATGGCCTGCCTCTGGCCACAGCCGATCGAAAGATGGCGGACGCGGCGCGCAACGAAGGCATCACCATCCTCGGGCCACTCGGACGCCGTGAGGTCTAATAACGATCAGTCCCCTCTGCGTGATATGCTTCAGCGATCCGCCGGGCCATCTCTACCATCTCATCGTCCGGTATCTGCAGAACGCCATGCTCTGCCATCAACGCGTGGTATTGCTGCTTCTCAAGAGGCACGCCTCCAGGCAAAGGAACGACATGAAAATGTAAGTGGCTGTTGGCCTGCTGGCTGCCGAGCGAAAGCACGTAAATTCGTTCGGCGTCGAAGACGCTTTTCAGCGCCCGAGACAAAACGTGCACCTTCTCCTGCAGTCGAAGATACTCATCTGTCGACATGTCTTGCGCCAAATCCTCCCGATGCTCCCTCGGGCAGACAAGGCAATAACCGGGCAGTGTCGGATATTTGCTCAGGAAGATAATCGTCTCATCGTCTTCGAAAATACGATGATGAAAACAAGCCGGATCATTCTCGATCAAGCCGCAGATAAAGCATGGCCTCGCCGCAGTGTCGCGCACATAGGCCTTGAGATCGAAGGGTTGGCGATCGATCATTTTGAACCTCCACCTCCCAGCGGCGAACGCGCTCAACAATGCGACCAACAGCGAAGGCAGCCGCCGCTCGGAGAAGATGCCGCCTGCCTATCCGGCAGCGACACGCAACTGGTCTGGCAGCTCCGCGCCGATCGGAATCCGCAGCGTAAACGTCGTGCCGTTTCCGCGGCTGCTTGCCACTTCTATCGATCCCCCGTGAAGTTCGATGATCTGCTTGACGAGATTGAGGCCAATGCCGGTGCCGGCAATGCCCGTGGAACTTCTGGCGCGGAAATAACGCTGGAACATCTTCGGGAGGTCATCAGCGTCAATGCCGATACCCTCGTCGCGCACCGTGATGCAGACGCTTGTCCCGTCCTGCCATCCAGTCACGTGGACGTTCGGGGCATCAGGCGCGTATTTCACGGCGTTCGAGAAGAGATTGCTGAAGACCTGGTCGAGCGCAGGATGATCGCCGAAGATCGTCGGGGGAAGCCGGTCGAGGTCGAGTAAAAAGCGATGCGACCGGCGGATGCTTTCCTGGCGAGCGATGCAGATTCCGATGATCTCGGCAATCGAGCAGGGCTTGTGCACGATGGTGATCCGGCCATGATCCAGCCGCCCGGCGGCAAGAATGCTTTCCATCAGTTCAAGCATGCGCGAAACCGAACTTCGTATCTGATCGGCTTTTTCGCAAAGAAACTCCGGCGTCGCTGCTTCTTTGCGCCGAATGAGCCGTTGCGCCGCGCCGTCGATCACCGCAAGCGGGGTGCGGAACTCATGCGATGCCATCGAGACGAACTGCCGCTGCAACTCGTTGATCTGCTTTTCCTGTTCGAGCATTCGTTCGAGCTCTTCTGTCTGCCGCGCCAGTTCGACCGTGCGGGAGCGCACCATCTCTTCAAGCGTGTCACGGTGCTGCAGCAATGCCTTTTCGGCGCGGTTGGCCTCGGTGACGTCGACGACAGCCATCAGCGATGCCGCCTTGCTCTTGTAGTTCAAGCAGGTGGAATAGACGGTGACCTCGATGGCCGTTCCATCTCCCTTGAAATGCCGGGAAAAGCGGGACGAGGCAGGGTCCTCGACATCGAAAGCGACGGCCTGCGGCGGGTTGGGTTCCTGCGCCTCGATGTCGGATAGTCGCATCGTCAGGAATTGCTCCAGACGATAACCGTAGTGATCGATGGCGGCTTGGTTTACGTGGAGAAATCTCAACGTTTCATGATCGTAAACCCACATCGGCATCGGGTTACCTTCGAACAGCAGCCTGAACGACGCCTCCTGCATCTTGAGGTCGGTGATGTCGACACGTATGCCGACGCTACCGCCTTCGGAGATCTGGCGTTCTTCGATCCGAATCCAGCGATTTCCGGGTAGGCGCTGCTCGTGTTTGCTGGTGGGCTTTGCATGATGGGCCAGCCTTTCCGCCAGCCATTCCTCTTCGCGCCCGACCGCTTCCGGATATTGGCCGCGTTCGAGGCCTGCACGCAGGCGGTCTTCGAAGCGCATGCCTTTCACGAGCATATCGCCGCTTTCGGCGTAAAGCTGCTCATATCTCTGGTTCCACAGGACGAAGCGGTCTTCCTCGTCGAACAAGACGAGACCTTCCGGGACGACTTCGAAAGCCGCCAGAAGACGTGCATGCGCCGCCCGCGCCTCCTGCTCGGCGCGTTCTGCCTGAACATGCGCCTTCGCAAGGGCCTTTTCAGCCTGCCAGGCCTGCGTGATGTCCTCGTGGGTCGATACCCAGCCGCCGTCCGACGTGCGCTGATGATAGCCGCGGATGATCTGGCCCGACTTGAGTTCCTTGATCCAGTCTCGGGGCGTATCGCCCCTGTTGGTCGCTTCGGCCCAGGCAAGATATTCCGAGGTCGAGGTGGCGGGAACGGCGCCGACCCCCTGTCTCAGGTTGAGGATGTCTTCGAGCGACTGTCCCGGACGGATGACGGAGGGATCAAGTCCGTAGACTTCGGCATAACGGTTGTTTGACAGCAGCAGCCGGCCGGCCTCGTCGAACAGGCAGACGCCTTGTCCCATGCTGGCAAGCGCCGTATCGAGTTGCTCGTTGCGCCGCTGCAGGCGCGCGTGGACTGCGCCGAGCTCTATATGTCGCTTAATGCGGGCGACGAGCTCCGCGGCGGAGACAAGGTTGGAAACGCAATCGACCGCACCGGCGGCAAGCCCTCCGATCCGGCTCTCCTCGTTCTGCGGCGAGGCCACGATGATGACTGGAATATCACACGTTATCGGGTTTGCCTTGAGACGCCGGCAGTCTTCGAGACCACCTCCCTCCGGCGACAGGGCGTCCAGCAGAACGAGCGCCGGCAGCGGTCGTTTGGCGGCGCAATCGTGAAACGCAGCTCGGTCGAGGTGAACGCGCAGCACGATACCATGTCGCTCAAGGGCGTCGCCGACACCATGCAGGTCTGCCAACGTGCCATCCATTGCCAAGATTGTGTGCAGTTCGCCGGACACGACCGTTCCCCCGTTTCATCCACATGGACGCGACTATAAGTCGTACCGGTTAACACGCCCCTCACCTCAGGTCGGCATCAGGGCGCTCCGCGTTCTATGGTTGAAGAATGGTTGCAGGCGATGCGGAAAAATATCAGGTGATGCATGAGGACGCGCGGCAGGACATTCTTCGAGATTTCGCCGGCGCCGCCCGAACAGACCTAGCGTTCGTTCCGGATGCCGTGCAGGAGATCCAGACCGCGCTGGTATTTTTCGGTTTTCTTGCCGGCTTGTTCGGCCTGTCGGAGATTGTCTTCAAGGTCGGCCTGTTTGACTGGCAGGGCCAGCGGATTCGATGCGGCGCGTCTGACGAATTCGTCATCAGGCTCCTCGGGCCGCCGCGTCAAGGCATCCACCGCGGAGATGATCGCCGACGGGAAGCCTTCCTCCCTTAACCTGTCGAGCGTCCAGCCGCTGCCTTTTTCGGCGACATCGTGAAGATAGGCGACCGTTCGCGCATCGTCGCCCGACACGAGAAGCGCGATCCGCTGGCAATGCTCGAAGAATGGTCGACCGGTCTTGTCCACCTGCCCCTCATGCGCCTCTAAGGCGATTTGCATGGCATGGTCGAGATGCTGCATGGCGGTTACGGTCCTTCGGTCCTTCTGATTTTTCGCCGGGAAGGCTTCTCTCCCGTTGTTATCTCGATATCGGGCGTCGTCGCGCCCGCAACTTGAGCAAGGCCGGCGCGCGGCGGATCGAGATCACCGCTTTCCCCGGCTCCTTGAAGCAAGGCCGCATCATCTCTGTCGTCTTGATCGAGAAGATCTTGCAGCGTCTCGTGCTCGTCTTCGCCTGCCAGCTCGTCGCAAGCTTGCATCCAATGGCGCAGGTCCGCACCTTCAGGGCGGCCTTCGGCTTCCCAGATTTCATAGGCGCGCCGCCGTATCTGCTCGTGTTTGTCTATGGCCATGATCTTCTCCAGTTTCGACCCAGGCTATCATCGACCTGAGATGCGCGGTTCCGTATGTTTTCCACCTGCCTCGAGGCAGTGGTTCATGGCCGTGCGAAGACAAACGCCGCAGCAGCGCAGGCAATTCTCGATGCATTCCTGCATTGCCGGATTGATCTCATGCATGCTCCTCCTTCGGAGCGTTCGGACACATCGTGCGACAACGAGCCGCCGGCTGTCTTTCAAGGCGTGTTGATGGTGGGAAGAAAATCCTCCACCTGCTTGCGCTCATCCTTTGAAAGCGTTTCCACCCGCTCTTTCCAGAAGCGTTCGGCCGCCGGGGGATCCTCATCCCATTGGCGAACATTGGTAATGTTGTCATCGATCTTGGACCGGCGGCGCCCACCCAGGCTCAGATACTCCTTCGCCAGTTTCAGGCTTGGGGTCTCATTGCCCCCACCGCGATCCAGCGTCGAACGGACGTTGCGCCGGGCGGCCTCCGATGCCGCCTGGCGATCGGCCTCGGCTTGCGGCGTGTCGAAGGACCGCGCGTCGTCGGTTCCGCTCTCGGGTGACATGTTGGTTGGGGAAGTGGTCATGGATCACCTTTCGATGCTGTGATCCAATAACCTCCGCCGGCCGCGAGAGTTCCGCATACTGGCGACTGATTCGAGCGGGCGGTCGAGCCAGGCCGTGCTGCCGGCAATCAGTGAACGGCCATGCTCACCATGCGATAGGGGTGCATGGCCTCGAACTGCGTGATCATCGCGGTTGCCTGGAGCAACACGCGCTCGGCATTCTCGGGATCGTCGCGGGCGAGTTCGTCGGCATTGACGCGGATTGCTTCGGCCATGTTGTTGGAGAGCACGGCGAAGTGCGTATTGCCTTCGACAAGAGCCTCACGCGCCGTATCCTCGAGCGTGCGAGCGATATCGACGAAGATCTCCTCGCGTTCCTCGATACTGAGGTCTTTGATTATATTGGTCTTCTCTTCCATGTCACTCACTCCTAAAGACGTGGGACGGTGATCGAGCTCATCGAGCCTCGATCGCCTGAGAGCTAGGAACGCCGACATCCGGATTCAAGCCATGTGCAGTTTGAACTCGCCTTCGAGACGAGGGAACGACCATCGTCATTATGCCGAACGCCGGAGCCGGCCTTCTGTTCCCGGGAGAGCTATTAGCAGTCGTCGATAGAGAGTGCTAATTTTTCTCCTGCTCCTCTTGAAATCGAAAAACGCTCGAACCAGATCATTCGCGCAAGGCACGCGACTTTGCGCTCGTCCGGACCTGGTCAATCCGGTCCGGCGAGCGCCAACACCGTCGTCATTGTTTGTCCATGGAGGAAGACATGTCGTTCCGACCGCTTCATGACCGCATTCTCGTCCGCCGCGTCGCTTCCGAGGAAAAGACCAAGGGCGGCATCATCATTCCCGACACCGCCAAGGAAAAGCCGCAGGAAGGCGAAGTCATCGCCGTCGGTCCCGGCGCCCGCAACGATGCCGGCCAGATCGAGGCGCTGGACGTCAAGGTCGGCGATCGCATCCTGTTCGGCAAGTGGTCCGGCACGGAGATCAAGATCGGCGGCGAGGACCTGCTGATCATGAAGGAAAGCGATGTGATGGGTATCATCGAAGCTCAGGGCGAGCGGAAAGAGGCCGCCTGAGTCCATCACGTCGGAAGTCAACGCTAAAGCGCGTTGCGATCTCTGAGATTCGCTTCTCGCGCTTCAGATCTTAATTTCAACGCATGTCGTTCTCGCAAAACCGCTGTACACTTGGCGACATGCGCTAGCTGCCGATGAAGGAGTGAGGACATGGCTGCTAAAGAAGTCAAATTCAGCGTCGAAGCCCGCGAAAAAATGCTGCGTGGCGTCGATATCCTGGCCAATGCCGTGAAAGTGACCCTCGGACCAAAAGGCCGTAACGTCGTCATCGACAAGTCGTTCGGCGCGCCACGCATCACCAAGGACGGCGTCTCGGTTGCCAAGGAAGTCGAGCTCGAAGACAAGTTCGAGAACATGGGCGCGCAGATGGTCCGCGAAGTCGCTTCGAAGACCAGCGACATCGCCGGCGACGGCACCACGACCGCCACCGTTCTTGCCCAGGCAATCGTCAAGGAAGGCGCCAAGGCCGTGACGTCAGGCATGAACCCGATGGACCTGAAGCGCGGCATCGACCTCGCCGTCAGCGCTATCGTCGAAGAACTGAAGGCCAACGCCCGCAAGATATCCAATAATGCCGAAATTGCCCAAGTCGGAACGATCTCCGCCAACGGCGATGCCGAAATCGGCCGCTTCCTGGCGGAGGCCGTGCAAAAGGTCGGCAATGACGGTGTCATCACCGTTGAAGAAGCCAAGACCGCCGAAACCGAACTCGAAGTCGTCGAAGGCATGCAGTTCGACCGCGGCTATTTGAGCCCCTATTTCGTCACCAATGCCGACAAGATGCGGGTCGAATTCGAGGATCCCTATATCCTCATTCACGAGAAGAAGCTGTCGAACCTGCAGTCGATGCTGCCGATCCTCGAAGCCGTCGTTCAGTCCGGCAAGCCGCTCCTCATTATCGCTGAAGACGTCGAAGGCGAAGCGCTGGCAACACTCGTCGTCAACAAGCTGCGCGGCGGCCTGAAGATCGCGGCCGTCAAGGCGCCTGGCTTCGGCGACCGCCGCAAGGCCATGTTGGAAGACATCGCGATCCTCACCGCCGGCACCGTCATCTCCGAAGATCTCGGCATCAAGCTTGAGAATGTGACGCTCAATATGCTCGGCCGGGCAAAGAAGATCACGGTCGAGAAGGAAAACACCACCATCATCGACGGCGTCGGTTCGAAGGAGGAGATTTCGGGCCGCATCGCCCAGATCAAGGCCCAGATCGAAGAAACCACCTCCGACTACGATCGCGAGAAGCTGCAGGAACGTCTTGCCAAGCTCGCCGGCGGTGTAGCCGTCATCCGCGTCGGCGGCTCGACAGAGGTCGAGGTGAAGGAAAAGAAAGATCGCGTCGACGACGCGCTGCATGCAACAAGGGCAGCGGTCGAGGAAGGCATCCTGCCCGGTGGCGGCGTGGCGCTGCTGCGCGCGGTCAAGGCGCTCGACAATATCAAGACCGCCAATGACGACCAGCGGGTCGGCGTCGAAATCGTCCGCCGTGCGCTCGAGGCCCCGGCTCGCCAGATCGCCGAAAACGCCGGCGCCGAAGGCTCGGTCGTCGTCGGCAAGCTGCGCGAGAAGAGCGACTTCTCCTATGGCTGGAACGCTCAGACCGGCGAATATGGCGATCTCTACGCGCAGGGCGTCATCGATCCAGCCAAGGTCGTTCGCACCGCGCTGCAGGACGCATCCTCCATCGCCGGTCTGCTAGTGACGACGGAAGCGATGATCGCCGAGAAGCCGAAGAAGGATGCTCCTCCGGCCATGCCGGCCGGCGCCGGTATGGACTTTTAAGACAGGGTCGCAGGCTCGCCTGGACATCCCGGGCGGGCCTTTTCCGAGGGAATGAAGATGGTTCAAACGATCCTAAGCCGATCGCAGGTGCCGCTGGACTCCCGCGATCTCGAAACCTGCCAACACGTCTTCGACAAGCTCAGCGCCGATTACGCAGTGGCAAGAGACAGCGACGAAGCCGAACGAATGGCGAGCATCATCATCGAGCTCTACCGACAGGGCGTGCGCGATCCCAATCATTTGCAGTCGATGGTCCAGGCGGCCCGCGGCCTCTTTGAGATGGACGGAGGCCCGCCGATTGCTCAGTGACGGCGCCGGCACGAAATCGATGACGAGCGCGTCCCGCATCCATTTCAGGTCATAGCCGAGATCCTATCGGAAGGGCTGACGCCGAAGGCATGTCGCCTTCGGCGGCCGTGACGGGCCGGCGGCAATCCGGGCCGCTCCGCACGTTTCACGCCACGGCCGCGATCGTGTCGCCGTCGTTCGGCAGCAGCCGCGCCACGGCGCTCAAGAGGTCGGTCTGCGATATCAGGCCGAGGATCCGGTGGTCGTCGTCGACAATGATGACGGCATGGGTGCGCCCGTCCGTCAGAACGGGCAGCAGCGACAGGGCAGCATCCGAAGCTCTTGCCACCGCCGGTTTGGAGATCGCGTGGGCAATCGTATCGCCGCCCGCAAACAATTCACGCAAGCCGACAGTGCCGATCAGACGGCCTTCCGGATCCTTCACCGGCAGGGTGCGGATATTATGCTTCAAAAGAAGATGTCGCGCGGCGTCCGGCTCGGACGTCTCGCCGATGGCGATCACGTCACGCGACATGATATCGGCGCAGCTGATCTTGTCGTTTGATCGGATGGCCGCCTGCAGTTCGACCTGCTGCAGCAATCTTCCGAGGTCTGCCCGATCGATATCGAAGGTTTCGTCGAGCGCCTCGAGGGCGGCATCGACATCCTCCTCGCGAAAGCCCACTCGCGCGGCGGATGGCGGATCGATCGTCTGATGGGTGTTGTCTGCCGGCTTCGGAACGACGTGCGGATAGTTCCGTCTGGAAAGCTTGTGGAACAGCAGCCCGAGCCCGACGAGAACGCAGGAGTTCAAAGCGACCGGCACGAAGGGAAAGAGGAACCCCCAGCCGGCGACGACGGGACCGCCGAGCACCGCGGTCAGTGCCGCAGCCCCTCCCGGCGGGTGAAGGCATCGCGTGAACGACATTGCGCCGATGGCCAGCGAAACGCCGACGCCCGTGGCGATGATCGGATCACGAATGAAATAGGCGGCAATGATGCCCATCAGGGCGGAAATTGTGTTGCCGCCGATGATCGCCCACGGCTGCGCCAGCGGACTTGCCGGCACCGCGAAAAGCAGCACCGCCGATGCCCCCATCGGCGCGACGATCAGCGGAAGATGCGGCCCCTGGCCGAACAGATAGCCGCTGATGAAACCGGTGAGACCGATGCCCAGCAACGCGCCGAAACAGGCGATCAATCGTTCTCTTAACGTCGCGCCGGCCAGGATCGGCGAAAACAGGCGAAAGCGGCCGATACGGCTCGGCCCCACTTTCGGTGAAACGGGAAACTGCATGCGAAGACCAATGATGAGGATAATCTGAGGGGTGAAAGAGGAGAGGCAGGAGCTAGTTCGCCACCAGCCTGACATCTCTGCCTTTGGTTGCGCCAAGCACCTCATGGAAGGCATTGAAGGCGCTGGGGCAATCGTCCTTGCGGTAAACGAGCAGCGTTTCGACCGGCCCGAGCTGATGGGTCTGAACGGCAGTCGGCCAGTGCATGAGATCGAGAACGGACCTTGGCATCACGCCCGCCGTATTCCCGGTCGCAACGCTCGCCAGGATCGCATGGTAGGAGCCGAGCTCGCTCGTCGGCAGGTCGCTCGATTTTCGCGCCCAGTTTTCGGCAATCCGGCGATAAGTGCAGCCAGGTTCCAAAGCTGCCAGCGATCCGACACGCAGGTCGGCCGCGGATTTGATGGCGGGATGGCCGGATGGCAGCACGATCAACAATTCTTCGACGAAGACCGTCTCCATCTCCAGCGCCTTGAGTTCGGCATCGAAATCCAGATCCTCCTCGCGCATCGTCTTTGGTGGGCGGGCAATCAGCGCGCAATCCAGCGCATCGGCCAGAACGTCGCGGGCGAGATCGCGAGACGCGCCCATCGTCAGATGCAGCGACACATCGGGCCACATCTGGTTGAATTGCGTCAACGCCGCCGGCAGCCGGCTTGCCGCCGTGCTCTCCATCGTGCCGACCCGCAATGTTCCCGATGGAGCGAGAGGCCGCACGGCCTGACGCGCTTCGAGCGCCAGCGCCACAAGTCGGTTGGCATAGACGAGAAAGGTTTCGCCCTCCCGTGTCAGCGTCATCTTCTTGCCGTCACGGCTGAACAGGTAAGTGCCAAGGTCCTCCTCCAGTTGCTGGATGCGCGTCGTCACGTTCGACGGCACCCGCCCGACTGCCTTTGCGGCCTTGGTAACGCTGCGATCGCTGGCAACGGCGAGGAATATCTCGATCGACGAAAGGTCCAATGAAAAATCTCTTTTCCGGAATTAAAGCGAGTCATTGTTCTCTATATAAAAATCATCACCCGAGCTCAAGCGGGTTTAGACATAGGCGAAAAACCGGAACCAGGGCCGTGCGTGAAGGCTCCCGGGCTCGACCTTCTCATTAAAAATGTCCGCGCCATCCGCAGGCCAGACAGCCAAGTGATTGCCGAAAAAAAGATCGAGACGCCGCCGAAATAGCCACGCAAACCACTGCATCGTCCCGGCTACCGGGCGTTTTGCAGCTGGCATGGGGATTGCGTCTCTATGCTGATCTGTAGAACGACCGGCGCCGACCATATGCTGCACCTAGTCTTGACCTGCCTTCTTCTGAGCGTCGCTTCAGGCCTCAGCATGCGGCGTTTTCTTCTGCCGTATTTTTCCGGCGGCGATCTCGCCGAGAAATCCGCTCCAGTGACAGTCGTCGCAAGCGCCGTCTTTTTGGCGGCAGTCGCCTTCACCATTTCCGACCAAAATCTCTGGGCCAAATCCGTCGTGCTGATGCTCTGCCTTATGCTGGCGGCAATGTTCGACGACGCCCGACCCAGGCTGACCATCGCGCTTTCTGCCGTCAGCCTGGCCGCCTATCTCGGGCTACGATCGATTGGCTGAGTATCCGGCCGTCTTGTCCGCGCAAGCGGCGGTGAGATAATTGGCTGAGCAACTTCGCGCGGCGCCAAAAACGATCTTCGTGACAGAATAGTTTCGTAATATAATTCTCTCCTGCTGAATATTTTTCGAAGCGGATCGCTTCAAGAATGGGGAGAGGGGCGATGAATATCGAGCGGCGAGAGAGGATCTGGTCGGAGTGGTATGCCTGGCATCCTGTCCTGCCGATCGATGACACGGTGTTCTGGCTTGAGACCGTATACCGGCGGGAAACGGCGGAAGGCCTGTGGCAATATCGTTCCTTCCGACCCGAAGCCGAACGTATCAAGGCTTCGGCCGCCATGCCCATTTATCCCGGCGCTTAATTCCCGTCAGCCGAGCGCCTGGCTGACGAGCGCATAGGTTTTCGGCCGATGCCCCACCTGACCTCCCGGACTTGGAAGCCAAGGGTCGCCCAGCGACATGGTTGTCACGAAGTCAAAGACAGCAAGGCCACAGCGGGAGAGAAAATCGGCAAATATCCCGACTTTCTCGCGCGTATCGAGGCGCAGGAATGACCCCGCATGCTCGAGCGCATGCGGATGGACGACGGCAATTGCGTCTGCGTCACTGACCGCCACCACCGGGCCGACGACATGGCCGCGCCCGAACCTTCGGCAAAGCGAGAAGGCCTCGATCCGGCCGCCGCGGACCAGCAGGACGCCCTTCGAATTTGTCATGAGCCGAGCCAGAAGTGGCGTGCGGTCCGTGCCGAAGGCCACGCGATCCAGTTCCGCGATCGCCTCCAGATCTTCAGCTTCCACGGGCCGTATTGCGGCACCGGCCGGCAACTCCACATCCGGTGGCGCTATCGCTTCGCCCTGGCATTGAAAGACAGGCGCCTCACGAACAAAATTCAAGGACAGATAAAGGCGTCGCGCCGCCCGCGTCGCGTTCAGCCCAAGATTTCGTCCGGCGACCTGGTCGAGCGCGTGGCCCATCAACCACTGCCCGGCGCCATTGGCCTGCAGGCGCGGCGAGGTGATGACCATACCGATCGTGGCGAACCGGTCATCATAGGGAAACCACATCGCGGAGCCGAGGATGCGCCCGATTTCATCGATGGCCGCAATGCCCTGGCCGAATTCGCGCAGGAATTGCCAGTCTTCACGGCGATGCGGCCAGGCGACGGACATCGAAAGCGTATGCAGTTTGTCGAGGTCGACACTGTCGATCCCGGTTATGCGCGTCTCGAAACTATCGACCAACCTGGATTCGGATGTCAGTGCACTCACTCCCGCCCTCCTGCGGTGTTGTCCGGCCACCCAGTAGGGAAAGCTGCGCCCGGAAGTTCCTTCGTCGAGATTAGGATGGATCGCGCGATACAATTCACTGGCGAAGCCCGTGCAAACACAACAATCGTCCAAATCCGATGCAGTTTCGGCAAATAAAGCCTGGGCGGGTCCCTACAGTCATTGACCAGATCCCGACCGCCGCCCGTGCCGTTGACCGCGAGTGGGCCGGTGCAATTCTATATCCCGCGATGCGAGAAAGCTCATGCAGGCAATTGAAATCCTCGAAAGGCTGGTCGGCTTTCCCTCTGTCGTCGGCACGCCGAACGGCGAGATCGTTGGGTGGATCAGGCATTACCTGCAAAGGCACGGTATTGTCGCCACGGAGATTGCCGGCCCCGAGGGCGACCGGTCGAACCTCTTCGTAACGATCGGTCCAAGGGAGACGCCGGGCTACATCCTCTCCGGCCATATGGACGTCGTTCCTGCCACGGAAGGCGGGTGGAGCAGCGATCCGTTCCGTCTCCGCGCCGAAACGGACCGCCTCTACGGTCGCGGAACCACCGACATGAAGGGCTTTCTCGCCGTCGTGCTTGCCGCCGTCCCGGCACTCGCGGCGGCACAACTCCGCCGACCCTTCCACTTCGCTTTTTCCTACGATGAGGAGGCAGGCTGCCGCGGGGTCCCGCACATGATCGCCCGCCTGCCTGAGCTCTGTGCACCTCCGCTCGGCGCGATTATCGGCGAGCCGAGCGGCATGCGGGCGATCCGCGCCCACAAGGGCAAGGCGGCCGCCCGGCTGACGGTCAGAGGCCGATCCGGCCATTCCTCGCGCCCCGACCAGGGGCTGAATGCAATCCATGCCATGACCGAGGTCTTGGCTCGCGCCAGCGCCGAAGCCGATCGGCTGACGCAGGGTCCGTTCGATCCTGGGTTCGAACCGCCCTATTCCTCGCTCCAGGTCGGCACGCTAAAGGGCGGCCAGGCGGTCAACATCATTCCCGAGAGCTGCGAGGCCGAGTTCGAGGCCAGGGCGATTTCCGGAATCGACCCGGCCAAGCTGCTGGCGCCGCTGCGAACGATGGCCGAAGCGCTGCCGCAACGCGGCTTTCAGTCGGAATGGCGCGAACTTAGCGCCTATCCGGCGCTGTCGCTTGCCGCCGATGCGCCACTTGCGCACTTGCTTGAAGAACTCACAGGTATCGAGCCGCTCGCCGCCGTCAGCTACGGCACCGAGGCCGGCCTTTTCCAGCGCGCCGGCATCGATGCGATCATCTGCGGCCCAGGCGATATCGCCCGTGCTCACCGACCGGACGAATTCATCCTCGCGAGCGAACTCCTGGCCTGCCAGGGCATGATCGAGGCACTCGCCCGACGTTGCACCGCCTGACGATCAAGGAGCGTTGCCATGACCTTTCTCTTCAATTCCGATGCGAAGCGCGGCGCCATATTCGCCGAGGCCTTCGCGCGCGAACTGCCCGACATAGCCTTCGCCATGGATCCGGCATCGGTCGAACCGGAGGCTGTGCGCTACCTCATCACCTGGACCGTGCCGGATGATCTCGCCCGTTACAATAATCTTGAAATCCTGTTTTCGATCGGCGCCGGCATCGATCAGTTCCGCATCGATGCCGTGCCTGCGCAGGTCAAGGTGGTGCGCATGGTCGAAGACGGCATCGTCAGAATGATGCAGGAATATGTGACGCTCGCCGTGCTCGCTCTCCATCGCGATCTGTCGGCCTATCTCGGCCAGCAGCGGCGCGGGATCTGGCAGCCGCTCGCACCCGTTCAGGCGGCGGAACGCCGCGTCGGCGTGCTTGGGCTCGGCATGCTGGGAAGCGCGGTGCTTGAGAGTTTGCACCCCTTCGGTTTTCCGCTGTCCGGCTGGAGCCGCACTCCGCGCACGATTGACGGCGTTCGATGCCTCAGTGGCGGCGAGGGGCTCGAGACCCTGCTTGCCACCACTGATATTCTCGTCTGCATGCTGCCGCTGACCGAGGAGACACGCGGCTTCCTGAATGCCGAGCTCTTTGCCAGGCTTCCCGCTGGGGCCGCACTCGTTCATGTCGGTCGCGGCGCTCAACTCGATCATCAGGCGCTCGTCGGTGCGCTCGACGCCGGCCATCTCTCCGGCGCTGTCGTCGATGTCACCGATCCCGAGCCGCTGCCATCGGGCCACGCCTTCTGGAATCATCCGAAAATCCTGCTGACGCCGCATATTGCCAGCGTCACCCAAGCCGAAACCGCGGCGGCCGTGGTGATCGGCAACATCAAACGGCACCGGGCGGGCCTCGACCCGATCGGACTGGTCGATCGCAGACGCGGCTACTGATCCTCTCTCCCACCATCTGCACCTCGAAAGGAAAACCATGTCCCTGCTCAAGACGATCGATACCAACCCATCCCATCCGCCGCGCGAGTCCGGCCCCCTGCCCGAGCGTCTGATCGCGGGTAATCCCATCTTCAAGACCTGGGCGCAGGACGTCGCTCGCGCAGAGACGGTCCATACCGGCGTATGGGAGGCAACGCCGGGTGAGACGCGTTCGATCAAGGGCGAGACATTCGAGTTCTGCCATATTCTTGCCGGGCTGGTCGAACTTACACCGGACGGCGGAGAACCGGTGGTCTACGGGGCCGGCGACAGTTTCGTCATGAAGCCCGGCTTCGTCGGCGTCTGGAAGACGATCGAGACGGTTCGCAAGATCTACGTGACCGTGACGTGACGGCGAGCGGCCCGGCGCGATCACCGGCCGTAGATTTGACTGGCGGCGGCGCGGAAAACGCAATTTTCATCCGCTGCAGCAATTCCGGTCGATGCATGCTGCTCGGTTTCCCAGGCTAGGCTTAAGCAAGCTCATGCCGAGGACACGCAATGACACTCAGCTTCGATCCAAACTCGATTTCCCTGCCCATGGGACATTTCATCGGCGGCCGGCTGGTTCCGGCCGAAGCCGTCATCGATATGCATCGGCCGTCCGACGGCAAGCCCTATGCCGGCTGTCCGCTTGCCGACGCAGCTCTTGTCGATCAGGCCGTGGAGACGGCAAGGGGGGCGTTGGATAGAAGCAATTGGGGTGGTGTGCGGCCGCGCGATCGCACCAAGGCGCTGCAGCGCTGGGCGGACCTGATCGAAGCCGAGGCGGAGACCCTCGCCAAGCTCGAAGCGCTTTCCTCGACCCGCCCCGTCGGCCATCTCGTCGCCGGCGATATCGCCGTCACCGCCGAGCAGATTCGCTTCTTTGCCGAATTCGCCGACAAGGAAGGCGGCGATCTCGTCCCGACCGACGACGCGAATTTCGGCATGATCGTGACGGAACCCTATGGCGTCGTCGGCGCCATCACGCCCTGGAATTTTCCCCTGTCGATGGCAGGCTGGAAGCTTGCCCCGGCGCTGGCGGCGGGCAATGCCGTGGTGCTGAAGCCATCGGAGATGACGCCGTTCTCGACACTCTATCTCGCCGAGCTTTCGGTGCGGGCCGGCCTGCCCGCCGGCCTCGTCAATGTCGTCCTTGGCGACGGTCCGATCACCGGAACCGCCATCACCGGGCATCCCGGGATTTCCAAAGTGAGCTTCACCGGCTCGACCACGGCCGGTGCAGCCATCATGGCCAATATTGCCCGCACCGGCGTGAAGCCCATGACGTTGGAGCTCGGCGGCAAGAGCCCTCAGCTGGTCTTCGCGGATGCCGATCTCGACCTTGCGGCAGGCGCCATCGCCACCAGCATTTTGTCCAACGCCGGCCAGGCCTGCATATGCGGATCCCGCCTCATCGTCGAGGCGAAGGTGGCGGACGCGCTCGTAGCGGCCCTCGTCGCCAGACTGGCGGCAGTCCGACCGGGGCCGACCTGGGAGGAAACGACCGATTATTCGCCTGTTATCTCCGAACGCCAAATCGCCCGCATGGATGGTATCATCCGCGCCGCCATCGACGGCGGGGCCGAATGTCTTGCGGGTGGCGGCCGGCTCGATCGTGAGGGCTATTTTTACGCGCCGACGCTGATTTCGGGCGTGACCGCAACATCGCCCGCCGTTCTCGAGGAAATCTTCGGACCGGTCCTGACCATCCAGACCTTCGAGGATGAGGAGGAGGCGCTAAGCCTCGCCGACCACCCATCCTATGGCCTGGCCGCGGGCCTCTTCACCCGCGATCTCTCGCGCGCCATCCGCCTCACCCGTCGCCTGCAGGCCGGCACCGTCTGGGTTAACCGTTACGGCCGATCGCGCGACCATATCCTGCCGACCGGCGGCTACAAGCAGTCCGGCATCGGCAAGGATCTCGGCCGCGAGGCCTATCACGCCAACCGCAAGAGCAAGAGCGTGCTCATCAGCCTTTAAGGAGCTCAGATGAAGACCTACAAGATTGCCCTTCTGCCAGGAGACGGCATCGGCCGCGACGTGACCGACGCTGCCTGGTCCGTGCTCGAAAAAACAGCCGGATCAGGCGGACTTTCTCTTGAGGCAACCCGCCTTACCTGGTCCTGCGACTACTATCTCGAAAACGGCAGCATGATGCCTGCCGACGGGATCGAAACGCTGAAGTCTTTCGACGCCATCCTGCTCGGCGCCGTCGGATGGCCCCGAAAAGTGCCGGATTCCGTATCGCTGCACGGCCTCCTGCTGCCGATCCGCAAGGCCTTCGAGCAATATGCCAATATCCGCCCGCACCGTCTGCTCCCAGGCGTGCAGGGACCGCTGCGGTCTGACAGTTTCGACATTCTCTGCATTCGTGAAAACACCGAGGGCGAATATTCCGGCGCCGGCGGCCGCGTCCATCAGGGCACGGACAACGAAGTGGCGATCGAAACCGCGATATTCACCCGCAAGGGGGTCGAACGCATCCTGCGTTTCGGCTTCGAGCAAGCACGGGCGCGGCGCGGCAAACTCGCCTCGGTGACGAAGTCCAACGCGCAGAAATATTCGATGGTCTTCTGGGACGAGATTACCCGCAAGCTCTCGGCGGAATATCCCGATGTCGAGGTGACCAGCTATCATATCGACGCCATGGCCGCCCGCATGGTGATGGCGCCCGAAAGCCTCGATGTCGTGGTCGCCTCCAATCTGTTCGGCGACATCCTGACCGACCTTGGCGCCGCCATCCAGGGCGGGCTCGGCTTTGCGGCATCCGCCAACATCAATCCTGACCGCTCGGCGCCGTCCATGTTCGAACCGGTCCACGGCTCCGCGCCCGATATCGCTCATCTGGGAATTGCCAATCCGATCGCCGCCATCTGGTCGGGCGCAATGATGCTGGAGCATCTCGGAGAGGCGGCTGCCGCCGGAAGGATAATGGCCGCGATCGAGACGACGACCGCGCGCGGCATCGGCGCCACTCCCGGCAAGGACAAGACGGAGGCGATCACGGCATCGGTGCTTTCGGCACTCGACTAGAGCACGTCGCAAAAATTGCGCCGCGGTTTTGCGCCCGGAATTGTGGAGAGGACGCTTTGATGAAAGAGGACAAGATGAACGGATTGAGGGATGGAAGCCTGCTGCGCCAGCAGGGGCTCATCGACGGAGAATGGCGCGGGGGCGCAGCCGGGCGCACGATCGAGGTCATCGATCCGGCGACGCAGCACGTGCTGGGCAGCGTGCCCGACATGGACGGAGCCGACACGCGGGTCGCGATCATGGCGGCAGAAAAAGCTCTTGGTCCATGGCGGGCCAAGACCCATGCCGAGCGCGCCGCCCTGCTCGAGGCCTGGCACGATCTGATGCTCGACAATATCGAGGACCTGGCGCTGATCCTGACCACGGAACAGGGCAAGCCGCTGACGGAAGCCCGGGGCGAAATCCGCTACGGCGCCTCATTCATCAAATGGTTTTCCGAGGAAGCACGCCGCATCGGCGGCACGACCATTCCCTCGCCGACAGCGGATCGGCGAATCGTCGTTTTGAAGGAGCCCGTCGGCGTATCGGCGATCATCACGCCCTGGAATTTTCCCAATGCGATGATCACCCGCAAGGTGGGGCCGGCGCTTGCGGCGGGTTGCACGGTTGTCATCAAGCCATCCGACCTGACCCCGTTTTCGGCGCTGGCGCTCGCCGTTCTGGCGGAACGCGCCGGCATCCCCAAGGGCGTGATCAACATCGTCACCGGCATGCCGACTGCAATCGGCGACGAATTGATGGCGAACCAGACCGTCCGCAAGATCTCTTTCACCGGCTCGACCCGCGTCGGTTCGCTGTTGATGCGTGGCGCCGCCGACAGCGTCAAGCGGCTCAGCCTCGAACTCGGCGGCAACGCGCCTTTCATCGTTTTCGACGATGCCGATCTCGACCTTGCCGTCGAAGGCGCCATCGCATCGAAATTCCGCAACGGCGGACAGACCTGCGTCTGCGCCAACCGTCTTCTCGTCCAGTCTGGCGTCTACGATGCCTTTGCCGCCAAACTCGGCGCGCGGGTCTCGGCCATGAAGGTCGGGGCAGGCACCGAGGCCGGCACGGATATCGGACCGATGATCAACAAAGCTGCGATCGAGAAGATCAACCGGCACGTGGAGGATGCGGTAAACAAGGGAGCAAAGATCCTCGCCACTGCGGATTCCGTGCCGGCAGGCGATCAATATGCCGCTCCGATGGTGCTTGGCGGCGCGACCACCGACATGCAGCTTGCCAGCGAAGAGACATTCGGACCTGTTGCCCCGCTGTTCCGGTTCGACACCGAGGAGGAGGCGATCCGCATCGCAAATTCCACCCCGTTCGGCCTTGCGGCCTATTTCTACACCGAGAGCCTGAAGCGGTCCTGGCGGGTCGGTGAGGCGCTCGAATTCGGCATGATCGGCCTGAACACCGGCGCCATTTCCACCGAGGTCGCTCCGTTCGGCGGCGTCAAGCAATCCGGCCTCGGGCGTGAGGGCGCCCAATGCGGCATTGAGGAATATCTGGAAATGAAGAGCTTCCACATCGGCGGGCTCTCCTGATCGACAAGAAAACAAAGGGCACCGGAAAGTCATTCCGGCGCCCTTCCTAAATAATATCGCAAGCTTCGGATCCTGTCTCGCACCGCTGCAATGTTTTGCGACACACGCCAGAGAACGGCTGAACCGCTCTCGTCACGCCGCGGCTTACATGAAGCGATCGAGTGTCTTGTAATAGAGCCCGACGACCGGCAGGAACCACGGCTTGCCGAAATGGCCGGGGATGGCGGGCCATTCGAGGCCTTTTACCGGATTGCGATCCGCCTTGCCCATGATGGCATCGGCGATGATCATGCCGAGATGGGTGGAGAGCTGGGCGCCGTGGCCGGAATAGCCCATGGCGTACCAAACGCCGTCGACATACCCCGCGCGGGGATAGCGGTCTTTCGTCATATCGACGAGCCCGCCCCAGCAGTAGTCGATCTCGACGCCGGCAAGTTGCGGGAAGATTTCAGCCAGACCGGCGCGCAGAATATCGCCGCTCTTTGCATCCGATCGCTGATCCGAGGTGGCGGAAAAGCGTGCGCGGCCGCCGAAGATCAGCCGGTTGTCCGGCGATAGCCGGAAATAATTGCCGATGTTCAGCGAGGTGACACAGGTCCGGTTCCCCGGCATCGTCGCTGCGATTTCGGCGTCGTTCAGCGGTCGGGTGGCGAGCAGAAAGCTGCCGACGGAAACGATCCGGCGGCGGAAATAGCCGAAGAGCGACGGCGTGTACGCGCCTGTCGCGACGAGCACATGGTCGGCGGTGACGGTGCCCTGCCCGGTCTCGAGGCTGTGGCGGCCGTTGCCTTGCCTGTGGCCGGTCACGGCAGCCTTTTCGAAAATGACGGCGCCGTGGCGGACGGCCGCGGCGGCGAGCCCGGCGACATAGCGGCCCATATGCATCATCGCGCTCTTCTTCGAGAGCATGGCGCCATGGAAGGGCGAGCCGACCTCACTCTTCAAGTCATCCGCCGAAAGAAGCGCCGTCTCCGGATCGACCTCCCTATGCACAGCCTCGAAGTTGCGGACAATGGCATCGAAATGCTGCGGCTTGGAGGCAAGCTTCAGCTTTCCGGCACGACGGAAATTGCAGTCGATCCCCTCCTCGGCAATGATTGCCTCGATCGTGTCGATGGACTCATCGAATGCCCGGTAAAGCGCGATAGCCCTCTCCGCGCCCAGCGCTGACTTAGCGGACAGGAAGCTGTGGGCTAGTCCGTTGTTGAGGTGACCACCATTGCGTCCCGACGCCCCCCAGCCCACGCGTTCGGCCTCCAGCACGACGACCTTGACGCCGGCTTTCGCAAGCTGACGCGCTGCCGCAAGCCCGGTGAAACCGGCGCCAATGACGGCGACCTCATAATGTCCTTCGACAGGACCTTGAGCCGCATCGGCAAAAGCACGCGCTGTGTCGTGCCAGTAGGACTGGAACCGCATCCGCTTGTCTCCGTCAGAGGCCAACGACGCCAGGCAAACCCGATATATCGGGGATTTCGACATAGCCGTAATAGGGATTGGCCGGCTCGTGACCGCGATTGACCCAGACCTTGTTCTTGATGCCGAGATCGTGGGCCGACATCAGATCGTAGCGGAAGGAGGACGAGCAATGCAGCACGTCCTGCGGTCCGCAGCCGAGCATATCGAACATATATTCGAAGGCCTGGAAACGCGGCTTATAGGCATTTGCCTGTTGCGCGGTGTAGACCGCGTGGAAGGGCGCGCCGAGCTTTTCGACATTCGACATGATCTGCGCGTCCATGGCATTGGACAGGATCACCAGCGGAATTTCCTGGGCAACCCTGGCAAGACCCTCGGGTACGTCGCGATGCGGCCCCCACGTCGGAACACGTGCGTAGACCATCTGAGCGGCTTCATCGCGAAACGTCACGCCGTTGTGCTTGCATGTCCGCTCGAGCGAGTTGTGCACCACCTCCGCGTAGGGCTTCCAGGCGCCCATGATCTCGTCGAGACGATAGGCGGCGAAATTCTTGACGAACTCCGCCATGCGCGGTTCGTCGAGTTGGTCGCCGTAGAGATCGCGTGCCGCTTCCGCCATCTGGAAGTTGGTGAGCGTGCCGTAGCAGTCGAAGGTGATGTATTTCGGGCGGAACGTCGTCATCTGCCTATCCTTGAATGATTGGAACCGGGATGTTTCACAATCATAGGCACCGCTTTATCCGCGGCTTACCTGAATTGGGCGGCATCGGAAGCAGAATCTATCGTATAGAAAGCGGCGTTTGGCAGAAGGTTGCGTGCTCTCGGGTTCAATCGTGATCGTGGTCATGATGCGACGGAAGATCGAGGCCGAAGGTATTGACGAGATCGGCCACCTGAGCCGGGCTGAGGAACCGGGGATTGAGGTTGCGCAACAGCAGATAGAGCTTCGCCGTTTCCTCCAGTTCCTCGGTCGCGAAGACCGCCGCCTCCAGGCTGTCACCGGCGACAACAGGTCCGTGATTGGCGAGAAGCACCGATGAATATTTGCCGGCCAGCCCGCGGATTGCATCGGCCACCGCGGGATCCCCGGGGCGATAATACGGCACCAAAGCGGTCTCGCCGGCGCGCATGAGGTAATATGGTGTCATCGGCGGCAGGGCCGCGCGCGGATCGATCTCCGGCAGCATGGTCAGCGCCACCGCATGGGTGGAGTGAAGATGAACGATGGCGCGAGCGCTGCCGCGTGTATCGTAGAGGGCGGTGTGAAGCGGGATTTCCTTGGTCGGCTTGTCGCCGGACAGCAACCGGCCTTCCGCGTCGAGCCTCGAGATCCGGGCCGGGTCGAGAAAACCGAGCGAGGCGTTGGTCGGCGTCACCAGCCAGCCGCCGTCCTCCAGCCGCAACGATATATTGCCGGACGAACCGGGCGTCAGTCCGCGCTCGAACAACGAGCGACCGTATCGGCAGATTTCCTCACGCAGGCGCGCATCGGACATGGCGGTTCCTCCAATATTACGCAGTTGCCCCTTCGATCAGTTCAAAACCGAGATCGATGGCCTGCGGCGGCGCGTTGGCGATGACCAGCTCAGCGGCGATCTGCCCCGTCGTCACGCGCGGCGTCCGGATGGTCGATAAGGGTTGCGGTATTGCCCGGCCGATATCGAGGCCGTTATAGCCGAAAATGGCGAGCTGCGAGGGGATGGCGATCCCTTGGGCGAGACAGTGAAAATAACCGCCGAGCGCCATGTCGTCGTTGGAAAAATAGACCGCGTCGAGGTCGGTTGCTCGTGCCAGCAGTCGCTCCAGCCCCTGCTTACCGTTTTCCACCGACGAAGCGCCCGCCACAATTTCGCGAGCGATGAGCGGAGTTCCGTTGGCGTCGAGAGTGTCACAAAAACTCGAAAAACGCTTGCCGGCGCGGGTGTCGCGGTCCAGGTCGTGACCGACATAGCCGATCCGTCGATAGCCCCGCCTGAGCAGGAAGGCAGCGCTCTCCCGCCCGGCCGCGCGGTTCGAGAAGCCGACGGCGATATCAAGGGCATCGCCGTCCAGATCGAGCAGTTCCACAACACGACATCCGCTGGCGCGCAACATCTTCATCGTGCCGTCGGTGTGCTCATACCCCGCCAGCATCACTGCCGCCGGCCGCCAGGCAAGCATTGCGGTTGCGAGCGCCTCCTCCTTGCCCGGATCATAGTCCGTCACCGAAAACACCGCCTGATAGCGGTTTTCTTCCAGAACGGCGCTCGCTCCACGCAGCACGTCGGAAAATACGATGTTGGACAGCGAGGGAATGACGAAGGCGACAAGACGCGAACCGGTGGAGGCAAGCGTTCCGGCGATCCGGTTCGGGACATATCCCAGCCGCTCGACGGCAGCCATCACCCGCTCCCGCGTTCTGCCGGAAAACGAACCGTGGTTGCGCAGCACGCGCGACACCGTGCTCTCGCCGACGCCGGCCGCTTGCGCGACCTCTGCAAGGGTCACCGTCGACTGATGTTTGAATTCCATGGTCACTTTCGAACCCGGCCTCTGGAATCTTTGGACGCGCGAAGCAATCCTTGGGGCGCCTCAGTGCGACATCCATTTTTCATCACTTCCGGCCAGAAGCAAGATTTTTTTGGCAGCGCTGCCAATTGACAGTTGGCAGCGCTGCCAAAACGGAGTAGGAAAATGGCAGCGCTGCCAAAACAGCTGGCTGCAGGTCCCAGGGCATGGATCTTTCAAGACTGGAGAAACTCCCATGACACCGCTCGCCGAAAACTCGCGCCCCACCGTCATTGCGGCCGTCATCGGTCTAGGCTCTATGGGACTGGGAATGGCCCGGTCGATGAAGCGCGCAGGTCTTGACGTCATCGGATATGACATAACGCCGGCGGCAGTGGACCGCTTCGTCGCCGACGGCGGGCGTGGAGCGGCGACTCCTGCCGACGCCGCCAGGGAGGCCGACATTGTTGTCTGCGTGGTGGTCAACGGCGCGCAAACCGAGGCCGTGCTGTTCGGCCCTGAAGGCGTTGCAAGCACGATGAAGGCAGGCGCCGTGTTCATCTCATCGGCAACCATGGATCCCGCCGTCGCACGCAATCTCGCACAAAGAGTAGAGGCCCTCGGTCTACACTATCTCGATGCGCCGATATCGGGCGGCGCAGCCAAGGCGGCGCTTGGCGAACTGACGATCATGGCATCCGGCTCCAGCCAAGCCTTCGACAGGGCGCGCCCAGGTCTCGACGCAATGGCCGGCAAGGTCTACGAGCTCGGCGGCGCGGCCGGAACCGGCGCCGCCTTCAAGATGATCAACCAGCTTCTCGCCGGCGTGCATATCGCAGCCGCATGTGAGGCCATAAGCTTTGCGGCCAAGCAGGGTCTCGACCTCGACAAGGTTTATGAAGTCATCACCGCCTCGGCCGGCAATTCCTGGATGTTCGAAAACCGCGTGCCGCATGTACTTGCCGGGGATTATACGCCGCTCAGCAGCATCGAGATCTTCGTCAAAGACCTCGGTATCGTCCAGGATATGGCGCGCTCCGAACGATATCCAGCGCCGCTCGCGGCAGCCGCCCTGCAAATGTACCTGGCGGCGGCCGGAGCCGGCATGGGCCGTGACGACGATTCCTCACTCGCACGCCTCTATGCCCTGCTTTCCGGCGCAGAATTGCCCGGCCGCGTCAAGGAGCCGCAGAGCCTGTAAAGGAAGCCGACATGCCTGTGTTCGCCGCCAACCTGACGATGATGTTCAACGAATGGGCCTTCCTCGACCGCTTCGATGCTGCAGCCGATGCGGGGTTTTCCGCCGTCGAATATCTCTTTCCCTATGAAGCCGCGCCGGAGGCCCTCGCCGAACGGCTCGCCCGCAACAATCTGCAGCAGGCTTTGTTCAACCTGCCGCCAGGCGACTGGGGTGCCGGCGAACGCGGCATCGCGGCCCTTCCCGGACGGTTCGATGAGCTGAAGACTTGTGTCGAGCGGGCTTTGGATTATGCGGCGGCGACCAGCGTCAGACGGTTGCACCTGATGGCAGGCATCGCCGATCCTCATGATCGAGACGCCTCTGCCTCCTACCGGCGCTCCGTCGCCTACACCGCCGGCCGGCTCGGGGAAAAGGGCATAGACCTTCTGCTTGAGCCGATCAACGGGCGCAATATGCCGGGATACTTCCTTAACGACTTCGCCATGGCCGAGCGTTTGATCGTCGAATGCGGCCTGCCGAACGTGAAGCTTCAATTCGACATCTATCACCGTCAGATCATCCATGGCGATGTCGCCATGGCATTGCGGCGCCTGCTGCCGGTCACCGGCCATATCCAGATCGCCAGTGTGCCGTCCCGCAATGAGCCGGATGGGGAGGAGCTGAATTATCCCTATCTGTTCAGCGAAATCGACCGGCTGGGTTACGACGGTTTTATCGGCTGCGAATACATTCCGCGGGGCCGCACGCTGGACGGTCTAGGCTGGTTCGCCCCTTTTGCACGGAGCTAAATAATGGCCATTTCACTCGGATCGATTGCTGACGACTACACGGGCGCGTCGGATCTCGCCAACACGCTGACAAAGAATGGCCTGCGCACGGTGCAGACGGTCGGCATCCCCGATCCCTCGCTCGCGCTGCCCGACGTGGATGCCGTCGTCGTTTCCCTGAAAATCCGCTCGGTCCCTGCCTCTGAGGCCGTGACGGCTGCCACGGAAGCCGAGCGATGGCTGCGCCATCGGGGCGCGGGCCACGTGCTTTACAAAATCTGCTCGACGTTCGATTCCACCGACGCCGGCAATATCGGCCCCGTCACCGAGGCCTTGCGCGATGCTGCGGGCGGCGGCAGCGTGCTGGTTACACCAGCCTTTCCAGAAACAGGGCGGACTGTCTACCTCGGCCATCTGTTCGTCGGCGGCCAAACATTGAACGAAAGCCCGCTCAAGGATCACCCCCTCAACCCGATGCACGACGCCAATCTCGTGCGGGTTCTCGCCCGGCAAACGCGCGGCGCCGTCGGCTTGATCGATCTGGCAGCCATCGCGGCCGGCCCTGCCGCCGCCAGGGCGAGGCTCGATGCGTTGCGCACGACAGGCGTGACCATGGCTGTTGCCGACGCAATTTTCGAAAAGGATCTGGAAACGCTCGGCGAGATCGCGCTCGAAACGCCGATATCGACCGGTGCGTCCGGCCTTGGCCTCGGCCTTGCCCGGGCGCTCGTCCGTTCCGGCCGCATATCCGGCAGCGCAACAGCTGAAGACATCATTCGCCCTGTCGACGGGTTTTCGGCGATTATTGCCGGCAGCTGTTCGAAAGCAACGCTACGCCAGCTCGAGGTCGCCGAACGGTCGATGCCTGTGCTGCGGCTTGATCCAGAGCGCCTGATATCAGGCCCGGATGAGATCGCCGCCGCGATTTCCTGGGCCGGAGACCGCATCTCCGCCGGCCCGGTCGTGGTCGCCGCGAGCGCGGCGCCGGAAACCGTATCCCGGCTGCAATCGCAATATGGGCGGGAGACCTCGGGCCACGCGATCGAGACCGCAACGTCGATTATCGCAGCCGAACTCGTTGAAAGAGGCGTGCGGCGTCTGGTGGTCGCCGGCGGTGAAACCTCGGGGGCCGCCGTCGACAGGCTCGCCATCCCGGCGTTTCTGATCGGCCCGGAGATTGCGCCCGGCGTGCCGGTGCTGCGCACGGTCGGCAATGCACAAGGCGACATGCTTCTGGCATTGAAATCAGGAAACTTCGGTGGCGACGACTTCTTTGCGGCAGCGCTGGCGATGATGCACTGACCTAGCCAGGCATAGAGCATCCCGATGAAATAGCTCCGGCATAAGATGCGGCGGCCCGTCGGCGTAAAGCTATAAGATACTGCCTGAACCGCGGCCTTCAGACGATCTGCCCGCCGGGGCTCCGGCAGACTTGCGGGCACGATATGTAGGACGGCCCGATGCAAACACGTCAGATCGAAATCACCGCGTTCGGCCCAGACCATCTGGAAGCAGCCGTTGCGCTCTCCAGACAGGCTGGCTGGCCGCATCGGCCAGAGGACTGGCAGATGGCCCTCGCGTTGAGCGAAGGCATGGTCGCAATCGAGGACGACAGGGTCGTCGGCACGGTCCTCGTCACAGCCTACAAACAAGATTGTGCGACCATCAACATGGTCATCGTCGATGAAACCATGCGCGGCCGTGGCCTCGGCCGCCGGCTGATGGATGCCGCGTTGCGGATCGCAGGCGACCGGCCGCTGCGGCTGGTCGCGACAACGGCGGGCCTGCCGCTCTACCAGAGGCTCGGCTTTCATGAAACCGGGACCGTGCTGCAGCACCAAGGCCTCGCGGGAGAAATCGACGCACCGGCCGGCACGAGCGCCGCCACCGCCGGCGATCTCCCGGCCATCATGACGCTCGACCGCCTTGCCTTCGGCGCCGACCGCGAAGGGCTGCTCTCCTACCTCGCAACGGTGGGCGAATTCTCCGTCATTCGCCGCGACCGCAGCGTTTCGGGCTTCGCCTGCCTGCGACCCTTCGGTCGCGGCGAGGTGATCGGACCCGTGGTCGCCGCGGATATCGAGGACGCCAGGAAACTCATCGAACATCACATCGCCGGTCGTCCAGGAAGGTTCCTCAGGGTGGACACGACTGCCGAAGCCGGACTCTCTCCATGGCTCGCCACACAGGGGCTCGCCCATGTCGGTGGTGGCATCGCCATGAGAAAGCCATCGGCCGGCAACGTCGCCGCCCGGACCGCCACCACCTTTGCCCTTGCCAGCCAGGCACTCGGCTGATCCGGAGATCTCAATGTACAGCAACTCGCTCATCGAACTCGACCGCGCCCATCTCATCCATCCTGTGGCCTCCTACCGCAGTCACGAGAAGCACGGCGTGCGCGTGCTGGCCTCGGCCGAGGGCGCAACGGTCACCGACGCCTCCGGCAAACAGCTGATCGACGGCTTCGCCGGCCTCTGGTGCGTCAATGCCGGTTATGGCCACGAAAGCATCGTCGAGGCAGCAGCCCGGCAGATGCGGGAGCTTCCCTATGCAACGGCCTATTTCGGCCTCGGCTCCGAGCCGGCGATCCGGCTTGCCTCAGAACTCGCCGACAGGGCGCCTGGTGATCTCAACCATGTCTATTTCACGCTCGGCGGCTCCGACGCGGTGGACAGCACGATCCGGTTCATCCGCTACTACTGGAATGCTCGGGGACGGCCCGAGCGCGATCAGTTCATTTCGGTCGAACAGGGCTATCACGGCTCCTCGACGGCGGGTGCGGGCCTGACCGCTTTGCCCGCATTCCATGCCGGCTTCGGCCTTCCGTTCGACTGGCAGCATAAAATTCCGTCTCATTACGCCTACCGCAACCCGGTCGGCGAGGATCCGCAGGCGATTATCGAGGCCTCGCTGGCAGCGCTGAAAACCAAGGTAGAGGCGATCGGGCCGGAGCGCGTCGCCGCCTTCTACGTCGAACCGATCCAGGGTTCGGGCGGCGTGCTCGTACCGCCGAAAGGCTGGGTGAAGGCGATGCGCGAATTTTGCCGCGAGCACGACATTCTCTTCGTGGCCGATGAGGTGATCACCGGCTTTGGCCGCACAGGGCCGCTTTTTGCCTGCAGCGAAGAGGGAATCGTGCCGGATTTCATGACCACCGCCAAGGGTCTCACCTCCGGCTACGTCCCGATGGGCGCCGTCTTCATGGCCCACCACGTCTATGAAACGATCGCCGAGGGTGCCGGTGCCGCCGCGATCGGTCACGGCTACACCTATTCGGCCCATCCCGTCAGCGCCGCCGTCGGCCTTGAAGTCCTGAAGCTTTACGAAACCGGCCTGCTCGACAACGGCGTCAAGGCCGGGACGCGGCTGATGCAGGGGTTGGAATCGCTGAGAGATCACCCGCTCGTGGGTGATGTCCGCGGCCGCGGAATGCTCGCCGCCGTCGAGCTCGTGGTCGACAAGATCAACAAGACGCCGCTGCCGGCATACGCCGAACCCGCCCGCCGGATCTTCGATCGCGCCTGGGAAAACGGCCTCGTCATCCGCGCCTTCGGCAACGGCGTGCTCGGTTATGCGCCGCCGCTGTGCTGCACCGAAACGGAAATCGATGCGATCGTCGAGCGCACGCGCCTCACGCTGGACCAGACGCTTGAGGACCCGGATGTGCGCGGGGCGCTGCGGGTCTGAGAATAGCGCGAAACGGTTAGATTCGGTGTTTTGTGCCGCGCCAGGGCGCCTTTTCGGAGAATCCGGCGCAGCGCAAGTGACAAACTGAAACAGACGAAAGGCACGGATCACAACAAATCCGGCCTTCATACAAGAGCGGGACAACGATCCTGCCGGGAACGGAATATTCTTCTTTGAGAAGCCGCGCTCCATCGGAGCCGAACACTGGGGAATTCGCGTGAGCAAAAGTCTTCCGGAAATCAGCTACATGGGCTTCGACGAGGTCGGCTTGCTCATCGATTCAGCCGAAACGGGACACGAGATCAATAGCGAGCGGGCGACGCTCAGCCTCTATCGCGAGGCCCACCGCTATTCAGACGATGTTGACCTCTTTCCCGACGATCTCGTGCGCGCCTATCTCGCGAGCGGGACGGAGCTTGGCCTGCCCGCCGGCGGGCCGCTGCGGGAGCGGCGGCATGCCCACAAGGGCTGCGACGGCACGATCGAGCCGGCGGAATTCACCGCACCCGATCATTTCACGTCGATGGCCGCCCCGCGGAGGCCGTGGCCGCTTCGCGCGCCTGACTTTTAAAACCGGATCGGCTCGCCGGCAGGCGGCCGTCACAGAAAGAAAAGGGGAATGCCATGACCGACTTAAGGACTACGAACTGGACCCGCGCCGACGACGCAGTGGTCGAATGCGCCATCAGACGCGGCGCCACCCGCCGTGAACTGCTGCAGATGCTTCTCGCTGGCGGCGTCGCCATGTCTGCTGGCGGCGTCATCGTTGGTCGCGCCACTAAAGCGATCGCCGCGTCTCCGATCACCGGAGGACATCTCAAGGCGGCAGGGTTCACGTCTTCGACCGCAGACACGCTCGACCCGGCCAAAGCATCGAATTCAACGGATTATTCACGGTGTTCCGCGGTCTATAGCCGCCTTTCCAACCTCGACAGGTCCGGCGCGGTCGAGATGGAGCTGGCGGAAAGCATCGAGAGCACCGATGGCAAGGTGTGGACCGTGAAGCTGCGCAAGGGCGTCACCTTTCACGACGGGAAACAACTTACGTCCGCAGATGTGATCTACTCGCTCAAGCGCCACCTGGATCCCAACGTCGGCTCGAAGGTCAATGCCATCGCAAAGCAAATGACGGGGTTCAAGGCGCTCGACGATCTCACTCTCGAAATAACACTCGCAGACGCCAACGCCGACCTGCCGACCATCCTGGCGCTACAGCACTTCATGATCGTCGCGGAAGGGACCGCCGACTTCTCGAAGGGGAACGGCACAGGGCCTTTCGTTCTCGAAAACTTCGAACCCGGTGTGCGCTCGCTTATGCGGCGGAACGACCATTACTGGAAGTCGAAAGGACCATTTGTCGACTCCTTTGAGTTCTTCGCGATCAGCGACGACAGCTCGCGCGTGAATGCCTTGCTGTCGGGAGACATCCATGTCGCGGCCGCTATCAATCCCCGCTCGGAACGGCTCGTCGAAGGCAGGCCCGGCTTCGTTCTGTCGAAATCGAGCGCCAACAGCTACACCAACCTCAACATGCGCCTCGATACGACCCCTGGTCAAAACAGCGATTTCGTCGCGGGCATGAAGCACCTGGTTAATCGTGAGCAGATCCTGAGGGCAGCCCTGCGCGGGCGCGGTGAAATCGGCAACGACCAGCCGATTTTCCCGGGCAACCCCTATCGCAACGACGATCTCCAGCCGAAGCCGTACGACCCTGAAAAGGCAAAGTTCTATTTCAATAAGGCGGGCGTTCTCGGTCAGTCGATCCCGGTGATCGCGTCCGAGGCCGCGAACTCCGCAATCGACATGGCGATGATTATTCAGGCCGCCGGCGCCGAAATCGGCATGAAGCTCGACGTCCAGCGCGTGCCCTCCGACGGCTATTGGGACAAGTATTGGCTCAAGGCCCCGATCCATTTCGGCAATATCAATTATAGGCCGACGCCCGACATCCTGTTCTCGTTGCTATATGCGTCCGGCGCACCCTGGAATGAGAGCCATTACAAATCGGATAAATTCGACAAGATGCTGATCGAGGCGCGCGGCTCGCTCGATCAGGAGAAGCGTAAAGCGATTTACAATGAGATGCAGGTGATGATTGCAGATGAGGCCGGCACCATCATTCCGGCCTACCTGACCGGGATCGACGCCATCACGGACAAGCTCAAGGGCATGGAAACGAACCCGCTCGGAGGTATGATGGGTTATCGCATGGCCGAGCATGTTTGGTTTGAATCGTGATCGACAAAGTAGTCTCGGGGCTGCCGCCACGTTGCTGTGGCCCCTCTGCACTTTGGTTCCGATAACTGGAAGGAAGCGAGTGTGAACAAAGAGGTCTTATCCCTGGTGCTGAGCAGATTGCTCATCGCCCTGATCACCTTGGTCATCGTCTCGTTCGCGGTCTTTACAGCGACGACGCTCCTGCCGGGGGATACTGCTTCGATCCTTCTCGGCCAGGCTGCAACGCCGGAGGCCGTCGCCGGATTGCGCACGGCCATGCATCTCGACGACCCGGCGTTTCTGCGTTTTATCTATTGGATGGGCGGACTGCTATCGGGTGACCTGGGCACATCCTACGCCAACAACATGCCGGTCGCCGACCTGATCGGCGGCCGGTTCGCGAACTCGATGAAGCTTGCGGGCGTCACGGCCTTGTTCGCAGTACCGATTGCATTGACGCTCGGCATCACCGCCGCCATGGTAAGGGGCTCGCTTTATGATCGAGCGGTCACCGTATTTACGATCGGCGTCATATCGGTACCGGAATTCATGATAGCGACGTTGGCTGTCATGTTCTTTGCAGTCTATTTGCAATGGCTGCCCGCGATTTCACTCACCAACGAAGTCCACACTATCACCGACATAGTGCGCGTCTACGCGATGCCGGTGATCACCCTCACCTTCGGGGTGTCCGCGCAGATGATCCGCATGACGCGGGCTGCGGTGGTGGAAACACTGAATACACCCTATGCCGAAATGGCACTATTGAAGGGTGCCTCACGAAGCCGCATCGTGTTGAAACATGCGCTGCCAAACGCCCTCGGTCCGATCGTCAACGCAGTTGCCCTCTCGCTTTCATACCTTCTGGGCGGAGTAATCATCGTCGAGACGATCTTCAACTATCCCGGCATCGCCAAGCTGATGGTCGACGCCGTCGCCACCCGCGATCTCCCGCTCATCCAATCCTGCGCGATGATATTCTGCGTCGGCTATCTGATCCTGATCACGACGGCCGATATCATCGCTATTCTTGCCAACCCGAGGCTACGATGATGACCACGATCGAAACACATGCGCTAAAGCGTCGGAAATTCGCCTATCGCATCAACCTGGTCGGTGTGGTCGGCTTCGCCGTCATTGCTTTCTGGGCAATCATCGCCGTCATTGCTCCCTGGATCATCCCCCATCCGGTGGGTGAGATACTCGATTTTGACTATTTCGGCCCCATGAGCCAGCAGTTCTGGCTCGGTTCAGACTATCTGGGACGTGACATGCTTTCGCGCATCCTGATGGGAGCACGCTATACGGTCGGCATTTCGTTAGTCGCGGTTAGCATCGCCTGCTTCTCGGGCGTCGTGCTCGGCATGATCGCGGCGGTATCTGGGGGATGGGTCGACACCTTTCTCAGTCGCTTTCTCGATGCCCTGAATTCCATTCCGAGCAAACTTTTCGGCCTCGTGGTCGTGGCGGCGGTCGGATCGTCCATTCCCGTTCTGGTGCTGACACTTGCGGTGATCTACACGCCCGGCTCCTATCGCTTCGCCCGGGCTCTCGCAGTCAACATCAATACGATGGACTTCATCACCGTGGCCCGCGCTCGCGGCGAAGGTATAGCTTACTTGGTCGCGTCCGAAATCCTGCCCAATATTGTCGGGCCGGTTCTTGCCGACCTGGGCCTGCGCTTCGTCTTCATCGTGCTGCTCCTATCGGGTCTTTCGTTCCTCGGGCTTGGCGTGCAGCCGCCCTACGCGGATTGGGGAGCCCTGGTGCGCGAGAATATCGGCGGCCTCCCGCTCGGCGCACCCGCGGTGATTTTCCCCTCGATCGCTATCGCCACGCTGACGATCAGCGTCAATCTGCTGATCGACAACCTTCCTCAAAAAATACGCGATCGGAGCGAATGATGGCCAACCTCGTCGAAATCCGTGACCTCAAGGTCGAAGCCAAGACCGACTCCGGCCGCATCGTCGAAATCATCCGTGGCGTCAGTTTCGAAGTCGCTGAAGGGGAGATCGTCGCTCTGATCGGTGAAAGTGGGTCAGGCAAGACGACCATCGCTCTAACCCTGATGGGCCATGCCCGCGCCGGCTGTCGGATCAGCGGCGGCTCCGTCGTGCTCGCCGGTCAGGACATGGCAAGCCTTCCGGAGCGAAAACGGGCCAAGATCCGGGGAACCGTCGTCTCATATGTACCACAAAGTGCCGCCGCGGCCTTCAACCCGTCACAGACGATCATGGAACAGGTCATCGAGATCGCTCGCATCCATGACCTGATGCCCGCCGAAGAGGCCCGCACCCGCGCGGTAAGCCTATTCAAGGCGCTCTCGCTTCCCGATCCGGAAACGATCGGTTCCCGTTATCCGCATCAGGTTTCCGGCGGTCAGTTGCAGCGCCTCTCGGCCGCGATGGCCCTGATCGGTGATCCAAAACTTGTCATCTTCGACGAGCCCACGACGGCGCTTGATGTGACCACACAGATCGAAGTGCTGCGCGCCTTTAAATCCGTAATGCACAAGGGTCGCATCGGCGGCGTGTACGTCTCGCACGATCTTGCCGTAGTGGCCCAAATTGCCGATCGCATCGTTGTCCTCAAAGGAGGCGAAGTCCAGGAGATCGGAAGCACCGAGCAAATCCTCAGCAGACCGCAGCATCCTTATACCAAGGAGTTGTTAGGCGCTTTCAAGCCGGAAGCGCGGGCCAAATCCCCTGACAAGCAGCAGAGCAAAGCGATTCTTCAGGTGCAAGACCTTATCGCAGGCTATGGACCCATCCAGGCCGATGGCACACCCCTCGTCAAAGCCCTGAAATCCGTCAGCGTCGAGGTTGAGAGCGGTTGCAATCTGGGAATTATCGGTGAGTCCGGCTGCGGCAAATCCACCCTGGCTCGAACGATTGCCGGCATCATTCCCGCAACCGCGGGCAAGATCACCTTCAATGGACAGACGCTGGCGCCAGCCGCCGGCGCCCGTACGCGAGAACAGTTGCGAGAGCTGCAGATCGTTTTCCAATACGCCGACACCGCACTCAATCCCGCCAAATCGATCAGCGATATTCTCGGGCGACCGTTGGCCTTTTATCACGGCATGACAGGTGAGAAGCGTGAGAAGCGGATCGACGAACTCCTGGATATGGTTCGGCTGCCCCGGGCCTTGAAGCACCGGCGCCCGTCAGAACTGTCCGGGGGTCAAAAGCAGCGCGTCAACTTCGCTCGCGCGCTCGCTGCCGAGCCAAAACTGATCCTGTGTGACGAGGTTACGTCGGCACTTGATACCGTAGTTGCCGCAGCCGTCATCGACCTTCTCAAGGAGCTGCAGCGGGAGCTTTCTCTCTCCTACATTTTTATCAGCCACGACCTCTCCGTGGTCGAGGCGATCTGCGACGAAGTCGCGGTGATGTATGCGGGCGAAAAGATCGAGCAGCTCCCTCCCTCGGCCATGAGCAGCAGCGCGAGCCACCCCTACTCACAGCTACTGTTCTCCTCCGTCCCGAAGCTCGACCCGGCCTGGCTCGACGGGCTCAAGCAGGATCCGAAGCTGATCCGCGCCGTCGGAGGCGGATAATTGCGGGAAGGAGGCTCTCAGCGGCAGGTGCGACTTGACGGTCGGCGAGTTTCAGCGCACGTGGCGCAAATATTTGTCGATGCCACATCCATTGTTCATCAGGTCGCTCCACGATTTCCTGATGTTCGCCGATTTTGCTGGCCGCCAGTTGATCCTTGGATGAGCAGTGCGCCTATCATTTCTGCCGCGTCGCCCCTGAACGACGGCGAACCCGGTCCAACCATCCGTTGAGCTGCCGGAATATCGATGGGTTACCTAGCCTCTCAGGGCTTTCCCCGACGTCGCGCTCTTCAGCGCTGAGGACATGTGCAGCACTCCAAGTTCGGGACTAGCTAGTATTGGCACCGGCGTGCCTTTCATCTCGCTCAGCGCATTTGCCATCGATGCTTGAGCTAGAACAACCACGTCAACGTTGCCCAACAGAGCAGCAAGGCCTTCACGTATCAGCGCATCATGCGCCGCTCTGTCTCCGTCCCGCAGTTTCTCAAACGCCCCTTCGCAGAGATGACTTGTAAGGAGAATTTCGCGACCCATTCGCTGAGCATGGCGTTCGATCAAATGGGTCGTCGGGCTCAATGTTGTAAACAGCGTTGCGAGGACGCCAATTCGATCTCCGCATTGCAAGGCCTCAATTGCCACCCCATCATCTATACGGAAGAGAGGTACGGGGCAGAGTGGCATTGCCGCATCCACTGCAGGGCCGAGCGACGAACAAGTGACGAGGACTGCGGAAGCCCCCGCATCCACCGCCGACCAAATGTGAGTCGCAATCCGCCGCATGGTCTGACGTGACAGCGCGCCTTCGCGGATCGTGTTCCCCAGCAAGCTCTCATCCAACATATTGAACAGGCGCCAACCGGGCAGATGGCGGCCAACGAGTTCGTTGAACGCGGGGATGATCCCGTGGACCGTGTGGATCATGGCAAGCGCAGGGGACTCATAAGTGCCTGTAGTCATAGTAATATCTCGGTATTTTATTGTGCACGCTCTTTATCGTGAGGCTGTAGCAGCGGGGTTGACATGGACCTGATCAGGGCATCTGTCGTGCTCGACGGGAAACCAATTCAAAAACCGCTGTCGTCAGACGATGCTCTGTAGCTTACCCGGTCGACCGTCCTAGCTGTGACTGTCGCGCCGCCGAAAACGGAATTTCCTGCCGCCCCTGCATTTGCATTCGATACATGCTGCTCGCCTCCGCTCGGTAGCTTCACATGACCTGCCCTGTCCGTCGGGAGTTTCCTGCGTCCGGCAGAAGGCGTCATCGAAATGCATCCGTCCGAACGGCTAGGCTTGGGCGCTTCCTGCCCGACTCGCACGTCGTTCCGGTACCGGAACTTCACTAGGGCTATCTCGTCGAAGTCGATGCGATAGCCGTCATTGCCTCAATTGCTCCCGCCGGAGGAGCAGGAAACAGTGCCGTATAGATCGGCCGCCAAAATCAGTTCAGGTCAGCCCCCATGTCTCCAATTGTCAAGCGCATACCGAACGATCAAGAGCTTCCCGCAAAGGCTGATGTTGTCGTCATTGGCGGCGGCATTATTGGTGCAACGGCAGCTTTCTTTCTCGCGGAGCGGGGACTGTCCGTAGCTCTGGTCGAAAAGGGCTATGTCGGCTGCGAGCAGTCGAGCCGCAACTGGGGTTGGTGCCGGCGGCAGAACCGGGATGCACGCGAGTTACCGCTCTCGGGCATCGCTTTGCAAGCTTGGGATGAGTTTGCGGCTAAAATCGGTGAGGACGTGGGCTTCCGCCGATGCGGTCTGCTTTACGCTACGGATAATCCGCGGCAACTGGCGGAATGGGAAGCATGGCGTGAGACCGCCCGGCAGTTCAATGTCAATACGAAGGTGCTCAGCGCAAAGGAAGCGGCTGCCACGATCCCGGCAAATGGACGCCGATGGGTCGGCGGCGTGCATTCGATCGATGATGGCAAGGGCGAGCCCGCCATCGCCGCGCCGACGATCGCGTACGGCGCTCGCAAATTTGGCGCGACGATCCACCAGGAGTGCGCTGCGCAAGGCCTCGATCTGGTCAATGGAGCTGTGGCGGGGGTCATCACCGAAAAGGGAACCATCCGGACACAAGCCGTCCTTTGTGCTGGCGGTGCCTGGACGTCGATGTTTTGCCGCCAGCACGGCGTTGTGTTTCCACAGGCGAGCGTGCGCCAGACAGCGCTTCGTACGCGGCCCACGAAGGATCTGGGTGAGGCTATCTATACGCCGGACTGCGCGCTGACCCGCCGGTTGGATGGCAGTTACACGCTTGCGATCAGCGGCAGGGCAATGCTGGATATCACTCCACAAGGCATTCGCTACGCCCGCTGGTTCATGCCGATGTTCATGAAGCGTCTGAAAGCGGTGCAGTTCGGCATCGGCAAATCCTTCCTCCAGGGTCCGGAGGCATTCGGAAGCTTGAACACGAGTAAACCGTCGGCCTTCGAGCGGATGCGCGTTCTCGACCCGCCGCCGAGCCGCCGCACGATCGCGGCCATTTTGAAACGGGTCATCGAGCAGTTTCCTGCGTTGGCGGGCGTCGAAATCGCCGACAGCTGGGGAGCCTACGTGGATTTCACGCCGGACGCGGTGCCGGTCATCTCGCCGGCCGATCGTGTGAAGGGCCTTTACCTGGCCGCGGGCGGCTCCGGGCACGGCTTCGGCCTCGGCCCGGGCATCGGCCGCCTGGCCGCCGACCTCGTTGCCAACGATACACCCTGTGTCGACCCCACCCCCTTCCGCCTGTCGCGCCTGGTGGACGGTTCGAAAGTTAAGGTAGGTGCCATCTGAACGTGAGTGCCGGCCAGCAAGAGGCCTTTGATATACGCATGGAAGGAAGCTAGCGAAATGGATTACGACGTAATCATCATAGGCGGCGGCCTCGTGGGCGTATCGATTGCCTGGGGTCTGTCCACGTGCGGACAAAGGATTGCCGTCATCGATGAAGGCGATGTGGCAAACAGGGCGGCACGGGCGAATTTCGGTCTCGTATGGAGTTCAAGCAAGGGCCTCGGCAACGCCGCCTATTCGCGGTGGTCGCGAATCTCGACTGCAAACTGGCACCAGTTGGCGGCCGAGCTCAAGGCCGAAACCGGCGTCGACACTGGATTCGTCCAATCGGGCGGCTTCTCAATTCGGCTCACGTCTACGGAGCTGGAACGCGGGATCACATCCATGGCGAAGCTGGCCGGCCAGCCCGGAATGGAGGCGGAAGGAACCCCACCGCTCGAATATGAGATACTCGATCAGGCGGAGACGCGTCGCCGCTTGCCGCTGGTCGGCGAGACCGTGGCAGGGACGATTTTCAGCCCCCTCGATGGACACGTTAATCCGCTGCGGCTGTTCGCAGGCTTTCATAAGGCGCTTAAGCAGCGTGGCGTTCATTATCTGCCGCATCGGCAGACGATTGCGATCAGTCATCGCGCAGGTATGTTCGAATTGGCAGGAGACGGGTGGCGACTCGGTGCCGGCAAGATCGTCCTTGCTGCAGGGATCGGCAACACCGCGCTCGCTCCGATGGTCGGGCTGAACGTTCCGCTCTCGCCCAGCCGCGGCCAGATCATTGTGACCGAGCGGCTGAAGCCTTTCCTAAGCCATGCCACCGGCCATCTGCGGCAGACAGACGAGGGATCTGTGCTGATCGGCGAAAGCAAGGAAACCACAATCGATCACCAGCGGCCGCGCGGGCCGATTACTGCGGTCCTGGCTGAGCGCGCCGTGCGCACATTCCCACTTCTAAAGGACGCCAGTGCAGTGCGGATCTGGGCCGCATTCCGAGTGGTGACGCCGGACGGCTACCCCATTTACGAGCAGTCAGAGAGGTTTCCTGGTGCGTTCGCATGTGCCTGCCATTCCGGCGTGACTCTGGCGGCCAATCATGCGCTGGTCCTGTCGCGGCAGATTTCAGCCGGCGCGCTTTCTGACGATCTTTCCGCATTTCATTCCCGGAGGTTCCATGTTCCGGCGGCTGCCTGACCGAAAGGAGAGTTCAATTTCATTCACATTCAACGGCATGCCGACCATGGCCAGACAAGGCGATAGCGTTGCCGCCGCACTGTTGGCCGCGGGATATGGCAGCACGCGTCGCAGCCCGGTCTCCGGCGCCGCCCGTGGTCCTTACTGCATGATGGGTGTCTGCTTCGAGTGCCTCGTCAAAATCGATGGCCGGCCGAACCAGCAGGGTTGCATGACCAACGTTGCGGAGGGGATGCGGATCGAAACACAGGAGGGCGCGGCCATGCCGAGGCAGGAAGGGTGATTAGAAACATTCAGTCTGCCACCGATCTCGCGCCTGCCTATGACGTCGTCGTCGTTGGCGCGGGCCCTGCCGGCCTCTCGGCAGCCATCGAAGCCTCGATCCACGGTCTCGCGGTTTTGCTCGCCGATGAAAATGAATCCCCTGGCGGGCAGATTTATCGGTCGGTCGAGCATGCATCAGATGCCGACCTCGCCCGCATGGGGCCGGACTACGCTGCCGGGCGGAAGCTCATCGAGCGATTTCGGCAAGGAAATTTGAGCTACGCCCCCCGTGCGACTGTGTGGAGTGTCGGGCCTGCTGACGAAGAATTGGACGGCGCGCATCCGCTCGAGGTCGGGATTTCCCTCGGCGGGATTGCTCGATCGATCGCCGCCCATCGGGTGATCCTCGCAACAGGCGCGCTCGAACGCCCGTTCCCGTTCCCAGGGTGGACCATGCCGGGTGTCATGACGGCGGGAGCGGCGCAGATCTTGATGAAGTCGTCAGGTCTCGTGCCGTCCGGGCGCACCATCCTCGCCGGAACCGGGCCGCTGCTGTACTTAGTGGCAAGCCAGCTTCTCCAGGCAGGCGTAGATGTCATCGCAGTTGTCGACGCCACGCCACGCGAGAACTGGCGTACGGCTCTCGTTCATCTGCCCGCCTTTGTCACCTCACCCCATGCCCTTAAAGGCCTGAAATTTCTCTTCGATGTTCGCCGTAGGGCCCGAGTCGTTCGCGGGGTGACGGCAATCGAGGCCGTCGGGCAGGAAAAATTCAGCGCTCTGCGAGCGAGCAGGGGCAAGAATTCCCTGGAAGTTGAAGGCGACCTTCTCCTCCTGCACCAGGGACTCGCGCCAAACCTCAATCTCACGCTGGCGGCGGGATGCGATTATTACTGGGACGACCATTCGGCCGTTTTCCGCCCGAGCGTCGATGCCTGCGGCGCAAGTTCCGTTCCAGGTGTTTCGATCGCCGGCGATGGGGCCGGCATCGTCGGCGCGGTTGCCTCCGCACTCCAAGGGCAGTTGGCTGGCCTCAATGCCTCATTCGACTTAAACCTCATTGACCGAAATGCCTACGGAGAGCGTCGGACACGGCTCACTCGAGAGCTAGCTCGTGCCATGAGAGGCAGGACGTTCATCGAGCGTCGCTTTCGTTCTGGCGAGAAATTCCGGATTCCAGAGCACGACAGCACCATCGTCTGCCGCTGCGAAGAAATTACGGCTGGCAAGCTGCACGAGGTTGCAGCGCTCGGCGTGCCTGGCCCGAACCAGATGAAGGCGTTCACACGATGTGGAATGGGCCCATGTCAAGGCCGGCTGTGCGGCCTGACTGCGGTCGAACTGCTGGCAAAATGCCGTGGCGGCTCGCCCAGCGAGGCTGGTTACTATCGGCTGCGCCCGCCCATCAAACCAGTGACGCTGGGCGAGCTAGCCGCTTGGCCGCACACGGATGCAGCCATCGTCGCTGTCGCCGGATTCTTAGAAACGCGGCGCTGATGGCGCACAGGACACAATCCATGGGCGCCACCAAGGCGCGGGCCGCACTCTCTGCCAAAAGCTGAGCGCAATATAAAATAATCTGCCTGGGGCTCCGCGCATATGGCTAATAAAGCCAAAACTCGGCGATTATGATGATGGCGGAATTGGGCGGAATAGTCGAAGCGGTGGTTGAATCAAGAAATAGAGAGCTGGTGCATGAAAACGCTGCTGCTTAAAAAGGACGAGGTCAGTCGGCTGATCAGCGTGACGGAAGTCATCGCTGCCGTGGAAGAGGCGTACAAGGCCTTTAGCAGTGATCAGGTTGAACAACCTGACTATATGGGGATAGATCTCCCGTCGCCTCGGGGGGAAATCGACTTTAAGCTTGGCTACTACAAAGCCAATGAAATAATCTCCATGAAAGCCTCTTCCGGCGGGTTCATTGATAACCCGACTGCACACGGAGTGCCCAATGGCATGGCGACGATTTTCCTGTTCGACGCCAGGAGCGGTGCGTTGATTTGCGTTATGGATGGAAGTTTGATTCTTGGTCTCAGAACGGGAGCGTCTGGAGCCGTCTCCGTCAAAGCGCTGGCGAGGAAGAACGCCACGACGGTCGCATCGATCGGCACTGGCAATCAAGCGAGAATGCAAATCCGTTCGATCAACGAGATCATGAAGATCGAGGAGATCCACGCCTGGGACAGCAACCCCGACACGCTCTTCAAATACAAGACGGATATTGAAAGCGAGCTTGGCATTCCTGTCATGATGGCCAATTCAAAAAAGGAGGCCGTCGAGCAGGCCGATATCCTTGTTACCACGACCCGCGGAAAAGGCTCGCTCGTAGAATCGGATTGGGTCAGGCCCGGCACGCACATTGTTGCGATCGGCACGGATCAACAAGGCAAGCAGGAATTGGATCCAGAGATATTCAGGAACGCAAAGCTAGTCGTCGACTCGATGGCGCAGTGCACCGAGAAGGGCGAAACCTGGCATCCCCTGAACAAGAATATCATCACCAAAGACGACATTCATGGTGAAATCGGCGAGATATTGCTGGGAAGGAAACCTGGACGAGAAAGTGATGACGAAATCACGATCTTCGACTCCACGGGCATGGCCATACAGGACAATACGACGGCCAGCAAAATTTATCATAACGCCATAGCCAATAACGTCGGCACCTTCTTTCAGTTTTTCGAGCAATGACCATGCGCAATTTCCCCACCATTCACGACATCCGTGAAGCTCAAGAGCGGCTGAAACCGCACGTCAGACATACCCCCCTATTGCGTGCGGACAAGATTGAGAAAGTGGTTGGTTGTCAGCTCTATCTCAAGCCCGAAACCCTGCAGATTACTGGCGCGTTCAAGATCCGCGGCGCTCTGAACAAGGCTCTCTCGCTCTCCCGAGAAGAGATCGCCAACGGGATCATCGCGACCTCGTCGGGCAACCATGCCCAAGGGCTCGCTTATGCCGCCAGGATGCTGGGTGTGAAAGCGATTTTGGTCCTTCCGGTCACCACGCCCAAGATCAAAATCGAAAACACCAAGGCCCTCGGAGCGGAAGTTATTCTTTTCGACGGCGATACCGCCGCCAGATGGAAAAGGGTGTATGAAATCGCCGAAGAAAACAGATACGCGGCTGTTCACGCTTTTGAGGACCCCATAGTAATGGCCGGTCAGGGAACGATCGGTTGTGAAATATTGCAGGATCTGGAGGATGTGGATACCGTCATCGTTCCCGTAGGGGGCGGAGGGCTGATCTCGGGAATTGCGACCGCCATTAAGGAAACGAAGCCATCCGTGCGGATCATAGGCGCGGAACCTGCGTTGACACCGAAGTATTTCCATAGCCGGATCAACAACGAGCGGACAACGCTTCCCTTGAAGAACACCATTGCCGATGGCTTGAGGATAAGCGTCCCGGGGCAAAACCCCTATCCCATTATCGAAAGATATGTGGACGAGATTGTTCTTGTTGACGACGAACACATCATTGCCGGGATGCGTGCCCTTGCCAAAGATGCAAAATTGATCGCTGAACCGGCCGCCTCCATTGGAATCGGAGCCTTGTTGGCAGGCAGCATACACGTGAAGCCAGAAGAGAAAGTCTGTACGGTGCTGTCCGGCGGGAACTGGGATCTACACGACCTGGCCGAGATCTACAATTAGCGCTGTGATCCATTCAACTTCGGTCAATGCACCACCCGGTCGCCGTTGAAGGTCTGCGATCATCCTTTGGCAAATACAAGCTGTCCGCCGTTCGGCGTATCGCGGACTGCGTTCGTCGGCAGACCAAGCAAGAGATTGGAGCCATCAATGATGCATGCCCACAGGTTCTATATCGACGGTGAGTGGGTCGAACCCTGCGTCTCGAAAACACTCGAAGTCATCGATCCCTCGACGGAGCAGCCGGCGGGCACGATTGCGCTCGGCAGCGCCGCCGACGTGCAGAGGGCGGTCACGGCAGCGCGGGGGGCGTTCGCCTCCTTCTCTCAGACCTCCAAGACCGAGCGCATCGACCTGCTGAAGCGCATAGTGGATATCCTCAAGCGCCGCAATGACGAGCTCGGCGATGTCATCTCGCGGGAAATGGGCGCTCCCCTCGCCATGGCCCGGGCAGAGCAGGCCGGTATCGGAGCTACCCATTTCGAGCAGACGATCAAGGCCATCGAGACTTTTGCCTTCGACTACATGCAGGGCTCTACCCGCATCGTACACGAGCCTATCGGGGTCGTCGCGATGATCAGCCCCTGGAACTGGCCGATCAATCAGATCGCCTGCAAGGTCGCTCCAGCGCTCGCTACGGGATGCACTATGGTCCTGAAGCCATCGGAGATCGCTCCGTTCAGTGCCGTGATCTTCGCCGAGATCATGGATGAGGCCGGCGTGCCGAAAGGCGTCTTCAACCTCGTCCAAGGCGACGGACCTACTGTCGGAACCGCACTGGCCAGCCATCCGGATGTGGATATGGTGTCCTTCACCGGCTCGACGCGGGCCGGCATTGCCGTGGCACAGGCGGCGGCACCGACCGTCAAGCGAGTGCATCAGGAACTCGGCGGCAAGTCGCCGAACATCATCCTGCCCAGCGCCGATTTCGCCGCCGCGGTCAGCGCTGGCGTACGCCGGTGCTTCGGCAATTCCGGCCAGACCTGCACCGCGCCAACGCGGATGCTGGTGCCGGCGTTGCGAATGGAGGAAGCAGGCTTGATCGCCGCGAGGGAAGCGGCTGCGCTCGTCGTCGGCCCGCCCTCGGATCCACGCACCGACCTCGGACCGGTCGCGAGCGGCGCCCAGTTCGACAAGATCCAGACGCTGATCGAACGCGGCATCGCGGAAGGAGCGGAGCTCGTCGCCGGTGGTCCTGGGCGCCCTTCGCATCTCAATTCCGGCTATTACGTGCGCCCGACCGTGTTTGCCCGCGTCACCAATCAGATGACGATCGCACGGGAGGAGATCTTCGGCCCGGTACTATCGATCATCGGCTATGATAGCGAAGAGGAAGCGATCGCGATCGCCAACGACAGCCCCTACGGTCTGGCGGCCTACATTCAGGGAGATCGGCAAGAAGCGCGGGCGCTCGCAGGCAGGCTGCGCGCCGGCACTGTTCGCCTCAACAGCTGCGCCTGGGACAGCGCCGCCCCTTTTGGCGGCTACAAGCAATCAGGCAACGGTCGGGAGTACGGCAAGTTCGGACTGCACGAGTTTAGCGAAACCAAGAGCATCGTCGGCTTCTTGGACGAGTGAATGTCCAAACTTCGGTACGTCCGTTCGGGGATGTTTACGCGAGGCGCTGTAGTAACGTCGGTTCAGGTTTCTGAAGTCGCCTCATCTGGAATTCTCAGGTGCGCCTTTATTCTAGTGGGCGCACCTGAGATCTGCTGTCACTCGTAAACACAAACGTAGATCTTGCGTACGGTCTCAATAGTACGCCAAACCCCAACGAACCCGGGCTTCATGACGAAGCTGTCACCACCCCGATAGGTTTTCGTCTCGCCGCCCTTCTCCTCGATTTCTACGAGGCCCGAAATAATATGGCAGAATTCGTAGGTGGTGCCTTTGATCGAATGATGCTCGCCAGGCGTCGCTTCCCAGACGCCGGTTAACACCTTCTCCACCTTTGAAGCATCCTGGGCCCAGGTCTTGAAAAAGGGATTGCCCGAAATCAGACGCTCCGGCCCAGGACCGCGTCCTTTAGCGCAAAATCCGGATTGGTGTCGATGGTGACCAACAGTGACATGTCATCTTCCTTCTTTGAGAGGCGGTTCTGATCTACGAGGCGAGGGTTGGACTGTTTCCGAGCGCGACAGCTGAGCAGTACGGGCTGCCAATGGCCTCGACCGTCCCGGCCTGCCTCTGGGATGGGTCGTGGTGTCATCCGAGATTAAGGCGATGCGGAAGTCGGCGTTACCGAATAAGGCCTTGTTTCAGTCGTAAATTTCGAAATCTCTCCACGACCCAGCCACACCTGCGGACTGTTGCGACAGCTGTCACCGAGGAGGGCAAGTGCGGATCATACATGCCGGGGCGATCCGCGCTCTCTAATGTGGAAATAAAGTGGTCAGCGGCATATGCGCTTTGATGATCGGAGATTTCAGCACGACGAAGCTGAAATATTTGTCGATGCCGACGTCCATATCGGTGAGCCGTTCCATGATCGTCTGGTATTCGTCTATTCCAGCGGTGACGAATTTCAGCAGATAATCATAGCCGCCCGAAACCAGATGGCATTCGATCACCTGGTCGACCTTCTCGATCGCCCCGAGGAAGCGGGCGAAGTCGATCTGCCGATGGTTTTTGAGGGTAATCTCGGTGAACACGGTCAGCGTCTGCCCGAGTTTGTTGACGTTGATCTGAGCCGAATAACCTTCGATATAACCTTCCGACTGCAGCTTCTTCACCCGCATCAGGCAGGGGCTCGGCGACAGATTGACCAGCTCGGCGAGCTCCACATTGGTGACGCGGCCATTCTTCTGCAGTTCGTAGAGAATTTTTATGTCGATCCGGTCGAGTTTCATCATCACACGCGCCTTCGCTTGCTCGAGATCGCCAACGGCGCAGCAGATTATGCTGCAGCCTTTTGAGCGTCGAGCTTAACACATCACAAAGGGGTGTCGACCGGATTGCAGGACATGCCGAAGCACAAATGGCTGCTGGCTGGCCCGCAAGACGGAATCTTCTGCTGCCGCCTGATGATCTCCGGCAAAGTCGCAGCGGTGAATCCGCTAGACTGGTCTGAAACGGAGACCATGCCATGCCCGCACCGCTCACGCGTGTCGAAACTACAACGAAGCTGCCCGCTGCCGCCGATGCGGTCGTGATCGGCGGCGGCATCGTCGGCGTTTTCGCGGCCTATTATCTGGCCAGGCGCGGATTGAAGGTGGCCCTCGTCGAGAAAGGCCTTGTTGGGGCGGAACAATCGAGCCGCAACTGGGGCTGGTGCCGGCAGCAGAACCGCGATGCCCGTGAATTACCGATGTCGACGAAGAGCCTCGATCTGTGGGAGCGCTTCGCCACCGAAACCGGCGAGGACACCGGCTTCCGCCGTTGCGGCCTCCTCTATCTCAGCAATAGCGAGGAAGAACTTTCCGGCTGGGCCCGCTGGCGCGATTTCGCCCGATCGGTCGGCGTCACGACGCACATGCTAAGCGGCGCGGAAGCCACCGAACGCGGGCGGGCCACCGGCACCGCATGGAAAGGCGGGGTCTTTTCGCCGACCGACGGCACCGCCGATCCTGGAAGAGCCGCGCCTGCCGTCGCGCGTGCGATCCTGAAGCTCGGCGGCACGGTGCATCAATCCTGTGCGGCCCGCGGCCTTGAGATTGAAGGCGGCAGAGTTTCAGGCGTCGTCACGGAGCATGGCACCATCCGGACAAAAATCGCGATCCTGGCCGGCGGCGCCTGGGCCTCGTCCTTCTGCCGCCAGCTCGGCATTCGATTTCCGCAGGCCTCGATCCGCTCGTCGATCCTGTCAGTTTCGCCGGGAGCACCCGGCCTGCCGGATGCGCTGCATACATCAGCGGTATCGGTGACACGTCGCGGCGATGGCGGTTACACGCTGGCGATCAGCGGCCGCGGCCGCGTCGATCCCACGGCGCAGCAGTTTCGTTTCGCGCCGCAGTTCCTGCCGATGTTCGCTCGCCGCTGGCGGAGTCTGGCACCCGGCGGACTGGAGGGATATCGCTCGGGCCATGAATCTCTGGCACGCTGGCGACTCGACAGGCCGACGCCGATGGAGCGCATGCGCATCCTCGACCCGGCGGTCGACCAGGCTACCATTGCCCTGACGCATTCACGGGCGCTCAAGCTGCTGCCCGCCTTGAAGAACACCGAAATCAACGCCGCCTGGGCAGGCTATATCGACAGCACGCCGGACGGCGTGCCGGCGATCGGCGAAATCGCCACGCTTCCAGGTTTCATCTTCGCTGCGGGCTTCAGCGGCCATGGCTTCGGCATCGGACCCGGCGCCGGTCGTCTGATTGCCGACATCGTCACCGGCGATGAGCCGATCGTCGATCCCAGGCCCTATCATCCCAACCGCTTCGCGGCCTCCGCCTGGGGCAAAGTCGCCGACTTCTAGAGCGCCGTGCGTCCGTGCGGACCCACAAAGGACCCTCTCACTCTTTAGATCTCCGCGTGCCGCGCAAAAAAATCCGAAGGTCGGGCCACTCAAGAGGCCACGGCCATCCGCGGGCTCACGGCAGAGGAAGCCCTGCGGCCGTCGGCGGTTTGAAAGCGGGAGATGCGTTCGTTCAGCAGTTCCACCTGCTGCCGCAGCCGGTGAATCTCGGCGGTGTTTTCCTCGACCATAGCGGCGTTGTGCTGGGTGATATGCTCGATGTCGCGAACGGCGTTATTGACCTCGTCGATGCCTTTGTACTGCGTGCTGGTCGCTGTCGAGATGACCTGCACCAGCCCATTGATCGAGGTGAAGTGTTCCATGATCGCCGATAGCGCCTGGCCGGTCTCCTCGACGAGCTTGACGCCGGTGCCGACCTGCGATGCGCTGTTGGAGATGAGACCCTTGATCTCGCGGGCGGCGGTGGCGCAACGCTGCGCAAGCTCGCGCACCTCCTGAGCGACGACGGCAAAGCCCCTGCCTGCCTCTCCTGCCCGCGCCGCCTCTACCCCGGCATTGAGGGCGAGAAGATTGGTCTGGAAGGCGATCTCGTCGATGACCCCGATAATGCTGGTGACCTTGTCCGACGACCGGTTGATGGCGTCCATGGCCTCGACGGCCTTGGCGACGACGGCCGCGGAATGCTCCGCCTGCCGATGCGCCTCGGCGACGGAAATCGATGTCTGGCGCGCGTTTTCCGCGGTCGTACGAACGCTGGCAGTCAGTTCGCCGAGCACGCGTGAACTGTCTTCGAGGGCGGCCGCCTGCTGTTCCGTGCGCCGCGCCAGATCGTCGGCCGCACCGGAAAGATTGGTGCTGCCCTCGGCGATTTCGTAGGTGGTGTTGCGGACCTCGGCGAGTGTGCGGCGGAGCGCATCGATCGCCTGGTTGTAGGTCTTGGCCATTGCGACATAATCGGCGGCCAGTTCCTCACTCATCACCGCGGCGAGGTTGCCGTCGGCGAGTTTGCCGAGCATGTCGGACAGCGCGTCCAGGGCCTCGCTCTGCTCGGCTTCGATGCGTGCCTGCTCGGCTGCGCGGCGGGCCTGTTCCTCTTCGTCGCGTGCCCTGTTCGCTTCAGCGACCTCTTCGAGCCGCGTCTTTTCGAGCGCCTGGTCGCGGAAGACGGTGACGGAGCGGATCATATCGCCGATTTCATCGCCGCGCTTGCCATCGCCGATCGGAACATTAAGATCGCCGGCGGCAAGTCTGGTCATCGTCTGGGTGATCCGCTTCAGCGGCCCGCGCAGCGTTTCGATCAGCATGAGGCCGCCGATAATGGCCAGCACGGTGCCGACAATCATCGCCGCGAGCGACATCGTGGCCGAACGCTGGCTGATGTCCTTGCCGCTCTCCTGCGCGGTGCTGACGAATTGCTCCAGAGTATGGCTTGCAGCGGCCACGAGTTCGGTTGCCGCCCCCCTCTCTGCCCGCCACCGGTCTGCGACCGATATCAGCAGCGACGTGTCCTTTTCGATCGTGGCGAGGGATGGCTCGATCTTCTTCGCAAGGTCCTGCAAGGCGGCGTTTTTACCGCTCAAGGGTACGAGCTGTGCAGCGTTTTCGCGCAGCGCCTTGAGATCGGCGAGAACGGCGTCCCGGGCTTCGGCATCGACCCGTCTGTTCAGTTCACTCAGGTGCAGGCGCAGATCGTCGATCGATTTGAAAGCGGTGCTGACGATCGCCACCATTGAGCGAAGCGTGCCAATGTTCGCATCCATGCCGACAAAACGCTCGATTGCGGTATCCGCATTGCCTGAGGCGAGCTTGACGAACTTCTCCTCGAAGCCTTGCAGATCCTGGTCGACGGGAGCATAGCCCTCGAGCGTAATGTTGGCGCTGTCCTTGGCCATCGCCGCGAGCTTGTCCAGCACCGGCTTCAGCGCGGCAATCTGGCTTTGGGCCTTGTCGGAGGCGACTGCGGCGCTGCCGCCAACCTCCTTGACCAGCGGCGGCAGGAGGCTGCCGAGAGCGCCGGCGATATCCGCGGGTGCAGTCGCCTGCGCCGTCGCCTTGCGCAATTTCGCAATCCGCTGAGCGATGTTCTTGTAGGCGGAGGCATCGAGAAGAAGCGCCCGGACGAAGGCTTCCTTTCCGTTCGCCTGATCCTGAAGGACGTCGAGCTGCTTGCGGGCGGTCTGGCTTTCCTTGAAAAGCTGCGCCACCGCCGCGTCGATCGCCTGTTCTTTACTCGCCCGCTCCTGAGCCACGGCCCAAAGCGCGTCGGCGCTACCCTGCATCTTGCCTCCGAGGTCGCGCACCGCCGCGATCTGCTGCTTCTGGGACGGATCGATCAACATGGCATCGAGCGTCGCCGCACCCTTCTCCTGATCGGAGATGCTGGCGATCAGCCGATCGCGCGTGGCCGCCGTCGGAAGATCGGTAAAGGCTGTCAGCGAGGATCTGAGCTGCTGGAAACTGGAAAGCGTGTCGATCGTCTGCCGCGTCAAAGTCATCTGGCCCTTGAGCGTGCCGGCGGTGAAATAGCCGAAAAGCCCGATGCCCGCTATGAGGACGATCAGAGGCACCACAAAGAAGAGAACCTTCGTGACGATCCGCATGCGCTGCAACAGTCGATCAATCAATGCCATAAGAAAGCCCCGCCCCCAGGAATGGTCACGCCTGATGGCGCGACGATAGCCGCAACTGCTAAAAAAATGGTCAATAGTGTCGAGTTTGTTCGGAGTCGCTTAATGCGTAACCGAGGCTCCATTTTCCGCATCCTCAGGTTCGCTGATAAACCTCGCTCTTTACTCGACGTTATCCTCGGCTTGTGCCACTGCAGACGCTTCCTGCGAATTGAGACACGAGCAGGAGCTCAATCTCAGGCGACATCCCGACACCGGAGATCGACGCAGCCTCTCCGTTCCCTCACAGCGTCTGGTAGTGCACGTCCCCTCTCCCCATCAGAACGGGGAGAGGTTAGGGTGAGGGGCAATCGCAACGCGAATCGGACAGCCATGGCACAAGCCAGAGCATGACGACAGAGGAGTTGTAGCCTTGGGCCGGAGGCTTGAAGAGCGCATATTTCCGCGCTCACCCTGCCCACTCAGCCGATCGCCATCAGGCTGGCATTGCCGCCGGCAGCGGCGGTGTTGATCGAGGTCGACACTTCCTCCAGCAGCCAGTTGAGGCAATAGGCTTCCGGGTCGCTCGCCAGTTCCTCGCTCGTCGCGGCCTGAACCAAGAGAAGCGGACCGGGCAGCGCGGCGATCTTCCGGTTGACGGCAAGAACTCTGTCGCGATCTCCTTCGACGAGCGCACCGGAAAACGGCCCGTCCTTTTCCCAATCCGATGTCCAGGAAAGGCGGCCGGCCACAGCCGCCGGAAGATCCGCCAGAACCGACTTCGATATCGAGCCCGCGTCGACGACGACGTGGTTGCCTGTGGAGAGGACGGCGGCGATCTGGCGATGCAGTCCGCTTTCCGTCTGCGGCACGAGCAGGATACGGCCGCGAGGATGGAGCGCGTAGAGATTGCGTTCGCCGACGGGGCCGGTGAGCTCACGTTCGAGGCCGAGCGCCGAGCGGCTCGCATAGCCGCGCGCCACCTCCCCTTCCGCCGTCAGACCTTTCTTATCGAGCCAGACGATGTAATCGCGAAGCGCGAGGTCGGTATGAACGGAATCCTGCTGCGGCGGCACTGGCGCGCGCTGCACCAGCCGGCCGATATAGAGCGGACCGCCGGCCTTCGGGCCGGTTCCCGACAGGCCGCGACCGCCGAAAGGCTGCACGCCGACGATCGCGCCGATGATGTTGCGGTTGACGTAGAGATTGCCTGCCTTGATGCGGCTCGTCACATGGGCAATCGTTTCGTCGAGCCGGGTGTGAAGCCCGAATGTGAGGCCGTAGCCAGAGGCGTTGATATCGTCGATCAGCCGGTCGAGGCCGTTCCGCTTGAAGCGGACGACATGCAGGACCGGACCGAAGACCTCCTTCGTCAGGTCCGAAAGCGACTTGATCTCGATGATCGTCGGCGGAACGAAGGTGCCTTTTGCAGCGCTTTGCGGCAGCGGCAGCTGCTCCACCTTGCGCCCGGCCCCGCGCATCGCTTCGATATGCTGGTCGATTTCCGCCTTGGCGCCGTCGTTGATGACTGGCCCGACATCGATGCTCAGCCGATCGGTGCGGCCGATGGTCAACTCACGGAAGGCGCCTTTCAGCATGGCGAGCGTCCTGTCGGCGACGTCGTCCTGCAGGCAGAGAACACGCAGCGCCGAGCAGCGCTGGCCAGCGCTGTCGAAAGCCGATGTCACGACGTCGGCCACAACCTGTTCGGCCAAAGCCGAGGAGTCGACGATCATGCCGTTCTGGCCGCCGGTTTCGGCGATCAGCGGGATCGGCTTGCCGGTTGCCGACAGGCGCTCGGCGAGCTGCGCCTGGATCATGCGGGCAACTTCGGTCGAGCCGGTAAACATGACGCCGGCCGTTTGTTGCGCCCCAACCATGCCGGCGCCGAGGCGGCCGCTGCCGGGCACGAATTGGAGGGCTCCAACCGGCACGCCGGCCTCGTGGAGGATCTTGACGCTCTCCGAGGCGATGATCGGCGTGACACCGGCGGGCTTCGCCAGCACGGGATTGCCGGCGACGAGTGCTGCTGCAACTTGGCCGGTGAAGATCGCCAGCGGGAAATTCCACGGGCTGATGCAGACGATCGGGCCGAGCGGCAGATGCGACGGCCCGAGGGTCTTGCGCGCCTGATCGGCGTAATAGCGCAGGAAGTCGACCGCTTCGCGCACTTCGCCGACCGCGTTGGCCGCGGATTTGCCGGCCTCACGCATGATGATGCCCATCAGCACCTTGATGCGGGCCTGCATGATGTCGGCGGCCCGATCGAGACATGCGGCGCGCTCTGCCGGCGGCACAGCCGCCCATTGCGGCGCATAGGCGGCCGCCATCGCAACGACACGACCCGCCTCTTCGACCTTCAGCTCGGTGACGGTGCCGACGACGTCGCGGTGATCGGCGGGATTGAGGACGTCGCGCGTCACCCCGTCGGTAGAACCGTCAGCGAGGATCGGAAGCGCATGCCAGGGGCTCTCGGCGGTGGAGGCGAGCGCCTGCGCCAGATCCGTGAGCGTGGTCTCGTTCGAGAGATCGAGCCCGCTCGAATTGGCGCGGGCGCTGCCGTAAAGCGCCTTGGGCGCGGCGATCTGCACATGTGGGGCGCCGACGACGGGCATGGCCGCGACGGTCTCGGCCGGATCGGCGATCAGTGACTCGACCGAAACATTCTGATCGGAAATGCGATGCACGAAGGAGGAGTTGGCGCCGTTTTCGAGCAGGCGGCGGACGAGATAGGCAAGCAGCGTCTCATGCGTCCCAACGGGGGCATAGATGCGGCAGGGCCGGTCGAGCTTCTCCTTGCCGACGACCTCGTCATAGAGCGGTTCACCCATGCCGTGCAGGCACTGGAACTCGTATTTGCCGACCGCGAAATCAGGCCCCGCCAGATGATAGATCGTGGCCAGCGTCTGCGCATTGTGGGTGGCGAACTGGGGGAAAACGGCATCGGCGGCGGCAAGCAGCTTGCGTGCGCAGGCGATGTAGGCGACGTCCGTATAGATCTTGCGGGTATAGACCGGATAGTCGTCGAGACCATCCAGCTGGGCGCGCTTGATCTCCGCATCCCAATAGGCGCCCTTGACGAGACGCACCATCATCCGGCGCCCGGAGCGGCGGGCCAGATCGACGATATAGTCGAGCACGAAGGGGCAGCGCTTGCCATAGGCCTGCACCACGAAGCCGAGCCCGTTCCAGCCGGAAAGTTCCGGAGCAAAGCAGAGTTCTTCGAGAAGATCGAGCGACAGCTCCAGCCGGTCGGCTTCCTCGGCATCGATATTGAGGCCGATATCATAGCTCTTGGCCAGAACGGCGAGCGCCTTGACCTTCGGCAGCAGCTCGCTCATCACCCGGTCGGCCTGCGCTCTCACATAACGCGGGTGCAGAGCCGAAAGCTTGATCGAAATGCCCGGGCCGTCGTAGATGCCGCGCCCAGCCGCCGCCTTGCCGATGGCATGGATCGCCTTCTCGTAATCCTTGAAATAGCGCTCGGCGTCTGCTGCGGTCGTCGCCGCCTCGCCCAGCATGTCGTAGGAATAGCGAAAGCCCTTGGCCTCCAGCGGACGAGCGCGCTTCAGCGCCTCCTCGATTGTTTCGCCGGTGACGAACTGCTCGCCCATCATGCGCATCGCCATATCGACGCCGCGGCGGATCACCGGCTCGCCGGCGCGCGCGATCAGCCGCGTCAGCGCCGCCGACAGGCTGCGGTCGTTGACCGTCGAGGTGAGCTTGCCGGTGACGACGAGACCCCAGGTAGCGGCGTTGACGAACATCGATTTGCCGCCGCCGATATGCGAGGTCCAGTTACCCTCGGCGATCTTGTCGCGGATCAGCGCGTCGCGGGTATCCGTATCGGGAATGCGCAGCAGTGCCTCGGCAAGGCACATCAGCGCGACGCCTTCCTGGCTGGAAAGCGAATATTCCTGCACCAGTCCTTCGACGCCAGTGCCCTTGTGCTTGGCGCGCAGCACCTCGATCAGCGTGCGGGCAGTGCTGCGGATGTCATAGCGCTTCGCCTCGGAAACACGCGCGGCAGCAACAAGCGGCGGCAGGCATTCGGTTTCCGGACGGCGATAGGCCGCCGTGATCGCCTGGCGAAGTTCCGACTGCGGCCGGATCGGCGGCGCGAAGGCGGCAAATGGCGCGCCCTCAGCGGGATCATTGGAGGAGGCGGGGTCGATCGCTGCGTTCAACATGAGAGTCCCTGATCAGTGAATGTTTCGTCTAACGGATAAATGGAACACCGGGCTCGTCATCCCAGGTGGCATCGTCCGTAAAAATCGGGCCGGAATATTCCGTCTCGCGGAGCGGGCGCGCATTGGGCTTGTCGCGCTTGAGGGTGAATGCGGCTGCGACCGCTCTTATCGCCACCGGCCGGTAGTAAGCGAGCAGATCCGGTTTTTGATCGCCATCCGCTTTTCCCTCACGCATCCATGATCTCCCTTTTCAAGCGTCGCAGATACCGATTCCGGCAATCGCCGAGCGGCTGCGCCCTTCCTCCCATTCCCGAGGCATAATCTACCACAGTCGCGAGTCGCGATCTCACTTGATTTCAGCCGTTTCCACGCTGTATGAACTTATAAACCGAGCACCGAGAGTTCAAATGGCCACAGAAACCGACGTCTTTAGTGAATTGGACCAATTCGACAGAAAGATCCTCGCGGCACTCGCCGAGGACGGCAGGCTGTCGATCACCGATCTCGCGGCGCGCGTCGGGCTTTCGAAGACGCCGTGCCAGATTCGCTTCAAGCGACTGATCAGCGACGGCTACATCGAAGGCTTCAAGGCCGTCCTCAATCCGTCGAAAATGCAGCTCGACCACATCGCCTTCGTCGAGGTGAAGCTCTCCGATACCCGCGAGGATGCGCTGAGGAGCTTCAACGAGGCCATCAAAAAGATCAGAGAAGTCGAAGAGTGCCACATGATCGCCGGCCGGTTCGACTATCTCCTGAAGATCCGCACCCGCGACATCGGCCGTTATCGCCGCGTCCTCGGCGAGCGCATCTCGACGCTGCCCCATGTTGCCAACACCTCGACGAATGTGGCGATGGAGACGATCAAGGAAGGTTGGGACAAGTTCGGGTCGAGCCTTTCGTGAACGGCGGGGTTGCCGACAGTTACGCCAAGCCAATATTCGGCCACTGAAGCGCAGGTGAGGGTCAAAATGGATCAGGCCAATAGTCCGCAGGGCTCGGCGAGCGAACAGAGGGAAGCACGCCGGCTGCAATATCTTCCCTGGGAACGCAGTGCGTCGGACCTAGATCATCCTGCCCATCTCGCCCGCAAGGCTGAGCTTCGGCGATCATGCGGCGCTGAATTGGCCGCGACGTCCTATATCGCCGAACATGCGGCGGTTTTCACCGAAAGCCTGACAATGGGCGAGCGGTATTGCCGAGCACGCGCTCGTGCGGGGCGACGTGGTCCTCGGCGACGATTGCAGCGTGAATCCTTTTGCCTGCGTTTCCGGCAAGGTGACCTGCGGCAATGGGGTCAGGATTGCCTCCCATGCCTCGATCGTCGGCTTCAATCATGGCTTCGACGATCCCGATCGACCCATCCATCGTCAGGGCGTCGTCAGCATCGGCATCATTATCGGCGACGATGTCTGGATCGGCGCCAATTGCGTGATCCTCGATGGCGTCACGATCGGCAACGGCGCCGTGATCGCCGCCGGAGCGGTGGTCACGCAAGACATTCCTGCGCTAGCGATTGCCGGCGGTGTACCGGCAAAAGTGCTGCGGAGCCGGGGGGCATCTGCGAGGAAATCCGGCACTGGAGAGATCGAAGATCAATTGGGCAGGCTCGGGCAGAAGGCGAAAGCGCAATGGCCCGATATTCTTGGCCGTTGGAAAACACCCGAAGGCTATGAATCGCTGGAAGCGGACGGCGTCAGGCGCCCGGCGATCCGGCATCTCTGCGATGCCATCGAGATTGCGGCCGGCTTCGGGCATCTGCCGCCCGGATTCGATCTGTCGCAGACCGTCGAGCGTCTCCAGAGCCTGCAGGATCGGGAGACCGGCCTTTTCCCGCAAGAACATTCGCCCGGGCATGGCCGGGCGTTGCGGGAGGATCCGAAGGCACTCTACAACGTGCTTTCGGTCGGCTATGCGCTTGAACTGCTTGGTTCCGGGCCACGGCACCCGATCCAGGCGGTGCAGCTCGACGCCAAAGAGCTGGAGCAATGGCTGAACGCCCTGCCCTGGCCGAGCAGGGCGTGGCATGCCGGCAGCGTGGTCGATGCGATCGGAACCGCCCTCTATTTCAATAGCAGGTCTTTCGGCATCAGAGGTCCAAGACAGGCGCTGTTCGAGTGGCTGAACCGCAAGGCCGACAGCGTCTCGGGCCTGTGGGGACAGCCGACAGCACTGGAGGGATGGCTCCAGCCGGTGAACGGTTTTTATCGCCTGACGCGCGGCACATACGCCCAGTTCGGGATTCCGCTTCCGCACCCGCACGCCACGCTCGAAACGGTTCACCTCAACTATCGCAACCACAAGGGCTTCGTTGCCGAGAAATACAATGCCTGCAACCTGCTCGATACGATCCATCCGCTCACGCTGATTGCCCGGCAGACCGATTACCGCCGCGCCGATGGCGAGGCGGTCGCCCGCAGCCTCATCTCGCGGGCGCTGGACAGATGGCGGGATGGCGAAGGCTTTCCATTTGCCGACGGCGGCGAAGCGAGCCTGCAGGGAACTGAGATGTGGCTTTCGGTCATTCACCTGGCGGCCGATTTCCTCGGCCTCGCGGACCAGTTCGCCTTTGTCCCCAAGGGGGTTCACCGGACGTCAACTCCGGGGCTCGGCCTCTGATCAGCCGTGCAGCGATAGTAGGTTATGCCGCTAGGCATTGTGTTCAACGCCGAAAGCTGATTGCCGAGGTCCAAAAGTATCAAACTGGAACTCGCACTGGTCACATCATGCCAGCCAGGCAGGAAGACAGCTTTCCAGCCCCGGGAGGTCTGAGCGTTGGCGCGAAATCGCTTCAGTGCGCCCTCAAGGCCGCCGCGCGATGCTGCGAGGGCGTCTGCCCGAATGTGCGCTTGAACGTCCGCGTGAACTGCGAGGCGTTTTCGAACCCGACGTCCAATGCGATCTCGATGAGCGGCGCCTTTGACTGGGCAAGGATCGATTTTGCCCGCTCCATGCGGACGCGGTTGTAGGCCTTGGCAGGCGACATTCCCGTCTTTTCGATGAAGATCCGCTCCAGTTGCCGCCTTGAGAGGCCGACCATGGCGGCGAGCTTCTCGATCGGCATGCTGCCGTCGACGAACTGCTCCATGGTGATCATCGCCGCCTTGACTCGAGCGTCGTCATAGTCGTCATAGAGCGGACGCCTCGGCTGAATATCCGATGGCGTTCGGGCCTTCTCGATCTGAAGCACCTCGAGGGCGTTTCGTTCGGCGTCGCGGCTGATGTACTTCCTCACCAGCAGTGCCGCCATATCGGCACTGCTGCTGCCACCCGCGCAGGATCCGCGCTGACGATCGAGATTGAAGAGCCGATCGGAGCGGACGGCAAGCTCCGGAAAGCGCTCGCGGAACTCCTTGTAATGCAGCCAGCTGACGCAGGATTCATGCCGCTTCATCAGGCCCGCGGCGGCAAGGATGAACGTACCGGTGCACACGCCGATCAGCGGCACCTTCTTGGCATCCGCCTGCTTGAGGAAGGTGATGGTCTGCTGGTCGACGGGGTTCTCCACGCTCAGAAGGCCGCCGACGACGGCGATATAATCGAAGCGCGCGGGATCGACGAAGTCCGACGTCGGAGCGACCTGGACACCGCAGCTCGAAGTGATCAGGTGCCGCGTGCTGCCGATCACCTGCCAGTCGGCAAGCACCCGTCCGGACCGGTCCTGCTCGTCGCTGGCTAGCCGCAGCGTATCCACGAACAGCGCAAAGGCGGACAGCGTGAACGACCGCGATAGAACGAAGCCCACCTTCAGCCGGGCCACCTGCTTCGTGCCATCGTCTACCAATCGATGCTGTTCAGGTCGCATGTTCATCTCCTGGCCCTCCAAACGCGCTCATCGAATCTGAAAACCGTTCGCCAGCGGATCGCGCGTCGACGAAAATAGTATTGCTCCCGATCACCCGCGGCCAGCCCCCGATACTCCGAATGTCGGTATAAGGTACGATGTTCGATGACGGGCGGGGCCGTTTCGAACATTAAGGCAAGTGCTGCGAACAGCGGATGAAGGTTGGCATCGAGCCAATCGGCGGCCGAAACCAGGAAAGCGCCGGGCGAAGCCCGCGAGTCCGAATTATTCATGACTTCTTCCCAGTTTACCGGTGAGCGGCGCTCTGCCTTGTTCGGTCAATCGCCATGATCATACCACGACCGTAATTGCTGTAGTGATGGAGGTCGCGATATCGACCGTCCTGATCGCGCCGCAGATTATTTCTCGTCGCCGGCGTGAACCAGTAATGCCCGCGACGGGCGAGTCCAACGCCGTCATCAGGCTCAGGTCGATCCCCGCCATGATGGTCGGAACCGCAAAAGGAGCACGGAAGTCGAACAACATCGTTGCCGCCCCGCAGAAAGCCTTCCACAAAGTCTTCACTGTTGTTACTCCTGGTTTTCGTTCCCATTCTCATTGAAGCCTGCGAACGGCAGTCTTCATATTGCGCCGGCCGAGGGATCATCCCTCGCGGCCGGCTCGCAATTCCTGAAAGCGGATAACCGAGTTGATGCCGAGCCATGCGATGGGCTCGGGCGGCAATCTCGTCGGTTCCGGCTGGTTCTTGTATGTGTCGAGCTCGGGGCTTGCGGCTCCCGTCGCAAGATCTGCGGCCATCATGCCGGCAAAGGTGCTCTTGACGGTGCCGAGACCGTTTTCGCAGCAGGCGGAGAAAAGTCCTTCCTCGATCTCGCCGAACGCCGGCACATGGTTTCGGCTGAGGCAGAGCGCACCCGCCCAGCTGTATTCCATCGGAAGGCGCTCCAGCCCGGGGAAACGGACGTCGAACGACCGACGCTGTTCGGCGGCGACGCCGGCGACCCGCTTCTCCGATACTTTGAGGCTCGGGTCGTAGGTGAACCGCGTCCGGACGACGATCCTCGAACGCCCGTCTTTGGTGATCTTGCGCACCGTGGCGCCCATTGGGTCGGCCGGCAGCAGCGCCCAGCGATCGACGCCGGTAACGTCGCCTGCGAATTCGTTCTGCGAAAAGGCCGACGTCATCGACGCATAGGTGAAGATGTGCACCAGCCGGCCCCGGAAGTGGCCGAAGCTCTGAATATGGCCGTTTACCCCCAGAATGACCTTGGGCGCAGAAACCGAACCGCGAGCCGTCTTTGCCTTCCAGGTCCGGCCCTCACGGGCAAGCTCCAGGACCGGCGAGTGCTCGTGGATGATCACCTTGGAGGAAATCCCGCGCGCTAGGCCGCGAATATAGTCGGCCGGCTGGATCATCACCGCACCCGGCGTATAAAGCCCGCCGAGATAGTAACGCGAGCCGGTCATCTCCCGCATCTGAGCGGCATCGAGAACTCGATGTTCCTCGCCGATCTTTTCGAGCGACTTCCTGTAATTGTCGTTGAGCCCCATCCCCCGCTCGGAGGCCGCGGCATTCACCTTGCCCGCCGGATCGAAGGTCTCGCGCGAAAGCCCGTATTCGGCTGCAGCATCGACCGCAAAGGAGATCGCCAGACGGTTCTGGCGGATCTCGTCCTTCGTCGCCGCCTCGTCGGCGACGGAATACTCGCCCGAAGACAGGTTGTGCGGCACGTCGATCATGAAGCCGGAATTGCGCCCGGCCGGCCCCTTGGCAAGTTCACGCGCATCCAGGACGACGATCTTGTCCTCAGGCCGCGATTGCGAGAGACGGCGAGCTGCCGACAGGCCGGCAAATCCGCCGCCGATGATCAGCCAGTCGGCCGTAGTGTCGTGCTCAAGCGCCGATACGGGAAAGGTGCGTTCGCTGGTCGCCTCCCATCCCGAAACGCCGGTGTCGGTCGGCAGGTGCTTGATCACATGGCGACTCATCGGATCGTCTCGTCGACCGACCGCTCGGATATGTCGATCCAGATGGTCTTGAGTTCGCAATAGTTGTCGTGAGCGAAGACCGACTTGTCGCGGCCGCCGAAGCCGGACTCCTTGTAGCCGCCGAATGGCGTGGTGGCGTCGCCTTCCCCAAAGCAGTTGACGGTGATCAGGCCGGCCCGGATATCGCGGGTCAGCCTGATCGCATTGCGCAGGCTGCCCGTATAGACGGATGCCGTCAGGCCGTAATTGGTGTCGTTGGCCAGAGCGGTCGCCTCGGCCAAGGTGTTGAACGTCGTGACCGACAGGATCGGCCCGAAGATCTCTTCCTGGAAGAGGCGGCTCGCGGGCGTCACACCCTCGACCAGGGTCGGCTCGATGAAGATGCCGTTATAGGTTTCGCCGCCCTGGGTGACGGACAGCTTCTCCGTCTTGGCATCGTCGAGGAAGGATTTCACCTTCTCGAAATGCGACTTGCTGACGAGCGCGCCGATGCGGTTTTCCGGATCGAGCGGATCGCCCGTCTTCCATTCGCGCATATAGGCGCCGATGCGCTTCATCAGCTCGTCCTTGACCTTGGCATGGACGATGAGGCGCGACGTGGCCGAGCAGTTCTCGCCCATGTTCCAGAAGGCGCCGTTGACGACCTGCTCGGCGACGAGATCGAGGTCCTCGGCATCGTCGAGAACGACGGCGGGGTTCTTGCCGCCGCATTCGAGCACGACCTTCTTCAGGTTCGAGTCGGCCGCATAACGCAGGAAGCGGCGGCCGGTCGGCGTCGAGCCGGTGAAGGCGACCATGTCGACATCCATGTGCAGGCCGATCGGCTCACCGACCTCGCGGCCGGAACCGGTGACGACGTTGAAGACGCCGGCCGGAATGCCTGCCTCAAGGGCGAGCTCGGCGACGCGCAGCGTGGTGAAGGTCGTTTCCTGCGCCGGCTTGACGATGACCGAGCAGCCGGCGGCAAGCGCCGGGCCGATCTTCCAGGCCAGCATCAGCAGCGGGAAATTCCACGGCAGCACGCAGCCGACGACGCCGATTGGCTCACGCACGATCATCGTCAGCGCGTTGGCGCCGACAGGCGCGGTGTTGTCGTAGAGCTTGTCGATCAGCTCCGCATGCCAGCGCAGCGTATGAATGGTATCGGGAACGTCGACGGTGTGGCATTCGCGGATCGGCTTGCCGCTGTCGAGGCTCTCCATGACGGCGAGTTCATGCCGGTTGCGCTCCAGGAGCTTGGCAAGCTTCAGCAGCACTTCCTTGCGCTCGCCCGGCGAGCGGAGCCGCCAGCGCCCGTCGTCGAATGCCTGCCTCGCCTTCTCGACGGCGAAATCGACGTCACTGGAATCGCAGGCCGCGATTTCGGCCAGGACTTCCCCGGTGGCGGGATTGGTCGAGGTGAACGTCTTGCCGGAATTTGCCGGACGGAATGCGCCATCGATGAAGGCATTCGTCGGAAGTTGAAGACCGGCGGCAATCGCCTTGTATTCGGCTGCGGTCAAAGGTTCATGCATGGTTGGCTCCCGACGTGATCTGGCCGACCGTGCGCTTCAGCATGGAAACGACGGTCTCAAGGGTTCTTTTCTCTTCGGAGTTCAGTCCGCGCAGCGGCGCCCGCACGGAGCCGGTTTTGAGACCGATGATCTCGCATCCGTGCTTGATCGACTGGACGAATTTGCCGCATTCGAGGAAGTCCATCAGCGGCAGCATGGCGCTCATGATCGCCCGACCCTTGTCGAAATTCTTCTCGACGACGCAGGCCTCATAGAGGGCAACATGCTCGCGCGGCAGGAAGTTGGAGCCGGCGCAGACCCAGCTCTTCGCACCCCAGGCGAAGAATTCGAGCGCCTGGTCGTCCCAGCCGCAGGACAGCGAGATGTGAGGGAACTTCCGGGCAAGCAAGTGCAGATTGCCCATGTCGCCGGAGCTTTCCTTGATGGCGACGACGTTCTTCGACTTGCCGACGCGGGAGAAATACTCCTCGCCCATCACCACACCCATGCGGGCCGGATAGTTGTAAAGCATGATCGGCAGGTTGGCGGCGCGATCGACAGTCAGGGCATGGACTGCATTCTCGCGTTCGGTCGGCAGCGCATAGGGCGGCGACGACACCAGGATCGCATCCGCGCCGATTTCCTTTGCAGCCTTCGCATATTCGACCGAATCCTCGGTGCGCGTGGCGCCGGTGCCGATGATGAGCGGCAGCCGCGTGCCGATGACCTCTTTGGCATAGGCCGCGAGTTCGAAACGCTCATGGCTGCTCTGGGCGTAATATTCGCCCGTCGAGCCGCCGACGATGATGCCATGCACGCCCGCCTCGATCAGCGACTCGAGCACGGCAGCGAATGCCGGCCGGTCGATCTGCCCATTTTGATCGAGCGGCGTCACCGCCGGTGTATAAATCCCCTCAAATTTCACGATGACTTCTCCAATAATTGCGTGGCGGGACCGCCCACGAAGGCGTCCGCCTTGAGGCCTTGCGGAGCGATGAACATCTCCATGTTCTCGCGGGACAATTCCCAGTGTTCGAAAACGAGGTCGACGACGGCATCCTCATCGTGAGCGCCGAGCGCTGCGATAAAGCCGTCATGATGCTCGACGGCCAATCGAAGCCGCCGCCGCATGTCCTCGTTTCTCGGCCGGAAGAACGTATGACCGATGCGCGCATGGTCGATGAGCAGCCGGCCGAGGCTCGGCTGCATGTAGACGTTGCCCGACATTTCACCGAATATTTCGTGAAAGCGGTTGTTCTCCAGCACCATCGCCAGAGCGTCCATGTTCTCGCTGGCGGCGCGAAACCGCTCCTGCGTCTGTTTCAGGTCCGACAGCTGCGCGGGCTTGAAGTTCTGCACGGCCAGACGACCGATCGCCGCATAAATCATCGGCGCGACGAGGAAGAAATTGCGCAGCGTGGAGTGGTTCATCGGGATGACCCGCGCACCCCTGTTCTCGCGGATGTCGATATAGCCCTCGCCGGCAAGGCGACGGAATATGTCCCGCACCGGCGTCCGCGACAGCCCGTACTTCTCGCTCAGACTCGCCTCATCCAGATCGGCGTCCGGATCCAGCTCCATCGTCAGAATCTGGCGTTTCAGGTCTTCGTAGAGATTGCTCTTGGGTGTCTTCGCCATCGTCGATCTCCGGCCATTCGTTGCTCTACTGCCGGGAAGATGACACGCCTTTCGGCAGGAGTCAATAATTGTATACTCTGCGTACACAATTCGTATTCGAACAAAACACAATTCTTTCGGCGCCACGAAAGTTTGCCTTGATCGAACGCGAAGCCGTCCGTGAACGTGAGGATTCCGGGCGCGCGACGCTCAATGAGGGCGCGGTCAAGCTGATGGTGGATAGCAATGTGTGGGAAGCGGCCGAGCGCGGCCGTCATGGGGCATTGGTCGTCCAATGATCGGGGAGCGCCGGGGTCGGCGCTCCCCGGGAAGCTTTAAGCGGCAAGCACGCCGCTCTTCTTGGCAGTCCAGGTCGCGATATAATCCATCAGGCCGGGCGACAGGCAATCATAGGGCTCCAGACCCGACGCCTTCAGCTGCGCCCGGACCGCATCCATCTTGGCGGGATCGAAGCCGCTTTCGATGATTGACGACACGAAGGCCGCAAAGGTCGGCTTTGCCCAGCCGGTTTCCTGGAAGCGCTCCGGATGGACGAACGACAATCCCTGGAAGGGGTGTTCGCGCTCGACCGGCCCATACATATGCACGCCGCATTCCTTGCAGGCGTGCCGTTGGATCAGAGCAGCGGGATCGACGACAGCGAGCTTGTCGCCGTTCCCGAGCACTTCGACGCTCTCGGTCGGAGCGACCGCCACGACCGAAAAGACAGCACCCTCGGGCTTCCAGCACTTGGTGCAGCCGCAGGCGTGATTGTGGGCGATATCACTCTTGATCCTGACCTTGACCGGATTGCTCGTGCACTTGCACACGAGCGTCCCGCCTGTGAAAGCAGCGTCCGTCGCTCGAAAGCCTGAATCCACTGCCGGATGAATGGCTATGCTGCTCATTGCTTCTCTCCTTCCCTCCCTGGCCGTTTGCGAAATGCCCGGCCGAGCTCTGCAACTAGTTTGTCAGCTTCTGCGCATGCCAGCGCAGATGGTCTTCCATGAATGTCGAAATGAAGAAGTAGGAATGGCCGTAGCCTTCCTGCATGCGAAGCTTGAGGCCGATGCCTGACGCCTCGCAGGCTTGTCTCAGCTCGTCGGGGCGCAATCCATCCTCCAGGAAGCTGTCCGCCGTTCCCTGATCGACGAAGAGTTCGGGGAACCGATGTCCCTCCTCGATCAGCGAGCAGGCGTCATAGGCCCGCCAAGTCTTTTCGTCGGCGCCGAGATATTTCCGGAATGCCGGCTTCGACCAGCCGGAAACCGACGGATGGCTGATCGGTGCGAAGGCCGAGCAGCTCCGGAAGCGGTCCGGGTTTTTGAGCGCGATCGTGATCGCGCCGTGTCCGCCCATCGAGTGACCGAAGATCCCCTGACGGTCCATGTCGACCGGAAATTCCGCAGCAAGGAGCCGCGGCAGCTCGTCGACGATATAGCTGTACATGCGATAATTGGCCGAATAGGGCGGCTCCGTGGCGTCGACGTAAAAGCCCGCACCCTTGCCGAATTGCCAGTTGTCGGCCTCATCGGGAACGTGGTCACCGCGGGGGCTGGTATCCGGACAGACAATGACGAGACCGAGTTCGGCGGCAAGCCGCCGATACTCGCCCTTGTCCATGACGTTAGCATGCGTGCATGTCAGGCCGGACAGATACCATAGAACCGGCAGCTTGCCCGCGGCGGCCTGCGGCGGCACGAATACCGCGAAGGTCATGTCGCAGTCGCAGGCCTCGGAGCGTTCGACGTAGACGCCCTGAGTGCCGCCGTAAGACTTATCGGTCGCGATCGTTTTCATGGCTTAGTACACGACCACGCCGCGGATGCTTTCACCCTTGTGCATCAGGTCGAAGCCCTTATTGATGTCTTCGAGCGGCATGGTGTGGGTGATCATCGGATCGATCTGGATCTTGCCCTGCATGTACCAGTCGACAATCTTCGGCACGTCGGTGCGGCCGCGCGCGCCGCCGAAGGCGGTGCCCATCCAGTTGCGGCCGGTCACCAGCTGGAACGGCCGCGTCGAGATTTCCTGGCCGGCGCCGGCAACCCCGATGATGACCGATTTGCCCCAGCCGCGATGGGATGCTTCCAGCGCCTGGCGCATCACCTTGGTGTTGCCGGTGCAGTCGAAGGTGTAGTCGGCGCCGCCGATCAGGTCGCCGCCCCGCCTGGTCATGTTGACCAGATAGGGCACGATGTCGTCGCCGACCTCCTTCGCATTGACGAAATGCGTCATGCCGAACTTCTCGCCCCAGGCCTTGCGATCCGGGTTGATATCGACGCCGATGATCATGTCGGCGCCGGCAAGCCGCAGGCCCTGCAGCACGTTCAGGCCGATGCCGCCGAGCCCGAAGACGATCGCCGTCGATCCGATCTCGACCTTGGCGGTGTTGATGACGGCGCCGATGCCTGTGGTGACGCCGCAGCCGATGTAGCAGACCTTGTCGAAGGGCGCGTCGGGATTGATCTTGGCCAGCGCGATCTCCGGCAGCACCGTGTAATTGGCAAAGGTTGAGCAGCCCATATAGTGATGGATCTTGTCCTTGCCGATCGAGAAGCGCGAGGTGCCGTCCGGCATCAGACCCTGACCCTGGGTGGCGCGGATGGCGGTGCAGAGATTGGTCTTGCGCGACAGGCAGGAATAACACTCGCGGCATTCGGGCGTATAAAGCGGAATGACGTGGTCGCCCTTCTTTACCGAGGTCACACCCGGGCCGACATCGACGACGATGCCGGCGCCCTCATGGCCGAGGATGGCGGGGAACAGGCCTTCCGGATCTGCTCCCGACAGGGTGAAATCATCGGTGTGGCAGATGCCGGTCGCCTTGACCTCCACCAGCACTTCGCCGGCCTTCGGCCCTTCCAGCTGCACGGTCATCACTTCGAGCGGTTTTCCGGCCTGCGTGGCCACGGCGGCGCGTACGTCCATTTGATAATCCCTCCTGTTAATTCAAATACGGTTGTTCAATATGCGGGATGCGACCGCGAGATCGAAACGATCTGCTTCGGCCTCATCTCGTTCATCCCGGCTCGACCTGACACCACACCGCGAGAAGCGGCTGCGCCGTGCATCTTATCGCGAAAGACTGCCCGGCATCATTGGCGAAGACCGTTCCGGTCGCGGCAGAAAACCACTGGGAATCACCAAGGCAGATTTCTCCCGGCGAAAGCAGAATGAAGGCGCGCGGCTGCGTCTGCACATGATCGGGAAAGCGGGTGTAGCGATCCATATAGATCACGCCCACCCGGAGATCGGCTCGCTCCTCCAGGCCGCCCGGACCGACCAGAACCGCATGCGAGTGCGTGTTGCCGAAGTTCAGGCTTGCAAAGGGACCGGTTCGGCCACGTCTCCAAAGCAGCTTATCGGCGAGACTCTTGAACTGGCCGGCGATCGCCTCAAACTTCCGTCCGGATTTTGCCAGATGGCTGATGGCGCCATCCAGCCCCTCGGGCACACCGAGAAGAGGGCCGCCCTCCGGCCGCACCTTGCCTGTCTTGAGCAGCTTCTGCAGCACCTTGCCGGCAACGAAACTGGCCACGGCAGGAGCCTCGGCCGACAGCATCAGCCCGCCGATATCGTTGAGGAATTCCTGCAGCGGCTGAGGACGCCTCTCCCGTCCGATGTCGTGCAGCCTGATATAGGCCGGCTTTTCCTCATCGTTCAGGAGAAGGTCGGCACCAGGTCTGATTGGACGTCCCACCCCACGCGCCACGTTTGGTCTCCTCGCTCAGAGCGCCTTTTGCAGTTCCGGCAGGGCGTCGAAGAGATCGGCGACGAGGCCGTAGTCGGCGACCTGGAAGATCGGCGCCTCCTCATCCTTGTTGATGGCGACGATCACCTTCGAATCCTTCATGCCGGCCAGATGCTGGATGGCGCCGGAGATGCCGCAGGCGATATAGAGGTCGGGCGCCACCACCTTGCCGGTCTGGCCGACCTGCCAGTCGTTCGGGGCATAACCGGCATCGACGGCGGCACGGCTGGCGCCGACGGCGGCACCGAGCTTGTCGGCAACCGGCAGGATGACTTCCCTGAACTTCTCGGCCGAGCCGAGCGCCCGGCCGCCGGAGATGATGACCTTGGCCGAGGTCAGTTCCGGACGTTCCGACGCCGACAGCGCATCGGAGACGAACCGCGACAGACCCGGATCGGAGACGGCCGGGATCGCCTCGACAGAGGCAGAGCCGCCTTCAGCCGCAGAGGCGAAAGAGGCGGTGCGAACGGTGATGACCTTCTTGGCGTCGCTTGCCTGCACCGTCTGGATGGCGTTGCCGGCATAGATCGGCCGCTTGAAGGTATCGGGGCTGACGACTTCGATCATCTCCGAGACCTGGGCGACATCGAGCAGGGCGGCGACGCGCGGCAGCACCGTCTTGCCGACCGAGGTGGCGGCCGAGACGATCGTGTCGTAGGAGCCGGCGAGCGAGACGATCAGATCGGCCAGCGGCTCGGCCAGATTGTTGGCAAGCGCCTCGCTTTCGGCCAGCAGCACCTTGGAGACGCCGGAGAGTTTTGCCGCCTGATCGGCCGCAGCCCTGGCGCCCTTGCCGGCAACCAGCACATGCACATCGGAGCCGATCTGCGAGGCTGCCGTCAGCGCCTTGGCGGTCTGGTCAGAAAGATGATTGCCGTCATGGTCGGCCAGAAGAAGAATGGTCATGATAGTTGCTCCTGTTCCAACCCGATTACAGCACGCCGGCTTCGTTCTTCAGCTTGTCGACCAGTTCGGCGACTGACTTGACCTTGACGCCGGCCTTGCGGCCACTCGGCTCCTCGGTCTTCAGCACCTTCAGCCGCGGCGTCGTGTCGACGCCGAAATCGGCAGGCGCCTTCTTGTCGAGCGGCTTCTTCTTCGCCTTCATGATGTTCGGCAGCGAAGCATAACGCGGCTCGTTCAGACGCAGGTCGGTGGTGATGACCGCCGGCAGCTTGATCTCGATCGTCTGCAGGCCGCCATCGACCTCGCGGGTGACCTGAGCTTTGCCGTCACCGATCTCGATCTTCGAGGCGAAGGTTGCCTGGGCCGAGCCCAGCAGCGCCGCCAGCATCTGGCCGGTCTGATTGCTGTCGTCGTCGATCGCCTGCTTGCCTGATATGATCAGCCCCGGCTGCTCGGCATCGGCGACACCTTTGAGGATCTTGGCGACGGCGAGCGGCTCGACTTGATCGTCGGTCTCGACCAGGATCGCCCGGTCGGCGCCCATGGCAAGCGCCGTCCTCAGCGTCTCCTCGGCCTTGGCAGGGCCGATCGAGACCACCACCACTTCCTCCGCCTTGCCGGCCTCCTTCAATCGCAGCGCCTCTTCCACCGAGATCTCGTCGAACGGGTTCATCGACATCTTCACGTTCGAAAGCTCGACGCCCGTGCCATCCGGCTTAACCCGGATCTTCACGTTGTAATCGACAACCCGCTTGACGGGCACGAGAATCTTCATGGCAAACCCCTTTATCCAAAGCGCCGCGATCTTTCAGATTCGCTTGGTCCGCGCTTCAACTGTTTTTTTCGTAAGCCGCTGTCGCAACCGCCGCCCAGCTTTGCGCGACATGCTTTAGACAGCCGGCCGTCAATGCGACCGCTCAGCAAGCAACGCCCAGAAGGCGAAGAGCGGCGTTTCCACCGACCTCATGGCATGTTTGATCCCGGGAATATTATAGAACGATCCGCCGATACCGGGCGAAAACCAGTTCCCCTCCCCCTGCTGGAACTCTCCCTTGGACAGCACGAGATAGACTTCCTCCGGCGCATGGTCGTGATCGGGATAGCGCACGTGAGGCGCCATCAAAGTCACGCCGAACCACAGGTCACTTCGCTCCTCCAATCCACCCGGCCCGACGATCATGGCGTTGGCATGCCCATCAACGAAATTGTCGCTGGCCGTGGTGTGGTCATACTTTGTGCGGCGACGCCATTCAAGCATTGGCTCGATGCCTTTGAACCCCTCGATCAATCGCGCCAGCGAAGCATAGGACGTATCGACCGCGAGCACCATATCGAGGTGAGCGCAGACCGGTAGTCGGCTTCCCTCTCCCGCGCGCGCAGTCCCCGGACGCTCCAGCGCCGCGAAGAACTGCCCGATCGAGCGGCGGGCTTCCGGAGCCCTGGCGAACTGGCCGAAAGCGACCGAAGCGGCTTCCAGGAAATGCTGGAGGCTTCCGTTGCGCAAACTCATATCATTCCCTCCCCATCGGCCGACAGGCGGCCTCTCTTGCGATCATATATCCTTTGCGATGCGCAGACCGTCATAGACCGCGGCATGCGTGTTGCGGGCAGCGACAGCGTCACCGATCCGGAACAGCTGAAACTTGCCCTCGGGATTGTGGATGACTGATTGCGGTTGCCCCTGGAGAAGCTGGTCGTACGAGACCTCGCCGAGATTTTTCGACTTGGGCTTCAGCTCGAAATAGAGGTCGTCGAGCGGGATGGTCCCGTGATTGACGACGACCTGGTCGTAGCTGTGCTGCCGGGCAATTCCGCCGTAATCGCTGCCGATAAGGGCGACGAGCTGGTTACCGCTCTTCTCGACGGCTTCCAGCCGATAGGTAACGGTGAAGGTCACGTCGTACTTTTGGAGCGAACGCATATAGGGCACCAGGTTCATGGCCATGACCTCCGGCGCGAAGGACCGGTCCGGCGTCATAATCTCGACCTTGGCGCCTGCCTTGGCGAGGAACTCCGCCGCCTGGAGACCGGCATGGTCGCCGGCATCGTCGAAAACGAGCACATTGGTTCCGGGCTTCACATCGCCGGAGATGATGTCCCAAGAGGAGACCACCAGCTCGTTGCCGTTGGTGAGCACCTCGGTATGCGGCAAGCCGCCTGTGGCGATGATGACGACGTCAGGATTTTCGGCCTCGATCGTATCGGCTTCCGCCCAGGTGTTGAAGTGGAAGGTGACATCGTATTTCTCACACTGCCTCATGCGCCAGTCGATGATGCTGATCATTTCCCGACGACGTTCACTTTGGGCGGTGAGACGGATCTGCCCCCCTGAATTGTTGGCAGCTTCGAAAACGACCACTTCGTGACCACGCTCTCCCGCGACGCGCGCCGCTTCCAGACCGGCCGGGCCGGCGCCGACGATGACGACCTTCTTTTCGACGTCGGCCTTTGCCACGATATGCGGCATCGTCAGTTCGCGGCCGGTGGCGGCATTATGGATGCAGTAGGCGGCCCCGCCCTGATAGATGCGGTCGAGACAGTAGTTGGCGCCGACGCAGGGGCGGATATCCTCTTCCCGCTTCTCGATAATCTTGCGCACGATGTGCGGGTCGGTCATGTGGGCGCGGGTCATGCCGACCATGTCGACCTTGCCGGCTGCGATCGCATGACGCGCGGTGGCGACGTCGGGAATCTTCGCCGCATGGAAGGTCGGGAAGTTGGTCGCGGCGCGGATTTCACCGGCAAAATCCAGATGCGGCGAGTTCGCCATGCCCTGGATCGGGATGACGTCGGTCAAACCCGGGTCAGTGTCGATGTGGCCTCGAATGACGTTCAGATAATCGATAAGCCCGCTGTCGCGCAGCCGCTTCGAAATCTCTATGCCTTCGGCCTGTCCGTTACCGCCGGGCAGACATTCGTCCGCCGTATAGCGCACGCCGAGGATGAATTCGTTCCCGACCCTCTCGCGGATCGCCCTGAACACATCGAAACAGAAGCGCATGCGGTTCTCGAGCGCACCCCCGTAGGGGCCGCCGAGTTCGTTCGTGAGTGGAGATGCGAACTGGTCGATCAGGTGGCCGTAGGCCTCCAGCTCGATTCCATCCATACCGCCCGCCTTCATCCGTTCGGCCGCATCGGCGAAATCCTTGATGATGCGCTCGATGTCCCAATCTTCCATCTTCTTCGGGAAGGCGCGATGCGAAGCCTCGCGATGATGCGACGGGGCGACGACCGGCAGCCAGTCACCCTTGTCCCAGCGCGTGCGCCGGCCGAGATGGGTGAGCTGGATCATGATCGCCGCACCCTGTTCGTGGACGGCGTCGGTCATTTCCCTGATCCAGGGTACGATCTCGTCCTTATAGGCCAGAAGGTTGTTGAAAACAGGCGGACTATCCCTCGAAACTGCGGCTGAGCCTGCCGTCATCGTCAAGGCCACCCCGCCTTTTGCCCGCTCCACCGTATAGGCCCGATACCTCTCCTTCGGCATGCCGTCCTCGGGATAGGCCGGCTCGTGCGAGGTTACGATGATACGGTTACGCAGCGTCAGATGCTTGAGCTGGTAAGGCTGAAGAAGAGGATCGTTCGACATGGGCCATGGTTCCGGATTAAAACATCGAAGCAAACGCTAAGGGCAATGTACATATGTGTCAACATTGAAAACATGAAGGTCATTGTTATCGACACTAATGTACATTTTTCTTGTGCCAAGCCGCGGAAGTTGATAGGAGATGATGCATGGACCAGGCTTTGAACGACACCGGCTGGCGCGGATCGCAGGAGGGTTGGCTGGAAGCAGCCTACCAGTCACTGCTGGAATCCGGCGTGGAATCGGTGAAAATTCTGCCGCTCGCAAAGAAGCTCAATCTCTCGCGAACGAGCTTCTACTGGTTTTTCAAGGATCGGGAGGAACTGTTGAGCGCGCTGGTGGCGCGTTGGCGCGATAAAAACACCGGCAATATCGTCAAGCAGTCCGAAGCCTATGCGGAGTCGCTGGCTGAAGCGATGCTCAACGTTTTCGATTGCTGGCTGAACACCGATCTCTTCGACGCCAAGTTCGAATTTGCCGTGCGCAGTTGGGCGCTGCAGTCGGACGAGCTTCTGGCCGAGGTCCACAAGGCCGATCAGATCCGGCTGGAGGCGCTTAAACGAATGTTTATGCGGTTCGGGGTACCAGAAACGACATCAGATGTCAGAGCGCGGACAACTTATCTCGTTCAGATCGGCTATATCTCCATGCAGTCGAAGGAGGAACTCGCCATCCGCATGAAACGGATTCCGGAATATATTGCGATCTACACGGGCGAAGTGCCGCAGCAGAGGGAGCTCGATCGCTTCTTCGCGCGGCATAGCTATAGGCCCGGCTGAGGAAGCCGAGATGAGCGTTTCCTTGAGGATTGGTATTATTGGTGGTGGGGGCTGGCTCGGTGGGGCCATTGCCGGCTCAATCCTCGATTCCGGCCTGGTCGACCCTCGAAATCTCTGCCTCTCCTATCGCAGCCGGCAGTCCGACCGTTTCCCGGATTCCTTCTGGACCACCGACAGTCAGGAACTTGCCGACCGCTCCGATGTGATCCTTCTCTCCATCCGCCCCGATGACTGGTATCCGTTCGCGCTCGATGCTTCCGACAAGCTCGTGGTTTCGGTCATGGCCGGCATTCGCCTGGGCGTCCTTTCGGAGCGCCACAAGACAGGCCGCGTTGTCCGCGCCCTGCCGAATGCCGCCGCCGAAGTGGGGAAATCCTATACCCCCTGGATCGGTTCGAACGACATCACTAGCGACGATCGGGCCGTCGTCCGCGCGATCTTCGAAACCTGCGGATCTGAGGACGAGGTCGCAAGCGAAAGCGACATCGATTATCTCACAGGCCTTTCCGGCTCCGGGCCGGCATTCCCGGCGCTGCTCGCCGCCGCCATGATGCGCGATGCGGTCGCCCGCGGCCTGCCGGCCGATGTTGCGCGCCGCGCCGTCAATACGGTGATATCAGGCACCGGCCGGCTACTGGAGCGCCGCAACGACTGTCCCGACGACGTCGTTCAAACCTTTCTCGACTATCGCGGCACCACCGCGGCAGCCATCGAAGGTATGCGCGCCGCCGGGTTCGACGCTGCTGTTGCAAACGGACTATCGGCAGCATTCAAGAAATCGGTGAGTATGGGAGACGCTTCCTGACGACCGTTGAGGGCGGGTACTGCGGCACCCCGCCTAGCCACATCAGCCGCTAAATAGAGGGAACGAGAATGAAGAAACTACTCGCATCGACATGTTTGACGTTCGGCCTGCTCGGCGGCGCGTCTTTCGCCAGCGCCGCCGATTGTGGCAGCGTCACCATCGCCAGCATGAACTGGCAGAGCGCCGAAGTTCTCTCCAACCTGGACAAGTTCATCCTGAACGAAGGTTATGGCTGCAGCGCCGACATCACCGTCGGCGACACCGTCCCGACGATCACCTCCATGGCCGAAAAGGGTCAGCCTGATATCGCCCCGGAAGCCTGGATCGATCTGCTGCCGGATGTCGTCAAGAAAGGCACGGAAGAAGGCCGCATCGTGCAAGTCGGCTCGCCGCTGCCGGATGGCGGCGTACAGGGCTGGTGGATACCGAAATATCTCGCCGACGCCCATCCCGACATCAAGACCATCGGCGATGCGCTGAAGCATCCGGAACTCTTCCCCGATCCGGAAGACGCGAAGAAGGGCGCCATCGTCAACGGCCCGCAGGGCTGGGGCGGCACGGTCGTCACCTCGCAGCTCTACAAGGCGTTTGATGCCGAAAAGGCGGGCTTCACCCTCGTCGACACCGGCTCTGCCGCCGGTCTCGACGGTTCGATCGCCAAGGCCTACGAGCGCAAGGAAGGCTGGGTCGGCTATTACTGGGCTCCGACCGCGCTGCTCGGCAAGTATCAGATGGTCAAGCTCGAAGCCGGCGTGCCGGAAGATGCTGCCGAATGGAAGCGCTGCATCACGGTTGCCGACTGCCCCGATCCGAAGCCGGCGGCATGGCCAGTCGATCACGTCGTGACTCTCGTTGCCAAGCCTTTCTCCGAAAAGGTTGGGCCTGAGGTCATGGACTATCTGAAGAAGCGCTCCTGGAGCAACGACACCGTCAACAAGCTGATGGCTTGGATGACGGACAATCAGGCGACCGGCGAAGACGGCGCCAAGCACTTCCTGGAAGAAAACAAGGACATTTGGACCAAGTGGGTCTCGCCTGAGGCAGCCAAGAAGATCGAAGCTGCTCTCTAAGCCAAAATTGCGGTGCGCCAAAAGCGCACCGCTTCTCACGCGCCGACAAAATCAAAAGACTGCCACGGCTGTTTGACGAAAGGGGAACCGAGATGGAATGGTTTTATAAATTCCCGCACATGAACGACGACGCGCTTCGCAACCTGAAGAAAGCGATCGATGACGGCTTTCGCGGATTTACGCGCAGCTATGGCGACGGCATCGAAAGCCTCTTCGTCCCGCTGCAGCACTTCCTCATCGCTGCCGAGCGATTCATGACGCAAACGCCGTGGCCGATCATTACCCTGATCATCCTGGTCATTGCCTGGTTTGCGAGCCGCAGCTTGAAGATCGTTGCCGGCTGTCTGGTGACCCTGATGCTGATCGGCTATTTCGACATGTGGGACGACACGATGCGGACGGTCTCGATGATCTTCGTCTGCACGGTGCTTTCCATCGCTATCGGCATTCCGATCGGGATCCTGATGGCGCGCTCCGACCGGCTGCAGCGCATCGTCAATCCGATCCTCGACGTGATGCAGACGATGCCGAGCTTCGTCTATCTCATCCCCGTCGTCATGCTGCTCGGCATCGGCAAGGTGCCCGGTCTGATCGCCGTCGTCATCTACGCGATCCCGCCGATGATCCGGCTCACCGATCTCGGCATCCGGCTCGTCGACAAGGACGTGCTCGAGGCCGCAGATGCCTTCGGCACCTCCAGAGCGCAGAAGCTTTTCAAGGTGCAGCTGCCACTGGCGCTCCCCACCATCATGGCCGGCATCAACCAGACGATCATGATGGCGCTCGCCATGGTGGTCATCGCTTCCATGATCGGCGTCCAGGGCCTCGGCCAGCCGGTACTCAAGGCAATCGCCAACCAGTACTTCACGCTGGGCATTTTCAACGGCCTTGCCATTGTCGGCATCGCCATCATCTTCGACCGGGTCAGCCAGGCATATGGCAAAAGGCTCCAGAAGCATCGGGAGACTGTCCATGGCTGAGAATCATTTCGGCGGTATCAAGATCCGCAACCTCTACAAGATCTTTGGGCCCAACCCCGCCGCCCATGTCAATGCGGTTCAGAAGGGTCTGACGAAGACCGAGCTCAACCAGAAGTACGGTCACGTGCTCGGCCTCCGGGATATCAATCTCGAGATGCCCTCCGGCTGCATCCAGGTCGTCATGGGCCTTTCGGGATCGGGCAAGTCGACGCTGATCCGCCATATCAACCGGCTGATCGACCCAACTGCCGGCGAGGTGCTCGTCGACGGCGTCGATGTCGTTAAGATGAACGAAACAGAATTGCGGACGTTCCGCCGGCAGCAGACGGCTATGGTCTTCCAGAAGTTCGCGCTTCTGCCGCACCGCAACGTTCTCGACAACACCATGTTCGGTCTCGAAGTGCAGGGCATGGAGCGCGCAAAAGCCGTCGACGTCGCTATGCGCTGGATCGAGCGCGTCGGGCTGAAGGGCTTCGAGCAGAAATACCCCAATCAGCTTTCCGGCGGCATGCAGCAGCGCGTCGGTCTGGCGCGGGCGCTCTCCAACGACGCACCGGTGCTTCTGATGGACGAGGCCTATTCGGCCCTCGACCCTTTGATCCGCACCGACATGCAGACGGTCCTTCTCGACATTCAGAAGGAGATCAAGAAGACCATCGTCTTCATCACCCACGATCTCGACGAGGCTTTGCGGCTGGGCGATCAGATCGCGATCCTGCGCGACGGCGAGGTCATCCAGCAGGGCACCAGCCAAGATATCGTGCTGCGCCCTGCGGACGACTACATCGCCAACTTCGTCAAGGAGGTCAACCGCGGCCGGGTCGTCCATGTCGAAGCCGTCATGACGCCGCTCCATTCCGCCGCGGCGGCAAACGGGCCGACGATCGCAGCCGGCACGACGGTCGAAGAGGCCGTCCGGATGCTGGCCTCGACGCCGGACGACAATGCCAGGGTGGTTTCCCCGTCGGGAGAAACCTTGGGCCTCGTCACCTTCCGCCAGCTCGCAGGCGCAATGGTGAATTCGCAGGAGGTGGCTCCCCAGCGCGACAGTGCCCTTTCAGTGGCGCTCTGAAGCTCCAGGTACGCCTCTCGGTTGCCCGGCGACATTGACGTTCGGCGCGTCACACGCACTGCAACGGGCAAGCCGGCTGCCTGAGGGACCACCATGTCGAAGCTTTTTCCGCGTCTGTTTTCGCCCGTCAGTTTGCGCGGGCGCAGCTTGGGCAACAGGATCGTCTTCGGCGCGCATCCCGCAAACACGGCCGAGAACGGCGTGCCGCGTGACCAGCACGTCACGCCGGCGCGCCATCGACGGCGCCGGGATGATCGTGGTTGAGCCGATGCAGGTTCATCCCGCCATACTGACCCGCGGAATTTTCGTCCCGGCGACTGCAGCGTGGTCCCTCATTTCTGGCCGGTGAGTCGGATTTGAAGCTTTGATCCCGTGCCTTGAAAAGAAGGGGCAGACAGCGCCAAGCCTATACGTTTTGCGCAGGACCAGTCCAGACTGCGTCACGAAAAGCCGATTGGCCGACAATATCGGTGCCCGACAATTGCTCCATCGCTACGGAACACTAAAGTAGATCCGACCGGAGCCATGATGGCTTACGGTCCGGAAGCTCCCCTCCATCGATCACCCCCAAAATGGTGGAAGGGGATTACATCCATACGCACCCCATCCCGTGCGTATGCCAACTGCCTGTCAGCCTGCCGAAGGCTATCTCGAGCGGTCCACTTTAGAACCTTCGGCAGGCGACTTTCGGATGGCGCACCCCAACGCGCCATCTGCGCAGGATGGCTAAACGTTTCATCACCGGACTACCATCAAAGCAGCAGCCCCGCGACCTTGCCAAGTGCTGCCGCTTCTGTCAGTTCCTGCCGACCGGCTAGGAAGATCCGCCAGATGGGATTTTTAGATAAGGCATTTAAAAGGTTTGTATTTCGGACGCCGGCCATGCTCAGGCTCGGCCCGCACCGGCTTGCGTTATCCAGCGGTACCGACGCCCGCATCACCTTGAAATCTGCCCGCTTCGCTGCCGCCTTACTGCGCTTTCGCCTCTTATTCGCTAATATACGGCCACGCCTCGTCCATGATGCCCTGCATCGGATCCTGAAAGGCGCGAGGAGAAAGATGAGCTCGGCGACGCCCACGCCGACGATGCGGCCGAGGCATCCCGCCGTGTCCGGCGGCAGATCAAATAAAGGGGGAAAGTATGACGGAAAACAGCGCTCAGCCATTCTCCTTCCGATTCCACGGTTCGTCTTTCGACAATATGGTGGAAACCCTCGGCGGCGCTTTCGGCGCGTTTGATGCCGAGCCTGTCGGCCGCGCCAAGGACTTCCACTGGGGATTGGATTTTTCGGTGGCCGAGACCGCCGTTCTGCTGACGGGCTATCACGAGGCGGAGTTCCAATTCAACGTCGAGCCGACCGTCAACACGGCAGAGTATCTGTCGCTCGTGGTGCCGCGCCGCGGCGGCATGGGAGTTACCTATGGGGCGCGCAAGGCCGAGGCCGGGCAAGGCAAACTGCTTCTCTACAATAATTTCGAACCCGACAGCGTTCTCATGCACGGGCAAGGCAATGTCATCGACGAGTTGCTGATCAACTGGCCCGTCATCCTCCAGACGATCGGCCAGACGTTCGAAATGCCGTTCAGCGGCTCGCTCGACCTTCTGCCCGAACTGGATCTGTCGACGCCGGCCGGCCGGACGATCGGCAACCTTACCGAAACGATCATATCAGGGATGCGCGACAACGGCCCGCTGCTGCAGTCGCCGATCGCCATGGCGCACATGACGCAGGCGCTCGCCGATCTCGTCGTGCGCATGGTGCCGCACCGCCTGTCGCATTTCCTTGAAAAGGGAACCGCTCTGATTGCTCCGAAGCATGTACGCAGGGCGATCGAGTTCATGCAGGCCAATATCGATCAGCCGATCACCATGCCGAAGGTGGCGGAAGCGGCCGGCGTCTCCAGCAGAGCGCTCGAAACCGGTTTCCGCGCATTCAAGGGAACGTCCCCCGCCGCTTACCTGCTGACGCTTCGTCTGCGCGCAGCGCGCCGGGATCTGCTCGATCCCGAGTGCAGGGAGACGATGAAGGCCATCTGTCTCAAATGGGGATTCTTTCATTTCGGCCGCTTTTCCGCGGTCTACAAGGCGACATATGGCGAATACCCCTCCGATACGAGAAAGCGCATGGGCCGCCGGTAACTTGCATCTGAAGCGCACCGCGATCTTTCAGCTTCGCTCTTTGCGCCCTCTGTCTTTTAAGGCACGGCCAACCTGTAGTGCACTCGCATCGTCCTCGGATCCCGCTTGACGATCTCAAGCATATCACCACGCTCCGCCAGCGCGCCGAGATCCCGCAACACAAGGGCATGCGCGATCCCCAGCATGCGCGCAAAGGAGCGGCTGTCGGACGCGATCCCGAGCTCGGCGGCGACGAGCAGACCAGCCTGTATCGAGGTCAATCCGATGCCCCTATCCTGCGCCGCAGCGACAAGGGCAAGAAACCGGTCTGCGCCGATAGCCTCGTTGCTCACGCGGCGTCTCGCTTGCGCAACGAAACCATGATCGATTTCGAGGTCGGCGTATCGCTTTCCTCGCCGGCGCTGCCAAGCGGCACGAGCACGTTCAGTTCCGGGTAATAGCCAGCAATGCTGCCCTGCGGAATATCATAGGGCACGAAGCGGAAATCCCGCGCGATACGCTCGATGCCGTCATCGTGATCGCCGATCACGTCGACACGGTCACCGGCCTCGGCATTCATCGCCTTCAGATCCGCCGGATGAATGAAGATGACCTGCCGCTCTCCGTAGACACCGCGATATCGGTCATCGAGACCATAGACCGTCGTATTGTATTGGTCATGCGACCGGAACGTCTGCAGAGCGAAACGCCCCTCGCCCCTTCGCGTACGCTGGTGCACGGTCTCCGCAGGAAGCGGCTGGCAAGAGAATGATGCCCTGCCTGCCGGCGTCTGCCACTCCCGATGGGCGGCCGGGTTGCGCAGATGGAAACCGCGCGGCTTGCGCAGGCGGGCATTGTAGTTTTCAAAGCCGGGAATGGTCGCCTCGATATGATCGCGGATGCGGTCGTAGTCGTCGGCCAGTTCTGCCCAGTCGGCCACGGAGGAGCCGACCGTTGCCTGCGCAATGCCGGCAATGATGGCGACCTCAGAGAGGAGATGCGGCGAGGCCGGACGGTTGATGCCGGCTGATCCATGCACCATGCTCATCGAATCTTCGACACTGACGAGTTGAGAGTTGCCGGCAGCGTTCAGATCCATCTCGGTACGCCCGAGGCAGGGCAGAATGAAGGACGCCTCGCCGGGCATCAGATGTGAATGATTGGGTTTGGTGGCGATGTGCACCGTCAGCTTCAGCTGGCGAAGCGCTTTTTCGACCAGTGCGCTGTCGGGCGTCGCACGGGCAAAATTGCCGCCAAGCCCGATGAAGGCCTCGGCCGAGCCGTCAAGCATCGCCCCGATCGCGGCAAGAACATTGTGGCCATGGTCACGAGGCACGGAGAAGCCGAAATGCTTCTCCAGCGCATCGAGGAAACCGTCCGCAGGCCTTTCATTGATGCCGACGGTTCGGTCACCCTGGACGTTGGAATGGCCGCGAACCGGGCAAAGACCGGCGCCAGGCTTGCCAATATTGCCGCGCAGGAACATGAAGTTGGCGATCTCCCGGATCGTCGCCACCGAATGCAGGTGCTGGGTCACTCCCATTGCCCAGGTACAGATGACCCGTTCGGCCCTGATATAGGCATCGGCCGCCTGTTCGACCTCCTGTCGGCTCAGTCCTGATTGGTCTTCGATATCAGCCCAGGCCGTCGCCTCGACTAATGCCCGGTATTGCGCAAACCCGGCGCAATGTTCGGCCAAGAATGCATGATCGAGAACCGGTGGCAGACCGGCGGCAACCGCAGCGGCTTCCGCGGCCAGCACCGCTTTTGCCATTCCACGCACAGCGGCCATATCGCCGCCGAGCTGCGGTTGCAGATAGAGGCCGGCGATATCGGTCGCGCCGCCGCGCAGCATCTCGATCTTGTCCTGCGGATCGGAGAAACGCTCCAGCCCGCGCTCGCGGATCGGATTGAAAACGACGATCCGCGCGCCGCGCATCGCCGCCCGGCGCAGGTCGCCGAGCATTCGGGGATGATTGGTGCCGGGATTCTGGCCGATCACAAAGATCGCATCGGCCTCCTCGAAGTCCTCCAGAAGCACGGTGCCCTTGCCGACGCCGATCGCCTGGTTCAGCGCGATTCCACTTGCCTCGTGACACATGTTGGAACAATCGGGAAAATTGTTGGTGCCAAAGATGCGCACGAACAGCTGATAGAGGAAGGCAGCCTCGTTACTGGCGCGGCCGGACGTATAGAACTCCGCCCGATTGGGATTCTCGAGGCCCTTCAGAATGCTGCCGATCTCGGCAAAAGCATCCTCCCACGCCACCGGCAGATAACGGTCGCTCGCAGCATCGTAACGCATCGGATGCGTGAGGCGGCCGTTGAGTTCCAGTTCGTAATCCGACAGCCGGCGAAGCTCAGAGACCGTATTCGCCGCGAAGAAGGCGGGGGTCGCCCGCTTTTCCGTCGCCTCCCAGGCGACGGCCTTCACGCCGTTTTCACAAAATTCGAACGACGAGCCGTGTTCCGGATCGCCCCAGGCGCAGCCCGGGCAATCGAAGCCGTCCGGCTGGTTCGCCTTCAGCATCGTCCGCGCCCCCGAGACCGGCATGCCGCTTTGCAGCAATTGTTTGCCGCAGCTTTTCAGAGCGCCCCAGCCGCCGGCTGCCGCCGATTTCTTCCCAATGAATTTTGTGTCCATGCGCCCTGTATTGACGAAGGGCGCTAAACATCAAGGGCGTACGAATGATGACTCGATAGAAGAAACCTATCGAGAGAGCTGAAGCGCGTAGCTTCTAACCGGTTTCCTTCAGGGCATGCCCGTTCTCGCGGGAATGCGCCAGAATACGGTTGCGACCTTGCGTCTTGGCCTCATAGAGCGCGGCGTCGGCCTCTGCCAATAGCCGGTTCGGGCTGGTCCGCAGGGTCGCGCCTGTGGCGCAGGATATGCCGATGCTGGCGGTGACCCGGCCGAACTCACTGCCGGAATGAATGATATTCTCCTGGGCCAGGCGACGCGCGAATTGTTCGGCAACAATCATCGCCCCCTTGGCGCTGGTGTCGGGAAGAAATACGGCGAATTCCTCTCCGCCGTAGCGCGCGACGATGTCTGCCGGCCGACTGACGGACTGGCGCAGACACTTGCTGACGACGCGCAGGCATTGGTCGCCGGCGGGATGGCCATAGGTATCGTTATAGGCTTTGAAGCGGTCGATATCGACCATCAGCAGGCTGAAAGGCGTATTTTTCCTGGCGCTGCCCGCCGTCTCACGTGCGAAGGCCTCGTCGAAAGCGCGGCGATTGACAATGCCGGTGAGCCCGTCGGTCTCGGCAAGATTCTTCAATTGCTCCGCCGACAGCCTGAGCGCGATTTCCGCCTGTTTCGTCGCTGTGATGTCCGAGACGACGGCCATCGCCGTGCCGTCTCCGGCAATCCGTGTGCGGATGCTGCGCCAATCACCGTTGTGAAGCTGAATCTCCTCATCCTTATTGCTGTGCAGGGTCGCGCTGGCGGTCTTGATCCACTCTTCCAGATTACCCTCTGCGATAGCAGGCCGCTCGCCGGTTTCGACGACGCGGCGCAGGATGTCGCTGATATGCGCGCCGACAACGCGGGCATCTCCGGAGAGCGGAAAGGCGTTGCGGTACTGTTCGTTGCAAAAGACAAGAAAGCCTTTGCTGTTGTACATGGCGATGCCATCGGACATGTTCGCCATCGCATGCGACAGCAGGTTCTTGCTTTCGCGCAGCTCCCGCTCCAGTGCTGTGCGCTCGGTCACATCGCGCGTCACGCCCGCAAGACCGATGATCCGTCCCTGCTTGTCCCTGAGTGGCACCTTGGAAGCGAGCAGGAAGCGGCCTTCGATCCGCTCGTTGGAGTCGATCAGCGGCGTCCCTGTCTCCATCACCTGCTGCTCAAGATGATACAATTCTTCAGCGAGCGGCTGCGACATCAGATTGAAATCCGACAATCCGGTCATCTCCGCCGTCGTTCTGAAACGGAAGAGGCGCGTCATGTTTTCATTGACGGTGATGAACCGGCTGTTTCGGTCCTTCACATAGAGATAGTCGGGCGACTGCGAAAATGCCGTCACCAAAATGCTGCGTTCCAGCTCCCATTGCTGCGTTTTCAAGAGCACGAAGCCGCCCAGCACGGTCGCCAGACAATTCAAAGCCGCCAGGGGAAAACCGACGCCGGCCAGCACATGAGCCGTCACCAGAGTGGGAAGCAGAGCCATCGATGCGACCAGCGCGCCGCCAAGGGCGAGGCTCAGCAACGCAACGTCCATGAGCACCGGAGATCTCTTGCGGGTCCAGAAATGACCGGCCACGCCGATGCCGGCGGCAGCAGCCATCGTGACGATCCCATCGAGCATCGCCGTGCCGCCGACGGCAAAGCGAAAGGCCATCGCCAGCGATGCCGCAACAGCCGCAGCGATCGGCCCACCGAACATGCCGGCCAATGCAATCGGCGAAAATCGCAGATCGATATAGATGCCCGGATGAAACTCAACAGCCAGCAATATAGATCCGATGGAGGCGCCGCCGGCTATGATTCCGAAGGCGATCCTCTCCTGCATGAAGGACCGGCGCTGAAACTGAATCGAAAAGAGCGCCCAGAGCGACATTGCCAGGGATACGAAGGAAAGGTTGCCGCCGAATTGCGTCCAGATGCCATTCACTGCGTTGGATCCACCTTCCAAACCATGTAACAACCCTGTCATACGACAGAGTGGTTTGGGCTTCGTTAAATCGGGCAGCTAGATGCGCCATTCACCGGCTAATGCACCGGATATCGCGCTCGTCTACGGATGCTCGCTGGGTTGGCACCCTTGCCCGGGCCATCGCAGACGCCATCGCAGACCAAGGTTTGTCATTTTAGCGTCGATTCCACCCAGAAGCGTTATGGGTTAGAATGCAGTGTCGGGCACGAACGGTAAACGAATGGGATGCGGGTACTTGACATGAAGACGCGACATTGGGATCGCAGGGGAGACGGCGGGCTTACCTTTACGGAATTGGGGTTCGGCACCGCGCCGCTCGGCAATCTTTATCAGGCGATAACCGATGAGGAGGCGGCAGCGGTATTGGATGCAGCCTGGCAATACGGCATCCGCTACTTCGACACCGCGCCGCTCTATGGACTTGGCTTGGCAGAGAGGCGGGTTGGCCGCTTCCTCGCAACGAAACAGCGTAAAGACTTCGTCGTGTCGACAAAAGTCGGCCGGCTCCTCAAGGTCTGCCGACCCGAACAGCGGACCGGCATCGGCAAATTCTTCGATACTCCCAATCGCCGAGAGGTTTTTGACTATAGCTACGATGGCATCATGCGATCTTTCGAAGCCTCTTTCGAGCGCACCGGGCTCGACAGCTTCGATATCCTGTTCGTGCACGATCTGGATGTCTTCAATCACGGCACCCCGGCGGCCTGTGACCATTATGTCGAGCAATTCATGAGCGGTGGGTATCAGGCGATGACCTCACTACGCGACCAGGGAGTGGTGAAAGCCATTGGTGGCGGGATAAACGAGTGGGAGATGTGCCAGACGCTTGCCGAGCGTGGCGACTTCGATCTGTTTCTTCTTGCTGGACGATATACTTTGCTCGAGCAGGAGGCGTTGGAATCCTTTCTCCCCCTGTGCGTCGCCCGCAATATCGGCATCGTGCTCGGCGGGCCCTATAATTCCGGCATACTCGCGACAGGCCCGGTTGCTGGCGCGCAGTATAACTACTCTGACGCCCCGTCACACATCCTCGATAAAGTCGGGCGCATCGAGCACGTCTGTCTGAAATACAATGTCGCCCTCTCAGACGCGGCTCTCAACTTTCCGCTCTTCCATCCGGCTGTCGTTTCTATCATCCCGGGTGGCCAGTCGATCGATCAAGTGGCGTCAAACGAACGCGGGCGGAACACACATATCCCTCACGAGCTGTGGGAGGACCTGAAATCGCTTGGCCTAATGCGAGGTGATGCGCCTGTCGGTGAGTCATAGGGGGCGCTGACCTAAACGTATCTGGAAACGGCAGCGGTTGACGCAGTTGCACGCGAAAAATCAATTATGACAGCTCAGAGGCAGTCCAGTGTGACTAAGTGGCAACCATAAACCGTGAGTGGAACCAAATCCTGCATCGGCGTATTCGTTCTGAATTACCTTCATAGCGGGTGAGCAAATGGCCTTGCACATCAAACGAATCTACGAGCCGAAAGAAGACAAGGACGGCACGCGTATTCTGGTCGACAGGCTGTGGCCGCGCGGCTTGAAGAAGCAGGAGGCGGCCGTCGATGTCTGGTTGAAGGACATCGCGCCGAGTCCGGCGCTGCGCCGATGGTTCGGCCACGACCCCGCCAAATGGAGCGAGTTCCAGCGCCGCTACCGCGACGAGCTCAAAGAGAATTCATCTGTTGTCGAGGAACTCGAACGCCGGATCGGGCAGTCGGATGCCACGCTTCTCTATGCGGCGAAAGACCAGGCCCACAATCATGCCATCGTGCTTCAGCGTTTCATCGGCGAAGACTGAACCCACGACAGGCAACCATTTCCCTCTGCGAAAATATCCGGGAACCTTTTCGATCGATCTGCATCCAATGCTCGCATTCATCCGACATAGGAGACAGATCATGTTCAAGCGAATTCTCGGCGCAACCTTCATCGCGGCATTGCTCGGCACGGCCTCGATCGCCGCCGACGCCAAGCCGACCGACCCTCAGATCGCCCACATCGCCTATACGGCGGGGCAGATCGATGTCACCGCCGCCGAGCAGGCGTTGAAGAAGAGCAAAAATGCCGAGGTCATCGAATTCGCCAAAACCATGGAGCGCGACCACAAGGCCGTCAACGACCAGGCGCTCGCCCTCGTGAAGAAGCTGAAGGTGACGCCTGAGGACAACAAGATCAGCCAGTCGCTCTCGACCCAGGCGAGCAAGGAACTGAAGACGCTTGACGCCCTCGACGGTGCAGCCTTCGACAAGGCCTATGTCGAAAACGAAGTCGCTTATCACAAGTCGGTCAACGATGCCCTTGCCAAGGTGCTGATCCCTTCGGCTCAGAACAAGGAACTGAAATCGCTGCTGGAAACGGGCCTAACCCTGTTCAAGCAACACCAGACGCATGCCGAGCATCTCGCTTCGATGATCAAGTAGGGTCGCGATGGGATCGCTGATGAAATTGGCGCCGCTGTTGTTGGCGCTGCTCTGGACAAGCAGCGGAGTCGCCTCAGCGGCGGAATATCAGGTCACCATCGCAGGCATGAAATTCGGTGCGCCGCCTGCCGAGCTGCATGTCGGCGATGTGATCGTCTGGCGAAACGATGATATATTCCGGCATACGGCGACGGCTCGCGACAAGAGCTTCGATGTCGATCTGCCGCCGAAATCGGAGGCGCGGATGACGGTCGGCCGGGCGGGAGCGGTCGATTTCTACTGCCGCTTTCATCCCGCCATGACGGGCAAACTGGACGTCCGGCCGTAAGGTCGGGCTCCGATCCAAAGCAATGCGGAGATTTGCATGACAGCCATTGCGGTTCCGGTCGCGCAACGCCGGCAGAATATATCAGCGCTCCCCGATGCCGAGCTCGTGTCCCTTGCAAAGCAGGGTGACGAGCCCGCCATCCGCGCCATTGTCCAGCGTCACAATCAGCGCCTGTTCCGCACCGCGCGCGCCATCATCCGCAACGATTGGGAAGCGGAAGACGTCGTGCAAGCCGCCTATGTCAAGGCCTTCACCAACCTGGCGACATTCCGGGGCGAGGCCGAGCTTTCGACATGGCTGACCCGGATAACGCTTAACGAGGCGCTGGGCCGCGTGCGCGCACGAAAGAATACCACCGGGCTTGAGGAAATCGACATGCAGACGACATCGCGGGGCGGCGAAGTCCTCCAGTTCCCCTCCTCGCTCTCCGCGACCGACCCGGAAAGCGAGCTGTCGCGAAGCCAGGCGCGGCATCTTCTCGAACAGGCCGTCGACGACCTTCCGGACGAATTTCGCGCCATCTTCGTGCTGCGCGAGGTCGAGGGCATGAGCACCGAGGAGGCCGCATCCTATCTCGGCATCAAGCCTGAAACCGCCAAGACCCGGCTGCATCGGGCGCGCAAGCTGATGCGCCAGTCGATCGAGAAACAGCTCTCCGGCGCATTCTCTGCGCTGTTTCCCTTCGACGGCGCTCGTTGCGCCTCCATGGGCGATCGCGTCATCGCAGCCCTTCGCCAGACATCGTGAGATCCGGCATCAGCACGCGCTTGCTTCGACGCTGCAACGCGAGGCAGGCAGGCCGTATGCCTTCTCGAAATCATCAAGCATTCCAGACGGCGGCGCTGATCGCCTCGACCTTGCCCGCGCCGACGGCGAGGTTCTTCCGTGCATGAGGCAAGCGGCGGGACCGGTGAATTCCGCCGCCCGCTATCAACCTTCAATGATCAGATGGCTTAGCTCGCCGTTCAATCTATCGAGTTCATCCAACACCTTCCGAATTCGGGCGCGTGCCTGAAGCATTTGATCAATGTCTGCAGCGCCGGACAGGTCACCTGCGGCCTGCGACTCGAGATTGCCGAAACCATCTCCCGGTTCCGCGAGCATGGCGTTTCGGTCTCCCTCGACGATTTCGGCGGCTTCCCCTCGCTCGTGCATCTGCGCGATTTCCCTTTCGACGAGCTCAAGATCGACCGCAGCTTTGTTGCCGAGATCGGCAAGGATGTCCGCTCGGAGCAGATCATCAGGGCGGTCATCGATCTCGCCCGCAACTCGGCAAACGCTGCGTCGCCGAAGGCATTGAAGACGAGGTGCAGCGCGCTTTCCTGCTTAGCGCCGGATGCAAGACCGCCCAAGGTTATCTCTGTGCCAAGCCGGAACCGGCTTCTGCGGCAACCGAATGCTTGCTGCGCCGGCCGGCCTCGCGAAAACTACCGGGGCGGCGCCGGTCCGCACCGACGTCGATTCGTCCGGAGCTCGATCATTGCGGCAAGCTCGGATTGCAGATGATCAAGGCCAAGAAGGGTGAAGTCAGCGCCCAGTCGCAGGCCGTACCGACCCAGATGTCGGAAGGCTGGGATTGCCGCGGTGGGAGACTTTTTCAATAACAGGAACATGTCTTCGCAGGAGGTTCAAAGACGCCTGCACGACCTGCTGGTGCAGCGCTGAGAGGGGCTCCTCCGCATGCGCCGACAGCGTAGCGAATATCCATAATTCGCAACCATGTCCAATAAGCGCAGCAAACGGCGTGCCGACAGTGCATCTTCTACCGGAAATTGGGAATTTAACAAACCCTCAAGTTTTCGAGATACATCTTGCTTTTGCTATTTTTTGTCTTGCGTCACGGTGTCTTTTGAAGTCGGCTCTTTCATACTCACTTGCTCGAATTACGGGCGCCCTCCGTAGTCTTGAAAGGGACAGAGGCGGCAACGTCGCGATCGTCGTCGCCCTCAGTCTCGTGCCGATGCTCGTCGCCGTCGGCGCAAGCTTCGACTATATCCGCAGCTACAATGTCCGGCAGAGGATGCAAAGCGATCTAGACGCGGCCCTGATTGCCGCGGTCAAGCAGATCAACAACACCGAGGATACCGACGCTCTTAAGGAAAAGGTCTCCGACTGGTTCCATGCGCAGGTGGACAACAGCTACACGCTTGGCGATATCGACATCGATACCGTGAACCACAACATCACGGCGACGGCGAACGGGACTGTTCCGACGACATTCATGAAGATCGCCAACATCGAGACCGTTCCCGTCAGCGTGGCAAGCGCGGTCAAGGGACCAGCCACGTCCTATCTCAATGTCTATATCGTCATTGACACGTCACCGTCGATGCTGCTGGCGGCAACGACGTCCGGCCAGTCGACCATGTATGCTGGCATCAAATGCCAGTTCGCCTGCCACACAGGCGATTCACACACCATCGGCAAGAAAACATACGCCACCAATTATGACTACAGCAAGGAAAAGAAGATAAAGCTGCGCGCCGATGTCGCCGGCGACGCCGTCCGTGAAGTGCTCGACATGATCGACGAATCCGACGAGAATCACGAACGCATCAAGGTCGGGCTATACAGCCTGGGGGATACGCTTTCGGAGGTCCTCGCCCCGACGCTGAGCACGGATGCGGCGCGCACCCGCCTCGTCGACGCCAGCTACGGCCTCACCAGCGCGACCTCGAAGGCCGCCACCTATTTCGACGTTTCACTTGCGACGCTCAAGCAGAAAGTCGGCGCCGGAGGGGACGGAACCTCCTCGGGCTCGCCGCTCAAGCTGGTTCTCCTATTGACGGACGGTGTCCAGTCGCAACGCGAATGGGTGACCGACAAGGTAACGAAGGATAGGAAATATGGAGCCTACTGGAACAAGGTAGCGCCGCTCAACCCCGCTTGGTGCGACTATCTGAAAAATCAATCCAACACGATGGCCGTGCTCTACACCGAATATCTGCCGATCACGACGGATTGGGGCTACAATGCAACCGTCGGCTCGACCATGGCAAGCGCCAACTGGACGAGCACCTGGGGCGGCACCATGGACAGTGGCGTGTCGACCAGCATTACGAGACGCGATTATATCCCCTACGCGCTTGGCGACTGTGCGTCATCGAAGAGCCTGTTCATATCGGCGTCGTCATCGACGGAAATCACAGCGGGCCTGTCGGCGCTCTTCACTCAATATCTCTCTTCCGTCCGGCTGACCCAATGACCGCAAGAATCCGCTTTGCACTGCTTCGCCGCCTGCTCGGCGATCGCAAGGGGGTGGCTGCGATCGAATTTGCGATCCTGGCCCTGCCGCTCTTCATCATGATCTTCGGCGTCATCGAAGTGTCGCTGATGTTCTTCGTCAACTCCTCGCTGGACGCTTCCGTTCATAAAATCTCACGGATGATCCGTACCGGCGAGGTGGCGTCATCGAAGATCACACTGGCCACTTTCAAGAGCAAAATTTGCGACGACATGCTTCTGTCCTTCAGTTGCTCGAATGGTCTCGTCGTCAAAGTCAACGTGCTTTCCGACCTGTCGTCCGCCACTCGCGCCGATCCGATCGACGACAGCGGCAATCTCGCCGTCACCGAGACTTATGATATCGGCAAGGGCAGCGATTACATTCTGGTGCAGGCGTTTCTGCCGTGGGCAGCCTCCGTCAATTTCTTTAGCCTGTCGAGCGCCAAGCTTTCGGACGGCCGCTATCTCCTTGGGTCCTCCGCTCTGTTTCGCAATGAGCCCTTCTGAGATGATCATGAAACGGAACCTCGCCCTCCTGAGACTCGCCCGATCCGCCGCCCGCCGATTTGGGCGCGACCGCGCGGCCGCCTCCGGCGTGGAATTCGCCCTGGTGCTGCCGATCCTGGTCATGCTGCTGTTCGGCACCGTTGATCTCGGCCATGCCCTCACCGTCAGCCGCAAGATAGACGAGATCGCTTCCAGTACAGGCGACATGATCGCGCAGCAGAGCACCTGGACGAAGACAGACGTCACCAAGCTTCTTTCCGGCGCGAGCTTCATCCTGCAGCCCTATGAGACCACCGGGCTGACAATCACGGTCACGGTCAACGATGTCGACAACAGCGGCAAGACGACCGTCAACTGGTCCGCCGCGTTCAACACCGCATCGCTTGCTTCCGGCACGGCTAGCGCGATCGACATACCGGCGAAGATCCAGGAGACCGGCGTCCAGGTGGTGCTCACGCGGGTGCAATACACATTGACGACACCGGTGTCGGCGTTTTTCTCGAACTTCACCGGACAGAACGGCTACAGCTTCGACCACCATTTCTTCACTCGCCCGCGCGTGAGCGACACGATCAGTTACAACTAGACTGTTTGTTCGTGGCCGGCGGATTGTGAGATCCCGACCGCTTGCCGTCCCGTCGACAATGATGCATTGCTCGCCGGCTTGGCCTATTGGCTTCTCACGGCAAATGCAATGAATGATTGTGAATGGGAGCGGCGTAAAGTGACGGCAGGAAGAGTTTTCAGCGGGGTGTGGCGTTTGCCTCTTGTTGCGCCCTTCGTCCTCGCAACCATTCTATATTCACGTCATGCCGGCGCGGCGCCCGAGGACGGGGAATGGTCGCAAGATCCGGGCAGCCATTGCAGCTTCGTAGCGCCGGCTTCCCTGACTGCCGGACCAACCTTCTGGATCGGCGCCTGCGTCGACGGCAAGGCGTCGGGGGAAGGAATGCTGCGCCGCCGGGATGGCGACAAGGCCGGACCGGCCTTCTTCGGCAGGATGAAGGACGGGATTCCCGAGATCGGGATCATCGATCTCGCCGATGGATACAGGGCGGGCAGCTTCAGCGATGGCGACATCGGCGGGCAAGCCGATCCCGATCCGCAGGACAGGATAGACGCCTTTCGTATCGCGGCCAAGGCTGCGCGGCTCGTCAGCGCCAAATATGCGGCCGAGAAGAACGCGGGATCCGCGCGCCACTATGAGGAGCTTGCCCAGACGTTGGAACAGCAGACCGATTGAATGACAGGCGTATGCGCGAGTAGCTGCAGAGTCGATCCAGCGCTTCGCCCTGTCGCAGGCCAATTACCCCAAGATCGAGCCGGCTCACCCGGCGACCTTGACGATGCCGTAGGGATTGAACTTGAACTCGTCGACGTCATAGGCGGAATCGAAGGAGAGGCTTGCGCCCCGCGCCTTGAGCGTCCGATCGAGACCCTGCTTGCCGATCTCGTCGGCAACTGCATCGATGATGGCAACGACCTGTCTTTGGCTGCCCGCCGTCTCCGGAACATAGACCTCCGGCAGCCCCACGAGATGGAAGCCGACGCTTTCCAGATAACCGCGCGCCGAGAGCGGCCGCTTTGCGAAGGCCAGACGACCCACGCGCTGCTGGGCGAGCGGATCGCCGGCGTTCTTCGCTTCGACGCCTTGGCCGGCCAGCTTTCTCCATCGATCCAATCCATGTGCGATACCGGCGCTTTCGCCCTTGACGGCAACCGCTCCCGCCTCGATCAACCGCTCGACGAGGCGCAGGGCCGTCATCGACACCTCGACGGTGTCTGCTCGCGCCATGCTCGGCCCGAGGACATAGAGGACGGATTGATGATCGGCGACGGCTTTCTCGTCCGCCTCGTTCCATGCATCGGGTTCGACCCGATCCCAGCAGACATCGAATGACCGATTCATGCGGTCATCCGGCTCCGTCTGCGAATAATCCTCATCGACGCTGAAGCCGGTGGCGAAATCACGGATGGCTTTGGCCGCCGCTTCGGACAATTGGCTGAGGTCGCGATCCCGCCCGAGGAAACAGAGGACATGCCGGGGTGTCACCGACGACGCCTCCTCCTGCGTGATTGTTTCTGGGCTGGTGTCGATAGCGAAAGAAGGTTTCCAGCCGATCAGGGCCCATAGAGACCCCAACAGCGCGCGACGCACGATATGCAAGATCAATGCCTCCGTTCGGTCGAATCTTTACAGCTTCCGCTTGTAAACGCATGACATCCGAAACGAAAGCGGGATCATCGCAAAGGCGATGCGTCGCGCCCCTTAAACATAGGCTTGTCAACTGAGCAGCAGGAAAATGGACATGTCTGTACATGATGCGCGCCTGCCGGGCGGCAGGCGCCAGCGAAGCCACCGCCCGTTCCCTCGTGGACGCCACCTTGTCCGCCGCGCTTTATGGACCCCCGGCCGTCGGGTTTCCGCATTTCGTCGATTACCTCGACAGCTTCCGCGAGGGCCGCCTCAATCGCGACCCCGCTCCCACCTGTGAGCGTCCTTACCCCGCCTTCTTCGCCGCGGACGCCGATCGGGGGATAGCGCAGCTCGGTTTCGATCTTGCCTTCAAGGATCTGGTCGAAGCGGTGCGTACGCTCGGGGTCGCGGTCTTCACGCAAACGAACAGCTATACCACAGGAGAACTCGGCTATTACGTTCGCCGTCTCGCGGGCGAAGGGATCGTCGGCATCGCCGCAACCAACGCCAATGCCATGGTGGTCGCCAAAGCGGGCGGCCCCGCCGTCTACAGTACGATTCCGATGGCCTTCGGCTTTCCGCTTGGCGACGGATCGCCCCCGCTCCTCATCGACCAGGCTTCGAGCGCGACCGCCTATGTCAACGTCGTCGCGGCCGCAGCGGACGGACGCAGCATCCCGGAGGGATGGGCTGTCGATGAAGCGGGACAGGAAACTCTGGATGCCGCAAGGGCGCTCGGCGGAGCCCTCCTTCCCTTCGGCGGGCGCAAGGGCGCTAATGTGGCGCTGATGGTGGAAATGCTGTCGGCCGGCCTATCCGGCGGCCCCTGGTCATTGGATGCACCGTCTTTCAGATCGGGGAGCGCCAGCCCCGCTGTCGGGCTGACGATTGTCGCGATGATGCCGGGACGCGCCGGCGACGGCCTTGTCGAACTCGCGCGCCGCCAGGCCGACCGCCTGCAGGACCACGGCGTCTTCGTACCCGGCGTCAGCGGCATCGAATATCCGAGGCCTGCATCGGAAGGGCTGAAGATGTCCCGCGCCGTGCTTGAGGCCATCACGAGGATTGCGGAGACTGGCGGCTAAACGGACGTCTTCCCGGGCAGATGTTTGAGCAGCGATTGGCACGCGCTCATGATGTGACCATAGACCAGCTCTGCTGCCTTGTCCTCCTCCCGCTCCAGGCAGGCTTCGACGATTTGCCGAAGTTCGCGGTCCGCCGTCTGCTTGCCGTGCGACAGGGTCGATTGCACCCGGATATATCGTTCCAGCCGGTCGTTCACCGAACGGATCGTGCTGACGAGGAATGTGCGAAGCGCGCGGTTCCACTCGTCGGCTCTGGCCGTTTCTGTTGTTTTCTTGTCGGCTGCGTGTCGACTGGAAAGGATGTGTCAACAGCGTGTCGACAAAGGCAAGCCCAAAAATTACATTGCCGGCACGCTGTTTTTCTGGCCCAATGGGCCTGGCGTCTGGAGAAAGGTACTTAGGTGCCTGAAGAATCGGAAGTGAAACGCATCCGCGGGACCGGCTGGAAAAGCGTCTATGAAACGCTGCGCAATGAGATTCTGTCGCTCGCTCTGCCACCCGGCCAGCTTCTCGACGAGATGACGCTGGCCGAACGTTTCGACATGTCGCGCTCGCCGGTGCGCGAAGCGCTGATCCGACTGGGTGCCGACGAGCTGGTGGTGACGCTTTCCAACCGCAGCACGATCGTCGCGCCGATCGAAGTGGCAACCTTTCCGAAATATGTCGAGGCGCTCGACATCGCGCAGCGGATGAATACGCGGCTTGCCGCGGCACTGAGGACGGAAGCCGATCTGAAGATCATCGCCAAGCGGCTGAAGTCGTTTGAGGCTGCGGTCAAGACAGGCAATCATCTCGCCATGTCGGAAGCCAACAAGGAATTCCACATGGCAATCGCCCATGCCGGAAAAAATCAGTATCTGGCTTCATTCTACGAGAAGCTTTTGTCGCAGGGCCAGCGCATGCTGCACCTGCATTTTGAATATCTGGAGCGGACGCACGAAGGCTATCTGCTGACCGACGAGCACACGCTGATGCTCGACGCCATCAGGGACGAGAATGTCGAGCTGGGCCGACGAACTCGCTCAGGCCCATACGCGCCAGTTCCAGGACAATTTCATCAACTTCATGCGCGAGAACTACACGACGGATGTCGCGCTGGGGCCGTTGCGGGCAGCGGAGTAATCACATGAGCGTCAAGAGCATTGGATTCGTCGGCACCGGCGCCATTACCGAAGCGATGGTGCGCGGACTTCTGACCGAACCGGCCTATGCCAGCGAGGTTCACGTTTCTCCACGAAGCGCCCACATTGCCGCGACTTTGGCAGAGGAGTTCGCCTCCGTCAGGATTGCCGGGGATAACCAAAGCGTCGTCGATCGCAGCGATATGGTTTTCCTGGCGATCCGGCCGCAGATCGCCGAAGAGGTCGTGCGCGCGCTGTCGTTCAGAACCGGCCAGGTGGTCGTCAGCCTCGTAGCCGCGACCGAGCGCCAGGCGCTTCTCGATTGGATCGGCACCGACGTGCACCTCGTCCAGGCCATCCCCCTGCCCTTCGTCGCGCAGCGGCAAGGCGTCACCGCCATCCTCCCGCCGGATGCCGCCGTCGCGGCGCTGTTCGATACGCTCGGAACCGCCGTCCAGTGCCAGACGAAAAAGGAATACGATCTGCTCGCAGCGGCGAGCGCTGTGATGTCGACCTATTTCGGCATCATGCAAACCGTAGCCGTCTGGCTGGAAAAAAGCGGCCTCGAAAGGCCGAAAGCAAATGCCTACATTGCGCCGCTTTTCGCAAGCCTGGCGCAGAAGGCCAACAGCCCAGGCACAGAGCCGTTCAGCGCGCTAAGCCGCGAATTCGCCACCAAGGGCGGATTGAACGAGCAGGTTCTCTCCCACGTTGACAAGAAGGGCGGCCTTGCCGCGCTGACCGCAGCGCTCGACGGCGTGCTTGCCCGCATCGAGGGGCGCAGCAGCTGAAGCGCATACGCCCCAGCGAAAATCCCTGACCGTGGTTTTAGCAGTCGCCGCGAATTTGGGCCAGACGAGTTGGGCACGCGACGAAGCGGTGGGGCGGCCAACCGACATTTTTTCTCCGTCTCGCCGCGGACCGTCCGCTGGGCCACCGTCCACAAGGTTCCCGATCCAGGGAAGGCGATCCCTATTACCACGTCGAGGTGATCGAGAAGGAGCGACGTACGCCGCCGTGGCAATTCAAACGGCTTGCCACCCATGTCTTGGTCACGGCCAATGCGTTGAACAGAAGCCGCTCGCAACAAAAAGCCAGGACCTATTTTTGCAAGGAGGAGGCGGGTGTTTGCCGCACCACGATCCTCGAATGCGTCGGCATCGCCGGCAAGCGTGACGGATTCCGCTTGGCCGGCGAAAATCGCGGTTGCAAAATTTCAGGAAATGCAATTTAGCTCTGCCCATGAGTCACAAGACTACTTTGGCTAGAGAAAATTTCCTCGCCCGCCCACCGGCGGCGGGGTGGCCGAATTTCTCCGGCCCGCCGGTTCCGGCCGATCCCGATCGCATCACCCCCAATTAGCTGATCTGACGAACCGTGACGTCCCGGCCGCTCTGCGAGCAGGCGCGGCGGGGCATATTCCATGAATTTCCCCGCATCCACTTTCCACACAAGGACATCTCCATGAAGCCTATGCGCAATTTCCACCTGATGATGGCAAGCACCGCGTTCCTGACGCTGGCCGGCCCGGCGCTCGCCCTCGACGGCGCCGATATGATGAAAAAGCTCAGCGCCGCGACCAATGCCGGCGGCACGGTCATCACCTTCGAGAAGGCCGAAGTCGACGGCGACACGGTGACGGCAACAGGCGTCCAGGTGGGATTTGCGAACCTGCCCGGCGACACGCTGAAGATCGGCGACCTCACCTTCGAGGGCGTCGAGGAAAAAGAAGGCGGCGCCTATTACGCCAAGACCCTTTCCTTCCCGGATGTTGATATCAGCCAGGAAGGAGGACGCTTTTCCGCCAAGGAGATTCTGTTCACCGGCCTGACGATTCCCGCCAATGCGACCGGCGAGACGCTGGACGATATCCTCCTCTATGAAACCGCCAGCACCGGGCCGATCGCTCTCAACATCAAGGGCAAGGACGTGCTTGCGATCGAAGGGGTCGAGGCAAATATGGGGCGCCAGGACGGCGGCTTTGCCTATGACGCCAACGTCGCCGGCTTCAAGGCCGACCTGTCGCAGGTCGAGGACGCGGCTGCGAAGGAGGCCATCGAGAAGCTCGGACTGACGACGCTCGACGGCACCATGACGATGAAGGGAAGCTGGGAAGTCGAAAGCGGCAAGGTTGTCCTCGACGAATATGCTTTCGATTTCAAGAATGTCGGCCGGCTGAACTTCGCCGTCGACTTCTCCGGTTATACGCTCGGCTTCATCAAGTCGCTGCAGGAGGCGGTCAAGACAGCCGAAGCCAATCCGAACAAGGAAGAGGCCAACCAAGCCGGCGGACTTGCGATGATGGGGCTGATGCAGCAGCTGACGTTCAACAGCGCCTCGATCCGCTTCGACGACGCCTCGATCACCAAGAAAGCGCTCGACTATGCCGGCGCGAAGCAGGGCGTCACGGGCGACGAGCTGGCGCAATCGCTGAAGGCGCTGGTTCCGATGATGATGGCGCAACTCAACATGCCGGAACTGCAAAACCAGATATCGGCGGCCCTCAACACCTATCTCGACGGGCCGAAGAGTCTGACGATCAGCGCCGCCCCGGAAAAGCCGGTTCCGGTGCCGATGATTGTCGGTGCTGCCATGGGCGCGCCGAACACCATTCCTACGGTGCTCGGCGTCAAGGTATCGGCGAACGACTAAGTCAAGATCAACCGCCGAAGGCGGATCCTTACCGATCCGCCTTCGGGATCATCCTTCCGAAAACACTGCACGCATTCTGAAATTGCGTTAAAAGGTCGGTGGCGTGCAGGCGCTGATAACGTCGCAGGGCACCGGTCCGACGCAGCGGAACCGATGCGGGCGCCGGCTTTCGAAATAATAAGCGTCTCCCGGTCCAAGGATCCGCCGCTCGTCGTCGACCGTGACCTCGAGTCTTCCCGAGAGCACGATTCCGCCCTCCTCCCCTTCGTGAACAAGGGGAATTTTTCCGGTGTCGGCACCCGGCTGGTAGCATTCCTTCAGCATCTGCAGGCTGCGCCCGAACAGGGTTTCGCCGACTTGCTTGTAGGAAATGGCACCCTTGCCGATCTCCACCAGTTCTTCGGCGGCGTAAAAGGCCTTTTTCGGACGCTCCGGTTCGAAGGCGAAGAATTCCGCCAGCCCGATCGGAATGCCATCGAGGATTCGCTTCAGAGCTCCGACCGAAGGATTGGAGGCATTCGATTCGATCAGTGAGATCGTCGAGTTCGGTACACCGGTGCGTTTGGCGAGCTCACGCTGGGAAAGCTTGTGAGCGATGCGCAGGTGGCGAAGGCGGCTGCCGATGTCGACTGACATGATGGATCCGTTTGCTTTGTCCAGAATATCGCAAAACCTATCTTCTTCATTGTTCAATTTCAATAACTTGCATCACCAAAGAAAAGGACTTGTTTGAAAGATGGAAATTGCCATTCTCCAGGCGATTTCAAAGGAGGCCAGGATGGACCAGATCAGCAAGACGAATGCGCCCGTACTCGAAAATTTCTGGATGCCGTTCACCGCCAACCGGCAATTCAAGGCCGCGCCGCGCCTGCTGGCCGCTGCCGAAGGGATGTATTACACCGACGTCGATGGAAACCGGGTGCTGGACGGCACGGCCGGGCTCTGGTGCTGCAACGCCGGCCACGGCCGCAGGAAGATCGCCCAGGCGGTCGAGCGGCAGCTTGCCACGCTCGACTATGCGCCGACCTTCCAGATGGGGCATCCGATCGCCTTCGACTTCGCCGCCAAGCTCGCTGCGAACGCACCGGGCGGCGCTGACGCCAAGCTCGACAGGGTCTTCTTCACCGGCTCGGGCTCGGAATCGGTCGACACGGCCCTGAAGATCGCCATCGCCTACCAGCGCGCCATCGGCCAGGGCACCCGCACTCGGATCATCGGCCGTGAAAAAGGCTATCACGGCGTCGGCTTCGGCGGCATTTCCGTCGGTGGCCTCGTCAACAATCGGCGGGTCTTCCCGCAGATCCCGGCCGATCACATGCGCCATACGCTGGATATCGGGCGCAATGCCTTTTCAAAGGGGCTTCCCACGCATGGCGTCGAACTGGCCGACGATCTCGAACGCCTGGTGCAGCTGCACGGCGCCGAAACCATCGCCGCTGTCATCGTCGAGCCGATGTCGGGATCGGCGGGTGTTGTCCTGCCGCCGAAGGGATATCTGGAAAGGCTGCGCGCGACCGCCGACAAGTACGGCATCCTGCTGATTTTTGACGAAGTCATCACCGGCTTCGGTCGTCTCGGCACACCTTTCGCGGTCGACTATTTCGGCGTCGTTCCCGATCTGGTCACCACGGCGAAGGGCCTGACCAACGGCGCCGTACCCATGGGCGCCGTCTTTGCCAGCCGTAAGGTCCATGACGGACTTATGGTCGGACCCGATAATGCGATCGAACTCTTCCACGGCTACACCTATTCCGGCCATCCGGTCGCTTGCGCCGCAGGGCTCGCCACCCTCGAAATCTACGAGGAAGAAGGGCTGCTGACGCGTGCATCCGACCTGGCCGAATATTGGCAGGACGCCCTGCACTCATTGAAGGGCCTCGCGCACGTCGTTGACATCCGCAATCTCGGCCTGGTCGGCGCGATCGAACTGGCGCCGCGTGACGGTGCTGCCGGAAAGCGCGCCTACGACGTCTTCGTCGACTGCTTCAACAAGGGGCTGCTGATCCGCGTGACCGGCGACATCATCGCTCTGTCTCCACCGCTGATCATCGAGAAGGAGCAGATCGACACGCTCGTCTCGACGCTTGGGGAGGCCCTGAAACGCGCGGCCTAGAGCATTTGCCGTCGGCGATCGGACGCTCGGTCCGTCGCCGATGGAACCGTCTGGACGCCGAGGCGGAGTTCAGCGCTTCAGCGTCTGCGACGGTAGCTCGCCGAAACGCTTCTTGTATTCGGCGGCAAAACGCCCGAGATGGGTAAATCCCCATCTGAGCGCGACATCGGCGACAGCCTGTTTCGCACCGGATTCGACGAGGTCTCGACGGGCGGCGACCATGCGGATTTCATGGAGATAGGCGATCGGAGTGGTGTTCCTGAACTGCCGGAAGCCCTGCTGCAACGTCCGAATGCTCACCTTGGCTGCCATCGCGATCTCATTCAGCGAGATCGGTTCCGTGATGTGCGCATGCATGAAATCGATGGCCCATTTCACATGGCGCGGAGCCGGCGCAGGCGCAGGAAGCGCCAGCTCGTTCGAATAGCGATGCGGAAAGGTCTCGAGAAGCAGGAAGATCGCCGCGTCGCAGAGCGCGCTGATGGCCAGCGGCGATTCCTGCAGCAGCCCGCCCCCGCCAAGTCCACGATACAGGTTCGCAACGAGTTGCCGCAACAACAGCCCCGGGCCAGCCGTCAGGTCGAAATGGGGAAGAAAACCGGCATCACCGGTGATCGTTCGCTCGAACATATGCGTGAGTTGCCCGTTGATCCTCGCCTGATCGACGAATAAGCCGAGATGGCGGCGAGAGCCGAGCAGACGGGCGCCGGTGGCGCGACCCGCTCCCAGGATGGCGCCGCGACCCGGAACGGAATGGATCGGTTCCTGTCCGGCATCGAAGACTGCATTTCCCTCAACCGGCAGGAATATGATTACTTTGCTGCTCGGCGCCTCCCGCCTGAGCGAGATTGCGCCGTCATAGGCGCAGTCGGCTATGGTCAGATCCCCCGCCGAGACGAAATTGCAGCGATATGCGATGGAGGAATTGGCTTGCGCGGCAGCCTTGATCGGAGAGGCCGATGTCGACAATATCTCCGAGAGGGCATCCGGGTCTGTTCCGCTGTATGCCGTTTCCCAAAATGACGAATTTTGCCCGGCCGGATAAGGGAGGGGCGCATCGGAACCAACGGACATTCACCACCTCACGATAATTTCCCACGAGTATAGTTATTCTCTGGGATAATACTCTTCTTTCTTTGCGCTACTTCGCCGGGATTTCACGCGTAGCGGCTGACCGCAAGATCCCGCGAATCGATCTCAGGGGTACGGGCGCTGACGAGGTCGCTGATGAGCCTTGCCGACCCCGTGCTCATGGTCCAGCCAAGGGTGCCGTGACCGGTATTGAGGAAGAGGCCGCCGATCTTCGTCGGGCCGATGACCGGCGTTCCATCCGGTGTCATCGGCCGCAGGCCGGACCAGAAGGAGGCCTTGGACACATCGCCACCGGGGAAGAGATCGGTGACGGAATGTTCGAGCGTGCTGCGGCGAGCGAGCCCGAGATCATTGGTATAGCCTGATATCTCTGCCATGCCGCCGACGCGGATGCGGTCGCCGAGCCGAGTGATGGCGATCTTGAAGGTCTCGTCCATGACGGTCGATTCCGGCGCACGCGATGCATCGGTGATCGGGATGGTCAGCGAATAGCCCTTGACCGGATAGACCGGCAGGCCGATGCCGAACGGCTTGAGCAGCAGCGGCGAATAGCTGCCGAGGGCAACCACCACGGCATCCGCGTCCATGCGTTCGCGCTCGCGATCGAGATCGCGATCGGTGACGACCCCGCGCACGCGGCCTGCTTCGACGTCCAGCGCCTTGATCGTCGTCCCATAGGCGAAGCGGACGCCGAGCGCTTCGGCTTTGACGGCCAGCGCATTGGTGAATTTGAAACAGTCACCGGTCTCGTCTTTCGGCGTCAGAAGGCCGCCGACAATCTTGTCGCGCACGCGCTTCAGCGCCGGTTCGACCCGGATGCAGCCGTCCCGGTCCAGCACCTCATAGGGAATGCCGTCAGCGGCGAGCGCCTTGACGTCTTTCGCCGAGGCATCGAGCTGCTGCTGCGTGCGGAACAGCTGCAGGGTTCCCAGCATGCGTTCGTCATAGGCGATGCCGGTTTCGGCGCGAAGCTCGGCGAGCGCGATGCGGCTATAATCGGCAAGGCGCAGCATGCGGCTCTTGTTGATTGCATAGCGCTCGGAGGTGCAGTTGGACAGCATCCTCGCCATCCAGGAGAGCATGGCCATGTCCAATTTCGGGCGCAGGATGAGCGGCGCATGTTTCATGAACAGCCATTTCATGGCCTTCATCGGAATGCCGGGTGCCGCCCATGGCGAGCAATATCCGAAGGAGACTTCGCCGGCATTGGCAAAGCTCGTCTCCAGCGCCGGCCCCGATTGCCGGTCGACGACGGTGACCTCATGACCTGATTTGGCCAGCTGATAGGCGGATGTGACGCCGACGATGCCGGCACCCAGAACAATGACTTTCATGATTTCCTCAAGAACAATGCCGGCGGGCTCTCAGCAATAGTGCCTGTCGTAACGATCGCCCAAACCGGTTAGTATTTCGTAAGATATCGTTCCGGCATCGCCAGCCACGTCTTCGAGCGTCTGGTTGGGACCAAGCACTTCGACGAGGCTCCCGAGGCTCAGCGCCCCTTCGGGCAAAGCAGTGATGTCGACGGTCGCGCTGTCCATCGACACGCGCCCCACGATCGGCAGACGGATGCCCTTGTGATAAACGGCGCCGCGGTCGCCGAGACTGCGCGGCAGGCCGTCGGCGTAACCGGCGGCAATGGTGGCGAGGCGGGTTTGGCTGCGCGTCACATACGCGCCGCCATAGCCGATCTTGGTGCCTGAAGGTACGGTGCGCGTCTGCACGACCGCGACATCCAGCCTGACGACCGGTTCCATCGGGCTCTTGCCGCCGGCATTCGGTGCGCCGCCGTAAAGGGCGATGCCCGGGCGGGCGAGCACACCATGATAGGCATCGCCGAGAAAGACGCCGCCGGAATTGGCGAAGGAGATGTCGAAACCGGGAAATTCATCGGCAATGCGCGCCATCTCGGCAATCTGTTCGCCGTTCTGGCTGCTCTCCAGGTCGTCGGCGCAGGCCAGGTGGCTCATGATGAACAGGATTTCGACATTGGCGCCGTCGCGGATGGCTGCCGCCAATTCGGCTCTCTCTTCCTCGGGAAAACCGAGCCGCGACATGCCGGTGTCAAACTGCAGAACGGCCGGCAGGCTGCGCTTCAACCGGCGCGCCGTCGCCGACCATTGCCGCCACTGCGCGAGCGAATTGAGAACCGGAACGATGCCGCTTTCGGCGCAGGCGAGCTCGCTGCCGGGCTGCAAGCCGTTCAGCACGAATATCTGCGCAGCCTTAGCAAGAGCCGGCCGCAGCCTCACGGCCTCGACGAACTGGGCGACGAAGAAATGCCTGCAGCCCTGATCGTAGAGCGTTTGGGCGACCCGCTCGGCGCCGAGACCATAAGCGTCTGCCTTGACGACGGCGCCCGCGCGGACCGGCGCGAGCATCGATGCAAGCTTCGAATAATTGCGGCCGAGCGCGGCAAGATCGATCGTCAGATAGCCCGTGGCTCCCTGCGTGATCGTAGCGGTGCGTCTGCGGGAAACCAAAATATCGCTATCCATGTCCACCCCATCTCGATATCAGGAGCTTATGAAATAATGAGCGAAATTGCCGATGATATTGTCGCTTATTATTGCGCATACTGCATATTATTCGCATAATCAGCCAAGATCTGAAGGAAACCGTCATGCCCGCCCTCGACACGGTCGACCGCAATATCCTCAGGCTGTTGCGCCTTGACGCGCGTATGAGCAACGCCAAACTCGCCGCCGAGATCGGCCTTTCGGCGTCGGCCTGCCTCAGGCGCATCAAGATCATGGAAAAATCAGGCATCATCCGCGGCTATACGGCGCTGGTGGATACCGGCAATGCGGATGAAATGATCGCCGTGATTATCAACATCACCCTCGAACGGCAGACGGAGGATCATCTCGATCGCTTCGAAGCGGCGGTGCGTCGGCATCCGGAAATCCGCGAATGTTTTCTGATGACGGGCGGATCTGACTACCTGCTGCGCGTGGAGGTTGCCAGTGCGGGCGAGTTCGAACGGATTCACAAGGAGATATTGTCGACCTTGCCCGGCGTCCTCCGGATTCATTCCAGCTTCTCGATCCGCAATGTTCTGGCGACGCGCACGCGGGGCAGGCGCTGAACCGCCAATCCGCTAGCCTAGATCAACTCCAGCGCCGTTGCCTTGGCGACCGCCTCGCTCGTGGTCGCAACGGTCAGCTTCCGGCGCGCCGAGGCGAGATAGAGCTGCACCGCACTGATCGAAATGCACAACCGGGCGGAAATCTGCTTTGCCAGAAAGCCGCTGGCCGTCATCTCCAGACATTGCAGTTCGCGGCGCGACAAATGCGGCACATCCGCAATCTCCCTCATGCCCGCCAGCACCATGGCCCTGTCGTGGAGATGATGGGCGAGAAACTGGAGGTCGCGCATGCAATCCATACGGAACTGCCGCCAATAGGCGTCGGGGTGATTGGACGTCACGGTAAACAGCGATCGCTCCCCCTGAGGTCCCCGCACCGGCAGGGTTACGCCTTGCCGGCCGACACCGAAGGCCATCGCCTCCTTGAAGAAGCCATAGGCTCGGCCTGAATCCCATTTTGATGCGGACCATTCCACGGGCAGGAAGCCGCGCCGGCCGAGACGCACGACGGGATCGATACTGAAGTAGTCCCGGTCACGATATTGCTTCACCCACTCGGGCGGGTAGGTCAGCATCAGCAATGGATTGCTGTCCGCCATCCCCGAGTAGCGGGTCACATGCAGAACCATATGCGATATCGCATAGATGTGGCGGACTTCGTCCAGCGTCGTTTCCAGATCCTGCAATGTCGGCGCCGCGGAGATCCGGTCCAGACAGTAGAAAAAACGAGAACTGCTCAGCATGAGATGGACTCGTGGTTGCGAGGTTTCATAACTGCTCGCGACGGTAACATTTCCCGATTACCGAGAACAGCAGCTTTTTGTAGCAACCATGACGCGACATGAAGAACAGGTTAAAGAACTCGCGAGATCCATCCTATGCTGGGCGGCGGGACCGCGCTGAGCCTATCCCATGCCGCCATTGACAGGGGCTCTGGCAGGATAGGGAGAGGCTTGCTCGAGAAGCCGGTACAGGTTGGCCCGCAGTGTCCGACAATTGTCCGCCGTCACATCCCATAGGCCAACATACAGCTTGCCGATCTCGGGCCGGGATCGGGCAAGCGGCATCGGCCTCCAGCCGATCCTTCGGTACACAGCAACCATCGCGGCGTCATAGACGCCGACAATGCTCTCGATACCGGTGTCGAGGGCAAGATCGCAAAGCCCGGAGAGCAGCTCCGTGGCGACTGCGCGCGATTGCTCCATGGGTCCGGCATGGGGATGAAGGCAAAAGCGGGTACATTCCCAGGTCGTCGGGCTATCGACGTCGATAGGCTGATCGAAGAAATGCCGGAACTCGCTTTTGAGCATCGTCGCTCCGGTAGTCGGCAGTAGGCGCAGCGAACCCGTCAGCGTGCCAGAAGTCCGTTGCGTGACGAGATAGACGGGATCTTCGGCCTCGTCGTATCGGTCCCTCTCCCATTGATCCCGGACATCGACCTGCCATCCCAGCCGATCGCGAAAAACGGCGGCGCGAGCCCGAAACATTTCATCGAAAGCACGTCGATCGGTGTCGAGCATGTCTTTGGTGAGTATCCGCAACATATCCGTCCCTCCTGATGTGCTGACGTTTCACAACAGGAAGCCGAGCCGGAGCAATCTGGATATTTCACCAGGTTGACCGGTGCTTGGCTTTGCCTTCCCCTTCCATAAGAAGTTTCTGATGTTCGTCGATTGAAAGCTCTTGGCATTGCCAATTTTAATGCAACCAACGGGAGGATTCTTGATGACCCACGACATGGCACGCGGCAGACGTATTCGAGAGGCGATATCTCGGGGCAAGTTCCGGAAAGTTCACGCCCTGGCGGCCGAACTGGACGTCTCCGTCGCCGCCGTCTCACGGTGGCAGAATGGCGGACATACGTCACTGGAAAGCGCCTGTGCGCTCGCCGATCTGCTGGATGTCTCCCTCGATTGGCTGCTGCTCGGGCGCGGCACGATGGACTGGCATAGGAACAGCGCGATCTCCGCCACGGAATTGCAAATGGTTCTGGCGTTGCGCAACCGGTCTGCGGCAACACGCTCCAATCTCGTCGGGCTGGTTGAATCCATCCCGCCGGAGCACCCGTAACGCCAGGCGCAATTCTCTAAGATTATTTGACCTGAGCTCAACATCTTCAGGTTGATAAACAGCGGATCATCGACGATCTTTCTAGTTAAAGGTTCAATTGCAGCGAGGGCAGATGGCAAGCACCCTGCCCTCCGCAGAGACCTTGTGTTCACTCTCGACACCCATTCGGCCGCAATATTTCGCTCATCCGGTCCGGAATATTTTGTCGATCTGGTCCCGGCAAGTCTCAACCGATCTTGGAGTCTGTCAATGACAGTTGCGCTTTGGAGTCAGTCAATGACGGGTGCGAACCCGGCCCATATCGGCGCCAATGCGCCTACAGTCAAACCGAGGCCTGCCTTCGCGCAGACGGATCTGGTCGCATTGTCGCGCTATTTTTCTCTTCTGATGATGCGCAACATCACCAGCGATGGCTATGTCATCGAGGATCCCACATCGCCCGGCGTCTTTTCGGCCCCGGGCTGCGTCATCGCCGCACCCTCCTATCCAGCGAACACGCCGGGTGTCGACCAGGACTATGTTTTCAACTGGGTCCGCGACGGGGCCATTACTGCCATCGAGATCGCGCTTGCCGGCTTGTTACCCATTCCGGGCGGAGTTTTGCCGAGCCTGGTCGACTACGTGAACTTCGCCGCGCTCTGCCAGGCGAATGCGAAGAATTCCGACACCGTCACACTTGGCCACGCCTGCTTCACCATCACCGGCGAGGTTCGTCCGTGGTCGGAGCAGAATGACGGGCCGGCCATTCAGTCGATTGCGATCCTGACCCTGTTCGATCAGCTGGATGGCGCCACGCAGACGATCGCCAAACAACTGGTCCAGGCCAACCTCGCTTATCTTCTCGAAGTTTACCAGAACAAGACCACAAATCTCTGGGAGGAATATGAGGGCTATTCGTTTTTCGCAAGAGCCGTACAGCTCCGCTTTTTCCGGGAAATTTCCACAAACACGATCGGCATTACGGTGCCTGCCGGGGTGGCCGACGCCATCTCCTGGCTGGAAAGCCAGCTGGCAACCCACTGGAACGGGCAGCTCTATGTGAGCATTCTGGATGCCCAGGAGCAAGCCGGTTACGACGCGAACATCGATATCGTCTCTTCGGTCTGCTATGGCGGGATCGAGCCAACCGATACCAAGCTTCTGGCAACGGCGGCCATCCTGCGGCGCCAGTGGGCCGATCCTTCGTCTTCGAACTATTACCCGGTCAATGGCGCCGACGCGGCCAAAGGGCTCGGACCACTCTTCGGGCGCTATCCAGGCGACCATTACGATGGCGATGTGGCGGCTCCGGTTGCCGGCGGGCATCCCTGGGCTCTGTGCACCGCCAACTTCGCCGAGTTTCAATATCGGCTTGCCAATGCCATCGATGCCAGCGGCGCCATCCCCCTCGATCAGTTCTCCGAACCCTTCTTCGCGGAACTGGGACTTGGCGCATCCAGCAGCGCTGCCGACGCGTCGGCTGCTTTGCGGGCTTCCTCTGACGCCATGCTGCGCGCCATCGTCTATCACAGCGATCACTATGAACTGAGCGAACAGTTCGATGGAACCGTTGGCTACGAGAAAAGCGTCCGGAATCTGACCTGGAGCTATGCCTCCTTCCTCTCGGCAGTCAGAGCCCGCGCCGCCGCCCCGGCCGCCAAGTCCAAGCCCCGAAACTCTCGCGGCCCGAAATCATGACGATTGAAGGCCGTAGGGCCTGATCTCGATTGAGTCCAGAACGCATGATCCGCAAAGCCCTGATCGGCTTTCCGGGGTTAATGGAGGACCAAAGTGCTTTTTCCCCTCGAATCGGCCATAAGAGCCGACGCCAAGACCGTCGCAGAGTCTGGCGACTACGACATCGTGATCGTCGGCAGCGGCATTTCCGGAGCAATCATTGCCAAGCAGGCTGCGGAAGCGGGCAAACGTGTCCTTATCCTTGAAGCCGGAACGGGTTCCAATGTCACTCTGGCAGGCTATGACAATCTGCTGACGACTTTCTATTCGGCAGCCTCCAAGGACAACCAGTCGCCCTTTCCGCTGAATGCGAACGCGGCCATACCCCGCAGCCCGCAGCTTCGCAAGCTGCAGGCGGGAGAAACCGATAGTTCGAACTACATCGTTCAATCCGGCCCTTATGTCAGTGATACGGTATATACCCGTATTTTCGGCGGAACGACCATGCACTGGGAGGCGAAAACGCCCCGCCTGCTTCGCTCGGATTTCAAGACGCGCACGCTTTTCGGCCACGGGCTGGACTGGCCGCTGAGCTTTGAGGAAGTCGAGGAGGATTACCGCCTCGCCGAGCGGGAAATCGGCGTATCGGCGAATGTCGAAGATCAGCAATATCTCGGGCAGACCTTCCCGGACGACTATGTCTTTCCCATGCGCGGCCTGCCGCTTTCCTATCTGGATCAGCAGGTCAACAAGGGCATCGAAGGCACCAGTGTCGAACTTTACGACAAGACCTATCCCCTGAAGGTCAGGCCCTATCCGCAGGGGCGCAATGGCATACCGAACCCAGCCTATGACGGTGGGAAGGGCTACCGTCCAATCGGCGCCGTTGATACGCATCAGGTCGAAGAGGGCGGCCGGTGCCAGGGCAACACCAACTGCGTACCGCTCTGTCCCGTGCAAGCGCGCTACCACTCCGGCAAAACGCTTGCCAAGGCGTTCGCGGTAAACGGGAAAGGCGGCGAGCGGCTTGTCGAACTGCTGCCGCAGGCGGTCGCATCGAAGGTCAACATCGATCCGGATAGCGGGAAAGTCCGCTCCCTCGAGGTCAAGATTTACAAGGACCCGGCCTCACCGGCTCACGAGACCATCACCGTCAAGGGCAAGGTTTTCGTGCTTGCGGCAGGCGCCATCGAAACCGCGCGTCTTATGCTGGCCTCCGGCCTGCGCAGCACCAGCGGTCTTGTCGGACGCAATCTGATGGACCACGCCTACCTGCTGAACTGGGCGCTGATGCCTGAGATCTGCGGCACGATGCGGGGAACCAGTTCGACGGGCGGTATCGTCGACCTGCGGGACGGCCATTTCCGGGAAAAGCAGGCCGCCTTCGCCATCGATATCCATAATGACGGCTGGGGCTGGGCCACGGGTGCGCCGACCTCCGACCTTCTGGAACTGGTGGATGATCGCAACCTCTACGGCGCGGATCTTCGGCGCGGCATGGTCGACCAGGTTTCGCGGCAGTTGCTGCTGGCGTTCATGATCGAGGTCATGCCCGTCGAAAGCAACCGCATCACGGTGGATCCGCAATATACCGATGCTCTGGGCAACATGCGGCCCATCCTGTCCTTCACGGTTCCGGAATATACCATGAAGGGTGCCGCCTATGGCCGCCAGTTTGCGCGCACTGTCTTTACTCGCCTCGGCGCGCAGGACCATACCCGTTACGACCCCAGCGATTACGGCTATGTGGCCTATGAGGGACATGGCTATGCGATCCGCGGCGGCAATCATCTGGCCGGCACCCATATCATGGGAACGACGAAGACCAATTCCGTCGTGGACAAGAACCAGCGCAGCTGGGACCACGAAAATCTCTATCTTGTGGGCGGCGGCAGCATGCCGACAATCGGCACGGCCAATGTCACCTTGACGCTGGCCGCCATGTGCTTCCGAAGCGGTCGCGACATTCTGACGTCTCTGCATTGAACGAAGACCGGTATCCGGCGCGGAACGAACCTATGGGTTCGATGCAAGCAGGCCGGTGCACCCAACTTATCTTTCACGGAGCATGAGCATGGATTCCTATAGTATCAAGACGCTCGATGAGCTGAAAGAGTTTCTCTACCGGGCGATGCAGCTCGAACATGCGACGATTCCGCCGTATCTGACGGCGCTTTACTCGATCAAGCCCGGCGTCAACCAGGACGCAACCCAGGTTCTGCGCGTAATCGTCGTGGAAGAAATGCTGCATCTGACGATCGCGGCCAATATTCTCAATGCCATCGGCGGCAAGCCGGATCTTGTCAGGCCGGACTTCGTAGCCAGCTATCCGGCCGCCCTGCCGGACGGCGAGACCGATTTCAAGGTCAGCATCCAGGCATTCGGCCGTGAGGCGCTGGCGACTTTCCTGAAAATCGAGCGGCGGGCCCAGCGTCCTGAACATCTCGTCGGCAAGGGCCTGATGCACCGCAAAACTCCCGCTGGTATCACCGCGCTCGCCAGCCATCCGAGACATGAGGACCTCCATTTCTACAGTATCGGCGAGTTCTACTCGGCCATCGCGGAAGGCATCAAATACCTGGAAGCCGAAGCGAATGAGGCGGGCACAACCATCTTTACCGGCGACAGGTCGCGCCAGATCACCTCGGAATATTATTACTCCGGCGGCGGCGAGCTGTTTCCGGTGACCGATCTTAAAAGTGCCCAGGAAGCGCTCGAGCTCATCATCGAACAGGGCGAAGGCGACGGCGGCGGTATCTACGACGATGACGACCACGAACTGGCCCATTACTATCGTTTCGAGGAACTGGTCAAAGGCCGCTACTACCAGAAGGGCGACCAGCCCGGCCAGCCCACGGGTCCGCACCTGCAGGTCGATTGGGAGGGCGCCTATCCCATAAAAGAGAACCTGAAAGTGGGGGACATACTCGAAGGTTCGGAACTGCGTGAGGCGGCGATCGCCTTCAACACGCGCTATGGCGAATTTCTCCAGCTTTTGACGCGTGCCTATAACGGCCAGCCAAACCTGCTGCTGGAGGCCGTTCCGATGATGTTCGAATTCCGCAACATGATCCTCGAACTCATCCGCAATCCGCTGCCGGGGCATCCCAATAAGAATGGCAGCCCCACCTATGAGATCCCCGGTATCAAACAGCCAGTCGTCACCCGGCAGGCGGAGGTGACCGCATGAGCAGCCGTTTCGAGCCATTTCTGGGTCTTTCCGTCGAATTGACGGCCTTCTCCTACTTCGATCTTCTGGGAACCGGCCTGGCAGAACGCTATCTCGCCACGCTCGACACGGTGGTCGGCAGCGAGATCACCGACGCACTGCTGGCCGCTTTCACCGCCCTGCCACCGCCGGAAAGCGAGGCCCGTATCCGCGCCATGCGCACGACCATTCTCGGCAATGAATTGCTGGGAGAGGTGGCCCGCGCGCTGATCAAGCTCTGGTATTCCGGCACCTGGTTCGAGCTGTCCACCGCCTGGACGGAGCGCTTTGGCCCCAGGCCTGCGAATACCACCTTCGTCGTTTCTCCCGATGCTTACATCGAGGGTCTGCTCTGGAAGGCGATCGGAGCCCACCCTGCGGGCGCCAAGGGGCAGGGTTTCGGCTCCTGGGCCTTTCCGCCGAAAATTCCGGCTCCCGCCCCCGTTCCAAGACCTGCCCTGACGCCAATTCCGCTTGTCCTCAAAGAACTGGATCCACGCCATGACGAATTATCTGCATCGACTGACGCCCGCTAAGGTCTGGCTCGGCGTCATCCCCACGCTCTGGTGGAATGACGATTTCATCAATATCGACATCGGCATCCCCTACGAGCAGGCTCTGAGTGAAATGGCGCTCGCCGGCTATGTCGGGTGCGGCGTTGGCCATAAATATCCGACGGATCCGAAAATCTTGCGCCCCGTCCTCGAACTCAGGGGGTTGCGGATTTCCGAGCCTTGGGTGAGCACTTACTTCACCATCAAGGCGATGAATCGTCACACGCTTGAAAGCGTCGATGCTCAGCTCGACTTCCTCGAAGCCATGGAAGGCGGCAGCGACGATCCGCGCAGGGCAGATCTCGTCGTCTCCGAGTTTGGCGGAGCGGTCAATCCGCTTCCGGTCGCCCTGTTTCCCAATTGCCCCGAATTCTCCGAGGACCAGTGGAAACAGCTGATCGAAGGCCTGCATGCAGCCGGCGAGAAAGCCAGGGCCCGCAACCGCCGGCTCTGCTATCACCCGCATCTCGGAACCGGGGTGATGAAGACGGAAGCGATCCACCGGCTCATGGACGAGACCGATCCTCGCCTGGTCAACATGCTTCTCGATACCGCGCACCAGGCGGCTGCCGGCGTTGATCCGCTGGCGCTGGCCAGAAAATACGCCCACCGCATCAAGCATGTTCACCTCAAAGACATTCGCGGCGAGGTGGTCACGAACATTCACAAGGGAGAATTGTCCTTCCAGCAAGGGATCGAGGCGGGGATATTCACCGTTCCGGGCGACGGCTCCATCGAGACCTTTCCGGAAATCCTCGATGCGTTGGCCGAGGCGGATTTCGCCGGGTGGATCTGCATCGAGGCAGAGCAGGACCCGGCCAAGGCCAATCCGCTGCAATACGCGAAAATGGGCCGCGAATATCTGCGCAAGCTGCTTGGATGGTAGCCCGGCGCCGGCCGTTTGTTTCAGCCCGATGGCAATGTGAGGGAGGCGGGGACGGATCTCGCCTCATCACAATGCCGGGCGAGACATCATCCTGAACCACGCATTACTGGATAGCCACAGCTGGAGCGATGAAGATGGAAGAGGCACGCAGGCGAGATATATATTTCAGCTTCTTTATGTTTACAGCGGATTTGAAGCCCAATGACGCGGGCTATACCGAGGTTCTCGTCAGGCATCTGAAAGCTCTCACCGAGATCGGCTACACCGGCTTCGATGTGCATATCGCCCCGGGACCGGTTCATGCCGATCATCACGCTGAGGTCGAAAGCTATATCAGCCTCAGACGAGCGTTCGATCGGGCCGGCTTCCGGGATGTGAGGTTCACCACCAATGTGGGGACCACGCGAAGCTTCGATCCGACCTCGCCCTACGAGGAACAGCGCAAGCAGGCTTTGTCCTATCTCAAATCCCGCGTCGACATCACCTCGGTGCTGGGCGGGGAGAATACGATCATGTCGGGGCCATTCCTGTACCCCTATGGTGTCTTTCCGCTGACGGATGACGGCGATGGGATCTGGAGCGACGCGCTTCAGGATTGGATGAAGCCACGATATGCGGCGGCGGCCTCCATCTTCCGGGAATTGGCGCAATATTCTGCCGAGAAGAGGGTGAAGCTCGCCATCGAACCCGTCAAGAATTGGGAAACGCCAGGGCCGACAATGGTCTCGGAAGCGCTGGATTTTCTCGAAAGCGCCGACATTCCGGTCGGTGGCGTCACGATCGATACAGCCCAGGTCGTGATGGAAAGCCAGGGGCCGGCAATCTTCAGGAAAAACGTCGCCCGGGCAGCACAGCAGAGCCGGCTGAATTACGTTCATATCTCAGCGCCGGACCGGGGCGCTGTCAGAGATAGCTGGATTCCCTGGGAGATCATGCTGGACGAAATCGAACCGGTCTATTCCGGCCCGTATCTCGTCGAAGTCTTCAACGCGATTCCCCCCTTCGAGAGCTCGATGCGAATGACGCGCAGACGTTTCTGGCGGCCCGGCGAGGACGCGCCGGAGGCTGATGTCGACAGCGCCTACGACGTTGCGCGCGCCGCCCTGAGGACATTGGAGGAAAAGATCGCGTCCCACGGCCGTCGATCTCATTCGTGATGGCGCTCCGGCGCGTAAATGGTGGAAACAGCCCGCGAATGCTGGGGAACCAAGTCTCCGCCATGCCCGGGTGAACGTCAAATCTCAGCAAACGACCTTTCAATCAGGGAGATACCTATGGTGGCGCAATTGCCGGATCCCATCAAAATCGTCAGGCGAGCAGGCGATGTCCGTATTCACACGTTCATTTCGGCTTTCACGGATGACAATATCGCCAACGCGACGCACATCATCGAAAGCAGGAACAAGCTTGTTCTTGTCGATGGGCAATTCCTCGTCCCCTATGCGCTGCAATTCAGGGCCTATGCCGACAGTCTCGGCAAGGAGATCGACCGGATTTACCTATCGCACAGGCACCCGGACCATTGGTTCGGCCTGGGAGCCGCATTCAGCGACATTCCGATTCATGCACTGTCGGAAACGAAGGAGTTCCTGAGGCAGCATGGCCAGGATTCCCTGAATGACCATTGGAAACTGGGCAACCTCGCTCCGAAGACCTTGGTAATTCCCGAAAAAACCGTCCGCGCCGGCCACGAGATCATCGACGGAGTCAAATACGTATTTGATGAAGTCGTTGATACGGAGATCGATTTTCTCCTCACCATAGGTCTTCCTGATGTCGGCGTTTTTATTGCCCAAGACCTGATCTACAGCGGAACGCACCTTTATCTGACGAAATACATGGAACATTGGATCGGGGTTTTGCAGGGCATGCTGCTGTCCGACTATGAGCTGTTCCTTCCCGGTCACGGCTTTCCGGCTGACAAAAACGAGGTTGCCAAAAATATAGAGTATTTGTCCGTCGCCATAGAGGCCGCCGGCAACGGACTCACCAATGATGCTTTCAAGCGCTTCCTGCTGGAAAGATTTCCAGAACGAAAATGCCCCGGAATATTCGACATATACATACCGCGCTTATTCGATAACGCGAGCGAGTTCTAATATTCGTCAATTCTCGTCAACAGGGGAGCCGCTGGAACATGGGCGATACATACACGGTTGGACAATATCTGGTCGACAGGCTTCGCGAACTGGGCCTGGGACACTTGTTTTCGGTGGCGGGCGATTATTCGATCGAATGGGTAAACAGCTATGTCGAGAAAAGCGATATTCAGGTCATCGAAGAGGTGAATGAACTGAATGCCGGTTATGCGGCCGACGGCTATGCGAGACTGAAAGGAATTGGCGCGCTGTGCGTCACCTATTCCGCAGGCTCGCTTTGTGCGACAAATGCGATCGCCGGATCCTACGTCGAGAAAGTGCCGGTCGTCCTGATCAACGGTGCGCCAAGTATCCAGAAAACGCTGAGATTCGAACAAACCGGCTATAGTTCGCACCACTTCATCAGCGGGCGCGAAACGGATCGTCAGGTGTTCGAATACATAACCGCCGCTACCGTCCGCATAGACAGCCCTCATCTTGCGCCAATGCTGATAGATTATGCGCTGACACAGTGCATCACGGAAAGACGTCCGGTCTATATCGAGTTGCTGGAGGATATGGTCGACCTGGAATGCACGCGTCCGTCGAATGCATTGAAAGCGGCGCCTGACATATCCGACGAGGACAGTCTCAATCAGTCGATCGCGCAAATCAGCGAAAGATTGCAGAATGCCACCAAACCGCTGATCTGGATCGGTGTCGAGATCGACCGGTTCGGCCTTCACGACCAGGCGGAGCGGCTTATCCGGGACCTCAAAATTCCCTACGTGACCGAGCTTCTGAGCAAGGCCATCCTGTCGGAAGACGATGTCCAATTTGCCGGGGTGTTCGATGGCCAATCGTCGTCACCCTATGTCCAGTCTATGGTCAAAGACTCCGACTTCGTATTGGCGCTGGGCGTCTGGTTGACCGATATCAACGATTTGGGCTGGCCTATCGATCTCAACAAAACCGCATTCGCCTCATGGGATACCGTGAAATATGGCACGATCTTCAACGCACAGGTTTCGTTGGCGGATCTCGTCAACGGCTTGATCGACAAAAGGCTGACATGCAAAGCCCAAAGCCTACCGGCGAAAACGGCCCGACAGGCGCCGATCGTGAATCCGACAGGCGAAATCACCTATCAGGGCTTCTACGATTTCATTCAGCAGCAGATCGACGGAAATACAATCGTTGGTGCCGACGCCAGTTTGAATTATTTCGGGAGCCTGCTTCTTGAAGTGGGGGCTCGCCGCGGTTTCATCGTCCAATCATCCTATTCGGCGATCGGTTATATCGGCCCGGCCGCGACCGGGGTTTCGCTGGCGAAGCAAGCTAAACAGAGGCTGCTGGTCTTTGCCGGAGATGGCGGGTTTCAGATGACCGCCCAATGCCTCTCGACACAAACCCGTTTCAATCTCAACCCGATCATCTTCGTGATGGACAACGGCGTCTATGGCGTGGAGCAATGGCTTGCCGATGCGTCGGTTTTCCATGGTAACAAGCCGTTCTACAATTCCTGCATCCTGCACCGATGGAATTACAGCAAGTTGGCAGAGGTCTTTGGCTGCCGGGGCTGGAAAGTGGACACCTATGGCGAACTGCAGGACGCCATGAACGCCGCAAAAGAAAACCTGAACACTCCGTCCATCATCCAGGTCGTCGTGCCTCAGCGGTCAATCCCCAATAATGCGAACTGGAAAGCAAGCTAAAGCGGCTCCGCTTTTAAGCAAAGCGCAGAACCACTCGTTATCGACTGGCCCCAACAACGTCGGCCCGCTCGCAATCGAATATCTCCTGCTCCAAACGCGCCGACAGTTCGGCAAACGACTGCGGTCGTCCGAACGCATAACCCTGGAGGGTGTGGACGCCGAGCGCGGCGAGCACGTTGGCATGCTCGAGCGTTTCCACGCCTTCGGCAATCACCTCCATATCCAGCGCCCGCGCTATGTCGACCAATGAGCCGACCAGCCGGCGGCTGGGCACCGATTGCAGGATCGGCGTCACCAGCTGGCGATCGATCTTGACCCGATCCGGCCGCAGCTCGAGCAAACCCAGCAAGGAAGCGTGTCCGGACCCGAGATCGTCGATTTCGATGTCGATACCGAAAGACTTGATCGCCTCGATGTTCTGCCGCACCTGATCACTCAGGCTGTCCAGGAATATCGTCTCGATCAGCTCGGAGCTCAATCGACCGGACGGGATGTCATAGCCGTCGAGCTTCGCCGCCAGCTCGGGATCGTCGAGACGATCGGCGGACAGATTGACGGACACACGGATGCCTTCGAGCAGCGCCGATGATTTCATGTCCGACAGGACAGCCTTCAGAACGACGTCGTCAAGCTCTGCAACCAGTCCATTCGACGAGGCGATGGACAGGAAATGCGCCGGGGCGAGAATTCCTCGAGTGGGATGATGCCACCGCGCCAGAGCTTCGACACCGTTCACCCGGAAAGATTTGGCATCGACCTGCACCTGGTAGAATGGGCGGATCTGGCCGAGCGCCAGCCCGGACCGCAGATCCTGGGCCAGCTGCCTTTCGTTCGCCAGCGTCGACGCCATTTCGTCGGAAAAAATCTCGGCCCGATTCCGGCCGTTGCGTTTGGCATGGTACAGCGCCAGATCGGATTGGGAGAGCAGTCTGGCGAAATCGGCGCTCATGGCGCTGGCAACGCCAATCGAGCACTGCACGATGAGCGTCTGATCGCCGACAGGAAGTGGGCTTTCCAGACGTCTCTGAATATGATCGAGCACAGCTATCGTCTTGTCGCACTCGTCCTCGGTGATGACGACAGCGAATTCGTCGCCGCCGAGCCGTGCCGCGACGTCACCGGCTGAAATGGCCTCCAGCAGAATTTTACCGACATGACAGAGAACGAGGTCGCCGACCGCATGCCCGAAGCCGTCGTTGATCTCCTTGAAATGGTCCACGTCGATATGAAGAAGCGCAACCTTGACGCTCTCCTGCCCGGCAAGTTCGGACAGGGCGAAATCGAAGCTGCGCCGGTTCAACAGACCGGTGAGGTGATCGTGGTCGGCCGCGAACCGCGCCTCCGCCCGGCTCCTCTCCAGTTCCTTGTTGAGAAGCACGTCGTCCGTCACATCCCATTCGGCGCCCACAAAGCATGGGTCGCCGGCGGCATCGACGAAATAACGAGCACGCGAACGCAGATAGCGGGTCGCTCCATCCGGCCGAATGATGCGAAACTCGGACGCATAATCCGATTTGGTTTCGATCGCGCGCAGAAATATTTCGTTTGTCGGCACCAGGTCGTCGGGGTGGATACTGTCGAGCCAGATGACATCGAGCGGCGCTTTCGGAACGCCATAGATCAATTTGAGCTGTTCATCCCATCGCGTCTGGTTTTTGGGGATGTTGTGCTGCCAAATCCCAATCCCGGAGGCTTCAAGGGCCAGTCCAAGCTGGCGAAGCAGGTTCTCAAGCTCGACATTTGTCCTGGATCGTTTGTTGCTCAAGGCGATCTCGCTGTTTCGTTCGCCCGAATGTCGCATCGAACATTTTAAAGAGTGCTAATCGAGAGTAACCCGCCGGCGGCAATCCGACCGCTGCAGATCCCAAATTCGCCGAAGGCCGAGCAATGTCCGGCGTCGGACCAGGGCAGCCTGTGAACAAAGAGCTTCCTCCGGAACCTCTTTGTCCACAGCAGCACAGCCTGAAGCTGCGCCCATTCTTCTCATCAGGGGAGTCTTCCCTTCAAACTGACGAGACGTACCACGGCCTCAAATTTACCTTCGCATCGCGGGCCGCAGAGCGACCACCTGCATGCTGCTTTGCGTATTGGACTGGGCATTCACTGGGCCTCTGTCACCATCCAATTGGAACTGATTGACGAGCTCGCGCAGGCGGCTTGCTTCTGAGGCTAGTGAAGAGGCGGCGGCCGTCGATTGCTCGACCATCGCCGCATTCTGCTGGGTTGCCTGATCCATGTGATTGATGGCGGTGTTGATCTCGGAAAGCCCGGTCGCCTGCTCGCGCGCCGAGGTGGCGATCGCGTCCATGGCTCGATTAATTTCGGCGACGCGTTCGCCGATCGATTTCAGTGACGTCCCGGTTTCGAGAACAAGTTTGACCCCGTGCTCGACTTCGGTTGACGACTTCTGAATGAGGCCTTTGATTTCCTTGGCCGCCTGCGCGGCTCGTTGCGCGAGTTCGCGGACTTCTTGTGCAACCACCGCAAAACCCTTTCCTGCCTCACCTGCGCGCGCTGCCTCGACACCGGCGTTGAGCGCCAGAAGGTTCGTCTGGAAAGCAATTTCGTCGATGACGCCAATGATGTTGGAAATCTGCTGTGAACTGTCCTCGATGCGTCGCATGGCCTGCTCCGCCTCCGACACGATGGTGGCCGAGCGCTGGGCGCTGACATTGGCTTCCACAGAGATATTGCGCGCCTCCTCGGTGCGTTTCGTCGCCATCGCGACATTCGAGGTAATCTCGTCCAACGCGGCGGCGGTCTCCTCAAGGGAAGCGGCCTGTTGTTCCGTGCGCTTCGATAGGTCCTGGGCACCGGAAGCTATTTCACCGGTGCCATTGTCTATGCTGTGCACCGTCTGAAGCACGGCGCCGATCGTCGCGCCCAATTGCCGGAGCGAAGTATTGAAATCGTCGCGCAATGCTTCGTATTCAGCGGCAAATCGCTCCGAGAGCTGGAAGGATATGTCGCCCGCGGCAAGGCGCCGGAGACCTCCGCCCAAGGTAGTCGTTGCAAAGCGCAGCTGCTCGGCTTCGCGTTCGGCACGCTGCTGGGCTGCGGCGCGCGCCGCCTCGCTCTCACTGCGGGATTCGGCAGCCTCCTTCTCAAGCCTGACAACGTTGAGAGCATTCTGGCGAAACACTTCAACTGCGCCGGCCATTTCACCGATTTCGTCCGCACGGCCGGCATAAGGAATATCGCTGTCGAGATCTCCAGCCGACAACCGTTTCATGGCGGACGCCGTATTGCGGATCGGATTGGCAATGCCGGAAATCGCAAAGACGATACCCGCGATAGCCACGAGCAAGGCCAGCGAGGCGATCGCAGCAGTCAGCATGAAAGCGGATTTCGCGGAAGCATCACTTGCCGCCACGAAGCCTTCGGTCTGGCTGAGAATGAATGCCACCAGATCCGCTACCCCATTGTTCACCAACTCGGCCTGCGGCTCCATCTTCTCCTTGAACAGCCGGACTGCCTCAGCTGTCTTGCCGCTATCTTCGAGCGCAATCATTTGCTCCGCCAACGCGCGATATTTGTCGATTTCCGGCTTTATCTGATTGATCAACTGGCGCCCGCGCTCCGTGCGCACGCCCTTCTCGTATTCGCCGACGACCGTCTCGAGCCCAGCGGCTGCAGCTGCGATCGCCTGCTTTTCGGTTTTGTCGTTCTCCGCGGTGTCTTCGAGCAAGTACCGGGCGTGGGCAAGTTTCAGATCAAGAAAGTTTGCTTTGATCTCACGCGCTGTCACCAGCCGATGCACCCAGAAGGTACCGACCTGCTCAGCATTTGCGCGAAGCGAGGAAATGGTGTCCAGCGAGACGTAGGACAGACCAAGTATGAACATGCTGATGATGGATAGCTTTAGGATGAGTGCTTGCTTGATGCTCGGGCGTTTCATGCGGGTCTCCTCTTGGGACGGTCGCTGCCGGTTAAGGCAAAATCTCCCATCGGATTCGACAATTTAGTGTTAACTAAACCAAGACATTCGCTCCGGTTTCGAAATCTCCGGTCACCGCAATTACTTCCGCGTTCAATCTCAAGCCAGCTCCACTAAAAGTTACTGGAAAATAACAAGAATTACGACTTTTCCGGGCGCGAAAATCAGCGCAATGGGACGCCTTCAGGCTCCCACTGCGTCGCGATTCGTCAGATTGAGAGCATTGGAACGCAACCGCTCCGTTTGATGCCTTCGGCCGATGAACGTGAGCGTGCAGCCTCTCATAGGGTCGAGCCGCCTAATTAGGTGTGGCCAAGTTATGTGCACTGCACAAATATGGCGCTTCGCACGTGCGCTACACATTCGCACTCGCACAAATCATGATCATATTCTACAACTGCCCAATAAATAATCATTGCTCAAATTACCGATTTTCCTGTTTTGCTGCCGGCAGTTACTCGCCTTCCTGCGAATTGGCACGCTGGTTGCAAGTCCCAAAACGCCCAGTCAACGGCGACTGAGCAGAGAGGCGCGGCATAGGCGCCGACTTCGACACCGACGTCGCAAGGTTTCTGCTGTGCGGGATCTCCCATTCCGAACGCAGATGCCGGCGGCGTTTTTTTTGCGTCCGAACTCAGCAAGCAGAGGGGAACCTGCAGATGAAAAAGATTTCGACGACTGGCATTTCGACAACCGGCATCACCCGCCGCAGCATGCTCAAGACGACTGCGGCAGCCGCCCTGATCGGCGCCGTCAAGACTGCCTTTCCCTCCGGCGCCTTCGCAGCCGGGACGGGTCCTGAAGTGACGGGCGTCAAGCTCGGCTTTATTGCCCTGACAGACTCCGCGCCGTTGATCATCGCCAAGGAAAAAGGCCTTTTCGACAAGCACGGCCTGCCGGAAACCGATGTCGCCAAGCAGGCCTCCTGGGGCGCGACGCGCGACAATCTGGTGCTCGGCGGCGCAGCCAACGGCATCGATGGCGCCCACATCCTCTCGCCGCTTCCCTACCTCATGCAGACAGGCAAGGTGACGCAGAACAACAAGCCGGTGCCGATGGCGATCCTTGCCCGGCTCAATCTCGACAGCCAGGGCATCTCGGTCGCCAAGGAATATGCCGAAACCGGCGTGCAACTCGACGCTTCAAAACTGAAAGCCGCCTTCGAGAAAAAGAAGGCGGAGGGCAAGGAGGTCAAGGCCGCCATGACCTTCCCGGGCGGCACCCACGACCTCTGGGTCCGCTACTGGCTCGCCGCCGGCGGTATCGATCCGAACAAGGATGTGTCCACAATCGTCGTGCCGCCGCCGCAGATGGTCGCCAACATGAAGGTCGGCAATATGGACGTGTTCTGTGTGGGCGAGCCGTGGAACGAGCAGCTCGTCAACCAGGGCATCGGCTTCACCGCGGCGACCACCGGCGAGCTCTGGAAGGGGCATCCCGAAAAGGCGCTCGGCCTGCGCGCCGACTGGATCGAGAAGAATCCGAATGCCGCCAAGGCCCTGCTGATGGCCGTCATGGAGGCGCAGCAATGGTGCGAAAGCATGGACAACAAGGCGGAGATGGCCGAGATCCTCGGCAAGCGCCAATGGTTCAACGTTCCGACCAAGGACGTGCTCGGCCGCCTGAAGGGCGACATCAACTACGGCAACGGCCGCGAGGCCAAGGCCACCGACCTCTACATGAAGTTCTGGAAGGACGGTGCCTCCTATCCGTTCAAGAGCCACGACACCTGGTTCATGACGGAAAACGTCCGCTGGGGAAATCTGCCCGGTACAACCGACATCAAGGCTCTGGTCAACCAGGTGAACCGCGAGGACATCTGGCGCGAGGCCGCCAAGGATCTGGGCGTCGCCGCGGCCGACATTCCCGCCTCCTCGTCGCGCGGCAAGGAGACCTTCTTCGACGGCAAGGTCTTCGATCCTGAAAATCCCTCCGCCTATCTCGACAGCCTGTCGATCAAGGCCGTTTCCTGATCCCGCCTCCGGCGCGCCCGTCGCGCCGGCCTTCCATTCCCGTGAGGAGCGCGCTGATGTCCGCCCTGGCAAATAAAGAAACTCCCTCGATAGCCGCCCCTGCCAAGCCGGCGGCGAAGGTTCTGTCATTCTCCGGCAAGCAAGGATCGCGGATCGATTTTCGCCGTGCGGCGCTGGCCGCACTTCAAAATATCGTCCCGCCCGCCGTCGTGCTGACACTCGTCCTCATCCTCTGGCAGGCGCTCTGTTCATCGGCGGACGCCTCTCTGCCTTCGCCGCATCAGGTCTGGCAGAATAGCTACGATCTCATCGCCTACCCGTTTTTCAACTACGGCTCCCAGGATATCGGGCTCGGCTGGCGCGTGCTGGTTTCGCTGCAGCGCGTCGCCTATGGCTTTGGGCTCGCCGCGGTGGCCGGCGTCATCGTCGGGGCGATCATCGGCCAATCGGTGTGGGCGATGCGTGGCCTCGATCCGATCTTCCAGGTGCTGCGCACGGTGCCGCCGCTCGCCTGGCTGCCGCTGTCGCTCGCCGCTTTCCAGGATTCCAACCCTTCGGCGATCTTCGTCATCTTCATCACCTCAATCTGGCCTGTCATCATCAACACCGCCGTCGGCGTCCGCAATATTCCGCAGGATTATCGCAACGTTGCCGAGGTGCTGCGGCTCAACCAGTTCGAATTCTTCTGGAAGATCATGCTGCCGTCGGCAGCCCCTTACATCTTCACCGGCCTCAGGATCGGCGTCGGGCTTTCCTGGCTCGCCATCGTCGCGGCCGAAATGCTGACCGGCGGCGTCGGCATTGGCTTCTTCATCTGGGACGCATGGAACTCCTCGCGCCTTCCCGACATCATCGTCGCGCTCGCCTATATCGGCATCGTCGGTTTTGCCCTCGACAAGCTGGTGGCCGCGCTCGGCAAACTCGTCACCCGCGGCGCCATGGCCAACTGAGGACCGTACGATGAACGCCTATCTCAAGCTCGATCATATCGACAAGCATTTCGATCGCGGCGGCGTGCGCGCCGAAGTCCTGAAGGACATCAACCTGACGATATCGGAGGGCGAATTCGTCTCGATCATCGGCCATTCCGGTTGCGGCAAGTCCACCCTGCTCAATCTCATCGCCGGCCTGACCCCGGTTTCTTCAGGCGCCGTGCTTCTGGAAAATCGCGAGGTCAACGAACCGGGTCCGGAACGCGCCGTCGTCTTTCAGAACCATTCGCTGCTGCCGTGGCTGACGGTCTATGAGAACGTGAATCTCGCCGTCTCCAAGGTCTTCAGCCGAACGAAGACCAAGGCCGAGCGGCATGACTGGGTCATGGCCAATCTCGACCTCGTGCAGATGGCGCATGCGAGAGACAAGCGGCCCGCGGAAATCTCCGGCGGCATGAAGCAGCGCGTCGGCATTGCCCGCGCGCTTGCCATGGAGCCGAAGATCTTGCTGCTCGATGAGCCCTTCGGCGCGCTCGACGCCTTGACGCGCGCCCATCTTCAAGATGCGGTGATGGAGATCCATAGCCGGCTAGGCAATACGATGGTGATGATCACCCATGATGTCGATGAAGCGGTGCTGCTCTCCGACCGCATCGTGATGATGACCAACGGCCCGGCGGCCCGCATTGGCGAAGTGCTCGACGTCACCATGCCGCGTCCCCGCAACCGCGTCGAACTCGCCTCCGACCGGACATATCTCAAATGCCGTGAAGCCGTGCTGAAGTTCCTCTACGAACGCCACCGCTTCATCGAAGCCGCGGAATAGACCCGCGGCGATTGCGGACATAACCCGCTGCCCGATTGCCAATCGGACGGCGGTACGCATACTGGCGCCATGCAGCAATCAGATAATCCGGCCGCCATCGATGTCGTGCTCTGGCAATATCCGCAGAACGGAAGCGATGGGGAGCGCTGGATAGTGTCGCTGTCCTCGAATGAGCGGGAGCGCGCCGCGACCTATCGGTTCGAACGCGACCGGACCTCGTTCATAGCCGGCCGCTATCTGCTGCGGCAAGTGCTGAGCGCGCATACCGAAACGCGGCCTGACAAGGTCGTGTTGCTGGCGGATGCGCACGGCAAGCTGACGGTCGAGGGCCGCGACACGCTGCAGTTCAGCCTTTCCAATGCCGACGGGCTGGTGGCGGTCGCCGTCGCTTCGGAATGCGAGCGCGTCGGGATCGACTGTGAACGCGCTGATGCCGAAATCGAAGCGGCGGCGTTGGAGAGCTATTGCAGTCCGGACGAACGGCGTTGGCTCGATCAATTGCCTGCGGGTGAAGGGCCGCGTGCGGCCATTGCACTTTGGACGCTCAAGGAGAGCCATCTCAAGGCGCTCGGCGTGGGCCTGCGCGAAGATCCCCGCAGCGTCGCCTTTTCCTGGCAGGACGGCATCCCTGTCATGGTTCAGAGCGGCGAACCGGACCGGCAATGGCATCACCGCTTGATCAAGAGCGACAGCCAGCACCTCATCGCACTGGCCGTCCGCTCACCGTTCGGCGCCGCCGGCATTCATGTCCTGACGTTTCAGGACGAGAGCAGGCCGTCCGAATAGCCGGCGCGCAGTTGGTGCGGGGTGGTCGAAGCGGCCTCCGTCGCCCAGACCAGCTGCGCATTGTCGGGCTCAGCATCGAAATGCTGCCGGCCGAGAAGCGTGTTGACGATCTTGGCGCTGCGCCAGGCCATGAGACTGAGTTGCGAGTCGGCGATGCCGTGCGAGTATCGGCCTGCATTCTGGGCAAACAGCCGGTTGGACCTTGGGCCTGTCCACTGCATCGTGTAGTCGTCGTTCAGGGTGGGATAGCCATTTCTGTCAAGGCTGATCCTTTCGCCGAGCGAACCGAGCGCATCCGGCAAACGGAACCTGTAGCCGGTTGCCAGCACCACCGCATCGGCATGCAGCACCTCGATCCCGCCATCGAAATGGTTGCGGACGATCAGCCGATAGGCATTGCCGTTCCGCTCCATCTGGATCACGTCGCGGTTCGGCGACAGAGATGCGTTCAACGTGCTCTGATCGAGGTAGCGCAGCGCGTAGAGGCGGCGGTAGATCGAGTGGATCGTTGAAATCGACAGGCCGTCGCTGGTCAGGATCGAGTTCTTCAGCGCCGCCTGCTTCTGCTCGCCGCTGAGCTTCAGATAGGCCTGCACATATTCTGGCGAGAAGACCTGGTTCGAAAACGGCGTGTCGTTGATCGGCTCGAAATTATGGCGCCGGCTGATCCAGGTCAGCTCCTTCATCGCATCAGGATTGCCAAGCAGCGCCTCGACAACCTCGCCGCCGCTCTGGCCGCCGCCGACCACGACGATGCGGGCGGCGCGAAGATCCTTGAGACGCGATTTGGCCTCGCTGTTGTGGAAGCAATCGGGCCCGAGGAAGGGTTTCGCCCAATCGGGCACCAAGGGCGAAGCCCCCGTGCCGACCACCAGGTTCTTCGCTTCTTCCTGGCCGTCGTCGAAGCGCAGGACGAAGCGGTCGTCGCGGTGCTCGACGTCACGGATGTCAGTTGCGTATCGCAGGCCATCGACGCCGTTGGCGACCCAGGCGAGGTAACGCGCGAATTCCTGTCGGGGAACGGCCTCGTAGTTGGCGTTCAGGAAGGCGTAAAGCCGCTTGTGGGCCACCAGATAGGAGACGAAGGACCAGCGGCTGGTCGGCAGGACCGGCGTGACGAGGTCCTTCAGGAAGGACGATTGCAGCTCGACGCCGGGCATCATCATGCCGGGATGCCAGTCGAAGGCGCCGCGCCGCTCGAAGAAGCGGCTGCGGACCTCGGGCACGGATTCCAGCAGGCAGGCAAGGCTCAGATTGGAGGGACCGATGCCGATGCCGGCAAGATCGAGCGGCTCGTTCAGGGCATCCCTGCGGGTAAAAGCGACGGTCATGCGTTATCCTTCTCTGTTTCCTTGAGACGCAGGGCAAGCCTTGAGTGGAAGGCGGGAGAACCGATCATGTGCAGATGGTTGGTGCCGGTGATGATCTCGGCCGGGTGCGCGCGCGGCGACAGGCGGCGCCAATCGATCAGGTTGAGGCCGCGGTTGAGGCTGTCATCGGCCGCCCAGGGATAGATCGGCACATCATGAGGAATGAGCCGATGCTTGCGGAAGATCAGAGCATTGTCGATCAGCACCCAGAAGGTGTGCTCGCGGCTGCTGATGTCAGGCCCGTCTGTGGGAAGCGGGTCCTTCTCGTCGCCGACGAAGCGTAGGAACTGCTCGTAGGTATCGGCGTCCATCGTCGACAGCAGCCGGTCCCATTCGGGCCGCATCGCCGTCTTTTGCAGCCATGCCTGCACGTCCCGGTGCAGCATGTCGCGTTCGCCGGGCCGGAACCTCGGCTTGGCGCCGATGGCAAATTCCGATCCGAGGTCGCAGACATCGACCATCGCCATCATCCTGATGTCGACCTCGTTGGCAAGTGTGCGGGCGGCCTCGTAAGCCAGGAGCCCGCCCCAGGACCAGCCGAGGAAAGTGCAGGGCGCGCCGCCGCCGTGCTTCCTGATATAGTCGACATAGCTCTGGATGATCTCTTCAACAGGCGCCCCGACTTCCTTCTTCTCGGACAGCGAGTGGCAAATGAAGCCGGTCGCCGGCTGATCGGCGCCGAGATAGTCGACGAGCTTCACATATTCGCGGGTGCTGACGAGGAGCCCCGGGAAGCAATAGAGCCGCGGCTTAGTGCCTGATGCCCGCAGCACGATCACCTCGGAGAGATCCCGCTCCTCCCCCTGCTCCATCACACCGGCAAAGGCGCGGATGGTCGGGTTGTTGAAGATATCGGCGACAGTAAGCGGGATCTTCGGCCGGCGCTGCCTGAGCTGCGTGAGGAAGCGGATCGCGCCCAGCGAATTGCCGCCGATGGCAAAGAAATTATCCTCAACGCTGATCGCTTCCAGCTTGAGAACCTGGCGCCAGACATCCAGCATCTCCTCTTCCAGCGCGGTCGCCGGCTCGACGATGACGCGTTTGACCGGCTGGGGTGCGGGCAGCGCGAAGCGGTCGAGCTTGCTGTTCGGATTGGTCGGCATCTTTTCGAGTTCGACCACGGCCGCCGGCACCATATAGGACGGCAGGCTGCGTTCGAGGCCGGACCGAACAGTCTCGACGTCAAGCCTCTCGTCTTTCTTCGGAACGACATAGGCGACCAGCGCCTTTTCACCGGCATCGTCGTCGCGCAGCACGACCAAGGCTTCGCCGACGCCGGGCTGCTGCAGCAGCGCCGCTTCGATCTCGCCGAGCTCGATGCGGTAGCCGCGCAGCTTCACCTGATGATCAACGCGACCGACGAATTCGACGGTTCCGTCCTCGCGCCAGCGCGTCAGGTCGCCCGAGCGATAAAGCCGGCCACCCTCTTTCGAGAATGGATCGGGGATGAAGCGGTCCGCCGTCGTATCCGGCTTGTCGAGATAGCCGCGGGCGATGCCCTCGCCGCCGATATAGAGTTCGCCGGTCACGCCGATCGGGCACGGGTTGAGATCAGGATCGAGCACATAGACGCGCCGTAGCCCGACGGCGCGGCCGAGCGGCGCATAGACGCCCTGGAATTTCGTGCCGGCCCTCACCTTCCAGACCATCGGCGTCATGATGGTTTCCGTGGGACCATAGCCGTTGATCAGCCACTCCGATTTCAGCGCCCGCGACAGAAGATCGAAGGTCGATTGCGCCAGCCCCTCGCCGCCGAAGGAGTAAAGCCGCATCGGCGGCGCGCCATCTGTGATATCGGCCCATTCCGCCAGTTGCTGCAGATAGGTGGTGGGAATGCTGGCATTGTTGGCGCCGTGCTTGCGCATCGCCGTCAGCGTCTCCTCCGGCGTCCACAGCGGCTGGTCGGGAAGGATGATGCTGCCGCCTTCCATCAGCGGGTTCATCCACCGCTCATGGCCGCCATCCGAACTGAAGGGCAGGAAGGGCAGTTCGCGGGATTCCGAGCTCATGCCGTAGACGCGCGAGGTATTCTGCAGATGGTGGGTCAGCGGCCCGTGCTCGACGGCGACACCCTTCGGCAATCCGGTCGATCCCGACGTGTACATGACATAGGCGAGTTGATCCTTGTGCGTGGGAATATAGAGCGGCGTATCCGGCTCGCCGTCGAGATCGAGCTTGTCGAGTTCGACGATAATGGCATCGAGTTCGTCCGGCAGCCGATGGCGCAGCCAGCTATGGGTGAGAACGATCTTGACGCCGCCGTCGCGCAGAATGTGGTGGTTGCGCACCGGCGGATGGTCTGGCTCGACGGGGATATAGGCGCCGCCAGCCTTCAACGTCGCGAGGATGCCGACGATCGCCTCCGGCGAGCGCTTGATGAAGATCGCGACCGTCACCTCGGCGCGAACGCCGAGCTGCCGCAGCCGATGCCCGAGGCGGTTGGTGCTCGCCTCCAGCCAGCCATGGCTCCACTCCTCGTCGCCATAGACGATCGCGGTCTTCTCAGGCGTCCGGCGCGAATGGGCCGATATCAGCTCGTGGACCGGCCGGTCATCGTTGACGACGTCGTCCTCATAAGGCGCCGACAACCAGTCGAGCTCGTCGCTGCCGACGAGTTCGATATCTTTGATCCGGAGATTTGGCTGCGCGACGATCTGTTCGAGCACCAGGCGGAAATGCTTGGCGACGCGGGCGATCAGCGTGCCGTCGTAAAGATCTTGGGCGTAATCGATCAGCCCGAATGCGCCGCCGTCCGAACGCGCCTCGACGACTAGAGAAAGCTCGCTGTCGGCGCGCGCGCCTGATGGTTCCAGGTTCGTCGCATCTCTCGGCACCGGATAGGGTTCGCGGAATTCGAACAGCGCCTTGACCACGGCTTCCTGGGCGGCCGCTTCGTCGACCACCAATTCCTGCGTGATGCGCTCCAGCGGCACGAGGCGGGCAAGCCCCCCCTCCGCCACCGAGGAGATCGCCGCGACGACATCGTCGAGGGATAGTCGGGAAGCGAGCGGCAGGACAAGGGGAAGCACCTGTTCGGCGCGGCCGCGGCTGGCGAAATGCTCCGTGCGGGGCCGGGCGACCAGCAGGCCGGTCAGCAAAGCATAGTTGCCGCTGTAGCGTGCCAGCAGCGCGCAGAAGGCGGCGTGCAGCACGCGCTCGACCTGAAATCCTTTGCCCTGCGCATGCCGTTCGAGCTTGCCCCACAGCTCGGGCTCGATTGCAAACCGATGCTCAGCGCGCGCCACGCCGGCAAGCCCACCGCTGTTGAAGCGAGTGGGAAAGGTCGAGGCCGCATAGTCGAGACCGATCGTGTCGCGCCAATAGGCCAGCGCTTCGCGCGCTTCATCCGTCTCCAGCCATTCTTCCTCCCGCGTTCCGGCCGAGATTTCCGCCGAGCGCATGTCGCCGGCCGGCGCGCCGTCGAGAATGCGCGCCAGCGAGCCGGCAAGAACGGATTTTTCGTGGTCGTCTGAGATGATCGGATGCAACACGATCGTCAGCAGCGACTGCCCGTCGGCAAGCCGAATGATCTGGATACGCGCGCCCGGTCCTTCCAGAAGATCGAAGCGCTTGTCGCGGAAGGCTTTTCGCGCGGCCAGGGCTTCAGCCTCGGAAAGAGCAGCTCCTTCCTCGCCGAGGATTTCCATCGGCACGGAGTTCGATGCGCCGCGATACTGCTCGATGCGGCCGCCCGCCAGCCGGCGGAAGCGGGTAGCAAGCGACGGATTCTCAGCCACGAGCGCACGGCAGGCTCCGGCAATCGTCTCGATGTCGATCGCGGCACTCAATCGCAGCCCGATGACCTGATCGGGAAAGACCGTGTAGTTGCCGATCTGCTCCAGCGACCAGATGCGCTTCTGCGCGATCGTCAGCGGAAAGCTCTCGAAGACGGTGTCCACAGCATCGGTCGGGCGGGCATCGGCGAAATTGGTAATCTGCTTGTTCATCTTGCCATCCAGACGTTTTCAGAGACGTGCATCGGCTGCCATGGCCGAGCGCAGGGAGAGCGGGCGCGGGTCGGGCCAGACGTCACGGATATGGGCGAGGCACTCCTGGCGCGAACCGGCAAAACCCGCCGCCTGCCAGCTCACCGGAATCCGCTTGTCCTGCGGCCAGACCGAGTAGTGATGCTCGGTGTCGTGGACGACGATCCAGAAATCGTCGCGGGGCTCAAGATTGTCCATTCGAAGCTCCTGCAGAGATTGACGTCATGCGCAAATGACGGATCCCCCCTGCTAGAGTTTAGAAAATTGCTGAGAATTTTTTTCTTCGTTTCCCCTAAATCCGCCCAGTGATGGATCGTCATTCTACCAAATCAGCGCAGGCGCGGGCTTCATGCTCGCAGCATCAAAAGCCCTGCCGATCACGGAGAACATCATGGATTTCGACGCCGCCAAACAAAGGCGGGCTCTGCAGGCGCGCAGCTATGTCAGGCTTGCCCCCAATATCGTCCATCTCAACACCGTGTACGGGAATCACGAAGTCGCCCTCGAAGTCGAAGCCGGCATCGCCTCGCTGACCTTCTACGAGGGAAATCCCGTGCAATCGGCGGAGCTTCTCATGGCGGCCGCCGAAGCGGTGACGGCACAAGACCGCTCGATCAAATCGGTCGCTTTCGAAGGGACTCAGACAAGCCTTCCCCGGCACATTTCAGCGATCGATGGAAGGCTCGACTCCGCCATCCTCTGGCAATGGCCCTCGCTATGGCTGCCGCAGATGTCCTATCCGCTGCCGCCCGTGCAGGAGATGACCGCCGGCCGCTACCATCCGCGCCGGCCGGCAAAGCCTAAGGGCACGATCTACCAGCGCTTCATCCCGTGGCTGGAGCGGGATATCAGCTTCAGGGTGGCCGATCCCGAGATCGATCTTGCCGTCTTCCACCGCTGGATGAACGACCAGCAGGTCAACACGATCTGGGAGGATGCGGGCTCGCTCGAAAAACACCGGGAGATCCTGGAAGAGAGGATCGCCGATCCGCATGTCCTGCCGCTGATCGGCAGTTTCGCCGACATTCCCTTCGGTTATTTCGAAGTCTACTGGGCCAAGGAGAACCGGCTCGGTCCCTATTACGATGCCGACGATTACGATCGCGGATGGCATGTGGCGATCGGCGAGCCCGATTATCGCGGCAAGAAATGGATCAGCGCGTGGCTCCCCTCGCTGATGCATTTCATCTTTCTGGACGATCCCCGCACCAGGCGCATCGTCGGCGAGCCGCGCGCCAGCCACGAGCAGCAGATCCGCAATCTCGACCGCTCGGGCTTTGCCAAGGTCAAGCATTTCGATTTTCCGCACAAGCGGGCGCTTCTCGTGATGCTGAGCCGCGAGCGTTTCTTCGGCGATCATCTCTGGGTTCCCGCATCATGAACGACATGAGCGAGATGAGCGGCAGCCTGCGGAAACGGCGGCTTGCACCGGAAGATCTTGCCAGCCCGCAGCTTTTCCGGCTGCTGCTGCGGCTCGGATTGCCCGCCATGTTCGGCCTGTCGATCAATGCCGCGCATCACACGATCAATATGATCTTCGTCGGCATGATCGGCGAGGATCAGATCGCCGCGATCATGATCGTGCTACCGATCCTCATGCTGGTCGCTGCCTTCGGCGAAGGCATCGGCGTCGGCGTGGCGACCGAGGTCGGCCGGGCGCTCGGCGCCGGCAACCGGCCGACAGCCAGCACCCTTGCCTCGGTCAGCCTCGCCGCCGGCATCGTCTTCGGCGCGACAAGCGCGGTTGCGATCGTCGCCTTTCCCTCTGCCCTGCTGTTCGGCGCCACATCAGCGATCGAGCCGCTGGCGCAGCATTATCTCCTCATCATCGCGGTCTCGATACCGCTGACGATGGCGCAGATCATTCTCGATTTCCTGGCGATCGCCGAGGGCAACGCCCGCTTCAGCATGTGGACGCTCGTCGCCTGCTTCGCGCTGAACATCATCCTCGACCCAATCATGATCTTCGGCTTCGGTCTCGGTCTGCAGGGCGTGGCGATGGCAACCATCCTCTCCCAGCTCGTGGCGCTCTCGATCTACGGCGCCTACCATGCGAGACGTCTCGGGACGATCCGGCTGACGTTCTCCTGGCGATTCGCCGATATCAGGCATCTCAAGCCGGTGCTTGCTGTGGGCGCACCGACGACGCTGACGAGCCTTGCGACGGCGGGCGCGGTTGCCGCGATGCTGTCGGTCGCCGGCACCTATCACGGTGAGGACGGCATCGCCGGCGTCGGCATCGCCTTGCGGCTGCTTGCGGTCGGCGCTTTGCCGGTCATCGGCATTTCGCTCGGCGCACAATCCATCCTGAGCTTTGCCTGGGGCCGCGGGGATATATCGCGGGTGCTGGCGGCAGCCCGCATGCTTTCCGTGGTCACGAGCGCGGTCGGCGGCGTCTACGGGCTGGCAGCGATCGTCTTTTCCGAGCGCCTTGCCTCGTTCTTCACCGACGAAGCCGCCGTGCTTACGATCGCCGGCCAGGCGATCGTCGCAACCCATCTTCCCTTCCTGCTGTTCGGCCTGCGGCAAACCGTGCTGATCCTCTTCCAGACTCAGGGCAGGCCGAAAGCCGCACTTGCCGTCGGCCTGGCGCAGAACGGCTATCTTCTCTTCCCGCTGCTCGCGCTGCTGCCGCCCTTCTTCGGCTTTTCCGGCCTGCTCGCCGCCATGTTCCTGGCCTCGGCGCTGACCGGCCTGCTGTCATGCGTCTGCCTGGCAAGGTCGCTCAGCGCACTCCGGCAGCGCTCGGCCGACGATCTGACCGCTCTTCGTCCCTATCCCAGCTTTTGTCCATGAGAGGATTATCATGAACCAGTCGTTCAGCCCCCGCGACCTTGGCGCCCATGGGGCCGCCGACGACCTCTTCAGGCCCGTCGATCCGGCGGCATTCAACGCCGCCTCGCCGCCGATCTTCCAGACGTCGCTCTTCACCTATGACAGCTACGAGGCAATGGAGGATGTCTTCGCCGGCCGGGCGCGCAACTTCATCTATTCGCGCGGCGACAATCCGACCGTCCGCGAATTCGAGCTTCTGGTCGCCCGCCTCGAAGGCGCCGAAGACGGGCGCGCCTTCTCCAGCGGAACAGCCGCCATCACCGCAACCATTCTCAGTCTGGTGGAAGCGGGCGACCGGGTCGTTGCCGTCCGCCACCTCTATAATGACGTCTACCGCCTTCTGGTGAAGCTGCTCGGCAGGCTCGGCGTCACCGTCGATTTCGTCGATCCCTCCGATCATGACGAGGTGCGCAAGGCGCTGCCGGGCGCCAAGCTGCTCTATCTCGAAAACCCGTCGTCCTTCATCTTCGAGCTACAGGACATCGTGGCCCTGTCGGCCATGGCGAAAGAGGCCGGCATCACGACCATCATCGACAATAGCTGGGCGACACCGCTCTTCCAGAAACCGATCCAGCATGGTGTCGATATCGTCATCCACGCCGCCTCGAAATATCTCGGCGGCCATAGCGATACGGTCGCCGGCGTCGTCGTCGGCACGAAGGAGGCGATCGCGAAGATCAACTCGACGTCCTATCCCTATGTCGGCGCCAAGCTTGCGCCCTTCGAGGCATGGCTGCTGCTGCGCGGCATGCGTACGCTGCGTGTGCGCCTCAAGGAACATGAGCGCAGTGGGCTTCTGCTTGCCGATCGGTTGAAACAGCATCCCGACATCGCGCGCGTTCGCCATCCGGCCTTTCAGGATCATCCCGGACGGGCGACACTCTCAGGCTATGCCGGGCTCTTTGCCTTCGACCTGACGCCCGATATCGATGTCGCGCGCTTCGTCAACGCGCTTCGCGAGATCCGCCTCGGGGTCAGCTGGGGAGGGCCGGAAACGCTGGTCGTTCCGGCCAAGGTCGCGCTGCAGATTCCCGACCGGATGACCACCTTTATCCGGTTCGGCGTGAGCGAGCAGACGATCCGTTTTGCTGTTGGGTTGGAAGAACCGGAGTTGCTTTGGATCGATTTGCAGCAGGCGCTGCACGCCGCGAAGCGGTAATATCCCGCGGCCGCTCGTGATCGGGGCGGCCGGGCGCGGCGATTGCCAGATGGCAATGCTGCTCTGCCGCCTTGATCATGAAATTGACGAGCGTTCGGGAGACGCCGAGTTCGGCTGCGATATCTTTCTGCGGCACGCCGTTCAGGCGATGACGGATGAAGGCGTCGTTGGTGCGCTTCGGCAGCGCCTCTAGCGAGGCAAGTACATCTCGTAGGGTCTCTGCGGCGACCAGTTGATCGAGCACGGTGGGGATGGGCGCCGTCATTTCTTGAACCTGGTCGATCGACCTATAGTTGTTCACCTGCTGGCGTCGTCGGCGGCTCTCGTCGAGGGCGAGATTATACACCATCCGAAATGCGTAACCGATCGGGCAACGGATGTCGTCGGTTTTGACCCCGTAAGCTTTTATCACTCCATCCTGAAATATATCCTCAGAATATGATCTTGATTTGACAACGCTTTCAATCGTCTTGAGGAGCTTATCCTTGTTTTCGATCATGGCGTTGACCACGGCATTTCCGTTCACATCACGATGCGATGCTCGCATTGTCCTGTACCCTTTTTACAAATGGAAAATCAGGCTCTGTCGTTGCTGGTCGGTGCGGTCTTGGCATTCCTTTATCGCAGGAAGCTACACGATGTGATTGCAGTGTCTATTTTAAGGTGATAACAGGAGTCAAGTTTAAATCAACCGAACGAAGGCGAGAAAAAAATGGGACGAACAGTCGAGATTCTGACCGGCAAGGCGGAGCTCTGCCGATCGATTATGGGGGCTTTACCGGACTGGTTTTCGGAACCCGAAGTCATCGAGGCAAGCGCCGAGGCGGTCGAGGAACTGCCGGTGTTCGGCTATATCGAAGCGGATGTCGTCACCGCCTTGATTGCCTTGAAACCGCACCTGCCTGATGCCGTCGAGATCGCGCTTCTTGCGACCCGGCCCGAATATCACGGCCGCGGCGCCGGACGCCATCTCGTCGATGCGGCCGAACGCTTTGCCCATGAATCGGGCGCCCGGCTGCTGACGGTCAAGACGCTCGCGCCGCGCGGCCGCGACGAGCCGCAATTCGAAGCGACGCGGCGCTTCTATGACCGGACCGGCTTCGTCAGAGCGGAGGTGTTTGCCAAGCTCTGGCATGAAGATCATCCGTGCCTATTCATGGTCAAGCCGCTCGCCGGAAATCAGCCGAGCGAGACCGCGCTTTGAGACGACGGGATTTTCTTCTGGGCGCGCTGGCGATAGCGGGCGCGCCCGTCATTGCGCACGCCGGCGATGACGGCGTCGTTTCGCTCGATTACGGATTGGCATCGACGATGCTGGCGCTCGGCAGCGTGCCGCGTGCGATCGCCTCGCTCAGGAACTGGTCGGAATGGGTTGTCGAGCCGTCTATGCCGCCAGGCGTCGTCGATGTCGGCACCACGTCGGAGATCAATCTCGAAGTCCTCACCAGCCTCCGGCCATCGCTGATCCTCAGCACGCCTTTCCTGGCGGCGCTGGATGAAAAGCTCTCCCGCATCGCGCCCGTGGAGACTTTCACCGTCTATGCCGAGAATGGCGATGCGCTCGACCGCTCCTACGCCGAAACGCGGCGTCTCGGCGATATGATCGGGCGACAGCGGGAAGCGGAGGCGTTTCTCTCCCATGCCGATGCCACGTTCGAGCGGTTGCGCGAGCGGGTGAAAAGCCTGTCCGCACCGCCTGTCGCCGTCATCAATTTCATCGACCAAAGGCATGCGCGCATCTATAGCGGCCCCGGGCTTTACGGCGGCGCCATGAGACGCATCGGCCTGGAGAATGCCTGGAAGGGCGAGGCGAGCTACTGGGGATTTCAGACGATCGGCCTGGAGCAGCTCGCCGAACTCGATGAAGAAGCCCACCTCGTCGTCGTGTCGCCGCTGCTTCCGCCCGATGTCCTGACCCGGCTTTCCGAAAGCCCGCTCTGGACTAGCCTGCCCTTCATCCGGCGGCAGCGGATCTCGGTCGTTCCAGGCGTCCTGATGTTTGGAATGGTCCAGGAAGCGCTGCGCTTTTCGACTTTGATGGTCGATGTTCTGGAGACTGCCGCCTGATGAAAGCGCAAACTTCCGGCTTTGGCGCGCCCACGCTCGCGGCGCTGCTGCTGTTTTCAGGCCTCGGCTTGGCTCTCCTCGACCTGCTGCCGGCGTTGCCGCATCTGGAGACATCAGGCGGATACGACGCCCAGCACCTTCTCCTTCTCTATTCGACGCTTCCGCGCATGGCCACAGCCCTGATCATCGGCGCCGCCCTCGCGCTATCGGGCACGATCCTGCAGCAGGTGCTGCGCAATCCGCTCGCTTCGCCGACAACGCTTGGCGTTTCGGCCGGCGCCAATCTGGCGCTGGTCTCCGTCATGCTCGCCTTTCCGTCGCTGACGGGATGGAGCCGCGACGCGGTCGCGCTTGCCGGAAGCGCCGCTGCAGCCCTCGCGATCTTTTCGATCAGCGCCCGGCACGGTTTTTCGCCCTTTTCCCTCATCCTGGCGGGCATGATCATCGGCCTTTGGTGCGGAGCGGCCGCGGCCATTCTCATCCTGATGAACGATCAATATCTCTCCGGGATCTTCATCTGGGGCGCCGGATCGCTGTCGCAGCAAAGTTGGGCGCTCCCGATCTCGCTGCTGCCGAAAGTCGCCCTGCTCGCCGGTCTTGCCTTTCTCGCCGCGAGGCCGTTGGCGCTGAGCCAGCTCGGTGATGCCGGCGCGACGAGCCTCGGTCTGCCGATCAAATGGTCGCGCGGCGTCATTCTGGCCATCGCGATTGCGCTCAGCGCCCTCGTCACCAGCGCCGTCGGCGTCATCGGCTTCATCGGGCTGGTCGCCCCGCAGATCGTCCGGCTGGCCGGCGCAAGGCGCGTCGTCAGCCAATTGATCTGGTCGCCCATCGCCGGCGCCGGCCTTCTCCTCCTGACGGACGAGACTACTAAGCTTCTTGCTCCCGGTGATTTCGTGCCGACCGGGGCGGTGACCGCATTGCTCGGCGGACCGATCCTGATTGCACTTTTGCCACGCCTTGCCACCGCCTCGCGCGTCCTGCCCGGCATAGCCTGGCCACGGCAGGTCATCGGCAGCAGAGCCACATCGCTTGCGCTTCTGGTCGTCCTCGTCATCGTACTAGCAATCGCCGCAACCTTCTTTGGCCGTGCACCCGACGGAAACTGGGCCTGGCTGCCCGCCGCGTCATGGGGCGAAACCCTCCCCCTTCGACTGCCACGCGTCGCCGCAGCTTTCGGCGCCGGAACCGTGCTCGGAGTCACCGGGCTGATCCTGCAGCGGCTGACCGGAAACGAGATGGCGAGCCCCGAAGTGCTCGGCGTATCGGCCGGGGCGGCGCTCGGTGTCGCAGCCGCCATGTTCACCTTCGCCGCGCCGGGGCTGACGATCCAGCTCACCTTTGCCGGCGGCGGAGCGCTCTCCGCACTGCTGTTGATCTTCCTCTTGAGCGCCCGTTCGGGCTTCGGCCCGAACCGTGTGCTGCTCGCCGGCATCGCTTTCGGTTCGATCCTCGATGCAGGCATCGGCGTTCTCGCAGCAAGCGGCGATCCGCGCGGCCTGGCGCTCATCCGCTGGATGGCGGGCTCGACCTATTTCGTCGACAATACCGTCGCGGCCAGTGCCCTCATGATCGCGCTCGCCTGCCTCGCCGCAGGCTTTCTGGCAAGCCGCTGGCTTACCTTGCTGCAGCTCGGCTCAGAGACCGCAAGCGAACTCGGCCTCAGGATCGCTCCCGCACGCGCCGTCCTGTTCGGGCTTTCCGCGATCATGACGGCGGCCGCCACGCTTGTCGTCGGCCCTTTGAGCTTCGTCGGACTGATGGCGCCCCACCTCGCCCATGGCCTCGGACTTCGCCGTCCCTCCATCCAGCTCCTGGCCACCGCGCTGATCGGCGCGACCCTGCTCGTCATCGCCGACTGGGCCGGCCGCACGATCGCCTTTCCCTACCAGGTCCCTGCGGGTTTGATCTCGGCCCTGGTTGGGGCGCCGATGCTGCTGTTCGTTCTGCGCCGGCGGCCTTAAGAGGCCGCCGCCTTCATACCGCCAATGCTTCGGCGTCGACGCCTGCGGGGATGCGCAACGGAGAGGAAGGATCGGTCGCAGCGCGCCATACTGCCTCGACGACGTCGACGGGCTGTGTCAGAGCGGTCTCCGACTGCTGCTCCCACGACGCGAATACGTCTGCGACGACCGACGAATAAGCTTTCGGGAAGCCGCCCTGTTGTTGAATCCGTGAGCGCGCCGTATCGCCGAACCGCGTGTCCGGCGCGCGCCCTGGCAGCACGATCCTCACGCGTACATTGAAGGGCTCGAGCTCGAGCGCGGCAGACTCGGTGAAGGCGTTCACCGCGGCTTTGCTGGCCGTATAGACCGCGAGGAGTGGGAGCGGCTTGAGCGTCACGCTCGACGTGACGTTGACGATGACCCCCTCCTGCCGCTCCCGCATCTGCGGAAGAACTGCTTGCGTCATCGCGATCGTTCCGAGAGTGTTCGTCTCAAAAACGTCGCGAGCGATCTCCATTGGCGTTCCCTCAACGGCGTTGAGCCAACCGATGCCGGCGTTGTTGACCAGCACATCCACAGGACCAGCGGTCTCAACCGCAGCGCGGATGCTTTCAGGGCTCGTGACGTCCAGCGCAACGATCTTGAGATGGTCCGAGATCGGCAGAAGGTCTTGGCGCGGCGTTCGCATGGTGGCGATCACCTTCCAGCCATGCGCGAGAAAGAACCTGGCGATTTCCAGCCCGAACCCCGACGAGCATCCTGTAACAAGAACCGTCTTCATATCTGTCTCCTATCCATGCTGACAGCGACAGATGTAGACGGCGATATCGCTACTGAATATCATGCATCGTCCACGTTTCATTATCAGGCGTATCGATGAGCGACCCTCTGGCTGAAATGGTCACGCTGCTGCAGCCGGCGGCGCGCTATTCGAAGTTCGTTAGCGGCGCAGGGACGTGGCGCGTTGAGCGCCAGGAAACGGGCCAGCCTTTCTACTGCGTCGCCCTGGAGGGTTCTGCGCGGCTGAGCGCGGAGGACGAGCAGCTCACGCTACGCGAAGGCGACTTCATCCTGATCCCGGCGGCCCATGCCTTCACGATGTCGAGCCTCGACGACGGATTATCGCCCGGCATGGATCCCCTCACCGTCACCACGCTTCCTGTAGAAACGCGTCACGGCGATCCCGAAGGGGCTCCGAATGCACGATTGCTGGTCGGCCACTTCGCTTTCGGCTCGCCTGATGCGGCCCTGCTGGTTTCCCTGCTGCCGCGGATCATCCATATCCGCGGCGACAGCAGACTGTCGGCGATCGTTCAGCTCGTCACTGACGAAGCCCGCGCCGAGCGGCCGGGAAAGAACATGATCCTGGCTCGGCTGCTGGAAGTATTGCTTGTCGAGGCGCTGCGCTCGAATGCTGGGGAGAAGGCGCCGCTTGGAATTCTGCGTGGCCTAGGCGATCCACGCCTTGCTGTGGCTATCCGTCGGCTGCATGAAAATCCCTCCAAGGAATGGACGGTGCAGCAGCTTGCAGGCGAGGCTGCCCTGTCGCGGTCGGCGTTTTTCAATCGCTTTCGTCGCACTGTGGGCCTAGCGCCAATGGAATATCTGATATCGTGGCGCATGGCGCTCGCCAGGAATCTGCTGAGGCAGGAGGATATCGGAATTCAGGAGATCGCCGAGCGCGTCGGCTATGGCTCCGCAAGTGCGTTCAGCACGGCATTTGCGCGCTTTGCCGGATTGCCTCCCTCAAGATATGCCGAGCAAGCAAAGACCATTTCAAACGCCGCTGACTGCGACCGGCGTCAATGCCGCCCGTCCGGCAGCGGGCAGGCTTCGCCGCAGCCGCCGACGCCGGGCAGGTTATAGCGCAGGCAGCAGACTTTGCGGCGAGCAAATTCGAGGCCGCATTGCTGGCGCGCCATGCGGATCATGCCGAACATCGGATTGCGCCTGCCGCATGGCCATGCGGCTTCGTCAAGCAGCGCCAGACCGCCTTCGACGAGAGCGGGCGCGTGCCGGTGGGCGATCTCTTTCAGGATCCAGGAAAGATATGCCGCGGCATTGTTCCAGAGAAGCTTCGGCGCCACGCCGGCATTGGCCGCGATCGCCACGATGACCGGTTCGGCATGGCCGAGCATCAGCCGATGAAGCTCGGCAGCCGGATCGGCCGCAGCCTCCGGCCGATCGGACATCACGAATGCTTCCGGCTCGCCTGTCTCACCATTGCAGACCAGTGACAACCGGTCCATCTCCAGCGACAGCGCAATGCGGTTCACGAACATATGGACGCTCGGCGCGATTGTCAGCACGCTGAAATAATAGAGCGTCCACATGGAGACGATCGCACGGCGGTCGCTACCCGGAAACTTTTCGGAATAGCGGGCGATGATGCCGTCAAAGACGTCCGGGTCGCCAAGGTCCCTGCAGTGAACGACAATCCCGGCCGGCGGCGGAGAGGCAAGCAGCTTGCCGCGGCAATAGGCGAACGGGCCATCGCCTACCAGGCCGTCGAGGTCGACGGCGTGGTAGGCGATAGGATGATCGGCGATCGAAGGGCGTGAGACCGTCCCGTTCATCTCTGCCGCCATGGTGCTACCACCGATACTTCAGTGTGCCGGTCATGTTGCGACCCTGGCCGAGATAGCAGAAGCCCTCGTTGCACACGGTGTCGCGCTCATCGGCGATGTTGCGGATATTGAAGGCCGCAGTCAGGCCTTCGTATTTCTTGTCGACCGCGCCGAAATCATAAGCGGCGGACGCGTCGATATAGAAGCTCGAAGGGTTCTTCGACGTATTCGCCGTATCCGTCCAGTTCTCGCTGACATAACGGACGCCCGCGCCGACGGACAGACCATGGAAGGGATTGGTTTCCTGGAACGTATAGTTGGCCCAGAGGCTTGCGACATGCGAGGGTGTCAAGGCCGGCGCATTGCCCGCATTTTCACCGCCTCCCGTCACTTCTGAATGATTGTAGGTGTAGGCCGCAATAAGATCCCAGCCATCGGCTACCGCCGCGCGGGCTTCCAGTTCGATACCCTTTCCGGTCACCTCACCGATCGATCCATAGGCAAACAACAGCGGGTCGACAAGCACCGGCTTGTTCTTTTCGACGATGTGATAGGCAACGGCCGACAGCAGGATGTCGGAGCCCGGCGGCTGGTATTTCACACCGACCTCGTACTGTTCACCCTCTGTCGGCGCCAGGATCTTGCCTGAGGTCGAACGGTTGGTCACCGGATCGAACGAGGTGGCGTAGGAGACGAAGGGAGCAATGCCGTTGTCGAATAGGTAGAGGGCACCGGCTTGCCAGGAGAAGGCGTTCTTATCGACCTCCTCCGAGCTGACCGCGGGCAAAGTCGCATCGCGCGTCTGGTTCACCCAGGTCTGCCGGCCGCCGAGGTTGAACCGCCAATTTCCGACCTCGATCTGGTCCAGCGCATAAATGCCGACCTGCCGCATGTCGGCGTCGGAATCCAGGATGCTGTAGTCCGGCGTGGCGCCCGAGACACCATAGGTCGGATTGGCGATATCGAAGTCGAACGCCGGATCGGCAGCGCCGGCGCCGTAGCCAAAGCTCGACTGGAGATTGGTGTAGTCGAGCCCGAACAGCATCGTATGGGCCAACGGGCCCGTATCGAACTTCGCTTCGAGCTGGTTGTCGGCCTGGAAAACGTTCATTTCGTCGCGGATCGCATTTGTGCCACGATGCGCGACAGTTCCGGTCCAGCTGGTCACGCCGAGATAGCGAGCCTCCAGATCGAGATGCGAATAGCGCAGGTTCTGCCGGAAGGTCAGGCCGTTGTCGAATTCATGCTCGAACTGATAGCCGACCTGCTGCTGCTTGACCTTCTGGTAGTCGTAGTCGGGATCGCTCTCCCTGAGCTCGTGGATCTTGCCGTCCAAGGTCGTGATCGCGCCGACGTTGGAGTCGGTCTCGTCCGACTGCGCCAGACCGTACACCGTGAATGTCGTGCCCTCGTCAGGCTTCCAGGTGAAGGACGGCGCCAGAAAATAGCGGTCGTCGGCAATGTCGAAATTGGTGTCGCCGCGGCGGGCAAGGCCGACGATGCGATAGAGAAAATCGTCGTTGTCTTCGCTGATCGGCCCGCCGAAATCGAACATTCCCTGCAGCCGATCCTGGGTGCCGTAGCTGATGCCGACTTCGCGGATCGGCTCGTCGGTCGGAAGCTTCGAGGTCTTGTTGACGAGGCCGCCCGGCGATCCCGCGCCGTAGAGAACGGAAACCGGCCCCTTGATCACCTCGACGCGCTGCAGCTGATAGGGATCGGTGCGGAACATGCCGTAATTCATGTAGGGCTGACGCAGGCTGTCACGAAAGTCTCCGACTGTCGTGATGTTGAAGCCGCGAATGTAGATTTGGTCGAAACGCGGATCGAAGCCGTTCGGTCCGGTCGTCACGCCGGCCGTATAACGCACCGCCTCGATGACCGACTGCACGCCGCGCTGCTCGATTTCCTTCTCGGTGGTGACGGAAATCGAACGCGACGTCTCGACGAGCGGCGTGCTGATCTTGGTCGCGCCAGCGCTGTTCTTGGCGGTGACCGATGTCCGGTCGGTCTTGCTATCAGAGGCTGCACCTTGAATGACGATCGGCTCCAGTGTCGTCGCGGTGTCACCTGCCGAGGCACTCTGGGCGGCGGCCGGCGATGCTGCAATGCCGATCAGGACGATCGCGGTCGTCGCAAAAAGCCTATCTCTGTAAATTCGCGATACATTATTAGAAACATTCAAAAAAACATGCGCCATTGCTTGGTCCCTACGTCACCGATGCGGGCGGAACCTATGGAGCGAAATAGAGCTTGTCAACATAAGGTGATTAATTTTGTCATCTTTTATTCGATGATCTGGCGGTGACGGCCGTTCGCGAACAGGTTGCATCCAGCATCGACACTGGAACGCCGGCACGGGACACCTGCGATGCACGCTCCGGCCGCGCCTCCTGTCAATATCCGGATCCGTACGCAGTCGGCATAACATTCTCCCGCCCGGAGTAACGACCGAAGCAATACAGCATCAGGCGACCCTAGATTCTCCATCGTTCTTGGTAGGGAGAGGAGTTTTCTATTGAGGCAAATAAAAAATCTGGTTTACTGCACTTCGCTTGTTGGCTTTCAGGGGGGATTTAGCCGATGGTGTGGACCCGCAGGAGTATTATGCTCGGTGGATTGGCGTTGCTTGGGACCGGCGCCGTCAGCAAACCGGCAGCCGCCGCGGCAGCTTCTTATTTCGACGGCGCTGCGGTCGACAACGGCGTGACGTTTCGCAGCACCGATTTCGCCAAAATCGACAGGCGCTGGCATCGCCAGGTCGTCAAATATTTCAGCAGCGAGCCGATCGGCACCGTTGTGGTCGATACAAGGCACCACTTTCTCTATCTGATCATGGAGAACAAGACCGCCATCCGTTATGGCGTCGGCGTCGGCCGCGAAGGCTTCAAATGGTTTGGCCGCGCCACCATCGACGCCAAATCACTCTGGCCGCGTTGGACGCCGCCGCCGGAGATGCGCAAGCGCCATCCCGAACTGCCGGAATTCGTCGCGGGTGGCTCACCGAAGAACCCGCTTGGCCCCCGCGCCATGTATCTGCATCGCGACGGCGTCGACACCGGCTATCGGTTCCACGGCACGCTGGAGCCATGGAGCATCGGCAAAGATGCCTCCAGCGGCTGTATCCGTATGTTCAATGAAGACGCCATCGATCTTTATCAGCGCTGCCCCATCGGCACTGCTGTACAGGTTCTGCCGCATATTGCCGACCAGGCTGAGGGCGCCACGCAGGTTAGCGAAACAACTCCGGTCGAATGAGGAATATCACCCCTATGTCTGCGATGATCGGATACACCAAGCGCCTCGCCGGCGCAGCCATGCTCTTGGCGCTCGCCGCCTGCTCCACCACCGAGGTCGCCTCGCTGGAAGAACCGGCGGCGGCGCCGATGACCGGCCAGACCAACGACCCCGCCCCCGGTTTCGAGAACGTCGCGCTGGGCAGCGAGGAAGATTTCATTCTTAATGTCGGCCGACGGATCTACTTCAAGCAGGACTCCGCCGCGCTCGATTCCGTCGCCATGGCCACTCTGGACAATCAGGCGGCCTGGCTCAACAAGAACCCGACCTGGCTGCTCAAGCTTCAGGGATTTGCCGACGATTCCGGCTCCGCCGCCCAGATGCAGACGCTCTCGCAGAAACGTGCCGATGCGGCGATGGCCTATCTGACCTCGAAGGGCGTGGACCCCAAGCGCATGTGGGCCAAGGGCTACGGCAACGACCGCGAAGTCCGCGACTGCACAGAGCGCTCCTGCAAGGTGCAGAACCGGCGCGTCGTCACCAATCTGCGCACCCAGCCTGATGCAGTCTGATTGCAGGTGGACCTGCAGGAGGGCCGAACGGAGGGCCAAGCTTGTTAGGCCGGGATTTGCGGCAAGAGAGTACGAGGGGAGAACAAACTCAGTCCACCTCGTTCGTGCACAAGGGCCGGCCACATGGCGCCGGCCCGAATGACATGGAAGCCCTGTTCAGGATCGCGCTTCAGAAACCGCGTCCGCGCTGCGGAGCTTGCCTAACGATTTCGAAAACAGAGACTTTGCCGCGTTTTTTGCGCTGCTTCCGCGACGTTTCCTGATCTCTACGATGAACGGCTTTATCCGGGACTTCATGGAGAGGCTCTCCTTAAGCCACCTGACGCTCGGATTCGATCTGAAGAGGCGCCTGCTGAAAGGAGCCGTCACCGATAACGATCTTGCGCGGCTTCATGGCTTCGGGCACTTCACGCTTCAGCGCAATCGAGAGAATACCATGTCTCAGCGAGGCATTCTCGACCCTGACGTGATCGGCGAGTTCGAAGCGCCGTTCAAATGCGCGGCCGGCGATGCCGCGATGCAGATATTCGCCGTCCTTTCCGTCGGCCGCCTTTTGCCCCTTCACCAGAAGGACGTTCCGCTCCTGGGTGATGTCGAGGTCGCCTTCGGCGAAGCCGGCCACTGCCATCTGAATGCGATAGTCGTCTTCGCCCGTCTTGACGATGTCGTAGGGCGGCCAGGCATCAATCGCCTGCAGGCGCTGCGCATTGTTCAGGAGATTGAAGACACGGTCGAAGCCGATGCTGGACCGATAAAGGGGGGCGAAGTCAAGTTCGTTTCTCATAGCCATATCCTCCGTAAAGCAACATGGGATGGAGACGCCCCGGAAACCTGCGCCTCCGCTCTGATCATCGGCCCGCTTTTGCGCTGCCGACGAAAATGATCTGGTTTCGCACGATTTTCGATTCAAGAGGAGAATCTAAAAATTTTCAGCCTGCTTTATCCGGCAGGCCGGAAAGCCTCTTAATCACTGTTTTCATTCACCTAAATCGATGGCGCGTGACCGTCTCGACATGAGTCATGCGGTCGACGGTGGCAGCACGTAGCCGGCTGGCGACGGCAGGTGGATCACGGATCTTGTGTCGGCGGCATTCGCCGCCAGGACCAGCTGATAACCACCCGGTTCGGCCCGGAAGGCGCCGGCCTCGATATCGAAATAGGCCAGATCGCGCGGCAGAACCTTCATGACGGCCGTGCCTGTTTCGCCGGGTTGCAGCGACAGCTTTGCGAAGGCGCGCAGTTCCTTGTCCGGCCGTTCCACTTTCGCCTTCGGCGAGCGCACATAAAGCTGAACCAGCTCCGAGCCGGGGCGGTCGCCTGTATTGGTCACCTCGAGGCTGACGGTTATGCCGTCCGGTCCCATTTCACGCACCGAAATCCGCGGCTCGCCCCAGCGGAAACTCGTATAGCCGAGGCCGAAGCCGAAGGGGAAAAGTGGCTCGACGGCGCTGATATCGTGATGGCGGTAGCCGACGAAGACGCCTTCGGCATAATGCACATGCCCGTCCTTACCGGGATAAACGGCAGGATCGCCTGTGATGGCGGAATTGTCGGTCAGGGTCTTCGGGAAGGTCTGCGGCAGGCGGCCGCCCGGCTCGGCGTCGCCGAACAACACATCGGCGACGGCGTTACCGAGTTCCTGGCCGGGATACCACATTTGCAGCACGGCGCGGACCTTGCCGAGCCAAGGCATCTCAATGGGGCCGCCGGTCTGCAGCACGATCACGGTGTTGGCGTTGGCGGCTGCGACCTTCTCGATCAGTTCTTCCTGCCGGCCCGGCAGCCGCATATCGGGCAGATCAAGCCCTTCCGTGTCCCACTCGCCATCGCGGCCGACGAAGAGCAGTGCCACATCGGCATTGCGGGCGCTTTCGACGGCGGCCGCGATATCGGCGTCGCCGAGCGGCTTTTCGACACCGAAACGGACGGCGATGAGGTTGATCCCCTCCTCGCTCGCCATGGACGGTTCATATTCGACGGTGATTTCGTAGGAACGGCCCGCTTCGAGCGTCGCCGCGCCGCGCTGTTCATCATTGGCGGTGCCGAAATAATTCTCGCCGCGCGTCCAGCCCTCATGGCCGTCGACCATGAGCCTGCCATCGACGAAGAGCCGCGCCAGCCCGGCATTGGTCATGCCGAAGACATGTTCGCCACTCTCCTCCGGTGCATACTGCATCACCATCCGAGCGGAGAAATCGGCGGGGTCGAGTTCTTCCGACGGCAGCTCGAACCAGAAGAATTCGCCCTTGTCGACGGTCTCGACATGAAGCGGATCGCCGCTGCAGCCGCGCCCCTTGAAATATTCGACGGTGATCTTTCCCTTGAACACGTCGATCAGCCGGTTATGGCGGCAGCCGACCGCGTGGCTGATGCTGTTGGCATTGGAAAGGGCGGCGCGAATGCCTTCGAGCGGGCTCACCGTGTAATGCGCTGCGATCTGCGCGCTGCCGCCGCCCATGACACGGGCCGTGGCCGCATTCGGTCCGATGACGGCGATCCGGTCGAGCGACGTCTTGGCAAGCGGCAGCATGCCGTCATTCTTGAGGAGCACCGCGCCTTCGGCGCCGAGACGCCGGATCAGCGCCCGATCTTCCGGCAAGTCAACCGCCCGCTCGGCAAGATCGGGTTTGCTCTTAAATGCGCCGACCCTCTCGAGCAGCAGCAACATGCGCCGTGCTGCCGCACGCACCGTCGCTGCTTCCACCTTGCCCTCGCGCACGGCTGCAACCAATTTCTCGCCGCGGTCGCGCGCCGGGCCGGGCATTTCGAGATCGAGGCCGGCATTGATCGTCTCGGCTGTCGAATGCGAGCCGAACCAATCGGACATGACGATGCCGTCGAAGCCCCATTCCTCGCGCAGCACCTTGGTCAGCAGCCAGTGATGCTCGCTCGTATAGGTGCCGTTGAGGCGGTTATAGGAGGACATGACGGCCATCACGCCGGCGCGGCACACCGCCTGCTCGAAGGGCGCAAGGTAGATTTCGCGCAGCGTCCGCTCGTCGATGTCTGACGATATGGTCTGCCGCTCGATCTCGGATTCATTGCCGGCGAAGTGTTTGATCGTTGCGGCAACACCCTCACTCTGCACGCCCTCGATATAAGCGACGGCGAGTTCTGATGTCAGCATCGGATCTTCGGAATAACATTCGAAATTACGGCCGTTGAGACCGGAGCGGTGGATATTCACCGTCGGCGCGAGCAGCACGGCCGCTCCCTTGCTCTTGGCCTGGCGCGCAAGGGAAGCGCCCATCTGCCTGACGAGATCCGGATTCCAGCTGGCGCCGAGCGCGATGGCCACGGGAAAGCAGGTCGCCTTGACGCCGGCGACCAGCGAGCCCGCGCCGCGGGCGCCGTTCGGCCCGTCCGTCACCTTGATCTTCGGCACGCCGAGACGCTCGACAGGCACAGTCGTCCAGAAATCGGCACCTGACAGCAAGGAGACCTGTTCTTCGAGCGTCATCCTGTCGAGAATGGAATCGATCATGCAAACCTCCCGTTCGTTCAAAGACTGCCAGCATCGCGCCTGTTAAACCTACCGATTACTCGGTATTTTTAAGATGTCAAGCTGACGGACCTGATGTAAGAAAGAAGCAGAGGAGATATCGGCCAGAGCATTGCGGATCGGCGCATCGCCGTTAAAAGAGCCGACCGGAGAAACGATGGCAGAACAGAAGGTGGAACAGCAAGAGAAACGACGGCGCCGTTCCCGCAAGGGAGAAGAGCGCCGCGCGGAAATCCTAGCGGCGGCGATGCGGCGCTTTGCCGAGGACGGCTATCAGAATGCCGCGATCGGCGATATCGCCCGGGATGTCGGCCTGTCACTGCCCGGCCTGCTGCACCATTTCCCGACAAAGGTCGATCTGCTGCTCGCCATCCTCGCCAAGCGCGATGTCGATAGCGCCGATTTTATCGGGCACTATCGCTCCGATGTCAGCGGCCTGCTGAAAGGCATGGTCGAAATCTTCCGCCGCAACGCCGGAATGATCGAGGTCATCCGAGCCTTCGCCATTCTGAATGCCGAGAGCCTGATGAAGGACCACCCCGCCAAGGCGTGGTTTCTCGCTCGCACCACGGAGATGCAGAACGATATCGCCGCGACCTTCGAGCGGGCGATCGCCGATGGCTCGATCGACAAGAGGATCGACAGCAAAACGATGGCCGCGGAACTGATCGCGGTGATGGACGGCCTGCAGATGCTGTGGCTGCGCGATCCCGATCGCTTCGACATGATCGGCGGCCTGAAAGCCTATGTCGGCCGCCTGCTGGCGAGCCTCGGCTTGGAGGGCTGACCCCCCTCTTCATCGAAGCGCGCAAGCCAGATCATGATGCGGCTGACGGCTTCGTGGTATCTTTGCCCGACCAGCAAGCCTGTATGCGTCGTGCCCCAGAGACAAAGATACTCACCGCCGATGTGCCGTGCCATCGCCTGCCCTCGCTGGTCGGCGGCGGCGTCGTTGACAGCTGAGATGACCAGGCTGGGGCAGGTGATCTTGCCGCCGTCGATGGAAATCCCCTCGGCTCCGAAATGGAAGGAAAAGGCACGGAAAGCTCTGGCAGATTCCATGGACAGGTATTTCCGCTGGAAGGCGATATCGTCGGGCGTTTCGTCGGGGCTGGATTGCTCGTCACGCACCGGCGCGGGAATAACGACGCCAGGTATCTCAGGCGCAAGATCCTGGTAGGGCACCTCGTCATGCACCTCCCTGGAGATGCTGGAATCGATCAGCACCAGCCCGGCAATGCCAACGCTTTCCGCCAGTTTCTGACTGAGGAGTCCACCCATGCTGAAACCGATCACAACAGGAGCGGCGGCACGTTGCTCGGCGATTGCGGAAATCGCCTCACGAATGTCGTCCAGATAGTGCTCGAATTCGACCTTCGTGAAATCCACCGACCGGCTTTTGTAATGACCTCGCAGATTGATACAGTAGGAGTCCCATCCCGCCGCCATGAAGTGCGGAATATATTTGCTCCACATCCAGCTGCCGGTGAAGGCGCCATGAATGAAAAGCAGGGGCGGTCGATCGGCCTCATCCAGGCGGTTGTTCCCAGGAAAGATTTCCAGGAACAGGTCGTTCTCGCCAATGTATCTTGTCCTGTGCTCCGGTAATTCTTTCGTGTAGTCCCGCATGCCATCCACTCCTTGATCTCGGCAGGCCCATCCTTCCGGCTTTCGAGACAAAGGATATTTGTTACGCAATGTTGATCAATTCCGGTGCGTGGACTTACATAAAGGACAAAATGTCTCCAATCGGATTTTGCCATGGATAGTCTCGCCAGCGTCTTCGCCTTCGTACATGCGGCCGAACAGCAGAGTTATGTCGCAGCCGCGCGCATTGCCGGCGTCTCGCCGTCTGCGATTGGAAAGGCGGTGGCGCGTCTGGAAAGCCGGCTCGGCGTGCGGCTCTTCAACCGAACGACCCGCAGCATCAGCCTGACCGAGGAAGGGGCTGTTCTCTACGAGCGCTACAAACGCATCATCGACGATATGCAGGACGTAGAGGCAACCCTGTCGAAAAGCCGGGAAAGCCCGAGGGGGCGCCTGCGCGTCAGCGTCCCACATATCGTCGGGCATCATCTGCTGATGCCGATGCTGCCGGCCTTTGCCGAGCGCTTCCCGGAGATCGAGCTGGATGTGGATTTCGAAGATAGGCTCATAGACCTGGTTGCGGAAGGTCTGGATGTCGTGGTGCGCAGCGGCGAACTTGCCGATGCGCGGCTGATCGCCCGCCATCTCGGCGATCAGCATTTCGTCGTGTGCGGCAGTCCCGATTATTTCGAGCGCCGTGGACGGCCTGAGACGCCAGGCGATCTCTTCAGGCATGCCTGCATTCACTTCAAATATCCATCCAGCGGCCGCGTCGCGCCCTGGGCATTCAGCGCGCCGTACGAGCGACTGCTTCTGCCGAAAAGCCTAACATTCAACAACACGGATGCAGGGCTGCGGGCAGCACAGGATGGTTTGGGCCTCGCCCACCTGCCCGTTTATGTCGCGGCATCGCACATGCGAGCGGGAAGGCTGATCCCCGTCCTCACCTCCTTCATGGTGCCCTTCGGTTCACTCTCGCTCGTCTGGCCGTCCAATCGCCAGCTTTCGCCCAAAGTCCGCGCTTTCGTGGATTTCGTCGTCGAGAACTGTACCGCCCGAGCCGACGCTTTTCGACCGGCAGCCAGCCTGTCGCGCTGATCCGCTGGCGCGCCATATCCGAAGCGGGTGCACTTTCCCTACTCACAAGGCTGGGGGCTTTGAAGCTCAGCCGCAGTTCCGGCTTGGTTTTGGATCGGAGCCGGCACTTGCTCCGCCATTGAGTGCCATTGGCTGATCTGAACGCGCCGTTGCGATCGATGCGGATGATGTCCGCGGGATGCGCGCATCCGTCGTGGCCAGCCAGCGGTCTGCCGAAAAATACGCCCTGGTTCTTGCCTGCGAACCTGGAGCTGCCTTGAGGCCTAGAGCAAAACTAAATCTGTTTTCGCTGCCGGCTTCGCGCGTGAAGCTGAGATAAGAGCCGAATCGTTCGGCTTCGACATCGCGAAGGCTTTGGATCGACGCAAGCGCATCTTCAAAATCTCGCCAGCACGCCTGCTTCACAATGATCTCGAAAATGCGCAGCACTTCAGGGGCGAGAAGTCCCTCAGCATCAATCTTTGGTCCGACGATCTTGGCGCGGATCTCAACAATATTACCCGTCCCATCTCCACGAACCCTGAGGAAGGTCGAGCTGAGCGGCCGCGCCTCGTCCCGTTCGTAGATGCGCTGAAAATAACACTCATAATCGCGATTGCGCATCGATGCGGCTTTCCATTCGCTCACCTCTATGCCCGCCTCTCGAAGAGCGCCGCAAATATTGGCGCCCGAGACCAACCACATCCGCAGAAACTGACTTGCCAGGTCGAGCTTTGGGAGCTCCATCAGATGCCGCGATATCGATATCGTCGGACGAGGAGAAGAAGCAGCCGGATCAGAGCGGACGGCTAAGCGTGCGGAAGGGGCAGCCTTGTTGGGCGCTCGATTTTCAAAATCTTCGGTCGGAGCTTCGGATCGGCGGATGTCAATGTAAGAAACGGCGATGGTTGCAACAACCAAGGCGAGTACCAACAGCGCTGACCGACGTAACGAGCGCCGGTTGCCCAGCAACGGGAACTTCCAGCGCGGGGATGGGCCGTCGCTGGAAGAACCGGCTGAGAGCAATTTATTCACTGCGTTGCCTCGCAAGCTTGCGACCAGCGGTGTCGGTCGGCGCCTGGTCAATCCCCGTGGCCAATCCTTTGAGGCGAGCAACGATGTGAAAGCGCTACAGCCGGCTCACCTTCGAAACCGCGATTTTGATGTGGAGTGTATCCAGCGTCAAGCAGGAGCCCTGAAACGGCTGCGCCCCAAAAGAAAAGCTCGCCTATGTCGCCGATCTCTTCGGGAAATTACTTTCCATCAAGCCATTCCTGCAGCTCCGCCTCAGCGCGTTCTAGAGCGCTGTAATTCAGAAGTTTACGCAAGAAAGCAATCGTGACAGCGCGGGCGCGGAGATTGAAGCGGCCGTCCTCGTGGTCGTCGCCAGCCGTCTGATAGACGTCGAGCTTGTCGTAGAGCTGCTGCAGGCGGTTCTGCACGCTGCGCAGCGACAGGCTCCGGCGTTTGGCGATCGCCCGGTCAGTCAGACCGAGGGCTATGTCGACGAGGATCTCGTATTCGGAATCGGTGAAGCCGTTGGTCTGACCGAGGCTCTTCTGCTGCAGACCACGCACCTCGCGGTCGATGACACACTGGCTCTCGATGAAGATCGAGCGCAGCGCAAGCTTCAACCGCTCGTCGGAGGCGGATTTCAGCACATAGCCATAGGCGGCGCCATCCGGCACGATGCGCGAGACACCGCGCACATAAGCCTCATCCGAATAGTTCGACCAGAACAGGATGCGGGTCTCCGGCCGCTCCTTCCAGATCGTGCGCGCCGCCTCGATGCCGTTGCGGCTCGCCATCTGCAGATCCATGACGATATGCGCAGACTTGTGGTCGCGGGCGAGCTTCTCACCGACGGTTCCGTTCTCCGCCTCGATCACCGTGTCGCATTCCGGCAGGGCGGCGTTAACAGCCTCGTGCAGGTAGGACCGGTGCAGCGGGTCGTCCTCGACGATCAGAACTTTCATCGTGTCTTTCTCCTCAGTCTGGCTCGCGCGCCGTGCCGTTCGGCGCCAGCGGCAGCACGACGCGCACCGCGGTCCCGCGATTGTTATGGCCGGGGCCGATCGTGAAGCGCGCCGAGATAAGCCGCGCGCGGGTCTTCATATTGTCGATGCCGCCGCCGATCCGTCCTCGCGTCTTGGCAAGGCCAGCCCCATCGTCGGAGATTTCGATCGACAGCTGTTCGTCGTCCGCTTCGAGCCGCACCATGATCGCCAGCGGGGCGGCATGGCGCACGGCATTGTTGATCGCTTCCTGCGCAATGCGGAACAAGGCGACGCTGACGGTCGGTTCCAGCCTTTCCAGCGCGCCGTTCGTCTCGTCGACAAGGCCCCATTCGATGCCCGATCCGGTATCGCGGGTCGATCGGTCGAGATGATGCTCGATCGCCTGCGCGAGGCCGAAGAGCTGGAGCACGGAGGGTTTTGCCTGCTCGATGATCTGCCGCAGATCCTGCATGCAATGCTGCAGGGACCGCGAAACGGGTTCGAGCGCCTCGGGCGTCACCTCGCCGTTACGCGACAACCGATCGATCCGCCGAGCGAGCCGCGTCAGGTCGGCAAGCGTCTGGTCGTGAAGGTCCATGCCGATCCGCTGGCGTTCCTGCTCCAGGGCTTCGGTCAGCTTCAGGGCGCCCTGACGCAGCCCCTCTTCGCGGGCGCGGGCTTCGGCCTCCACGATCGCCGAGCGCTGCGCTTGCTCGGCCGCCTGCAGCGCGAAGAAATAGGGCGTCAGCAGATCGGCGATGATGCGGGCGCGCTCGACATCTTCCATCGTATAGACGCCCGCTCTGTGAGAAGAGCAGGAAAGTGCTGCAATGATCGTGCCCTGCACCTTCATGGGAACATGCAGCCGGCTCCTCAGCGATTGCTCGACAATCGGCCGCTTGAAGGCGCCCTCGAAATGAAAGCGCGGATCTTTCATGGCGTCGTCCGAGAGCAGAAAGTCGACCTCACCCCGCAGGAGCGAGCGGATGGGGCTGTTGATAACGGGCGCACCGGCAATCTCGCCCCAGGCGGTCTCGATGCCCGTCTCATAGGCCGTGTGATAGTTGCCGCCTTCGAGCAGCACGCAGACGTCGAGATGGTCGTGCGGGATAATGTGGGCGACCTCGGCGGCGACGGAACGGATGGCCGAGCGGAAGTCGAGCTGGCCCGCGAGCAGCCGCGAAATGCCGAGATAGTGGTCGAACAGGGCTGCCGGTGCAAGATGCAGCATTGTCAGTTCCTCCCGTCACGACAGACTCCTCAACCTGTCGAGATCATATCCCAGTAAGCGCCCGCAAGTGGGCCGCCGTCTTGCGTAAACCCGCAGCTTGTCGCGCAAAACCCGCAAACGAGTTGCTGCCTTGCCCCTGTACAGGTCGGCCGATCTCCCGCATCCTGCCCTTACTGAGAGGAGGAAGCTCAGTTCAAGAACAATTTTCACTCGAGGCCCGCTTGAGCCGGCAGGAGTGAAGCGATCCGCCGACCGGCGCGATCATGAGGGAGGAAGAGATGACAATCCGTAAGATGCTTCTGGCATCGGCCGCTATTGCTTGCGCCGCCATGCCCGTTTCCGCCTTTGCCGACACGTCGGCCAAGAAGATCGCCCTTTCCAACAACTACGCCGGAAACTCCTGGCGTCAGGCCATGCTGACGAGCTGGGGCAAGGTGACGAGCGAGGCCGTAAAGGCTGGCGTCGTTGCCGCCGCCGACCCTTTCACCACCGCCGAGAACCAGGCGACAGAACAGGCGGCGCAGATCCAGAACATGATCCTGCAGGGCTATGACGCGATCGTGCTGAACGCCGCCTCGCCGACGGCGCTGAACGGCGCCGTCAAGGAAGCCTGCGACGCCGGCATTACAGTCGTTTCCTTCGACGGCATCGTGACCGAACCCTGCGCCTGGCGTATCGCCGTCAATTTCAAGGAAATGGGCCGCAGCGAGGTCGAGTATTTGTCGAAGAAGCTGCCCGCTGGCGGCAACCTGCTCGAGATCCGCGGCCTTGCCGGCGTCTTCGTCGACGACGAGATCTCGGCCGGCATCCATGACGGCGTCAAGCAGTTCCCGCAGTTCAAGATCGTCGGCTCCGTGCACGGAGACTGGGCGCAGGACGTGGCGCAGAAGGCCGTTGCCGGTATCCTGCCGAGCCTACCCGATATTGTCGGCGTGGTGACGCAGGGCGGTGACGGTTATGGCGCCGCGCAGGCGATTGCCGCGACCGACCGGAAGATGCCGACCATCATCATGGGCAACCGCGAAGACGAGCTGAAGTGGTGGAAGGAGCAGAAGGACGCCAAGGGCTACGAGACGATGTCGGTGTCCATCGCGCCTGGCGTCTCCACCCTCGCCTTCTGGGTCGCCCAGCAGATCCTCGACGGCAAGCAGGTCAAGAAGGATCTCGTCGTGCCCTTCCTGCGCATCGACCAGGACAATCTGGAAACAAACCTCGCCAACACCCAGGCCGGCGGCGTCGCTAATGTGGAATACACGCAGGCAGACGCGATCAAGGTCATCGAGTCGGCAAAATAACTCTCCCGGCGACTGCCGTGGGCGAAAGCGGCCGCGCGGCAGTCCTTCCGAGCAGATGTGGCGGGTAGCATGGATGAGGTTATGAAGGCGGTGATCGCCGTCGATGGCGCCAAGGTGAGTTTCGGCGCGGTCAGGGCGCTTGACGGCGTCACGCTCCGCGTCATGCCGGGCGAATGCGTCGGGCTGGTCGGGCACAATGGAGCCGGCAAGTCCACCATCGTCAGCGTCATCAACGGCGGCCTCACGCCTCATGAAGGAAGTGTGGCGAGCGATGGCGAGCGGCTGGAGCGTTACGGCATTAATGCGGCGCGCGCCCGCGGCGTGCGCTGCGTCTTCCAGGAGCTGTCGCTCTGCCCCAATCTCTCCATCGTCGAGAATACACGCATCATGCATCGCGATCTCGGCGGCTTCGGCTGGCGCAGACGCGCCGCAAGAATTATCGAGAAGAGCCTCGATGCGGTCTTTCCTGGCCACGGCATCGACAGCGACCGGGCCGTCGGTGATCTCTCGATCGCCGAGCGGCAGATGGTCGAGATAGCGATGGCCTTTTCCGACGCCGGCATTGCGCCGCGGCTGGTGATTCTCGACGAACCGACCTCCTCGCTCGATGCGAGCCTCGCCCGCCAGATGCTAGACCATGTCCGCCGCTTCGTCGCAGCCGGCGGCTCCGTCATCTTCATCTCGCATATCCTGCACGAGATTCTGGAAACCTCCGACCGCATCGTCGTCATGAAGGACGGCCGCGTCGTTGCCGAACGTCCCGCCTACGGTTTTGACCATCACGGCCTTGTTGAGGCCATGGGCACGGTTGCGAAGGAGGAGATGGGCCAGCGCCCGGTGCGCGAGCAAACCACCGCTCCGCTCATTCTGTCCCATCAGACGGTGGGCCGCACCTTTTCAGCCCGCAAGGGCGAGATCATTGGGTTGGCGGGGCTCGCCGGCCACGGGCAGACTGAGCTCCTGCTTGCCCTGCATGCAGCCCAATCCGGAAATTGGCTGCCTGAGCGAGATCCGCTCGTCACCTTCGTCGCCGGCGACCGCCGCCTGAACGGCGTCTTCGAACTGTGGAGTATTCTGCGCAACTTCTCCGTCGCCTCGCTCGGTGACCTGTCGCGACGCGGCCTCATTCTCGCGGACGAAGAGGAGGCCAAGGGTGCGGACTGGAAGCGGCGGATCGAGATCCGCACGCCCGATATGGAAAACCGCATCCTGTCGCTTTCCGGCGGCAACCAGCAGAAGGTGCTCTTCGCCCGCGCCCTTGCCACACGCGCGCCCATCGTCCTGATGGACGATCCGATGCGCGGTGTCGACGTCGGGACCAAGCAGGAGGTTTACGCCATTATTCGCGACGAGGCTTCGCAGGGCCGCACCTTTATCTGGTATTCGACCGAAATGGACGAGGTGCGCCTCTGCGACCGCGTCTATGTCTTCCGCGAAGGCCGCATCACCGCCGAACTCGCCGGCGACGCCGTCAACGAGACGAATATCATCGCCGCCTCCTTCGAAGGGGTCGCCGCATGACGGCCCGGCTCTCGTCCGACGCCATGCGTCTTGCCATTCCCGCTTTGTCGCTGACCCTGCTGCTCGCCGCCGTCTTCTGGCTGCAGCCGCGCGCCATGAGCTATGTCGGGCTCAACCTGCTGTTCAATCTGGCCGTGCCGATCGCACTTGCGACGATCGCGCAGATGCTTGTCATGGCGGTGAACGATCTCGATCTGTCGATGGGCACCTTCGTCAGCTTCGTCGCCTGTGTGAGCGCTACCTTTCTGCGCGATGACCCGGCGACCGGCATCCTGATCCTTGCGGGAGCGATCGCGGCCTATGCGGGCCTCGGCGTCATCATCTACCTGCGCGACCTGCCGTCCATCGTCGTCACTCTCGGCATGAGCTTCGTCTGGGGTGGCCTTGCCGTTCTATTGCTGCCGGCGCCGGGCGGGCAGGCGCCGGATTGGGTGCGCTCTCTGATGACCGTCAAGCCGCCGCTGGCGCCGATGGCGATCGTCGCCAGCATCATCATCGCCGCCGTCGCCCATCTTCTCGTCATGCGGTCTTCCCTGGGCGTGCTGATCCGCGGCATCGGCGGCAACCAGCGCTCAGTCGAGCGGGCCGGCTGGTCGATTGTCGGGGCACGGGCCATCGCCTATGGGCTTGCCGGCTTCTTCGCGGTGCTTGCCGGCATCGCTCTCGTCGGCCTCACCACCTCGGCCGATGCCAATATCGCGCTGCGTTATACGCTGCTGTCGATCGCCGGCGTGATCCTCGGCGGCGGCGAGTTCATCGGCGGCCGCGTCTCCCCTGTCGGCGCCGTCATCGGTGCGCTGACGCTGACGCTCGCCGGCTCATTCCTGTCCTTCCTGCGCATCTCGCCGGATTGGCAGATCGGAGCCCAGGGCGCGATCCTGATCATCGTGCTCGCGCTGCGCCTGATGCTGAACCGCCTGGAGAAACGGGAGAAACGCCGCCGATGACTCCCCTTCTCGGCCTTTTCGGCAAACCCTGGATCTGGTCATGGCTTGCCGCTTTCATCGTCTGGTTCCTGACGATCATGGTGACGCTTGGCGCCAGTACGCTCGGCCTGTCGCAGGCGGCACTCACCTTCGCCGCCTTCTCGGCGATCGTCGGCATCGGCCAGATGTTCGTCATCACGCTCGGTCCCGGCAATATCGATCTGTCGGTTCCCGCCACCATGACACTTGCCGGCACGGTGGCGCTGAAGCTGATGAATGTCGAAAACGGCTTGATCCTGCCCGGTCTTCTTGTCGCCATCCTCATCGGCCTCGTCGTCGGCCTCGGCAACTATGCGCTGATCAAGGCGCTGCGCATTCCGCCGATCATCGCCACGCTTTCCGTGAGCTTCATCGTGCAGTCCGCGGCGATCTGGACGAACCGCGGCTTGCGCATCAAGCCGCCGAGCATGCTTGCGGAATTCACCACCTCGAACACGCTCGGCGTGCCGAACGTGGCGATCGTGGCGCTCCTCATCTCGCTTCTCGCCTGGTTCCTGCTCCATAAGACGATCTACGGGCGATGGATCTCGGCGATCGGCCAGAGCATGCCCGCCTCACGCATGGCCGGCATTCCGGTCGACGGCACGCGCTTCGTCACCTACCTCGTCTGCGCCGTGCTTGCATCCGTCGCGGGCTACCTGCTAGCTTGCTTCTCCGGCGGCGCAGCACTCAACATGGGCTCGGAATATCTGCTGACCTCGATTGCCGTCGTCGTGATCGGCGGCACGGCGGTGGCCGGCGGCGATTCCAACGTACCGGGCATCTGGGGCGCGTCGCTCTTCATGTTTCTGGTCGTCTCCATGCTCAATACCTATGGGTTCGGCGCAGGCGTCCGCCTCATCATGACCGGCCTCATCATCATCAGCGTGATCATGTTCGCCGGCGGTCGCCGGGCCGGCATGCGATAATTAGGAAGACCGCCATGGCCGAGGCCAGCATCTACGAAATCCACGACGCGCGCTTCCGGCAGTTGATCGTCACCAGCGCCGGCCTCGACGAACTCTATTCGGGCTGCCGCTGGGCGGAGGGTCCTGTCTGGTTCAACGATGCCAACCAGCTTCTGTGGAGCGACATTCCAAACCAGCGCATACTGCGATGGACGCCCGAGGGCGGCGTCTCCCTCTACCGGCAGCCATCCAACTTCACCAACGGCCACACGCGCGACCGCCAGGGCCGGCTCGTCTCCTGCGAACACGGCGGGCGCCGCGTCACGCGCACCGAGACCGACGGCTCGATCAGCGTGCTCGCCGACCGTTTCGAAGGCGCACGGCTCAATTCGCCGAATGACGTGGTGGTGAAATCGGACGGCACGATCTGGTTCACCGATCCGACCTACGGCATCATGTCGAATTATGAGGGCTATCAAGCCGAGCCCGAGCAGGCGACGCGCAACGTCTATCGGCTCGATCCGGCGACCGGTAAACTTGCGGCCGTCGTCACGGATTTCATCCAGCCGAACGGTCTCGCTTTCTCGCCTGACGAGATGATCCTCTACATCGCGGACTCGGCAGCAAGCCACGACGAAAGCCTGCCACGTCACATCCGCGCCTTCGACGTGATCGATGGCAGCAGGCTCGAAAACGGCCGCGTCTTCTGCCACATCGACAACGGCATTCCGGACGGCATCCGGACCGACGTCGATGGGAATCTCTGGTCGAGCGCCGGTGACGGCGTGCACTGCTTCGATCCGGCAGGCAAACTGATCGGCAAGATCCGCATCCCTCAGACCGTCGCCAATCTCACCTTTGGCGGCCCCGGACGCAACCGTCTGTTCATAGCCGCAACGCGCTCGCTTTATTCGCTCTATGTTGCCACGAGCGGTGCTCAAAGGCCGTGAGCCGGTGATAGCCACGTTCACGAGAGCCAAGCCGGGCGGGTTGAAAGCTGCCGCTCACATCGCCGAACTGATTGCCGTCTACTTAAGATGCTGCGGATAAGACGATAAGGATCGAATCAGGTCTTTCCGCTTGCTGACCGTTATCCGGAGTCATCGGACCTCGCTGACAAACGCCCGCCGCATCGCGCGGCGGTGCGTCATCTCGTAAATCAGAGTCAGGCCCTGTGCAGCCTCCAGGTCCGGATCTCAAAGGGCATGATGTCGGCGGGGCCCTTGCGCTCCATCGGCTCTTCTAGAATGTTGAGCGGCTGCGATGCGCTCCATCCGGAAGGCAGGCCGATGGAAAGCCGGCCGCGGCGGCCCGCCGGTTCGTAGAGGCGCAGGATCAGGCCCTCGCCCTCTTCCGCCGGCTTCAGGCCTGAGAAGGCGACGGGAATACCGTCAACGGCGAGCGGGGCGAAGGTGCCGGCCAAGAGGCCGCTGGCTTCCGCCGTGACAAGCGGCTGGTTCAGGTCGAGCGCCTCGTCGAGCACCCCGCCGTCATGCCAGGCGCCCTCATGCGGCATCAGCGCATAGGTGAAGCTCTGCTCGCCTTCATCGGCCAGCGGATCGGGATAGATCGGACCGCGCACCAGGCTCATGCCGATCACATTGCCGCGGGCGCTGTGGCCGTATTTGGCATTGTTGAGAAGCGCCACGCCGAAGCCCGGCTCGCTGAGGTCGACGAAGCGATGGGCGGCGGCCTCGAACATCGCCTGCTCCCAGGAGGTATTCGTATGCGTCGCCCGCTCAACCACGCCGAAGGCGCATTCGAAGGTCGCCTTGCGGGCCTTGACGTCGACCGGGTTCAGGGTGCGCAGCAGGGTGCGGCGGTCGTGCCAGTCGATGGTTGTTTCGATGTCGAGCCGCTTCGAATTGGCCGTCAAGACGTAGGTCTGCGTGACACTCGAATGCCGGTAGCGGTGAACGACGCGGATTGCCGCGCGGTGCGGGCCGCTTTCGACGAGACTGATGCTTTCGGGCGCCTCGAGCCGGACGCCCTTTTCGGCATAATCGGCGTCGACATCCCAGGCATCCCAGTTGCGCGGCTTATCGGCCGGATAGATCCAGAGCTGGTTGGCGGAGCCATCGACCGCTTCGCGGCCGCTCGCCTTGTGGATGAGACTGGCAACGGCTCCGTCCTTGCCGATGACGACCGAGAGATGATCGTTCTCGAGGCGATCGGTGCCGGCCTTCAGCCCACCCGCCGGCGTCAGTGCCTGCCTGTCGAAGACGGCGACCGACAAGGGAGCGACGATCTCGGCGGCCGAAAGCGTCGTGCCGTCGGCAAGTGTCGCGCTCACGGGCCGCGGCGCAAGTGAGGGATTGACGACGATGAGCGCGTCAGTGACCCCGCCTTTCGGCAGATTGGCCGAAAGCGCCTGCAAGGCCTTGGCCTGCTCGGCCTTGGCATGGTCGATGACGCCGCCGAGTTCCTGCTCCGCATCCTGATAGACTTCGCGGATGCTCGACCCTGGCAGGATGTCGTGGAACTCGTTCTTCAGCACTACGCGCCAATCCGCCTCCAGGCTTTTCGGCTTTTCGGCGCCGAGCATATGGGCGAGCGAAGCGAGCGTTTCGGCGGTGATCAGCGCGCGTTCGGCCTGGCGGTGCTTGCGCTTGACGCCGCTTTGCGTCGTCAGCGTGGCGCGGTGCAGTTCGAGATAGATTTCGCCGTCCCAGACGGGAAGCTTCTTCTCTGAAGCGCTGCGATGGGCCTGCTCGTAGAAGCCCTTGACCGTACCCCAGCGGGCCTGCGGAATGGCGGGAAAATCGCGCAGTTGCACTTCGCGCTCCACCATCTCGGGCGTCACGCCGCCGCCGCCGTCGCCGTATCCGACGGCGAGAAGCGAAGCGTGATGCTGCGTCTTACCGCGGAAATTCTTCCAGGTCGGCAAGTAGCAATCGGGCTGGACGAAGCCGTTATAGCCCTGCATCGGATTGTCGAAGGTGTGGGTCAGCACCTGGCTGCCGTCGAGGCCCTTCCACCAGAAGAGATCGGAGGGGATATGGTTGGTCTCGCTCCAATTGACCTTGATGGTGAAGAAGCTGTCGATGCCGCCCTGTCTCAGGATCTGCGGCAGCGCGCCGGAGAAGCCGAAGCAATCCGGCAGCCAGCAGACGGTGTGGCGCGCGCCGAAAGTTTTTTCGAAATAACGCTGGCCGTAGAGCACCTGGCGGGCGAGGCTTTCGCCGGTCGGCATATTGGTGTCGGGCTCGACCCACATGCCGCCGACGGTTTCCCACTTGCCCTCGGCGACCTTCTTCTTGATACGCTCGAGAAGCTCGGGATCTTCTTCCTCCATCTGCGCGTAATAATGGGCGGTCGACTGATTGAAGCGGAAATCCTCGGAGCGCTCCATCAGCGACAGCGCCGTGTTGAAGGTGCGCCGCATCTTCCGCCGCGTTTCGCGATAGGGCCAGAGCCAGGCGAGATCGATATGAGCATGGCCGGTCAGCACCAGTTCGCCATTCGGTGGGAAGCGCTTCTGTAGCTCCTTCAACCGCACCGTCAGGGTCTCGAAGGCAGAAGCCGCCGAAGCGCTCTGCTCGTCGGAGAGACCAGCCGGATCGGATACAAGCTCCGGCAGCTCCCAGATCTTCTGCTGCATGACGGCGCCCGACGTGCGGGAGATGTAGGCCGCCGTATCCGACGGCCAGTCAAGGCTGCGCAAGGCCTGCTCCGCGGCGCCGAGCAGATGCGGCACAACCTCATGCTCGCCGAGCGCGCCAATCGCCTCGGCGATCTGCTTCAGGAGAAGATGCAGGCGGTGAACGGGACCGTCGAGCCAGATCAGCCGGGCTTTGTTGAGCCTCGGAGCGCGGTTGGGCTCGCCGAAGGGAAAGCGAGCGACGCTTTCCGTCGCAATCGAGAAGCGGCGACCTTTCACCGGGAACTCCTGGTGATAAGGATCGAGGCCGAATGTTTCGCTCTGGCCATCGGGATAGCTGAGTGTGATCAGGCTCTCGCCACCGAGATCGAGCTGCAGGCGAATATCTTCGAGCCGCCAGTTCGCCGGCGCTTCGGCGCTCGCAGCAAAATTCACGACACCGTCACGATGCGGCCAGTGCTGGTGATGGGCGATCGGCTCGCCCTCGAAGGTCCAGCCATCGATCGTGCTGCTATGCCGGTCCCGCCAATGCGCGAGCTCGGCGATCCGGACCTTCAGACTGTCGAGGCGTTGGGCGATGGTGAGCGGCATGGCTTATCCTGTTCAAAAATCGGCGGCGCGCGATCGAAAATCATGGCTTTGGGAGATGAAGATGATGCGATAGGATCTCGAATGCAGGCCCTCCTCCCATCAGGTCCTGTCGACACTTAGATTAAGTAACTTTGATTTGGCGTCAAGCCGCAAAAGATCTTCTGTCCGAGATCGCCGATCTGCTAGTCTAGCGAAACTCTTTGGCTGGGGCGGTGTTCAGGAGCCGGGATGTCTGCGCGTCCGATCAGACGAAGCCAGATCAGGCATGGTGAGGGAGTCTCCCGCCTGAGCTGGTCCACCCGACGAGGCCCCCCAGCAATATTCAATCTCGACGTCAGAGAGCTGCGGAAACATGCTCACCATCAGTTGGCGCAGGCGAAATATACACCGCGCGATCACGCGCAGGAGCGCATCGAGCCGTGGAATTGGTTGAAATGTGACTCGGAAGTCTGTTGTCCCAGCTCGGTACTATCGGTGAAGGATTCAAATCTTTCCACTCCTAGAATCTGGGACGCGGCGGCCTGACGGTAAAGAGCCGATGCGTCAGCGGCAGGCGCTTGCCGCATGCCTACCTCCTCGCGAACAGCAGATCGCCCGGAATTCTGCTGCCGCTGCTCTCGCACGGTTTGGCGACCGCGCTTAAGCCGACGAGAACGGGTTCAAAAGTCAGCGATGATCATGGCTTCCCGCAAGACCTTTTGACGCTGCGGAGCAACCGGCACCCCTTAGCGCCCACCCTATGTCCGCAAATTGCCAACACCGTTAGCGTGTGCTGACTATCATCTCGTGCGGTCCAGCTCATTCTTTGGCCCTCGGATAAGCCGATAAGGGCAGTGCCTATGGGCGTCAGTACGGATATCTTTCCCTCGGAAATGTCGGCATCTTCCGGAAACACAAGCGTTACTGTGCGCTGAGTCCCGGCATCGGTTTCATATTCGATCGTCGAGCCCATCCGGGCGACCTTTTCAGGGATTGAGCCGTCCGGAACCACGCGTGCGCGTTCGAGCTCAAGAAGAAGGCCATCTGAAATTTCGGGAAGGCGATCAGCCACGGCGAGCGCAAGTTTGTTCAATCGCCGGTAATCCGTGTCGCCAATTGCGATTGGAGGCTTTCGTAGGGTCCGGCTTTGTGCTTTCATTCTTTGCTTCTCCTGATTCAGTTTACCGCGACCCGTGGAGCGGCGGCGGCCGGCGGTATCTGGTTGTTTGCCCACGCCTCGCCCTGCAGGATCGCAATCACCTCGTCGGGGGATCGCGCCAGCCGAAGTTCCTCTCGGAAGAGAGGCACCCGGACGAGACGAAACAGTTGGGACAGCGCCGCCAGAAACGTGTGGACCTCCGAGCGCGGCCAAAGGATTGTGAAGACAAGATCGACGGGGTCGAGGTCGGGACTTTTGAAATTTATCGGAGGAGCCAATCGCGTAAACCAGGTCACAGGCGACGAGATGGGTTGCACGAACGCGTGTGGGACAGCTATGCCGCGGCCAATCGCGGTTGAGCCGAGCCTCTCTCGCAGCCAAATGGCGCGAAGAACCATCCGCGGGTCAAGTGCGGTTCGCCGCGCAATTTTTGCAGCGATCTTGGAGAGCGCGGAATGCTTGCCCTTGGTCACAAGGTCAAGATTCACATTTTCTGCCGGAAGGTTTTCGAACATCATCATCGTCGCCTCTTAGCCGAGCATGCGAGCACGATCGCAGTGCATTCACTGCATCCGGGTCTCGCATTTTGATTGAAAACTGGCTACCCGGACGCGGCGCCAGTGGAGCTCGCGTCCGGGTCAGAGGCCTGCTTTGAGGCGTTGGGGCTCTCGCCGTGTCACGACAATATTCATGATAAGTTGAACATGGGGATTGAATCGTCGAAATCAAGCTCGGCCCCCGGAACGCCTTGGCCCCGCCACAGCGTTTCATTCTGACAGATCACTCAGCGGATCCGGCGGGCTGCTTCTCCTTGCCGCCCATTGCATCGAAGTTCGACGGCGACTTCTAAGGCGCACCCCTCGTCCGCCTCTGCATCATCGTGTCGGCTGCTTCTCGACGAATCTTGGTAGCCATAGAGACAAATGGCCGCTGCCAGCAGCATCAGGATCATGCCGAACATCCCCGCCGCAGACAAAGCCTCGCCAGCGATCATAACGCCGACGGCGACAGCAACGATGGGTGAGACGAACGCAAAGCTGCCCGCCCGGGCGGGTCCGATGTCACGGATAAGCTGAAGATAGATGCTGTAACCGATCAGCGATCCGAAGAGGACGAGGAACAGCCAACTCGCGACTGCCTGCCAATTCCACGGTGCCTGCAGACTTGCGGTTGCTTCGGGCTCGAAGACCAGTGAACTAAAAAACAGACCTCCACCTCCGATGAGTGTCGTGCAGCCGGATACGAAGGTGCTGCCGTAACGGGTGATAAGCGGCCTGGCCAAGACAGATCCCCAGGCCGACGATACTGCACTCCAGCTGATCGCAAGAAGTCCAACAATGCCGGCGGTGCCGGAAAGGCTGGTAAATTCGAGTGTAGGTGAAAACAGGCATGAGAGGCCGATCATGCCGATGATCATCGCAAAGGCCCGGGCGCCACTCCAGCGTTCCTCGCCCAGCAATATTCCGAACCCGAGAAGAGCCAGAGGCGTCAGTGACATTTCGATCACGGCGGCTGTCCCGGATGCAACGAACTGCATACCCCAAACCAGCGGACCGTAGCAGAGTGTGATCATCAACAGGCTTGCAATGACAAGCCTGACCAAATCTTCACCGGCCGCAAACGGTATGCGACAGGACCGCAGCGACCAGCCTGAGAGCAGAAGGCCGGCGCAAAGAAACCTGGTCGCCGCGAACATCATCGGCGGCACGGTTTCGATACCGGTCTTGACGGCGATCCACGTCAGACCCCAGACGAGGCAAAGAATGAGGAACTTGATCACGTTCTTGCGAGGAGACATAGAGGGGCCCTTGCTCTGTAACGAGTAAACAATATTTATACCGTTACAATCTGGCGACCTGCTTTTTGTTCCGCACCATGGCCTCATCAATATTCGACATGCGTCTGAGCGGCGGCCATCCTGCCCTTGAACTGGTAAATACCGTCGACAGCCGCCGCGGCCGTTGGGGGCCCGATTTCCTGCGGTCGTTCGATGACGTGCTGGCGTTCGTTGAAAGGCTTCAGCTCATCGATGCAAGGGGATTGGCAGGTTTGAGGGAACGCGCGGCGGTCGATCCCGGCAAGGCAGAAGACGCTCTGGCGAATTTGATAAGGCTTAGAGAAACTATCTACACCCTGTTCATTGCCGAGGATACCGATGCTCCTTATCCCGAGCCAGCATTGAGTACAGTGGTAGAAATGGCGAGAGCAGGCCGCGCAAGACAGACCCTCCTAAAGTCAAATCAGAACTTCGTCTGGGCACTCCCCTTTGACAATCCGTCCGATATTTTTCACCTATTCGCTATCGCTGCTACTGATCTATTGACCAACCGGAGCGGTCGCCGTCGCGTGCGTGAGTGCAAGGGCGATAACTGCGGTTGGCTCTTCGTTGATCGCTCAAAGGGTGGTCGGCGGCGATGGTGCTCGGAGGCAAGTTGCGGGGTACACAGCCGAGTGAAGCGTTTTCGCGCCCACGGCGACGACCGTTGATGATGGCCGTGAGTTCATCGGTATAGGAAGCCTTGAGCGCCCCGCAGATCGGCAGATTGACGGAGGCGCGAGTGGTAAAAATCGAGCTAGCACCAGGAAGATGCTGCGGCGCCTTCCCCCGACGCGTTCGAGCATAATGCGCGCCATCTGAAGCGCGTTGAGCTCCCGTTCGGCCGGCCGACGGCGGTATTCTTGGTTCCATGCCGGTAGGCAGGCAAACGCCTTCTCACCGCCACTCTCCGGTTCCACGGCGTCGGGCCGGCGACCGGAGAAGATGTCAAAACTCGGGATCGAGACGGTGCTGCTCTCAAGGCAGGGGCGATCTGATACTTCCGGCATAATTGGTCTGGTTTAGGAAATCGGGCGAAAGGGCTAAGCAAATATACTTCGGCATAATAGCGAGGGTGCCCCAGGCAGAGTTAACCTCGCAACGGCCCTAAAAGAAACGCCCTCCCATCACGGGCCGACTTGCCGCGCCGGCGTTTTGCTTGACCGCAAGACCTTCACCCCTGCCGGCGCGGCGCCTCTTAAAGCATGAAACCGCATTGCCGAGCTTTGCTCTTCGCGGAACTGCCCTGACAACATGCACTGGAACCTCAGTCGGAGGAAGATCCGCAGAGATGCGACCGCCTCAATAATCCGAAGCATAGGCTCGTTGACATGAGAGGAAAGTCGGTGAAGCTTGATTGGATCTGCGATGCCTGCACTTCAGATGGTTTGCGGGCAGCATCGAAGCGAGCGGTGTGCCATGGACGACACGGTCAAAGATGCGCAGAAGACCAGGAAGATGTTCGGACGGAAGCGCGCTCTCGCTTCCATCGGCCAGCAGACTTCGACTGACCTTCGGTACCACGATCCACAATCCTCCTGGAGTGACGGCGATCGCATCTTTGCACGAGAGCTGATCCGGAGCGACAACGGCGCATCAAAAGCCGTTCTGAGGGTGCAGCTCGCAGCCGAACATCCCGGTCGAACCAGCCTCGACAGACTGGCCCACGAATATCGCCTGAAAGACGAACTCGACCGGGAGTGGGCAGCCAAACCGCTGGATTTCAAAACCGAAAATGGTCGTACCGTGCTCGTCCTCGAAGATTGCGGCGGCGTGCCCCTTCCGCAGTTGATGGGACGGCACAGCCGTGGCATGGCCGGCGAACTCACTGTCTTTTTGCATCTTGCCAAGGGCATTGCGGCGGCAGTCGGCAAGGCTCACGGATGCGGCCTCATTCACAGGGACATCAAGCCGGCGAATATACTGGCGGACGAGGCGGAAGGGCGAGTCCGTCTCACGGGCTTCGGAGTGGCCTCGCATCTTTCTCGTGAGCGCCAGGCCGCCGAGCCCCCTGAGGTCATTGCTGGCAGCCTCGCATATATGGCGCCCGAACAGACCGGGCGCATGAACCGATCGGTTGACTCGCGTAGTGACCTCTACGCCATCGGCATCACGCTCTACGAAATGATCACCGGCCAGTTGCCGTTCACTGCTTCGGAGCCGATGGAATGGGTGCACTGCCACGTGGCCAGGCGACCGGTGCCGCCGTCCGAGCGTGTAAGAGAGCTGCCAGGCGTTATCTCGGCAATCGTGATGAAGCTGCTCGCCAAGAACGCAGAGGAACGCTACCAGACGGCCGCCGGCCTAGAGGCGGATCTGCGACGTGCCCTCGTCGAGAGCGAGAAGTATGGGCGGATCGCAGATTTTCCGCTCGGCACGCGCGATGTGCCGGACAGACTGGTGATTCCCGAGCGGCCTTACGGTCGCGAACGCGAGATCGCCGCCCTAACCTCCGCATTCGACGGGGTCGTCGCGGGTGCTGGGCCGACGCTGGTGCTGGTTTCGGGTCATGCCGGCGTAGGCAAATCCATGGTCGTGAATGAGCTCCACCGCGCGCTCGTGCCGCCGCGTGGGCTGTTTGCCTCCGGCAAATTCGACCAGAACCAGCGTCACATTCCTTATGCGAGCGTAGCGCAGGCCCTGCAAGGCCTCGTCCGAGTGCTGCTGGGCAAGAGTGAAGCGGAACTCGCGCCCTGGCGCGCTGCTTTAACTGAGGAACTGGGCGCGAGCGGTCGGCTGATAGTAACGCTTATTCCGGAACTTGAATCTCTCATCGGCCGACTTCCAGCGGTCGCGGATCTGCCGCCTCAGGACGCCAAACGCCGCTTCCACTTGAACATCAGGCGCCTACTGCGAGTGTTTGCCACAGCAGAACATCCGCTCACGCTGTTTCTAGACGATCTCCAATGGCTGGACGCAGCAACGCTCGATCTGCTTGAAGATTTGTGCACCCAGCAGGATATGCATCACCTGCTGCTCATTGGCGCCTATCGCGACAACGAAGTATCGTCCACCCATCCGCTGATCCGCCGGCTGACAGCGATCCGGGAGGCCGGTGGCCAAGTGCATGAAATCGTACTGACACCGCTTAGGCTTGAAGATCTGACCCGGATGGTGGCCGACGCTCTTCATTGCGGAAGCAAGCGTGCCCAGCCGCTTGCACGGCTAGTGCACAAGAAGAGCGGAGGCAATCCTTTCTTCGCGCTCCAGTTCCTGAGCACGCTGCCGGACGAAGGCCTGCTCGAATTCAATCGCGAACAGACGCACTGGGATTGGGATCTCGATCGCATACGAGCCAAAGGCTATACCGATAACGTCGTGGATCTTATGCTAAGCAAGCTGCGGCGCCTGCCCGATACCACGCAGGCTGCCCTGAACACGCTAGCATGTCTCGGCAATCACGCGGCGGTTGACACCCTGGCTCTGATCAGGAGCGAAAATCACGACGCGGTTCATGCGGCCTTTTGGGCTGCGGCGCGGGCCGGACTCGTGCTGCTTGAAGAGGGGTCATCATACCGCTTCCTGCACGATCGAGTTCAGGAGGCCGCGTATGGGCTGATCCCTGAAGATGAGCGGGCGGCATCGCATCTTTCCATTGGCCGCCTTCTGCTCATGCATACACCGCCGCAGGCACTCGAGGAGAATATTTTCGAGATTGTCGGCCAACTCAACTGCGGCGGCGCGCTCATTGCGCCCGGTGAAGAGCGCGAGCGTCTCGCGAACTTGAACCTGCTTGCCACTCGCCGCGCCAAGGCTTCGGCTGCATACGAATCGGCGCTTGCCTATGCCCGCACGGGTGCGGCTTACCTGCCGGACGATGCCTGGGAGCGCCGATACGAACTCGCTTTCACCCTCGAACTCCACAGGGCTGAATGCGAATTCTTGACCGGCTCACCGGCGGAGGCGCAGGCCCGCCTCGCGGAACTGGCAAGCCGAGCCACCAGCCTCGCCGATCTGGCCCGCGTCACGCGCCTGCGCGTCGACCTTTTCATGAGCCTTGGTCGAAGCGATCAAGCCATCATATTCGGCCTCGACTACCTGCACCGGGTCGGCATTTCGTGGTCGTCGCACCCGACCAGAAGCCAGGTGCGCCAGGAATACGCGCGGCTTTGGCGACAACTCGGGGGCCGCCCCGTCGAAGCGCTGCTTAACTCGCCCCCAATGGCGGACCCTGTCGCGCTCGCGACCATGGACGTTCTGACTTCACTTGTTACTCCGGCCCTGTTTACCAACGAGAATCTGCGCTGCCTCGTTATCGGGAGAATGGGCAACCTCAGCCTCAAGCACGGCAACAGCGACACATCGCCTTACGCCTTCACTGCTGTGGGCACGGTGCTCGGGCCCTATTTTGGCAACTATGAAGCCGGTTTTCGGTTCGGCCTTCTCGGACTGGACCTGACGGAACAGCCTGGAATGGAACGCCTGAAGGCACGGGTCTACCTCGCCTTCGGCAACCTTGCAAAATCATCGTCGCGTCACGTCCGCACAGGCCGTGCGCTTGCGCAGCGCGTATTCGAAACGGCACAGCAGGTCGGCGACCTCACCTACGCCGTCTTAAGCCGGAATAACCTTGTGACTTACCTTCTGGCAGCTGGCGAGCCCCTCTCGCAGGTTCAGCGCGATGCGGAAGCCGGCCTGGAATTCGCGCGTCAGGCCGGCTTCGGAGTCGCCGTCGGTTTCATCAGCGGGCAGCTCCAACTCATCCGAACGCTTCGCGGGCTGACGCCAATCTTCGGATGCTTCAACGATGAAGGATTCGACGAGCAGCAATTCGAACTTAAGACCGACGGCAAGCCGGGTAGTTGCCTGTACTGGATCCGAAAACTACAGGCATGTGTATTTGCCGGGGATACCTCCACAGCACTTTCTGCAGCGGCGAAAGCAGAAAGCCTCCTCTGGATGACTCCCGCTATTTTCGAGCGGGCGGAATATCACTTCTACACCGGCCTTTCTTTGGCCTCTGCTTTAGAAGGATCGACTACCGAAACAGCTCTTTATCGCAGGGCCATACGCGCTCACCGCCGGCAGCTCGACACTTGGGCCGCGCACTGTCCGGAGAATTTCGCAAGCCGCGCAACATTGCTTGGCGCAGAGATCGCCCGCTTGGGAAGCCGTGAGTTGCATGCCGAGCGCCTCTATGAACAGGCGATCCAGTTGGCGAATGCGCACGCGCTCCCACACGATGAAGCGATCGCGTATGAGCGCGCTTCCGCCTTTTACCGGGCGCGCGGCTTTGATCAGATTGCTCGCCTCTATCTTCAAAACGCCCGTCGCTGTTATCTCAGGTGGGGAGCCGACGGCAAGGTGCGGCAGCTCGAGGAAACCTATCCCCAACTGCGGGATGGACAATCGGCACCGGCTGCAACAAGCACGATCGAAGCGCCGATCGAGCATCTCGACCTCGCCACCGTCATCAAGGTGTCGCAAGCGGTCTCCAGCGAAATCGTCGTCGAGAAGCTGATCGATACGGTGCTGCGGATGGCCGTCGAGCAGGCGGGAGCCGAACGTGGCCTTCTGATACTGTCGCGTGACGGCGAACCGCGGATTGCCGCTGAGGCAACGATCCGCGGCGAAGCGGTCCTCATAGAGCTGCGCAATGAGGCCATCACCGGCGTGATGCCGGAAGCAGTTCTCAATTACGTCCTGCGTATGCGGGAAATCGTCAGCCTCGATGATGCGTCGGCTGAAAACGCCTTTGCGGCCGATCCCTATATCCGCCATCGCGCGGCCAGATCCATTCTCTGTTTGCCGCTGATCAATCATGCGAAGCTGATCGGTGCGCTGTATCTGGAAAACACACTGGCGGGCCATGTCTTCGCGCCGGGGCGCATTCCGGTGTTGAAGCTGATCGCCTCGCAAGCCGCCAGCACGCTCGAAATCACCGGACTTTACCGCGACCTGGCAGAACGTGAAGCGCGAATAGGCCGGCTTGTCGAAGCGAACATCATCGGAATTTTTATCCGAGATATCGGCGGCCGGATAATCGAAGCCAACGAGGCGTTCCTGCAAATGCTGGGCTACCGCCGTGACGAACTCTTGGCGGGTCAGCTCCTCGATAAAGAGCTGACACCGCCGGAATGGCGCGAACGTGACGCCGAAGCCGAAGCCGAGTTGAGAGTGACCGGCAGCGTCCGCCCGTTTGAAAAGGTGTACCAGCGAAAGGACGGCGGTCACGTACCTGTGATGATCGGTGAGGCAAGTTTCGAGGGGGCCGGCAGCGAGGCCGTGGCATTCGTGCTCGACCTGTCCGAGAGCAAAAAAGCAGAGGAGAGGCTGCGAGTAAGCGAAACTCATTTTCGGACCTTCGTCGACCATGCCACCGATGCCTTTTTCCTCCATACCGACGATCTAACCGTCATAGACGTCAACCGCCAAGCCTGTGAAAGCCTGGGTTACAGCCGCGAAGAATTGATTGGCATGCACCCGCGCGACTTTGACGGAGCTATCGACGAAAGGGCGCTTGCGACCTTGGTGGATCGCGTCGACGCAGGACAGCCAATGACTTTCGAAACGCTCCACCGGCGTAAGGACGGAACAACGTTTCCGGTCGAGGTTCGGGTCGGCAAATTCCGACAGGACGAGCAATGGTTTCGTCTTTCGCTGGCGCGTGACATCACCGACCGCAGGCAGGCCGAGGATGCTATTCAGCTTGCGCGAGCAGAACTTGCTCATGTAAGCAGGCTGACCACGATGGGAGAACTTGTAGCCTCCATCGCCCACGAGGTCAGACAGCCGCTCACCGGACTGGTCAGCAGCGGCAATGCCTGCCTTCGTTATCTCGGCGCGGATCCCCGTGACATCGTCTCCGCCCGTCGTGCCATCGAGCGCATGATCAGCGACGCTTTTCGCGCATCCGAGGTCATCGATCGGATTCGGGCAATGGCGAAGAAATCACCCGAACGCAGGGACCGGCTGAACATCAACGATATCGTGTCCGAGACGATTGCGCTGGTGTCCACGGACCTCGAACGCAGTGCGGTGGCGCTTCGTACAAACCTCTCCGACGGCTTGCCCCCGATCGTAGGGGACCAAGTGCAAATCCAGCAGGTGATCCTGAACCTTATCATGAACGCCAACGACGCGATGGCGGCGACGCCAAAAGGAGCGCGGGAACTCGTCGTAAGCACTGAAAAGGCAGCACCCAATACCGTTTTAGTGGCAGTCCGCGACAGCGGCCCTATTCTCGACCTGGCGAAGATCGGCGATATATTCGAGGCGTTCTACAGTACCAAACCCAAGGGTATGGGCATGGGCCTGACGATCAGTCGTTCGATCATAGAGGCTCACAAGGGCCAACTCTGGGCCACGCCAAACGCGCCCCACGGTGCCATTTTTCAGTTTACATTACCAACCGAGGAGAAATAATGGATCCATGTCCGGGGCGCCGCCTGACCGGCGCAAATTTGGGGACATGGATGAAGGAGATTGTCTACATCATTGATGATGACGCATCTGTCCGCGAAGGCCTCGGCGATCTCCTGCGCTCGGTTGGACTTGAGGTACTGACATTCGCTTCCAGCCAGGAGTTTTTGGATAGCAAGCGACCTGACGTTCCAGGCTGCATCATTCTCGATGTAAGGCTGCCGGGGCGGAGCGGCCTGGAATTTCAGAGCATGCTCACTTCCCTTGGAATTGAGCTTCCGGTCATTTTCATCAGTGCCCACAGCGACATTCCGATCTCTGTGCGGGCGATGAAAGCCGGCGCTATCGAATTCCTGACGAAGCCGCTGCGCGAGCAGGAATTGCTCGATGCCGCCTATGCCGGGATCGAGCGCGATTGCGCTCGCAGGCAGGAAGTCGCGCTCATTGCCGAGCTTCGGTCCCGCTATGATTCGTTGACGCCGCGCGAGCGCGAGATCATGAACCTGGTGGTCGCGGGCAGCGTCAACAAGCAAATCGCTGCTCAAGTGGGCCTGAGCGAGGTGACCGTCAAGGTTCATCGCGGCCACGTCATGCAGAAGATGCAGGCGAGATCTCTCGTTGACCTGGTCCGGATGGCGGACGGCCTCGGATTGTCGACGAAGCCGTCGTGGGTCAGGTAGGCTCACGCATCTAGACCAAAGTATCGGGCGTCCGCCATGGATGGATAGTCGGGGCGCCAATTCGGCGAGTCGCTTATCAAATTGGGCAATACGCTCCGAAGGCCCCCGGCTTTATCCTCTTACCAGCTGAAAAACTTGCAGAGACAGGACGGACGTCATCGGTCTAGGTGCAAAGAATTTGCACCGGTCCGCGGGTACCTACCATTGGACGGACGCTCATCATGTTGACGCAACGCGAGTAACCGAAAGACCAAGGAAAGGTATCATTCATGCAAAACCAGAGATACGCCCTGCAGAAGAACCTCAACATCTACTGGACGGTAATCGATACGGTTTCAGACCGAAAGGCTCTCGTCAATGGCTTCATTATGGACATGCTTACCGCCGACGAGGCCGAAGAATTGGTCAACACGCTGAACCGTGCAGAATCCCATGCTATCCTTGCGCCCGCCCAGAGGGAGCACCACGATCAAAGACGACAGTAACTGTTCGATTGCCATCCAGCCGACCCCTCGTCCTATAGACTGTGACGGGAGGACGATAGAGGGCGCTGACACTCTAAAGGTCCCTCATCAGGGCCATTTCGCCGGAAAGCTTCGTGCGCGAGAACGTCGATGGCTGCTGCCGATTCACTCCAATTGCCGAGAAATGGATGACTCGACGTACACTGGATTGCTCGCATGCACGAAACAGCGCTCCCGGTCCCTGCGCGTGGACGCCCGCCATGTTGTGGGTCACTCCGTCCTGCAGTGCCCCGGCGCAATTCACGACGGCGTCCATTCCCTCGAGATGATGCAGCCAGGCAGACGGCGCCACTGCTTTGGCCACATCGACTTCGACCCAACTGCCGGTGCCTTCAACCGGCCGTTTTCCAGGACGCACCACACAGATGATATCATGTCCGCATGCCACTAGCCGGGCGCAAACGGCACTGCCAACAAGTCCTGTTGCGCCGGTAACAAGGATTTTCATACGGACGACCTTCGCACTCAGAAGCCCCGAACCTGTGCGTGCAGGATTTCGTTCCAGCGCCCTTCCTCGTGCCAATGCCTGGATAACATTTGAAATGCGTCAAGCAAGCAATTCCGAGTGCTTGAGTTCCTAGATCGCGTCTGCTCAATGCCGGCGGCTTGACTGATGCACGAAAGACGGTCTCACAACGGCGCTTGCCTGGAATGACAAAGCCTGAGCAGTTGAACCTGTTCGAGCCGGCGACCCGTTAATTGTCGGCAACGAGAACCGAGCCTACCCGTGATTATTGTTGCCCGGCCCGCGCCCCGCATTCGATCTTTGGGATGAATTCAAGACGCTGTTCAGTTTTTGCCTGCATAACCAGCAAGCGTCTCTATATTTGCTAGCGTTAACAGCAAGCAGAGAAAGACCCTTGCGGCGTATTCAAGGACCCGGTCTCGGGAACCGTTGATGGGCCGCTATAGAGAATCTGCTTGTGGCCGGAGCCGACGTCATTGAGAGGAACGGTTCCCGCATTAAGTTTGAAAAAGACGGGATCATTGCGAGCTTCCATCGACCTCATCCGGACAAGGAAGCAAAGAGTTATCAGGTGCGCGATGCTCGCGAGTTCCTGATGCAGATTCGAATAACGCCATGAACACCATGACCTACAACGGGTCTCACGCTTGCATCGGATTCGACGCTGAGGACGATGTGTTTTTCGGCAAGATTGCAGGTATCTCCGATGTAATCGGCTTTCACGGTGACAGTGTCGCTGAACTCAAGAAAGCCTTCCATGAGGCAGTCGATGACTACCTCAAGACCTGCAGGAAAATCGGCAAAGAGCCTCAGCGCCCCTCTTCTGGGAAGATGATGGTTCGTGTCGCTCCCGAAGTCCATCGGTTTTTTGCCCACGATCAGGATACGTGCTGAACCGCACGGCATCTTTTGCCGCCAGCATTCCCACCCGGGTTCGAATACTTTCTTGTCACGCAAGCCCGCGCTTCTATGCTTCATTGTGGACGAACGCCAAGTCGGCAGATCGCCTTGTCTGCTGCAGGACTTCAAAGAGCAGCGCAGCTTGACGTACGTTCCCCTCGCGCTCCGCCAGCCCCTGCCCGTCAGTGTGTCGGCGGCTGGCGACTACCAGTTTGTGGACTGCATACCGGGACGATCAGGGACGACGACTGGGACACCGCTCCGGTGGAGCAGCATTGTCCTGACGGGTTCTCCTGTCGCCGGCGCTGCAACTGATTGGGTCTATTTATGCTTCAGCAGCCACATCTTTCCGGCCATCGTGATGCCGTGCGGCGAGATGTCTGGGTCGGCGCCGGGATCGAGGGTCTTGAGAAGACCGCTGGTTCTCAATTCGCCTACTGTCGCCGTTGTCACGAACTTGATTTTGATCGGCCGCTCCTGAAAGCGATCGCCCTTGGCGAAGGTAATCGTCGCATCGAGATGCGTCCACTTCTTGCTCTCCTGAAGGTACAGGTCCCCATCCCTTGCAAGTTTCAGGCCTCTGATCTGGGGAGGCGTCAAAGCGACCATCAAAGCGGCCGTATTGGGACTTGTTCTGGCGGTCGTGCTCAACTTGGATCCTAACATGCTATTCAAACGATCCGCATAAAGCGGTCAGATTTCGACAGGCCGAGGTTCTCGGCCTCCGGGAAGGAGATGAGCCTGCCGCTCTGTTCATCCCACAAAGCAAGCCGGACACATTCAAGGCTTTGCCAAAGGGTGATGCGGCCAATGGCCACCAACTCGGGGTGTTTGCGCAGAACTTCCGGAAGCCGGTAATACGGAATGCGGCTTGAAAGATGGTGGATATGGTGGATGCCGATATTAGCGGTCAGCCATCTAAGCACGAGCGGAAGATCATAATGTGACGCGCCGTGAAGAGCGGCCTGCGGAAATTTCCATTCTCCGGTCTTCGACCAGTGCGTTTCCTCGAACTGATGTTGGACATAAAATAGCCAGACGCCGGCTGCCCCTGCCAGCAGAACGACGGGCAGATGAACCAGCAGGAAGGGGATAGGTCCAATCGCCCATACTACAAGGCCGCCTACGATCGCGATCGCTACATTCGTGGCCATCGTGGAAACCCAAGGCAGGGCTCCCGCCTGCATCATCCCGATCGGCAGGCGTTGCTTGAAGATAAAGAGCCAGGCGGGTCCAATGCCCAACATGACGATCGGATGCCTGTAAAGTCGGTAGGCGAGTCGCCCGACTCGAGAACGGGCGCGATATTCCTCGAGCGTCAAGGTCGTGATGTCGCCGATGCCACGTTTATCAAGATTGCCAGCAGATGCATGATGTTCCGCATGTGTTTGCCGCCAATAATCGTAAGGCGTTAGTGTCAAAACGCCGAGTGCCCTTCCTGTCCACGTATCCAGCTTTCGCCGGGCGAAGAATGAACCGTGCCCGCAATCGTGCTGGATCATGAATAACCGGAGCAGGAAGGCGGCGGCTGGCAGGATCAGTATGTAGCCGGGCCAAAAGTCTTGCAGCAAAGAGGCATACGCGCCGACCCATAGCAGCGCGAACGGGACAGCTGTCACAGACAACTCGAACGCGCTGCGCCAAAAGCGCGGTTGCCGGTACTTCGCGAGGATCCTCAGCCACGCACCGGCGGAGTCTTCAAACGGCTCGTGCAACTGGCCGGCTTGGCTTCTCATAGGTTTTCAGATTCCTTTTGGACGACGATGCAAATTTGCAGGAGCCACGATCGGATGTTCCGGCCTCAAGCGCGACGAGCCTTACGTGCGGCATAGCGCCGGTCGCGCTCGGCCTTGCGTGCCGCTTCATCGGTGACTCGGTTATTGGCTTCCAATTGGCGAGCCTCCGCCTCTGCTCTGTGATGAGCCTCGGCAACCTCGGCTAATGCGGCAGCTTCCCGAAGGAGGCGGTCATTTTCCACCGCCTTCATCGCATCGCGCTCGGCGCGACGCGCGGTCCTGGCCGAAGCAACTGCTTCGCGCGCCGCCAAGCGTTCTTGCATTACAGGGTCTGTCGGCTTTGGAGCCGACTCAAATTTTGCAATTAGCTGACGTCTGGCGCTTTCGGCGGACTTACGACGTTCTGAAAAGCTGTTGTCACTTTGGTGTTTCAATCGGTGTCCTTGCCCAACAGGATAGCGCATGCCGCTGCGCTTCAAGTCTCGGTACGAGCGGCGGGCGCTGTTCGGTCTTCTTGAATGAAAAAGGCCAGACATCTGCCTGGCCTTCAACTGCCCTTGCCAGCCACGCCAGTACGTCCGTGGTCGCAGCGGCTATAGGAGCTTTTTAGGCCGCTTGGAGCTGCCCCGCAGACATTTTGCCGGACTTACGGTCATGCTCCAATTGAAAGCCGAGCTTCTGACCTTCAACGATTGAACTCATTCCCGCGCGTTCAACGGCAGAGATGTGAACGAAGACGTCGGCACTCCCGTCGTCAGGCTGTATGAAGCCAAAGCCTTTGGTGGCGTTGAACCATTTTACTGTGCCAGTGGTCATGATAAACCCTTTCATCGGCATACATTTAATTGCCCGCCGAGCGGCGCGCGGCGGTGTTTCGACTTTTGAAGGGAGAGTTGATCAAGAGGCGCAGAGCGCGATTTCCATTGGCAGCCCGCCAGCCGTTCCGAAGCCGCCGAGGATGACCGAGACGAAAGAGCGGTTCATCGCCTTGCACATGATGTAGGAGAGGATGGCGCCGGAAGAGCCGACGAGCGCCCCGACCACGATCAGCAGATCATTGCCGAGCGTGAAGCCGATGGCCGCCGCCGCCCAGCCGGAATAGCTGTTCAGCATCGACACGACCACCGGCATGTCGGCGCCGCCAATGCCCATGATCAGATGATAGCCGATGAAGAGCGCGACCGCCGTCATCAGGATCAGTGTCCAGATGCCTCCCTTGTCGACGTATATCATGAGAAGGAAGAGCGAGAGGATCGCCGCGGCAGTATTTAGAAGGTGTCCGCCTGGCAACTTCTTCGCCTTGCCATCTACCTTTCCGGCAAGCTTGCCGAAGGCAATGACCGATCCGGTGAATGTCACCGCGCCGATGAAGACGCCGATGAAGACCTCGACCTTCATGATCACGAGTTCGACCCGCGTCTTGTGGGCGAGAATGCCGGCGAACCCATCAAGCGTCGATCGCGCCGCCTCGTCCATGGCAACGACCCGCCATGCCTCGAGATGGGCATTGAAGCCGATGAAGACGGCGGCCAGCCCAACGAAGGAATGCAGTGCCGCGACGAGCTGCGGCATCTCGGTCATCTGTACGCGGCTTGCAACATAATGGCCGAAGACCGCGCCGCCGGCTACCATCAGAAGGATGATGAACCAGTTGCCGACGCCGGGGCCGAACACGGTGGCGACGACGGCCAAGGCCATGCCCGATATACCGTACAAGACGGCGCGCTTGGCGCTCTCCTGGCCGGAGAGGCCGCCGAGCGACAAGATGAATAGAACTGCTGCCGCGATATAGGCGGCGGAAACGATACCGATCGTCATGACAAACCCCTCCCGATCAGGACTTCTGGAACATGGCGAGCATGCGCCGCGTGACGAGGAAGCCGCCGACGATATTGATGGTGGCGATCAGTACAGACAACGCGGCGAGCGTCACCACCAGCCAGTTGCCCGAACCGATCTGCAAGAGCGCGCCCAGAATGACGATGCCGGAGACGGCATTGGTCACTGCCATCAGCGGCGTGTGCAGCGAATGCGACACGTTCCAGATCACCTGGAACCCGACGAAGCAGGAGAGCATGAACACCACGAAATGGCTCATGAAGCTTGCCGGCGCAAAGGCGCCTACGAGAAGCAACAGGGCCGTGCCGCCTGCAAGCAGCATGCTCTGGTTCTTGGTCTGCGTCTCGAAGGCGGCCATTTCCCGGGCCCGCTTTTCCTCCGGCGTCGGCTCCTTCACCTTTTCCATGGGCTTTTGGGTGGCGATTGCCTTTACCTTGGGCGGTGGCGGCGGATAGGTGATCTCGCCCTGATAGGTGACGGTCGCACCGCGGATGACGTCATCTTCCATGTTGTGGACGATCACCCCATCCTTCCCGGGCGTCAGGTCCGTCAGCATGTGGCGGATATTGGTGGCATAAAGCGTCGAGGCCTGCGCCGCCATGCGACTCGGGAAATCGGTATAGCCGATGACGATCACGCCGCTGTCGGAGACGATCCGCTTATCGGGAACCGTGAGGTCGCAATTGCCGCCGCGTTCGGCCGCCAGATCGATGATCACCGAACCCGGCTTCATCATCGCTACCATGTCGGCAAGCCACAGCTTCGGCGCATCCCGTCCGGGGATCAGGGCGGTGGTGATGACGATGTCGATCTGAGGCGCGAGTTCGCGGAACTTGGCAAGCTGCTTCTCACGGAACTCCGGCGAGGACGGCGTGGCATAGCCGCCGGTCGCGGCGCCATCCTGTTGTTCTTCTCCGAAGTCGAGGAAGACGAATTCCGCCCCCATGGATTCGATCTGCTCGGCCACTTCCGGGCGTACGTCGAAAGCATATGTGACGGCGCCGAGCGACGTTGCCGTACCGATCGCCGCAAGACCGGCGACGCCGGCGCCGATCACCAAGACCTTGGCCGGCGGCACCTTGCCGGCGGCCGTCACCTGGCCGGTGAAGAAACGCCCGAAATTGCTGCCGGCCTCGATCACCGCCCGGTAGCCGGCGATGTTGGCCATCGACGACAGCGCATCCATCTTCTGGGCGCGCGAGATGCGCGGCACCATGTCCATGGCAATCACCGTGGCCCTCTTCCCGCCTATTCCGTGCAGAAGGTCGTAGTTCTGAACAGGATAAAAGAACGAGATCAATGTCTTGTCAGGTGTAAGATATCCAATCTCGAGTTCGATAGGGGGACGGACTTTTACAATGATCTCTGCCGAGGTCCAAAGCGCGGCCTGGGATGGCATGACGTCTGCACCCACAGCGCGATAGGATTCGTCCGAGAATCCTGCCGAAATGCCCGCTCCAGATTCGATCAAACATTCATAGCCAAGATTTTTGAGATGGACCACACTGTCGGGGGTCATCGCAACTCTCGACTCGTCTTCGTGAATCTCTCTTGGAGCGCCCACCTTGATAGCCATTACCGATATTCTCCGAGCCGCCAGTCGCAGCGATGGCCTACCGCAGACCGATAAAACGGCGACGGAACAAGCAGCACGCGGCGGTGGCCGTATATTAGTGGTTGTACTTGTGAAACATTGTCGCGGTCACCCCAGCGTGTAGGCCGCCTTGACGGTGGTGTAGAATTCGCTCGCGTACTTGCCCTGCTCGCGCGGGCCGTAGGACGAGCCCTTGCGGCCGCCGAAGGGGACGTGGAAATCGACGCCGGCGGTCGGCAGGTTGACCATGACCATGCCGGCTTCCGAATTGCGCTTGAAGTGCGTCGCATGTTTCAGGCTGGTGGTCGCGATACCGGCCGAAAGCCCGAACGGCGTGTCATTGGCGATAGCAAGCGCCTCGTCATAATCCTTCGCCCGGATCACCGAGACCACAGGTCCGAAGATCTCTTCGCGCGAAATGCGCATCTGGTTGGTCGCTTCAGTAAACAGCGTCGGCTGCAGGTAGAAGCCGGGCGTGTCGCGGGAAATCACCTCGCCGCCGAAGGCGAGCTTGGCGCCTTCCGACTTGCCGATCGCGATATAGTCGGTATCGGTCTTCAGCTGCCGCTCATCGACGACCGGGCCGATATGGGTGCCGGCCTTCAGCGCGTTATCGACCACCAGCGTCTTCAGCTTCTCTGTTAATGCGGCGACGAACTTGTCGTGAATGCCTTCGGTGACGATCAGCCGCGACGAAGCCGTGCAGCGCTGGCCGGTGGAGAAGAAGCCGGAATTGGCGGCGGCTTCGACGGCGACCGACAGATCGGCATCGTCGAGCACGACCATCGGGTTCTTGCCGCCCATCTCCAGCTGGAACTTGCGGTTATGCTCGATGGAGGCGGCGGCGACACGCCGGCCGGTGCCGGTGGAGCCGGTGAAGGTGATGCTGGCAACATCGGGGCTTTCGAGCATCGCCTGGCCGACGACCGAGCCCTTGCCCATGACGAGGTTCAGAACGCCCTTCGGCAGCCCTGCCCTGTTGAGGATGTCGACGATCGCCCAGGAGCAGGCCGGCACCAGTTCGGCCGGCTTGAAGACGATGGTGTTGCCGTAGCAGAGCGCCGGCGCGATCTTCCAGGCCGGAATGGCGATCGGGAAATTCCAGGGCGTGATGATGCCGATGACGCCGAGCGCCTCGCGGGTGATCTCGACGCCGATGTTCGGGCGAACCGACGGGATGACCTCGCCGGCAAGCCGCAGGGCTTCGCCTGCGAAGAATTCGAAGATCTGCGAAGCGCGGATGACTTCGCCGGTCGCTTCCGGCAGGGTCTTGCCCTCCTCCCGGGCGAGCAGCGCGCCGAGCTCGTCCTTGCGCGCCATGATCTCGTCGCCGGTCTTCTTCAGGATGACGTGGCGTTCCCAGATGCCCGAGCGCGACCAGGCCGGGAAGGCAGCCTTGGCGGCGGCGATGGCGTTTTTGGTGTCTTCGGCGCTGCCGTCGGCATAGAGGCCGACGACTTCGTTCGTATCGGACGGATTGATGTTCTTCGTCGCGTTAGTGCCGACCCATTCGCCGGCGATCAGGTTTTGATAAATGGTCATATCATCAATGCTCACTGTTCTGATCAGCTCCTTACGTCATCCGGAGCGAGCCGCGCGGATCAACTGGCATAGATTTGTATCTTTTGCAATGAATTTGTTAAAAGCTGGCTTTCTCGAAGTGGGGTTCAGGTTGGCCGGTAAATTTGCCGCGGCAGCAAGTCACAAGTGAGGGCCTGCGACGACTTGGTCGAACAACTGCGCCGACCGTGTTCCGTTGCCCAGTCAGTGTAAAAGTTTCGCAGAGCCACATGCGAGCCCTGTTGTCTTTTGCGGTAGCCGGTAACGCAATTCGGCAAGGCGGGCGGATTCACAACGATTAAGCTTGGACACAGAGATCAGTGGAACCGATTATTGTCCGTTGGACCGGGGCAGCCTATGTTCGAGGCAGCCGACGATGTTTCCGTGGCGTACAAACAGGTGAGAGATGACGCGTGTTGAGGATCAAGCCCATGGAACTGAGAGGGGAGTGAACGATGGAGGGCTCGTACTCGTGTCTCGGGAAGAAAGTCCTCCGGAAAAACTGAGCGACGTGGTTTACGACGGAATAGTCGGGCTGATCGCGCGCGGAGATTTAATCTTAAACAGCCGCCTTCCAACGGAAACGGAGCTGGCGACACGATTTGTCGTATCGCGCCCCGTTGTTCGAGAGGCGCTCGGGCGACTTCGCGAGGATGGTGTCATCATCTCCCGGCAAGGGTCCGGCTCTTACGTGAAAAGACAACCGGATATGGCGGTCCTTCAATTCGCGCAAGTTGGATCACTCGCCGATGTGCAGCGGTGTTTCGAATTTCGGGCAGGACACGAGGCCGCCGCCGCCGCACTCGCTGCCGAGAAGTGGCAAGAGGAAGATTTAGAGCGCTTGAGAGTTACTCTTGACCTCCTCGAGCGATGTCTCCGAACTGGAGCAGTCGGGATCGAGGAAGATCGGCATTTTCATGAGGCCGTCGCTCGAGCCACGAGAAACCACTATTATATTTCACTCCAGCTTTCGCTTGCGGCGAACATTGCGACAGGAATAAACATCACCCGTCAGCTTAGTCTGCTGGGGACCTCTGAACGGCTGCGTGCTGTGCAAGCAGAACATGATGCAATTTTCGAGGCTATCCGGCAGCGAGATCAACAGGCTGCCCGCTTGGCCATGCAGCGCCACATCCTCAATGCGCGTCAACGCATGTTTGAGGGGCTGTGAGGCCAGCATCATCGGATGAGCGAAGCCGAGCCAAATCTACTGACTCAGGTGTCGGACCTGGTATCGACAGGAGATGGACGTGCTTTCGCCGGGCGCCAGCCTAATGAGCCCGTGCCTGTCTGCCCCACCTGGAAGGTTGTGCGCATCAATTGCATGGCTGACAGGCTCAAAGCAGAAGAACGGAGCATCCGCCGACGGTGAGAAGGCGATATAGTTTGAAAGCGTGGGCGAAGCCGATATAGCAAGGCCAAGCCCGAACTCGGGCCAGACGACGTCGGCACAGCCATTCCAGCCGACAAACCCGTTATTGATTTTTCGGTGCGGGAGTTGGCGCTGTCTCGAAAAGTCCCAATCCGGAACCTCGTTCGGAGGCAAAAGCTTTTCCGGCAGGTTGGAATCATTGTGTAGCCAAACGCCTTTGGCGGGTGCCGTCAGGAGCATCTCCGCCGTGCGCCGAAGGAAGGGGTGAAACCCCAACCCATACGGCAGGGGGATTTGGCTGCGGCTAATGACGCTCAGAGCCATCACAAGTTCGTAGTCGTAGACCGCATAGGTCATCGTCGCTTCGTAGGCAAAAGGGCCGGGACCGCTGCTTGCAAGTTTGAGCTCAACCAAGTCCGATTGGGCACGGCTCACGATCCATTCGCTTTGAAAACCGTTGCCGTGAATCGGCAGCGGATCTGGAGGTCGATTGGGGAACAGCGGATAAAACGCGCCGTCAAAGGTAAACCCTCCGCCTGAAATGCGATTTGACCAGGGGACCAGCACCATCGAGCAAAGATCAACGGGTGGGGCCCTGCCCGGTCGAGGCACGGGCTGAAACAGGTCCTGCCCATTAAACGCAAACCGAGCCAAACCAGCGCCCCGGGACGGGACGATGTCGGCTCGAAGCGCCGAGCTTTGAATTGAAACTTGCTCTATCATCGTGTTCCCTGCGCTCAACAGCGGAGCGTGTGCTAGCCGCCGCCGTAGCGACCATCAAAAACATATGTATATTTTTGTCAACTCTTGTATTTTTTTGGAAATCATGAAAGGGGTAAATGGCTGGAATTTCCCTGGTCCTCCCAAGACAGGAAACCGAGCCGGCCAATCTTCAGGAGATGTCAATGTCATCAAGGGTCAGGTGGGGAGTGCTGTCGACAGCTGGGATCGGCGCCAAGAAAGTGGTGCCCGCAATCCTGAAGTCGACGATTTCGCAAGTTGTTGCGGTTGCGTCGCGGGATATATCCAAAGCAGACGGCTACATCTCCCGGCTGGGCCTGGGCGGAACGGCCAGGGCGTATGGCAGCTATGAAGAACTCCTCGCCGATCCCAATATCGACGCCATCTATAATCCGCTGCCTAACCACTTGCACGTGCAGATGACGCTGCAGGCGGCTCGTGCGGGAAAGCATGTTCTCTGCGAAAAGCCGGTTGCACTGTCTTTGCAGGAGGCTGAGCAATTGCGGGAGATACCCGAAAATATCGTCTTCGCCGAAGCGTTCATGTTCCGTTACCATCCGCAGTGGCAGCGGGCGCGCGCGATCGTACGGTCAGGTGAATTAGGAGACATGCGCTCCGTGCGCGTTGCCTTCTGCTATTTCAATGACGACCCGGCCAATGTGCGCAACAGGGTCGATGCCGGTGGAGGCACCGTTTACGATGTGGGCTGCTATGCCGTTGCAGCCGCCCGATACCTCTTCGGCTCGGAACCGAGGCGGGTTGTTTCGCTGGTGGATCGAGACCCTGGATTCAAAACAGATCGCCTCATCTCCGTGCTTGCGGATTTCGGTAGTGGACGCCAGTTGGCGTTCACCTGCTCCACACAAACAGTTCGGCATCAGTCGGTCGAAATCATCGGGACAAGAGGGCGTGTCGAAATCGTCATCCCGTTCAACGCTCCGACGGACGACCATACGGCGCTACTCGTGGATCACGGCGCCTCACTTGACGGCACGCTGACACGGCGCGAAATCATGCCGGTCGCCGACCAATATACTGAACAGGCAGACGCGTTCTGCAGAGCGGTTTTGGGGATGGATACGCTCGAATGGGGTGTGGTCGACGCCATCGCCAACACCCGTGTTCTGGAAGCGATTTTCGCAAGCGAGCGGAATGGCGCCTGGCAGGAAGTCTAAAGCGCGATGCCGAATGGTGTGAGCCGTTTCACCGACGCTATGCTATAATCCATTGATATACTGCGCGCCGGTTTGCGCCGTTTGAGACGTTATCGGTTACATCGGCGTGGCCATGCGCCTCGCGCACGCCTCGCCTGTTGATCCGATCAATACAGGACGGCGGACGACGTTATCGAGGCCGTTGGCGCGGGGTGAAGACCACCTTCACTTGTCCGATGTGCGGAGCTTGGGTCCCCCTGCCCGCAGAGCCGCGCACCCCCCAAGGTGCGCGAGCTGCCGGTCAATCCGCGTCAGAAATCAATCGTCTGTCCGCAGCCGGACCACACCGTCATGTTCTTGCATGCAGAAGCCTCCGCCTTGAAAAAACTTTACGACTGCAGGAGTATCGGCTGGCTCGGGATGGAATGCTCCCGGTTCCGCGAAGGCGGCGATTTCATCCTGTGGAGTATAGCCTAGAGCGGTCGCAGCGGAGTTGTCCCACCAGGGTTCGGCGGTTTTCGAGACTCCATAGACGACGTTGCACCGAATTTGCGGATGGTTGAGTCCGATCAGGATGAGCGCCGCCAAGTCTCGGGGGCTCACCCACATTGAGAGCGCTCTTCGATCGCGCGGCCTTGGAGCGGCGTTTCCGATCCGGATCGACAGGGTTTCGATGCCGTGCTTGTCATAGAACATTCCAGCGGTTAGCTCACCCCAGCATTTGCTCAGCCCGTAGCGGGTATCGGGGCGCATCGGCATTTGGGGGTCTACCAGCGTCGTCCTTGGATAGAAGCCGTCGACGTGATTGCTTGAGCCGTAGACGACGCGGCTCACGCCGGACCGGCGTGCAGCCTCGAACACGTTGTAAGTCCCCATCACGTTGACGCGCACGATGGACTCAAGGTCCGTCTCCGAACGGAGGCCGGCCATGTGTACGATGCCGTCGACGCCTGCGAAAGCACTCGTCATGCTGTCGACATCTGTAATGTCGGCTGCATGCCACGTCTCATTTTCCTCAAGCGTGCCCGGGTCGGCGACGTCGACAATCCGGAGTTCGCCAACTTGGCTGGTCATGTACTTTCGTACGGCGCTGCCGATGCTGCCGGATCCGCCGGTCAGTGCGATGGTCTTCATATACGTTGCCCTTTCTTGAGACCCTTCAAGTCCCTGATATCAAATCTGATGTGCAGATCGCGCCCAAGTCCTGCCTGCCCGTGCAGGTCGCGACCGCTGTGCAAGCGCTGCTGTCCGCCGCTATAATGCGTATTATTCGTATCCTGAGTTCTAAAAGGCAGTGCGATGGCAATGACTGCGATGGACGCCAACCTGCCACGTCGGCAATCGAATCCCGGTCCAAATGTTACTGGACGATGCTGTCCGGATCGGCAGGGCTTTGTCGGCTTTCATGGTACGGAAACATCCCGATCTCACTTGGTCATTCGGAGCGCGATACAGCCGCTCAGCCGCGGGCGTACGCAAGGTAAACGCAGCATGCCCATACAATTCCTCTTGTATAAATTTGTCAATAGCTGCTATAAGTTTTGCAAGACGATCAGTCGCTCGCATCCGCGTCCGATAACTTCCGCCCGGCAATGAAGGCGGCTCTGGCGTGAAAACAGCGTCCTGGCTGAATTTGCAACGACCGAACTGACTGTTGCCGCGCAGCGGATATGTTCCCGATGGGCGATGAAGGAGATGGCATGACTATCGATGAGCAGATTGCAGTTCTTGAGACCGAGCTGCTCGAGATACAGCTGCCGCACTTCGATGCAGGCGTTGCCTGGAGGATCGGTGCTTTCATTCACGAGCGGGCCGATACTGCCGGCAAGCGGATCGCCTGTGAGATTTCAAGACCGGGTCAGCAATTATTCTACTTCGCGATGCCCGGAATTGCCCCCGACAGCGAGGCGTGGATACGCAGAAAGCGCAACGTCGTGGAGCGCTTTCACAAGAGTTCCCTGCTCATGAAGTTGCTTGCAGACAAACAGGAAAGGCCACTGCTGGAGCGCTATGCGCTTGCGCCGGGCGATTACTGCGCAAGTGGAGGTGGGGTCCCTATCGTCGTAAAGGGATCTGGATGCCTCGGCGCGGTGACGGTGAGTGGGTTGACACAGTTCGACGACCATGCCCTCGGGGTCGAGGCGCTTCGGAACGTCCTTTCGACGCTTTAGAGCATGTCACGCAAAAGTGTGCGGCGGTTGCGCTAACGACATGCGTAAAAACATAGACCTAAAGCGCGAGGAGCGAAATCTGAAAAGATTGCGACGCGCTTTGGAGCGGGATGATTGTTGGTCGAGTGTCGTATCGGGCGCGACTTTGCCGCGCCGGAAGTCACGGCTCTAGATTTCGGCCCATGCTTGCGTCTTCTCGCTGGCGAAGATGGCGTCCAGCACGCGCATGTTCAGGATGGCATCTTCCACGCCCCATTCCAAAGGCGCTTCCCCTAGCACCGCGCGGCAAAAGGCATTCGCCTGTTCCGTATAATGATCGGTCGCCGGCAGAATTTCTCGCCGCGCAAGACTGCCATCCAAGGTCGCACCGCCGTCTACGACAAGTGCCGTGGGCATGCCGGCCGGAGGATTGAAGGGAATAACAAGTTCGGCCCGTGCCTTTGTCCCCAAAACCTGAATGGATTGCTGGGGTGAGGCCTGCGTCGAGCATATAAAGCTCATCTGCCTGCCTTGATCAAAGTCGATGATCGCGCTCGCCAGGCGGTCCGTACCAAAGTCCGGATCCCTGTCGAGCAGGGCGACTACCCGTTTGGGCTCGCTGCCAAACAGAAAGCGCGAAGCGGTAACGGCATAACATCCGATATCGTAGACGCCGCCGCCGCCGATGTCAGCCTTGTTGCGTACATTTGCCGGATCTGCATTGAAGTAGCTGAAGGTCGCGTGAACCGCGCGTATCTCACCCAGCTCTCCGGATCGGACGATCTCACGCATCCGCAACCATTGCGGATGGAACCGGACCATGAAGGCTTCGTAGAAAACTATGCCTTTCGGAATATGTCGCAGTTGCTCTGCCTCTTTGGCGGTGAGAGCAATCGGTTTTTCGCAGAGGACATGTTTGCCGGCATGGGTCGCTGCCAGTGTCATGGGCACGTGCAAATGGTTCGGAAGCGGATTGTAGATCGCATCGACCTCCGGATTGGCCACCAGCGCATCATAGCTGCCGTGCGCCCTGCAGGCGCTGGTAAGGCCGAGTTCGGCGATGTAATTTTCGGCTGCGGCCCGATCACGGCTCGCGACCGCGACGACTTCTGACAATGGGCTCTTAAGGATGGCTGGAACCACTTGTGTCCGGCCGATCTGAGCGGTCGACATAATACCCCAACGGACTTTCTTCGTCACGATGATGGCCTCCAATGTGTGATGTGGAAAAGGTCGAGGCGGCCGCCGCCGGCCGCGTCACATTTTATTCTCTGCTGTGCAGGCGCCGGTAATTATGAATCGTCGGAGGGAGACCGAACTGTTCGGTTCCATGCGCGGTTGCGACCACGGCGCTGTTGAAAATAGGGAGCTTCGCCAGCGGTCCCGGGTTCGTAATTTTCGACGGTCGGCTGGATCACGATATTGAGCACGCTGGGATGTTTTGCAATTTCGTCCTCGACGATATCAACTCCCAATCCCGGCGTATTCGGCACAAGCAACCGGCCATCCTGGAAAACGGGAGATGCGGTTATCACACGATGCCGACCTTCCCAGTCGTGCTCGACACGCTCAAGCATCAGAGCATTGGGAATGGTTGCCATGACGTGCAGCGCGGCGAACTCTCCGACGGGACCGAGAGAGCCCGAATGGGGTGCCACGGTGATGTAGTGGGCTTCGGCCATTGCCGCCATTTTTTTCATCTGGGTTATGCCGCCGGCACGACCAGTATCTGGCTGAATGACATCGACGAGGTCTCCCTCGATATATGGCAGCATTCCCCAGACGGTGCTGACCCTCTCACCGGCGGCAAGCGGCGTGGTGGTGGCTTCGCGAACCTGCCGGAAGGCGTCAATGCGGTCCGGCGCGACCGGATCTTCATAAAACAGAAGATTGCATGCTTCGAGTTCTCTTCCGATGGCGATCGCATCGGAAACTGTCAGCCAAGGCGGTCCATGCGCATCCACCATAAGGTCGATGTCCATGCCCAGATGTTCGCGAATCCGATACACCGTCTCGACATCGCCAGCCTTGGATATGCCGACTTTCAGTCCCTTGTATCCGAGAGCGACGAGTTCGTCGGCGCGTTCGGTCGTGGAGGCATGAGTATATAGGGGAATGGAGTCACGAAAACGCCCGCCCAGCAAGCTCCACACAGGCTGCCCCGTGATTTTTCCCTTGATATCCCACAGTGCCATCTCGATGCCGGAAAGAGCGCCGCCGCCCACCGTACCGAGGACACCATGGCCCATGATCGCCGTTTGCATTTTGCTCCAGAGCAGGTCGATATGCGTGGGATCCTGCCCCACCAGCAGATTTTCCAGATCCTTGACCGCCCTCTCGACGACACGCGGCCAGCCTGAGCATTCGCCCACCCCATAGGTGCCTTCGTCGGTCAGAACCTTCACGAACAGCCAATTGCGGGACGTTCCCGGATCCCAAACCTTATGTCCTATCTGCCCGGCTTTCGGTTGGGGCACCGAGGTGGCGGCTTGCATAAGATAGGTTCTGATCTCGGTTATCTTCATCATTGCCTCCGTAATCAGCAAGAGCGGCACGGCCGAACTCAACCGTTTCATCTTCGCGATGTTGACTGTCATCAGCGTCGACGCAGGCCTTTGGTGGCGGCGTGCCCGGTCAATCTTTTCTCGGTTCGTCAGCGGAACTTTGGTTCTCCACAGCACCGTTCGACAACCGGACGATTCATATCACCTGTCTTTCCACCTGCTCACAGGGGCGCCCCTCGTATCTGTTTTCGCAATCATCAGCGACCCATCGATGTCGCGTCCATTCGGTCGGTCAGGCAGCGAGGTTACGACCAGGTAGTCCAGATTTTCGCCGCAGAAGGCAGGCATGGTCGGGGCCGTTACTTCGGTCGGATAGGTTTTGAGGATGGCGCCTGTCGGCGAAAAGACGTTGATAACGCCTGCCGATACGCCCGCACTCCAATAGCGGCCCTCGATATCGCATGCGGCACCATCGGGTCGCCCGGCCTGCTCGGAGAGTTCGGCAAAGCGCGTGGGATTTGTCACAGCGCCCGTCGCGGGCGAAAAGTCGTATCGGTTGATCCACGGGCCGGCGGAGTCGGAATGGTACATGATCAGGTGATCCGGCGACCAGGCCAAGCCGTTCGAGACAAACATTCCTCGCTCGATCACACGCGTTATGCGGCCGTCGCCGGTTACGCGGAAAAGGGAACCAATCGACTCGCGGCGCTCGCGCTTGGTGTCCATAGATCCGACCCAAAAAGCTCCATCCGGCCCGGTTTTCCCATCATTAAGCCGGTTTTCAGGCGGCTCTCCCTCGACTCGGACCAACTCCCGAAGCCGTCCCGTTTCCGGATTCAAGACAAGCAGGCTCTTCGGTTGAGAAACAATAAGGTTGCCGCTTTCGCCCAGGCCAATGCTGCCGGCGAGTTCGGGCACTGGCCACGATCTAAACTCAGAGCCGTCAAGCCGAACACTGTTGACCGCAGGCTTACCCATATCCACAAAGAATACGCAGTTGCGCCGGTCGTCCCAGACAGGACTTTCGCCCTTTAAAGCCGCGCTCAGGAGCACATCGAATTTCATACCCATCCTTGAACCTCGCATTCTTGTTTATCACTCGACGGAAAAACTGCGCGTGTGACCTTGCCGCTCAATCGTCCCACGTGGGTGCTTTTGCGGGATTTATGAAGCGTTCCCCTCGGTCCAATCGGCGCATCCGACGTATTTCCTCCTCGCTAAGCTCAAGTGTTTGGGCCGCAAGATTGTCCCGCAGTCGTTGCGGGTTTGTGGAGGCGGGAATAACGATCCGGCCTTCGGCAATGAGAAATGCTAGCGCCACCGTCGCGGGCGACGTGCCATGGCGGTTGGCGATGTCCTGCAGCACGGGATCGGTCGACACCCTGCCTTCCGCAAGCGGCCGATATGCCGTCAATGTCAGGTCGGCAGCCTTGGCATAGGCTGTCATTTTGGGGTTTTGCAGGTAGGGGTGAATTTCAATCTGGTTGGTTGTGAGAGCGCCTTTTCCCAGGAACTCTTCTGCCCGTTTCAGGTAGTCTATGGAAAAATTGGAAACACCGATCATTCGGCTCCAGCCGCGGTCCTTCACTGCTTGAAGGTCTTCCATATAACTTTCAAACGGCACTGCGCCGCTTGTCAGCGGCCAATGCAATAGCAGCAAATCGACCTGTTCCACGCCAAGAAACTCCAGGCTCCGCTCGACGCTGGCAAGGAATTCGGGCCTGGGATAATGGGTATCGCGGACCTTTGTGGTGAGGAAAAATTCGTCGCGCTGCAAACCCGAGCGCTGGATCGCCATTCCTATCGGCGCTTCGCTTCCATAGGCCTGCGCCGTGTCGATATGGCGATAGCCTGCTTCGATAGCCGAAAGTACAGCCTCGGCGCCATCGTCACCGACACGGCCAGAGGTGCCGAGCCCAATCGGCGGGATTCCGGTCTTGTCGAATACAGCCTGTGCTGCGGGGGAAAACGTCGTCATCTCTACTTCCTTCTGGTGCCTCACCGTCCACTGGCCGGCAGTCCCGCCGGCTGAGGCGCCCTAGTGAATTCGCTTGCCGCTGGCCTGGTCGAACAAGTGGGCCTTGCCCTCCGCCAGCCTGACATGCAGCGTATCGCCTGCGGTCGCATTAAGGCGATCGCGGAACAGCGCCTGTAACTCCGTTGCGCCGATCCGCATCGTTACAAGGGTCTCTGATCCCGTGGGTTCCGTGACGATCACCTGGCCGCTGATGCATCCCGTCGCATCATCGCGCACGAGTTCGACATGTTCCGGCCGTATGCCAAGGACGACCTTGCGGCCCGGCTCTCCGCCGGCATGGGGCACTGCGATCTTCATGCCGGTGTTGCAAAGGAATGTGCCATCGGTCTCGAAGGCACCTTCGAACAGGTTCATCGCCGGTGAACCGATGAAGCTGGCGACAAAGATATTCGCCGGTCTGTCATAAAGATCGAGCGGCCGTCCGATTTGCTCGACAACGCCGCCGTGCATGACGACGATGCGATCGGCCATCGTCATCGCCTCAACCTGGTCGTGCGTCACGTAGACGATCGTAGACCCAAGGCGCTGGTGCAGTTCCTTGATCTCCGCACGCATTTGAACGCGCAACTTCGCATCAAGATTGCTGAGCGGCTCATCGAACAGGAATACCGCCGGATTACGAACGATTGCCCGCCCCATCGCAACGCGCTGGCGTTGGCCGCCGGAGAGCTGCTTCGGCTTCCGGTCGAGCAGGTTCGTCAGCGAAAGGATTTCGGCTGCCCGCGTGACGGCTTCCTCAATTTCCGCTTTCGGTCGCCTCGCCAGCTTCAGCGAAAATCCCATGTTCTGAGCAACGGTCATATGCGGATAGAGAGCGTATGACTGAAACACCATCGCGATGTCACGGTCCTTTGGCGCCAATTGATTGACCACGCGACCGCCGATGCCGACGTTTCCGCCGCTTATCGACTCCAGTCCTGCGATCATGCGCAGCAGCGTGGATTTACCGCAGCCGGACGGTCCAACGAGAATGACGAATTCCCCATCTTCTATCTCCGCATCGATACCGTGCAGCACTTGGACCGCGCCATAGGCCTTGACGACAGATTGTATAGAGAGTGAGGCCATCGGATTCCCCTTTGCCGTAGCGGTGATCATGCCGGCGAATGTTTGAATTCATCGATTTATAGAAAAGCCGGCCCGTTTCGTCAATGTCGGTTAGCGAAGTTTGTCTAAAAATGTATTTTTTGATTTCAATCTGACGCAATCTTCACGATCTGTGTCGACAGGCAACATTGCGCAGCTAAGTTCGATGTAAGGTACTAATATAACAGCATCTTTTGTCCCATATGCCGCGCTAGTCCTGTCGTATTTCGATCCTGCGATTTGCTGAAAAGCATATCTGTGCACGACGACAAAAGCCCAGATGGGAAAAGAGGTACGTTCCTCATTGTGTAATTTCAAAAGAACCTGTATATATTGGTTGTCGAGCGGAAGCTTGATGGGTGGATCATTCTGGTCGCCGGTTTTGGGAGGAGCGGAAATATGAAAAGAGCATTGGTAGTTACGGCAATTTCGTCATTTGCATTGACCGCAACGGTGGCTTCGGCCGGCGAGGTCGTCTGGTGGACTCCGAACTGGGGTCAGGCCCGGGCCGAAAAGGCGGCGGCGGACTTTGAAGCCGCCAATCCCGGTATCAAGATCAGGCTGGAGATAACCACCTCCAAGGGATTGCCCGAGCGCGTGGCCACCGCGCTGCAGTCCGGATCCGCGCCCGATATCATAGAGGTGCAGCATGGCTGGGTGAATGGCTACTATCAGTCCGGACTGCTGACATCGCTAGACGACGTCATCCCGGAGAAGTCGGACTTCAATCAAGCGGTCCTCAATCTCGTGACCTTCGATGGGAAAGCCATGGCTATCCCCTATCGCATCGAGTGCCCCGGCGTCCTCTACAACATGGACGACTTCACGGCCGCCGGCCTTGACGCAAACAAGCCGCCCGAAACCTGGGATCAGTGGGTCAAGGCAGCGAAGGCGCTGACGAAGGACGGCAAGTTCGGAATGGCCATTACCGGCGGCGGCGAAGTTGGGAATACCGTGACGCGCTCGATGCCGCTGGTTTGGATGAACGGCGGCAACATCATCAGCGACGATGGCAAGACGGCGACCATCAATTCGCCGGCGGCCGTTGAGGCCATAAAGTTCTACACCGATTTCTACCGGAACGGTTATTCGCCGGATTCGACGCTGCAAAACGACGGCACTGCCAACAGGCAGCTTTTCATCGCCGGCAAGGTCTCGATGTTCCAATCGGGCTCATATGACCTCGCTCCGATTTCCAAGGGCAACCCGGCCATCAAAGTTGGCATCATGCCCCCGCCGCATCCGGAAGGAAAGTCGACGTCATGTGTTCTGGGCGGCTGGAGCTACGTTGTGCCGTCCGGCGCCAAGAATCCCGAAGAGGCCAAGAAATTCCTTGCGTTCATGAACACGACGGAGATGCAGGGGTCCTTCACCGACACCTTTCCGGCAAGGCTCTCGTCTCTGAAGGTGCCGCGCTACGATGATCCGCAGCTGAAGCAGTTTATCGCATTCCTCGAGACCGGACGGCCCTATCCCGTCAATGTGCATTGGGTGCAAATCGCCCAGGCCTTGTTTGATGGCATCCAGCGGATCCTCAGTGGCGAGCAGGACGCTCAGACCGCCATGGATGAGGCAAATGCGGAAATCCAGGCATTGTTGGACAGTTAAACCGATTTGCCGGTTGGCCCATGCCTACGGAGCGGGGGTCACCCCGCTTACCATCGCCGCCTTTGAATCCTGAAGCAGGGCGGCGGTGAAGGGGCAGCAGGAATGCGCTGCTGCTGCTCCTTACCTCTTCGGCGTCACCGGCGCTGAGGCTGATGGGTCAATCTTGCAAGCGTCGTAACGGATACACATCATGAATCGAACCTATGTAGGTCTTCTCTTCATCCTGCCGGCGATGGCCGTTCTGGCGATGCTTATCGCCTTTCCCATCGTTTATACGATTTACCTGAGCGCAGTTGATGCAAACGGGGTGCTGACGAGCAAAAACTTCGTCAATGCCTTGCGTCCTCCCGCTACTGCGCGGGCTTTCATAAACCTCGTCGTCTTTGTCGGCGGGTCGATCGTCTTCCAGGTTGTTTTCGGCACGCTGACAGCGATTCTCCTCAACCAGAACTTCCCGGGGCGCACGATCGTCCGTTCGGTCACCCTCATACCGTGGGTGGTTCCCGGTATCGTCGCTGCCACGACCTGGGCTTGGATGTTCCATACCGAATTTGGCATCATCAACTATATGCTGACCGACTCCGGCGTGATTTCGGCTCCGATTGGCTGGCTGACAAATAAAGACACGGTTATGCCGGTTTTGATTGCGATCAACGTCTGGAAACTCTTTCCCTTCGTGGCAATCATGGTGCTTGCCGGTCTGCAGGCCATTCCAGCCGAACTCTATGAAGCTGCGAAGATTGACGGCGCCCATTTCTGGGAAGAGGTTTTGCACATCACGCTGCCTCAGGTTCGTCCTGTTCTTGTCACCGTCACCCTGCTGCTTGTGATCTGGGGACTGAATTCAATTACTTTGATCTATTCGATTACGGGCGGCGGTCCGGCAAACCGGACGCTCATCACTCCCATCCAGATCTTCAGGCTGGCGTTTGAAAGTTTCCAGTTCAACACGGCGGCCGCTCTCTCTGTGCTCTTTGTCGGGGTGGCGGCGGTAGTCGTTGCAATCTACATGTGGGTTATCCAGAAGACGGGAGAGGCAAGATGAGCACACAGGCCGGTATGAAACAAAGCAAGTCGTTCTACCTCGTGGTTGCGATCGCCTCGGCTATCATCATTTTCATTACCTTGTTCCCGTTCGTCTGGATGGCGTTGTCGTCCGTCAAGCAACTTGGCGAACTCTACACGGTGCCGCCTCACTGGATACCCGATCACCCGACGATGCAAAATTTCGTCAAGGTGTTCACCGAGTCGAATATCCCGCGCTACTTTCTGAACAGCGTCGTCATATCGGTCGGGTCAACAGCCCTGGCCTTGATGCTCGCAATATTTGCATCGTACGGCTTTGCGCGCTTCAACTTTACCGGAAAGAAGTTCTTCCAATCCTTTGTGTTGGTCGGGCAGCTCCTTCCAACCGCCGCAATTATCGTCCCGCTTTTCATAACACTTCGCGTGCTGGGCCTGATGAATACATATTGGGGGCTGATTCTGGTCTACACGATCATCACGCTGCCGCTCAGCGTCTATATGCTGACCAGTTATTTCCAGGCCATCCCCGTGGAGTTGGAAGAGGCCGCCGTCATAGATGGAGCCAGCCGCCTCGGGGTTCTGTTTCGAATAACCCTGCCTCTGTCGTTGCCTGGGATTGTCGCTGTGCTGGTCTATGCCTTTGTGACGACGTGGAATGAATTCATCTTCGCACTTTGCTTCGCGACCGATTCCTCAGTGAAGACACTTCCCATCGGGCTCGTCGAGTTCTCCACGGAGTTCACGACCGATTGGGGCGCCGTCATGGCGGCCTCGATGGTGATGACACTGCCCGTGGCGCTGTTGTTCGTCGCCTTCCAACGGCTCTTTGTGGGCGGATTGACGTCAGGTGCCACCAAAGGGTAGCGGCTCACGGGGTTCGCAAATTCCCTGCACGACGACGTGATGGCTTATCGTTACGTCGTCGTCTGCAAAGGTCCGCTGCTGACAGGGTCTAGCTCACGGATGGGGCGGTACTCAACGGCTCTTCGCGATAAGGCTCGGCGTTTCCAGTTGCTCGCTGCCTAGGCAATAGCGCCCAAGATCGAGATCATGCAGGCGAGAATTGAACGGGTTGGCGAATGCCGCAACATAGGCGCGATCTTGCAGCATAAGGCTCCGCCTGGCAGATGGATTGGAGGTCGGTGTGTTCGACGAAAAGCGTTTAAAGTTGCTTGGATGGAAGGCCCGCGACTGACTTGGTTCAGCGACAGCGCGGATGAGCGCAGGCTTCTGACGGGGCTCAAGCCAAGCCGCTGGTTGACAGTGAAATCGGAGCTTTTTGCCCTGATGTGAGGCGCGTCTTGCGCGCCTCATGCCATCACATCATGAGGCGGCGGCTCTCGCCGACCGCCGCCAAATTGACAATTGTGGGCTCGTCCGTTTGGAGAAATTCAGATGCAGCCGAATGTCCGCCGGATATTGCTAGCGCGCGAAAGCGCCACTGCCGATTTCGGCGATATATCTGCCGAGTTGATAGTCTTAGCGCCCTACCCGTTCGCGCCATTGCTTGAAATCCGCGAGGGATTGCTCTGCAGTCGCGGGGTAAAGGCCGATGATCGAGCGGCCGCGGAGCACCTCGTCCGTGACGAAATCTTCGTAGGCGGTCATCTCGGTCGCTTCATCGGCAATCTCGTCTGCGAGTGCCGCGGGTATGACGACGACACCTTCGGCATCCCCTACGATCACGTCTCCCGGAAATACTGCCGTATCGCCACAGCCGATGGGTACGTTGATGTCGATGGCTTGGTGGAGCGTCAGGTTCGTGGGAGCGGCGGGTCGATTGTGGTAGGCGGGGATTTCGAGCTTTTCGATATCCGGCGTATCGCGGAATCCGCCATCGGTCACGATTCCCGCCACACCGCGGACCATCAGCCGGGAAATCAGGATCGAACCAGCCGATGCAGCGCGGGCATCCTTGCGGCTGTCGATAACCAGTACCGCTCCGGGCGGGCAAATCTCGACACATTTGCGCTGTGGATGTTCCGGATCGCGAAACACCTCCAACTGATTGAGGTCTTCCCTGGCCGGCATATACCGCAGTGTGAAAGCTTCGCCGACCATCGTGCCGGACTGCCGGTTAATCCGATGAACATCCTGCACCCACTGGTTGCGGAGGCCGCGTTTGTACAGAGCTGTCATCAGCGTTGGCGTAGAAACGAGTTTGAGTTTCTCGCGCGTTTCCGGTTTCAGATTGGTCAAGATAGGTGCTCCTGGAATAACCGTTATTTTGCGGCCGCTTCGCCACGTTCTAAGCTTATGGAAGAAAAATGCATCAAGGTGCTGCCGTTCAGCTTCCTCGACATTGAGATCAAAGCATCGTCCGTTGGTTGAGACGGCTTACAGATTCCTCAAGCCGATCGTTTTGCCCGTTTCGCCACAGATCAATGACAGTTCCTGTTGGACAGGCGCCTCAAACAACAAATAACAAATTATGGATATACGTCAATAGTTGTTCTATTGTGACATTCAGTTTTTAGACAGAACGCGGCGCGTTCAGAAGGGCCCGCACGCGCGAAGACAGCCGAGCGGCGGACGCTGCGAGGCGCAGCGAGCGGTTGGGAAAACTGTCAAAGCAAACACGTGCGACCGCGCCCTCATTTGAGCGAGAAGCCCATTGCTTCAGGTTTCCGTCGTCGGCTTACAGGGCTTGATCGTAGAGGTCACGATCAAGATCATTGCCGGTTGGGTACCAATGCCTTGTCGACTTCTTGCAGCGGAGCAGATGTTGCCTCATCGCAGTTCTGGCCGCTTCGGCGTTCCGATCTCGAATTGCCTCATACACCAGCCGATGTTGGGTATTAATCGCCGCCATCTTCTCTTCAAGCACCACGTAGGATGCCGTGCGTGCAAGTAGCATTCCGTCATAAATGCTTTCTCGGAGTGACTGCAACGCGCTGACAAAATAGTCATTATGAGAGGCACGGGCCACCTGCAGGTGGAAGGCGAAATCTTCATCGAGCCCCAACTGGCCCCCCGTGCGCAGGCCCTCCATCTCATCCAGGGTCCGCGCAAGAAGGGCGAGATCCTCGGCGGTTCTCACTCGCGCCGCCGCCGCCGCCGCCTCGCCTTCCAGGCCAACGCGGAAGTCGAAGCAATTCTTCGGGGATGCTACGTTTGATTTGGTAAGCGCGACCATGATGCTCCTCCACATCGTGAATTAGTACAATCGCATTTAATCGCTGTCATGGCGATGTTCCAGCATGCGTCAGAAATTCGCCTGCCTCGCCCATCAATCTTGCTCGCTCCCAGCTCAAATGCGCACGCATTGCATCGCGGGCGTTGGAAGGATCCCTCGCCTTGATGGCCGTTACGACCGCGTGGTGCTGTTCGTGAATTCCACTGAGAAAATCGCCTCGTAGGTCGGCAAAATTCCAAGCCAGACCGATCCCCGTCCGGATATTATCCCGCAGAGACTTCAAAGTGTTGATGTAGAACGGATTGTTGGTGCTTTCGGCGATTGCGAGATGAAAGCCGAAATCGTTCTCCGAAAGCAGTTCGAGCTCGCCCGTCTTTTCCAGCCGCATCGCAGCCGCCGAAATCTTGACCAGCGATGCATCACTGCATCCGGCAGCGGCCATGGCGGCAGCTTCCCCCTCAACCCCTTCTCGGAATTTCAAAAAGGACTTCAGATCGGCAATGCTGCCGATGGCCGGGAACTGCACTTGAGGTTCGCGCTCGATGTTGCAAACGAAGCTCCCGGAGCCTTGCCGCGATTGTATCAATCCGCCCTCGCGAAGCCTGGCGAGCGCTTGGCGTACGACCGGCCGGGATATTCCAAAATGCTTGGCCAGCTCGACTTCGGACGGCAACCGCATCCGTGGCGGCCAGCTTCCGTCCCGTATGAGACGCAGCATGTCTTTGTAAACGGTGTCTGTCAGGCTCGAGCTCCGGATGAGTCCCAGAGGCGGTCGTTCATCCACTGGCAACCTTGTCATACCTTCCAAATATTTGTCTTCGCCTGCCGGCTCGAAGCCTTGCCTAAACCGTACAGAACTCTAACTCGTCTGAATTTGATTGGCTGATTATCAGCAATTTTTGCCGCGCGTCCACTGTTTTTAGGGCTTTTGTGCGGAGAAACCTCCCCGAGAGTGATTTAAGTTGACATTAATTTGTAATTTGTGCGATCAACTTGTACAAATTTGAGCGTCGTTCATGTAGGTCGACGCTGTTCGCAAAGGATCAGAGATATGACAGAGATCGCCTTCATCGGCCTGGGAACGATGGGCTGCCCCATGGCGGGACGCCTTATTCGCGCGGGACACACGCTTCGCCTGAATAGAGTGAAGGAAGCTTCCCGGCATCTGATCGCGCTGGGCGGGCGCGCCGAAGCCTCGCCTGCGCTCGCTGCGGAGGGCGCCGAGGTTATCATCCTCATGCTGCCGGATACGCCTGACGTCGAGCAGGTTTTGTTTGGCTCTGGTGGTGTCGCGTCCAGTCTTTCCCCTGGCGCTCTGGTCATTGATATGAGCTCCATCGATCCGGTCGCGACGCGCGAGTTTGCCAAGCGCGTGCGAGAGCAAGGAGGGCATTATCTGGACGCGCCCGTCTCGGGAGGCGAGATCGGGGCGAAGGGTGGCACTCTTTCCATTATGGTCGGTGGTGAGGCGGAGCAGTTCAATCGCGCCCTGCCCCTGTTCGAAATCCTTGGGAAGAACATCAACCTGATCGGCGAAAATGGTGCGGGGCAAGTTGCAAAGGTCGCAAACCAGATCATCGTCGCTCTCACCATCGAGGGCGTCAGCGAGGCATTGCTGTTGGCACAGCGTGCCGGAGTGGCGCCGGACAAAGTCCGTCAGGCGCTGCTCGGAGGTTTTGCTCAGTCGCGCATCCTCGAGGTGCACGGCCAGCGCATCATCGACAAGAGTTTTTCACCCGGCTTCGCCATTCGTCTTCACCGCAAAGACCTCAATCTCGCTGCCAACGCTGCGCGCGCCCTTCAGTTGGACCTGCCCAATACCACTGCAACGTTAAAAATGATGGACGATGCCGTGGCGCAGGGAAATGGCGACCGGGATCATTCGGCCCTCTTCCTGACGTTGGAGGCGAAATCCGCGCAGGACGCCGCACAAGGCAGCACCTGATGGTTGGGCGCCGTCCTGTCGGAACGTCGCCTGGCAAAATCTCATCCGCACGTAGATCTGTGACGTTGTGCTGAAAGGGTCGGGGCGCACGATGATGGAAGAAGCGATACGATCAGCGCCGAAACGGCGATACGCTCTTCAGCCGGTGGCACCTCCACACTCCCATCAGATCCGCGGCGTGTCATAGTCGGTGAAAGCCAGGTAGAGCGACGCCAAGGGCTGGACGCCTAGTTGGCTTTGCTGCCGTGGTTCGCCGGCCTGGACCGCTGGTCCATTGCTGTCAGCTGACAACCGCTCCATCGGTGATGAATTCGCAGAGCAAAGGACCGGCATGAATCTCTGGGCAACCTATGTTGCCGATTGCCGCCAGCCCGATGCCGAAAATTAACGATAGCCACGCCCTGTCAAAACGACATTGCCGCCGCGCCATAATCATCAATTGGGGCTGTTGAACATCCTGCGATATCATCCCTGTTCGGAAGCTATACCAGCTTCGGCGGCGACTGGCGGCGGCACGGTGTTGCAGATCCCCCGGTCGGTTGGCCGCACATATCATGAGTTCGGCAGACGTCCGTCCGTGACTATTTCATCAGAGCGATCGGTCGCCCTTTTTGGGGACCGTTAAGCGCTTCTCTGCCGGAGCAGGTGGAGCTGATTGACGGACGAGTAGAGGACAGGATGCTGATCCATCTTATCAATCAGTCCGGAGCCAGGCGGGAATCATTCGGGCCGCATATTCCAATCGTAAGCGTCCGGTGAGCCTCGTTTGCTTGTTTCCGGGATGTCTCCGCCGACGCGGCTCGAAGGAGCCCAACTCATCATCGAGGTGCCGTCACTCGACCTGTTCGAAGTGTGCATGTCAACACGTCTAGCTAATGCATGTCGCCCGGAACCGCAGCGCGTTTCGGGCCACATCAGTCAAGCGTGTTCCACGACTGCGGGAGAGGAGGCAAGGAGGGTGCGGGTGTATTCATCGATTGGATTGTCGAAAACCATATTGGTGAGTCCAGCTTCGACAAATCGCCCGCGATTCATGACGGCGACCTTGTGCGCGACGAGCCGGACCAAAGGCAGGTCGTGCGAAATGAAAATATAGGCGAGATCGCGTCGTTCCTGCAGCGTCATTAGAACTTTGATGACTTGTGCCTGAACCGAAACATCCAGCGCCGACACCGGCTCGTCGAGGATCAGGATCTTGGGTTCAAGGGCAAGTGCCCGAGCGATCGCCACCCGCTGCCTTTGTCCGCCCGACATCTGGTTCGGATAGTAGCTTGAGAAATGCTTGGGCAAATTGACTTCCGCAAGGAGTGCATCAATGCGCGCCGCCCGCCCGGATTTTTCCACCACACCCGGATGGATCTCCCAGGGTTCCGAGATCAGCTGCGCCACGGTTCGCCGCGGGTGAAGCGAGGCATAGGGGTCTTGGAAAACCATTTGCAGGTATCGGCGTTGGCGCTGCATTTCGGCGCGCGGCAGTGTCAGCAGGTCCCGCCCTTCAAACAGGACGGAGCCGCTGTCGGCATCCAGAAGCCTGAGTAGCGTGCGTGCAAGTGTCGATTTGCCCGAGCCGGATTCCCCGACGACCGCCAGGCACTCCCCGGGATTGAGCGAGAAGCTGATATCGTCGACCGCGACGATCGGGCCGGGCTTTCCGCCGCGGCCGCCAAACGTCTTGCGAAGATCCCGAACCTCCAGCAAAGGAGATTTGAATTCGGCCTTGTGATCATTCATCACAATACTTCCTAACTGGTCACGACCATCTGCGGGCTGGAATGGCTGGTTCCCTCGCCCGAGGACGAGTCGGTTACGAACGCATCCGGAATCGGTTCCAGATCACGCCACGAACGAGCACGTGCGGGGTGAGCTGCAAGCAGAGCCTGGGTGTAAAGATGCTTCGGCCGCAAGAAGATCTCCTCGGTCAAGCCTTGTTCGACGATCTGGCCCGCATACATCACCACGATCCGCGTCGAAATCATCCGAGCGACCGCAAGATCATGTGTAACGAAAATGAGGCCCATCCCTGTTTCGGATTGGAGGCTCTTGATCAGCCGCAGGATCCCTGCCTGCACTGTGACATCGAGTGCGGTGGTCGGCTCGTCGGCAATCAGGATTTTCGGTTTCAGGCCGATCGCCATGGCAATACAAATTCGCTGGCGCATGCCGCCGGAGAACTGGTGCGGATAATCGTTGTAACGCTCATCTGCGCGGCGAATGCCAACTTGTTCCATCAGACTGATGGCTTGCGACTTTGCTTGTAAACGCGATAGGCCCAACCTGACCATGAAGATTTCGCTGAGCTGCGAACCGATCGCGTAGACCGGGTTCAGGCCGTCGAGCGCATCCTGGAACACCATTCCGATTCCCAGGCCGCGTATGCCGCGCAGGTCCTTCTCGGACCTTCCGACGATCTCCGTGCCGTCAAAGCGGATGCTGCCTTGCACGACACCCGGCGCGTCGACAAGGCCGAGCATCGATCGGCCGAGGACGGTTTTACCGGACCCGCTTGCGCCGACGACCGCAATCGCATCGCCCATGTCCATCGACAGCGATATACCACGAACGGCGTCAACCTTTCCGAAACCGCTCTCGAAGAAGATTCTGAGGTCTGAAATTTCGAGAAGCCTGGTCATTGGCTGCTGCTCCTCTTTTTCTTGCGGGCACGGAAGAAGAGGGTGCTTTGAGCAGGATCCTCGACTGCGCGCAGCCAGTTCGACAGGATATTTGCCGACAAGGCCGTCAACACGATGACGATGCCAGGGAAGACGGCGACAAACCATGCGCTCTTCAGATAGGCCCTGCCGTCCGAAACCATCATGCCCCAATCGACATCCGGCCGCTGCAAGCCGATCCCCAGGAACGTCAGGCTTGCCGCGGATAGAATGACCGCCGCAACCTCGAGCATGGCAAGCGTCCTGATCGTCGGAAAAACGAGCGGCGCTATGTCGCGCGTGATGATGCGCCAGTCGGATGCGCCTATCGCCTTGGCGACCTCGACGAACATCCGCTCGCGAACCTCCATGGTTTGCGTGCGGCTGGTTCTGAGATAGACCGGAATGCGGGTGATGCCGAGGACGATGACCAGGTTCAGGATGCTGGGCTGCAACACGAACAGAACCACCAGCGCCATCAGCAGCGACGGAACCGTATGAATGATGTCGGCGATCCGCAGCAGGATATTGTCCACCCAGCCGCCGAAGTAGCCGGATATCAGACCGATCGTGTAGCCGATCGTCGCGGAGATACCGACAGAAAAGATCGCTATGAGCACGGACGTGCGCGCTCCGACGATCAGTTGGAGCATGATGGGGCGCCCGAGGCTATCGGCCCCCAGGAAGAATGCAAATCCCTTGTCGAACCTGAACGGAGCGAAGAACCGCATTCCGATCGTCTGGTGGTTGGCAATGTCGACGACAAGAGGCGCAACGACGAAGGCAAGGACGAGAACGAACAAGAGCCATGTCGCGGAGGCAGCGGCGAGCGGCGACGAAACAAACATCTGCCACCTGGGCGAGGATCGCCACCGGCTGAGCCGTGTCCCAGCTGCAGAAGGATTAGTGGACAGCAAAGATGTTACTCCCATCATGTGAGTTTGATCCGCGGATCGACCACCGTGCAGATCAGGTCGATCAGCAGGTTAAGGAGAATGATTGATATGCCGACCACGACTACGCACGCCTGCAACACCGGGAAATCGCGATTGAGAATTGCGCCGACGATAAGTCGGCCGATGCCGGGAAAGGCGAAGACAACGCTGACGATCACCGCGCCATTGACCATGCCGGCGGCAATGTCTCCTGCAACGGAAATGATTGGCAGTGCGGCGTTGCGAAGCGCATGTCGGTAGACAATTCTGCGCCCGCTGAAGCCGCGTGCCCGGGCATTGCGGATATATCCTGACGACAGCACGTCGATCATTGCGCCGCGGACGACCTGCGTGAGAACGCCGATGGGGCCAATGCTCACCGTCGCCACCGGCAGAATCCAGGACATCCAGCTATTGCTGCCTGAGGTCGGAAGAAGCCGTAACTGCACGGCGAAGATCAAGATGCCGACGAGCGCGAACCAGAAATGCGGCATGCTGCTCGTCATCAGGGAAAGGATGGTGACAATGCGGTCGATCGCCCGAAATCGATAGACGGCCGCAAGTGAGCCCAGAACAAGGGCGACGAGAATGGAGATCGACATGGCGATCGACGCCAGCACCAGCGTCATCGGCATCTCGCTCAGCGCAGCTTCCATTGCAGGCCGCTGTTGCCAGATAGACGTGCCGAAATCCCCTTGGCCGACGTTGACAAGGAAAATACCAAATTGCTCGATCAAAGGCTTGTCGAGGCCATAGGCCCGGTTGAAAGCCTCGATCTGGGCAGGCTCGGCTCCCTCCGGAAAAAACAGGTCGATCGGCGATCCGGTGAGACGCGACAGAAAGAAGACGACGATAATAACGCCAAGGAGCGTTATGAATCCCGAGAGCAGGCGTCGTCCAAGATAGGTGAGCATGTCAAACATTCCTCCGCTGCGGGAGCCGCAGAGCGGCTCCCGCGGATTGGCAAATCTCTCAGTTCAGTTGGACGTCGGCAATCCGGACCTCCAGTCCCGAGAGCGGATTGGCTTTGTAGTTTACACCCTCGCCGAGCATGATCAGACGGATTTGCTCGGCAATCCCGATGAAGCCGCCGTCTTTGTAGAGGATCTCGGCCGCTTTGCGGTAAAGTTGATCACGCTCGTCACCGGCTGCGACGTCGGCGGCAGCGACAAGTTTGTCGATCTCCGGATTGCAGATGGCAGAGTTGATTCCCTTGCAGGTGATGTATTTCGGGAAGCTGAAGCTTGCATCGCCGGACGTATTGTCATGCGAGATCATCTGCAATGTCGGCGGCTGCTCCGGTGGGAAGGGTTGACGAAGAAACTCGCGCCAAGCGGTGTTTTCCATGCTTTTGATGTTTGCCTGCAGGCCGACTTCGCGAAGATTCTGCGCGATAGCCTGCACGAGTTCACCGCCGTCGGGCAGGATATCCGGTCGCGTGACGATATCGAAGGGCGTGTCGACGGCATGCCCATCGGCTTTGGCGGCAGCGATCAATTCCTTGGCTTTCGCCGGATCGTATTTCATGGCGCCTGAGGCGTCGTAATCGGGAATGTAGGCGTTCACCTGCGGACCCAGCATCTGGTAATAAGGAGCCCCGGTGATGCCCAGGATCGCGGGCACGATGGTGTCGCGGTCGATGGCGTAGGAAAGCGCCTGGCGTACCCGTGGGTCCTTGAACGGCTCCTTGAAGGTCATCGGACGCATCACGAAAATGCGGTTGTCCTTGAAAGTGACGGTGCGATCATCGTCCGTCGCATCCTGAGCCTGGATGCTGAGCGCAATCTGGGCCTCTCCGGTCTCGACCATGCTTGCTCGGACGGAGGCTTCCTTGCGGACGATGTAGGTCACGTCTTTGATCTGCGGTGCGGTCCCCCAATAGCCGTCAAAGCGCGTCAGTTTTACCGCGTCGCCCTGTTTTCTGCTGACGAACTTGTACGGCCCGGTGCCGACGGGATTGACAACCTTCTCCGGCTTCGTCTGGCTGACAAGGTCGCCGATATCAACGTAGGAAAGCCGCAGGGGAAGGATCGGATCGACAACGGTGGTTGTCACCTTGAGCGTCAGATCGTCAACAGCCTCGGCAGTGACGGGTGTCGGAATCTGCCCGCTGTTCAGGCAGGCGAGACCGGGGAAGTTGGAGCCGCCCTGGGTGCGCATGATGTTTGCAGCTGCGGCGGCCGCATTGAAGTCGGTTCCGTCATGGAATTTCACGCCTTTCTTGAGCTTGAACTCCCAGGTCTTGTCGCTTGTCTGTTTCCAGGAGTCAGCAAGAAGTGGCTCTACCTTGCCATTCACCGGGCTGACGTGCGTAAGCGACTCGAATATGTTGCCCCGCACGACGTTTGCATTCTGCGCCGGTTGCGTGTCGCAAGGATCGAGCGAGTCCAGCTCGACGGCCAGAACGACCGTAATTCCCTTGTCGGATTTCTCGGCTCGCGCCGGAGTGCCGCTAAGCATGGTCGCCGCGCCTGCGATCGCAACTGCGCTCCACAAAATTCCTAATTTCATTTTCAACCTCCCTGTTTAAGACAAATCGACCGTCGGCACTCAAACTGCCGCGGCTTGCGCATGGGCGAAGCTCAGGACTTCGGTGTGAAAACATCCTTTTCGGAAAGCGCATTGAGCATGGGCCGGCCTTCGCGGTAGCGAGCGATGTTTTCGGTAATCATCTGGATCGACCGCTGCCGCTTGTCTGGCAAACCCGGCGTCATGTGAGGCGTTACCAGCACATTCGATAGGTCCCAGAGCGGAGAATCTGCGGGCAATGGTTCCTTCGCGAAGACGTCCAGTCCAGCGCCCGCGATCTCGCCGGAACGAAGAGCCTGGACCAGCGCCTGTTCGTCAATCACCTGGCCGCGCGCCATATTGATAATGAAGGCCGACGGCTTCATCCTAGCAAACTGCGGCGCGGAGAACATGTGGTACGTCACATCGGTAAGCTGCGTCGCCAGCATGATGACGTCGGCCTGCTCGATCAGCGGGTCGATGGTATCGCCGCGTTCCGAACTCAGCATCAGGTCGACATTTACTGGCGCAGCGATGGCACTGCGGTTGAGCGCGATGACCCTCATCTGGAATGCTTTGCCGAGAGCGGCCATCTCGGCACCCGTCTGGCCATAACCAATGATACCGAGTGTCTTGCCGGCCAGGCCGAGCTTTTGCTCATAGCCCGGAATGCCGCGCCAAGCGTGCGCCGCCTGTTTCTCCATGAGCTGTCTTGCGTCATAGGTCAAAGCCAATGCGAAATAAAAGGCGTGCTGCGCCAGCGCCGCGGCCGACCGCCCGGCAGACCCGGTCACGAGCAATCCCTTCTGAAACACTTCCGGCCTAGCCGATCGCGTCAACCCGGAATGGTCGCAATGCACCCACTTCAAGGCCGGCGCCTCAAGATATCGGTCGTCAAGGTCTCCCGATATGATCGCTACATCCACAAACTTCAGCGCGTCTGCGATGCCCTTCTCGTCCGTTGAAGAGCAATGAATGAATTGCGCGGGCGCCACCTGCGCCCGAAGCAGGGCGAGCTCATCAGGCTGATAGGGAACTGTCGCAAGAACGGCATTGATAGCGGGTTGACCGTTATGCGTTGCGGATGCGGGGGATTGCGGCATGTTTCCTCCAAAATTGAGCCGGGCACCGCGACGTGCAGCAGGTCACCTGGGCCATAAATGTTCCTCAGAAGGTATCGAATAAACAAAAAAATGCAAGTAGTTACAAGTTGGTACGGAATTGAAAAACGGCGCCATTGGATTTTTTCGTTAATTTACAATGATATGGCCGTTGCGTCTCGCTTGGTTTGCCGACATCCCTTCCATTGCAGTGACGACAATTTGTAAACTGAACGACATCTCGTACGCGAGTTGTCTGCCAAAGGCCCAGCGTAAGGGTATGTGTGCGACCATGGCCGCCTAGGAAGTGACGCGGGAGATCAAGTCGTGCTGCAGCCGCCGGCGCAGCGAAAACGCTGATAGGCGATCTCGCTCACTCGACTGACGACACTCTTCAATCGAGAAGGTGGCTAGCCACGGCCAAGGCAGGGTCTGCGGTCCGTTGAGCACGGTTTTGCGACGGCCGGCAGTTTCGTCGCCGTGTGAGGCGCCACGTTCGACCACGTAGCGCCATCTTTGTTTCAGAAGCGTCCGTGCCGCTTGGTGGTTATTGCGAGCTTTTTGCCAAGCGAAGCCGCGCGCGCCGCCGCAGTCGGGTCTGGAAATAGACGCATTCGGTAAGCGTGCCGGGCTCGTAAGCCCGCCCATCATCGGCAGGCATGTCACCGACATTGCGGTTGCTGGGATATTTTTCGATTTCTTCCTCGACCAGCTCAACTCCAAGGCCTGGAGCGTCGGGGACCGGCAGATGACCATCCTCAACCTTCAGAACCGGCGTCACCACCTCATACCGACCCGACCAGTCAAATTCCACGCGCTCGAGCATCAGCGCATTTGGAATTGTCGCCATGACATGAAGTGCTGCGAATTCGGCGATGGGACCAAGCGAGCCAGAGTGGGGAGCAACGGTAATGTAGTGGGCTTCAGCCATCGCAGCCATTTTGCGCGTCTGGGTTATTCCCCCGGCGCGCCCGGTGTCGGGCTGGATCACGTCGACGAGATCTCGCTCGATATACTGCCGGATACCCCAGATGTTGCTCACCCGCTCTCCTGCGGCCAGAGGAACGTCAATGGCATCGCGGATCCGTTCAAGCGCATCAAGGTTTTCCGGAGCAACCGGATCTTCGAGGAAAAGGAGGTCCAGCGGCTCAAGCGCTCGACCGACCAATATCGCGTCCTTTGTCGTCATCCACGAAGGGCCATGCGCGTCCACCATCAAGTCGACATCAGCGCCGATCGTGTCGCGGATGCTCGCGACCTTGTCGAGGTCGACTGCGCCGGTGAAGCCGACCTTGACACCTTGATAGCCTCTTTCTAATAGCTCGCGCGCCCGGTCCGGTGTCTTGGCATGTCCGTAAACCTTGATCCGATCCCTGAAACGGCCGCCAAGCAGGTTCCAGATCGGCTGATTAAGAGCCTTGCCTTTGATATCCCACAACGCCATCTCAATACCGGTCAACGCTCCTCCTCCGACCGTCCCAAGGGTACCGTGCCCCATGGAGGAGACAAACATCCGGCTCCAAATCCGGTCGATATCTCGCGGATCCTCGCCGATGAGGATTGCACGGTAGTCTTTCACGGCAGCCTCGACGACCCTCGGCCAGCCAGAGCATTCCCCGATCCCGTAAATACCTTCGTCTGTCTCGACCTTGACAAAAAGCCAGTTGCGCGAGCCGCGGAAATCTGCTTCGCCCGCGGCACCGGCGGAGGTCTGCCCTGGCAGGCCTGGTCGTGGACCCACTTGCATGAGGTAGGTTCTGATATCGGTAATCTTCATGCGACTGCCCTTCTAAATAATGCGCAACGGATCAGGGTCCCGAAGTACGAGCTTCGGCATCCCTATTTTGCCTTTCGCTGGGGCCAACCACTCAGGGATACGGCGGAGCCTAGGTGCTGTTGCCCGACTAAATTGGCCGGCTCTTTTGTTCGCCAAGACGGACCCCCACAACGGTCATAGCTTCGGCTAAGCTCGTGAGACTGTTCTGCTTCCCCGTAACCGTAATAGTTAGGACAGCTAAAGACAAGTGTCAACAGGAATAGACGAGTGATTTAGTTTGTGATAAGATGGCAGTCCTAGGGGTTAGTCGCTGTACAATGACGGGTCGGATTGTCGAGTCCCAGACGCCCGGCTATCAATGGTAATGGTGGTGTGTCTTACGATAAGGGAACTATCGTTCTGTGGCACGCTGGGAAAAGGATGAAACGTGCATGAAGGAAACCATATTTTCTGAGAGTGGGGCGGGAAAAATTGCCAATAGCAGGAGTGTCGATATTGAACTGACCGAATCCGGAACACCCGGACGCCTCAGCGACGTGGTGTACGATGGCATTGTGACGCTAATCGCCCGCGGCGATCTTTTGTTGAATAGCAAACTGCCCTCAGAGTCGGAACTGGCGGCTAGGTTTGCGGTTTCCCGAACCGTCGTTAGAGAGGCGCTTGGGCGTCTCAGAGAAGACGCGGTTATCGTTTCGCGCCAGGGCTCCGGCTCCTACGCCATCCGCAAGCCCGATGTTGCCGTGCTTCGTTTTGCGCAAGTGAGCTCTCTCGCCGATGTTCAGCGCTGCTTCGAGTTTCGCGCCGGACACGAGGCTGCAGCCGCAGCGCTTGCCGCGGAGCGCTGGCAGGATGAGGATCTGGCGCTCATCGCCGCAGCTCTGGCATCCCTGGAGCAATGTGTCAAAACAGGTACGCTAGGAATTGACGAGGACCGTCTTTTTCATGAGGCCGTGGCCAAAGCCACGAGAAATTCCTACTATATTTCGATCCAGGCTTCGCTAGCTTCCCACATCACGACAGGCATGAACATTACGCGCCAACTCAGTCTCTTGCGGGCACCCGACCGCCTAAGAGCGGTTCAGTCGGAGCATGATCAAATTTATGAAGCTATACGGGCTCGGGATCCTGAGCGCGCGCGCCTAGCCATGGAGCGGCATATTGTCAGCGCTCGCGAACGTATGTTTGAAGGTATCTAACCTCAAGGCGTTAGCAGGATCGCAGTCTCCCAGCAGGACATGAGTATTTCCAAGATGTGTGACGGGAATCCATCTGCGAGAGCAGTTTGACTAGGAACCTTCACGAGGCGAGAAAACTGCATGTGATTGCCGCCGCCGACCGCCCGGTCGGCGCCTGCGACATCTGCTCAAGGCGCAAATGAGCGGCGGCGGCCGGCCCAGCTTGAGTCACGAGTAAGGTCTCGGATCGCCGCCCTTTGAAATAGAGCACGCAACGGAACTATCGCTGCGCTCCACAAAATTCGCGGAAGAATTGGTTTCTATGATCCATCCGCAGACGTCGCCACACCTGTCGGCAACGGTCACATCCCGTTGAGCCGTTCCGATCGGCAACGCCTGTGCGGGCAACGACCGCGTGCCTCAAAAAAGTGAGCCGGCCAATCTCTGCTCCAGGAGCAAAAAGACTTTCTACATGTATAAAGATGTACCTACTTGTAATAAATTGAAATCCCGGTATCGTTGGCATCAATGTGTAGACGCGAAAGACCAGCCCTCGGCAAACGAGGTTCAGGCGCGTTCTGCGATAATGCATGGTTTGGAGGAGACCAAAAATATGGACAATGCTTCTGAGATTAAGGTGAGCCGCCGTGAGTTTCTAGCGGGAGTAGGCGGAGTTGTCGCTTTATCCATAACAGCGCGCACGGCTGAGGCGGCCGAGACTAAGGAGGCGCCGCAGCTCACGGCGCTGGTGAAAGAAGGCAAGCTTCCGGCGCTGGCCGATCGCCTCCCACAGAACCCCATGGTAGTGACGCCGTGGGAAAAAATTGGAACTTACGGAGGCACCCTTCGACGGGGCCTACGCGGTTCGTCGGACCACAACGGCATTCTGCGTATGGTGGGCAATCAGGGCTTGGTTCGGTGGAACATGGAATTTACCGCCGTACTACCGAATCTAGCAGAGAAGTGGGAGGTTAGCGAAGACGCCACGCAGTTTACTTTCCATCTTCTCCGAGGCGTAAAATGGTCGGATGGGCATCCTTTCACGGCGGACGACGTCGTCTTCGCGATCGAGGATGTTGTCAAAAACAAAGAACTCTACAGCTCAGCGCCTGCTCAGATTCAAGTGGCGGGCACGCCGGTTGTCGTAGAGAAAGTCGATGACTACACCGTCAGATTTACTTTTGCCGCAGCCAACGCGCTTTATCTCGAAAACCTCGCTACGCCGCTCGGCCAACATCCGACGCTGTTCGCCAAGCACTACTGCAGTAAGTTCCATCCCAAGTACAATGCGAATCTTACCGCAGACGTGAAGGCCTCGGGTGCCAACAGCTGGACAGATCTATTTCGCGCAAAGTGCGGCGATATCGAAATCCCTTCCCGTTGGGCGAATCCCGAAAGGCCGACTTTAGATCCATGGATTATCAAAGAACCCTATACAGGCGGCGCGACCCGCGTACTAATGGTTCGCAATCCCTACTTCTGGCAGATCGATACCGAGGGTAATCAATTGCCATATATCGACGAACTAAATTTCGGCCTATCGCAGGACGTCGAGTCACTGATGCTGAATGTCATCTCAGGCAAAATCGACATTCAAGAACGACACATCAATATACTGGCCAACAAGCCTACCCTGTCGCAAAACATGAAGAAAGGTGATTATCGTCTGATGACGCTAGAGCCCTCTTCAGCCCAACAGTGCCAGATCTATTTGAACTTGACGCACAAGGATCCGGCGATGCGTAAGATGTTCGCTGACAAGTCATTTCGTCAAGCCCTCTCGATTGGTATCAATCGCCAAGAAATCATTGACATCGTCTATTTCGGACAAAGCCAACCTTATCAAACTGGTCCGCGCCCTGGCCACCCTTGGCACTACGAGAAACTTTCGCGGCAGTTCACCGAATATGAGCCCGAGAAGGCTAATTTATTACTCGACCAAATCGGATTCGATAAGAAAAACGGCAACGGAACCCGTCTGCGTCCTGATGGCCAACCGGTGTTCTTTGCCGTTGACGTGATTCCCACGCTCAATCCTGATCAAGTGGATGCACTTGAACTGATCAAAACTCATTGGGCTGCAATCGGAATTGACATGAAGATTAATACGATGGAGAGGGCGCTTTACTACACGCGTGGCGATGAAAACGCTCACGACGCGCAGTTGTGGTCAGGAGCCGGTGGCTTGGATCCAATGCTCGATCCGCGTGATTACTTCGCCTTCCATCCTCAAGGCTCGCGCTACGCCATTCCCTGGACACTTTGGTACACCTCCAATGGCGCACGCGGCGAAGAACCGCCGGAAAGCCAGAAGAAGCGGATGAAGCTCTTCGACGAGGCACGTTCGACGGCCGACCTCGACAAGCGCGGTGCGATCATGAAGCAGATCTTTGACCTTTGCGCCGATAGTTTCGAGACGATCGGAGTTTGCCTTGCCGTCGGAAGCTTCGGCATCATCCGCAACAACCTGCGCAACGTGCCGGAAAAGCAACCGGACAGCTGGTCCTGGCCTAATCCGGGGCCTGCCCTGCCGCAGCAGTTCACGTTTACGAGCTGACTGACCTGCCGGTGCCGCCGTCGTATCGACGGCGGCACCTTCCAATCACATGGCATAACATGCTGAAGCGACGGCCATCGGCCTCGCGTCTGCATATGTTGCGATCCGACCTCGGAGCTCTCCATGCTGAAATTCATCGCCAAACGCTTCTTATGGATGATTCCATCGCTTTTCGCCGTCAGCTTCCTGGCTTTCGTGCTGATCCAGCTGCCGCCGGGCGATTATGTCACGACCTATATCGCGACGCTCGCGGCATCCAATGAGATCGTCGACCAGAACACGGCCGCGCAACTGCGCGAGCGCTTCGGCCTCGATGATCCGATGCTCGTCCAATATTTCAAATGGATATGGGGCATCCTCTCGCGCGGCGATTTCGGCATTTCCTTCGAATGGCAGCAGCCGGTCTCGGATCTGATCTGGGAGCGTATGGCGCTGACGCTGGTTCTGGCGCTCTCGACATTGATCGCCACCTGGGCGATCGCGCTGCCGATCGGCGTCTTCTCCGCCGTGAAGAAATATTCGATCGGCGACTATTTCTTCACTGCCTTCACCTTCTTCGGCCTGTCCATCCCGTCTTTCCTGCTGGCGCTGGTGCTGATGTATGTGGCTGCGGTCGAGTTCGGCCAGGATGTCGGCGGGCTCTTCTCGCCGGAATATGAGACCGCCTCCTGGAGCATCGCTAAGATGCTCGATCTGCTGAGCCATCTCTGGCTTCCCGTCATCATTCTCGCCGTCTCCTCGACGGCAAGCCTCATCCGCGTCATGCGTGCCAACATGCTCGACGAACTGCCGAAACCCTACGTGGTCACGGCACGGGCGAAGGGCCTCTCCGAATTCCGCCTGCTGATGAAATATCCTCTGATGATCGCGCTCAACCCGTTCATCTCGACGATCGCCTGGCTGCTGCCCAACCTGATTTCCGGTTCGGTCGTCGTCGCCATCGTCCTCAACCTGCCAACGGCGGCACCTCTGCTGCTGCAGGCGCTGATGGCACAGGACATGTATCTCGCCGGCGCTTTCGTGCTCCTGATCTGCGCGCTGACGCTGATCGGCTCCCTGATCAGCGACATTCTTCTGGCGCTGGTCGATCCCCGCATCCGCTTGGAATAGGAGGCTGATGTGGCCGACATCACCATTACAAACCTGCAGCCGGACCGCGCCGCCGTCGCGTCGCAATGGCAGCTCATCTGGTGGGCTTTCCGCCGGCACAAGCTGGCCATGGTGGCGCTCGTCGTCACCGTGATGATGTATATCGTCGCGCTGGTTCCCGGCTTTTTCGCCATCAACGATCCGAACCTGCAGAATGCGCGGGCGACGTTCCATCCGCCGCAGAGAGTGCACCTGATCGATACGACGAACGGCTTCTCCTTCGGCCTGCATTATTACCCGATGAAGCTGACCCGCGATCCGGAAACGCTCGCCGCCATCTTCAAGGAAGATACGACGAAGCGGATCGACGTGCAGTTTTTCGGCCGCGGCTACGAATATTCCGTGTTCGGCCTCTTCAACACGAACATCCATCTCCTCGCTTCGCCGGATAAGACCACGCCGCTGCTGCTTTTCGGAGCCGACAGGCTTGGACGCGACGTCTTCAGCCGGACGGTGCAGGGTTCGCAAGTCTCCCTGTCGATCGGCCTTGTCGGCGTCTTCTTCTCACTGATGCTCGGCATCGTGCTCGGCGGCATCTCGGGATACTACGGCGGCCGCATCGATTTCTTCATGCAGCGGCTGATCGATTTCGTCCTGGCGCTGCCGACCATCCCGATCTGGCTGGCCATGGCCGCGGCGCTGCCGCAGGGCTGGCCGGCGACGCTGCAATATATGATGATCACCATCATCCTGTCGCTGACCGGCTGGGCGCAGCTCGCCCGCGTCGTGCGCGGCCGCTTCCTGTCGCTGCGCACCGAGGAGTTCGTCGCCGCCGCAAGGCTCGACGGTGTCCGCGAAAGACGCATCATCTTCCGCCATATGCTGCCGAGTTTCGCGAGCCACATCATCGCTTCGATCACGCTCGCGGTACCGGCGATGATCCTTGCCGAAACCTCGCTCTCTTTCCTGGGGCTCGGACTGCAGCCGCCGACGATCTCCTGGGGCGTGCTGCTGCGCGAGGCCCAAAATATCCGCTCGATCGCCACCGCACCCTGGCTCTTCATGCCGGGCTGCGCCGTCGTGGTCGCCGTCATGGCGCTCAATCTTCTCGGCGACGGCCTGCGCGATGCGGCCGACCCCTACAACAAATGAGGCCGGCATGACCGATATCATTCCCATTGCCGGCAGGCCGCTGCTCGAGGTGAAGAACCTCACGGTCGAATTCCCTCTGCGCACCGGCGTCTTCCGCGCCGTCCGCGATCTCTCCTTCTCGATCGAACCGGGCAAGACGCTCTGCGTCGTCGGTGAAAGCGGCTCCGGCAAGTCGGTGACGGCGCGCTCGATCCTGCAGATCGTCGATGCGCCCGGCCGCATTGCCGGCGGATCGATCGTCCTGAACGATCAGAAGGGCGTCTCGACCGATCTCACCAGCCTCAATCCGCGCGGCCGCCAGATCCGCGCGATCCGCGGCCGCGACATCGCGATGATCTTCCAGGAGCCGATGTCGTCGCTGTCGCCGATCCACACGGTCGGCAACCAGATCGTCGAGGCGCTTCGCCTTCACACCCGGATGAGCAAGGCGGAGGCGCGGGCGGAAGCCATATCGCTGCTGAAGCAGGTGGAAATTCCCTCGCCGGAAAAGGCGCTGGATCGTTATGCCTTCCAATATTCCGGCGGCATGCGCCAGCGCGCGATGATCGCCATGGCGCTCGCTTGCAAACCGCAGCTCCTGATCGCCGACGAACCGACCACCGCCCTCGACGTCACGACGCAGGCCGAGATTCTCGACCTGATCGCCCGGCTGCAGAAGGCCAACGGCATGGCCGTGCTCTTCATCACCCATGATATGGGCGTGGTGGCGCAGATCGCCGACGACGTGCTCGTCATGCACAATGGCGTGGCGAAGGAATACGGGCCGGTCGAGCAGATTTTCCATGCGCCGCAGGACGACTATACCCGCATGCTGATCGGCTCGGTCCTGAAGCTGGAGCAAAAGGCCGAGATCCGCCTGGCGCGCCCGCCGCTCGACAGGACGAAGGCGCCGATCCTCGAGCTGCGTAACGTGTCGATGGATTTCGGCGAAGTGAAGGCTCTGAACGATGTCTCCATCTCGCTGCTGCCGGGCGAAACCCTCGGCATTGTCGGCGAGAGCGGGTCCGGCAAGACGACCATGGGCCGCTCGATCATGCGGCTGATCGATCCCTCCGCCGGCGAAATCCTCTATCGCAACGCCGGCGGCGACATCATCGATCTGGCGACTGCGAAAGGGCCAACGCTTGCCGCCGCACGCCGCGAATTGCGCATGGTGTTCCAGGATCCTTTCGGCTCTCTCAATCCGCGCATGACCGTCTCGCAGATCATCGGCGAACCGCTGCTGGTCAACGGTATCGCCAGGGGACGGGCGCTGGATGAGAGCGTCTGCCACCTCATGGAGCAGGTCGGTCTCGATCCGCGGGCGCGCGAGCGCTATCCGCATGCCTTCTCCGGCGGCCAGCGCCAGCGCATCGGCATCGCCCGCGCCATCACGCTCGATCCGCGCGTCATCGTCGCCGACGAGGCCACCTCGGCGCTCGACGTCTCCGTGCGCTCGCAGGTGCTCGACCTCTTGATGCGCCTGCAGGATCAGCTCGGGCTCGCCTACATCTTCATCAGCCATGACATCGGCGTCATCCGCTACATGTGCGACCGCGTCGGCGTCATGTACAAAGGCCAGCTCGTCGAAATCGGCGATGCGGAGAAGGTCTGCAATACGCCCGAGCACGCCTATACCCAGGCGCTGATATCGGCGATCCCACGCCCCGATCCGCGCGATCGTGATCATTCCAGGCGTTTCCGCTATGTGCCGCTGGACGAAGCGCTGCCGCGTGCCAGCCATGGCAGCTCCTAGATGTTTGATCCCAGGCTTTGATGGGGCATCCTTGTCTTCCGAATCAAAGGATGCGTTATGGGCCAGGTTCTTCATGGGAGCGCCACGACGACAGAGGCAGTCCGTCGAGCGATACAACATAGTCAAGAGAGCCTGAGAACGCTTTCGAAGCGTTACGGAATCAATCAGAAGACCGTCGCCAAGTGGCGGAAGCGGTCCTCTGTTGCGGACCTTCCGACCGGCCCGAAAGAGCCTAGATCGACGGTGCTCTCCGTCGAGGAGGAGGCTGTTATCGTTGCCTTTCGCCGGTATACGCTGCTGCCGCTCGATGACTGCCTCTATGCACTACAGCCGACAATCCCGCATCTGACACGGTCGTCGCTGCACCGCTGCCTGCAGCGCCACGGCATCGGCCGCCTGCCGGATGTCGAGGGCGACAGACCGGCGAAGAAGAAGTTCAAGAGCTACCCGATCGGCTACTTCCACATCGACATTGCCGAGGTGCGCACCGAACAGGGTAAGTTACACATGTTCGTTGCCATCGATCGCACCTCGAAGTTTGCCTTCGTCGAACTGCACGAGAAGGCCACCACCGCCGTCTCGCGTGAATTCCTCTGCGCTTGATTGCAGCCGTCCCCTACAAGATCCACACCGTGCTCACCGACAACGGGATCCAGTTCACCACGCCCGGCGCTGGAGGCTCCGCTGTACCGCTGATCAAGGAGGCGATCGCCAATGGCGAGCGTTTCTGGGCGCATGCCTTCGAATACACCTGCGCCACCAATGATATCGAGCACCGCACCACCAAGGTGAAGCATCCATGGACCAACGGTCAGGTCGAGAGAATGAACCGAACCATCAAGGATGCCACCGTCAGACGCTTCTACTATGAAAGTCACGATCAACTGCGCCAGCATCTTGCCGACTTCGTCGCCGCTTACAATTTCGGCCGCAGGCTCAAGACCCTCAAGGGCCTCACACCCTACGAGTTCATCTGCAAAGCATGGGCTTCACAGCCCGAACGCTCTACCCTCGATCCGCTCCAGCAAATGCCGGGACTAAACAAAACGAGAACGAGTGATGCAAGGCTTCCGATCCGTCGGCGGCTTGCAACGATTTATATCGGTGTTTTCAGCAGTCAGAAATCATTTCGTCCCGTCGCACCAGAAGCACTCCGCCCTAGCCACCCACGTTCATCGGATCCGCGCTATGGCGCAATGGAAGGCCGTGACCGGCGCAACAGCCTGAGTTTAACTGAAAGCACCTCCTCCGGCCTCAGTGAAACAACGTGACAACGCCGTTTCAGCCCTTCCATGCTCGCCCAGATACCAGTGTCTTTTTCGGTGACGTTCAGTCAGCAGCCGAGCGCACTCTTGACGACGGCACGCCTTCGTCGTATTGGACCGAACGTTCCATACAGAGCTCGACGCGATCCGCCGAGCCTCACGTCACAGAGGAGTTTCCATGAAGACTGCGATTGTCGTATTTTCCGATCCCAAGTCCGGCAGCGACGAAGCGGTCGGGCGATTGTTCAACGCGCTGGCCGCGGCGTACGACCTCAAACAGAAGAACGAGCACGTCGAGATCGTGTTCCAGGGAGCAGGCACGCGCTGGGCGGGTGTACTTACCCAGAAGGATCACCCGGCCCACGCGCTCTACAAGGCCATCCAGGATAAGGTGGTGGGTGTCTCGTCTGGCTGCGCGGACGTCTTCGGTGCGCGTGCAGACGCCGAGAAGAACGGATTCTCCCTGATCACCACGAACCAGGTGCCTGGCACGTCCGGCCTTCCGAGCCTCGCGGCGTACGCGAAGGACGGCTATTCCGTGCTCACCTTCTGATGCATCCGAGGATCGCAGCACGCCTGGTACGCGGCGTGCTCCGGTCAAGCAGCTGCGTCCTATTTTGTTCTAGGAGAAAATCATGACAAACAGATCAGTTCCTTTCACTTCTTCGCGTCGTGAGATGCTGGTGGCCTCCGCCGCGTTGTTCGCCACCGGCATCGGTGGCCTCGGACAGGTGCATGCACAGGGCACGACCGAGATGCCTCTGCCCCGCCGTCCGGAAGACGTGACCCCGTACATTTCAAGCGCCATCACCGCGGGTGACCTCGACGCCGCCATGAAAGTCTACGTTGCAGACGCGGTTTTCGTGACCAAGCCCGGCACCACTGTGCGAGGCCACGAGGCCATTCGTGCGTCCTTGTCCGAATTCATGCAGTTGAAGCTGCCTATCAAGGCGACTGACAAACAGGTCCTGGTCAGTGGAGATGTCGCGCTCGTTATCTCCGACTGGGTCATGGAAGGCAACGGGCCTGACGGTAAGCCCTTGAAATTGTCGGGAACGTCCTCCGATGTCGTTCGCCGGCAAGCGGATGGGGTTTGGCGCTTCGTGATCGACAACCCGTTCGGTACTATCTGAACTGAGACTACGCACTCTTGACGAAGGCATGCCGTCGCGGTTTAGCACGAATGTTCCACACAACGTTCGGCGTGATCCGCCGAGCCTTGCGGCGTATGCGAAGGGCGGCTATTCCGTGTGCACCTTCTGATACATCCGAAGATCGCAGCACGCCTGGTACACGGCGTGCTGCGGTCACGAACCCACGCCGAGGCCCGTCGACCATGCCCGCTGCTCTCATCCCGAAAGAAGAAGTGCTCGCGCGACTCCTGGAGGTCTTCCGCGAGCACGGATACGAGGGAGCGTCCCTCGCGGTCCTGTCGGAAGCGACGGGCCTCGGTCGTTCGAGCCTCTACCACCACTTCCCCGGCGGAAAGGAAGAGATGGCGACGAGTGTGCTCGCCTATCTCGACGGCTTGCTCAAACAGGCGCTCTACGCGCCGCTTGAGACGATGGCTAGTCCGAACAAGAAGCTCGACGCGATGCTCGCCGTGTTGGATGAGGTCTACGACGGTGGGACGAAGGCGTGTTTACTCGAGCGGCTCTGCGCGAGCGCGGGTCGTCCCGTCATCGGCGGTCCACTCCGTCGCTCGTTCGACCTCTGGCTGACTGCGTTCGAGACGCTTGGAGTCGACGCTGGAATTCCGCGCGCTGTCGCGCGGTCCCGCGCCGAGGACGCGCTCGGGCGCATCGAGGGGGCACTCGTGGTCGTCGCAGGGACGGGGAACAAGAGAGTGTTCGCGCGGGCGCTCAAGGACGTACGCGCGACGCTGCTCGCCAATAAGGAGACCGTGGCGTCATGACGGGGAGCATCCGCAAATCGCACCGCCAGCACGAGGGAGAGCTCCGCATCCAGGTCCGGCGGCACACGCCTCCGGAGCAGACCGAGGCGATCCGCGGCGTGATCCACGATGAGATGTCGCGCCAGCACGTCGTCTACTACGCTCGCCTGCCATACTTGCCGCTCGGCGTGCTCGACGAGAGCGGCCGGCCGTGGGTGACCATTCTCTGCAACCCCGAGACGACCGCGCCCTCGACCGAGCTCCTGGTCGTGCGGGCCCGGGTGAACCCGGACGATCCGTTCGTGCGCGCGGTGTGCTTGCCGATGCCCGGCGCGCGACTCTTCGCGGGCGTCGCGATCGATTTCACGACGCGCTCGCGCGTTAAGCTCTCGGGTTCGGTGGACGCGGCGACGTTCGATGGGCGTTCCCTCACCCTCGCGCTGCGCGCAAACGAGCACATGGGGAATTGCCCCAAGTACATCACGGTGAGGGACCTTCGCCCGAACGTTCGGACGCCAAGCACCACCCCGCTCGGCACGGAGCTCTCGTCCGCGGCGCGAGACATTCTCCGGCGAGCGAGCACCATCTTCATCGCCACGCGACATACCGACAGCGATCCCTCCGAATCCGACATGGGGCTGAACCATCGCGGCGGACCGAAGGGGTTCCTCCGCTCCTTCGACGACGAGCATGGGACGCATCTCGTTCTGCCCGACTACTCGGGCAATCGCTTTTATCAGTCGCTCGGCAACGTCGAGACCGATCCGGTGATGGGCGTCGCGATTCCCGACTTCACCACTGGCGCGATGCTCCAAGTGACCGGGCGTGCGCGCAATCTCTTCGATGAGGATGCATCGCGCATCATGCCGGGCGCGACGCTGATCACGCTGATCACAATCGACGAGGCGCTGCTCACGACGGGCGCGCTCGACCTCGAGATCGCCGGTGACGAGCAGCTGTCGCCCTACAACCCGAAACCGAGGATCCTCGCGAGCGAGACTCCGAGCGACCGACATCCGCTCGCCATGAAGGCCACGCTCGTCGACGTGATCGAAGAGTCGACGCTCGTCTCGACGTTCACGTTCGCGCTCCCGCGGGAGGCCGAGCTCGTCCCCGGTGGTCACGCCATCTTCGACTTCGGAAGCCGGTTCGATCGTTCGTACCAGCACATGAACAACCTCGACCCACAGTCGCTGAACGATGACTACGTGCGGACGTACACGGTGTCGAGGGTATCGCCTGATCGCCGACAGATCTCGATCACGGTCAAGAAGGCCGGAGTCGTCTCGTCGTACTTGCACTCGCTAGCGAATCATCGCGTTCCACCGATCGAGATCGATCTCCTGGGATTCGGTGGAACGTTCACGTGCCTCGATGAAGGTCGCGTGCTTCCGCACATGCTCTGGGTGGCCGGCGGCGTCGGGATCACTCCCTTCCTCGCGATGCACCGGGCGCTGCGCGACTCCGGGCGTCCGATGCCCGAGGTCACGCTCTTCTATTCGTGCCGCGGCGACGAAATCGCACTAATCGACGGGATGACCGACATCGAAGTGGGCGTGTTCGACTCGACGGGTAAGGCGCAGAGTGCAAGTGGGGACGGGCGTCGTGTCTATCCGCGCCGGCTCCGCGCCACCGACTTCGACGATCTGCCCACGCTCGACCACGCGATCGTGTTTGTCTGCGGGCCCGATCGGTTCATGGCGGACGTCCGCGCGTGGCTTGAGCCCAAGATCGACCCCGGCCGGCTGCGGTTCGAGAGCTTCGACTTCTAATGCTGATTGAAGCGCGGGAAGCCATCGAGCGATATCGTGCCTTTGTCGCGCAGGGCAGGCACTAACCTTCAATGGGCGTTGTCACGTTGTTTCACTGAGGCCGGAGGAGGTGCTTTCAGTTAAACTCAGGCTGTTGCGCCGGTCACGGCCTTCCATTGCGCCATAGCGCGGATCCGATGAACGTGGGTGGCTAGGGCGGAGTGCTTCTGGTGCGACGGGACGAAATGATTTCTGACTGCTGAAAACACCGATATAAATCGTTGCAAGCCGCCGACGGATCGGAAGCCTTGCATCACTCGTTCTCGTTTTCGCAGCGGCAGAGGGAGTTTTCCGCACGGTTGTTGAGGCCCTTGTGTGATCTATGTTCAACAGCCGGCATCACATCTCGCTTTGCCGCCCCGTATGAGCGCAGTTTATCGGTGACAATCCTCTTTGGCGCCAGGCCTTGCTTCTTCAGCAGTCTGATCAACAATCGCTTGGCAGCCTTGGTGTCGCGACGGACTTGCACGATCTCGTCGAGAACATCTCCGTCCTTGTCGACGGCTCGCCAAAGCCAGTGGTTTCTGCCGCCGATGGAGACGACCACCTCGTCCAGATGCCAGATATCCTCTCGCGAGGGTCTCTTTCTGCGCAGTTGTTTTGCGTAGGCCGCACCGAATTTTCGGCCCCAGCGCCGGATCGTTTCATAGGACACGACAATGCCGCGCTCCAGCAGCATTTCTTCCACAAGCCTCAAGCTTAAGGGAAACCGGAAATACAGCCAGACCGCATGGGCGATGACCTGCGGTGGGAAACGGTGGTTCTCGTAGCTGATGGTCGGCGCGCTCATGGCGTCCGATTATCCGTCAACCGTTAAGCCACGGACAACGTGACAGCTCCGAAATCATAGCACGCATTGACATGCTCCTGCTCGGACCGAGCAATTTGGACCGCTTCCGGTTATTCCGGGGCAGAACCTCTGTGCCACACGGTCGCCTTGAGTGGATTCGAACCAGCGACCGCTAAGGCTTCAAAAGCAATCGCATTGAAAACGCGTCAAAAGTCACACACAAGCTCCGACAGCGGAATAGCTATTTACTTCGGAGGCACGCCGTTGCGTTTTAATCCGAGCCAGATAGTAATTATTCCGAATTGGGGGGACAACATGCGGGAAGAATTGAAGGGCGTTTTTGGTGCAGTCCAAAAGGGGGATCTGCCGCCGAGCTTTGATCACCTTTTCAACGGGATCTGGAACGCGTCTGAAGAACGGTTCCATGTTCAAGAAAGCTATATCCTCGATTTCAAAGAGACAAACCCTGAAGGATTTAGTGAAGGATACGGCGCAGGTTTCGTTCGGCTGGCCCTCGGATTTCATAACAGTTTTGGCGGTTTAATTATCGTCGGGGTAAAAGACCGCATCTTGACGGTGTCAGGGATCGAACAGCCTTTCGATGTTGAGAGCTTTAACCGAGTTCTCACTGATTTCGCGGCAATTTCAATCGAATGCGTTGCGAAAACTTATCGAGTTACGATCGGCGCCGTAGAGAAGCAGATTGCCGCAGTCCTTGTTCCGAGGCGGAAAAGCGCATCACCAGTGAAACTTCGCAAGGATTTAGCGAAGTATAAGGCGGGAACGCTATGGGTTCGAGACAGGCATGAGGTTCTAGTTGCTGAAACGCGGCATCTGCCTATGCTTTTCTCACAAAGGATGAGCCTCCCATCAGATGGAGAAGAAGAAGCAAGATTTCCTGTACATCGTTCTTTTCCTCCTTCACCGGCCACATTGAAGGAGTTCATCAGCCGGGGTGACCTACTTACGTCGCTGTGGGGATGGTTCGTGTCAGGCGAAAACCCGCGACTTTATCTCCATGGTCCTGGTGGTTCAGGCAAAAGCACGCTTGCCTTCGAGTTTGCGAGACTACTCGCTGAACATGGGCATGGGGTCAGGGCAACTACGGGCGAACGCCTTGACTATGTTATTTTCATTTCCGGTAAGGAAACGGAACTAAACCCACTTAGCGGCACAGAGCAGGTCTTCGCTATGCGCCAATTCGCCAATGCACATGAGCAGTTCGTTCAAATCATATACCACTCAGGTCTGCTCGGGTTGGATGAGCAAACGTCTGCCGACGAGAAGCGCGTGAAGGTAGGACTCGATGAACTTTTTTCGCACTTCTCCGGGCTTATCGTCATCGATGACATCGACGCTTTAAGCCGGCGCGGCCTCGAAACTGGCGAGGAAGTTTTGTTCTTGAAAGCGGTTCTTGCGAAGCAGCGGACGCGGATCCTGTATACGCTGCGCCACCCGCCTCAGCACGCACTCACATCCTCACTTAAGGTCCCTGGGCTGGACTATGCCTCAGAGTTCCATGAGTTCGTGGACGCATGTTGCAAACAGTTTGGCGTTCCGTCGCCGCCCGCAGAGGTTTCTCATCAAATTGCGGATCGCACACACTCACTCCCGCTCTTGGTCGAAACAGTAGTGGGCCTCAGGCGCTTCTGTAGCAACTACAATGAGGCTTTGTCTCTTTTCGACGAAAAGGGCGGCGATGACGCGAGGCGATATCTCTATCAACGTGAATACGACCGGCTAGATAAGCACGGGAAATCCAGACCGATTTTGAGTGCTCTATATCTTTTGGAACAGCGTAAGCCCACGGTGAAGGCCGTCTTGCGATAGAGGGCTTCTGACTGCCAGTCCTAGTGGTAACACTAGGAGTAGTCATATGACGAAGCATCCAATTGAGGTGATCACGTCTGTAGAGCGCCGTCGGCGCTGGTCACGCGAAGATAAAGAGCGCCTTGTCGCTGCGTGCTTTGAGCCAGACGCGGTCATCTCCGAGATTGCCCGCGCGGCCGGCATCCATGTCAGCCAGTTGTTCCGTTGGCGCAAAGAGCTTTGCCGGATCGACGAGCCAAGGTCTGATACGGCGACTTTGGTGCCGGTGATCGTATCCGAGGCCGCTTCGACAGTCTCTCCCGTTCAACCGGAATCGCCCACCACATCCCACCCTCGTCGGAAGCGTAGCGATGTGACAATCGAGCTTGGACGGGGTCGGCGCGTGCGCGTGGATAGCGACATCGATACGGATGCCCTTGGCCGGATTCTCGATTGCGTGCTGGGGCTGCGATGATTCCGGTTCCGAGTGGCGTGAAGGTCTGGCTGGCGACAGGCCACACCGATATGCGAAAAGGCTTCCCCGGTTTGTCGTTGATGGTGCAGGAGGCGCTGAAGCGCGACCCGATGTGTGGACACCTGTTCGTATTCCGCGGCCGCGGTGGCGGTCTGATCAAGGTGATCTGGCATGACGGCCAGGGCGCTTGCCTGTTCACGAAGAAGCTGGAGCGCGGCCGCTTCATCTGGCCATCAGCGGCCGATGGCACGGTGGTGATCACGCCTGCGCAGCTCGGTTATCTGCTGGAAGGTATCGACTGGCGGATGCCGCAAAAGACCTGGCGGCCGACGTCGGCCGGATAAGCAAAAACACTGGAATGACAGGGTCGAATATGATTCCATCCTGTCATGAGCAATGCGACCGAAGAGCTTCCGGACGACCTTGCCAGTGCGCTTGCACTGCTGGCCCAGGAACGCGCTCGACGTGTCGCAGCCGAAGCAGAAGCAGCGACCGCCAAGGCAGAAGCCGCCAGCGCAAAGGCACTCGTATCGCATTCCGAGGCGCTGATCGCGCGGCTGAAGCTGGAGATCGACAAGGTTCGCCGTGCACTCTACGGCAGCCGGTCCGAGCGCAAGGCGCGGCTCCTGGAGCAGATGGAACTGCAGCTCGAGGAGTTGGAAGCGGACGCCGGTGAAGATGAACTGGCGGCGGAGATCGCAGCCAAAGCTTCAGCCGTCAAAGCCTTCGAGCGCAAGCGTCCGTCACGCAAGCCCTTTCCCGAACACCTGCCGCGTGAGCGCGTCGTAATCGCCGCTCCCACGAATTGCGCCTGTTGTGGATCGGTTAAACTGTCGAAGCTTGGTGAAGACATTACCGAGACCTTGGAAGTCATCCCGCGTCAGTGGAAGGTCATCCAGACGGTGCGGGAGAAGTTCACCTGCCGCGAGTGTGAGAAGATCACGCAGTCACCCGCACCCTTCCATGTGACACCCCGCGGTTTTGCCGGGCCGAACCTGCTGGCGATGATCCTGTTTGAGAAGTTCGCCCAGCACCAGCCGCTCAATCGCCAGAGCGAGCGCTACGCCCGCGAGGGCGTCGACCTCAGCTTGTCGACGCTGGCCGATCAGGTTGGAGCATGTGCCGCGGCGTTGAAGCCCATTCACTCCCTGATCGAGGCGCATGTCCTTGCTGCCGAACGTCTGCACGGCGACGACACGACCGTGCCGATCCTGGCCAAGGGAAAGACCGATACGGGCCGCATCTGGACCTATGTCCGGGACGATCGGCCGTTCGGAGGGCTCTCTCCGCCGGCGGCCCTTTACTATGCCTCGCGGGACCGACGGCAGGAGCATCCGGAGCGCCACCTGAAGACCTTCAACGGCATTCTGCAGGCGGACGCCTATGGCGGCTACAATCCGCTGTTCAAGGTTGATCGCGATCCAAATCCTCTAAGGCAGGCGTTTTGTTGGGCACACTCGCGGCGTAAGTTCTTCGTGCTCGCCGACATTGCCGCAAATGCCAAGCGTGGAAAGAACGCCGCGCCGATCTCGCCTATGGCGCTCGAAGCCGTCAAACGGATCGACGGCCTGTTCGATATTGAGCGCGAGATCAACGGGCTTACGGCCGATCAACGCCTGGAGCGTCGCCGGAGAGACTGTCTGCCACTCGTCGATGATCTGCAGGTCTGGCTTCAAACCGAGCGGGCAAAGCTCTCACGCAGTTCTCCGGTGGCGGAGGCGATCGACTACATGCTCAAGCGCTGGGATGGCTTCACATCATTTCTGCAGGACGGCCGGATTTGCCTGACGAATAATGCGGCAGAGCGAGCGCTCAGAGGCTTTGCGCTCGGCAGAAAATCCTGGCTCTTCGCCGGATCAGACCGCGGTGCAGATCGTGCGGCCTTCATGGCCACATTGATTATGACGGCAAAACTCAACGACATCGATCCGCAGGTGTGGCTGGCCGACGTTCTTGCCCGCATCGCTGATACGTCGATTACCAGGCTGGAGCAGTTGCTTCCGTGGAATTGGACGCCGCCGACCGTCAACGCTCAAGCGGCCTGACCTGCGGCCTTCACCGGAGCCTTACGGAACAGCCGGTTAGTTTCAAAACATTGAACAGCCTATTTCAGTTCACGCCGGAACAGATTCGGGATGCTATCAGCGAATGTGCCAGCGTGTTTCTTTCTACTTCCGAGGACGAAAACGGGGAAACGCTCTACCAACTTGCGGCGCCGAGCGTCCCTTTCGTAAGGATCGCCTCCCAACAGTTGCCGCATTTCGACGCCCTCGATGCTAGGGTGAAACATTATAACGGCCAAGCAAACCGCTATTCTGCTGAAGAGTCCGCTGTCATTACAAGTTTGCAACTTATGATTAGGGGAGGCGACTTTGACGGCATGGTAAAACTATGCGAAGGGCGGCGCTCAAACGATGTGGTGATGGTCAACCCGAGAGTACAAGCCCTTCTAGGCCAAGCGTATGCTGAGATGGGGTTTGATCATAAGGAGAAGGCGCGGGTGTGTTTCCGTCAGGCGGAGGGTTTGGGCTATACCGATGTTTTTATGATGCGTCGATGGTTCAATATGGAGTTGCAGTACAACCAGCCGGAGGCCGAACGGATCTGCGATGAGATGATAAAGCGATCGGCAGACAACCCTCGCGCATTGAGCGAATTCTGGAGTAAGAAAGGCGCATGCGAGTTTCAGAAAGCGAATTCCGTTGTTACAGTTAGCCGCGACAAAGCACTGCAGGCGCTACGATCTTCAATCGTCTGCTATTTCGAGGCTTTGTGGGTTGCTGCGTCGGCACGTATTGATACTACCGAGACTGCACGGTGGGCTGATAGACCATTGTTTCGCCTCGTGACCCTAATAGGAGATGAACTCGAGCATATTCCTCTTTTGATCGAAGAGTTAACGCAAAGGAGGCATGATTTAACCAATCAAGCCGCACAGCTGTTACTGAGCAACCTTCGAAAAATTCCGGCGAAGACTGTTGAAGCTGCTCCCAAACGCTTTAAGGGTTTGTGCTCGAGGTCTAGTGCAATGATTTCACGCTCGTTTAAAAAGGTTGAAGACTATCCTGCCTTTAAAACGGTGAAAGATGAACTGGACTACATTCAGACGGTCATTTGAAAACAGTTGCCGCCTGCGGCGTCACCTTTGAGGGCGATATGAGCGATGACCAAATCGACCAGTTCAAGCATTTTTTGACGAAGTGGTGTGCATCAGTTGTGGTCGGTTATAGCTGACGCCGCCCGGAAAGTTCTGGAGCCGCCCGGCGACCGGCGGGGTCCGTGCGTGAATCAATGACAACGGCTTGAAAATTGGCCAGCCGCGGGCCCCAGCGTCGTTGACGGTGGACGAAGGTCTGCTCGTCATTACGGAACGGTTAGCCAACCGATGCGTGGCGCTGCCCGTGGACATTGATTCTCAAAACTTCGAAAACGAAAATTCAACGCCTCCCAGTCCAATCGCAGAGCCCGGATTCTGCACTCCAACACTTGCAGCCTCTGGCGCGCCAAGTTCAATTTGAAGAACTTGGCTCGTTGTTCTAAGTGCCGCAAGGCGTAAAAGCTGAGAGATTGTCAGCGCTCCTATCGCAGCTCCGACGAAAGGCACAGCCACACTTGCCTCCGCCAAGCTGTACGTACCGCAGTTGCCATGCGACTTCGCATGCTCACGATAAGCGTGCTGTTGTAAGGTCCTCTCTATATCCTTTCTATTCGATCCTGCCGTCCAAAGCGTTCGCGCATCAACGGTTGTGGGCACTACCCTAACTTGAGCAATTTCGAAGTCAGTCGGACCATGACCAACACCAGCATCGATCAGAAACTCATGGCCTGCGTTGGCCATCTCGATACGTGCCATGGGCTCGTCGATGCTCGTTAAAATAACTGGCGGATCCCCCACGTCGAGCCGGAAGTCACCATGATTGCGCCGCTCCACTATCGAGGTCGTCCAACCGGCCGCTTCGAGCCAGCGCATAGCAACGCGAGTCTTGTGGTTGGAAGTTTCAAAATCGTGAGGATAGGTGATCAAGCCGGTAGCAACATTTTCCTCCCCCACCAGCTGATCATCCTGCAGTACGGCGTGCGCGCCGGCCAGGGGAAGAAGAGCAAGGCTCCAGAGGAATCCCTGTCCGACATGACCCAATCCAACGAGCCAAAGTCTATTAGGCAGAGAAAGCCTGGAAGGCGGAACATCCTCTTGGCTCTGCATCTGCGACGGCGCCCAAAGAGAAATGACTGAGGCTCGTCGGACATTCTTGCGACGTCCGACGCAGTTGGCGAAAACTTCACGAACAGCAAGTGCGCCCGCGAATATTCCAGCAAGCGGGTTGGAAGATCCGCCTAAGGGCGCGTCGTCCCAAGGAGGCAACACTCCGGCGCTCCAGCCGCCCCACCAACAACGAACATATATGCCTTTGGTAGGGATTTCTCCGATCGACACAATGTGAGTTGCATCCGTTGGAACTGAATGAACGATCTCCGCTCCCGCCGCACGAACCGCTTCGAAAATCGTTTCCCCCGAACTCAGGCGGCGTTTCAAGGGCACGTCATTATCAATCACGACCGCCGCTCTACCAAAACATTTCACTCCGGTGGTGACTATCGTAAGTATGGCCGCCTGACCTGCGTGGGTAGCCGCCTCCTCACCGCTCGTGACAATTACCAAGCCAACGGCATCAAGCGTTGCGGTAGCATCGTCGAAGCTTTTGTTGCTGGCAGTATCGTCGGTCAGAACCTTTGCTATGCGGGAGCGTCCGAGATGGGCGATCTGTGTCATGACAATTACCTCAATTCGAGAAACGGAGCACTCGCCCGTGAATGATCAACCCAGGCTCCGTTGCCTCGGTACTCATATTGACCGATGCCACCGGGATCGACTTTACCCGCAGCAAAGTCCGGAAGAATGAAAGCGATATGCCCGGCGCGAGGCATGACAGGGTCAGCTCTGTCCGACGCACTTTGGCCATAGCCGCCCGGATGCACGTGGATGTCCGCGACGACGCGTAGACCTTTTTCACTGCAAAGTTCCCAAAGCTTCGGGAGGTGATTGCCGTTAAATCTGACTATGCCAGTTTCAAGGGCGTGCTCATCGATGTCGTCGTAGAACACGAATGCACGGATGATTTTTGGCCCCCGATCCGGCGCCTCGCCGATCAAGAATGCGCCGCTCTCTCTACGTCTTCCTAAAGTCCGTCGGCCGAGTTCACGCACGCCCGCAGCCCATATGGCGCTCTCACAGACGATGCGCGGTTCAGGCCGCCCTAGCAGCCAGCCAAAGAGCCTGCTCAGAAACCAATGCATAAAGCTGCTCCATGATAAACGAAATCTGTCGACCTCGATGCCAAGCTTCATCGGGTCGCTTGCGAGACCAATCGTTATGGCGTGCGGCCCCTCGGTTCCAAGCTCTGTAGATCCCGCCCTCCCCACCGCCGCTGCCCCATTCTTTCAGGGCATCTATATAGCCAGGTGCTCCTGGATCGGTTGGAGCCGGCGGTCGCTCGCCGCGCTCTTCGGTACCGGCGTAGGACCACCGCTCTACGTAAGGTCCCGGCTCCGGATATCCCGAACATTCGAGCCTGAAATCCTGGGAGAGGGAAACTTCATTGTGACCGGCGATTACTCGGACGCGGACATATAGACATGGCCACCTAAGCTCCAAGATGTCCCATCTGCCTTCATCGACGCCAGCGAGGAAGCGGACCGTGTCCAAGTGCGCAAGCAGTGTCCTCTCCGCTGACGTCAGTTCACCGTCAACCATTGGTGAAGTCCTTCAGAGTGAGGTCAAGCGCAACCCCGCACCCAGGGTGTGCGGCGAAGCGGCCGATCATAACGTCTTTCGGCAAAGGCTGATCGCTGCCTTGCACGATGAGATTGGCTTTAGCCGCCGCGTTGTCATCAAGATTGAAACCGTGCTTTCCTACAGCCCAATGAAGAATACGAAGAACGGTTGCCGCAGGTGAGAATTCACGTTCATGGGTTTCGCCGCCGTATCGAATCGTCACTGCGATATGACGGCATCTGTGAACAAGAAGCGTGATCGCCCGCCGGTCCCCGATGCCGGTCAGCAGTTCATCGCTATCCCTTTCGAATACGTGCGCCCTCTCAAAGCCAGCGACACCTCGCGCGACTTTGAGGACAGCATCCAGGTCGTCTTTATCGATCTTGAGCGTTTCAATGTTGGGCGAGGTCTCGAACTCGAGTTCGACGCGCACCTTGCGCTCGTGTCCAGCATCGGCGCCGGCCTTCTCAATCGGCTTGTGGTCCAAGTCTTCCATTAGAGTCTCCATCAATGTCCAAATCGAACCGCAAGTGCGATTCTGTTTTCCATACTATGTCTGATTATCGGACAGTCAAGGAAATTCTTGACATAGAATGTCCGAGCCGTCAGTATGCCAAAGGCTGGAGCCCGTCGGACTCCGGCCTCCTTTGATTCGGAGAAAGAGTACGTCATGGAGGAAAGAGAGCTTGATGCAGTCCAACTTGGTGAGAATCTCAAACGAGCTCGCGAACGAAGCGGCAAAAGCCAACAGCAGGTAGCGGACCTGTTGGCACTACCGAGAACGGCAGTAACCAACTTGGAAGCCGGAAACCGCGCTGTCTCAACCCTAGAATTATCAAAACTTGCCGCCCTGTACGGGCAGCCGATCGCGCATTTTTTTGGTCAGCCAAAATCAAACATGGAAGATCTTTCCGCTGTTGTCCTGCCTCGCGCGTTACCGGCCATTATGGCAAGCGATGAAATGCGGCGAGCGATTGAGAAAATAATCGACCTCTATACCGAAGGCGCCCAGCTTCGCGAACTGCTTGGTAATTCGATTGATAGTGCGGTTCCCAACTACGCGATGCGGGCAGCGACCGTCGGCGAGTCTTTAAGGCAGGCGGAGTTGGTAGCTCACGAGGAGCGTCGGAGGCTTGGACTTGGAGTAGCGCCAATTGGGAATGTCGCTGGCTTAATTGCCTCTCAAGGTATCTGGACGGCTGCAACCGAACTTCCTGAAGATCTGTCGGGTCTGTTTATCAACCACACTTCTATCGGTTTTGCGGTAGTGGTGAATAGCGCACATCATGCGGTAAGGCGTCGATTCTCCTATGCCCACGAATATGCACATGCTCTGTTTGATCGAGACGACGGGATTCGAAAAACTGAGCGTGCCAACGCGTCCGACCTCGTCGAAAAGAGGGCCAATTCCTTCGCTGCCAGCTTCCTAATGCCAACGGATGGAATTCTTGAGCAGCTTCGATTGATGGACAAAGGTAATCCGAGTCGGCAGTCGCAAATTCTGTTCGATGTGGCCGGCAACCTGCCGCAGGAAGCCGAGATTCGTCCTCCGGCTGGATCGCAGGCAATTACCTATCAAGACGTCACTATGCTCGCACAGCACTTCGGCGTGAGCTATGAAGCGATGGTTTGGAGATTGAAAAGCATTGGAAAGATCAGCGCATCGGAAACCGATTTCCTCATCTCGAAAAAGGGAGTCGGTCGGGATTACGGCCAAGCCCTACACCTGCTCCGGGATTCCGATGGGCGAGGGAGCAACTATACCGAAGACGGCGGAATCGAGCTTCGTGCACAAGTTACTCGTTTGGCAACTGAAGCATATCGACGAGGCGAGATTAGCGCTGGCAGATTGCGAGACCTAAGCCAAAAACTCCAAATCCAAGCTGATAATCTCCTAGTTTTTGCCGAGTCGGCGCGCGGAGAATAGCGAAAAGCGGAATGACCATTGTCGTTGCAGACACATCAGTGCTGATCAACTTCTTGAAGATTGATCGGATGGACCTGATTGGACGCTATCCCGGGGGCTTTGTCGCGACTGATCATGTGCGCGATGAAGTCACGGATCAGTATCCGTCACAGGTTGAGCGCTACATGGCCGCTGTGGCCGCCGGCCATTTGCGCGAAGAAGCCGTCACAGCGCTTAGCGAACTTAGATTGTTCGCACAGCTCTCTAAGACACCGAGGCTTGGTGTTGGCGAATGTTCCGCGATCGCCGTGGCGTTGAGCCGGGGGCACTCGCTGGCGATTGATGATGGAAGGGCAATAAAGCACGCTCTTCGCGAAGCTGGTCTGGCGGGCCGTCCTCTGAGAATACTTAAGACCGTTGATGTGGTCGTTCAACTAATACACTCCCGTGTTCTCGACATCTCCTCCGCAGACCTAATCCGACACGAGTGGGAGACTCGGCATCGGTTTCGGATCCCCATTGAAAGTTTCAGAGAGCTGGTGCGATAGTTTAAAACAGATCCGCCTTCGAACGCGGGTGACATACAGAGAAGATAGAAGCGGGTTTCCAGGGAAGACATTAAGGCTTTCGAGACCCCCCAACGCCCGAAACGTCCCCTCCCCGTCATCTCCCTGAGGCCAAGCTCGCCGACAATCCGGAGCGCTGCCTGCGCCGTCGTGCCGAGGGTTTCGGAGATCGCGCCAGCCGACACGAGCGGCCGGCGTATGACTTTTTCGACGAGCGCCGGCAGCGTTGACGACGCTCGCCGGCCGGCCAGCCGTTCCATAATGCTAGCCTCTTCTCCAATATCGTCGAAGCTTCGTGCGGAGAGAGATGCGAAGGGCGTCATGCAGCACCAGGTCCTCGAGGTGGACGAGTTCGCCGTCGATCCAAGCGAGGCGCAGGAATCGGCGAAGTACGTGCGCTCGATCCAGCCGGCGCCGACCGGCAAGCGGGCGATGCGCTCGTCGAGGGGCCAGCGCAGTCCCGGTGTCCGAGATCGGCCACAGTAGGGTCTGGAGACAGAACGTCGGAAAACGTTAACTTATTGTATTTGTGGTAAATGATTTGTTAACTGGAACCTATCTCTATATTCGCTACCGTCACACCGTGATGTCGCCGAGACGACATCTCACTTCCGATAAGTAATGCTTATCGGAAGTGATTGATTAAAGCCCGCAAATCAGCGATGTCGGTCGCCCTGGATGACCGGAAACACCCGGTTTTCCGGGCTTCTAGGGCGATTTCGGCCGGATTAACCGGACTCGCCCAAGCAGAATTCGACCCGCGCCGTCGGGGCCAAGTGATCTGGCGCCGATACCGAAACAGACTTCAATACCCCATGAGCGAGGTCATGGTCGTTCCACTATCTTCGGAACCATTGGTTTTCCGGCATTTCCGCCACAGAAGCGCGCTGGCACGCGTTTGCCTATGTGGACGGCCCGTCGCTCGTCTTGGGCGACGATTTGAGTCTGGCGGCCCGCTATTCAGAGCCTAAAACACGCTTGCAACTGACCGTTTTCTGACGCGTGGCATAGTTGTACAAAGCTTTCTAACGGACGCGAGAAAACTAACGGCAAAACCGACAGGGACGGCCCTGTGCTTTACGGTGAGCAATTTTTGTCCGCGATAACCGTACAAAATAGTGGAAAGTGGCGTTGCGGTACCTGATGCTGTCTCAAAAACGAGATGACGAACCCTGGTTCAGATGACGGCAATCTCGATCACCAGGAGGAGGTCTGAGACACGATCGCGCGCTCACAATGCCGCCGGCGTCTGCTGACACAGAAGGCGACTGGGGCGGTTGACCGCCAGCAGTCTATCTTGGCGTTGACGTCTAAGTAATCGTGACCGAAGATTATCATCGACGCTATCGCAACCGTTAAAACTGCGGGTGGACGGTGCGAGATCTTTCACCTATCGATGGTGCATGAAATCGTCTCTCGATCATATTCCGCTTCGTAAACAACGCGAGATTGGCCGCGTGCTGGAAATCCTCCACGAGGAATTCGAAGACGCGCTAAAGGATGGTACGGCGGAATTCAAAAAGCGTGGACGCATCTTGAAGATCATTCTTTTCGGCTCCTATGCGACAGGCGGCTGGGTAGATGAGCCCTTCACGATGAAGGGTTATCGATCAGACTTCGATCTGCTGATCATCGTCAATAATCGCAAGCTCTGCGAGTTCGCCGAATATTGGTACAAGGCTGCCGACCGGCTGATCCACGATAAGTCGATCGAAACGCCGGTAAGCTTCATCGTCCATTCCAGGCGCGAGGTGAACAACTATCTCAAGGAAGGGCAGTACTTCTTCTCCGATATCCGGAGGGAAGGCGTCGTGCTCTACGAGCTAGATGACGAGCCCTTGGCTGAGCCACAGCCACTCTTACCAGCGGATCGACTGCGGGTGGCGAGGGAGCACTTCGAGGAGCGCTATCCAACCGCGGATGGGTTTCTTGATACATCACAGTATGCACTGAGCAGGGGACGTAGCAAGGAAGCTGCCTTTCAACTGCACCAATCAATCGAGCAGGCCTACTCCTGTGTGCTGCTGACCCTCACCAATTACGGCCCGCCTTCCCACAACATCAAATTCCTCCGATCGCTTGCCGAAGAACAGGACCGGCGCCTTGCCGAAGCCTTCCCTCGAGATCAGCATCGCGAGCGTGCCTGGTTCAATACGCTGAACGAGGCATATGTGAAGGCGCGATACTCGAAGCATTTCGAGATCAGCGAGGAGGCTCTCGGATGGCTGGCACAACAAACCGCTTTATTGCTCGAGCTTGTCAAGACGGTCTGCTTGGAGCATTTGGATAGGCTCAGGCGGAACGGCGGCTAACCGAGTGGCCTGATTGGCAGTCACTTAAGTCCCACTCAGCTTCCAAGCTATTGCATTTGGCAGTTCATCTGCAAAGCCTCCGAAAGCTCGCCTCCTAGGACAACCGCGTCGTTATTCTCCAAACGCATCATGGGGTCACGAGATGAGCCCTCAAGCATCATGAAACTCAACAGCATAGCCTGCGCCGTAAACTGTGCGGATCTGCACATTCCGAAGTTCCGCGACCGCTCTTCGCAACCGGCCGACATGGACGTCGACTGTCCGACGGCTCAGGAGACGCGGGTTAGGCCATACGGCCTCGATGAGTTGCTCCCGGGTGCTGATCTCTCCTTGCCTTGCTACCAGAAACTCGAGGATGCGCGCCTCGATGGGCGCAAGGTTAATTCTCTTACCTGCGACGACGACGGCGTGATCTTGGACGACCAAATCGGCAGGAATGACAAAACTTGAAGATATCGTGGGCTCCGGCCGCGGCCTTACGCTATTCAAAAAGGCAATGAGCTTCGCTGGCGATAAAGGCCGCGCGATGACGTCTTCAAGGCCGGCCTTGATCAATTGAAGGTGTTGTGCATGCTCTCCTCCGGCGAGAGCCCCGACGGGAAGCCTGGCCTCCTTTGACAGCGCACATACCGGCGCAATATCGCTGGGCCAGCCTGCACAATCGAGGAGGACTGCGGAAATTGCTGCCGAAGTGCAGGCCTCCGCGGCATCGTCTTCAGTGGCTGCTAGCCGAGCCTCGAAACCTTCGCCGTGCAGAATATGCCGCAAGCAGCAGATAAAGTTCGGCATCTTGCGAGCAAACCAGAATGACAGCAGTCATATCGATCGCCTCTGCGTCCTATAGAAGCGGCCGGCCTTAGCTCGGCGCGAACTCGCCGCCGTTCACATCGATAATGGCTCCATTGACGAAACCGGCATCTTCTGACGCAAGAAACGCAATTACGGCAGCAACATCGTCCGGAACGCCAAGCCGGCCGGTCGGAATGCGAGTGAGGGCGTCGATGTTAGTCTTTGTTTCCGCGGATCCGGTCAATGGCGTCAGGATGCGACCCGGCGCCACGACATTCGATGTTATGCCATAGGGGGCGTATTGAGAGACGAGAACGCGGGATAACCCTGAAAGTGCCGCCTTTGATGCGACATAACTCGCTCCGGCAATCCTCGGTCTCGTCCGGCCAGCGAGAGATCCCACGAATATGATGCGGCCATAGCCACTTTCCTTCATGGCAGGCAGAACGGCCTGGCAGCACAACATCGCACCCGTCAGGTTGACAGCGAGCACGTGGTTCCACTCTTCAACGGAAAGGTCTGAGACGTCAGGAGGCCCGTCGGGACCTTTGGGTGAAATCCCGGCGTTGCAGACGAGAACTTCGGGTGCCCCAAAGACATGGGCGACTTCGGTGAAGAAATCCGTGATGGCAGCCGGGTCGCGGAGATCCACCTGTCTTGCGAGCGACTGCCCCGACCCGAAAGCTTCGGCAAGCGCTGCGCCGGCGGCCTCGACGCTTGCCTCGCCATGACTGAAGACAGCCACTCTATGACCGGCCTTGAGCAGACGAAACGCGGTGGCAAGACCGATCCCCGTTGTGCCCCCGCTGATGACCGCAACAGGTGCGCGTTGTGCGGCGCTCATGCAGCTTCATCCATCGCAGCAAACAGCGACAGAGGCGGATGAGCGCCAGGCTCGGTCATCACCTCGATCAGGAGCGGACCCGGCCCAGCCAGACCCCGCTCCAGGTATCTAGGAAGATCAGCGGGATCGAAGATGCGAACCGCCGGGCAGCCACAGGCTTCGGCAATTTTCTGATGGTCGACATCTGCAAACTTGCAGGCCGTCGTGAAGCTGCCGAACTTGACAGTTTCCGCGTCACGCTGAAAACCGAGAACGCCATTGTTCAAAACGATGATGAGGACGGGCAATTTGCTCCGCACCATCGTCTCAAGTTCTGCCCAGCTATGCGCGAAGCCGCCATCCCCTACGATGGCTACGACCGGCTTGTCCGGTCTTGCAGCTTTGGCGCCGAGTGCAAGTGGGACGCCCCAACCAAGTCCAGCAAGGCCTCGCGGCGAGATGAAACGCATGCCGGGCGAAAGTGCTCGCAGCTGGCCGGCAACCCACATGGAGGAGTAGCTGGCGTCGGCGACAATGGTCGTATCGGCCGTCAACATCCGCTGAAGTTCAAACATGATCCGTTCAGGTCGGATCGGACTGGCGTCCGATTGGGCGACTGACTGTCGTTCCATGTCGAACGCATGCCAGAACCCCGCTATACGAGAAGCCACGTCATTACGCTTCGATGCGCGATAAGAAAGATCACGCCCAGCAAGCGCCCTGCGGAGGGCGCCGATGATTTCTGCGGCATCGCCTGCCAACCTGACGGCCTCGTAGGTCCGGCCGATTTCGACTGGATCGACATCGACGTGGATGACCGAGGCGGACAGCGGAATTTGCCGCCAGCTGTCCGTACCATTCTGGTTGGTTCGCGTCCCGACCAGGATGACGAGATCTGCTTCTTCGACCAGCGCAACAGTGTGTCGTCCGAGCGACTTCGGTCCAACGAGTGCACCAAGAACCCCAGCCGACAGGGGATGGAATTCGTCGACCGCACCTTTGCCCATATTTGTCGTGACGACCGGAAGCGAGGCTTCGTCCTGTAGCGCCGAAAGTTCGCCGGCGGCTCGGCTAGCATGAACGCCGCCTCCGGCGATGATAACCGGGGCGTGAGCTTCCGCAATCATCGACGCTGCGCGCTCGATGTCACTATCGCGTGGACGCAATCGATCAAGCGGCCAATGGCCTAAGGCAGCCTCGCGCCGAAATGCTGACGGAGCAATTTGCTCCCGCAACAGGTCCGCGGGAAGCAATAACGCGACCGGTCCTGGTCGGCCCGACGCGGCGGCCGTGAAGGCAGCATCGACGTAGTCGTCGATACGGTCCGCCACGATCACCTTGCGTACCCATTTCGTGCAGGATTGGAACAAGGCGAGGTGGTCGAGTTCTTGGAATGCATTGCGATCCGCCTGATCTCGTTCGACGTCCTGCACAAGGGCGACAATCGGTACGCTAGCCTTGAGCGCCTCCGCCAGCGGGGGAACGAGAAGCGTTGCGGCGGGTCCGTTTTGTGCAGCGACGACGCCGATCTTGCCGGAGAGGCGCGCATAGCCATCAGCCATGGTCCCTCCCATGTTTTCTTGACGGTAGGCGACCTGACGGATGCCAATTGCTTCGGCGGCGAGGATCACCGCAGAAGGCAGGCTCTGAGCGAAGATATGGGTGACGTCGTGTCTTTTGAGAGAATGCGCTATACGTTCGGCGGCGGTGAAAACATCATTGGCCATGATCACATGCCTGCTTCGGTTGGATTTGCATCAAGTGCGGAAAGGAAATCTGCGAAGGCGGAGACGACCGCATCGCCATCAGCGCTGGTCATTGCCGTCGATAGACACGCTGCGGCTCCATTGGGTAGTAGGATGCCGCACTGGAGAAAGTGCCGCGAGAGCCGAGCCATCAATTCCGCCTCTGCGGGCTCCAGATAAGCTTCACGGAAATCTGTGGGCTCCTTTCGTTTCGGATGAATGCGAAACAATGATGCGGCCCCTGTTACGCTGAAGGCTGCGCCTCGACGCGCGATCTCCCTGCGAAGACCGGCGCGAATGCTGTCACCAAGGCTCTCGAGCGAGGCGAATGCCGCCTCGGTCATTGCCTCCATAGCGACCCGCCCCGCGACCATCGATACTGGATTTGCCGAGAACGTACCGCCTTGCGGAAGCGGCGGCGTGCCGCTGTCACTCGCAAAGACCCGCATGACCTCCTTGCGCCCACCAATTGCACCGATCGGAAAACCTCCGCCGATGATCTTCCCTGCCGCGATCAGATCGGGCTGCAGACCGTAGCGGGCCGAAGCGCCCCTATAGGACTGTCGAAGATTGAGCACTTCATCGGCAACAACAAGAATGCCATGCTGCCTGGCGATCGCACCGACGGCTGCGAGGAATATCGGTTCAGGTGCAATCAGTCCGGCGCGGCTCGGCATCGGATCGATAAGGATACAAGCAAGCGATGGCGCTGCCGAAGCAATGCGACGCTCGAGGTCTTCGACGTCGTTGAAACGGATGACGGTCACCTCTTCGCCAACCGCGGGCGGCATGCCACGATAAGCGGGTACAGCTGGCGACCGCTGTGCGTCGTTCCAAATGGCCGGCGATACAGCTTGCCCCGTTTCGGCCCAATCATAAGCGCCGTGATAGGCGCCTTCGATGCGTGCGACGCCTGGCCGGCAGGTGAATGCGCGGGCCGCCTTGATCGCAAACATCACAGCCTCCGTCCCGCTGTTGACGAAGCGAATATGTTCGACCGCAGGAATGCGCTCGATCAGCAGCTCGGCAAGGGTGATCTCGTGCTCGGTTGGATTGGAGAAGCAGGTTCCGCGATGAAGAAGATCCGCGACCGCGTCGGCAACTGGAAGGAACCCATGGCCGTGGATCAGCGTCGTGAAATTATTATTGAGATCGAGGAGCCGGTTGCCATCGACATCGATGAGATAGGCTCCATCACCGCGGGCGATGTAAAGCGGGCTCGGCTCGTGATCCACCGTCACCCGCGTTATTCCCGTTGGAAAAACGCGCCGCCCCCTTTTGAAGAAATGTTCTGACCGCGACCGGGAGAAAACCCGGCCGCTGCGCGATAAGTCTGGATTAAACATTGGGATCCTCTCCGGTCAACGCGGGTCGCCGCACGACCCTTCACAATTTTGTTGTAACAAAAATCATGAACCCGAAGAAGTTGCAACAAAAAAATGATGCGACCAGTGCTATTGCCGCTTCAGGCGTTCCTGCGCCGCTTTCTTCAAGCGGCGGTAGCCGTCCCGGATGTCGCTTTCCATCGCCGCACGAACTGCAGATGGATCCATGTCCACCAATCCCTCTATCGCAGCCATGTGGTTGCGCACGCCGTATTTTGCTTCCGCGAATTCGGGATAAAGGTCGTGGAAGGAGGCGCCCACCCTTAACCACAGGGCCTCGATGGTCGAAAGAAGGTGCGGCATCTCGCAAAGACGATAGATTGTGAAGTGGAATTCCTTGTTGTCGTGCAGGGCATCGGAATAGCGTCTTTCCTCCAGGGACAATGTTATTTTGTCCTGCAGCGCCAACAACTTGTCGACCACGTCTTTAGTCGCGCGGAGCGCGCCTTGTTCTGTTGCCAATCCTTCCAGCGCCAGCCGCATCTGCGTAACCTCGTAGAGGGCGGCAAGATCGAGATGCGGCACGATAACCGTCTTGGGTCCCGCCATGACGAGCGCGCCCTCGAAGACCAGCCTGTTGAGCGCCTCGCGCGCCGGCGTTGAGCCAATGTTCAGCATTTCGGCCACTGAGCGGATCGGCAGCTTATGGCCAGGCTTATACGCGCCGCGCGTGAGCTGCTCCTTGATGGCTGAATAGGCGAAGTCACTCAGGCGTCCGGACTGCTCGTCCGAGGCCGAAGAATCCCCTGTGGTTGCATTGTTGTTCATTTTCGACCCCCATGCGCGTTGACATCTTCACAATTTTGTTGCAACAAAAATATCATATTCAAGAAATGCCAACCTAATGTGACAGCATAACGGTATCGTGAACATCCGCAACGTTAGGGCTGCGGAACGCATACCCGCAAAAGCCGCCGATCTTTTCGGCGTAGCACCCACAGCACCGGTCCCACGCACGGGCCGGGAGGTTTTCAACGCGCATCCCGGCGCGCAAACTGGAGGAGACATCATTTTGATTGGTGCGCCTGTTTTCATCGATAGCATATGGAAAGCCTACGGCCGCCAGACTGCCGTACGTGACGTCACCTTGGACATTCCGGCAGGCGAATTCCTGTCGATTCTCGGACCATCGGGATCGGGCAAGACAACGCTACTGACGATGATTGCCGGTTTCGAGAGTCCGTCTGCCGGACGCCTGATCATTGGCGGGCGCGATGTGACGGCCGTGTCGCCCGATCGCCGCAACATCGGGATGGTTTTTCAGCGCTACGCCCTGTTCCCGCATCTGACCATCGCCGAAAACATTGCATTTCCGCTGAAGATGCGTGGCATTCGCAAGGATCTTCGAGCCGAACGCGTAAGCCGGGCGCTCGACCTCGTCCAGCTTCCCGACTACGCCAGACGCTATCCGCACGAATTGTCCGGAGGGCAGCAACAAAGAGTGGCGGTCGCGCGAGCAATTGTTTTCGAGCCCCCAGTTCTCCTGATGGACGAGCCGCTCGGCGCTCTCGACAAGAAGCTGCGCGAATCCATGCAGATCGAGATCAAGCAGTTGCAGGAGCGCCTGGGGGCAACTGTCATCTACGTGACTCATGATCAGGAGGAGGCGTTGACCATGTCCGACCGGATCGCGGTTATGGCAAAGGGGCAAATCGCACAACTCGGAACCCCGGCAGACATTTACCGAAACCCGGAAACGGCATTTGTCGCGGATTTTATCGGCAAGATGAACTTCCTCACCGGAGAGTTCCTGGGCGAGACCGCCGGCAGTCAGGCAATCAAGCTGGGCGAGGACGTGGTCGTTCATACACCGAGCGCTGTGTCCGGTTACGACCGTGCCGCAAGGATTGGTAGTCGTGTTCGCCTGGCGCTTCGGCCTGAGCGCCTGGGCCTTGCAGCGCGTGGCGCGGGCGGAACGAACATCCTTCCCGGCCAGATCGAAGCCTCCGTTTTTGCAGGCTCCTTCAACCTTCATCTCGTTCGCACCGACTTTGGAAACCGGGAGATCATTCAGGTGCAGATACCTGCCGATGGAATGCAAGTGCCCTTTGTAAAGGGCACGCCCGTGGATGTCATTGCCGAACAGGATGGCCTGCGGCTCTTTTCCGATGTGGAGGCGTAAGATGACCATGACCGCCGACAATCTGGCGCTTGCACCAATCGCTCCAGCAAGCTGGCTATTCTCGCACTCGGCCCGCCGCTATTCGCATGCGCTGACGCTCGTTCTCATTGCGCCGCTGACCCTCCTGCTCGCCGCGGGCTTCGTCTATCCGATCGGCCGATTGATCTCATTGAGCTTCATGGCGCCTGAACTCACGCTCGAATATTACGAACGAATAATAAGCGAGCCGCTCTACCTCGAAGTTCTGCTTCGCACGCTGCAGATGGGCGCGATTGTCACTGTTGCGAGCTTGCTGCTTGGCTATCCCGTCGCCTTTCTCATGGCGCGCGCCAAGGGCAGGACCGCAATGATTGTGGCGGCGGCGGTGTTCGTGCCACTGTGGACCTCCGTGCTGGTGCGGTCATACGCCTGGATCGTGCTGCTGCAGCGAAGCGGTATCGTCAATGGCTTGCTCATCGAAACCGGCGTCATCACCAGCCCTTTGAAGCTTCTCTATACCGAGGGCGCTGTCATCCTCGCGATGACACATGTGCTGATGCCCTTCATGATCCTGCCGATCTGCAATGCTCTTCGCACTATTCCAGCCGAATATATCCAAGCCGCCCGGAACCTGGGGGCGGGCCCCATGCGCGCCTTCATTCGTGTGACCTTGCCGCTCAGCCTGCCGGGAATTTTTGCCGGCTGCGTCATGTGCTTCATTCTGGCGATCGGTTTTTATATCACGCCGGCACTCGTTGGCGGACCGGGAGCGTTGATGATGGCAACGCTGATCGGCCAGCAAACTATCGTCCTGCTTGACTGGCCATTCGCCGCAGCGCTCGCGACGGTCCTTCTTACGACGACGCTCGTCTTTGTCCTTGCGTTTCGCAAGGCCCTTTCCATCAGCAAAGGAATGAACAGTGTCAACTGAGCCCGCAGCCACCACATCGCCTACCACCTCTCGAGTAAAAGGCAGCCATCGACCTTATGGCAAGGCAGTCTTGCAGCTTCTCGGCGGTCTCCTCATCGGCGCAATCCTGTTCTTCCTGGTGCTGCCGACGCTGTTGGTTATCCCGATTTCGCTGAATGATAGCAGCCATATCGAGCTCCCGCCGAAGGGCCTGACGCTTCGCTGGTATAGCGAATTTCTTTCCGATCCGGACTGGCGAGCAGCAACGATCTTCAGCCTCAAGATTGCGTTGTCGACGACGGTCGCTTCGACGGCAGTCGGAACAATGGCCGCTATAGGACTCGTTCGCGGCAATCTGCCAGGAAAGGCGCTTCTGCAGGCGCTGTCACTCGGCCCTATGATAGTCCCCCATGTGGTCTTCGGCGTTGCTCTTTACCTGATTTTCTCGCCGCTCGGCCTGACTGGCAATTTTGTTGGATTCCTGGTCGCGCACACTGTGCTCTCAGTACCCTACGTCATCATCACCGTGTCCGCGGCGCTTGAGCGTTTCGACCCGTCACTTGAACTTGCCGCATTGAGTTGCGGCGCAAACCGGACGCGTGCCTTCTTCAACGTTGTCCTACCAAACATCGCCCCATCGGTTGCAGCGGCGGCTGTCTTTGCTTTTCTGGCATCTTTCGACGAGGCAACGGTCGCATTTTTCATTTCAGATACCGGCGGCAAGACAATCAGCCGCAAAATGTTCGAGGACATCGATTTCAACCTTACCCCGGTCATCGCATCGGTTTCGACGCTGCTCGTTGCGACATCGCTCGTCCTCATGGGCTCCATCCATCTCCTTGTCGGCCGCGGGGAGGACTAACGTGGCCATCTCATCCGGACAGAGGAACACGCGATGAAAAAAAGAACTGAGATGAAGCCTTTTCTGCTTGCCGCCTGCCTTATGCTTGGCAGTTTGGGGGTGGCGCAAGCGGAGGAGCAGGTGGTCATTGCGACGACAGGCGGGGCTTACGATGTAGCGCTCCGAAAATTCTGGTTCGAACCGTTCACGCGAGAGACCGGCATCAAGGTCGTTTCTGTCGCAGCGACAAATGCGGAGATGCGGGCGAAAGCTGCTGCCATGGTCAAGACAGGCAATGTGACGTGGGACCTGTACCCTGACGGTGAGATCCAGGCGAGTGCCGAAACGCATCGGCTCACTTCTGAAGACCTGAGCAATTTCTGCGAGCCCTTTCGCGCCCGGCCAGATCTGGTCGAGGATGCCTGCATCAGTTCGGGAGCGAGGCTTTTTTCGACCGCAACGCTCATGGCCTACGACCCCACAGGCTTCAAGGCGGGAAATCCATCAAGCTGGGCCGACATGTGGGACCAGGCTAGATTTCCCGGTGGCCGCGCGTTTCCGAATTTCGATGACCCGTGGCGCGTGATGGCTGCAGCGCTATTGGCCGATGGTGTTCCACGCGACAAACTTTTCCCACTCGACATCGACCGCGCCCTCAGGAAGCTCGACGAGATCCGCCCTGCAATATCGCTGTGGTGGAAGACTGGTGATCAGAGCGTTCAGGGCTTTCGCAACGGCGACTACAGCATTGGGCAGATCTGGCTGACGCGGGCAAACACCTTGAAGGCTGAGGGACGCCCGATCGCCTGGTCCACGCGGGCTTCGTTTCTCGTCGGTGATCGTCTGACCATCATCAAAGGCGCTCCGAACCGGGCGAATGCGGAGAAGCTAGTCGGATATTGGCTTGATCATCCGGCGACGCAGGCAAGGGTCTGCGAGGAACTCCTCTGCACCCCGCCCAGTCGCAAGGCCATTTCATTGATGTCGCCAGCCGCACGTGCGGCGCTTCCAAGCGATGAAGATATTCGGGATCACATCGTCATTCCGGACGCTCGATGGATCAATGAAAATGCTGCGATGATGCTTGAGCGTTGGAACGCTTGGATTCGATAACGAGGCGCCCCGGGCGAGAGGCGCCCGGGGGCACAAATGCCAATCCTTAGGCCCTGAGGGCATGATTGATGGCTGCAGCGACGCCGCGCACTTCGGCTGCCGTGTGACTGGCGGTCGGGCATATCCGCAGTCCTGCCCTTCCCTTGGCGACAGTCGGGAAGAAAATGGCCGATGTATAGTAACCGGCGTCCAACACCACTCTCGCGGCACCGATTGCCGCAAGCTCATCACCGACGGTAACCGTCCGGATGGGCAGTCGGGACCCCGCCTGTGCGGTCGGCACGAGTTCGTCAAAAAGGGAAATGTATTCAGCGAGCGCCCGTTGCCGTACACCGAGTTCCGGTGTGCGATGGATCGCCTGGGAAGCGAGGGCGGCACCAATTGCTGCGACATTGATCGAGGCGGAAAAGGCATGCGCCAAAGCGAAGTGGCGAAAGATTTCTTCCTGGAACGCCGTTCCCAGCATGAGCATGCCGCCTGAAGCCCCGAAGCCCTTGCCGAGCGACGCTGCAATTATCGTGCGCTCGCCAAGGCCCTCGGGCATTTGCGATCGGGCAAAACCTTCACCTCTTTCTCCGAAGATCGAAATTCCGTGAGCATCATCGATATAAAGGAAGAGCCCATATCGCTCCTGAAGCTCACGCAATTCTGTTATCGGCGCACATCCGCCCATGGAATAGACACCGTCACAAACGAAAGCGACGGTATCATTCTGACGGCAAATGTCTTCGAGCGCCTGAATATCATTATGACCGATAGTGCGGACCTCGCACTCTTCGGCGACGACTGGCTTGTTGAAGGCGAGCGTTGCATGGGCGAGGCGGTCGAAGACCATGACCGGCTTTTTGCCGCCGGTCAGAACTCCGGACGCAATCAGCGGAAGCGCGCTCAGATTGGCGGCGAGCACCGTTGTGTATGTGATTACCCTCGCCTCGAACAGGTCAGAGAGGGCGTCCTCGAGGTCTCCGAGAATAGCAAAGTTGAGCCGTGTGCGTGCGCAAGACCAGTGTAGCGTCCCGTAACGGCGAACTGTTTCGAATGCTCCCTCGACGATGGAAGGGTGATTGTCCAGCCCGAGATACGAGCAGCGAACAAAGTCGACGACGCGCTCCGATCGTCCCTCCGATAGGGGCAGCGCTACCGTTCTGCCATCCATTGGTTGGACATAAAGTGCCATCAAGCCGTCGAGGTGGGCTGCGGCAAAGTGAGGACCGGCATGCCGGACCAGGCTGGCGGTGTTTCTATAGGATAAGGTCGGCGACCCGGCGCCGGAAACGGCCTCTTGCATGGTGCACTCCCAAGTTTGGACCACCACACGCTAACCGCGAATCTCTTGTTCACACAACGAAAGAGGCGGCAAGTTTTGGGGAATTTTCCGTGAAGATGTGAAGGTGACGGAATTCAGATGCTTCAGAGGATGTCAATCGCATATCCCACCTTTGGCACCGTGCGGATCACATCTCGGCCAAGGACACGCTTCAACGCCCGCCGCAGGCGTCCGATATGAACATCGACAGTTCGTGGCTCAACGAATGCTCGCTGCGGCCAGGCAATGCCGATCAGTTCGGCGCGGCTGAACACCCGTCCTGCATCAGTCATAAGGGCGCTCAACAAACGGAACTCGATCGGGCTGAGACTGACCGGCGCACCCCGGACGAGGACACGCCGGGCGCCCGCGTCCAACGCCAATTCGTGAGACATTGGCACGAAGCGTTTCGTTGCTTTATCACCGGGGTTGCCAATCGCACCGTAAAGGTATGAAAGCAGCCGCTCCGGCGGCATCGGCCGTGTAAAGCTCTCATCGACATTTGCCTTCAAAATGTCGAGGTATGCAGCTTTTTCGGCAACCAGCGCGACGAGTGTGACGCCGCTGGCAAGGTCTCGTTCCTTCAAGCCGGTCGCGATATCAGCCAGACTTTGTGAACCGGGCTGGCAGTCGACGATGATGGCTGCAGCCTCACCTTCCTCGGCGATCGCCACGGCTTCGCTCGGAATATCGACGAGTGTTGGCCTATACCCTGCTTCCTTCAAGATGTAAGCGAGCATCAAATAGTAGTCGGCATCTTGGGATACGATCACCAAACGCTCGCTCATTGGCTGCCCCCATCAGCGGATATCATTTTTCCCGATATTTTTGATACAACACCCACACCCCTGCAATGCCCCATATCTAGCCTCGCCGCTCCCGCTATTGCCCTGCATCTGGCACCTCATCGCCAGGACGCGCCCGTTTTACGCGTATTTTTATAGCTTGCCTTTTCCTTTTGTTGCAACATAATGTTGAGTATGCGCAGAGAGTTTCACGCCAAAGGGTCTATTTGCCAGGGACGGCACGTGATCGTGGCCCATCCGATGGGATCAACGTCCGGCATATTTTTAGCGACCTGTTCCCGGACGGTAACGGGGCTTTCCGCATGTATGACTTTTCCGAAGAGAATCCGTCCGGCTGCATCGCAGCCGCACCCGACTTCTGGAGTGACACCGACGTAGAGGATGCAAGCAGTGCCGCCCGCTCATTATATGGAGGACACGCGAAAACCGCTGCGGCCTGGTGCGCAATTTGCGCGCGCTTCGACGGGCGCGCAGGTGATTTCATGTTTTGGGTGCGGGTGTTCCGGCGTCTCGATCTCGAGAAGATTGGGCAGCCCAAAGCTACGGGGCGACCGTAAGCAAACCTTGATCGCCCCTGAGACCGTCTCGCTCGCTCGAGCTCCATTGGAGTACCCGGCTTGCGAGACTTGCCATGCCGGTTTTTGACAGCCCAGTCCGCCGTGCGCTGCGCGACCTTCAAACTCTTGGTCGGCAACGCATGTCTGGCCGGCGACTTTCTACCGCCGGCGAGTATACGCGTGAGCTGATCGTCGGGCCAATGGAACGGCAGTAGCTGGCGGTTCGCGGTTACAGGCGGCGCCACGTCCGATGCGGACCACCCGTCAAAGCCGCCTGTTTTGACCGCTTGCGAGCGCCCCTTGAGACAAGTCTTTAAGTGGCGCCCAAGCCTATCGTTCCACGCAAGAGCGCTCCCACGACTACCATGGATCATCATGGAGGCGATATGCTCAAGTTGCGATTGGCTGAGCTTGCACGCTTTGCATTCCGTCCTGTTTGCGAGATTGATCGGCATCCAGTCTGTAAAAAACATCGAGACTTGACGAGATGTCTTTCGATCCTGCGAGCGAGCCATCGCGCCGCCGAGATCGGGTCCTAGGCGCTGGCGTTCATGGCTCCCTTTCGCTTCGCGGGTATGTTTTAGATATCAATCCCCCGTCCGCGGTTGAAGCCTCGCTGACGCCGTTCCGAGAGGATCTGCTGACTACTTTCCGCGCGGACCGTCTGCTGCAGGATCTTCAGCTTCTCCTGCATCGCGACGAAGGCCTGGCGCTGCGGCTCTGGCACGTGGTTGATGAGATCCTTGTCGCCGCGGATGATGGCATTGCGCCCGAAGCGCTGGTCGAGCGCCTTGCTGATCTCATCGAACTCCCGGCGGATGTTCGCATCGAGTGGTGCAGTCGCGATGCCCCGTTTGCGATCGTTCTTCCGCGCTTCGGCGGTCAGACGCACGAGTGCCTCTTCTGCCACCTTCGACAGGCCCGGAATAGCAACCGCCATACGCTCCCGCTCTGCCTTGATGGCCTGTCGTTCTGCATCGAAGATATTGGCATAGGCGCTCCCGAGAGAGCGCAGCCGCGCGGCTGCCTCGGGCACGGCCTGTACCGCCTCCTTCCGCTCCCGGCCGGAAGCCAGCATCTTGTCCATCAGACGACCAGAGCCGCGCAAGGCGCCATAAGCGGCCGGATCATTGGACACTGCAGCAGCAATCCGCTCGGCGGCGAACCCTTTGACAATCAGTTCCTCGATCTTGCCGACAGCGCCTGCCGGATCGCGCCAGATCGTCCTTGCCGCGTTCGCCAGTGCCGCTCGCTGCTGACGGTAGAAAGGAGCGGAGAGAACCCGCGAGCGCGCCTCGTCGTCGACTGCTGTCTTGAACTCGGTGACAGCGGCAAGCATGGGCAGAACGGTCACATTCTCCTTGCCTGACTTCATGCCTGGCTGCATGCCTTGCTCTTGGTCCGCAACGGCACTGGCCGCCGCAACGATCTTCGAACGGTCATGCCGTTCGGCCAGATGCTGCGCCTCGGCAAAACGTTTGACGGCTTCAAACAGGTGGACCAGCTTCTCGCGCTCGCCGGCCATCAGAGCTTCCGGCATGCGCTCGGCCATATTACGTTCGGCAACTGCATCCGCCTTTGCGGTGAAGGCGCTCCAGCCGAAGCGCGCAGACAGTGCTTCGCTGACCGCCTTGATCTCTTGGACGACCGTGCGGTCCTTCGCGGCAAGCGCAAAGGCGGTCTTATAAGCATCGTCCCCGCCCCTGTGGCGCACCGCCTCGATCTCCATGAGACGCGCCATCGCGCCTTCGGAGAGCGCCGGGATCGACAACGACATATGCGCGCGGCGCGCCTGCTCATTGAGCTCGAACCGTTCGGCGTTCCTGCGGAACTCGCTCGCATGGGCGCGGGCCATGGGAAGCAATTCCGTCACAGCCGCCAGGGCGACATTCCGCTCGTCACGCGCCGCGCGTCCGTCGACGATCAGTTCGGAGCCACGCAGGCGGCCAAGCCGATCGGGGCTCACGGCAAGATCGTCAGCGAGCCTGCGGGGTTCGGTGCCGGCATCTGAAGCAAGCGCATTCAGGGCGACAAGTGCGCCATCCGGATCGCGATAGATCCTTTCCAGCACCGGTCGCAGGAGGGTTTCCCGATCCTTCCACACTGGGGATGACAGTTGCGCCAGCCGCGCATCCTCATCAATGCTCCTGACGAATTCGGTGGTCGGCAGGATCAGATAATGGGCTTTGCCGGCGTTCGCGCTTGGGACGGGGCGGGCTTCAGTTCGAGCCTCGCTATAGGAGACGCGCCGCTCCCGCTCGATCGCAAAGCCGAGCGCCATGCTTGCCCGCTCCCAGAGCTTTTCCTGCTGCTCACGCTTTGCGGCAATCCACGCAAAGCGCCGCGAGATGTCCCCCTCGATCTCGGCGGCAGCCAGCGAGAGATACTCAAACCCGCGGCGGCGAGCAAAGTCCTCTGCATAGGCCCGATAGCCGGCCTCGCTTTCAAAATCGAGCGTCGTCGTCTTGGCGCCGGAGCGCGACAGCCGCTCGACGAGCGGCTTGAAGAGATCCGGCCGATGACTTTCCCGCTCGATGCGGTCCTGGCGCGCTTCGGCGGTTTCGATCTGCCTGGCCGTCCAGACGTTGCGGTCGACCTCCCGCTCCTCGTAACGCTTCTGACCTGTCTCTTCATCGATAACCGCAATCTGGACCTTGACCCGTTCGACGCCATCCTTGCGCAGCGTGACGGTGTCGCCCTCTGAGAGGCCACCCTCCTCAAGCGCCTTCGGTAGGCTCACGCCCCACAGCCGATGGACCGTTCCGTCGTCCGTCCTGACATCGGCATAGGGGCTGTCGTCGGCATCCTCATCATCAGGCCGGAACTTGGCCTCTCCGGTTTCGACAAGCTCGCCGGTCACACCCGCGGCATGATCGACACGCGGCTTGCGTCCCCATTCCGGTCTTGGCTCAAAATCCTCGCTTGCCGCATAAAGATCGACGCGATCGCGGTGCCGCGTCATCGCCACATAGGTCAGGTGTTGGTCCATCATGCCGGTGGCAAGCACCAAGGTGCGCTCGACGGTGGCGCCCTGGGCTTTGTGGATCGTTGCGGCATAGCCGTGATCGACATTGCGATAGCTGTCTTCGCTGAAGACGACTTTATGGCCGTTGTCGAGACGAACCGACATCAGAGCTTCGCCGCGTTTGTCACCGGTGGAGATGACCGTGCCGAGCATGCCGTTCTTGACGTATTGCGGACCATAACTCCTGGCCCGCGGCTCGAGGAAGCGGGCGTTCTCCAGGAAGATGATGCGGTCGCCCACGGCGAACTCCCGCGCTCCGCGTGCCGTCTGGAAGGTGCGGCTGTCGGAAAGCGCACGCTGGCCGGCCATCACCGCACGCAGCGCCTCGTTCAGCTTGCGGACATCGTCATTGGTGTGGGCAAGCACGAGCAGTTCGTCACCGCGAAGCCTGCCATCCCTGCCCTCAGAAACGGATCGACCGATTGCCTCTCTGCGCGCCTCGCTCCAGTCGCCAACAATCCGGTCGATCGTTTCCGCGCGCGTGCCCGCCTCGGCAAGGTGACCATGCTGGGCATAGGCCTCGAGACCTTTCTCCACCTCGCCGCGGGCAAAGAGCCGCGAGGCCTCACGCGCCCATTCTTCACGCTGGCGGCGCACGCCGGCAAGCTCGGCAAAACCGATGCGGTCGCTGATCGCCCGAAAGGCAGCACCCGCCTGGATCGGCTGGAGCTGCATGGCGTCGCCGACGAGAACGACTTTCGCGCTCGCCTCCTCGACGATGTCAAGCACACGGGCCATCTGTTGCGAGGCCACCATGCCGGCTTCATCGATGACGAGCACATCACCGCGATGGAGCGTATCGCGCCCATTGGCCCAGGCCAGTTCCCAGGCGGTGAGTGTGCGTGACTTGATGCCAGAACTGTCTTCCAGGCCTTCGGCCGCCTTGCCCGCAAGTGCTGCACCAATCACCCGCCGCCCCTCGCTTTCCCAGGCAAGGCGGGCTGCCGCCAGCAGCGTCGACTTGCCGGCGCCGGCAAGTCCGACCACGGCCGCAATACCGCTGTCGCCGGTGACATGGCGGATGGCATCCACCTGCTCCGCATCAAGCTTGAAGGGTTTTGCCGGATCGCCGGTCTCGACGCGCTCGATCGCTGTATCGACCTGCCGAGCCGAAACGCCGAAGCCTGCTTGCTCCGACAGAACCCGCGCCGAACGCGCCATGTCGTATTCGATGCGCAGCATCTCCCGTGTGGTGAACACGGCCGGGGCTGCGACCTCGCGCGTTTCGCCGTCGAACTCCTGCGGCTTCAGCATCACAAGTTCATCCGACGCCATCAGCCGGGCGCGGATATTGGCGAAGTCGGAGGGATCATCGACATAGCGATGCAACGCCTTGGCGATATCCTTCTCGTCGAAGGTGGAGCGCTCATTGCCGAGCTGCTTCAGCAAAAGCTCCGGCTCGGCCAGCAGCCGGTCGGCCATCTCGTGGCGCCGGGCAAGATCGGCCGGTGCGAAGTAGAGTTCCCTGCCCTTGCGCGCCAGTGCCGCCTTCTCCGGTCCGAGATGTTTTTGCGCGATGCCGTCGAGACCCTGTTCGGCATAGGAGCGGCCATCGAGGCGGATCTCATGACCGGCGAGCGCCAGATGCCGATTGGCCGTTTCGGCCCAGGCGATCTTCCATCCCTTCATCGTTTCCTTGTCGCCTGCCCAGACCTTATAGACGATCTTGCCGTTCGGCCGGTCCGGCGTGACGACGCGCAGCGGCTTGTCATCCTCGCCAAGCACTGGCACCTTCTTCGGGCCGAAGCCGTCCTCCGTCAGCGGACGCAATGTCGTCATCAGATGGATGTGCGGGTTGCCGTCCTTGTCATGATAGACCCAATCGGCCACCATTCCCTTCGAGGTGAGATTGTCGTGGACGAACTCCCGGACAAGCGCGATGTTCTCCGCCCTTGTCAGTTCCTCCGGCAGTGCGATGATCAGCTCGCGGGCGAGCTGCCCATCGGCTCTGGTCTCGAAAGCATCGACGGCGTTCCAAAGCGCCTCGCTGGCGCCGGCAACGGACTGGCCGTCGATCGCCGCCCTCAGCCAGCCCGGGACCTGCTCCGGCAGTGCCAGCTCCTCGTGCACCAGTTCACGCGACCCACCACGATAGCTGAAGGACGTGCCGGCCTGTTCGTCCATCATCCGGGCGCGATGACGATAGGCGGCGGCCGAGACGATGCTGCGTCCCGCTCCCCTGCTGATCACCTGCGCTCTGACGAACATGATTGCCACAAGCGGCTCCGCACCTTCCAAGCACGTCGCGGCAGCGACGTATATTGCGCCCTCAAACCGATCGGGCCGCAGGCCCGATGCCGCTTTTCCGGAACACGGAGCCTGGCCGAAACTCAGGCTGCGACGATTTCGGGTTGATGCAAAATAGACTATTTAACTGTTTTATTCCAGTTAGTATAATACCGAACCGACGCGACGATTTCAGGAAGGACGGACCCCATGGCGACCAGACCATCGATATTGGACCTCGACGCCCAGATCGAAAAACTACGAGAGCGCAGAAGAACTTTGATAGCCAGATCGGCCGAACGCTTCGCCCGAGCGGCAACGAAGTCGGGGCTGGCGGAACTGGATATCGCGGATGAGGAGATCGATCGGATCTTCGAAGAGATCGCCGCTCGATTTCGCAAAGGTGAGACTAAAGAACGTGCGATCCGGGCTCCTCAAACGCATCGACCGTCAGATCGTGGCGCTGGAGCGCAGGCGGAGGTTCCACATGACGGCTGACCGTAAGAAGGAAGCCCGCGAGAAATTTCTTCTTGGAGGCCTGGTCTTCAAAGCCGGCCTGACCAGGACCGATCGAGCGTTCCTGCTTGGTGGACTGATCGAATTGGCAGGCGTGATGCCGGGCTCACCCGAGCATCGGCGGCTGCGTGATATCGGCGAAGAGGCATTCAGGACTCGGTCGTCCGAGAGCTCATATTCGCATACTGTGGAGCCACTGGAATGACGTCCAAAAAAAGATTGCATCCAAGCCTGCTCTGCGTCCTGGTGCCGGTGGTCGTCACCGCGATCAGTGCCTACGTCGTCAACTGGCGATGGCCGATCCTGGCGCATGGTCTGACTGGCACGACCGAATACTGGTTCCTGCGCGCAGCGCCTGTGCCCGCCCTTTTGTTCGGGCCGCTCGCTGGATTATTGACCGTTTGGGCGTTGCCCTTGCACCGGCGAAGGCCTGTGGCAATGGCAAGTCTTGCCTGCTTTCTGATCATGGCGGGCTGTTACGCGCTGCGTGAATATAGCCGGCTGGCCCCCTTCGTGCAGGCCGGAGCCGTTTCATTGAATGGGGCTCTCTCGTATCTCGATCTCGTTGCTGTCATCGGCGCGGTCATGGGGTTCATGGCGGTGGCAGTCGCCGCCCGGATCTCCGTCGTCGTGCCCGAAGCCGTCAAAAGAGTGAAGGGCGGAGCCTTCGGCGATGCCGATTGGCTTTCGATGTCGGCAGCTGCAAAGCTCTTCCCGCCGAACGGCGAGATCGTCGTCGGTGAGCGCTACCGCGTTGACAAGGAGATCGTCCATCAGTTGCCTTTCGACCCGAATGATCACAGCACCTGGGGACAAGGCGGCAAGGCGCCGCTTCTCACCTACAGCCAGGACTTCGATTCCACCCACATGCTGTTTTTCGCAGGATCGGGAGGCTACAAAACGACGAGCAATGTCCTGCCGACCGCGCTGCGGTATACAGGTCCTCTCATCTGTCTTGATCCCTCCACCGAAGTCGCGCCGATGGTGACCGAACACCGCACGCAAGTACTTGGGCGTGAGGTAATGGTGCTCGACCCAAACAACCCGATCAACGGGTTCAATGTCCTGGATGGAATTGAGCACTCTCGGCGCAAAGAGGAGGAAATCGTCGGCATTGCTCATATGCTTCTTTCCGAGAGCGTGCGCTTCGAATCCTCGACAGGTTCCTACTTTCAGAACCAGGCGCACAACCTTCTGACTGGTCTGCTCGCCCATGTCATGCTGTCGCCGGAATATGCCGGCCGGCGAAACTTGCGCAGTCTCCGCCAGATCGTTTCCGAGCCGGAGCCGTCGGTGCTTGCGATGCTGCGCGACATTCAAGAACATTCCAAATCTGCTTTTATCCGGGAAACGCTCGGCGTCTTCACCAACATGACCGAACAGACCTTTTCCGGTGTCTATTCGACGGCCTCGAAGGATACGCAATGGCTCTCATTGGACAGTTACGCCGCTCTCGTCTGCGGCGATGCCTTTAGGCCGAGCGATATCGTTGCTGGTAGGAAAGACGTGTTCCTCAATATACCGGCTTCAATCCTGCGCTCTTATCCCGGTATTGCGCGGGTCATCATCGGCTCTCTGGTCAACGCCATGGTCCAGGCCGACGGCGACTTCAGCCGCCGGGCGCTGTTTATTCTCGATGAGGTCGACTTGCTCGGCTATATGAGGGTGCTGGAAGAGGCCCGCGATCGCGGTCGCAAATACGGCATCAGCATGATGTTGCTATACCAGTCAGTCGGACAATTGGAGCGGCACTTCGGAAAGGACGGCGCCACCTCATGGATCGACGGCTGCGCCTTCGCCTCCTATGCTGCAATCAAGGCACTCGATACCGCCCGCAATGTCTCGGCCCAATGCGGCGAGGTGACCGTCGAAGTGCAGGGGCGCTCCCGCAACATTGGCTGGGATGCAAAAGGCGGCACGCGCAGATCCGAGAGCGTCAATGTTCAGCGCCGACCGCTGATATTGCCCCACGAGATCACCCAGGCGATGCGCAAGGATGAACAGATCATCATCGTACAGGGCCACAATCCGATCCGCTGCGGTCGGGCTATCTATTTCCGGCGCAAGGAGATGGATCGGGCGGCGAAGGCGAACCGTTTCGTCAAACCGGAGCAGTGAGGACAAGACTATCGCCAGCGAAGGTCAGCGAAATCGACTGACCTCCTTAGCAGACTTGCGGCGACTGACGAATTCACGCAGCAGCGGCAGGAAAAAGGCCTTGCTGAAGCGGCCGATTGGCGGCTCAGGTTCAAGGTAGAATGAATTCCCGACGATGTCGGTATTGAACTCATCAAAGATGATCCAAATCCTGCGGTCGGCATCGAGGCCGGCACGGCGCTTTTCGATCGCTGGCACTTCCGCGGCGAACCGCGATGCCTCCGGCTGCTTCGTGGTGATGGGAAAGAAGAGAACCAGATCGCCGTCCGGCCGCGGCATTCTCACGCCGACTGCGACCGGCCGCTCCTTGCGTCCTTCCGTTTCTCCACGTCCAGCCTCTCGCGCCCATAGATACGGATGGCGAATGACGCTCGCGGTCTGGATCAGTTCGTAGCTCACGAACGGCCTGCCTCGTCTTCGTCGGCAAAGGCCTGGACGGCGTTTTCGAACTCGGCGAATAGTTCATTGGACATCGTCTCAATGGTGCCCACAGTGCGCTGGTCCGACTGCCTCATCAGCCGCTCATAATCTTCGATATTGAGGAGAACGAGGCGCGGCTTATTCCGCTGGGTGATGGTCACCGGATGACGTAGCGCCTCGGCGATGATGTCACCTGACTTACGCGAGAGATCGCTGGTCGAATAGGACCCGCTTGATTTGGCCATATGAGCTTCCTTCTTGCAGCACTGCTGTGATATACAGCATTTGCAACATTGCTGCAATTAGGCAAATCACTTCGAGACAAGCCCAATCTTGTGCTACGAGGCGCATTGCATGGCGCGCACTGCATTTATGGAAATGCCGGTTTCCCGCATGATGTCCCCGATGATCGGCGCAAGCGAGCCAAGCTCGTCCGCGGTCAGCGCAATCAGCTCCGGATAATTGACGTCGACGCCACTGGCATCGGCAGCGAGGGCATTGGTCCAGTCGCCGCCGTTGACGCGGAATTCATGCGCGTCGCGATCGATTTCGAGATCGTCCACCAGATTGATGGTGAAGCGTCCGAACATCGCGACCTCGCCCTCCAGCCGATAGGCGGCAAATTCATTGTCCCCGGCAAGAAGCATGCGCTCCAATGCCGCAATGGCCTGGACCCGGGCAATTGCCGCGTCGAGACCATCGATAAGCCGATCATGAAGTTCTCGGGAGAAATCGCTGTCGCAGCCGAGACGGTTTGCCAGGACGACGAGCCGGAAGCCGGCAAGCCTGGTGTAAAGCATCAGGTTCTGAACGGTTGTCATGATGTGATCTCCTTCGTTGATGACGGAGATCGGCGCCTCTGTTGCAAAGAGGGGTCAAGGACCGCGGAACGCGGCTTGCAAGCGGGGGAACCGATTTTTCCAGAGCGCAGTGAACGCAGCGGCGGAAAAATTGGGGGAGACCGCGCCGTCCTTGACGCCGGATTTGCTGGAGTAAAATAGGACGTCAGAGAAAGAAGAGATCCGCGGCCCCGAAGGGGACGCGACCACTTCCGGCGTGAGCCGGCGGGAGTGTCGAGGGATGAAGTCCCTGAAGCCCGGTAGCCGGTCGATCCGGCTGGCGGGCTTGCGGACATGGCGATAAGCCTCCGTCAGAACGGAGGCTCGGCGCTGATGCGGCCGTCCTGCTCGGCCCAGATCACCTCGCGTTCGGCCAGCGCCAGTTCCAGCTCGCTCTCGATCTGCCGATACTCGGCCGGTTCGGCGTTTAGCAGTTCGGCGCGCAGCAGCTCGATGACTTCGTCGATGCAAGTGGTCATTGTCGTCTCCTTGACGTTTGTGAAAGACGACAGCCGCGGTCATGGCGGGATGGAGGGGTCAAGGATCGCGGAACGCGACCGGCGGAGCCGGCGAGTGGGGGTGCCGATTTTCTCGGAGCGCAGGGGACCGGAGCGGAGACAAAATTGGGGGCACCGCTCGTCCTTGAGGCCTTCATGCCGCCATGGCATCCTCGGACCGACTGAGAAGACCTTTCCTCTCCGTAGCGCACGATTTTTTGATCAGACGCGGGCTTGGTGCCCGCATCTGATCTCTGGCGCGCAAGAGCGGCCAGCCCCGGTGACGGCGCCGGCCGCCCAGCTCACGCCGGGCTGTTCCAGAGGATAACCTTCTTGCCGGGATCACCGCCAGGAGCCTGGGCGACGTTGCCGAAGATCACGCCGATCTCAGGTGCCTCCAGCTTGACGGAGAGGTATTCCTCGCCGGTCTGCCGGGCAATGCGGTTCCAGGCGGCGCCGATCTCGAAGCCGGTCTTGCGATGGATGACGCGGTAGTCGGGTGCTTCGTCACTTGCCTTGCCGGCGTTGGGGACGATGGCGATCGGGGCGTTGACACGGATTGTGGCAAAGATGCCTTCAAAGGTTCCGTCGGTCTTCTGCGTCAGGGTTGCGATGGTGGTTGCCATTGTATGTCTCCTTCGGTTGCTCGGGACCATTCCCGATGGCGCCCGAAGAAGGGGCCGAGCCGCAGGCGTCACCGGAGCGCCAGCGCAGGGGAACCCCTTGCGGGTTGACGCTGGTGGCGGCCGGTCCCTTAGAAAGGCGACAGAAAAGAACGGGAATGGCCCGGATGCGACCGAAGGGCGGGACAGACCATCATGGCAGCCCCCTATCGCGCGTTGCGAGAGAGCCAGTGGGTTGAAATCCCCACCGCCACTCGAGTCCCCGCCGGTCCTGGCCGCGACAAGGCGTGAAGCGCGTGCCAGCTGCGCAATCAATCGATCGGCCGGACGCAATCGACGCAGCCATCGCATCGACGCTCGGCCCATGTGCAATGCTGTTTGGAGCTGCCGCTCTGAGGCCGAATGCCGGATCTTGACCGGCACGCCCCAGCAGTGCCGGCTGCGGATCCGACGTTCTCCGCCGAACACCAAACCATCGCGCCCGGGAGCCGCCCAATCTCCCGGGTCCGGCTTTGCCGATGTTGCTTGCAGGTCCTGACGCGTCAATACATCACAAACTGGAATCGATCGACTAGGAAGGATTCAAAACTCTCGTTGGACGCGGCCGGTCCCAGCGGGGAAGATTCTCGACATGAGCCGGATATCTTTCCACCTCCATTGTCGCCGCATCGATGCCAGCCGTAACATGGCGCGCTATTACGTGCTCGCCATCCGACCGACCTTGTTCGGCGAAACTGCGGTCGTTCGAAGCTGGGGACGGATCGACAGGCGTGGCAGCGAGAGGACCGACGTGTTCACGACCGAACAGGAAGCCGTGGCACATTTTCTCGGCCTCGCACGACGGAAATACCGCAAAGGCTACATACCGACTGCGACGGCGCCGGTCATGACCTGATCTGGCTTCAAAAGACCGCGGCAATCGTCGCGCCAGGGATCGTCACCCGTTCCGGCGCGGTTGGTGGAGCCAGCTCGCCGGCGAAACAAAGTCCAGTCCGGCGGGCTCGCGGCATCCTCAAACCTTGAAATTGACCGCGACACATGACATATAGTGCGCGACAGGTGACGCAGGAGAAAGATCATGACCGTCGCAGCAAAAGCATCTTCTTCAGCAGCAGTCGGTGGTGAACTGCAAAAAATCGAAGCCTTGCTCGGCGGCTCGCGCATTCTGTCGCGTCGCCTGACCAACGCACTCGACGCTCATGAACTACTTCTGCATGGCCTGCCCGCATCAGCGCTCGATCATCTTGTCGGCACGCTCGTTGTCATTGGCAAGAACGAGTCCCTGGAAAAGGCGGTGGGCATGAGCCTTCGCACATGGCAGCGGCGGAAGGACACGCCTTCCAAACCCCTCAGCCAGGAACAGAGTGGCCGTACATGGAAATTTGCCGAGATCCTGGCAAAAGCAACGGATATCTTCGGATCCCAAGCAGAAGCCGAACAATGGCTGGAACGTCCAGCGGTCGGCCTTGACCAGCGCCGGCCGATCGATCTTCTAGCGACACCTGCCGGCGTCGAACTTGTCGAGGACCATCTCGATCGTCTCGAATATGGCGTCTATGCATGACCCTTTTGCCGGTCGCGCTCGGCGGGACCGAGCTGGTCGCGTGGCGGCTCGATCAGGCCGTCCATGCGCCGACGTGGGATAGCGGGGAAGGCGCCTACAGGGTCGGCGGCCGCTGGAACAGCAAGGGGGTTCGCGCTGTCTACTGCTCACTCGATCCCGCGACAGCAATCCTCGAGGTCGCTGTCCACAAGGGTTTCCGGGCCCTCGACACCGTGGCGCATATCATGACAGCCGCCGTCATTGCCGATGCTGGCGATGTCCATGTCGTCGATCCGGCGAGCGTACCCAATCCCAACTGGCTTCGTCCTGGTATTCCCGGTGCCGGCCAGCAAGCCTTCGGCGACGATCTGCTTCAAAGCCACCGATTCGTGGCGATCCCGAGCGCCGTCTCTCCATACAGCTGGAACCTGATTTTTCTGGCCGATAAAGCGGCGGACGCCTATACGCTGAAGTTTCAAGAGGCCTTTGGCCTCGATACGCGGCTCCACCCGCCAACAACCTGAACTGGCCCATGGTCGCACCCGTGCAATCTATAACGCGATCTCAATTGCGATCGGGGCCGCCCCCGGAGGAGATGGCGCTCACGCCTTATCCTCCGCTATCTCCCAGACCGGAATGCCGAGACGGCGTGCCTTGTCAGCGAGATTGCCGGTGATTCCGGAACCCGGGACTATGATGACGCCGGCCGGCATGACGGAGAGCAGTTCGTCGTTGCGGCGAAAGGGAGCAGCCTTGGCATACTTCGTCCAGTTCGGCTTGAAGGAGATCTGCGTAACCTTGCGGGCCTCGGCCCAGCAGGCGGCGATGCGCTCGGCGCCCTTCGGCGAGCCGCCGTGCAACAGCACCATGTCGGGATGTTTGGCGCGGACCTGGTCGAGCCTGGCCCAGATCCGTTCGTGATCATTGTAGTCGATACCGCCGCCGAAGGCGATCTTGGTGCCTGCCGGGATCAACACCTCGGTCTCGGCACGGCGACGGGCGGACAGGAAGTCCCGGGAGTCGATCATCGCCGCAGTTATGTTGGCATGGCTAACCTTGGAGCCGGTGCGCGGCCGCCAGGCCGAACCGGTCTGCGCCTCGAAAAGATCGGCCGCATAGTCCCGCATGAATTCGAAAGCGTTGCGGCGTTCAAGCAGCGTGATGCCTTCGGCAACGAGGCGTTCGAGCTCGACGCTCTTTACCTCCGAGCCGTCCTGCTCGCGCTGGCCGTTGCGCTGGCCATCCTCGTTGCGCTGAAGTTCACGCTGGATTCGTTCGCCGGCGCGGTGGAAGAGATTGACCGTCGACCACAGGAGGTCTTCGAGATCGGGCTCCAGACGGGTGTCGCCGAGCATTTCGAAGAGGGCGTCGAACATGGCGGTCAGCGCCGATTGGACGACCGGCTCCTCTGGCAGCGGGCGCGGGTCCGGTTCGTCCTGAAAAGGGCGATGGCCATAGATCTGCATCTCGTAGATGAAGCGGTCCGCTGGGGAAGAACCGTGATGGGGTTCGAAGGCGTAATCGATGGGAAGGACAGGGTTCATGGTGATCTCCGTTGGTCTGGGCCGCGCCTCTCGCGGCCTGACGGCGATCCCGATCCGTGCGGCAGAGGGGCCGGAACCGCGGCGCTTAACGCCGCGGCCCAGCGCAGCGCCGGGCGGCGGAAGGAAGGTTTCTTGCCTCGCGAGGAATGGCGGGCCGCATGGCCCAGCCAAGGGAAGAAACCTGACTGACACGCTGAAGGCCCGTTCGCCGCATGATAAGGGTCGCCTTTGGGCAGGCCCGCGCGCGCGTCCACCCGAACGGCGACCGCCAAGAACCGGCCATCCTGCTTCGGTCTGCACCCTCACCTGCGCCTTCGGTGCGATTATGCGAGCAGAAAGACCGGAGCGTCTTCCGGAGCGAGTTGCGCCCTGAGATTGGCGATGAGCCGCTCCGGGCCGAGCCGGCGCAGGTCCTCATTGAAATCGCCGAGCTCCGAGGCGAGCACCAGCGGCAGGATCCCGAGCGTCTGGGCGCGGCGGCTCAATCCATCGTTACCGTGGCGGCCGGCCGCATCGGCGTCAGCTGCGATGTAGAGACGCCGGCAGCTATCGGGCAGCCGGAAGGCGGCGAGATGATTGGCGGTCAGCGCCGAGACCATCGGCATACCGGGCATCACATGTGCGAGCGACAGGATGCTTTCGAGGCCTTCGCCTGCAGCCATGACCGACACCTGGCCGCGGAAAGGAAAGCTGAAACGCACGGCGTTACCGAGCAGCCCGCCGAGCGCGCGGCGGGGATCATCAACCTTCGCCTTTCCCTCGCCCTGAGGATCGAGCCATGTGCGATGCACGCCGGTGATCTCGCCGGAGGGATCGGTCACAGCTGCGATCAGGGCCGGCAAGGTTCTCGTCCTGCCGGTCACAAGGTCGCGGTAGAAACATGAGGGATGGAAGCGGAGCGCCGGGTGCAGAGCTGCCTGAGGGATGCCCCGCTGACGCAAATAGCTGTCGGCCAGTGAACCGCCAAGCGGCTCTGTCATCCGGAACAGGCGTCTTGCGCGTTCGCCAGCCGGTCTATCGATCGGCGGAGTGAGGGCGTCGCTCCTGCTAGAGGACGCGGGGATGGGCTGGTGTTCGTTCAAAAAACGCCGTGCCTCATCAGCGACGTCGCAGAAATCGACCAGGCCGCAGGTTTCCCGAACGAGGTCGAGCAGATCGCCGTATTGAGAGGTTGCGGCATCTGTCCATCGTCCGGTCCGCGGACCGGAGAGATGGACATAAAGCGACCTGCCCTTGCTATTGGCGGTATCGCCGACGATCCAGTAGTTGCCGGCGCGATGGCCGGCGGAGAGGTAATGGCGGCAGACCGCCTCGGCGTCGCGCGCGAGACGGTCTGCCAGTTCGCAGGCGGATGACATAAGGCTTCCTCCGTCACGAGCGGCTGTTGATAGGGAAGATCAAACGGTCCTGCTGCTTAAGAACGGGCAGCGGTATGTTACAGGTTTCGAAAATCAGGCCCACACGGAGCGGCCGGTCGAAGCAACCATGAAAGGACATGCCGGTGCTCACGGCCCTGGAAGAAATCACGTTCATGAAAAACCTGTCGAGAGCGAGGAAGGACCCGGCCTGCGCCGGCGCTCTCCAACCCGCCAAACCAACCCTTACCTGCCCTCCTCTCCCTCTTTCACCAGCCCGGCAGCTGAGGCCGGCTTGAAGGGCTGGGCAGCATGCGACTAGAACTCACCTCACGCTGGCGCAGCGTCTACTTTTCGACGGGCTGACTTCTAATCAGCAGAGGTTGGAACGGCAGACGCATGAATTGGATGTCGTGCTCGTGCGTGACATTGTGATGGTCGTCGGGATCGAGATGAAAGCGATTGCCACGGTCAGGGCTACCGATTTCGGAGGCCTGAAAATGCTTGCGGACGCATGTGAACAGAAATTTGCCTTCGGCATCGTTCTTTACGACCCGCGCCGATGTCGCGCATTCAGCGATCGGCTCACCGCAGTTTCCCTTTCCTGCCTATGGCGATGAGATCGGCCCAAGCGACTGTGATATTCCTATACTAACTATTTCACGATAGTATAATCCACGAAGCTCGTGCTACGGCTCGATCAGCCTTTGGTCAGGAAAGGAAGCAACGACGTGCGACAGTTTTTGATCGGCAACCAGGCATTCGATGACAGTTCTCCGGAGTTTCTGCCTCAGCTCGAACGCGCTTATGAACATAAGCTCAGGCCACTTTGCCAGTGTCGTGAGCCGCCGGTGCCGATGTACATCGCGCGGATGGATGACCAGTTCCTGATCAAACGCATGCCGCTCTCAGGCCGGCAGCACGATCCCGGATGCCCATCATACGAGCCGCCTTATGAACTGTCCGGTCTCGGTCCGTTGATTGGCCATGCGATCCAGGTCGACGCGGCGACCGGTGCAACGATGCTGAAACTTGATTTCTCTCTCTCGAAACGGGCGAACCGACCTACGTCGACGGCGCCCTCAGACCCACCAGAAAGGGTACTAAGCGATGCCAAAAAACTCTCGCTAAGGGCGATGCTCCATTATCTCTGGGATATGGGAGAGCTTACGGAATGGACGTCGCTATGGGCTGGAAGGCGCGGCTGGGGCCGCGTCCGCAGCAGCCTGCAGAATGCCGCAAGACAGATGATCGTCCGCGGCGCCCCGCTCAGCGACATCCTGTTTATCCCAGAAGTGTATCAGCAGGAGGACAAGGAAGGAATTTCCGCCAGGCGTGCTGCAACTTTGGCCGGAGCCAAGGCAAATGGACCGGGACCGCGCAAACTGATGTTGATCATCGCGGAGGTAAAGGAGTTTTCGCCAGCCCGCAACAGTCAGAAAATCCTGGTTCGCCACCTCCCCTTTCCTCTCATGATCGATGAGGGAGCATGGAAGCGGTTGAATGGGCGATATGAGACCGAGCTGGAACTGTGGCGATCAAACGAAGAGTTCCATCTTATCGTGATCGCCACTTTCGGCATTTCGAGCGCTGGGGTCGCATCCGTGGAGGAAGTGGCGATGATGGTGGTGAACGAGAACTGGATTCCGTTCGAAAACATCTACGAACAGCGGCTCCTCGAACGGCTCTCCGGGTTAAAGCGCAGAAGCAAAAAGGGATTGCGCTTCGATCTTCCACGTGGTCAGCCGATTGCCTCCGTGACATTGCCTGACGCAAGGCCGGCGCCCGTGGCTCTGTTCATCGTTCCGACGAATGCGGACGAAGACTACGAGGTTGCACTGAGCGAGATGATTGCCGCCAGGCCAGAGATGGCGCCATGGATCTGGCGTGTGGTCGACGGTGAAATGCCGCGCTTGCCGTGATTGAGACCTTCCTTTATCTGCTCTCGAGCGTGCGTAACGTCAGGCGAGAAGACGCGCTGACTGGCCTTGGCGGGTCACCAGTTCAACTGCCTGCTTGTCGAAAGAAACGAAGCTCTCGCCGCCGAGCCATGCTCCTTCGTGGGCGATAACACCGTCGGCAAAATCGCCACCAGCCTCCAAGACGGCCAGTCCCGCTTCGACTGCGGGACGGTTCATTGCCACATTGCCAGCATTGAGCAGGTCGCGGATGGTCTGTGAAACATCGTCCTTCGACAGCTTGGCACCTCGGCGCAGAATCCAGACCAGCTCACATAGGCTCGGCAGGGAAACGGCGATCAGCGATGCTTCCTTAAGGAGTTTTGCCGCCGCCCTCCCCTGCTTCGCATCGTCTTGCAGGACTGCCCGAGCGAGAATGTTGGTATCGACTGAGATCTTCATTCCTCACCGGCCCAGCCCGAGGCCGCGATTTCGTTCATCTCTTCGATGGTCAACGGCCTTTTTGCTTTGCCAGCATGCCGACCGATAAAATCGTCGATCGTCCCCGTTGGACGAGCCGCCTTCACCCGCAACTCACCCCCAGGCAGCTTGTCGAATTCGATCCGCTCCCCGGGTTTGACCCCAAGATGTGTCAGCAAATCCCGTCTGAGCGTAATTTGCCCCTTCATTGTGACCGCCAGGGAAGCCATGGGAAGTCTCCTATTTCAGACACCGCGAAAGTAATGGATTTTTCACTTACATTCAAGGTTCAAACGGGGAACGCGAGCACTCGGCAATTTCAGCTTCCGCGGCCATTGTTAGTCGCCTTAATTGCGTCCCGATAATAGACCTCGCTCACTCGGAACCGTCCGTCGATGCGCTTGCATTGGACGATGATATCGATCGCGACTGTGAGCATCTCGCGGATGTCGTGCCGCTCGAGATCCCCGCCGCCCTCCGACTCCTTGACCAGCAATGTCAGTTGCTCGAAGGCGAGGCGGGCGGAATCGGCATGAACCGTGGTGATCGAGCCAGGATGTCCCGAGTTGACATTGCGAATGTAATAGAAGGCTGTGCCGTCCCGCAGTTCCTGCAGCAGGATGCGATCTGGCCGCATGCGCAGGCAGGATTCGAGCAGGTCCTTTGCGCCGACTTTGGCTAGCCCCTGGCCGCCCTTGGAGTAGAAGAGCCGAACGTGGTTGGGCTGCGGCACCACTAGTTCCGGCGTGTCCTCGATGGAAATGATCCGCTCGTCTTGCGGGATATGGCGGATCAATGCCTTTGAGAGGGTCGTCTTTCCCGACCCCGTCGCGCCGGAGATGATGATGTTCTTTCTTGCGAACACTGCCTCGCGCAGAAACGCCGTGTAGGCGCCGATCCGATAGTACTCCAGCAGCCTTTGATCTGATCGCTTTCCGTTGTCCTCGACCGGCGCGACATCGGCAAAGAGGCCCCCATGGTCGAGATCTTCAAGGGTTAAAGACACCGACGATGGCTTGCGAATGGTGATGCTCACTGTTCCCTTCATCGTTGCTGGCGGGATCACGATCTGAATCCGCTCGTCATCTGGCAAGGTCGCCGACAGGATCGGGCGTGTCTCGTCGATCGATTGATTGGAGAAACTTGCGACCGCCCGCGCGAGACGAATGAGCCTTTCATAGGACAGCTCGGCGATATCGTAGGTCTGCCATCCCTGCCTCCCCTCCGTAACAACCTGGCCGGGCCGATTGACGATGACCTCATAAAGCGTCTTATCGCGAAGGAAGGGTGAAAACGGCGAAAGCAATTCACGGACAACGCCTGAATCAGCAGCTTCAGTCATCCTCGAACCTATTTCGTAACAAGCTTCGAGTCGGGCTTGAAATCTCCAAGCACGGCACGGTCGTAGATGCGATTGCGAGGTTCGGTCACGCGAAGCCGGTAGACGCTCGAAAAATCGAGATCACGCGCGACAAAGATCGAAACCAGTTCGCCCTGATGTTTGATGAGGGTCGGCGGAATGTTGATCGATTGCTCGACCGCAATCGCTGCGGCCTGCTGACCGGCACTGGTGGTGTTTTGCGCCTCGACCTCGCTGTCTTGAAGCCGGCTGCTGGCGTAAGAACTCGCATCACCGACAATGGAGAGAAGGATGGCGCTGCCGAAACGCTCCCACCAGTGAGTGTCGACATAACCGTCGACGCCGGCCCGCCCGAGGGCATCGGTTGCCGGCGACGCCAGAGCGATGATGACGCCCTTCGGCGTCTTGGCACGGTTCCAGAGGACGAAGAGGCGTTTTTGTCCGCGACGAAGACCGCCACGATATTCGCCGACGACCTGAGTGCCCTTTTCAATCAGCACGACACGGCCGTTATCCGACAGAACATCTCGGTTGATGACGCAACTCGTAAACCCTGGCTGGTCGGAGGAGAGCGCTGTTTCCAAAACGCAGGGGATGGACGTGCCCATTGCGATGACAAAGTCTCGATTGCCGAGCGTGCCGGCGCGCGATCCCTGCAATTGCGTCGGCGACAGCAGGCGGTTGAAACGCTGGTCCTCGTTTTCGCCTTCCGAAGCGAAACCGACCGGATTATTGCCGAGTGGCACGTAGTTTGAGTTCTCATCGGATCTTTCGTCCTTCTCCTGCTGTCGCGTTGGCGGCGATTTCTCACCGCCATAGGCGATGACCGGCGCACGGCGCGCAGCATCGAGCAGCTTGTCATCGTCGCTCGGCGCCTGCTCGGTCACGCCGGGCGTCGGGAGCAGGACCTCTGTCGGCGGCGCAAGCGGTTGGACGGGCTCCTTCGCCGGCTCGAAATCCGATGTCTGACGGATGACGACCCGTTCGGGCTGCGTGCCATCAGACGGCTTGTCCTGTCCGCCCATCGACCAGAGAGCGAAGGTGACGAAGACGACGATGGCCAGAGCGACCGCGCCTCGTTTGAGGATCGGATTGTTGTCGAGCCGACGGGCAGCCGACGTCTCGGCGCGCTCGCCCGGGATCTGGGTGATTTCTTCCGCGGCCATGACACCTCCTATTGCGCTTCGTCGGGCTTCGCCTTGACGACGCGCTCGACCGACGGTGACGTCGTGTTGGTCTCGGGATTGATTCCGACACGATCGTAGGCTTCGTTGAAGACGCAAAGGACGTCTGCGCCCCTGCGCAAGATGAACTTGCGGCTGATCGCGTGAACGAGCACAAGGTTTCCGTTGACGGACTTGGGGACGAGGCTCTCGGTGCCATCGGAATTTTCCATGTAAATCGCCGGCATTTCCTGGTTGCCGGCAAAGGCGAAGGTGGTGACCTTGCCGTTGTCGTAGACCGCCTGCGGCTCGAGCGCTTGCGCCCCTTGCGCCGAATAGCGCCAATTGCGCGGTCCATAGGCTTCGTGAAGGGCAAGAACGTGATCGGCCTCACCGGCCTGTGCCGCCTGGGCGCGGGCGGTCGCCTCCTGTCGGCGCCGCTCCGCTTCATCGGCTGGATAGCGATACTTCAGATAGAAATAGGTGTTCTGCCCGGCCTCGACGCTGCCGTCACGGACAGTCAGTTCCATTTGGTAGCTGCGGGTCGATCCGTCCCGCCGTGTCGTCACGACCGAGATATTTGTCACCGGCTGGCTTTCGCGGGGTTTCAGGAACAGTATGTTGCCTGCTGGCGCCACCTCCCAGGCGACACTGTTGCCAAGCGCCACATGGGCGACTTCCTCGTCGGCTGCGAACTCAACCTGCACCGAAGACCGCAGCGTTCCGACAACCTTGGTGATGTTATAGGGTTGATAATCGACGAAGCGGATACGGCTGTCCTGCGCCGCCCCACGTGGAGTTTCGAGGGCAACCGCTGCCGATGAAAGGCTGCCGGCCAGGATCAGCAGAAGCAGGAAATAGGCTCTCAATTGATCGCCTCCGGATCGGCGCGATATTCGCTGACAACGAAGCCGAGGGGATTGATCAGCCGATCGGTTGAGGTCATCGGAGCGTTGGCATAGGAGAAGGTGAGGGTTGCGACCCAGTGCGTGGTGGCCACCTCCTCCCCGCGAGTAACGGTTCTCATGTAACGCACTGATGCCACATTGGCATTGATCAGCGAGATGGAAACGATGTTGACCCGCGAGGTGGCGCTGCGGCCATAGATGTTCTGCGGGGATTGGGGATTGCTGCCGCGATAGAGAGCGGCAAATCGCGTCTGTTCCGGCTGCGTCGACAGCAAGGCGACGGTGCCAAAATTCTCCTCCGCTTCACTCCAGACATACCCCTCTCGAGCACGGACATACTTGGCCGCGAAGTATTTGGTAACAGCTTCGTCGTAGGTGCCGGCCGTCGACGTCAATGCCGACACCACGTCGACAATTCCCGTCGAGTTGTCGACCCGCACCACGAAAGGCTCGACGGTTTTCAAAGGCGTAAGCGCAGCGACGGCAAATATGGAGAGGCCTGCAAGGATGCCGGCGCAGACTGCCACGAACCACGCAATCCGCGCGGATCGCTCGACCTGCATCATCCGGTCCTGATCGAAGCGTCGGGCCTTTTCGAAGTAACTCTTCAAACTGTCCGTGGTTACCATATCGTGGCCCCGCATGGACGATAAGAACCTTCAATATCGAAAAGCGCGAAGGCAGCCGGTGCGGCTGAGGGCAGCGAAACCTCCCCATAGGAGACAGCCTGGCTCGCCGGCTGTGCGGGAACAGCCCCGGCCGTCGGCTGTTCTGCACTTCGATTATCCTGCCACTGCCACATCGAACGGTTCATCGGCCGGCGGGAATAGCCATCACATTGTGGAAGAGGGTGGGACATCGAGCCGCAAGCCGCCAGGCTCGGAATCAGGAAAAGCAATAAAGCGACACGGATCATGGGAATAACCTGTCCAATTGTCTTGATGGTGAAGCCTTCAATCGATCCGGCCTGGCGCCAGGCGGCGACCGACCGAGCGCGCCCCGCGGCCGACCGTCGCGGCTGAACGGGAAGCGGCCCAGGCGAGCGTGCTCTCATGCGCATCGCGCGCCGCGCCATAGCCGTAAGTGAGCGACGCGCCGCCGGCAGCAAGTGCTGAAGCGATGCCCGGCAACTGGTAGAAAACGTAGAGAGCGGCAAGGCAGATGGCGCAGAGCGCAATCGGACGCATCATGACATCGCTATAGCTTTCGATCGCCGTAAACGTCGTGTCGATGCAGGTAATCAGCAGCGAGCCGATCGCGACGACCAAGACTTGCAGGATGACGAAGTTTACCAGCTGGCCGATCCATGCTTCGGTAAACCGGCGAGTCGACTGGAACATAGCGAGCATGATGAAGATGGGGCCGATCGCCAGTACGATAGCGAGCGCCAGCCGGGCATAAAGCGAAACGATGTACCCGATAGCCGCCACGACGAAGCTCGCGCCGATGACCATCATGCCGCCGATCCCCGTGACGATATCGATCGGCCAGGAGGCCCGGCGCCATATCTCGTAGGCGCAGTTTTGACCCTTATCGAGCAGGCCGTCGAAAGTCGAAGCGCTCGGCGCCGTACCCGAGTTCAGCGCCTGCGAGATCTCCCGGGGCAGTGTTTCGAAGAAGATGTTGGTGACGTAAGTCTGATAGTCGCCGGCATTCCTCACCAGCATGACGATGATGGCAAGCTTCATCGCGCGGAAGGCGAATTCCAGGATCGGCTCCTGGACGGATCCGCGCAGAACCAGGTAGCCGTAGAGCACGACATAGAGCGTGAGTGCCGCCGTCAGCGGGCCGCTGACCCAACTGGCGATATTCGAGGTGCCCGAGGAAATGAAGTTTTCCAGAGGTGTCTTGAACTGTCCGTCGACGAAGCTGAACACCTGATACATCGTCAGCCTCCCAACGATTTGCCCATGCGCTCCAGCCGCAGCTTGCCGTCCGCAGCCTCGGCGTTGAGGCAGTTGGGCGTATCGCGGAGTTCCCCGGGATTGTTGCGGCATTCGCCGATAATTTTCACGAGCAGCGCATCGTCGGCCATGAACTCATCAACGGTATAGATCTTGTCCGCCTGTAGGGAGCAGGCCGACAGGAGAAGCATGGCGACGACAGGAAGAAACCATTTCATTTGAGTGCCGCTCCCATCGTGTCCATGCGTTTGCGCCAGTCTTCGGCTTTGCGCTGTTCATCGATCTGAACCTGGGCCTGCTGGACCATCTGCAGACCTTGCATGCGCAGAACGTCGGTTTGCAGAAAAGCGGTTTCGGCCTGGAGGCGAGCCTGCAGGTCGGCGATATCCTTGGCGTCGGCCGCACTTGAAATCTGCTGACGAAGCTGATCGATGCCATCGATACGCTTGGTGGCGGTATCATAGATCTGCTGTCCAAGGCTCATCTGCCCCGCATTCTGGTTCTGGATGCGCGACAACTCCTGCGCATAAAAATCCTCGGCATCGGTGCGATAGGTGGAATTGTCCTCAAGGAATTTTGATGCCGTGCTGCCAAAAACCCCGGTCGCAGAACCCTTGAACAGTCCCTCGATCGCGCTGAAATCCTGGGGCAGTGCCTTGCGGATCGAAGGATCGTTCAGCAGGTTCGCGACATCAGCCATATTGGTGACCTTGTTAAGCGACCGATAGAGCTGCTGGGCCTGCTGAAGCTGCTGATTGAGCGTATCGAGTTGCGACTTCAGCTGGGCAATGCTCTCGATCTGCTTGGCGATCGCCGACGTATCGATCACCGGGATACCTTGGGCCTTTGCGAGCATCGCCGAGTGAAGTATCAGCAGAAGCGCAAGGCTTGCCCGTATTCCATTCGCCCGCATCAGCCCGCCCTCCTTCGTTCGTGGAATACGGAAAGCCAATCCTCCCACTTGTCCCCGACCTTCGATCGGATCGCATCGGCGAGTTCCACGTTGGCGGTTCGGCCGGAGAGGATGGCGAGCTCATCGTCGAAACCATTGAGGTTCAGTTCGGCGACGACACTGTTGTGTCCTTGCTTGATGATGAACCGCCGGCTTTCGACGGAGAGCTCGCGTGAGACGAGCTCGAATTCGCGCTCCGTCAGTTTGAAACCGTCGACGTAGTCGACACGGTCGCCACGCGGGTTCGGCAAGAAGATCTGCGTCGGGCATTGTTCGATGATCGTATGGGCAATCGGAGACACGATCGCGTCGCGCGGGCTCTGGGTCGCAAACAGCATGAGACCGTTCTGTTTGCGGATGGTCTTGAGCTTGTTTTGCGCGAGATCGCGAAAACCTTCGTCCTGCAGAGCCTTCCAGAATTCGTCGATGACGATGATGATGCGGCGCCCGTCGATCAGCTGCTCGATGCGATAGAACAGATAGGCCATCAAGGGAGTGCGGATTTCCTCGTTGTCGAGGAAATCGGTCATGTCGTATCCGATGAACTTGGCGCCGATGCCGATGTTGTCGGTCTCGCCGTCGAAGACCCAGCCGAGCGGCCCTCCCCTCTCCCATCTTCTCAGGCGCGAGGCGATGCCCTCGGGATCGGTGTTGTTGAGAAAGGTGCGCAGAGCGCCGATGGAGCGGCGCTCCACCGGCAGGTCCGCCACCCCGTCGACCGCCGAAGCGATGTCGCGCAACTCGGTGGTCGATAGGTCGCCGGATGCAGGTCCGACAAGTTTGGCGATCCAGCCGGTGAGGAATAGCTTGTATTCTGGAGTGAGCTCCCGCGCCTTCAGCGGTGCGCAGCCGGTGGTGACACCGTTCCTCAGCGGCAGATAGGTGCCGCCGGCCGCCCGCACGAAGAGATCGGCGCCGCGGTCCTTGTCGAAGAAGACCATATGCGGATCATGCTTTTCGAGCTGGGACAGCATGAAGTTCAACAGTACGGTCTTGCCAGCACCTGACGGGCCGCAGACGATGGTGTTGCCAAGGTCGCTGTGGTGGAAATTGAAATAGAAGGGTGACCCCGAAGCGGTCTTGAGCATGGCGACCGCCGGTCCCCATTCATTGCCGTCTTTCTGGCCGACCGGATAAGAATGATAAGGGGCAAATGCTGCAAAGTTCCGCGACGTGATCGCCCCCGAGCGCGCCCGGAAGCGGAAATTACCTGGCAATTGTGCCCACCAGGCAGCCTCGAGTCCGAGGTCCTCGCGGGCGACGACCGCACCGCCACTGGTGAGATAGGCGCGCGCCTTCGCCATGTGGTCGGTGAGTTCCTTGACCGAGGGGGCAAAGACCGACAACGCAAGATGATGCTCTCCCAGAACGAAACGATTGGATTCCAGCGCGTCCATCGCCTCATCGAGCTCTTCGATCTGCGATGCAGCCTTGTCGCCGGCACTCACCATCTGGTTCTGCTTGCGGCTCATGATCGCGCGGGCATCGGCTTTGGAGGCGAAAGCGAAAGACTGGGTCAGGATAAATTCGAAGGGTGCCGTCAGAATACTATCGAGCATGCCGCTGCGTGTGGTCGCCGGATATTCCTTGAAGCCGAACATGCCGGCATAGCGGCTTTCAGCTTCGTGGCGGATCTCGACGGTCTCGCGCCCGAAGATAACCCGGTCGGAGTAGATCGCCGAGGAAATCCTTCCCTCCGTCAGCGGAACCGGTTCTCGCCGTGCACCAATAATCTGGTGAAGAACTTCGCTCGGCGCCGAGAACAATATGCCGTCCTGTTCGTAAAGGGTCAGCAGGCGCGGCCCGAAACGCTGCAGGCCCGCGATGACGTCCGCGGCCCGATCGCGCAAATGCTTCAGGGCCTGCTCTTCGACTTCGATACCGGACCGCCGCGCCTTGCGCAGCCGGGAGAGAAGGCTTACCGCTTTTTCAGCGGGAGCCCGGCCCGGATGCCAGACGAGGGCCAGGTAGAGGTCGTTGCGAAACAGGTCTTCGCGCACCATCCGCTCACGATATCTCGCGTTGAGGGCATCGGAGAACGGGTTGGCGAACCACCCCTCGGGATAGGCATTGTCACGGCGGCGAACGACGTGCGTCCAGAGCGCCAGCCGCTCGTCGGCGATATTGCGATAGAGCGTGTTCAGGTTGCGGTGTAGGCCGTTGAGGTCGCGCACGTCGGCGGTCTCGAAGGAGACACCTTCGAGCGCGATCATGGCCATCAGCGCTCTGGAATCGAGCGCGATGGTCGTCTCGTCGACATGCCTGACATAGGGGATGAAAGTCTCCGGCCCGAGTTCTCGGGACCGGAGCGTCGCGATTTTAGGCAAGGCTGAGATTCCTTTCATCGTAGCGCCTGATGAGCTTCAAAGGCGAGAGCGTGGCGCCGCCCCAGTAGGCGGCATTGCGCGAGCGACCACGGGTCTCAATCCATGCGAGGAGGATTCGAAACTTGTTATGGTCGTGTTTGACGAGGGCGCGAAACAGGAAATGAAACACCACGCCGGTGAGCGCATAGGCGATCGATCCCGCGGTGATATAGAGGATGGTGGTCAGCATGATGTTGACGCCCATTGCTTCCATGGTCACGCCGGCGATCATTGCCGGGCGGGTGCAGGCGAGAAACAGCGTGTCGTCATCGAGGCTTGGAAGGTTCGCCATCGCGCTCAGCTCCCGACGATTGTGTTGACCAGTTCGGTCGCGCCAAAAATTCCACCGATACCGATGATCCAGAAGCCGGCCCGGCGCAGATCCATATAGCCGAACATCCAGGCGATGCAGATGATGATGACGGCAATGACCGCCAGGAGACGGGCGATATTGCCGGTCAGCATGTCGACGATGTTCTGCAGAACGGTTTCGATACCGGCGGCCTGGGCAAAGGCCGGCTCGACCATGCAGGCGATGAGGATGGTCGCCATGAGGGTGGATGCGGCAAGGGGGCGAACGCGGGCTTTGAAGATCATTCACTTTGCTCCAATCGATCATTTTTGGAAAACGAGAACCGAGGATTGCCGTCGGGAGTTGAAAACATCCCAGGATGCGGTTCCAGCAGTCTGGGAGGCTTTGAAGGATTGTCCCGGAGGCGCTTGCCCCACTTCATCTTGCGAGCGCTCCCCAGACACAACCTGGTCCCCGGGCTTCGCAAGAGTGAGCGACATTGGCGATAGCCGCTTTATTTCCTGGCGCACCTGCTCGTCATATTTGACCATTGCGCCGACGGATGGATCATCGCGCCCGTAATAGGATTGAAGCATCACCTTGACAGCCAGAGCAGGATCGTCCCCCGCGCGCAAAGCGACTCGGTAGTATCCGTCGAGAAGCGTCGCTGTGGCCTTGAGGTTCAGGCAGGGATCGAAGGCATCGGCAACGGAGAGATCGAGTTTCTGAAGCGCCTCGATCCCGAGGCCACCAAGGCCGATCTGAATATCCTTGCGATCAGCCATCAGAGACGTGGCCACCTCGATCGCCTCGGCCTTCGAATGGGGTTGGGCGGCAAGTGGCGGACCGCTGTTGACCCGAATGGCAAGAGGCTGAAAGCCACTCTCAAGACTGACGACGGCTGCCAGCGTTTCGATCTTGACCATCGGCGCGCAGGCTTGCGCGATATCGACAAACGCATCGGCCATGGTCAGTACCAGACCCGCTGCGTGGCGGCGCCATCGATAGTGACATCAATATAGTGAGGCTGCGATCGAACATTCGGGCGCATGATCGGATAGCCTACGCATTGACGGCGCCCATCCTGACGCTCCCAACGTGGCGACAACACCGAATTATTATGGGTGCCATCGTCATTCGAGCAGAGGGCATTGCTCACCGGCTGCGGCGATGTCGGCGCGCAGATCACTTGCCCCCCGCGCGACCCGTCTCCTCCCCTCAGCCTGTATCCGGCATCACAATAGTAGGGTTCATAACCAGGCCGCGAGCTGTGAAAACCGACGCCGCTGCAGGTCGGAAACGAATGCCCCCTGGCAAGCTCCCGCCACAGTTTCTGGATCGGCGGCCGGCATTCGTCATACTGGGTGGGCCCGCCGGGATTTGAAAGACACAGGATAACCAGGCATCCCCAATCTTCAGCTTGCGCTTTACTGCCGGAAATAAGATAGGATGAGGTCATGCAGCAGATCGCAAGCAATGTATTCAACAGAAGGCTTTTCATGATTAGGCCCCTTCAAAACGACGATGCTCCATCGCATTCGGGAAGGCTTGCACAGCTGCCTGCCCACCTTCATACTGTCTTATATAACACAGTTAAATGACATGACAAGCGCACTTAAAAAGCAGTGGCACAATCTTGCCTTCTCGGGACTCATTCTCCACGAGATCCTGGATCATCCGCTGGAGGACGAGACGCCGCAGGCGCGACTGAAGCAGGTCGGCATGATGACGATCCTCTACACGATGAGCCAAGCTCACCAGAAGCTAACCCTTTCCAACATCATCGAAATTACCGAGTTGACGCGAACTGGCGTGAAGGAGACTGTCGACCTTCTGGTAAAGCGAGGAATGCTGACGGAGACGATGGTGAAGAACTCCATGGGGCGGGGAACGGCACGGCAATTCGAAATCTCGGGAGCTCTATTAAACAAGCTGAGCTCGTTCCGCGCCGGCCAGGATGGCGGATTAAACTGACTGGTTTTCGACTTTAATAAGGTGGAACGGCGAATCATGTGTCGGTCTGATCGTAGAGCTGCCGTCAAGAATTAGGGGCCCGTGGGGCAACCCGCCGGATAGGCGGGTTCCAAAGAGACAATGAAGAGTATCGGAGAAATCAGCATCGCGCCGCCGACGGCGGGATTTCGGGAATTCTCGCCACGCTAAGGGCGGAACAAGGGCAGCCGCGGGAGCCTCAGCAAAGCGGCCGGCAGGGAGGCGGAACCGACTGCCCCCGCCCGTGCGTTCCATCCTCCTAAAATGCTTTTCGCATGCGCTCTTCAACGTCGCGCCGAACGCGGCGAGGATGAGACTCTTCTTGGAAATTACAATGCCATCGACCGGGTTCAGACCAATCGATGGCATCGTTTGGTGACATGCGCGATCAAGTCGCGCTTTCGAGTAGCTTCCTGGCCTTACCTTCCAGCTCGAGACGGGCGTCCTGATGGGTCTTGTCACGTGCCACCCCGGTGATCCCCTGGACGAAGTCGAAGATTGATTCCGGTGGATGTCCTTCTTCGGAGAGAACCGTCTCAATGATCTTACCGGTCTCCGATTTCGAGAAGCCGCGGCGCCGCAAGAACGTTTGTCGATCCTCATCGTCTCGCGCAACAATGCGTTCGCGGGCCGCCTTGATGCCGGCAACGAAAGCTGCGGGTGAGGAATTGGCGAAGCTCGTCAGCGCCGGGGCTGCCTCGTGGGCGAAGCGACCGGCCGCGAACTTCGAGTGCCGGATCGTGATCTCCTCGAAGTTCTCGCTGCCCCAAATATTGCGATTGGCACACACGGCACGCAGGTAGAACGAAGCGATGCCAAGCGACTTCGATCCAACTTCGCTGTTCCAGGCATAAAAGCCACGGAAATACAAATCAGGCTCCCCATTGGGAAGTCGACCGGCCTCGATCGGATGGGTATCGTCAACGAGAAATACGAACACGTCGCGGTCTGAGGCATAGAGCGTGGTCGTATCCTTGGAGATGTCGACGAACGGTTTGTGGGTCATGCTTGCCCAGTCGAGAAGCCCAGGCACTTTCCAGATCGTGTCGCCGGTTCCATTGCCCGCGATTTTCATCACGGCGGAAACGAGCTCGTGGTCCCAGATCCTGCCGTAGTCGGGGCCGGTCACCGCCCGCAGCTCGACGCGGCCGTCGTCCATTTCAAGCGTCTTGACGAGCTCGGCGCGGTTGTTAAGCAGGCCATGCTGCAGATTGATGGCGGCAAGCGGCGCGGGAAGCTGGCGCATATAGGTGGCGGGCGCGCCGACCAGGCTGGAAAGCTGGCCATAGCTCCAATGCGTCGGCGCAACCGGCCGCCGGTTGCCGGGTAAAATCAGCTCGAGCCGCTCGGAGTTGTCGCGACTGGCCTGGAGGCGGATCGACGAACTTTCCACCGTTCGGGCGTGGGCGCGCTCAGCACGGGACCTGACCGCACCGTAAAGTTCACCAAGGGAAAGATAGCGCTCATCATCAGGTCGAGAGAACCATTCGGACGAGACGCGGCCATTGCGCTCGCCGCGCGAGATGTCGACCTTGAAGCCGGAGGACACTGGTTGCGAGGCAGAAGTGATGGTTTCCATGACATTTGCTCCTTGGAACGAAAGCGGTCCGGCCTCCTGTCGGAGCCGGACCGCAAGTGGATCGTATTGAAGACCCGGTGTACCGGCCGGATCTTGACTGGTCGGGTTAAAGCCTATTCGGCAGCATTGAGATGCTTCTGCTCCTCCTGAACGGCGTCGTCCGGCTCCGCTGTCGCTTCGTCGACGTTCACTTCGTCAGTGAGAAAAGCCGCAAGATCGGAAACCTCAGCTTCGACCAGATCGCAGGTGTTGTCGGCGACATTACCGACCGCTGTTTCGGACATATCAGCCGATGCCTCTCCAATCGCCATCCTAAGCGGCTCGGGAAGCCAGCCGCTGCCCTTGAGCAGGCGCTCGGCTTCACGTGCCATATCGGCCCTCTTCAGATGCTCGATCCGGTGAGCCGACTGCTCGCCCTTCGCCTCCCGCACGGCCTGCAGGATATGCGCTTTGGTAACTCGTCCAAGATAGGCGTCGACTGTCGGCGCCCAACCGGCGGCGACCATGTCGAAACCGATCGAACGAGCGATCTGATCGGCATGAGCGACCGCCCGGGTGCGCTTATTCCATGGTTCGACCACGGCGTTCAGCGAAAGAGATGCGCAGTGAGCAAACAATGACAGCCGGCTGACCTCATCGAGGACGATTAGGAAGTCCCACAGTTCGTCGGGCGCCTTCGGAAGGTCCTGACCCCATGCCTCCTGCCGCTGATCGATCTCCTTGGCCCAGACCGTGTCGGCCAACCCTTCGCTTTGGCCGAACCCCGCACTTTGCAGCGTCAGTTCCAGGCACGTGTCGGAGCTATATGGGTAGAAGGTTTTCAGGACAAACGCGTGCAGCACGGCAATGAAGGCCACAGCAGGGTTGTTGGCGAGCGCATTGCGCAGCGCCACCGAGCGGGTCGCCGTCAGATCGACAACCAAGCGGTCGGACAAGGGGCGAATCACATCGTCTTCCTCATCTGCCTGGTCATTCACATACCGGCTGCCGATCGCTACCCCGCCAGTCGGCAATGATCCGGTCATGTCGTGGGCGACGTCGCTCCTGGATATCACCGCTTCGGCTTCCACCGTCTCCGGCGGCGCTTTGTCCTCGGGTCGGATAAAGCCGCGCTCGATCCTCAGTTCGCCGCCGGCATCGAGTGAGACGAACACGCCGCCACGAGCGACGTCCTGAGGATCGAAGATGTGTGGCCGATCGTTGAACCGATCGAGTTCGCTCCCGAGTTCCTCCAGCCGATGTTCGGTCTCGTCGCAAGGCTCCTCGGCCCTGGCATAGGCTGCATCGAGCTCGTCGTATTCAGCCTTGAGCGCGCCGTACCGAGCAGTCTCTTCCTCGCTCATTTCGACCTGATGGCCATAGAAACGACGCAGCCCCGCCGTATGACCGTAAGGAAAGTCGAAGGCAGCTTCGACCCACTTCCAGCCTTCTGCAGCTTTGAGCGCCTCGGCGTCTGCCGTCAGTTTCTCCAGCGCCACTTGCTCGAGCAGGGCCGGATCCTGAAGCCATCCGCCGTTGTCCTGCTCGAACAGGTCGCGCATGACGACACCGCCTGCGGCTTCATAGGCATCGATCCCGACATAGACGGACCGGCGATCGCTCGCGCGGATCGTCGTTTCCGTCAGAAGCCTGCGAATATAGTAAGGTTCGCGAAGCTGCTGGCGCGAGATCGCGTCCCAGACCTGCTCCTGCCGGACATGGTCGTCGGTGATGGAAAAGGCCATGATCTGTTCGAGTTTCATGTCCTCATTGGCGTAGAGCTCGAGCAGCCGCGGCGAGACCGATGCCAAACGCAGCCGTTGACGGACGGTCGCCGCCGAAACAAAGAAACGGGCGGCGATTTCCTCTTCGCCGATCCCCTGCTCGCGCAAGGCCTGGAATGCGCGGTATTGGTCGAGCGGATGAAGATCGACGCGCTGGACATTTTCGGCAAGAGAATCTTCAGCTTCCGGGGTTTTGCCGCTGCTGACGATGCAGGGAATGCCCACGGTCCTTGCGAGCCGTTTGCGCGAGACAAGCAGTTCAAGCGCACGGTAACGCCGGCCGCCAGCGGGGATACGATAAAAGCCGGTCTCGTTGCCGCCATCATCGACTTGAGGCCGAACATTCAGGCTGGTCAGCAATCCACGGCGCGCTATGTCCTCTGCGAGATCTTCGATCGAGACGCCCGCCTTTACTCGACGCACGTTCTGTTCGCTCAAGATGAGTTTATTAAAAGGGATGTCACGTCCAACGCTGAGCGTGATCTTCTCAATGGCCTGTGCCATGTCGTTTCTCCGTGACGGACCGGCCGGAGCTCTCTCCAGCCTCCAAGCCCGTCGGAAAATCCCCTTCCCTCCTCTCCCTCTTCCCCTCGCTCAACCTTTGAACAGGCCGCCATCAATCACAATGCCGGTCCGGCAGGCAACCGGGCCTTTTATCGAACAGTTCAAATTGCTGCGGCTTGAATCGGACTTGGATCGTATTGCCTCCTCAAGTCCACAACTCACTTTTTTGAACTTAATCGTATCAGCTCAACTGATCAGGTGCGGGAGCATGTTGGCAGAATCTTTAAAACAGCTGGAAAAGGCGTGGGATCAAAACCCTGGCAATCACCTTCGCGGAACGCCGATTCCGGCAGCCAAGCCGGCCAGGCTTTCTTCGGCAGCAACTTCGCGCATCCAATCTCTCAGCAACTCCGCCGCTGGCGACAATGCCCGATGGTCGTTCCGCGTCACACGAATTCTCTTTTAACTAGCGCGAAGAAAGGAATGTGCCGCATAACCTGATGTCATCGGTCGAGACGGCGATTCGACGGTCTGTTTCAAGGAATGATGTCAGCACCCCAGATCATGTCCCAGGGAGTGGTGTAGGTGTCACCGCGTTCTCCGGCATGGGCCGGGATGATCAGCGCGCCACGGCTGGCAGGCTGATGAGCGGATCATCGCTCATTTGGCTGATGGTTTCCAGCGTCATGTATCGGGCGCGTTGGACAGCCCATTCGTCGTTCTGCTCGAGCAGGTTCGCGCCGACGAGGCGGACGATGGCGTCATCATTGGGGAAGATGCCGACGACCTCGGTCCTGCGCTTGATTTCGCCGGTGAGGCGCTCGATCGGATTGGTGCCGTGCAGTTTGGCGCGGTGCTCCTTCGGGAAGGTCATGTAGGCGAGAACGTCTTCTTCGGCATCATCCATAATGGCGGCGAGCTTGGGGACCTTCGGCCGGATCTGGTCGGCGACGGCGCGCCATTGGGCGCTTGCGGCTTCCGGCGTCTCCTGGGCGAAGGCGGTGGCGATGAAGGCAGAGACGACACGCCGACCGCTCTTGCCGGCGTGGGCGAGAACGTTGCGCATGAAGTGGACCCGGCAGCGCCGCCAGGTTGCGTTGAGCACCTTGGTGACGGCGGCCTTCAGGCCTTCGTGGGCGTCGGAGACGACCAGCTTGACGCCTCTGAGGCCACGGCGAGTTAGCTTGCGTAGGAACTCGGTCCAGACCGGCTCGGCCTCGGAGGTGCCGACCTCCATGCCCAGCACCTCGCGGCGACCGTCGGTGTTGACACCGGCGGCGATGATGACGGCGACGGAGACGATGCGGCCGCCGCGGCGGACCTCAGGTAAGTGGCATCGATCCACAGATACGGCCAGTCGCCCTCGATCGGCCGATCGAGGAAGGCCTTGACCTTGCCGTCGATCTCCTCGCACAGGCGGCTCACCTGGCTCTTGGAGATGCCGCTCATGCCCATCGCCTTGACCAGATCGTCGACCGAGCGGGTCGAGATTCCCTGCACATAGGCTTCCTGGATGACCGCCATCAGCGCCTTCTCGGCCATTCGCCGCGGCTCCAGGAAGCCCGGAAAGTAAGAGCCTTTCCTGAGCTTCGGAATGCGCAGCTCGACGGTTCCGGCGCGCGTCTCCCAACCCCGCTCGCGGTAGCCGTTGCGCTGGACCGTCCGCAGCGGGTTCTTCTCGCCATAGCCGGCACCGGTGGCGGCGCCCACCTCCAGCTCCATCAGCCGCTCGGTGGCAAAACCGATCATCTCGCGCAAAAGATCGGCGTCGGGGGACTTCTCCACGAGCGCACGCAGGTTCATCATGTCGTCGGTCATCGGTGGTTCCTTCGAATCAGGTTGGTGTCAGCAACCCGACCCTACCGAAGAACATCGATGACCACCGCTTCGCCGCCCGCTCTCTACGGCGCTGTGGAGGGCGCGCTCGCGAGCGGCTTCGCTACCGCCGAGCTACACCACCTGTAGGGACACGACCCAATGAACGATGAACTCGACCCCAAATCTTAATTTTGGCAATGTGACTGTCACGCCTTGATGGGAACTTGGGCCCCTTCATTTCGACGACCGGCGCAGTTGAAAGGATCAGAGCCAACGAGCCTGTCATAGAAAAATTCCCTCTGTGCGAGCTTCCTAAGCGAGCGAAGGACGGTGGTCGTCGAACGAGTTTTTCAGCAGCTTATTGAAGTGCGACTTGGGAAGCTGCTGACATCAATTCTTCGGGACTCGGCGCCCGGCATAGATTTTGGCCTCCCTCTTCGGCTTCTGTGAAACTCCAGCGCACAGTGCCTTCCCGATCCAGCAGGAACTCGCCGATAAGCGGCATGTGACCGGCGATCATAATCTGCTGGTCGGCCGCCGTCATTTCATACGGGTCCTTTTTCTCAAGAAAGTCGCCCGCCGCAGCCGGGTTCATCGGCACGGGCAACTCCCCAGGCAAATCGATCCGCATTGTCATGACCGCGTCCATTCCGAGCTTGTTCGGCCATTCGGTTTCATTCTCCGTGAGCTCGATGATGGGTAAACCGAAGGCGCGATGCGAAGCCCCGTCCGGGTCGGATGCGCTAATCAGATTGGGTAGTGGATGGTAACGGAAGTAGAGCCGCGCCCGTTCGACAGGCGTCTTGACGACGGCGAGACATTCGATGCCTTTCTCCTTCAGGGCAAGGTTGAGTTGCGCCATCGCCGAGACATGACGCCGGCAGAACGGACAGTGTAGGCCTCGAAATAAACCGATCAGTAACGGGCTACGGCCTCGAAAATCATCGAGCGCGATCTTGCCTTCGCGCGAGATCGCATCGAGTACAACATTCGGTGCACGGTCGCCCGGCTGCAGCGGGCGGTCGACACTATTCGTGGACATGAACAACCTCCTCCCGATCAGTCAAAAAGCAGCACACCAGCGCTTCGGGGTCGAGCCCGTGCTGGGCGCAAACTCCCTGCATATTGCAGACGTCGACCTTGAGCTTTGCAGGCCCATCATAGCATGGAAAAAGCATCTGCGGGCGAACATTCAGGCTGGTCAGCAATCAGCGGCGCACCTATGTCCTCCGAGAGATTTTGGATCGTCCATGATAAGTTTGTCGAAAGCGATATCACTTCCAACACTGAGCGTGATTTTCTCAACGGCCCGCGCCATGTCGTTTCTCCGTGAGGGCCGGCCGGCGCTCTCTCCAACCTCGGAGCTCGTCGGAAAATTCCCTTCCCTCCCGTCTAAGTGGGCGACCGTCGGCCGCAAGGAATAACGCGATCTTGATCGCAGGCGACGGTTTCCCCGTCGCAGCATCGACCTATGTGCTTGGCAATCACACTGAAGGCGCTGGCTGTAAGCGAGTGAAGGGGGGGTGAGAGATGCTCCGGATTCGGAAATTGCCCGCAGCGATGGCAATGCTCATCGCCATTGCCACGTCGGCGTCGTCCTGCACGACGAGCTCTACCGACCAGGCGCAGACCGGTTCGATTGGATACTCCAGCGCTGACTTCGCACTCAGGCCGGCTTGTCGCGACGGATTCGGCAACGATCGTCCTTGCAGCTATTAGCGATAGAAGACGCAGCGAGGATGATCGGCGTCCCCGTTGCGGTTCTCGAAAGCCGGAGCTCTTCGTTACAACGACTATTGGAAAATCGTTACGAACGCCGATAACGTGTGTTACACAGCCGAAATGTTGCTCTAGGAAAGACCGTCATGCGGTATCTTCGATCAGGGCCGCGTCGGCTTCACACTCAGGAGATGGGCGCCGCGCGCGCCAAAACGGTGGGCCTGAGGTCGGGTGAAATTGCGGATCGGAATATCCGCGTCACCCTGGAAGCCATCCGCCGGCACGGGCCGCTGACGCGCACCGAGCTTGGACGCCACAGCGGGCTAACCGGGCCGGGCATCACCAATATCTTGCGGCGGCTCGCCGACGAGAAGCTCGTGACGTCGAACCGTCGCAACGGGCTCGGCGGTGGGGCGACGGCGACGGAATTTGCGCTGCGGCCGGAGGGCGCGTTTTCGATCGGCGTCAAGCTTCGCCGGACGCGCGGCGAGATCGTGCTGATCGATCTCAGCGGCCAGGTGCATGACCGGGTCTATTTCGACGTGGAGCCGGAAGACGGGCTCGGCGCGGTCCATGCGGCAGTCAGGGACATGGTCGATCGGCATGCGACATTGCCGATCGTCGGGCTCGGGATCGCCGCCAACGATTGGAGCGACGCGTGGAGCGAACAGCTTTCCGCCATGTCGACGATCGCACGGCCCTGTGTCGAAAACGAATGCACAGCGAGCCTGCTTGCCGAGCGCACGATCGGCAGCGCCATGCCTGAAGGGGGGCTTGCGATGATCATCATCGACGATGACGTTCAGGCGGGTTTCCTCATCCGAGGCATACCCTATTCCGGCGTGCACGGGCGGGCGGGCAGCATCGGCGAAATGCTGACCGGGCCTGACAATGTCCAACTCAACACGGTTGTCGGTTTCGGTTCCCTGCGCTCGCGCATCGGCGACGAGGACTTCGCGCGCCTGCTCAAGGGCGAGGAGTTCTCCTCGCCGTCGCTGTCGCAGTGGATAGGCGAGGCCGCCGGCCATCTGCTCGATCCGATCATCGCCATGGCCGGCTTCATCGCCCCGAGCATCGTCATGATCGGCGGCGACCTGCCGCAGGGCGTGATCGAAGCGCTGATCCATCAGCTTTCCGTCGAGCGGCGCGACACCTCGACCAGGCCGCTGCTGACGCCCTGGATTTCGCCGATGCGACCGGCAAGCTTCAGTGGCGGCGGCGTGGCGCTGGGTGCGGCCCTCCTGCCCTTCCTCAACACGCTGCTGCTGCCGCCGGCCTCAGCTTGAGGCCAAAGGCGCGGCGCGATTTGGCCGGGTCAAGTCAGCGCCTCGTCTGCGTGGCTGAGATCGGAGGCGAGCGCCTTATCGAGCACCTTCTGGATGTTGGCGGCGCGCCGGAAAGAGGGTTCCTGCGTCTTGCCCGCCCGCACCGCCTGGACGAAACGCTGGTAATTCGTCTCCACAGGATCGAACGGCACTTCACGCCATGTCGCCGTGTGCACGTCTTCGCCCAGGCAGGCGCGCAAGCTCGATTTGCCGGTATCGTAGATCATCTCGAGCGAGCCGGTTTCGCCATAGACCCTGAGGCGCAGCTGATCCATCTGGCCGGCGGCCGTCCGCGTCGCCTGAATCGTGCCGATCGCGCCATTGGTGAAATCGACATTCATCGTGAAGCTGTCATTGGCGTCGAGATCATATTCGCCGATCCGGTGATCAGGCGCCTTGTCGAAGGTCTTCAGCCGCGCGAAGACATGGGCAATGTCGAGGCCGGAGCCATAAGAGGCGAAATCGACGATGTGGATGCCGATGTCGCCGAGCGCGCCGTTCGAGCCGTGCTTTTTGCTCAGCCGCCAGAGCCATTTGCTTTCGCTCTTCCAATCGCCCCAGTGGCGGCCGACAAGCCAGCTTTGCAGATGCGACGCCTCGACATGGCGCACCGCGCCGATCTCGCCGGCGAGCACCATCTGCCGGCCCTTCTGCAGCGCCGGCGAATTGCGATAGGTGAGATTGACCATGCCGACCTTGCCGGCCCGCTCGATCGCCTCGGTCATTTCCATGGCCTTGACGGCGTCGGTGGCGAGCGGCTTTTCGCAGAAGACATGTTTGCCGGCAGCGATCGCCTGGAGCGTCGTCGGGTGGTGGATCCGGTCAGGGGTAACGTTCGCCACCGCATCAAATTCGCCCCAGGCGAGCGCCTCCTCGAGCGTGGTGAAACGGTTGGCTATCCCGTGTTCGGTGCAGAAGGCCGCAAGCCGCTCCGGGACGACATCGACGCCGCCGACGACGCTGACGCCTTCGATCGCCTTGAAGTGTGCGGCGTGCTGATTGGCCATGCCGCCGGTGCCGAGAATAAGTAAACGCATCTTCTCCTCCATGAATTCGGTTTCCGGCTGCCGCTGCGGCCGGGCAAAAACCAACATCATCGCGGCCGTCCGCGATCGATCAAGGCTCTTATTTGGGGAAATTGCGGTTTGGGTGCGCCGCGCGTCCGTAACGCGCGCTCGAGAAGTTAATTTGGCGCACATCCCTTCCGAAAACCGGAGCGCGCGCTAGCTGCTGTTGAATGTCGCCAGCATTTCATCCTCCCACGCTCTGGCTTGACATCAAATCAAAGTAACTTAATCTAATTAATGCAGCACGGAAATGAGGAGAGGTCAACCGACCGCCAGGCTGTATTCGTTCAAATGGGGAGGAGACCCATCATGAAGAGCGCAACCGTCAGCGCATTGGCGCTGAGCACTGTCTTATTTTCAGCATTCGCGATTTTTGCCCAGGAACTTGCCACCAAAGACCGGATCGGCACCGCCGATGCGCCGAAGACCCTCGTCGTCCGCCTGACGAACGACAGCCCGAACAACTCCGATCCCGCCATCGCCGAGGGCTACCAGAAGCTGTTCGTCGATTTCATCAAGAAGCATCCGGACTGGAAATTGCAGATGCAATTCATGTCCTCCGACATCGGCACCGAGCAGGCCAAGATGCTGGAGCAGGCCAAGGCCGGCAATGCGCCGGACTGCGCCGCCGTCGACTCCTTCGTGCTGTCACAGTTCATGGTCAATCACGTGCTGGCGGATTTTACGCCCTACTTCTCCAAGGAAGAAGTCGCCGACCTTTTCCCCTTCATCCGCGCCGGCATCACCGACAAGGACCAGACGGTGCGCGCCTGGTGGTGGGATACGGACCTTCGCGTGCTCTACCGCAACAAGTCGATTGTTGCCGATGCGCCTGAGACCTGGGACGACCTGAAGAAGGCGGCGCTGGCCTCCACCAAGGAAGGCATGGAAGGCGTGCTCTTCAACGGCGGGCGCTGGGAAGGCACGACCTTCGACTGGCTCGCCAACTATTGGGCGCTCGGCGGCAAGCTCGTCGACGATTCTGGCAAACCCATCTTCGGCGAAGGCGAGAACAAGGAGAAATTCCTGAAGGCGCTGAACTACTTCAAGGATCTCGTCGATTCCGGCGCGGCCCCCAAGCGCGTCACTACCATCGCCAATTATGACGATATGAACGCGGCCGCCGCTGCGGGCACGACAGCGCTCTTCATTGGCGGCAACTGGCAATATGCTCAGCTGAAGTCGACGCTCGACGAGGACGATTTCAAAAACTGGACCTTCTCGCCGATCCCTGGCCCCACGGCCAAGGAACGCTCGACCGGCACTGGCGGCTGGACGATTGCTTCCTTCAGCAAGGACAAGGAGAAGATCGAAATGTGCGCCAATCTGGCGCGCGAGGTCTACATGGGCCCGGCAAACGCGCTGCAGCAGCAGCTGCCGACCCGCAAGTCGCTCTTCGACAAATACGAGGTCTTCTCGACGGAAGCCAACAAGACCTTCGCCAATGCGCTCGTCAACGGCCAGGCGCGCCCTGGCGTGCCGATCTATCCCGAGATCTCCAACCAGATCCAGATCATGATGGGCGACGTGCTCTCGGGAACGAAGAAACCGGAAGAAGCCCTGGATGCCGCATACAGCGCGGCGATGGAGGCTTACAAGCGCCTGTGATGCCACGGCTGAGTTAGGAATTGCGGCCTGCCCCTGGCTGCCGCCGGGGTCGAGCCACTCGTCTCGACCCGTCCTTCGGACTCCCGCTTGCGGGGCGAAGGGACAGGCCGCGATCTCTCCGTCCCTCACCAGCGCCTCGCAGGGCACGTCCCCTCTCCCCGTTTTTACGGGGAGAGGGTTAGGGTGAGGGGCAGCATCTGAGCATGACGGCGCCTGTCAGCAGGCGCCGTCGACAGTGCCAAACCCGGACAGAGAAGCCAATGAGCCCTATTGCCATGGAGGCTGACAGCCCGCCTCAAAGCAGAACGTTCATGCGCCGGTTCGCCGGTGCGCCCCTGCCCTGGATCATGCCCGTGATCATCGTCATCGGCATATTCTACCTTTATCCCGTCATCGATGTTTTTCGACTTTCCTTCACCAATGCGACGCTGATCGGCGAAAACCAGCAATATACGTTTGGCTCGATCGCCAATGCGCTGAGCTCGCCGCAGCTGCCCGACATTCTCTGGGCGACGCTGATCTTCGTCGGCGGCAGCGTCATCGGCCAGCAGATCCTGGGCCTTGCGGTCGCGGTCACCGTCATCCGCGGCGAAAAGCGCGGGTTGTTCGGCACCACGATCCTGAGGACCACGGCGCTGGTCGCCTGGGTCGTGCCGGGCATTGCCGGCGGCATCATCTGGCAAATGCTGTTTTCCGAAGCGCCTTACGGCGCGCTGAACAGTATTCTCAGGCTGATGCACATGCCGACCGTCGCCTGGCTCTCGGACCCGGCGATGGCGCCGTGGTCGACGCTGATCTCGAACATCTGGCGCGGCACCGCCTTTTCGATGGTCGTCATGTATGCGGCGCTGAAATCGATTGATCCCTCGCTCTACGAGGCAGCCGAGGTCGACGGCGCCAACGCATCGCAGCAGTTCTTCTTCGTCACGTTGCCGCAGCTGCGCGCCGCCATCCTCGTCAACATGATCCTGATCACCATCCAGACGGTCAACACCTTCGATGCGATCATCACACTGACGGGCGGCGGACCCGGGCGCGCGACCGAGGTGATCTCGCTCTACGTTTTCAATATCGTCTTCCGAAACTACGATCTCTCCGGCGGCAGCGTGCTCTCCGTGCTGATGCTGATCATCAGCCTCGGCCTCGCCTTCGTCTACGCCTCGTTCCTACCGAAGGAGGAAGAGCAATGAGCGGACGCACCGGAACCCGGCTCGGCGACGCGATGAGCTATTTCTTCATGCTGGTGATGTTCGTCTTCTTCGCCGGCCCCCTCACCTATCTCCTTTCGATGGCGCTGCGTGACAAGCGCGAGGTCTATCGCGGCGCGGCGCGCTACATTCCCGACAATCCCACCATCCAGAATTTCATCACCGTTCTCAACAACAGCTATTTTCCGATCTATCTCTGGAACGGCCTGAAGCTTGCGGCGCTGAGCGGGCTCGGCGTGCTGATCGTTGCCTTGCCCGCCGCTTACGCGTTCTCCCGCTTCCAGTTTCGCGGCAAGGGCCTGTCGATGATGGGGCTGCTGCTTTTCCAGATGATTTCGCCGCTCGTCATCATGGTGCCGCTCTATCGCTATATGAATCGCCTGGGACTGCTGGATACGCATTTCGCCGTCGTCATGGTCTATATCGCGCTCGGCGTTCCCTTGGCGACCTGGCTGTTGAAGAGCACCGTCGACGGCATTCCGCGCAGCCTCGACGAGGCCGCCATGATCGACGGCTGCAACCGCTTCTCGGTCTTCTGGCGCATCATCCTGCCCCTGTCGGCGCCGGGCATCGCCTCTGTCTTCATCATCACCGTCATTGCCGGCTGGTCGCAATTCCTGGTGCCTTTCCTGCTGCTCACCAAAAATGACCTGATGCCGATCGGCGTCGGAATCTTTAACTTCCGGGGCATGCAGACCGACTCGTCCATCCAGCTGCTTGCCGCCGCCTGCCTGATTGCGGTCGTTCCGGCGATCGTGGCCTTCCTGTCGCTCCAGCGGCTGATTCTCGGTGCGATGACCAGCGGCGCGGTGAAGGGATGAAGAGATCTGCTTCACACTTCACGCGCGAGGAAGGATTGAACGCATGAACCAGACGCTCGGTGCCAGACACTCCCCCGATCTGACGGGCGCCAATGTCGAAGATGCGGGGGCGCACAACAGGGCCGTCGTGCTGCGCTGCATCCACCGCGAGGCGCCGATTTCGCGCGCCGAAATCGCCAGGCAGACCGGCTTTACCAAACCGGCGATCGCCCGCATCGTCGACCGCCTGCTCGACGAGGGCCTGATCATGGAAGCCCGCCGTCGGCATGGGCTGCGGGGCCAGCCGGCGATCGAGCTCGAGATCAATCCGGATGCTTATTACGCGATCGGCATCAATATCGACCGCGACCATCTAACGATTCTGGCCGTCGACGCCGTCGGCAATGTGCGCGCCCGGGTGCATCACGAAAAGCGTTTCATCTTGCCGTCGGAATTCATGCAGCTGACATCAGATGCGATCTCGCATTTCCAGCGCAGCCGGCTGATCGACGATGCGCGCCTTGCCGGCATTGGGCTCGCCATGCCGGATTGGCTTGGCGAAATCTCGCTGCTCGGCAAGCCCGACGCCTATCAGGAATGGACTGATTTCGACGTGCGCACAGCACTGGAGAGCCTGACGCCGCATCCCGTCTTCACCGAAAACGAAGCCAATGCCGCCGCCCTTGCCGAGCTCAACTACGGCCTCGGCGCGGAAAGCAGCAGCTTCTTCTATATCGCCGTCAATGCCTGCCCGGGCGGCGGCCTCGTTCTCGATGGTAACGGTCATCGCGGCGCCATGGGCCTCAGCGGCGAGATTGGCTGGCTTCCGATTGCCGACGGTAGCGACGGCGAGGCGCAGAAGGTTCAGCTTCTCGGTGAGATCTTCTCGCTGTTCTTCCTCTATGATTTCCTCACCGGGCACGGGATCAAGGTGAGCGTTCCCCAGGATTTGCTGATGCTCGATGCGCGCGGCAAGCGCCTCGTTTCGCAGTGGCTGAAGGAAATGAGCGCGCATCTCGCCGTCGCCGTCAAACATATCGCCATGATCGTCGATCCCGACGCCGTGCTCGTCGGCGGCCGGCTGCCGATCCGCATCGTCGATGAACTGCTGCGTTATGTGCACGAACATCTCGACCCCGAGGATACGAACCTGCCCTCGCTGCATCGCGCCTCGATCGGCGAGGACGCCTCGGCCATGGGTGCGGCGGCCATGCCGATGGCGGCAGCCCTCATGCTCGCATCGGCAGATGTGGCGCAGCGCACGCGCTCGCCGCTGAAATTCATGGATCGCCTGAACAATTGAAACGGCCGCAGGGCCCCGGATTGATGAAGATCGGAGGATATGGTGAAGATCGGCTTCTATACCTCGACTTTCAATGACCGTCCGCTGGAGGAAGTGGTGGATTTCGCCGCATCGGCGGGGTTCGAAGCGATTGAGATCGATGTCGGCGGCCATATCAGGACACCCGACCGGGTGGCCGACGCCGTCTCGTTGGCAAGAAGCCGCGGCCTTTTCGTCTCCTCGATCACTTTTTTTGGCAATCAGCTCGATGCCGGTCGCGACAAGCGCCGCGAGCTCCGGGCAAGGACCTCAGAATTTGCCGAAGCGATCGGCGGCGCCGGCGTTCCGATCTTCGTGATCTTTCCCGGCCGCGACGATACGGCGAACGAGGAAGGCAACTACGACAACTTTGCCGACTTCGCGAACGGGCTGATCGCAGAGACGAGAGACAGCGGCCTCACCTTCGCCATCGAGAACTGGCCGGGGCCGAACGACAATTTCATCGGGACGACGCCTAGGGGATGGCAGGAGCTTTTTCGCCGGATCAAGGACCGCCGCTTCGGCCTCGAATTCGATCCCTCGCACCTCATCCGCATCGGCATCGATCCCTATCGGGCGCTGGAAGCGGTCAAGGATCGCATCGCCGTCCTGCACGCCAAGGATACGGCGATCGACGCCGAGGGCCTGCAGGCGATGGGCTATCACGCCAAGCGCTGGTGGCAATACAAGCTGCCGGGGCTCGGGCTCCTCGATTGGCCGCGCTTCCTCCGCCAGGCCAGCGGCTACGGTTTTACCGGCACGCTGTCGATCGAGCACGAGGACGCCGCCTATGGCTGGCCGGGCAAGGACCTCTCTGCGCGCAGGCAAGGCGAGCGCCTCGGCCTCGATTATCTCAAAAGTGTCTTGAACGGACTTTGACGGCGAATTCGGGAGGAGTTTCATGGCCCATGTTTCGGTCAGCAATGCGCGCAAGGATTACGGCGCGTTCAAAGCCATCAAAGGCGTGTCGGTCGATATCGGCGACGGCGAATTCGTCGTCCTGGTCGGCCCCTCCGGCTGCGGAAAATCGACGCTGCTTAGAATGATCGCCGGCCTGGAGGGCATCACCTCGGGCAAGATCCAGATCGGCAAACACATCGTCAACGAGCTCGCCCCCAAAGACCGCGACATCGCCATGGTGTTCCAGAACTATGCGCTCTATCCGCACATGACCGTGGCCAAGAACATGGGATTCTCGCTGCGGATGAAGCGCATGCCAAGATCGGAGATCGACAAGCGGGTCGGCAATGCGGCGAAGATCCTCGGGCTGGAAAACCTGCTGGAGCGTTATCCGAAACAGCTTTCCGGCGGCCAGCGGCAGCGCGTCGCCATGGGCCGGGCGATCGTGCGCGATCCGGCCGTCTTCCTGTTCGACGAGCCCCTGTCGAACCTTGACGCCAAGCTGCGGGTGCAGATGCGCTCGGAGATCAAGGAACTGCACCAGCGGCTGCAGACGACGACGATCTACGTTACCCACGACCAGATCGAGGCCATGACCATGGCCGACAAGATCGTCGTCATGAAGGACGGGCTGATCGAACAGTCCGGCTCGCCGCTCGAACTTTACGACCGGCCAAACAATCTGTTCGTCGCCGGCTTCATCGGCTCGCCGGCGATGAATTTCATCAAGGGCAGCATGAGCGAAGACGGGTTCAGGACCGTGGACGGCCTGCTGCTGCCGAGCGAACGCCGGCCGGGCGATGCGGTGACCTACGGCATTCGCCCCGAACATATCATGCTCGACCCCAACGGCATTGAAGTGACGACTGTCGTCGTCGAGCCGACCGGCTCGGAAACACTCGTCCTTGTTCGTCTCGGAGGGCAGACGCTGACCTGCGTCTTCCGCGAGCGGATCAGGGCCGCCCCAGGCGACGTGTTGAGGATCGCCCCTGGTCACGACACCGTTCACCTGTTCGGCGAAGACGAACAGCGCATCACGACAGGCGAAGCGCCACTGAGTTAAGCCCGCCGAATGACCCCTCCCCTTCGGCCGGGTGCCGCCGGGGGCGCGTTCGCCGCGCCCCCGGCCCGGATCTCCGGCCCGGCCACGCATCAACCCGCCGGCAACCAAGTGCTTGAACGAGCACCGAAAAGGTTAATATGCGTTAACCTTAAATTTCTTGGCCGGTATCGGAGAATCGCGGATAATAACGGTTACAGGGGCTTTTGATCCCGAAAATCGTTATCCAAGAGATTGCTGCCGATGAACGCTAATTCGAATGCCTTGAAGGCCGCGCCGTTGTATTTCGAGGATCAGATTCTCGAGCACGGCGACGTGATTTCGAAGAAGCTGCATCTCTTGAGCGTGCAGCGCTTTCCGCCGAACGCAAAGAAGACGCTGCGCAGCTTCTCTCTCGCCGAGGTCGCCAATTATGTCGGAGCCTCGCAGAGCACGCTGAAGAAGCTGCATCTGGAAGGCAAAGGCCCCTGCCCGCAGACCTCGCCCTCCGGGCGGCGCTCCTACAGCGCTGAGCAGATGCTGGAGCTGAGGCGTTATCTCGATGCGCATGGCCGCTCCGAGAGCCGCATGTATGTGCCCCATCGCCGCGGCCATGAGAAGTTGCAAGTCATCGCCGTCGTCAACTTCAAGGGCGGCTCGGGCAAGACGACGACATCAGCCCATCTCGCCCAGCATCTGGCACTGACCGGCCATCGCGTCCTTGCCATCGATCTCGATCCGCAGGCATCGCTCTCCTCCCTGCACGGCTTCCAGCCGGAGTTCGACCAGGCCTCCTCGCTCTATGAAGCGATCCGCTATGACGGCGAGAAGAAGCCACTATCCGAGATCATCCACAAGACCAATTTTCCCGGCCTCGATATCGTGCCGGCCAATCTCGACCTGCAGGAATATGAGTACGATACGCCGCTCGCAATGGCCGACAAATCGAGCAATGACGGCAAGACCTTCTTTACCCGCATCTCCCGCGCACTCGCCGAAGTCGACGACCGCTATGACGTCGTCGTCATCGATTGCCCGCCGCAGCTCGGCTACCTTACGCTGACGGCGCTGACAGCCGCGACCAGCGTTTTGATCACCATCCATCCGCAAATGCTCGACGTCATGTCGATGGGCCAGTTCCTTCTGATGCTTGGCGGTATCCTGAAGCCGATCCGCGCCGCCGGCGCCGAAGTGAACCTCTCCTGGTATCGCTATCTCATCACGCGCTACGAGCCGACCGATGTGCCGCAGGCCCAGATGGTCGGCTTCATGTCGACGATGTTCCACGAATTCATGCTGAAGAACCAGATGGTCAAATCCACCGCGATCTCGGACGCCGGCATCACCAAACAGACGCTCTACGAGGTCGAACGCGCCTCGATGAACCGGGGAACCTATGATCGCGCGCTGGAGGCGATGGACGCCGTCAACACGGAGATCGCCGGCCTCATTCACCAGACATGGGGGCGGTAAATTTGTCGGCTGACAAATTCACCGTTTCGTTGAACTGAATCAATGCAATGACCGCAATCGGAGGAAGCTGATGGCACGAAAGAATCTGCTGGAAGGGCTGGCCGATATGCCTGATGAAAACGCAGGCGCGCCGAACTATCCGATGCGCGGGGCAGGCCGGTCGCTCGTCCGCTCGCTGGATGAGCTTGCCAAGCAGGCGGAAAAATTCCTGGAGGGCGAGGCGGTGGTCGATCTCGACCCCGATCTCGTCGAGGCCTCCTTCGTCAAGGACCGCCTGTCCGAGGATGACGAGGACTTCCAAGCGCTCGTCGAAGCGATCCGCGCGCGCGGACAGGATACGCCCATCCTGGTGCGTCCCCACGCCAGGATCGACGGACGTTATCAGGTGGTCTTCGGCCACCGGCGGCTGCGCGCCGCCCGCGAGCTCGGCCGCAATGTCCGCGCCGTCGTCAAGGCGATCGACGACCGGACCCATGTGATCGCCCAGGGCCAGGAGAATTCGGCGCGCGCCGACCTCACCTTCATCGAGCGGGCGCTGTTCGCCAGGCGGCTCGTAGAGCTCGGCTACGACAGGGAGGTCGTCTCGACAGCACTTGCCGCCAATGCGGCTTCAGTCTCGAAGATGCTGTCGGTCATGAATCGTATCTCGCCGGAGCTTGTCCAGGCGATCGGGCCGGCGCCCGGCGTCGGCCGCGAGCGCTGGGTGGAGCTGTCACTGCTCGCCGGCAAGGCAGCGAATGCGGCAAGTATCGCCAAGGTCCTGCAAGACGACAACTTTCATCAGATATCTTCCGACAAACGTTTCGAGGCGCTCTATGCGGCGCTGAACAAAAGCGCCCGGCCGGTCAAGAAAACCGTCGCCGCGAGGAAGGTGACATGGCAGCCGCTTGATAAGGCGGTGCAGGCTGAAATGAAGAATGACGGCAAGGCGTTCTCGCTCTCGATGAAGGCTAGAAATGCCGGTCGCTTCGGAGAATTTCTCTCCGGCAGGCTGGATGCGCTCTATGAGCAATTCCTCGCCGAGGAGGGCAAACAAGGAGACTGAAACCGCAGAAGAAAAAGGCCCCCAAACGAACGAGTCGTGGAAGCCCTTCTCACATCCTTAAGCAAGACAGAGAATCGCATTTTCACGAATCCCAGTCAAGAGTCCTGGAGCGTCCAGCGTCTTTTTCAGACGCACAATGACGTTGTAGCACTCTCAACCCTCGCATCGTTTCGGTGAGCGGATTTCTTTTGCCTGATGAGAGGTGAAGGAAATGGAGAGTGATTATGTGACGACGCCCTTCGGGCGGCGGCCGATGACGCTTGCCATGCTGCTGAAACAGCGGCGAGGCGAGGCGATCGCGGCCGGAACGACGCGCAACAAATGGAAACTGTTCCGATCGGTCTGCGAGGCGCGGGCAGGGCTCGACGTGACCGATCGGGCACTGACGGTGCTCGATGCGCTGCTGACATTTTATCCCGAGGACGAACTGTCCAGCGAAAAAGGACTGGTAGTCTTTCCCTCGAACGCGCAGCTTTCGCTCAGAGCCCGCGGCATGGCCGCCGCGACCTTGCGCCGGCATCTTGCCGTGCTGGTTGAAGCCGGCCTCATCGCCCGCAAGGACAGCCCGAACGGCAAGCGTTATGTACGCCGCGGCAGGGAAGGCGGGATCGACGAGGCCTACGGCTTCAGCCTCGCACCGCTTCTTGCCCGCGCCGGCGAAATCGAGACGATGGCGGCGCGGATCGCCGCCGACCGGCAGATGCTGCGCGGTCTGAAGGAGCGACTGACGATCTGCCGGCGCGACATCGCCAAGCTGATTTCGGCAGCCGTCGAGGAAGCGGTTCCAGGCGATTGGGCATGCTTGTCATCGATGTTCCAGGCGATCCTGCAGCGCATTCCGAAGGCTGCAAATCTCGAAAACCTCGCGCCGATCCTCGAAGAACTGGAGGCAACACGTGAAAATATCGTCAACCTTTTGGAAATGCATGAGAAAATGCAGATGCCGAGCGCCAGTGAATCCCAGATTGAGCGCCACATACAGAATTCGAACCCTGAATCCATATCTGAATTTGAACCGGGCCTGGAAACCGGGCAGGGGGCGAGGCCGGAGATGCAGGCCGACCGAAGTCATCGATCGAAAACGACGCCGGACGATAAGAGGCTACAAGCGCAAGCGAATGGCGGGGAGGGACCGCGCTTTGCCGGCCGACCGAGGGCCGAAAAACCGAAATCCTTCCCGCTCACCATGGTTCTCCAGGCCTGCCCCGACATTTCCGATTATGGTCCGGGCGGCGCGATCGGCAGTAGGCGGGACCTGATGACGGCGGCGGTGGTCGTGCACCGGATGCTCGGCGTCAGCCCCTCGGCCTATGAGCAGGCGTGCTCGGTGATGGGACCGGAAAACACCGCCACCGTCATCGCCTGCATCCTGCAGAGGGGAGGATGCATCCATTCCCCCGGCGGCTATCTCCGGGATCTCACGCGGCGCGCCGAGCGAGGTGAGTTTGCGCTAGGCCCGATGCTGATGGCGATCCTGCGCGCAAAAGATCCATCTGTCGCCAAGCTCAGCTGA